>NZ_JOAK01000020.1 GCF_000720455.1 Streptomyces virginiae | reverse complement strand
CATGGGACTCTCCAAGCACACCGTCGACGCCTACCTGCGCCGCATCCGCGCCAAGCTCAACGTCAACACCACCGCCGAAATGACCCGCATCGCCATCGCCCTCGGGCTCTGAACCACACCACACACAAGCCAGCACGGCCCAAGCGGGCCGACACCCCCCTCACGACCCCCGCCCAGCCCCGCACGCACCCGCGTACGGGGCCCCAGCTACGCCCCGCAGGGCAGCCGCAGCAAACCGTGCCGGAAACCCACGCCAGACAGGCAGAAGGCCCCGTCACGCCGGCAGCACCACACACCCGCGGCGACAGCCCAGGCACCCAGGGCCGGACACCCGGGGCGGGCACACCGGGCGGGACCAGATGAAGAGCCCCGGGCCGAAGAGCAGGCCGCACACCCGGAAGACGGAACAGAAGGCGGCCGGGCCGGACGCCGGACAGGGGCGGCGGGGCCGCGCCGTGCGGGAACCGGGCGGGCAGGGGGTCAGGTGTGCAGGCGGCTGTTGGGGCCGTCCCGGTCACCCGCACTCTCATCGTTGAACCAGTAATCACCCGCCGCCAGGTAACGGAACGAATGCGTGCCCTCACTCGGCAGCGTCAACGTCACCGCCCGCTTACCGTCCGTCCGCGGCTCAAGAGTGTGGACACCGGGCTGCCAGTCGTTGAAATCCCCCACCACACTCACCGGCCCCGGCGGAGCGTCCACCGGCAGGACGAACGTGACCTCCGTGCGGTCCTTACGCAAAGTCCGCTCCAACACGACACCACTCCCCACACGCGAAATAGGGCGAAATGCACCGAAGAGGTACTGGCCCATCCTCAACCCCCCACCACCCCACCGCACCCCGACCACATCCTCGACGCTTTGCCTCAGGCGTTCTCTGGCGCGTCAGGCCGTGTGGTGTCAGACGCGGGGGCGACGCCCGGATGGAGGCGGGCCTTGGCCGGGGCAAGGCCTCCCTCGTCGTCCGGCGACGACGCGGCCGTCCCGAACGGCGACGCGAATGTCCGCGTAGTCCGCGTAGGGGGCCAAGCGGGTGATGTACCCGCCGGGGTGGTCATAGCTCCGGGGCGCGAGAGGGTTGTACACCTGCCACAACTCGTCGTCGGCTTCCATGATCCGGAGCGGCGTCCTCAAGCTCGCTCGTGGAGGGAGCCCTCCGGAACATCGGGGGAACTGGGCGGCACGCCAGATGCGGGCATCCCCGTGCACGGCCTCACCGCATGTTAGGGATATGGGCGGAAAGATCCCCTAAGTAGGAGGTATGTCAGGATGCGTGCGACTCTTCTTCGCGTGGCGACCGTGCTGGGTAGCGCGGCAGTGCTGGCCGCCGTCGGCGTCGGTACGGCCAGCGCTGACGGGGTGGGCAGCTCGGGAATCGGCAACCACGGCGTCGGGAACGCCGGCGTATTCAACGACGGTGTCGGAAACGCCGGTGCCTTCAACAACGGCGTCGGGAACGCCGGTGTCGCCAACTGGGGACTGGGCAGCGCGGGCATCGCGAACACGGGCATCGGCAGCCACGGCATCGGCAACTCGGGCGTCGGCACCTCCGGCATCGGCAACTGAGCCGCCCTTCGGGCTCGCACGACCAAGTGACACGACGCGCCCGGCCCATGGCTGGGCGCGTCACCTGAGCCTCGCCCCCGCATCACCCCCCTCACCGGGGTGGAAGACCCGGCCGAGACGCCGTATCACCACTTCCCGTTCGGGCGCGGGCGTTGCGGACCTGAACACCCCGGAGCAAGCTCAGGCAGACGGCGCAGACACCTACGCCGAGGCCGGTTGTGACTCCCCCCTTGAGCAGGGAGGACGGGATCACCGCGTCACCGTCGATCCGACCTCGCCGGAGCAGGCCCTCGGGCCCGGCCGGGACCCCGTCGAGGTCGTGCAGGGCGAAGCGGCCGCGCACGACGGGCAACGGGTGCAGGGAACCCAGGCGCGCCGTCCGGGGTCGGACAGCACTCCGGCCGCGACGCGATCTCCGGAGCAGAGCAGGCCGTCACACCCGCCGGCGCTGGTCGGGCGACACGGCCCCGGCGTCGCCGGCGTCCGCGACTCGGCGTCTGACCTGGTCTTCCTGGGCGAGGCGGCGTAGGAGCTCGAACACCGGGGCGCAGACCGCGAGGACGACGACCGCCCGCTCGGCCAGTGACACCGGGTCGTCGATGCCGACCGCGCGCTCCAGGTCCAGCCGGGCCACGGACTCCGCCAGCCGCGCGTAGGCGGCGAGTTCCGCCGGGGCGTAGTGCGCGTCCAGCCGCCGCAGTTCCTTCAGCGCCGCCGTCAGCCCCTTCACGTGCGGTGACGTCCCCGGCACCTGCCACTCCAGGGTCGCGAGCAGTTCCGTCACCTCCGCCCCCGCGGTCGCGTCGCCCTCGGACACCTCCTCGGGGCGCACCCCCGGTACCGGCAGGGCGTAGCTGACCGCCCCGAGGGCCCCCTCGACGCCGTGCGCCTGGTCGACGGCCCCGAGCACGTCGCGGGTGGCGGCGATCGACAGACCGCCGAGCGTGGTCAGCGCCTTGATCAGGCGCAGCCGCTGCGCGTGCTCCTCCCCGTACTCGGCCAGGGTCGCGGCCGTCGCCCGCCCCGCGGGCAGCAGACCCTGCCGCAGGAAGTACTTGATGCTGGCGACCGGCACGCCGGTCCGCCGACTGAGCTCCGAGATCTTCATTGCACCTGGCTTCGGCGATTGGACACCACAACAAGATACTGCCACTATCCAGTAGCTGGATACTCGAAGTATCCAACACAGAAACGCCGCCGCACCGGAGAATCGATGCCTCAGCCCACGCCGCCCACCTCCGTGCTCCGCCGACCCCAGCTGTGGATCGGAACGGGACTCATCGCCGCAGTGGTCTCGATGCTGTTCGCCCTGCTCTACGTCGGCGGCAACGTCAACCCCAAGGGCAATCTGCGCGACCTGCCCGTGGCCGTGGTCAACGCCGACCGCGGCGCCGATGCGGGCGGCCGCCACGTCAACCTGGGCGAGCAGGTCGTCGCCGGGATCCAGCAGGCGGCCAAGGGCGACAAGAGCATCGACTGGCAGGTCGTGAGCCGTGAGGAGGCCGACGAGCGGCTGGGCAAGGGCAAGCTCTTCGGCACCCTCGTCATCCCCGACGACTTCTCGGCCACGGTGACCGGGCTCACGGCGCCGCAGCCCGCACCCCAGGGCAAGGCCGCGCCGCCGACCATGACCGTGCTGACCAACCAGGCCGCCGGCAGCATCGGCTCCTCCATGGCCTCGCAGGCCGCGCAGAAGGCTGCCCACGCCGCCTCCGCCCAGCTCGGCCAGGAGCTCCTCAAGCAGGCCGGATCCCAGAAGACCCCGCTCCCGACGGCCGCACAGCTCAAGCTGGCCGACCCGGTGACCGTGACCGTCGCCGACGGCCACCCCGTCGGGCCCCGCAGCGCCATGGGTCTGAGCGCCTTCTACTACGCGCTGGTCCTGGTCGTCTGCGGCATGCTCGGCGCCAACGTGGTCAACTCCCAGGTCGACACCGCGCTCGGCTACCTGCACACCGACTTCGGTCCCTTCCGCAAGCGCGAACCCGTCCAGCACACCAGCCGCGTCCGCACCCTGGCCATCGGCATGGCCCTCATGCTCGGCCTGTCCCTGGTCATGGGCACCCTGGTGGAGGTCGCCACGGTCGGCATCCTCGACATGGACGCCTCCCACCTGGGCCTGCTGTGGCTCTACTCCGTCGCCACCATCGCGGTCGTCGGCATCGGCAGCCTGGCCCTGTTCGCCGCCTTCGGCACCCCGGGCATGCTGCTGGCCACCATCGTCTTCGTCGCGATGGCCGTCCCCTCCTCCGGCGCCACCGTGCCCGTCCAGGCGCTGCCCGGGTTCTTCCGCGCCCTCGCCGAGTTCGAACCGCTGCGCCAGATCACCGAGGGGCTCCGCTCCCTGCTCTACTACGGGGCCCAGGCCGACGCGGGGCTCACCCGGGCATGGGCCTCCATGGGCGTCGCACTGGTCGCTGCGCTGCTCTTCGGCTTCGCCGTCACCCGCCTCTACGACCGCCGGGGGCTGCACCGCATCCCCCGCCCCGAGACCGAGGCCGAGGCGGAGGTCGCGGCACCCGCCGAGGCATCGGAGTCCTCCGAGGCCATCGCACCCGCCACCTCCTGATTCCGCCGCGGCGGGCCGCCGGCGGCACGCCTGCCGAACCTCGTACAGGCACCCCGTACGGGTCCTCGCGTGGGACTCGCTTGACTGGTGGACGGCGCGACAGATAGGGAGAGGCTGTTCATCGCGCAAGGTGGGAAACGGGGGACATATGAAGCCGCTCGAATCGGGCGATCCGACTTCGCTCGGCGAGGGCCGCTATCGGCTGGTGGGACGGCTCGGCCAGGGTGGCATGGGGGTGGTCTACCTGGGCCGCTCGCAGTCCGGCCGGGCGGTCGCCGTCAAGGTCGTACGCCCCGAGTTGAGCACCGAGCCCGGGTTCAGGCGCAGGTTCGCCGACGAGGTCGCGGCGGCACGGCGGGTCGGCGGCTTCCACACCGCGCCGGTGGTCGACGCCGACCCGGACGGGGATCCGGCCTGGCTGGTGACGGCCTTCGTCCCCGGACCCACCCTGCAAGCGGTACTCGCGCGCGTCGGATCGCTGCCTGCCGACACGCTCACCGTCCTGGCGGCCGGCCTGGCCGAGGCACTTGAGGCCATCCACCGGGCGGGGGTCATCCACCGCGATCTGAAGCCCGCGAACATCATCGTCGCGGAGGACGGGCCGCGCGTCATCGACTTCGGCATCGCGCGCGCCCTGGACGGAACGGCCCTGACGCAGACCGGCCTGCAGGTCGGCACGCCGGGGTTCCTGGCACCGGAGCAGCTCACCGGCGGCGGTGCGGTCACCCCCGCGGTCGACATGTTCGCTCTCGGAGTGGTGCTCACCCAGGCGGCGGGCGGGGCCCCCTTCGGCGACGGCCCGTCCGCAGCCAGGCACTACAAGGTGGTGTACGAGGAACCGGACCTGAGCGCGGTGCCCTCCGAACTCCGCGAGGCCATCGGCGCCTGCCTGTCCAAGGACCCGGCGGCAAGGCCCACCCCGACTGCCTTCCTCGCCACCCTCACCGTCCACCACCCGGACGGTGACTCGTGGCTGCCGGATGCGGCAACGCGGCTGCTCCCGCCCCCCGAGCCGACGGCGCCCCCCACCGCTGCGGACAGCCCGCCGGCCGGCCCGTCCGGCAGCCCGCAGGCCCTTCCCGCAGCGGACACCGACCCGCCCGGTGTCGTGGAGCCCCGCCCCGAACAGGAGCGTACGGTGACGGGTCCGTCGGCGGGGTTCGGCCCCGTACCCGTTCCCGTACCCGTGACCGCACCCGCGCCCGCGCCCGCGGCGCCGGCAGGTGTGGAGAGGTCCCGGCGTCGCCGCGCAATGGTGCTGGCGGCAGCGCTCGCGACGTCCCTCGCGGTCGTCGGCCTGTTCGTGTGGCAGCCCTGGCACGACTCCACCAAGGACAACTCCAAGGGCGGCAACACCACGCCCAGCGAATCCGCCCCCGCCCCCGCCTCGTTCCCGACCGAACCCCTTCTGGTCCGGCAGGACACCGCCCCGGGCTGGCCCGGGACGTGCCACGGCGTCATCGCCCGCCGGGACGCCGCGGCGGAGAAGCCCGTGCAGCTCATCACAGGAGCCGCGGGCGCCTGCGCCACCCTGCCCCAGTGGTCCCCCGACCGCAGGGCGTTCGCGTTCACCCGCAGCACGCCCGAGGGCACGGCCGTCTGGACCGCCAACGCCGACGGTTCGAACGCGCGCCGGATCACCTCCATCGCCGGCGGCAGGGTGTCCTGGTCGCCGGACGGCAGCCGGCTCGCCGTGCTCCGCATGAAAGACGGTGTCCAGCAGCTGTTCGTGGTCGGCGTCGCCGACGGCTCGGCCCGCCAGCTCACCTCGGGCACGGGCCAGGTCGAGGATCCCGCGTGGTCGCCGGACGGCAAGAGCATCGCGGTCTGCCTGCAGACCACGCCCGAGAACTGGCAGATCCACCTGGTCGACCCCGCCGCGCCCAACCCCACTCCCGCCCCCCGGCAGGTGACCCGGCTGCCCCACCCGGCCCTCGACCCGGTGTGGTCACCCGACGGCGCCACCTTCGCCTACACGGCGGGCACCTACGGCACCGGCACCCACGGCGACATCCGCCTCGTGGACTCCGACGGCAGTGACGACCGTGAACTGGTCGCCACCAGCGCCCATGAGATGGACCCCGCCTGGTCCGTCGACGGCAAGTGGGTGGCGTTCGTCCGCGGCCCCTACGAGAAGCCGGTGATCTGGGCCGTCCGCACGGACCGGACCGGCGAGCAGGCGCTCACCACCGGAGACTCCACCGAAGGCCACCCCGCCTGGCGCTGAGAGCGAGGACCGAGCCGACCGGCCGACATGCCGACCGGCCGACCGGCCGACCGGCTGCTCCTGGTCATGGTGCCGACAGTGCGTGGGCGTGGGCGGCGGCCAAAGCGACGTCCACTGCCCGGTCGGCGGTGGTCTCGTCGACCGGTTCGCCGGTGAACACGAGGCGGAAGTAGATCGGCGCGACAAGGGCTTTGAGGAGTTCGCCCGGGTCGGTGTCCGTAGGCAGTTCGCCGCGTTCCACGGCTCGGCAGACGACGGGCTCCGCGCGCCGAAAGCGGTCCTCGAAGAGGGCGCGCTTGATCTCGGCGAGCCGGGGCGTGCGCGCGGTGTCCGAGAGGGCCGTGGTCAGCAGGGCACGGCCCGCGCTCGTGGTCATGGTCGCGACGAGTGCGCGGGCGAGGGCGCGCAGGTCGTTCTTCACCGCGCCGGTGTCGGGGATCGGGATGTCGGTGGCGAAGTGGTGGGCCAGAGCGTCCGCGACGAGGCCGTCGGAGGTCTTCCAGTTCCGGTAGATCGTCGTCTTGTGTACGCCGGCCCGCTGGGCGACGGCGTCGACGGTCAGGGCGGCGTACCCGGTTTCCGTGAGTTCGGTGATGGTGGCCGCCAGTACGGCGGCGCGCATCCGGCTGCCGCGCCCGACGGTGGGGCCGCGCTGCGGGGTGGGCTCGGCAGGCTTCATTGCAACTCCCAGTTGCTTTATGGACGGCGCATACGACAGCATCAGCATATTGCAACTCTTGGTTGCAATGCGGCTTGACGCTGCCTGCGTCCAGGCCCCGCACCCATGGATCGAGGTAGCCATGACCCCTGCCACCCGGGCGCACGCCCACGCCGTCCCGGCGCACGCCCACGCTTCGCCGAGCGACCGGTGGACGCCCGACTCCATCCCCGGCCAGTCGGGCCGTCTGGCCGTGGTCACCGGCGCCAACAGCGGAATCGGGTACGTCACCGCCCGCGAACTCGCCCGCCGCGGCGCCCACGTCGTCCTCGCCTGCCGCAGCCAGCAGCGCGGGCAGGAGGCGCTGGAGCGCCTGCGGGCCGAAGTACCCGGTGCCCGCGCCGAACTCCGCCTGCTCGACCTCGCCGACCTGAAGTCCGTCCGCCGGTTCGCCGAAGGCTGGAATCACGACCGCCTCGACCTCCTGGTCAACAACGCCGGCATCGCCATGGTGCCGTTCTCGCGGACCGCCGACGGCTTCGAGTCCCAGTTCGGCGTCAACCACCTCGGGACGTTCGCACTCACCGGACTCCTCATGCCGCACCTCCTGGCCTCCCCCGACCCGCGCGTGGTGACGGTCAGCAGTGAGGGGCAGCGGTTCGCCCGGTTCGACATGGGCAACCTCGACGCCGAGCGCGGCTACCGGCCCCTGTTCACCTACATCCAGTCCAAGCGGGCCAACCTGTACTTCGCGACGGAACTGCAGCGCAGGGCAGACGCCGCCGGGCTGGGACTGCGCAGCATGGCCGTGGCCCCCGGGCTCACCCGCTCGAACGTACTCACCGGCGGAGCCAACAGCACCCGGGGCCGCGCGTACGGAGCCCTGATGCGCCTGCTCCTGCGCAGCGCCTTCCGCCCGACGCCGGAGGGCGCGAAGACCTCCCTGTACGCCGCGACCGTGCCCGACCTGCCCGGAGGAAGCTACGTCGTGCCCGACGGGCCGTTCCAGCTCCGCGGCGAACCCGTACTCCGCAGCCGGGAACGCGCCATCGAGGACGCGGACACCGCCCACCGGTTGTGGGCCCTCTCGGAACGCCTCACCGGCGTCATCCACCCCGTGCCCGCGCAAGCTCCGTCCCGGGATTGAGGCGCCCCGACGGGACACGAGCCGGTCGGGGCCCGCGTCGATCGGGGCCCGCGTCGGAGCGTGGTCGGTTCAGCGCCGAAGTGCGGCAGTGGCCCGGCCCCGGACAGCACCCTCCGGGCGCCGGCGGAGCGCGTGCCGCGAGCGGTAGGCGAGCGAGGGCTTGCCGTGGGTGTCCGCGGCGGCGATCAGGAGCCCTCCCAGGGCGGAGAGGTCCGTCAGGAAGTGAGCGCGCTGCCGGGCGCGTTCCTCCGGGTCCTCCTCCGTCCAGAAGGCGTGCGTGGTGAGGGAGGCCGGCACCAGCGTGGCAGCGAGGGTGAGGGCGGCCAGGCGCGGGGCGCGCCCCGTCGCGAACAGCAGGCCCGCGGTGGCCCGGATCGCGCCGGTGGCGCGCACCAGCTGCGGCGGATCCACGGCGAGGGCCGGGACACGGTCCCCCACCGCCCGTATGACGGGCCGTGCTGCTTCCGTCAGGGCGGTGTCGGGGCGGCGCAGGGTGCGCAGGCCGCCGGTCACGAACGGAGCGGCGAGCAGGGGGCGGGCGAGCTTTCGTAGGACAGCCATGTCGCGCTGATGCCCGGACCTCGGGGGTCCATCCGGGCCTCGTGGGTCCGTACGGGCCGGGGCCGGTCGATCGTGGTGTTCGCCCGCCGTCGCGAGGGAGCCGACGGGGTGTCAGGACTCGCCGTCGATCCCCGTGACCGCGGGCGGCCCCAGAGGGGCGTCCTTCTCCGGGAAGCCCAGTTCCTCAAGGGTGGCGGCCAGCAGGCGGACGGCGTCGCCCTCGGCCGTTGCCCGGTCCGGGGCCTCGACTTCGAGCCGGACCGAAAAGGTGCCGCCCTCGTGGACCGTGAGCAGTTCCACGTCTTCCGTCTCGCTCAGGTCTGTGTGGTGCGAAGCCAGCCTCCTGGTCAGCTCGGAGCGTGTCTCGTCGTCGATGTCGCTCAGGAAGGTGCCGGGCACGGTGATGACGTAGGTGGTCACTGCTGCCTCCTGTCGGGTCGGCCGGGTTGAGTTGTGTGGATGCCCCGGTATCGGGTTTCGAATCCCGGTGGCTCGCCCGACCGGCCTGCCGTACGGGCGCGCAAGGCAGCCGTGAACGGTGGCCACGGCACTGAATAGAGCCATCGGGACCGGCCAGGAGAGTGGGTGGGAATACGGACGAAGACGAACCGGATGGAGGAACGACGATGAACTGGCGCCACGAGGCAGCCTGCCGGTGGGAGGACCCCGATCTCTTCTTCCCCGTGGGCTCCAGCGGCCCGGCACTCCTTCAGATCGAGGAAGCCAAAGCCGTGTGCCACCGCTGCCCGGTCAGGGAGACATGCCTTCAGTGGGCCCTCGAAGGAGGCCAGGAGTTCGGTGTGTGCGGTGGCATGAGCGAGGAGGAACGCCGCCGAACTGCCAGGCGGCGCAAGGCGCGGGCCCGGGCCGGCCGGTCCCGCGGGCCCTCCGAGTGATGCGCCGCCCCTCGCCGGAGGCGGTCTCGACGCGTGCCGGAGGCGGTCACCGCAGACCGCTGTAGGCAGCCATGATGATCTCCATGCCGCGGTTGTCCTCCTGCTGGTCCCGGTCGAGCATCTGGTTCATGACGTAGGCCACCGTCATGCGTGCGTCGGGGTCGCTCGCGACCAGCGAGCCGCCCCATCCGCCCCATCCGAAGGTGTTGCCGAACCTGCCGAAGCCCGTGGTCCACGACATCGGCGTCCGCAGGACGCGGTCGTCGCCGCGGAACACCTCCTGCCACGCGGGCTCACAACCGCGGGCGGACAGCAGCCGCACACCACCGGCCGATCCGTGGTTCGCCAGGACCGACTGGACGAGGGCGACGGACCGGGCGTTGCCGAAGCCGTTCACCGCCGGGATCTGGGCACGGCGCCAGGCCACGGAGTTGACGTCCCTGACCCGGACCGTGGCGCCGGTGTACTCGCGGCGCGCGCCGTCGGGCCCGAGTGGTGCGCCGGCGGTGTACGCGTCGGTCAGCGACGGCGGCGGGATGAGCGGTGCGACGCGGCGGTCGTGCTCGGCGGACAGCCCGATGTGGAAGTCCGCGCCCAGCGGCTCGGCCACTTCCTCGGCGAAGAACTCGCCGATGCTTCGGCCGGTGATGCGGCGGACGATCTCACCCACCAGGAACCCGAAGGTGAGCGCGTGATAGCCGGCGGCCGTTCCGGGCTCCCATTCGGGGGCCTGCGCGGCCAGCCCCGCCGTCACGCTCTCCCAGTCGTAGAGCTCCTCGACCGCCGTCGGCCCGGACAGGTCCGGTAGACCGGCGGTGTGTGACAGCACGTGGCGTACCAGCACGTTCTCCTTCCCGGCCGCGGCGAACTCGGGCCAATAGGCGGCGACCGGCGCGGCCGGGTCGAGCCGGCCCCGGTCGGCCAGGATCAGCGCGCACAGGGCGATCATGTTCTTGCTCGTCGAGTTCACGCAGGTGAGGGTGTCGCGCTCCCATCCGGCGGAGCGGTCCCCGTCGGCGTGCCCGCCCCAGATGTCGACCACCGGCTCGCCGTCGACGAAGACGGCCGCCGAGGCGCCGACGTCGTAGGTGCCGAGCACCTCTGCAAGTGCCTCGCGCACCGCGGCGAACCGCGGCTCGCACCGTCCTTCGATGTCAGTCATGGATGTGAGCCTCATGCGACGCGGGGGCTCCCTGCCCGACAATTCCCGCACCGGCTTTGTCGGGCGGGCGCGATCGGTTCTTCGCTACGTTCCCGCGGTGGAGACACGAGGAAGGGTGCACAGGCGTGCTGGAGCGGCTGAATCAGGCGCTGGACCACTTGGAAGCCGGCCTCGACCGGGAGATCGACATGGCCGAGGTGGCCCGGATCGCGGCCGTGTCGGAGTACCACTTCCGGCGGCTGTTCTCCGCGCTCGCCGGGATGCCGCTCCCGGTCTACGTGCGGCGTCGGCGGATGACGCTCGCCGGGGCCGATGTGCTGGCCGGGGAGCTGACGCTGCTCGATGTCGCGGTGCGGTACGGGTACGGCTCGGGCGAGGCGTTCGCCCGGGCGTTCCGGTCGGTGCACGGCATCGGTCCGGGCGAGGCCCGGCGTACGGGTGCGGTGCTCACGGCGCAGCCGCGCATGTCCTTCCGTGTCGTCGTCGAGGGGAGTACGAGCATGCGGTACCGGATCGTGGAGAAGGAGTCGTTCCGGGTCGTCGGCAGGAAGGCCACGGTCCCGCTGGTGCACGAGGGGCTCAACGAGGCCGCCTCGGCACACGTGGAGAGCCTGGACGAGCGGGCGATCGTACGGATGAAGGCGCTGGTCGGCTGCGAACCGGAGGGAATCCTGTCCGCGGTGGTGCACCTGACCGACAGCCGGGAGGAGGGGGCCGAGGTGGACTACTGGGTCGGTGTGGCGGCCCTCCCAGGGGCGGCGGCCGAGGGGCTCGACCGCCTGGACGTGCCGGCCGGGACCTGGGCGGTCTTCGACAACCGCGGGCCGTATCCGGGCGCCCTCCAGGAGCTGTGGCGGGACGTGTTCACGCAGTGGTTCCCCTCGAACCCGTACGCGAGTCGGCCCGGTCCGGAACTCCTGCTGACGCAGCCGGTGGAGGTCGGCGCGGAGACGGACTCGCAGCTGTGGGTCCCGGTCGAGCGGGACCGCTGAGGCGTGAACACCCCTGGACCGGTCGAGGCCGCGCTCCGCCGTCGCGGATCTACGCCGCTGCGGGTGGCTTCGGGGCGACCGCGGGGACGGTGCCGGGGCGCGCGGTGGGAGCGCCGTCGATCTCCGCACTGCGCTGTCCGCCGCCAACTCGCCGAAGACGGTGAGGTGCCCGCCGTCGGTACGGTCGCTCGGTACGGCCGGGCACGGGAGTCGGGGCCGCCCCGGCCGGATCCCGCCGAGGACCTCCCCGCCGCCGGATCGGGCCGCCACGACCGACCACCCACCCGCCTCGACTACCCTCAAACACGTGATCGAGCACGTGAACCAACTCGGACCCACCGCGCCCGCAGCCGGGCCGGCGCCCACCCCCGACACCCCGGTGGTGTGGGCCCTCAACACCACCATCGACGCCGTCGGCGGCCACCCGGTCGCCGAGGCGAGCTCCGTCCTCGACGCGGAGGAACGCGAACGCGCCGCCCGCTTCCACACTCCGGGCCTGGCCCACCGTTACGTCGCCTCCCACCTCGCCCTGCGCACTCTCCTCGGCGTGTACCTCGACCGGCCGCCCCACACCGTCCGGCTCACCCGCGAGGACTGCCCCTGCTGCGGCGCGCCCCACGGCCGCCCCAACATCCCGGGAAACCCCCTCCACTTCTCCCTCTCCCACAGTGGCGACCACGCCTACATCGCCCTGGCCACCACCCCCGTCGGCGTCGACATCGAAGAGCACCCGACCCCGCAGACCCTCACCGACGTCCTGCACCTCCTCCACCCCACCGAGACGCAGGAGCTGACCGCCCTTCCCGACGCCGAGCGCATCACCGCCCTCGCGCGCTGCTGGGCCCGCAAGGAAGCCTGTCTCAAAGCCGCGGGAACCGGGCTCGCCAACGGCCTCACCGACCCCTACGTAGGCACCCTCCCCCACCCGGCGGCCGTGCCCGGTTACCACCTCACCGACCTGCCGACCCCCACCCGCTACCAGGCCGCCCTCGCCACCCTCACCGCCCCCTGACTCACGCACCGCCGGGCGCCGGTATGCGGGTTCGGCAGGTCTGGCATGCCGGATCATCGCTTGTCGCACGTCTCGCCGTGCACCACGCTGGCGGGCATGACCGCACGACACACCGCGAAAGCCGATGCCGTAGCAGCCGCGCTCGAACCGCTCCGTGCCTACATGCGCGGGCACGCGACCGGCGACCCGGTTCACTTCCGCGACGCGTTCCTGCCCACCGCGCACATCGAGGGCATCCGTGACGGGGGTTTCGCCTCCTGGCCCCTCGACGAATACTGCGCCCTCTTCCCGGGCCGGCCGGCCCCGGACGAACCGTCCCGCAGCCGCCGCATCGACGCGATCGACGTCCGCGGCACCGTCGCCACGGCGACGATGACGCTGTCGCACGGCACGGAGACGTTCACCGACGTCTTCCTGCTGGTCCGTGCGGGCGACGGCTGGCGCATCGCCAACAAGGCGTATCACCGGCACTCCTGAGACGGACTCGGCCGGGGCCTCCTCGTGCGGTGGGCGGGGCCGTCAGGAGGGCGGGGGCGCAGCGCCGGGGTCCTCGCCGTCGCGGTCGTCCTTCGTTTGCCCCGGTGCCGGGTCCTGCGCCGGGCCGATGCGGATCTCGAAGCCGCCCGCGTACTTCTCGTGGCCCGCGATCACTGCTTCCTCCACGGCCTCCTCGGCGAGTTCGCTGCGGACGATCAGCGGGTCCCGGCGGAGGTCCCGCAGGAGGGCCCAGCACATGCCGATCATCACCAGCACGAACGGCGCCGCCACGAGGATCGTCAGGTGCTGCAGGCCCGCGAGGGCGTCGCCCTTGCCCTCACCGACCAGCAGCATGACGGCCGCGACGCCGCCGGTCACCACGCCCCAGAAGACGACGACGAACCGGGCAGGTTCGAAGGTGCCCTTCTGGGAGAGGGTGCCCATCACGATCGACGCCGCGTCGGCGCCGGAAACGAAGAAGATGCCGACCAGGACCATCACGAGGAGGCTCATCACGCCCGCGATCGGGAACTCCTGGAGGACCCCGAAAAGCTGCGCCTCGGGTGTGGTCGCGCCGCCGAGCTCGCCCTGCTCCTTCAGCCGCATGGCGGTCCCGCCGAAGATGGCGAACCAGACCAGGCTCACGGTGCTCGGCACCAGGATGACGCCGCCCACGAACTGACGGATCGTACGGCCCCGGCTGATGCGGGCGATGAACATGCCGACGAACGGCGTCCAGGAGATCCACCAGGCCCAGTAGAAGACCGTCCAGCTGCTCAGCCAGTCGGCGACGTCACCGCCGCCGGTGGACGCCTCGGTGCGGCCGATCAGCTGCGGCAGCTCCTCGAAGTACGCGGCGAGGGAGGTGGGGATCAGGTCGAGGACCAAGATGGTGGGGCCGACGACGAACACGAAGGCCGCGAGGATGACGGCCAGCACCATGTTGATGTTGGAGAGCCACTGGATGCCCTTCTCCACGCCGGAGACGGCCGAGAAGACGAAGCAGACGGTGAGCACGCAGATGACGGCGACGAGCAGCCCCGTACCGGCCTTGTTCAGCCAGCCCACCTCGTGCATGCCGCTGCCGATCTGGAGCGCGCCGAGCCCCAGGGACGTGGCGGAGCCGAACAGCGTGGCGAAGATCGCCAGGATGTCGATCACCCGGCCCGGGGCGCCTTCGGCGCGCTTCTGCCCCAGGAGCGGGACGAACACGGCACTGATCGTCTGCCGTCGGCGGCGGCGGAAGGTGCTGTACGCGATGGCCAGGCCGACGACGGCGTAGATGGCCCACGGATGCAGCGTCCAGTGGAAGAGCGTGGTGGCGAGCGCCGTCTGCATGGCGTCCGCGGAATCGGCGGGGTCGGTGCCGGGTGGCGGGTCGGTGTAGTGCGCGAGGGGTTCGCTGACGCCGTAGAACATCAGGCCGATGCCCATGCCGGCGCTGAACATCATGGCGACCCAGGAGACGGTGCTGAACTCCGGCTTCTCGTGCTCCTGTCCCAGCTCGATCCGTCCGTACCGGCTGATGGCGAGCCAGAGCGCGAAGACGACGAACCCGGAGGCGGCGAGGACGAACGCCCAGCCGGCGTTGTGCATCAGGCCGTTCAGCAGGGTGTCGGACACGCTCTCCAGCGAGCCGGTGGCCGTGACACCCCAGACGACGAAGCCCAGGGTCAGTACGGCCGTCACGCCGAAGACCACCCGGTCGGTGACGGGTGCCTCGTCCTCGTGGGGGTGGCGGCCGGGCAGGGCCGCCTTCACGGGCAGCCGCAGCCTGGTCCCCCGTTTGCGTTGCTCCTGAGACACAGACTGCACACCTTTCGCGATCACGGCCCGAGGCTTCTCGTATGCCGTACCACGATGTGCACGTCCGTCCCGGTATCAACAGGCTTCGAGGGGGTGCCCCCCGGGAGGTGATGGGCCGAACGGGTGACCAGGAGGAGCGGCGCGAGGGCCGTGCGGGCCCGCAGGGGTGCCCTGCGCCCGCGCTCCGTCAGCCGCTCTTCAGCCGGCGGACGAACTCGTCACCCAAGCGGCGCTGGAGATCGGCCAGTTGCTCGTCGGTCAGGCCTTTGAGGTCGCCCGGATCGCCGCCGCCTTTCGCCGCGCCGTCCTGTTGCTTCTGCTGCTCCCGGCGTTTGAGTTCCTGCTCCTCGGGAGAGCCGGGCGCCGCGTACGCGCACCGGATGAGGGCGCCGTCGGCGGCCTTGAGGCAGGTGGCTTCGCGGCCGTCGACCGGGCCCCTTCCCTCGACGCGGTAGCGGATGTTCTGTTCGCTGCCGACGGTGGCCGTCCACGTACTGCCCCCGGTGGGGACGATCTCGAACACCTCGTCGTCGTTGTAGCAGCAGACGTCCCGGTACTCGGCCTTGATGAGCGCCACGAGCGCCTTCGGCGAGGACCAGGCGGGATCGAGGCGGTATACGGTCATCGGAGCGAGAGCACCGCCCTGGTGGCGCGTGGGCACGGTCGAGACGGCCACCACCGAGCTGGCGTCCCCCTGCGGGGTGAGCGGGGTGACGTAGGCGCTGCCACCGCTCGCGGCGCCGCCGTACCGCAGGGTGAACTCGGACTCGTTGCCCTCGTTGGCGCCGTCCTCGGAGGCGTCCCAGCCGCTGCGCTCGAACCACCAGTCACCGAAGCCGCCCACGGCGGCCGTGCCCTCCCGCTGGCGCGCGGCGAGGCTCAGGGGGTAGGAGGGGCCGGGGACGGCGGACGTGTCGGTGGTGACCGTCAGCTTTCCGGTGCTGCCGTCGTAGAGGGCCACGCCGGCGGGGCGTTCGGTCACGACGAGGAGGCCGGTCTGGCGCTTGAGGGGGACGACGACGACCGGGGTGCCGTTCGAGCAGGTGACGTAGGCGTCGTCGGCCTCGAAGCGGACCCACCGCTTCACGGCCGAGATCTTCCGGCCGAGGTTGTGGGTGAACCAGCCGCTGATCCGGGCGTCCGCCTTCTCCACGTCGAACGGACAGCGTTCCTGGCTGCGGCCGGTGCCGCCCAGCGGGACCTCCTGCACGAGGCCCACTTCGTACCCGGCGAGCCAGCCGCGCCGCTCGACCAGGGCGCCGAAACGGTCGGAGTCGGGCAGGTAGGTGATGTCGGATATCTCGCCGGTGACATCGCCCAGGTGCGGGGCGGCCTGCGCCTTGCCGACCACGTACGGGGAGCGGGCGGACAGCGTGGGCACGGGGTCGCTCACGATTTCCGCGGAGGCCATGTAGGCGCGGTCTTGGAGGTAGGCCCCGTACACCAGCCAGCCGATGGCGAGCACCAGGGCGAAGGCGCCGCCGAACCATCCCAGGACGATGGCCGCGTTGCCCCCGCCCCCGGCACGGCCCGCGCGTCGCCGGAGCCACCGCAGGGCCAGCCCGGCCGCGACGCAGCACGCCACGGTCAGCAGGGGCAGCGAGAACCAGGCGAAGAGCTTGCGCAGTTCCCAGACCATGATCGTCGTGTAGTAGGAGGCGTACCACAGCACGAATGCCGTCGCCAGTGCGGTCAGTACCCAACCCCATGCCCGTGCCATCGGTGCTCCCCCCGCCCCGGTCCGGGCCCCCGCCCGGTGCCGCTCGCTCGATTCTGCACTCCCGGCCGGACCGTGTCAGCGCTCTCGCGCGAGGCCGGTGCGGGCCCGCTCACGAAAATTTCACAACTCGGGTGCTCCGTACGCCGGCAGGCGCTCCCCGGTGCCTGCGCAGCACTCCCCCGCCCTCCGGGCCGGGCCCCGGCGTCGTCCGCCGGGCGGCTCCGAGGAGCGTCGCCCCGGCCCGGACCGCGCACGGCCGGAGCCCGCACCGGGAAGCGCGGCGTGGCGTGAATCCGCCCCGTCGGCGGAGCCGGCGGAGTACGTCACCGCGCCGGGGGCTCCGGGAAGGGCCCAGGCAGCGGCGGCCGGGAGCCGTCCCGCCACGGGAGGGCTGCCACGTCGGCCCCGTTTCGGCGCCGCACGCGCCTCCGGCGTGAAATCGAGCCTCCTCGGGCCACCGCGGCCCCGGCGGCATCGGCGGTACGGGCACGCCTTCGGCGCGCTGGCGGACCCCGGGCCGGCCTCATTGGCCGTGCCCGCGTCATGTGCGGCGCGTCTTTGCCCAATCATGGCCGGAGCATGGCAAGGATGTTACGCGTTCGTGGGCCCCTTGTGGGCGGGCCGGGGGTGGGTCAACCTTTCGAAGGCGGAAGCGAGTTGACGATGTGTCATGTGCATGGCGACATGCGACGCCCCGTCGGCCGTCGCCCCCGCTTCATCCCCGAAGTGCACCACCCATGAGGAGGACCCCCCACATGTCCGTGATGCGTCACACCCGCCGGAGGTTCGCCGGCATCAGCGCGACCGCGGTCGCGGCCCTCGCGCTCGGCGCGGCCGCCGCACTGCCCGCCTCGGCCGCCGACAGCGGCGCACAGGGCGTCATCGAGAACGCAGGCGCCGCCGGAAGCATCTCCGGCAGCTACATCGTGACCCTGAAGGACTCCGCGGCCCGCTCCACCGCCGACAGCGGCAAGGCCGTGGCGAAGCGCTACGGCGCGAAGATCGACCGGACCTACAGCGCGGCCCTCAACGGCTACTCCGTCAAGGTCTCCGAGGCCCAGGCCGAGAAGCTCGCCGCCGACCCGGCCGTGCAGTCGGTCGTGCAGGACCGCGTCTTCACCGTGGACGCGACCCAGCCGAACCCGCCGTCCTGGGGCCTGGACCGGATCGACCAGCGGGCACTCCCGCTCAACCAGAGCTACACCTACCCGGACAAGGCCGGCGAGGGCGTCACCGCCTACATCATCGACACCGGTGTCCGCATCACCCACCAGGACTTCGGCGGCCGTGCCTCCTACGGCTACGACGCCATCGACAACGACAACACCGCTCAGGACGGCCACGGACACGGCACGCACGTCGCCGGCACCGTCGCGGGCGGCGCGTACGGCGTGGCCAAGAAGGCCAAGATCGTCGGCGTCCGCGTCCTCGACAACAACGGCTCCGGCACGACCGCGCAGGTCGTCGCGGGCATCGACTGGGTGACCCGCAACGCCGTCAAGCCGGCCGTCGCCAACATGTCCCTCGGCGGCGGCGCCGACTCCGCGCTCGACACGGCCGTGCGCAACTCCATAGCCTCCGGCATCACCTACGGTGTCGCGGCGGGCAACGAGTCGACGAACGCGTCCACCAAGTCCCCGGCGCGCGTCGCAGAGGCCATCACCGTCGGCGCCACCACCAACACCGACGCCAAGGCGAGCTACTCCAACTACGGCAACGTCCTGGACATCTTCGCCCCCGGCTCCTCCATCACCTCCTCGTGGGGCACGGGCGACACCGCCACCAACACCATCTCCGGCACGTCCATGGCCACGCCGCACGTGGTCGGAGCGGCGGCTCTGTACCTGTCGCAGAACACCTCCAGCACCCCGGCGCAGGTCCGTGACGCCCTGGTCGCGGCCGCCACGCCGAACGTGGTGACCGGCCCCGGCACGGGCTCCCCGAACCTGCTGCTCAACGTCGGTGAGGGCGGCACCGTCCCGCCGGGCAAGCGCTTCGAGAACACCGCGGACTACGCGATCAGCGACAACGCGACCGTCGATTCGCCCGTCACCGTCAGCGGGGTCAGCGGCAACGCCCCGGCGGCTCTGACCGTCGCGGTCGACATCAAGCACACCTACATCGGCGACCTCAAGGTCGACCTGGTCGCGCCCGACGGCACCCTGTACAACCTGCACAACCGCTCGGGCGGCAGCGCGGACAACATCATCAAGACCGTCACCGTCAACGCCTCCTCCGAGGTCGCCAACGGGGTGTGGAAGCTCCGCGTGAACGACAACGCGAACCTCGACACCGGAAAGATCGACTCCTGGGCGCTGCAGTTCTGAGCGCACGGAGCAGCGCATGACTCCTGAGCCGCGATGAACAGGCGGGGGCGACCACGGGGCGGTCCCCCCCGCCGCACGTCCACGCCCCCTCGACCACGCCCCCTCGACCACCGCGCTCGCGGCCGCATAGGGTCCGCGCATGGCCACGTACGAACGTGAGATCACCGGTCCGGTCGGACTGTGCCTCCCCGACGGCAGGGTCGATCCCGCGGCGATCGGCTGGTCGCGCCGGCCCCTGCACCGCTCGTCGATACCGGGCTGGGGCCGTACCAAGCGGTGGGAGTACTGGTGCGTCACGACGCCGACGCACCTGGTCGCCCTCACCGTCAGCGACCTGGACTACCTGGCCCTGAACTCCGTCTACGTGCTGGAGTTCGGGCCCGCCCGGCGGCGCGAGTTCGAGCGGACCGCGATCCTGCCCGGCGGTCGCGGCGTGCGACTGCCCGACACCGTCGCCGGCTCCGCGGGGACGCGGCCCGTCGTCGTGGGGCCCGAGCGGCCCGTCCGCGGCCAGGTCCGCGTCGAGATCGGCGAAGGGCCGGGCGGTACCCGGCTGCGGGCGCGCTGCCTGGGGCCCGGCCGGGTGCCCGTGGTGGTCGACCTGTTCGCCGCACTGCCGGACGGGCACGAGACCCTTTCGGTGGTCGTGCCGTGGAGCGAGCGGCGCTTCCAGTACACCTCCAAGCACACGGCGCGCCCCGCGACGGGCACCGTCACCGTCGGGGACGACGTCCTGCCGTTCGGGGACGGGGCCTGGGCCGTGCTGGACCACGGGCGCGGGCGCTGGCCCCGGCGCGTGCGCTGGAACTGGGGGGCTGCCTCCGGCCGTACGGACGGGCACACCGTCGGGCTCCAGCTCGGCGGCGAGTGGACCCGCGGCACGGGCTCGACCGAGAACGCGCTGTGCGTCGACGGCACGCTCACCAAGATCGGCCGGGAGCTCGTCTGGGACTTCGAGCCCGACGACCCCCTGGCGCCGTGGAGCGTCCACGACGGCGGGGCCGGGCAGGTGGACCTGCGGTTCACGCCGTTCCACGTACGGCGCGTGCGGACGGACGCAGGGCTGATCGGCAACCGCACCGACCAGTGTTTCGGCCATTACGCGGGCACCGTCCGCGCTGACGGGGGCCGGCCGATCGCGGTCGACGGCCTGCTGGGGTGGGCCGAGAACGTCCGCATGAGGTGGTAGCGGTAGCGGTCCGCGCGGGTCGCGGTGGTGACCGGCTCCGCGCCGCCGTTCAGTCGCGGCCGCCTCCCGCTCCGTCGAGGGCGGTGACGGTGCCGCCGCCGGCGAGGGTTCCGGTCAGGGACACCGGACCGTCCGGGCCGGGCCAGGGCGCGGCGAGCGTCCTGTCGGCGGCGCCGGCCCGCACCGCACCGGTCGCCGTGATCCCGGTGACCTGCCGGCTTCCGGCGGCCAGCAGGTACCAGCGGCCCGCCGGGGAGCGCCAGCGGAAGCCCGCGAGGAGGTGCTGGCCGAACCGGCCGCAGGCGGCGGTGGAACGGGCCCGTGCCACGTCCTGCGGTGTTCCCGTTTCGAGGCGCAGCCGGACCGTGACGTCGCCGGGCCCGGCCCAGCCGGAGGCCCGGGTGCATGACCACACCGCACGGCCGGCGCCGTCGGGCAGCCGGGCGGCTGCGAAGTCCCAGACGTTGACGGCGCGGTACGCGCCTGCGCGCAGTTCGCCGAGCCGGCAGGCCAGGGGCGCCCAGGCCGCGCGGGCCTCGGGGCCGGTGGCCTCGCGCGGCTGGCGGGCGGGGGCGGCGGGGCCGTCCGGCAGCGGCGTGTAGGTCAGGTGCACCGGGGACAGCGCGCCGAGGTCGGTGAGGACGAAGGAGTGCTTCTCGACGATGCGGGTCGAGGAGGTGAGTTCGAGGACGGGCCAGGACGCACAGGCTCCGCCGGCGGGCGGAACCGCGGCGGGGGCGGTGACGCCGTCGGCGGCGACGGTGAGCGTGTGCGCCGTGTCGCCCGCGCGGAGCAGGTCGCGGGTGGCGGCCGTGGCGATCCAGGGGGCGAGGAGGTAGCGGGCAGACGCCCCGCCGGGGGCACGGGACAGGGTGAGGGCCGCCGCCGTGGTGACGCCCGCGTCGTCGGTGCGGGTGACGTCGAGCGTGCGGCCGCCGGACCCGGTGGTGGTTTCGCCGTAGCGCACGACACGGTCCCCGTCGCGCAGGAGCACCACCGCGCGGCCGTCCAGATCGCCCGCGTACAGCAGTTGGGGCGCCCGTGCGGGGGGTTCGGCCGTGGTGCCGGGCATGGTGGTGACCGGGGTCGTGCCCGGCGCGGCCCATGTGCGCAGGGCGCGGGCCAGCAGGTCGCGGTCGCCGGTCCGGCCGCCGCGGGCGGGCCAGGCGGTGAAGTCGACGCGGGCGGTGTCGGCCCAGGCCTCGGCGGGGACGCGCTGGAGCCGGGCGGGGTCCAGCACACCGGAGGCCGCGGGTCCGGCGGCAGGCCGTACGTCCGGACCGGTGGGCGAGCCGTGGACGGAGAGGGCGGTGAGGGCCAGTGCCAGGGTGGCGAGAGCGGCCCAGCAGGCCCGGGCCCTGCGGCGGCGGCGTAGCAGGTCGGTGGGGCGGGCGCTGACCACGCTGGCGTCGAACTCCGGACGGCGCAGGGCCTGGAGGAGTCCTTCCCCGACGGGCAGGGCGAGGGCGTCGCGTACGGCTCCGGCGGGATCGGCGGCTCCGGCGCGGCCGAGGAGGCGCACGGCCTGGTCTTGCGTCAGGTCGTCCAGGTGGTGGAGGACGAACGCGGCCCGGACCGGTGCCGGGGCACCGCTCAGCGTCTGGGCGGCCTCGTCGATCCCGCCCGCGGGGGGCCACAGTCGCAGCCCCCACACGAAGGGCGGGACGGGCGGCCTGCCGATGCGAGCCCAGGTGCCGGCCGCGGGTCGCGTGGGGGCGAGGGTGGCCCGCAGGACGCGGGTGCGGACCAGCGTGAGGTGCGGGTCGGGCGGGTCGGGTTCGTCCGTACCGGCCTCGGCCGGGGCGGTTCCCGTCGGTGTGCCGGGGCGGGGCAGCGCCCGCTGCACGGCCTTGTGGGCCAGCAGGACGCGGGTGTGCCGGCCCAGCGAGTCCGGGAGCGTCAGGTAGGCGAGCCGGACCAGTCGGGGGTACTGCTCGACGAGGACCGCCTCGGCGTGCTCCACGTCGGCCGAGCCGAATCTCTGAGAGGTGCTCACGCCCGCGTCAAACGAGTGAATCCTGCGATGGTCACACACCACGCTTCCGGACACCGCCTGTGCCGCGCGGCGGCCCGGGCCGGTTCATGCCTCCGGTGCAGTGCGGCCGCCGGGGCCGGTTCACGCCTCCGTCGGGCCGGTGACGTCCCAGCGGGTGATGTCGCCGCTCTCCTGGGCGACGTACAGCGTGCCGTCGGCTCCGAAGGCGAGGCCGTGCGGTTCGCAGCCGGGGTCGGTGAGGGTGGCTTCGGTGACTTGGCCGTCCGTGGTGACGCGGCCGATCCGGCCGGTGGCCCATGCGGTGAACCAGCAGGCACCGTCCGGTGCGACCGCCACGGCGTGCGGCCGGCACTGCGCGTCGGGCAGCGGGTACTCGGTGACGGCCGCGCCGGGGCCGGACGGGTCCAGCCGGCCGATCCGGCCCGCCCCGATCTCGGCGAACCACAGGGATCCGTCGGGCCCTGCCGCCAGCCCGACCGGTGCGGCGCCGTCCGTGGGCAGCGGGAACAGCCGGACGTCGCCGGTCACGGTGATCCGCGCCAGGGCGTGGGCCTGGTTGAGGGTGCACCACAGCGCGCCGTCGGGGGCGGCGACGAGGAAGGACGGGAAGGAACCCGTGCCGGGCAGCGGGTACTCGGTGACCTCCCCGTCCGGGGTGAGCCGGCCGATGGAGTGCGTGTGCAGCGTGGTGTACCAGAGTGCGCCGTCCGGGCCGGCGGCCACCCCGTACGGTCCGGGCGCGGCGCCGGGCAATGCGTGGGAACGGGCACGGCCGTCGGTGGTGATGCGGCCGATGCGGTGGTCCCGGTTCCGGGTGAACCACAGGGCGCCGTCGGGCCCTGCGGTGATGAGGCTGGGGCCGCAGTCGGACGAGTCCAGCGGGAACTCGTCGATCCGGCCGTCCGGAGCGAGGCGGGCGATGCGCCCGGCGTGCACGAGGGTGCACCAGACGGCGCCGTCGGGGCCGGCGGCCAGGGCGTACGGGCCCGCGCCGGCGGTGACGGCATGGCTGCTGAGGAGGTGCGCGGGGGCGCGGGGCGTCAAGTGGGGGCCTTTCGGGCTCGGTCGCGTCCGCATGGTGGTCCGGCCGGCCGCCGGGCGGGCCGGAAGGTGCGGACACCCTTCAGGTGGTGTCGCGCCGGTCGTGCCGGGCGCGGGGCTCGGGGCCGGCGGAGGGGGCCACCGGGAGGGTCTCCTCCGTCCGACCGCTGCACGCGGTGCCGCCGGTGCGGCGGAGGGCCTGCGCGCCCGCAATGGGTGCCGTGAGGTACTCCAGGGTGCAGGTGATCTCCAGGATGCGGTTGAGCTGGACGGTCCGGCCGTCGAGGTGCAGCCCCGCGCCCGCCCTGTCGGTGCGCCGTCGGACCATCAGCAGCGCCGACAGGCCGCTGGAGTCGACCGCGGACAGCCCGGTGCAGTCCAGCCGCAGGTCCCGTAGCCCGGGGTGCTCGGCGAGCAGCCGGTCCACGGCCTCGACGAGGAGGTCGGCGTGGCGGTGGTCGAGGTCGCCGCTCAGCTCGACGCGCACGGCCTCGTGCGAGGAGGAGTACGTCAGGCCGAGCGGGGTGGAGGGCAGGCTCGTCATACAGCGGTCCCGGCAGCGGTGAGAGGGGTGACGGTCAGGCGGGCGGCTCCGGCCCGGAGGGTGGCGGTGGCGCGGGGGAAGTCCTGCAGTTCCCGCTGCAGGAGTTCCAGGGCGGGCAGCAGCGAGGCGGCCGGTACGCCGCGGGCTTCCAGGACGCCGGCGGTCCACAGCAGGAAGCCGCAGAAGAGGTCCTCGTCACCGGTGTAGAGGGCGGCGGCGAGGAACTCGACGATGTGGGAGAGGTCTTCGGCGGTCCGCTCGCGCTGCATCTCGGTGTAGGCGCGCATCGCCGGATATGCCTTCTCCAGCTGCGCGAACACGGCCCGGACGAGGCGCGGGCGGCTGCGGGCGACCAGGGTGTACTCCTGGTCGTTCAGGTGGGGCAGGTCGTCGATGGCCTGGTGGCCTGGCCGGGGCCGCGGCAGTGGGCCGCGGGCCAGCTCGTCGGCGGCGGCCCGCGCGTCGGGGGCCCAGGAGTCCGCGCCGAGCAGGCGGGCGTAGCGGCCCCCGGGGCCGAAGGCCGCCCCGCCCACGATCACGGGGGTTCCGACGGCCTGGCAGGCGGTGATGGTGGCGTGCGCGGCGGGCAGCCGGGTCGCGAGCGAGCCGGAGAGGGCGACGGCGTCCGGGCCGGTGCGGTGCAGGTGCGCGACGAGGTGCGGGGCGGTCACCTGGGCCCCGAGGTAGTCGACGCGCCAGCCCCTGATCCGCAGTACCTCGGCCAGGAGCCGGGCGGGCAGGGCGTGCCACTCGCCGTCCACGCAGGCCACCGTGACCCGGCCGCGTGTCGGTGCCACGTGCACCGAGGGGTGCAGGGCGACGGCGGCGACGGCCCGGTCGTTGATGGCGGTCGCGGCGTGCTCCTGGGCGACGGTGATGCTGTTCGCCGCCCACTCCCGGCCGACCCGACCCTGTACGGAGGCGATGACGTCGAGCAGGAGGTCCTCCGCCGCCATGCCGTCGTCCAGTGCGCGCAGCACCGTACCGACGGTGGCGGCCTCGTCGAACGCCATCACCGACTCCCACACCCGCGCGCGGAGTTCCTCCTCCGGGGCCGGAGAGCGCGTCGTGGCAGGGGCGGGGGCAGTGACGGGGGCCGGTGACGGTGACGGTGACGTTGCCGTTGCCGTTGCCGTTGCCGTGGTGTCGTAGGGGCTCACGCGGTGAACCGCCCGCGGGTGTGGCCGTCCACGGCGCTGAGGTGGTTGGTGCGCGGGGCCGAGATCACGACGACGGCCATGTCGTCGTGGCGGCCTGTGCCCACCCACTGGGAGGTGAGCATCTGCACGTGCTCCACCACCGCCTCGGCGGGCATCGCCGCGCACTCCGACAAGGCGCGGCGCAGCCGCTCCTCCCCGAACATCGCACCGCCCATGGGTCCTCCCCGCGCCTCGCTGATCCCGTCGGTGTAGAGCACGCAGGTGTCCCCGGGGGCCAGCGTCACGCGGGCCGTCTCCGTGGTGATCTCGGGCAGCGCACCCACCAGCGTCCCCTTCGTACGGGCCTCCTCCACCCGGCCGTCGGAGCGCAGGATCAGCGGGGCGGGGTGTCCGGCGCTCGTCAGGCGCAGCTGCACCGCGTTGCCGTCCCGGGCCGCGGAGGCCAGCACCATGGTGGCGAAGCGGGCGTTCTCGGAGTTCAGCAGAGAGGTGTTGAGGAGGCTGAGCATCCTGTGGTGGTCGTCGGCCATCGGCAGGAGGGCGTGCAGCGTGTTGCGGATCTTGCCGGTCATCACCGCGGCCTGCAGTCCCTTGCCGCACACGTCTCCGAGGACGACGAGGGAGGGCTCGCCCTCGTCGGCGGCGGGGTGCACGTCGTAGAAGTCGCCGCCGACCCGCTCGTGGTCCTTCGACGGCCGGTAGCCGCCTGCGTACTCCACCCCGGAGACCTGGTGCAGCAGGGGAGGGAGGAGTTCGCGCATCAGGATGTCGGTGATCGACGCCTGCTCCGCGTAGAGACGGGCGGCCGACATGGCGGCGCCGGCGCGGGCGGCGAACAGCCGCGCGAACACCTCCTCGCCCTCCGTGAACGCGCTCGCGCCGTCGGCGCGCAGCAGTACCAGGGCGCCCGCGGGCACACCGTGCCCGGGCAGGGGTGTGATGACGATCGACCCCAGGGCGTCGAGGCCGTCCGGCACCAGCCAGGCCGGTGCGGCGGACGGGTCGAGCCACCGGGAGGGGACGGGCGGGAAGCCCTGGAGCGCCTCGGCCAGCCCGGGCACGGCCTCCGGGTCGACGACGGCGCGGGAGACGGACGGGCTGCCGCCGCGGACGCAGGACACGATCGGGAGCTCGGGCCCGTGTGCGGGGGCGATCACCAGGGCCGCGTCGGCGAGGTGATCGGCTGCCATCTGAGCCGTGACGTCCATGCACCGGTCGAGGTTCAGGGACGAGAGCAGGAGGTTGGAGGAGCGGACCAGGAACTCGGTGCGTTCGCGTTCCGTCCACAGGGCCTCCCGGGCCAGCCGGTGGTCGGTGTCGTCGACGAGCCACCACACGACCGTGCCGTCGTCGCGGGGTGTCGGATGCGCCTCGTACGAGCGGTCGCCGACGGGCCCCTGGACGGTGCCGGCCCCGGCGGGCGGGCGCTGCGCGGGCAGGTGGGCGGTGCAGCGCGCGTGCGCCGACACCAGCCATCCGGGGACCGCGTCCGCCATCGCCGAGCCGGGGCGGGCGTCCGGGAACACCAGCCCTGCCGCCTCGTTGGCGTGGACCACGACCGCACCGGCGTCAGCCACCAGCACCGGGTAGGGGGCCTGATTCCACGACAGGCCCGTGGTGTGCGAGTTCGACGTCGTCTCGGTGGAAGGAACCAAACGTTGAAGGCCCGCTGAGCGAACCCCTCACCTCTTCATCTACATCGCATTCATCACGCCGGAAAGCCTCGGACCAAACAGTTGTCCTCCGGCAACCATCCTCCATGGGCCGTACACCTTGCAACCGCACCACGGGGGGACGCGGTATCGAGGGCTCATCCCTGGGGGTGACAGAGCACCGGACCACTTGCCCTTACGGGTACCCGGTCGTCGGGTCCGCACACGATGTAGGAAGATGTCCCGGTGATGGGAGAGGGAGCGGTCGTCACCACGACCACAGAACGCGATGCGACCGTCATCAGCCTGCGCGGTGAGGTCGACGAGGACAACGCGCCGTTCCTGGCCGGCGCCCTCGCGCGGGCCGCGGCGGGCGGTCTGCCACGGACCGTGGTGGACCTTTCGGGCACTCCCTTCGTGGATTCTTCCGTGCTGCACGCGCTGCTCGACGCGCAGCGGGCCCACGCGGACGCCGGGTCGGTGCTCGTCCTCGCCGGCCCGCTGCACACCGCCGTCCGGCGACTGTTCGAAGTCACGGGCGCGGCGGCGGCGTTCCGTATGGCGGACAACCTGGGGACCGCGATGACATGCTGACCACCACCCCCCGTCCCCGAACGGGTCGTCACGGTACGACCCGTGCGGCCATGGGCAGGCGATGAGCATGAACCCACCCCCGTCGTCCGAGGCCCCCCTGGGCTCGCAGCGGCACCGCGAGGACGCCGTCGACGACCGGCACGCCGCGCCGCCCAGCTCGGCGGCCGCGGCCCGCGAGCGCGTTCGCGAACTGCTGCTCCTGGCGGGTGTCAGCCTCGACAGCGTCACCGCCGCGGACGCACTGCTCGTCACCTCGGAGCTGGTCACCAACGCGATCCGGCACGGCGACGGCGTCATCGCCTTCCAGGCCGACATCGCGGACGACGTCCTGCGGCTGTCCATCGCCGATGCCAACCCGCGCCTCCCCGCGGCCCGCACGGGCACGGTCGACCACCCCGGCGGCTACGGCTGGCCGCTCATCCAGCGCCTGGCGGAGCACGTCGACTGCAGCACCCGCCCCGACGGCAAGACCATCACGACGGCGCTCCGCCTGACCTGACCCGCCCGGGGCGGGGGCGGGGGCGGCGGCGGGGCGAGGCATCCGGCGGCGGCGAACCCGTACACCAGAGCCGGGCCGTTGCGTGCGCGGTGCGGATGTCCTCGGTCGCGACGTCGCCGACGCCGGTGTCCGCTGTCCGCTGTCCGCACGCGGATCAGCCCTGTACTTCGCGGACGTCCTTCCCCTGCTCGGCGAACGCCTTGAAGTCCTGCATGTGCTGTCGCGACTGCCTGCGGAAGGCGCCGGGCATCAGGAGCCCCACCAACCGCATCGGCAAGCCGCTGAACCGGTACCTTGCATCTTGCGCGGCCCGGACCGGCACCATTTCGTCGTTGACGACGCCGACGAGGGTGCAGCATGGTCGGGGCATGGGATCTGAAGGTGCGAAGCGCAGTCATGCACAGGCGTGGGCGGAGCTCCTGGATGAATGTCCTCCCCAACCCGACGAGGAGGGCCGGTCTTCCCCTTCCCTGGGGTTGTTGCTGCAGGCGGCTGCGCGTGAGCCGTTGCTGAGTTCGATGTGTCCGTGGATGTCGACGCAGCAGCTGAGTGTTTCGACATCGGGCAGCTGGGAGGACTGGGGCCGGGAACCACTCCCGGCGATGTTCGCCCGTCCGGATTCCTATTCGGTAGTGGCCCGCTCGGATCAGGGAGACCGTGTCGCCTTCGAGACGGCCGATCCCGCCGAGGCAGTCGCCTTCGCAGCCCGCCTGGTTCGCGACCAGCAGGCAGCGCGAACGACGGGGTCGCACGCCTGGTCGGCCGCGGTGGAGACGGTGCTGCGTGATGCGGGCTGGTATCCGGGGCGGAATGTTGACACGACTGTGTGGCGAGAGCGCCTGGAAGCGGACGGCTTCCGTATTCATTCCGCCGCCGAGGATTTCCTGCGCGAGTTCGGCGGGCTGACCGTTGCCAGCGGCGGCTCCGGGATCACCAGAGCGAGAGAACCATTCGACCTCGACCCCTTGCTCGCGATGGGTGAAGATGACCGCTTCGGCGAGTGGGGTGAGGAGATCGGGCAACACCTCTTTCCGCTGGGGGAACTCGACCACGGCCATGCCTTCCTCGGCCTCGACGAGCACGGCGAGTTGTACGTCGTCGCCAACTGGCTGGCCAGGTTCGGTCGTATGCCCGACGCCATGGAGAACCTCGTCCTGGGCGTGATGCCCGTGCGTATGCCGAGATCAGCCCATCCCTGAGGTCGTATCACCTGATTGACCGGTGGGCGAGGTGTACCCCTTCCGACACGGGGTGTTCCGTACTCCTTGTGACTCTCGGCCAATCAGTGTCCGCCGGTGTGCCCCATGCCCGATCGCGGAGGGGAGCCGCTCCCTCTGTCCCCTGCGGTTGGCGTGGAGTGTTCATCGCGGCCGGGGAGCAACCGAAACGAGACGCGGTGCCTGTCGAGGTGGAAGGCGGGCGGCATTTGAACAGATACGGTCGGGCCCGACAACGCCTGGAGAACGCACCACGGAGGCTGTCCAGCGGCAGGCGCAGCGAGGGGGTGTTGCCCTCCCGTCACACAGGCCGTCCTGCTGCGTCCTCTATGCACCACGGACCGACGAACAAGGAATGAGCGCGCAGATGAAGACGACGATCCAGTCAGCGTTAGGCTCCGCACTGCTGCTCCTGGCCGCCGTGACGGCCACCAGTGGCTCTGCTGCCGCCCAAGTGGCGGGGGCCGGCGCCCCGGCCGCAGACCAGGCGCGGTTGACGGGGCAGTGGACCGAGTCCGTCGACAAGAACCGCCCGGGAATCACCTTCTACATTCAGAAGCTGACCTTCACCGCGGACGGCCGCTTCGAGCAGATCAACAACGTGATCTGCAACCTGGACAACTGCCCCGCGTTCAAGATCGGCGTCAATACGGGCACGTACCGCACGGAGGGGAGGGCCATCCACCTCGACGGCAACCTCTCGGACCTCCACGGCGCCGTCCTGAACAACAACACCGTCGTCCTCGACAAGCACGTTATTCATCGCACGGCCGCCGACGCCTCGCAATAGCTCGCTGGGCTTTGGAGGAGAGCCGTCCGAAGAGCCGTCCGAAGCCCTGTCGGAGCAGTGCGCCGGCTGGAGCGTTTGCGCTCCCCGTCGACGCGGGGGCTGCTCCCCGCATCCGCGAGGATGGTCCTGGCCGGCGATGGCCGCCTTCGCACGACGACAGCTTCCGTGCCAGCCGTGGGCTCGCCGCATGCCGACCGAAGACAGCCCGCAGAGCACTGCCAAGCACTGGCAGGACTGCACGGACATCTGACCGGCTCCCGCGTCGCGCTGGGCGTGCACGCGATCGACGAGCCCTTCGACCCTGGACGGCTGATCACGTCCGATGAGGGAGACGGAGGCAACCGCGGCCTGGGCTGAGTGAGGCGCCGGGCCCGAACGATCGCGAATTCCGTCCGTGCGGATCTGGGGAGGTCTTCCCCGAACGGAGGTCCTCCCCGGCGGGCCGGTGGACGTCACCGTGGCCCGGACCGGTGGGCGGCGTCGGGTCGTCCCGTGCGGGGGCGTTGAGCCGCCCCCGCACGGGACTCGCCGGTGTCGGCGCCGAGCACGGCGCGTGCCGTTACGCCGAACGGCGCCGCCGGGCCATGGCGTACAGGGCTCCGCCGAGCGTCAGGGCCGCGGCGGAGAGTCCGCCCGCTGCCAGCGCGGCGGATCCGGTGTCGGCGAGGTTGCCGCCGCTACCGCCGTTCGGGCCGGGGGCGTTGCCGGTGCCCGGGGTGGTGCTCGCGGACGCCGAGGCCGAGGGCGCGGTCGAGCCGGACGGGCTCGGGGAGGCCGAGGCGGACGTCGACGGGTCGGGCTGCGGCCCGCCGGCGGAGGTCACGGTGATGGTGAGCCTGGCCGTGTTGTTGCCGAGGTCACGGTCGATGTCGGCGATCTTGAGCCGGCCGGGACCGCGGTCGGTCTTGTACCGGTACTCGCCTTGGTACGTGCCCGGCTTGACCCACGACTCGATCTTGAAGATTCCCTTGACCGAGCCGCCGGTCCCGCCGAACACCCGGCGCCCCTCCGGGCCCGTGTGACCGCCGGCGAAGCTGATGCCGGGCGGCAGCACGAACTCGGTCTCCACCACGTTGTCGTCGAGGGCCGTGGTGGCGACCGACCCGGTGCCCTTGATCTGCCAGCCCGGGTTGAGCAGCACCTGGCCGCCGGCCGGGCCGCTGCCGGTCGCCCCGTCGACGGTGAAGTCGACCTGGTTCGCGGGGTTTTCGACCGCCACCTCGCGGCCCCAGAAACGCCACTCCTTGAACGGCTCGGACGGTGTGACCTTGATGGCGGCGGCCGTTCCCTTGACCCCGCCCTGCTGGGGCTTGTAGATCGGCTTGCCGCCCGGGGTCCAGGAGACGTAGAAGAGGTCCCGCCACAGCTCCGGGGTCGCGGTGATGTTCAGCCCCGTGTCGAGCCGGTAGTACTTGCCCGGCTCGAAGGTGCCGGTGAAGCTGCAGAACAGGTACTCGTCACGGTACTCCCGCACGGGGTCGACCTTGAAGTGTTCGCAGTTCGACGGCCGTTCCTGAGGATTCAGTTCCAGGCCGGGCGGCAGGTGGACGCCCAGCTCCGCCCCCTGGACGGGCTGGTCGCCGGTGACTTTGAAGCCCAGACGGAGGCTCTGCTTCTGGCCGTTCTCGACCGTGGTGTCGAGGAGCTCCTCGGAGGCGACGAGACCGCCGAACGGGTCCGGGTTGGCGGCAGGCCGGTTCGGGCCCTGCTCCCCGGCCTCTGCGGCCGGCGTCGCCGGGGTCGGCGCCGGCGCCGCCTGGGCAATGGTCGCGGCGCCCAACACCACCGTACCGGCGGCCAGAGCCGCTCCGATCCGCCGCGCTGCAGTGCTGTGCGTGCGGTTCAACCGCATCAAGATGGTCCCCCTCGTGTCATATGGGTCAGACGTTCGAGCACGCCCGACTCCTGTACGACCGCCGGGGGGCCCGATCGGTTGCCCGGCGTGATCAAGAAATCGGCGGGCGGGATCTCGACAACCGTTGTGTCGTACGGGTGTTGGGGGCGCGCGATGGCCCAGCGCGTCCGCCGGTGCGCGCGTGGCGCGGGCTCTGGGTGGGGGAGGACGCGCGTGAGCGGCGCCTGCTGTTGGATGAGTCTCGGCCATGTGTCCGGATTTCAGGTGATACGAGCGGGGGATGGTAGATCGTTCTGTGGAGGGATCCGGTCTGACCTGCTCGTCCAACACAGTCGAGGCGCAAGCGATTTCACCCGACGAAGGAACGGGACCACGCGTATGAAACGCCTCGCACCGCTGCTCGCCACCGCCGGACTCCTCGCCACCGCCCTCCCCGGGCTGGCGGCGCCATCGGCCTCCGCCGCCCCGACCCCCGCGTACCTGCGACAAACGCCGGTCTGGCACCGCTGCAGCCCCGATCGGCCGCCGGCGTACGAGTGCGCCACCCTCAAGGTGCCGCTCGACTACCAGCGTCCCGAAGGGCGCACCCTGAACCTCGCCATATCCCGGATGAAGAGCGAGAACCCCGCCAAGCGGCGTGGCGTCCTCCTCCTCAACCCCGGCGGCCCCGGGACCTCGGGGCTCTACCGGCCGGTACGGGCCAATGCCGAGATGCCCAAGGACGTCCGCGACCGCTACGACCTCGTCGGCTTCGACCCGCGCGGCGTCGGCGAGAGCAGCCCGATCGGCTGTGGTGAACTGAGCGAAGCGGAGGTGGGCGTCGGCGGGGCGTACCGGCCCGAGACCTTCGCCTCGGACGTGTCGTGGGCGCGCGGAATCGCCGACAAGTGCCGTGAGAAGTCGGGCGATGTGATTCCGTACATCACCACCCGCAACACGGCGCGCGACATGGACGTCATCCGCGCCGCATTGGGGGAACGGACGGTCTCCTACCTGGGCTACTCGTACGGGACCTACCTCGGCGCGGTGTACTCCCAGATGTTCCCGGAGCGCACCGACCGGTTCGTCCTGGACAGCGGCGTGGACCCGGGGCGCGTCTGGCGCGGCATGATCCAGGCATGGGGTACCGGAGCCGAGCCCGCCTTCGAGCGGTGGACGCGGTGGGCGGCGGAGCGCTCGGACACTTATGGGCTCGGCGCCACGCCCGAGGCGGTCTCGGCCACCTTCTGGGCGCTGGTGGCGCGGGCCGACCGGGAACCGATCATCCACTACGGGGAGAAGGTGACGGGTGACTACATCAGGGCCGACCCGTCGCTCTTCTTCGATCCCCACGGTGCCTCGGTCGTCGTCAAGTCCATCAAGGCATCGGCCGACAAGGCGCCCCGGCCGCCGGGTGGCACCGATCCGGGCGCGAGCGGGAAGGGCGCCGGCAGGAAGGGGCCCGGCGCGCAGTCGCCGCTCGGCGGCGTCCGGGCCGCCGGCCCGGGCGTCGACGCGGTAGGGGCGTCGGAAGGTACGGACGCCACTTCCGCCAGCAACGCCACCGCCGTGTACTGGTCCGTGGTGTGCGGGGACACGGACAGCTGGCCCCGCGATCCGGAGCAGTACGCGCGGGACGCGGCGCGGGACAAGGTGAAGCACCCGCTGTACGGGGACTTCGCGTCGAACATCAAACCGTGCGCCTTCTGGCAGCGGCCGCTGGAGCCCGCCACCCCCATGAAGACCCGGGCCGACGTCCTGACCGTGCAGAACGAGTGGGATCCGATGACCCCGCTCGAGACCGGCCAGGGGCTGCACCAGGCACTCAAGGGGTCGCGGATGGTACTGGCGCTGGGGGGTCGGGGGCACGGTGTGTATCTCTCCAACCCCACCGCCTGCGCCAACACACCCGTCAACGCGTACCTGTCGACGGGACGGCTGCCCGCGAAGGACGTGACCTGCCACAACCCGCCGCCCACCCCGGATCCGGAGGGTGCCGGAGCCCGCTGACGACGGGGCCCGGGCGCCGCGGGCGGGAGCCGGACGAGGACGACGACGCGGGCGGGCCGGGCTAGTCGTGGCCGACGAGGGCGGTGATGAGTTTTCGGGCCCTGGCCTTGGTGAGCCGCTTCGCGGCTGTCGCACACCGCTGCCGGGGAGTGCGCGGGGCGATGTCGCTGCCCTTGATCACCTTGGCGAACTCCGCGTCGAACCGCTCCTTGCCGACCTTCTCCGCGAGCGTGATCAGATACTTCACTTGCGCGTCAGTGGCCGGCTCCGCCTTCGCCTTCTCAGCGCGTTCGCGCCGCGGACCGTAGACCTTCTCGTTCTCCGCCCTGCGGGCCGCTTCCGACTCGGGGCTGCGGCAGGTGATGTGAACGGGTTCGTGCCAGGTCTGTGTGCCGGGGGTGCCGGTGACCGCTTCCCACAGCGCGTTCGTGGTCAGCGCCTCCTCGTCGACGCCCTCGGTCAGGCCGGGGCCTACGAGCCCGTAGTAGCCGGTCCTGCCCCTGGGGATCACGGTGAACCCGGCCGGGACGGCGTGGCCTTCGAGCCAGTCCAGGCCGCACCCGCAGTGCCGGGCGTGGTATCCGGCCCACTTGCGCTCAAGCGGCTCGTACACCAGCCGGTCGCCGTAGTACTTCGGATCTCTCGCGAACCCGGACACGGCGCACAGTCTCCCACCGACGCCCTTGTGTGCGACAGCCCGTTGTCAGCCGAGCGGGGGTGACGGCCGCCACTCCGTCGAGCCGGGACGCGGGCACCGGGCGGAGTCAGGCCCAGGGGTCATCGCACCGGACGCCCGGTGGCGCGTTGTTCAGCATCTGGTCGAGGGTGCGGTCGAGTCCGTTGTCGTCGACATGTGCAATCCACGGCACGTCGTCGAGGACCTCTGCCAGGCTGTGGGTGACCAGACCATCAAGCGTTGCCCGCAGATCGTCCGGGACGGGGTCGTCCACGAGGCAGAGCCAGGCCAGTGCGGCAGGCACGCGGACATCTGCGGGCTGTGTGGGATCAGCCCAGAGGGCACGGGCCCAGGCGGCGCTGCCGGCGACAGCGTGTTCGCTGCCCAGCTCCGCAACGGCCAGCACGAGGCTCGCGCGAACCAGGGGAGTCCTCTCAGTGGTCAGGCGAGCCCGGAGGGCGTCCGTGATGCGGTCTGCCTCGCCCGAAGCAGTGGCCAGGGTGTAGCAAGTGGCGGTTCGGACATCGGAGTCCGCATCGTCGAGAAGCGGAAGGAGCAGGTCGACATCATCGGTTACGGCGTTGCGTGACGCTTCGACGGACCAGTTCATCGAATAGCCGCCGCAGTCGCACCGCAGTTCCGGCGTGGCCACCCTGAGGAAGGTAGTGCGAGTGCCGTGTCCCCAGTGCTCTCGTCGCGCCGTCGCGGCGGCCAGACCGAGCACACCTGCACGTCCGTACGCCGAGGGGTCGGCAGCGATCCGCAGAAGGAACGGCACCGTCAGTGGGGCCACGGAGCCGACCGTACCCTGGTGAACGACACTGCCCCACAGCAGGTCCAGGGCCGGGCCGGCTGTCTCGGCGTCCCGGGAGCGCAGGCGGGACAGTCGCTCAGGCACATCGTGTCCCGAGCCGTAGGCATGCCCGAAGCGGCTCCAGGCCACCTCTTCGAGGAGGAACCCGTCCTTGACGTGCTTCGGCATGCCCGAGATCACCGCGCGCACGTCGAGCTGCGTTCCCTCGTACAGCTCGAATCCGTGAACCGATGCCTCCTCGTGATCGAATACCGGCTCCTCGGACGCCATGCCTCTCCCCTGCTACACCACCGGCGGAAATCCCCCTGTCTTATCACCCCGCACCGACACCGCCGGTCCCCGCTGAAAAGCAACCGCCCGGGCAACGCTCCGGCCCCCTTCGCGCGGGTGGGCGGGGCGGCGGGCGCATCATCGGGGTGTGACGGGCAACAAGGGCCTCCATGACGACCGAAAACGGCGGTGCCGCGAGACGCTCGCGGCTGGTGTGGCTCCTTGCGGGCCAGGCCATCTTGATGGTGCTCCTGGGTCTTTGGGTGACCCGTGTGGCGGTCGGCCTGTGGCCGCTCACCCTGGAGGACCGGCTGTCCCAGGACTTCGCCGCGCATCGGAGCCCGGTCGGGAACGGTGTCACCGCGGGGCTGTCGCTGGCGGCCAGTACGGAGGGCATCATCGCGGTGACGCTGCTCTGCGTGGCCGTGCTGCTGGCGCTGCCGCCCGCCCCGCGGTGGGCGGAGGCCGTTTTCCTCGGGGTGTCGGTGGCCGTCCAGTCGGCGGTCTTCCTCGTGGTCACCTTCTTCGTGGAGCGGCCCCGCCCCGACGTTCCCCAACTGGACGGGGCGCCGCCCACGTCGAGTTTCCCCTCGGGGCACGTCGGCGCGTCCGTCGCCCTGTACGGAGGGCTGGCGGCCCTCGTGCTGCACCGCGCGCGCGGCCCCTGGCGGTACCTCGCGGCCGGGGTGCTGCTGCTCGTTCCGCCCGCGGTCGGGCTGTCCCGGGTCTACCGGGGCATGCACCATCCGTCCGACGTGCTGGGCGGCCTGCTCAACGGCGCCGCGACGCTGCTGGTCGTCGGGTCCGTGTTCCTGTCCGGCCGTGGTGCCGCCGACGACGCCCCGGCACCGCAGGGGACTTCGGACGGCGGGGCCTCCCCCGTACCCGCCCAGGACGGGCGCTCCCGCCGCGCGGGCGGGAGGGTCGTCGTCGTACGCCATCCCCACGGCTGCCCGGACGAGCTGGCCGCCGAGGTGCGCGCCCGGCTCCACCGGCACGGTTTCACCGACCAGCGATGGACCTCGACCACCGTGGACCGGCCCGGCGGGAGGCTTGCCGAGGAGTGCGCCGCGGGCGGTGTGGACCTGGTGGTGGTCTGCGGCGGCGACGGCACCGTACGGGTCTGCGCCGATGCCGTCGCCGGCACCGGGATCCCGCTGGCGCTCGTGCCCTGCGGCACCGGCAACCTGCTCGCCCGCAACCTCGACCTGCCGTCCGACCCGGCGACCGCCCTCGACGAGGCCCTGGCGGGCGGCGACTTCCGGATCGACGTCGGCAGGGTCGAGGGCGACGGCCTCCCGCCGACCCGGTTCACCGTGATGGCGGGCGCCGGCTTCGACGCCGCCATGGTCCGCGACGCGTCCCCGGTCCTCAAGGCCCACCTGGGCTGGGCCGCCTACGGCCTGTCGGCGGCCCGGCACCTGCGCGACCCCCGCATGCGCCTGTCCCTCCGCCTCGACGGGGGCCGCCGGATCCGGCGGCGGGCCCGGATGGTGGTCATCGGCAACGTCGGCGCGCTCCAGGCCGGCCTGGAACTGCTGCCGCGGGCACGGCCGGACAGCGGCCGGATGGAGGTCGTGCTCTTCGACCCGCGCGGGGCGGCCGGCTGGCTCGCCGCGGCGGCGCACCTGGCCGCCCGGATCGTACGGCGTCCGGCCCCGACCACGGTCCAGGCCCAGACCCACGCACCCGGCGGGCCGGTGTCCGTCGCCGCGGGCTCGTTGGAGTACTTCAGTGCCGCCCGGATCGAGGTCCGCTTCGCGCGGGCCGAGGGCCGCGAGGTCGACGGCGACACCATGAGCGAGGGCACCCGGCTGACCGTCGACACGGAACCGGGGGCCCTGCGGATGCGGCTGCCGCGCGCGCCCGGCGGAACGCCGAGCACCGCCCGTACCGCCCGTACCTCCTCCACCGCCCGTACCGCACCTGCCGCACGCACCGCGCAGCTCTGACCCGAACACCGTCAGGAAGGGAGACGCCCGATGGGAACCGCCACCCGGGTACCGCAGCGACGCGACGTGCGGGGCGAGGAGCTGTCCGGCGACGAGGCATGGGCGGCTCTGCGCCGGTACGGCAGCTGGCGCCTGGCCCGTGACTCCTTCGTGCGCTTCCGCTACGCGGACGGCTTCAGCCACTCCCGTGCCCTGGCCCTCCAGACCGTCCTGTCGATCGTGCCGCTGGCCATCGCCGCGATAGGCCTCTCCAGCGTCCTGCACACCGAGGACATCGGCCGCGTGGCCGAGCTCACGATCAGCCGGATGACCAACGGCCCCAGCCAGGACATGGTCGACGAGGCGCTGCGCGAGAGCCGTCGGCACGCCGGCGACGGCGGGCAGGCGGCCTTGTGGCTCGGCCTGTTGTTCTCCCTCGTCAACGTCACCACGAGTCTGTGCCAGGTCGAGCGCGGCGCGAACCGGATCTACGGCAACGAACGCGACCGGCCCTTCCTGCGGAAGTACTCGCGCGGCCTGGTCATGGCGGTACTGGCGGGGCTTCCGCTGGGGCTCAGTTTCATCGTCACGGTCCTCGGCTCCGACCTGGCCCGCGCGTTCGCCGAGGTGTACCAGCTCGGCCCGGCCACCATCCGCGCCTGGGACGTCCTGCGGTGGCCCGTCGGCGTGCTGCTGGCCGTGCTCGCCACCAGTGCGATCTTCCGCCTCTCGCCGCGCCGTGCCCAGCCGGGCTACACGTGGCTGGCCTTCGGCGCCGTCGTCCACCTGGTGCTGTGGCTCGGCGCGACGTGGGCGCTGAGCCTGTACGTCGGCGCCAGCAGCTCCTTCACCAGCGTGTACGGGCCCCTCAGCGCGATCATGTCGCTGCTGCTGTGGTCCTACCTCACCTCGCTGGCGCTGTTCCTCGGGCTGTCCTTCGCGGCCCAGCTGGAAGCGGTGCGCGCGGGGACGAAGGAGCCGGTGGCCCGGGACCCGGGCGTCTGACACCACACCCGACCGTCCGAGTGCCCATCCATCCGTCCGTCCATCCGCCCGTCCGCCCGTTACGGCTCTCCCCGAAGGCAGGTTCCACCGCCATGGCACAGCGCACGGCCCGTTCCCGATGCCTCGGCACCGTCCGAGCGCTGCTCGCCCGGCACTCGGGGCCCGACGCGGCGTTCGGCCGCAGACTGGTGCTGGCGGTGACGGCCACGGCCACGGTGGCGGTGCCGTTCGCCCTGGCCCTCGTACTCGTCGAGTCCCGGTGGCCGCCGCTGCACCGGCTCGACCGGACCACCGCGGAGCGGCTGCACCGTACCGCCCTCGAACACCCCGCCTGGGTGCGCGTCCTGGACTTCTTCACCGGTGTGGTGTGGGACCCGGTGACCATGCGGCTGCTGGTGGCGGCCCTGGTGGTGTGGCTCCTGACCCGGCGGGCGTGGCGGCTGGCGACGTGGGCCGGTGTCACGGCGACGTCCGGGGCGGTGATCGGGTTCCTGGTCAAGAACGCGGTGGAGCGGGCCCGCCCGCACCTGCCGGAACCCGTCGCCCACGCGCCCGGCTTCTCCTTCCCCTCCGGCCACGCCATGACGGCCATGACCTCCTGCGCCGTCCTCCTGCTGGTCCTGCTCCCGCTGGTGCCGCGCGCCTGGCGGCCGTTGCCGTGGGCGCTCGCGGCGGCGGCGGTCCTCGGGGTCGGCTACACCCGGGTCGCGCTGGGGGTGCACTGGGTGAGCGATGTCGTCGGGGGCTGGCTGCTCGGCGTCGCCGTGGTCACGGCGACGACCCTGGCCTTCGAGGCGTGGCGGGCCGATACCGGACGCCCGCGTACGACGGTGAGCGAGGGCCTGGAGCCGGAGATCTCCTCCGCCACCGACCCGGAAGCCCCCTCCCGCCCCACGGCCCGGTCAGCCCTGTAGGCGAACGGTCATCTCCACGCTCACGTCGTCCCCGGCCACCAGCCCCAGCGGCTTTCGGACTGCGTTCTTGACGGGCAGCAGGTACCCGCCGTCCCTCGGGAACAGCGACGTCTCGAAGGTGACTTCGCCGATGCGGGCCTCGACGGGGACGACGCCCCAGCCGTACGTGGCCGTCGCCGCCACCTGCTGCACGTCGGCGGACTGCTCCTGCGGCACGGGGACGAAGTAGAACGGCGCGGGTCCCCGCCACTCGATCACCCGGCCGGCGAAGACCATGCGCATGAGGGTGTTCCTTCCTCGTCGGGGGGGGGCGACGGGCGGTACGGCGTGACCCGCCCACCCTACGCAGGGCCGCTCGCCCGCGTCAGGCCGTCCTGGTGGTGAAGGAGTTCGGGGACGGCAGCCGCAGCGGCTTCGCGACCGCCGCGCAGAAGTCGGCGAGCCCCGTCGCCAGGGCGGCCCGGGAGGCTTCCGGCATCGCGGCCATCGCCTCGGCCAGTACCTCCTGCCTGCGGTCGCGCAGTCGTTCGAGGTACGTCCGGCCCGCGGGCGTCAGCCGGAGCAGTACCTCGCGGCGGTCGTCGGCCCCGGGGTGCCGTTCGAGAAATCCCACGGCCTGCAGGCGGTCGCACAGCCGGGTGACGGACGGCGGGGCCGCCTCCAGCAGCCGGCCGAGCTCGCGCAGGTTCAGCTGGTCGTTCGCCTCGACGAGGAACAGCACCCGGGCCTGCGCGGAGGACACGGGTGCGACGCTCGCCGTGTCCCGGCCCCGCTCCCAGACCACCTCCAGCAGCTCGATCAGCTCGCTCATCTCCGCCACCGCCGACACGGCGGGCCTCGGGGCGCCGATCGACCGATGACTCATGTGACACTCCCTACCGGACGTACGCGCAGCCCTTCCCCGGCGGACCGGCGGCTTCGTCGTCCCCCATCTTGGCAGTTGCGAGAGAGACAGGTACGGGGCCGGTGACTGAAGGCGTACGCGACGAAGGTGTCGGGGGCGGCGGGGAGGTCGAGCGCGCGCTGCGCGGCGCCGCCCCGCACGCGCTGTTCGAGGAGGTCCGGGGCATCCTGGCCCGCGACCACGGGGCGGCGGGCGCGGAACTGTTGATGGCGGACTACGCCTCGGCACGGCTCCAGCCCGTCACGGCCCAGCCGTTCACCGCCGATTCCGTGTCGGCGTACAACAGTGCCGAGGGCCGGGCCTTCGGCGCCCAGGAGGCGCACGTGGTCCCCGGGGAGGACGGGATCACCGTGCACCTGCCGGTGACCGTGCGCGGCGACCGGCTGGGGGTCCTGAGCGTCCGCTACCCGGCCGGAGTCGCGGTCGGCGGGCTCCTCGGACCGCTGCAGGACGTGGCCGACGCGCTGGGCCACGAGATCCTCGTCGCCGACCGCGACACCGACGTCTTCCTGCAGGCGCGCCGGGCCAAGAGACTCACCCTGGCCGCCGAGATGCAGTGGCAGCTGCTGCCGGGGCGCTCGTGCTCCCGGCCCGAGTACGACCTCGGGGCCCAACTGGAGCCCGCGTACGCCATCTTCGGCGACAGTTTCGACTGGTCGGCCTCCGCCGACCATCTGACGCTGACAGTCAACAACGGCATGGGCGAGGGCATCGACGCGGCGCTGCTGACCAGCCTCGCCGTCAGTGCCCTGCGCAACGCCCGGCGGGCCGGCCTCGGCCTCGCCGATCAGGCGGCCCTGGCGGACCAGGCCCTCTACGGCCAGTACCAGGGGCGGCTGCACGTGGCGATGCTGCTGCTCCGCTTCGATCTGGACACCGGTGAGGTGGAGGTCATCGACGCCGGGTCGCCCCGGGTCTGGCGGCTGCGCGGGGGCAGCGTGGAGCCGTTCGGGCTGGAGGCGCAGCTGCCGCTCGGCATGTTCGAGGACACCGTCTACACCACCCAGCGCTTCCGGGTGCTGCCCGGGGACCGGCTGTTCTTCCTGAGCGACGGCGTCTTCGACGTCCTCTCCCCCGCCGGCGAGCCGTACGGCCTGCACGCCCTGACCCGGGCCGTGATGAACACGCGGCTGCTGCCGCCCTCGCAGGTGCCGCGGGCACTCCTGGAGGAGCTGCCGGGGTACCGGGGCGGCGCGGAGGCCGTCGACGACGCGATGGTCGTCTGCCTCGACTGGCACGGCCGGCCCGGTACGGAGCCCGGCGGCGGCGAGCCGTAGGGGCGACAGGGCGGTCGGGGCATCAGGGCGGTCAGGGCCTTCCGCGCCGGAGGGTGGCACAGTGGTGGCATGCCCCGTCCCGGCCGCTCCGGCGCGTACGAGGACCCGGCCGTGGCCCTCGGCGCCGCGGCGGACCTCCTCGCGGTGCTGCACGCCAGGGGCCAGGACGGTGTGGAACCGGCCGTCTCACCGTCGCAGCTGCGTGCGCTGCTCGCCGTGGAGGGTGCCGAGGGCGTCAATCTGCGGACCCTGGGAGACGTGCTCGGCTCCCGCCCGCCGTCGGTCACCCGGCTCTGCGACCGGCTGGAGGCCATGGGGCTGCTCACCCGCTCGCCCCACCCGTCCCGGCGCCGCGAGGTGGAGGTGCGACTCACACCGCAGGGGCGGGCGCTGCTGGACGAGCGGCGGGCGATCCGGGTGCGCGAGCTTTCGGCCGTGCTCGGGCGGATGGCGCCCGAGGCGGTGAACTCGCTGGTGGCGGGCCTGGAGGCGTTCCGGGAGGCCGCCGCTGGCGCGTACCCGGCGGACGATCCGCATACGGACCCCGGCCCCTCCGCCGCCCCGGCCCCGGCCTCCGTCCCCGACAGCGCCTGACGGTCGGGGGGCGCGGCCGCCTCCGGTCCATGGGGGTGGTTCCCGGTCGCTCCACGGGATGACAGAATCATTGAGTCCGTAAAATATTGCCTAACGGCAAATGATCACTCTAGGCTTATCCGACGCAACCACGCGTCCGACGGGCGTCCGCCGTCCGAGATGAGAAGGGACAGACGCGACGCCATGGTGAGCATCCCCGGGCTGGGGGCCCAACACCCAGCCGCCCGCACACCGCAGCCGCCGGTGGTCCACCCCCGGCAGGCGACCTCCGGGAGACCGGACGACTCGCTGGCGCTGTGGAACGGCGTACCGCCGTACGTCCTGCTGATCGAGGACGACGAGGGCGACGCCGTGCTCGTCGAGGAACTCGTGGAGGACAGCGGGATCGAGGTCCGCCTGGGCCGGGCCCGCTCCCTCGCCGACGCCCTGCACCTGCTGGAGGCCGAGGCCCCAGAGTGCGTCCTGCTGGACCTGCACCTGCCCGACGCCCAGGGGCTGGACGGGCTGGAGAAGGTCCTCGCCGTGTCCTCCGAGGCCGCGGTCGTCGTCCTGACGGGCCTGTCGGAGGAGCGGTCGGGACTGACCGCCGTCGCGGCCGGTGCCCAGGACTACCTGGTCAAGGGACGTCTTGAGGCCGACGTCTTCATGCGGGCCATCCGCTACGCGATCCAGCGCAAGCGGACCGAGCTCGCGGCCGTCGCCCTCCAGGCGGGCAAACTGCGCGCCGAGGAGAACGCGCGCCTCGAACGCGGCCTGCTTCCCACGCCGTTGCTGCTCGACGACGCGGCCGACGCCGTCACCGTCTGCGCCCGCTACCAGCCCGGACGCGCCCAGACGCTGCTCGGCGGGGACTTCTACGACGTCGTCCAGACCCCCGACGGGGCCACGCACGCCGTCGTCGGGGACGTATCCGGCCACGGCCCCAGCGAGGCGGCGCTCGGCGTGTGCCTGCGCGTGGCCTGGCGGTCCTTCGTCATGGCCGGCGCCCGCGGCGCCGAACTGCTCGGGCTCCTGGAGCGGATCCTGCTGGCGGAGCGTTCCGGCCCCGAGATCTTCGCCACCCTCGTCTCCCTCACCCGTCCCGCCGGCACCCGCGCCGTATCCGTACAGCGCGCCGGCCACCCGGGATTCCTGGTCCGTTCCGCGGCCGGTGTGGAACTGCGCACCGTTCCCGGCGGGCCCGCGCTGGGCATACTGCCCGGCTGGGGCGCCGGCTGGCCCGTCACCGAGGTGGCCGTGGAGGCGGGCGGCGCCGTGATGCTCTTCACGGACGGCCTGATCGAGGGGCGCACCGGCCCCGGATCCGACCGCCTCGACGAGGCGGGCCTGCTGGAGATCGCCCGCAAACACGCCGACCTGCCCGCGGAACCGTTCGTCGACACCCTCATCCAGACGGCGCAGGGCCTCGCCGCGGACTGGGGCGGTCTGGCCGACGACGTCGCCGTCCTCCACCTCGAATGGAACTCCCCCACGTGACCTCCCCCGCACAGCCTCCCGAAACGCCCCGCGGACGGGCCCCGGACCGCCACGGGCCGAGCCTGCAGGCCTGGCTGACCAGCGTGCTGGTCCTGCTCGCCCTCATGGTCGTCGGCACGGGCGCGCTCGGCGCGGCCCTGCTGTCCCACACCACCATGGCCGGCAACCGGCTCGTCGACGGGATCCTGCCCGCCCAGCGGGACGCCCTGCGGCTGGAGACGGCACTACTGGACCAGGAGACCGGGGTCCGCGGCTACCTGCTGGCCGACGAGCCCGCGCTGCTGGAGCCGTACGAACGCGGGCTGACCAACGAGACCGACGCCGCCCGGCGCCTGGCGACGGTCCTCGCCGGCGACGAAGGCGACGACGGCGTACGTGAGGACCTGGCGGCCGTGCAGGAGGCAGCCCGGACCTGGCGCGAGCAGTTCGCCGCCCCCGCCATCGCCTCCGTGGAGAAGGGCACCGCCCCGCCGTCCCTCCAGGACGGCAAGGACCGCTTCGACGAGGTCCGCCGCCGGATCGCCGCCCAGCAGGCGCGTCTGGACCGCATCCAGGCCGACGCCCGCACCACCTTCGGCGAAGCGCGCTCGCAGCGCGACCACATCCTGCTGGCGATCGTCGTGGCCTTCCTGCTGGCCGGCACCGCCCTCGCCGTGCTGCTCCACGTGGGCGTACTGCGGCCGCTCGCCCTGGTGCGGACCGCCTCCCAGCGCGTCGCGGACGGGGCCTTCGAGGAGGAGATCCCGCTGCGCGGCCCCTCCGACCTACGGGCCCTGGCCCGGGCGGTGGAGGCCATGCGGCACCGGACGGTGGCCGAGCTGAAGGCTTCGCGGCGCAATGCCGAGCGGCTCGACCGCACGGCCGCCGAGCTCGACGCGCAGGCGGTGGAGCTGCGCCGTTCCAATGCCGAGCTGGAGCAGTTCGCGTACGTGGCCTCGCACGACCTGCAGGAGCCGCTGCGCAAGGTGGCCTCCTTCTGCCAGTTGCTGGAGAAGCGGTACGGGGACCAGCTCGACGAGCGCGGCGCGCAGTACATCGGCTTCGCCGTCGACGGCGCCAAGCGGATGCAGGTGCTCATCAACGACCTGCTGACCTTCTCGCGGGTGGGCCGGGTCCAGGACGCGCGCGAGACGGTCGCGATGGACGGCCCCCTGGACCGGGCGCTGCGCAACCTGGCCGCCGCCGTGGAGGAGAGCGGCGCGGAGATCATCCGGCCCGAGCGGCTCCCGGACGTGGTGGGCGACCCGACCCTCCTGACGATGCTGTGGCAGAACCTGGTGGGCAACGCCGTCAAGTTCCGCTCGCCCGACCGCGCTCCGCGCGTCGAGGTGGCCCTGGCCGAAGGCCGCGACGCGGAACCGGGCTTCCACACCTTCACCGTCACCGACAACGGCATCGGCGTACCGGCCGAGTTCGCCGAGAAGGTCTTCGTCATCTTCCAGCGGCTGCACGGCCGGGAGACCTACGGCGGCACCGGTATCGGCCTCTCGCTCTGCAAGAAGATCGTCGAGCACGCGGGCGGGCGCATCCGGATCGACACCGACCACCGGGAAGGCACCCGGATCGTCTTCACCCTGCCCGTCGCCGCTGCGACCACCGACACCGCCGACACCGACACCGACACCGACACCGACACCGGCGCGGCCGAGACCGCGGAGTCCGGCGCCGGTGCCGAGCCGCCCGCCGCCGTACCCACCGAAGGAACCCTCCGATGAGCACTCCCGCTGACCGGCCCCAGGCCGCCCCCGCCGAAGTCCTGCTGGTCGAGGACGACGCGGGCGACGAGCTGATGACCCGAGAGGCCTTCGAGGACAACAAGATCGGGAACGTCCTGCACGTCGTGCGGGACGGCCTGGAGGCCCTGGACTTCCTGTACCGCCGCGGCGAGCACGCCAACGCCCCGCGCCCCGATCTGATCCTGCTCGACCTGAACCTTCCCAAGTACGACGGACGGCAGGTCCTCGAACGGATCAAGACGGATCCGGAGCTGAACCACATCCCGGTGGTCGTGCTCACCACCTCGGCCGCCGAGGAGGACATCCTGCGCAGCTACAAGCTGCACGCCAACGCCTACGTGACGAAGCCGGTGGACCTCGACCAGTTCATCCGGGCGATCCAGCAGATCGACGACTTCTTCGTCACCGTGGTCAAGCTCCCCCGCACACGGTGAGGCCGGTGGCCGGGCCGGTGACGGGACGCAAGGGTTCGGGAATGCGAACGGAAATGTGGGGAAGACGGACGTGAGCAGCATGGACACGCACAACGCCGAGGGACGCAGTCGCGTAGAAACCCGCTCCGACGGGGACGTGCGCATCGTCGTCATGGCGGGTGAGTTCGACATGGACAACGTGGCGGATCTGCGGACCGCGATGGATCCCGCAGCGCCCGGTGTGGCCCGCTTCGTGCTGGACGTGGCCGGGGTGACCTTCGTCGACTCGACCGCGCTCAGCGTCATGCTGCAGCCCGCGCTGGACCGGCCGGTGGTCCTGGCGGGAACCGTGCCGAGCCGCCTGGCCCGGCTGCTGGAGCTCACCGGTGCCGAACTGGCCTTCGCCACCGCGCCCAGCGTGGCCGAGGGCACGGTCATGATCGTCCCGCCCCGAGAGGGGTGAGCGGCGTTCCCACGAGGAGGTGAGCGGTGCTGTACCACGCCGAGACGAACGACCTCAGGACGAGCCCGAGCGGGCCGCGCACAGCCATGCAGGCGCGCGACCGCGTACGGGCCCTCCTGGAGTCCTCCGCGATCGTGCGGGTCGGCACCGCGGCCGGGGAGGCGGTCCTCACCGACGCGCTGCTGGTGACCTCCGAGCTGGTCACGAATGCCGTCCGGCACGGCGGCGGGCTGCTCGGCTTCGACGCCGCCCTGTGCGCGGGCGGGGCCGGCCTGCGGATCGCCGTAACCGATGCCACCAGCACCGCTCCCCCGTCCCCGCCGGCCCGCCCCGCGGGGGCGGTGACGGGCCAGGGCGGCTTCGGATGGCCGCTGATACACCGCCTCGCGCGGAGCGTGACGATCGTCCCTGCAGCGCACGGCGGCAAGCGCATCGAGGTCGTCGTCCCGCTCGGTGGCGCGGCCGGCCCCCAGGGGGATCCCCGCCCGGTTTGAGATCCGGAATTTCGGCCATACGGGCGTCGAACAGGCTTCGGCGTCCGCCGCGGTCCCCGCCCCGACACCGGTCGGGGCGGGGACCGCGGTGTGCCGGGGCGAGAGGGGGATCTCGTATGACCACACCCGAGGAGGACGCGCCCGCGTCCGTACGCGGCATCGGACCTGTGGGGCGCACCGGCCCCGGGCGCCCCGGTCTGGGGCGCGACGCGGTGCTCGCGCTCGGGCTGCTCGGCACCGCCGTCGCAGGCGTGGCCGCCTTCCTGAAGGCCGCCCCCGCGGACGGGATCAGGCTCCCGGTGACCCCGGTCGCCGCCCTGGCCGTCCTGCTGCTGGGCGCGCTCCTGGCGAAGTGGAGCTTCGCGCCCGTCCGGCGCCGGTCCGGCGCCCCGCGGCCCACCGGGTTCGCGGAGGCGCCCGTGGACCTCCCCGAGGTCGGGGGTGACGCCCTCGACCACGCCGCGGTCGACGCGGACGGCTTCGAGCACGCGGTGGCCGCCCTGTGCGCCCGCGACGGCTGCACCTCGGTGGAGGTGGTCGGCGGCGCGGGCGACCTGGGCGCCGACGTCCTCGCGACCACGGCGGACGGGCGACGCGTCGTGCTCCAGTGCAAGCACTACGCCGAGGACAACCGGGTCGGCTCGCAGGACCTCCAGCGCTTCGGCGGAACCTGCTTCGTGGTCCACGAGGCCGACGTCGCCGTCATCGTGACGACCAGCTCCTTCACCGCGCCCGCCGCCGAGTACGCCGACACCTGCGGGATAGTCCGCGTCGACGGCGAGGCCCTGGCCGCCTGGACCGAACAGCAGGCGCCTCCCCCGTGGGAGTCCGGCGCCGCCGCGCCCGCACCCGCCCCGTCCACCCCCGTCCGAGGAGCCACATCATGACCACCACCGACACCGGCGTCGCCCCGGCCGACGCAACCGACCGGGACGAGGAGCGCATCCGCCGCATCCGCCGCCGTCTCGAACGCCTCATCGGCATCGCGGCGACCGAGGGGAACTCCGTACGTCCGTTGCGCAACGGCGACGAGATCTTCGCCGCGATGCTCGACGCGATCTCCTCCGCCCGGCACACGGTCGACATGATGACCTTCGTCTACTGGAAGGGCGACATCGCCCGCCGGTTCGCCGAGGCCCTGGCCGAGCGGGCCCGGCACGGCGTGCGCGTGCGGCTGCTGCTGGACGGCTTCGGCAGCCGCCTGATCGAACAGGACCTGCTGGACCGGATGAGCACGGCCGGGGTGGACGTCGCCTGGTTCCGCAGACCCTTCTTCCTCTCCCCGCTCAAGCAGAACCACCGCTGCCACCGCAAGGTCCTCGTCGTCGACGAACGGACCGCCTTCACGGGCGGCGTCGGCATAGCCGAGGAGTGGTGCGGCGACGCCCGCAATCCGCACGAGTGGCGTGACACGCACGCCGAGGTCCGCGGGCCGGCCGTCGACGGGATCGCCGCCGCGTTCGCCCAGAACTGGGCGGAGTGCCATCCCGAACTCTTCGACGACCGCGACCGTTTCGTGGGCCACGAGCCGGCCGGCTCCGCCGTCGTCCAGGTGGTGCGCGGCTCGGCCGCCTTCGGGTGGCAGGACATGCAGACGCTGATGCGGGTCGTCCTGGAGTCGGCGCAGGAGCGCGTGCGCCTGGCGACCGCGTACTTCGCCCCGGACGACTACTTCGTCGAGCTGCTGTCCGCCACCGCCCGCCGGGGCGTGACCGTCGAGGTCCTGCTGCCCGGCCCGCACACCGACAAGCGGGTGTGCCAGCTGGCGGGTCAGCACCACTACGAGGCGCTGACCGCCGCCGGGGTGCGCATCCACCAGTACCAGCCGACGATGATGCACGCCAAGATCCTGACGATGGACGGGGTGGTCTCCCTCATCGGCTCGTCCAACTTCAACCGCCGCTCCCTCGACCACGACGAGGAGGTCATGCTGGCCGTGATGGACCCGGCGGTCACCCGCACCCTGGACGAGCACTACGACGAGGACCTCCGGGCCAGCACGCGCATCGCTCCGGGCCGCTGGCGCCGCCGCTCAGCTGTCCAGCGCGCCCGGGAACTGTCGGTCCGGCCGCTGCGCCGCTTCCTGTGAGGCGGCGCAGCGTGGCCGACGGGGCGGAGAGGCACCTCCGCCCCACGGGCAGGGCCGTCAGCCGGTGCAGCCCGGGACCGTGCCGGCCGGGCTGCAGTTGTTCGGCTGGTTGTCGCGGATGACGTCGCCGTTCAGGGTGAGGACGCCGGAGGCCTTGAAGATGCCGCCGCCGTCGCCCGCCCGGTTGTGGGTGATGGTGTTCTCCCGCAGCGTGGTGGTGCCCAGCCCCGTGGTTCCGCCGGCGTGGTAGAGGCCGCCGCCCTGTGCGGTGCCGTCCTTGGCGGTGACCGCGTTCCGGAGGACCTTGTTGCGGCTGGCCGTCAGGGTGCCGCCGTCGGGGTTGTCGAGGCCGCCGCCCTGAGCCGTGCCGTTCGGCGCTTCGGCGGTGTTCCCGGTGACGTGGCTGTCGGTCAGCTCCAGCGTGCCGAAGGGGCCCACGCGGACGCCTCCACCTCGTGCGGTACCGTCCTTTGCCACCGCCCGGTTGCCGCTGATCCTCACCCTGCTCGCGGTCATCAGGCCGTTGTTCGCGATGCCGCCGCCCTGGGCGACACCGTGCGGTGCGTCCGACGTGTTGTCGCTGATGGCGCCGCCGGTCACGGTGAGCCTGCCGGGCACCGGGATGCCGTTGGAGACGGCGCCACGCGCGATGCCGCCCGGGGCGAAGGCACGGTTCCTGCTGATGACCGTGTCCTCGACGGTCGTCTCGGCGAAGCTGATGATGCCGGCCGCGAACGCGGTGCTCTGCGTGTCCTTGGTGACGGTCGCGGTGTTCCCGGTCAGCCGGGACCGGGTGACCGTGAGCGGACCGTCGTTCGAGATGGCGCCACCGGCGGCGCCGCCGCCGGCTTCGCTCCCGCTGTAGACGACGTGGTTCGCGGTGACTTCGGTCTCGCTCACGCTTCCGCTGCCGGGGCTGTCGATGCCGCCGCCCTGGGCGAACACGTCGGACCGGGCGGTGTTGCCGATGAACTTGCTGCGCGTCACCTTCATCGTTCCGGTGTTGGAGATGCCGCCGCCGCAGGCCAGGCCCGGAGGGTCGGGAAATGCGGGGCAGTCCGTGGCGAAGCCGCCGCTGATCGTCGTGCGGGTGAGCGTGAGGTTTCCCGTCGGACCGACGAACAGGATCCGGAACTTCGGCACCTTGTTGCCGCGCTCGTCCCGCCTGATGGTGGCCCCACGTCCGTCGATGGTGATCTCACTGGTGATCACCGGTAGCCCGTTGCCGGGGTTCACGGGGTCCGGCGCCGTCAGCGTGTACGTGCACTTGCGCGCCAGCTGGAGCGTGTCCGGCCCCGGTGAGCTGTTCGCCGCGTCGACCGCCGCGACGAGATCCGGGACCGAGCAGCGAACCTGCACCGTGGCGGCGTGAGCGGCCGGGGCGGGGACCGCCACCAGCGCGCCCGCCACGAGGCCGAGGACGGCCGGGACATGCCGACGAGACATCGGGGACTCCTCCTCCTGGGATGTACGGCCGGCCGTCAGGGGACCGCAACCAGCCGAGCCCAGCCGATCATGCGCCACCGCCGTCGGCTCCCCGGCATGATCCGTACGGGCGGGCGGACAGCTCGGACGGAGCAGAAAACGCGCGAACGGGTCGGGCGAGCCCGCCTGGATCATCGCGAATGCGGGCCGAGGAATTCAGCGTGAGCGCACTCCCACGGGGATTCAACCGCAGCGGACGCAATGGACGGGAGTCGAACCGACGGGCAAGAACGTCGCGTTTTCATCAGGTCGGCATTCAGCTTCACGACCGGGAAGGAAATGGGTACGGCGACGAGGGGCACTTCCTCGCTGCGTGGTGACGGGCTGTCACGAGGCGGCCGGGTCGTTGCGGGCGGCCCTACTCGGGGCGCTTGAAGCGGTGGGCGGCCCAGAGGAGGGCAAGGGCGCCGGCCGATGCGAGGGCGGCGGCTTCCAGGGCCAGTGGGGGGCGGCTGCCGAACCACTCGATGCCCGCCGCGGCCGCCCGGTCCGGCAACCGGAGCGTGATGGAACGGCGGAGCAGGTCCACTCCGTAGGCGATCGGATTCACGGCGGCGAGGGCGCGGGCCCACCCCGGCAGGCTTTCGAGTGGGAAGAACCCGCCGGAGAGGAACAGCAGCGGCATCATCACGACGCCGAGCAGCATGTGGAAGACCTCGGCCCGTTGGAGACTCACGGCCAGGGCCAGGGACAGTGCGGTGATGGTGAAGGAGGCCAGGATCATGCCGGCCATGAGCAGCGCCAGCAGCAGCGGATCGTAGGGCAGGCCCACGGCGCCGGCCAGTGCGAGGAGCACCGCCCCCTGGACCGCGGCGACGGTGGTGCCTCCGGCGCAGCTGCCCAGGAGCAGGGTGGTGCGGCTGACCGGGGCCATGAGCAGCTCGCGCAGATAGCCGCTCTGCCGGTCGGTGATCAGGCGGATGCCGACCATGATGGCCGGCGTCTGGACCGTCATCATCAGCATGCCGGGGAAGAGGTAGGTCTGGTAGCCGACGCCCAGCGTGGAGGCGGGGATCAGGGCGGCCAGCCCGCCTCCGAGGATGAAGAGGTACAGCACCGGCTGGAGCAGCATGAGGGCCGTGTGGGTGGGCTGGGAGGACAGGCGCAGCAGGTCGCGGTGGACCAGGCCGTGGATCGCGCGCAGTTCACGCCGTAGGCGGGTCGGTTCGCGGCCGTCGTCGGCGGTCGCGGGGGCGCGGAGCGCGGGTGCCGTCATGCGTCCCTCCCGGAGTGTGAGCGCGTCTGCGGGGGCCGGGCGGTGTTGAGGCTGCGGCCGGTGTGGTGGAAGAAGACGTCGTCGAGCGTGGGCGGGGTCGCGGATGCCGCCCGTACGGGGATGCCGTGGGCCGCCAGCGCCGCGCACAGGCGGGGGATCCAGGCGCTCCCGTCCGGTAGGCGCAGGCAGAGACCGTCGGTGTCCACGGTGGGGGCGGTGCCCGGCGGAGCGGTGTCGCGTACGACCTGTCGCGCCCTCGCGTCGTCGCCGGTGCGCAGGACCACCCGGTCGTCGCCGATCGCGGCCTTCAGGGCGGCGGGCGTCCCCTGTGCGACCAGGCGGCCTGCGTCGATGATGGCGAGGCGATCGCAGTTCTCCGCCTCTTCCAGGTAGTGGGTGGTGACGAAGAGCGTGGTGCCGTGGCGGTCGCGCAGTGCGCGCAGATGGTCCCAGACCTGTGCGCGGGCGTGCGGGTCGAGCCCGGTGGTCGGCTCGTCGAGGAAGAGGATGCGGGGCTCGTGCAGCAGTCCCCGGGCCAGCTCCAGGCGTCGGCGCATGCCGCCCGACAGGGTCCGGACCGGGGACCGCCGCCGGCCGGTCAGTGCGACCGCCTCCAGCGTGTCGGTGACGCGCCGGCGGGCGTGGCGGCGGCCCATCCCGTACAGGCGTGTGTGGATGTAGAGGTTCTGCTCGGCCGTCAGGTCCGGGTCCAGGGCGCTGTGCTGGAAGAGCATGCCCACGTGTCGTCGTACCCGGTCCGGCCGGCCGAGGACGTCGGCGCCCGCCACGACGGCCCGTCCGGCGGTGGGGCGGGCCAGGGCGCACAGCATGGCGATGGTGGTGGACTTCCCGGCGCCGTTGGGGCCGAGGAAGGCGAAGGTCTCGCCTTGACGCACGTCGAGGTCCAGGCCGCGGACGGCGTGGACGGTGGTGCCGTCCGGGCCCGGGTAGGCCTTGACCAGGCCGCGCGTGCTGATGGCGTACGCCGGTTCGGGCGCGGGCCGGGTGGTGTCGTGGTCCGTGGGCGCGGCTGTCAGGAGGAGGGCCTGAGCGGGGACGTCGTCACCGGCGTGTGGCTGCATGGTCGGTCCTCGTCTGCGGGGTGTCGTCTGCGGACCCGGGGTGTACGGCTCGGGGTGGGACGGGTGGCGCCACGGTCAGGCGCGGGTTGGTGCTCCGGCCGGTGGCTGCTGCGGGGCAGCCACCGGCCGGAGGTCATCGGGGCCTTCTCGTGTCAAGGCCGGCCGAGAGGGCCCTTTGTCGGGGTCAGGCGCAGCTGATGCCCACGCAGACGGTGTTGAGGAGCGTCAGCAGGCCGACGCACTCACAGGTCGCGGCGAACGGGGCGCCGTCGACGCCGACCGGGTCGGTCTCCGGAAGGGCGTGCAGGTGAGCCAGCAGTTCGAGGTCGCGGTTCTCCATGACTTTCTCCTTCTCTGTGATGTGGCGGCAGGGTCCCTGCCGCTCAAACCGGCGGCTGGGTCAGATCATCCAGCGCCGGGGTTCTGTGTGGCGGATCCGCAGGAGGAAGGCCAGGATTCCTGCGGATCCGTCGCTCCAGCTCGTCGAGACGTCCCCGTACTCGTTGGGGAAGACGACGTGGCCGGCGCGGTGGGACCGCTCGGCGACGACGAGGCGGGCCAGGTGTTCGGCCATGGTGCGGTAGGACCTCTCCCCCGTCGCCTCGACCATGTCGAGGAGGAAGTCGCCGTTGCCCGCCAGGCCGTGGCATTGGGTGAGGGCCGCGCGGGAGGCCCGTTCGACGACGGCGCGCGTCGCGCGGCGGGCGAGATCGCCGAACCGGTCGTCGCCGGTGGCGCGCCAGAGCCGCACCAGGAAGGTGCCGATGCCGGCCGAGCCGTGGCACCAGTACGGGGCCGTGGGCGGGTCGGTCGCCTGGGCCGGCCACTGGGCGGCCTCACCGACGAGCACGGCGTGGGCGAGCAGGTGTTCGCCCGCCTCCACCGCCAGCTCGGTGTAGTCCCGCCGGTCCGCGACGGTCGCGGCGGCGAGGAGGAAGCAGCCGATGCCGGCGGTGCCGTGCGCGAAGCCCAGGTAGCGTTTGCCCGCTTCCTCGGAGACGGCTTCGGCGGGTACCGGCCAGCTCACTCCGGGCGGCTCGCGGCGCGCGGCCGCGGCCAGCCGGTCGGCGGCGTCGACGACCAGGTCCGCCAGGCGGGGATCCCCGGTGCGGTGCCACAGGTGGGCCGCGGCGAGTCCGCTGCCGGCGGCGCCGTGGGTGATGTCATGGCTGGGCGTCGGTGTCTGCGGCGCGAGGGCGAGGGCCAGTGCGTGGTCCATGAGGGCGCGGTCGCCGACTGCGCTTCCGGCGTCGTACAGCGCCCAGGCGGTGCCGCGGCCGCCGAAGTGCAGGCCGGGGCGTACGGAGTCCAGGTCGGTGCGGGCCGCTGTCCAGTGGCCCGCGGTGGATATCAGCTCCGGCAGGCGCGGGTCGCCGGTGAGCTCGAAGTACCTGGTCAGGACGGCCAGAACGCCGGCCGCGCCCTGCTGCACGGTGCACGGGTCGGTCTCCCCCGCCATGGTGGAGACGGGCCACAGCCGCTTGTCGTCGTCCGGGGTCATGGAGTCGACGAGGTGCTCCACGATGCCCGCCACGGCGGTCTGCGTCAGGTCGTGGCACGCGTCGCTGCGGTTCGCGGCGATGGCGATGGTGTCGTGGTGGTGGCGGCGGTGCGGGAGTTCGCGTTCCGTCCGGCGCAGTGCCGTGCGCGCCCTGGCGGGGTCCCAGCGCTCGGCGGGCTCGTCCCTCATCAGTCCGAGGATCATCTCGTGCGGTCCGTCGGGCAGGTCGAGCGTCGCCTCGCAGGCGGCGAGCCATTCGGCGAGCCGCTGCTGCGGGGGCCGGCCGGCCGGCTCCTCGGGCAGCAGGTTGGGGACCTTCCCGGCGAGGACGAAGCACACGGTGGCGCCGAGGCTGTAGTAGTCGGCCGTGGGCGAGACGGGTGCGTCGTGCAGGCGCTCGGGGGCGCTGAAGCCGGGGGTTCCGACCGTCGTCGGGAGGGCGGTGTCGCCCTTGAGGACGGCGAGTTCGAGGTCGATGAGGCGCAGTTCGCCGTCCGGCCGGACCATGATGTTGCCGGGTGTGAAGTCCCGCAGGACGCAGCCGTGGGCGTGGGCAGCGGCGACGAGGTCGACGAGGCGGGCCGCCATCGCGAGGGCGTCGCTGCGGTAGCGCTCGCTTCCGGCGTCACGGAAGTGTTCGGCGACCCAGTTGCGCAAGGGGACGCCCGGTACTTCCTCCTGGGCCAGGAACAGGTGTCCGGCGTGCTCGAACATGGCGACGGGTTCCGGTGCCAGGCCCGTGCCGTCGAGGCTCCGCAGTGTCCGGGCCTCGGCGCGCAGCCAGTCGCGGACGTCGTGGCCGGACGCGTCGGCCTCCACGTGCGGCCGGGCCTCCTTGATGACCACGGGCGCGCCGGTGGTGACGTCCGTACCCCGGTAGACGCCGCCCTTGTTGGTGTGGCGGATCGCCTCGCGCACCGAGAAGCGGCCGCCGAGCAGCACCGGCGCGTCCGTCGTGCTCGGGTCGCGCGGCGGGACGGGGGCCGAGGCGGGGAAGGGGCTGACGGCCCAGGAGGGCGGGGAGTACCGGCCGGTGCGCTTGTCCTCGACGGGGTTGCCGTCGGGGTCTTCTATGAACCACACCAGCAGACCGTCGTCCGAGAGCCGCCGGCGGCCGACGAAGGCGCCGTAGCGGTAGTGCACCAGGCTGTTCGCGGCGTACGGCTGGTCCGACAGGATCCGGGGGCCGGCCAGCCCCGCGGTGGCCCGGTGCAAGTCGAGTGCGATGCGGGCCGCGTCGGCGTCGGAGCGCGGGTAGACGGTGAGGAACTTGCCGGAGCTTCCCCGGGGCGTGGCGCGGGAGTTGAGCGCGCCGACCTTCTCCGGGGACCGGGCGAACTTGAACGCCGATTCCTCCCTCAGCAGCACGTCCAGGGACCTGGCGAGGACCGCGGGGGCGGAGGCGGAGGTCGCCGACACGTGCAGCTTCCATCCCTGGTCGCGTCGGGGGGCGGTCAGGGGCGTGAGGCGGCACCACATCTCGTCCGCGTCGGTGGTCCAACGCGGGCCCGCACCGGAGGAGTCCAGCGCCCGGCGGAGCAGTTCTTCGAGGTCGACTTCGGTTGCGTGGCTCGTCATGCCTGTCCCTCTCAACGGCGAGGACCGCTGGTTGGAATATGCCTTCGGTAATGAAGAACGTATCGGCCGTTCCGGGCCGACGTCACTGGCTGCGACGAGCGCACGGTGTCGTTGCGCCGCCGGATGGTGTCAACCGGCGCAGAAAGGAAGCGTGCAGGAGTGTGCGCGGGTGCAAACCGCTTTGCATGCCCGCTCGGTGTGCGTGCCGGAACGGGGGCGCGGCATGCGAGGGGCCCTGTTGAGGACTTCCGAGCCTCGTGCATCGAGCGGTTGTCGAATTCAACTGGAATACGGGAGCCGTCGCCGGATTTCCATCGAAACAGCGCTCGAATTGCGTGGGGGGCTCCTCCACGGCCCGTGGGGCGACCGGGGGCTCCGGCCACACGGTGGTGCGGCCGGAGCCCCCGGTGCGGGAGCCGCCGGATTCAGGTGAGCCGGAGCAGCGGGGTGTCGCTGCCGAGGAGTTCTCGCAGGGCCGGGATGTCGGTCCAGGCGAGGCCGAGGGAGCGGGCGGCGTACCGGAAGGTGACGTGCTCCGCGCCGGCGGCCGCCTCGCGGAGCGCCTTCACGGCGACAGCACGGTCCAGGAGGGCGGTCCCGCCGGCCGGCGGGTCCTGCCGGGGTGTGCGGGCGTCCTCGGGCGCCAGGCCGTGGATGCCGGTGAGCCGGTGGGAGAGGTCGGCGGCCTCCTCCAAGGTCCCGGGGCGCTCGGCGAGCAGGGCGCGCGCGACCGGGTTGTGGGCGACGGCTTCGTCCAGCGGCAGGTGGTACAGCTTCGCCGAGACCCCGGTGAGTTCGGCGGTGTGGTTGACCGCTCGTACGGTGCCCCGGGCGCCGTGGACGGCGGCCGCCCACAGGGCGGAAGCCTCCGAGGGGTGCCATGCCAGCGCCCGGGCGGCCGCCGAGGCCGCGGCCGGGCCCGGGGTGAGGGCGTGGCATCCGGGCATGCGCGCGAGCAGGGTCCGTTCGTCGATCTCCCCGTCGAGGCCCGGGCCGGCGACGTGGACGGTGGTGGGGATGCCGGTGAGGTGGCAGGCGGCGAGGGTGAGGGCGTCCCCGAACGGGCTGCACAGGCCCGGCTCGTCGCCGTGGGTCAGGATGTCGCCGCCGATGTCGACGATGCGGATGCGGCCGCCCGCGGCCTCGGCCATGGCCCCGATCCGCCCGGCCAGTGCGGAGAGCCCCCGGGCCGGGTCGAGCAGCAGCAGCCGGGCCGGCAGGTCGGCGGCGAGGCGGGGCAGGGTGGATCCGGCCGGGCGCCGGGCCCTGGTCCCGGGGGTGAAGGCCGGGGCGCCGCCCACGCTGCGGGCGAGCCCCGTGAAGTGGCGTTCCCCGAGCGGGCCGGGGGTGTCGCTGATCTCGGGGCGTTCCCACGCGTAGGTGGCGATCAGCGGCGGGTCCGGGGCCACGGTGACGGTGCGAGCGGCGATCAGTGTGCCGAGGGGGTCCCCGCCACCGCCCGCCGCGACGTACAGGTCGCTCACGCCGCGCCCTCGCGCAGGTCGACGCCGGTGATGCGCACGGGGGTGGCTCCCATGTTCTTCCGGGCGCGGGCGTTCGCCGCGTGCAGGTTCTCGTAGTACTCGCGGTCCAGGCCCTTGACGGGGTCGGAGTAGAACATCCAGGACAGGACGTCGCGGTACTTGAAGCCCTTGGGGGTGAGCTGGATGCGCCGGCCGAGCCGGTGGAGGAGGCCGTTGGCCTCGGCGGCGTCCAGGACGGGCTCGAACTCGGCGGCGTGCTTCTGGTAGCCGAAGCGGTCGAGTTCGGAGAGGTCGAGGTCGAAGGTGTCGAGGACGAGGCGCTTGCGGACGATCTCCTCGGCGGTCAGCTCGATGCCGGTGACCGGGACGATCTCGTGGTTGCCGGCCTTCCTGATGTAGTCGGCGACCTCGGCCGTCGAGGGCTTCACGCTGCCGGTCATGTAGTCGAGGACGCTGGTGTAGGAGCGGGCTCCGACGCCGAGGCCCAGCAGGGGCACGCCGTGGAAGGTGAGGACCTTCTGGGCGTAGCCGCCGCGGCCCGGGGTCTTGTAGCGGACGGACCCTTCCTGGACGTAGCCGTGGTCGAGGAAGACCTGGCGGGCGTAGTCGTAGCGGTCGTAGAGCTCGGGCTGCCACATGTACTGGTAGGCGCCGGTCTTGGAGAACCAGGCGTCCGGCCGCACCGTGAGGAAGTAGGTGCTGATGGTGGTGGGCTTCAGCGCGGCCAGCTCGTCGACGCTGTGGCGCCAGGTCTCGGGGGTCTGCCCGGCGAAGCCCATGATCAGGTCCGTGGACAGGTCCGGGAGGCCGAGGTCGTGTGCGGTCCGGATCGCGCGGCGGATGACGTTCTCGTCCTCGCCGCCGCGGCCGGCCTCGCGGATCTCGCGCGGGACGAGGGACTGGATGCCGACGTTGGCCCGGGTGAGGCCCATGTCGATGAGGGCCTTGAACTCGTGGGGCGCGTCGGCGATGGAGGACGGTGTGGCCTCTACGGCGACCTCCTCCACGGTGGAGCGCCAGTTGGGGTAGATACGGGCGAGCGTGGTGAAGATCTGCTCGAAATGGCGGGGCTTGAGCAGGGCCGGGGTCCCGCCGCCGATGTAGACGGTGCGCAGCCGGCGGGCCTGGATGATCTCGGCGTGGTCCTCGATCTGCGTACACAAGGCGTCGGTGTAGGCGTCGAAGACGTCCTCGTCGGTGCTGATGATCGTGTAGAGGTTGCAGAAGCCGCACTTGCGGTCGCAGAAGGGGACGTGGAGGTACAGGTTGAGTTCGGGGACCTGGTGGTTGGAGAGGTCCGTGGCCCAGATCTCGGCGATGCTCCACTTGCCCCGCGGGAGGGGGCGGTAGGTGGAGCGGGGCGGGTAGGAGTACTGGTAGGGCGGGATGACGCCCTGGGCGATCTGATCGGCGATCTGGTCGGTGAGCCGTTCGGTGAGCTGCTGGCGCAGGCTGGTCACTGTGCTCGTTTCCCCGTTCGGGTCGCGGATGCGGGTTTGCGTGGCGTGGCGATCCGACCACGGGACGCTTGTGCGCTTCCATGGGTGATGCGCACCAAATGCCGCTCTGTTACTGGCCAGTTGCTTGGCCTTTGCTCCAAGTCGGCATGCTCTGAGGCGAGTTATTTTCGTTTGTCAGGCCGATAGCCGCCGCTTCCCACCTGCGGCTTTGCTGGTCGAATGACTATCGGGGCGGGCCCGCGCGGCCCGGGAGTGCTGGTGATCGAGCCGATGGGGAACGCGGGGCGTTTCCTGGTGGAGGCCGCGGACCGGCTGGGACTGCGTCTGTACGCCGCGACCCACGCGGAGGTCCACGACGCCTATCCGGTCGGGCTGCGCTGCGCCCTCGCGGGGGTGTGCGCGACGGACCTCACGGACACCCCGCGGGCACTGGCGGACATGGAGGCGTTCTGCCGGCACCACGAGGTGGCGGGTGTCGCGGCCTGCTTCGAGCTCTTCACCCCGCTCGCCGCACTGCTGGCCGAGCGGGTCGGCCTGCCCGGCAACGACCCGCTGCTCGCCCGGGCGGCCAGGAACAAGATCCTGATGGGTGAGGCCTTCGCGGCGGCCGGGATCCCCGCCCCCCGCTGGGCGGTGGCCCGTGACGCGGCGGAGGCGCACCGGGTCGCGGAGACCGGCGGGCTGGGGTGGCCCCTGGTGGTCAAGCCCGCGGAGCAGGGCGGCTCGTGGGGGGTGTCCGTGGTGGACGGCCCCGGCGGCGACGCACTCGACCGTGCCGTCGCCGCGGCCCGGCGGTTCACGCACGCCCGGCCGCACGGCCTGGAGCTGGACACCACGGCCCTGCTGCAGGAGTACGTGCCCGGGACGGAGTTCTCGTGCGACACGGTGGTCGCGGGCGGGGTGGCCCATCCGCTGCCGGTCGTACGCAAGGAAACCACCGAAGGCCGGTACCGCATCGAGACCGGGCACACCTGCCCGTCCGGCCTGGACGGGGAGCTGGCCGGGATCGTGCAGCGCACGGCGGCGCGCGCGGCGCTCGCCGTCGGTGTCCGCAACGGCATCGCGCACACGGAGCTGAAGATCCCCCCGGGGACGCGGACGCCGTACGTGATCGAGACCGGTGCCCGGCTGCCCGGGGACAACCTGTGCGAGGTCGTCGAGGCCGCTACGGGTGTCAGCGAGGCGGCGGCCTACCTGCAGGCCGTGCTCGGCCGGGTCCCCGACACCACCGCGACGGCCGCGGACGCCGCCTCGATCCGCTTCCTGCTCCCGGAGCGCGGCGGGGTGCTGCGCCGGGCGTCCATCCCGGAGGTCCCCGGCACGCACGGCGAGCTGCACCTGCGGCCGGGCGACACGGTGCCGGAGCCGGCGGACTCCGCCTGCCGGATCGGACACGTCGTCGCCCGCGCGGCGACCGCCGAGCGAGCGCGCGACCTGGCGGCCGGGGTGGTCGCCCGGTCCCTCGTGGAAGTGGGCTGACACCGGTGCGGAAGATCGCGTTCCTACGGTCGGTGGGCATCCGGCGGGCCGACCCCTACATCCAGCAGGCCGTACGCGGCCTCGCCGCCGAGGGGATCGAGGCCGGCCTGTTCCACACCAGCGGCAGCCCCGATGACGGCGACTTCCCCGGACACCGGCAGCGGCTCGATCGGGAGATCACGCCCCGGCAGCTCGCCGACGTGGTCGCCGCATGGGGCGCGGACGCGGCGGTGTCGATCTCGTTGCCCTGCGAGAACGCGCTGCGCGACGCCGCCGCCGCGACCCACCTGGAGGCGGCCGGCATCCCGACGGTCGTCACCCCGCTCGCGTCGACGATGCTGCTGGTGGACAAGTGGGAGACCAAACAGCTCTGCCGGCGCGCCGGGCTGGAGGTCCCGGACGGCGTCCGCGCCGACTCCGGCCTGCTGGCGGGCCGCGGCCTGCCGGTGCCCGGGTACCGGGACGCTCTGCGGGCGCAGGCCGCGCGGATCGGATACCCGCTGATGGCGAAGCCGGTGTGGGACTCCACCAGCGTGGGCATCCGCGCCCTGCGCACACCGGCAGAACTGGACGCCTGGCTCGCCGGCCCGCCGCAGGCGTCTGCGGTACTGGAGGAGGTCGTCGAGGGCGACCTGTGCAGCGTCGACATCGTGGGACGGCCCGGCGCCTACCGGGTCCTCCCCCTGTGCTGGACCGGGCGGGCCGGCGCGGAGCCCGTGTTCACCTTCGCCGACCTGCGCTGGTGCGGGCCCCGCCCCGAGGCCGACGCCGCGTTCGCCGACGTGGCCCGCACCCTGGTCGCGCTGTGCGGGGAACTGGGCGTGCACGGCTCGGTCAACGTCGACATGGTCCGCACGGGCGGCCGTTTCGTGGTCCTGGAGGTGAATCCGCGCGTCGGTGGCGCCACCACCCTGTCGTGCGCCGCGTCCGGCACGAACACCTTCGCCACGCTCGCCCGCATGGCGCGCGGCCTCCCGCCGGACGGCGGGCCGGTGCGGCGCGCCGGGTGGGCCGTCGAGTTCCTCGCCGCCGGGGGCGTCCCCGCAGCGGCGTCGGCCGTGCTCCGGGAAACCGTCACCGTGGTCACCGCGCACGAGCTGGTCGTCGACGGAGTCTCCCGCGGCGACATCGTCGTCCTCACCCTCGCCGAGGGCGAGGAGGCCGCCACCGTGGCGGCCCTGACGGAACTGCACTCGACGACGGGCTTCCCCGCGGCCGAAGTCCTGGGCAAGATCACTTCGTTGCTGGGCCGATGAGCACGGCATCCGACACCCGACGCCGCCCCGGCGCCGCGGCGCGCCTGGGCGTGCCCGCGCTGCGGGGCCACGGCCGGTTCATCACCGGCAACCTGATCGACTCCGTCGGCAACGGCATGCTCCTGCCACTCGGGCTGCTGTACTTCACCGACGTACGGGGCCTGCCGGCCGCGCAGGTCGGCATGGCGATGACGGTGGGCCAGGCCGTCGCCCTGCCCGTCACGTTCCTCGCGGGCCGCCTGATGGACCGTACCGGGCCGCGACCGGTCGCCGTCGCTGCGAACGTCCTGTCCGCCTTCGGGTTCACCCTGTTCCTGTTCGCGGACCGGCTGTGGCACGTCGCCGTCGTCCACGTCGTGGTGCAGGCCGGCATCAACATGTACTTCACCGCCCAGCGCACCCTGATCACGCACGTCACCGACCCCGGTGAGCGGCGCGCGTGGTTCGCGTTCACCGGCTCGCTGCGCAACATCGGCCTGGCCGCCGGCGCGGCCGCCGCCGCCGGGTCCCTGGCGGTCTTCGGGAAGGGCGCCCTCTGGTGGATGATCGCGGTCGACGCCGCGACCTATCTGCTCGCTGCCGTCTGCTTCGCCACGCTGAAGACCAGCCCGCCCGGGCGCGAGGAGACCCCGCCCGGCGTGCGGGTGACGCGGACCGACCACACGCGCCGCTACCTGCTGCTCGTCGCGGTGAACCTGCCCTACGTCCTCGCCCAGGCCGCGCTGTCCGTGCTCGTCGCCCTCTACGCCACCCGTGCCCTGGGACTGCCCGCCTCGGCTGCGAGCCTGCTGTTCGTCGTCAACACCGTGATCGTCTCCGGGTTTTCGACGGTGGTCACCGCCCACCTCGCGCCGAAGGCACCCCCTCGCGCCGTGGCGGCCGGCTACCTCGTCATGGCCGCCGGCATGGGGGCCTTCATGCTGCCCGCCCTGCCCTCCCTCGCCTTCACCGCCTGGGTGGCCCTGGTCGCCGCGATCACGCTGTTCAGCGTGGCGGAGATCCTCCTCGGCCCGGCGCTGAGCGAGCTGTCGGTGAGCCTCACCCCCGAAGCGGCCGGGGGCTTCACGCAGGGCCTGTACCAGTTCTCGTGGGCCATCGGCATGGTCGCCGCTCCCGCCCTGTTCACCCTGCTGCTGGAAGCCGGGCCCCTGCTGCCCTGGGGCGCCGAGGCCGTGGCGTGCCTGCTCGCCGTGGCCGCCGCCCCCGCCCTGAAGGCGCCCAACCGTCACCGCCGGAGGAACCCGCATTGATCACGACGCTCGTCGAGTCCGTCCGTGCCGTCCCGGCCGTCGAGTGGGAGCGGCTCGCCGCCCCGGCCGGCCTGTACCTCTCCCACAGGTGGCTCGCCGGGGAGGAGGAGGACCCGACCGCCGACGCCTCGTACGCCCTCGTCCGGGACGACGCCGGCACGCTGCTCGCCGCGGCCCCCCTCTACCTGGTGCACGAGGAACCGAACGACGCCTACCTACCGGCCGGCCTCCTGCCGGCGGAGCTTCGGCCGCGCGTGATCGCGGGGGCCCGGCGCGGCTACCGCAATACCCCGCTGACCGCCCCCGGCCTGGACTCCGTACGGCGCGACGCCTGCCTCGCGCTCCTGCGGGACGCGGGCCGGGCGCTCGCCGACCGCAACGGCACCACGCACTGGTGGCCGTACCTCACCGCCCGGGCCACCGCCCGGCTCGCCCCCTTCTATCCCGGGGAGCCCTTCCACCTGGAGGACGACGCCCTCATCCCGCTGCCCGGGCGGGACTTCGAGGCGTACGTCTCCTCGCTCCCGTCGCGGCGCCGCGTCGGCGTGCGCCGCGAACGGCGCGAGTTCGCCGCCGCAGGTCTGGACGTACGGCACCTGGCGCTCGCGGACTGCGCCGAGGACGCCGGGATCCTGCTCGCCGGACACCAGCAGGACCACGGTCACGACCGCGACGGCATCGACGCCATGACCGGTCTGCTCAAGCGGCAGGCGGCGTCGATGGGCGGCGCGGCCCGCGTGGTGGCGGCCTACGAGGGGCGGCGGATGGCCAGCTTCTGCCTGTACTACCACTACGCCGCCACGACGTGGATCCGCGCGGTCGCCGTCGACCGCACCCACCCTGCGCCACACCTCTACTTCAACCTCATGTACTACCTCCCCGTCCAGGACGCCTACGCCCACGGCACGACGGCCCTGCACGCGGGCATGACGACGATCGAGGCGAAACGCCGCCGCGGCGCGGTGGTGACGGGCCTGTACGCCCTGGCGGACCGGTAGCGCGAGGACCTCGGACAGGCACTCAACGCCACATGTCCGCACCGTCGCGCCCACTCGGGTCCGTCGCCAGAAGGTCCTCGTGAAGACCCGAGAGGACCCGGCCGGTGGGATGTCCGTCCTCGCCGGACTCCATGACGGCCCAGCCGACGTCGACCCCGGACACGTTGACGTCCCCGCCGCAGTCGAGCTCGTCCACCACGGCGAACACCGCTTCGTAGGCGATGGCGCGGGCCATCAGCACCAGGTCGTCCCGGTCCGCCCCCGCATCCAGCAGGCGCCGGGCTGCCGCCACCTGGTCCAAGGCTCCCGGGGTGGCCCAGCCGTCGATCGCACCCCGCCACAGGGCGCGGAGCAGCACGAACCGGGCCAGCTCCGGCTGGTTCCCATCGATCTCGGACCGCACCAGATCCGATGCGTCAGCCGCACCAAGGGCCTCGAACTGCGTCCGAAGCGACTCCGCGGCGGCTCGTTCGGACGATGTCAGTCCGGACAACCACGACTGCCACATCACCTCGACCTCGTTCATCGCACCAGGATGCCCGACCGGGCGCATGCCTGTTCGCAGCGCCCGTCGCGAGATGCGGATCCCGTCCGGGCGAGGGACCCGTACGGGCACGGGCGACGGGTCGGTCCCGGGCGGGCGGGGACGCGAGTAGGTTGGGCGGGTGATCGACTTTCTCCGGGGCGCCCCGGTCGCAGGCAGTCTCGACGTCGTCTGGCACGCGGGCTGGCCCTCTCCGAAGCACGACCCGGCCCCGGAGATCCAGGTCCACGCCTACTCCGAACACACGCTGATCCTGCGCCAGAACAAGTCCGTGCACTACGAAGCCCCCTTCCTCTTCCTCCTCTTCGGCAATGACCGGGCCCTGCTCCTCGACACGGGAGCGTCCGCCGACCCGGCCCACTTCCCCCTGCGGGAAACGGTCGACCGGCTCGTCGCGGACTGGCTGGAACTCCACCCGAGGCCCGCGTACTCGCTGCTGGTCGCCCACACCCACGGACACGGCGACCACATCGCGGCGGACCCGCAGTTCACGGACCGGCCCCGCACCACGGTCGTGGGACCCGGGCTGGACGAGGTCACCGCCGCTTTCGGCCTCGAAGACTGGCCGCACCGCACCGGCGCGCTGGACCTGGGCGGCCGGGTCCTCGAACTGATCCCGGGCCCCGGCCACCAGCGGGCCGCGGTGGTCTACCACGACCGTCACACGGGCCTCCTGCTGACCGGTGACTCCGTCTATCCCGGCCGGCTCTACGTCGAGGACCGGGCGGCCTACTCGGCCACGGTCGACCGGCTGCTGGAGTTCTGCGCCGGCCGGCCGGTCCGCCACGTCCTCGGCTGCCACATCGAGATGACCACCACGGCGGGCGAGGACTACCCCCGCGGCACCGTGCACCAGCCGGACGAGCCGCCGCTCCAGCTCACCACGGACCATCTGCGCATCCTGCGCAGGGCCCTCGACGAGACGGCGGAGCGCCACGGCTCGCACCCCTACGGGGACTTCGTCCTCGTGTACCAGGACTGACCGGCGGCCTGCTCCCGAAGCCAACCCCTCACGGACACTCCCTAGGGAGTGTCCGTGAGGATCGACGGGGCCGGTCCGCGCTGGTGGGGGACGGGGGCGGGCGGGGGTGACGGTGGCAGGTCGTCGCGCTGGAGGGCGATCGTGTGGGTCGGGGCCGGGATCGAGATGCCCTCCGCGCCGAAGCGCCGGTGCAGGCGCTTGATGAACTCGTGCTTGATCCGGTACTGGTCGCTGAACTCGCCGACGCCCAGGATCACGGTGAAGTTGATGCGGGAGTCCGCGAACGTGTGGAAGCGGACGGCCCCTTCGTGGTCGGGGACCGCGCCGTTGATGTCCGCCATCACGCCGTCGACGACCTCGAGGGTCACCCGCTCGACGTGCTCCAGGTCGCTCTCGTAGCCCACTCCCACCTGGACCAGGATCGAGAACTGCTGTTCCGGCTGCGTGTAGTTGGTCATGTTGGTGCGCGCCAGACGGGCGTTGGGGATGATGACCAGGTTGTTCGACAGGTTGCGCACCACGGTGTTGCGCCAGTTGATGTCGACGACGTAGCCCTCCTCACCGCTGGTGAGCCGGATGTAGTCACCGGGCTGCACGGTCTTGGAGGCGAGGATGTGCACGCCGGCGAAGAGGTTGGCGAGCGTGTCCTGGAGTGCCAGCGCCACCGCCAGACCGCCCACGCCGAGGGCGGTGACCAGGGGTGCGATGGACACGCCGAGGGTCTCCAGGGCGACGAGGACGCCCATCACGAGGACCACGATGCGCGTGATGTTGACGAAGATGGACGCCGACGCGGCCACCCCGGTACGCGTGCCCGCCATGGACTGGACGAGGCCGGCGACGACCCGCGCCGTGCTGAGCGTGGCGATGAGGATGAGCAGCGCGGTCAGGGACTGGTTCACGAAGCCCGAGACGCGTGCGGTGAGCGGCAGGGTCGTGGCCGCCACCGCGGCGCCCGCGATCAGCGCGGCGCCGGGGGCGATGGTGCGCAGCGCGTCGACGATGATGTCGTCGCCGCGCCAGCGGGTCCGTTCGGCGTGCCGGCCCAGCCACCGCAGGAGGGTGCGCAGCAGCAGTCCGGCCGCGGCGCCCGCCGCCAGGGCGATACCCGCGACGAGCCAGTCGTGCAGGACGAGGTCCCGGTTCAACGGACCCCCTCGGCTGCGCGGCGTCGGCCCGTGGGTGTGGCGGCGGGCGCCGCCGGCCGTCGTATGAGGTGTGTCGTCACCTTGTCACCTGTCAGTTCGTCGTGCTGTAAGCCGCGTTCGGGCGTGTGTACGCATCCGGAACGGGCTGCCATCCTGCCCCATGGCCGGGTGACGCACCGCAGGCGGGGGCGGCGACTACCGCGGTACGGCGGCGTGTTCGAGGACCGCGCGGACCTCCGCGGTGATCGCGCTCTCGTTGCGCTCGAACTCGGGGCCGGTCAGCACCTGGGGGTCGGCCGGCAGGCCGGTGAGCACCGGGGTGTGGAGGTGGCCGCCGGGCAGGTTCGGGGCCAGTTCGGCGCGCAGCCGGTTGGAGCGGTAGGCGACCTCGTTGGACAGGTAGCCGCCCCCGCCGCCCGCCACGGCGCGCGAGCCCGGTGTCGGGCCGTCGGTCCGGTCGACGGGGGCCGTGCCGCCGGCCGGGATCTCGGTGACGTCGCTGTTGAGCAGGACCGGGTACGGGGTCTGCACGGCGGCGGTGACCGCGTCGGCGGGCAGCGTGGTGCGGATGAACTCCGGGCCCGGGCCGAGGCCGGGGGCCGTCACCGGGTGCTCGCGGGTGCCGCCGGAGAGGGCGCGCGCGTTGTCGGGGTAGGGGTCGGCGGACCGTGCCCGGCCGGCCCAGTCCTCCAGGGTGAAGATGCCGGGGTAGCCCTGGCTGACGGTGGTGATGATGTCGGCCGCGGCGGGGCCCGCGGTGAGGTGCGGGGCGAACGCCCGCTCGACCATGCCGGCGTCGAAGTCGGCGTACCGCACGGGCAGGACGACGGCACGGATCTCTGCCGGGCTGCCGTCGGCGAGGGTCACGCGCCGCCCGTTGAGCTGGAGGGCGGCCGAGCCGGACGGGTTGGCGCGGCGTATCTCGGCGTCGAGCCCGAAGGGGTCGAAGCCGCTGATGAAGATCCTCCGTACGCCGGGGGCCGTCCGGAAGGCATTGTCGGTGAGGCCGCGCGAGGCGTCCTCGAAGCGGGCGCGGAGCGCGGCCCGGTCGACGGTGAACTCCGGCTGCCAGCGGGCGAGTGCGGCGGTCATGCCGAGCCGCGCCCAGTACAGCGGCCGGTCGTCCCCGGGGGCGAGGTCGCCGCCGGGGCGCTGTCCCTGTGCGCGCCGTACGGAGGCCTGCCAGAGGGCCTCGCCCCAGGCGTCGAGGAGCCGTCCGGCTTCGGCGTGGCCGCGCGTCGTGCACAGGGCGGCGGGGAACCGGCGCACGAAGTCCCCGAGTCCGCCGCGCTCGACCAGGGCGGTGGTACGGGCGTCCGCGAGCCGGGACTGTTCGGCGTCGAGCGGCACCGACGCCGGGGGCCGGCAGGCGGACGCGTTGTCGGCGGCGGCGTGGGCCGGGCAAGCGAGCGTCACGGGGAGGACGGTGACGAGGAGGGCGGCGGCCGATGCCGCGCGACGTAAGAGCAACATGCGATGTGACATTACATAGCGCCAGACACCCCCACCAGGCGCAGCGGCCCCGGCCGTCAGGACTGGCTCAACTCCACCGCAGACGCGTCCGGTTCGGGGCTCCGTCCGCCCCCGGCCGCGCCGGCGTCACCCGCTCAGAACTGGTGATCGATTTTCAGCCGCCCGGTGGGTATGATCGCCGACAGCAAGGCCGTAGCGCAGAGGTCGTCGCGCCCACGCATCGAGCTGGAGGACGTCGGTTCGAATCCGACCGGTCTTGCGTCTACTTTCAGCAGCACGTCTTCTTCAAGTCGTGATGGACGCCGGGCACCGGCGAAGGAAACCGGTGGAGTGGTGATGACACAGCCGACACCCGTACGGTGCCCCGCGATCGAGCACCCCGACCTGCCGCCGGCCGACCCGGCCGGTCTCGACCCGCTGCTCGCCCGGCTCGCCGCGGACCGCCCCGTCGAGGCCGACGAGACCTTCCCGCTCGGCACCCTGCGCGCCGACGGCCGTGTCGACCTGTGCAAGCAGGGGCTCGGTCCAGCCGGGGCCGCCCGGCTGCTGCCGGCCGCCGCCGCATCCGCGTACGCCACCCACCTGCTCCTCGGCACCAACGCCATCGGCGACACGGGCGCCGCCACCCTGGCCGACGCCCTGACCACCGAGGGCCACGGGCTGCACACGCTCTACCTCGGCTGCAACCGGATCGGCCCCGACGGGGCGGCCTCCCTGGCCGGCGCGCTCGCCGACGACACCACCGTCCGCGCCCTCTGGCTCAAGCGCAACCCGCTCTTCGAGGACGGCGCCCGCACGCTCGCCGCGCTGCTGCGCCGCAACACCGCCCTGCGCACGCTCGACCTCGTCAACACCGGGATCGGCGCCGGCGGCGTACGCCTCCTGCTCGACTCCCTCCTGGAGCGCGAGCAGCCCCTGGAACGGCTCTTCCTCGGCGGCAACGGCCTCGGCCCCGACGCCGCCCCGCAGCTGGCCGCCCTGATCCGGGAGGCCGGGGTACGGGAGCTGTACGTCCCCGCCAACCACCTCGGCGACGAGGGTGCCGCGGCCCTCGCCCGCGCCGCGGAAGACTCCGCGCACCCGGTCCGCCTCGGACTCGGCGGCAACGGCATCGGCGCCGCCGGAGCGCGGGCACTGGCCGCCTCCCTCGGCGGCATCGAGGCGCTCGACCTCGGCCGGACCCTGTCCGAGCGCAGCCTCGGAGCCCCCGGAAACCACCCCGGCGACGAAGGGGCGTACGCCCTGGCCGCCGCCCTCCCCGGCAGCCCCCTGCGCCGGCTGGAGCTGCGCCACACCGGCCTGACCGGGCGCGGCGCGAAGGGCCTGCTCGCCGCGGTGCCCCACGACACGCCTCTGGAGTACGTCGGCCTGGGCCCCGGACTCCCACGCCGGGTGAAGCGCTCCTTCAGCGAGCGGCTCCGCCCCGCCCGGGCGGCCCACCCGGATGTGCGCGCCATCGGCAGCGTGTACCGGTGAGCCCGGCCAACGCCGAACTGTCCGGCGGTTTCCGGCAGGAGGACGGCCCGGCGTGGCAGCGGATCCGCCGTTACGCGGTGCCCGGCTGGATGATCGAGCAGGCCACCGCGCACCGGCTGGCCGGTGACTGGCGGGCGGCCTGCGCGGCCGCCGCCGTGGACGTCGGCTTCGAGCTGTCCGAGGTCGAGGCCCGGTACGGCGCGGGCGTGGCCGAGGCCGTGGCGGAGGACCTGCTGCACCTCGCCCCCGACCTGCTGCGCTGGCACCTGCCCCGGCTCCTGGGCGGCCGCACCACCATCGCCCCCGACCTGCGGATCGTGCTCGCCTCCTACGGCGGTCCCGGCGGGCCGGCCCTGTCGGTCACCACGCCCGTCATGACCGAGGGCTCACAGCGGCTGCGCCTGCACTGCGCGCCCGTCGTCACCGAGCGCAACAAGTACACCGGACGCGGCTTCGTCCCGGAGCACTGGACCGCCATGCGGCCGTTCTGGGACGCCCGGCACGCCTGTGAGCTCGGCGCGCGCTTCGCCGACCCCGACGGGCTCGCCGAGCGGATCGCGCGGCTGCGGGCCGCCGGGGACACGGTCGGCGCGTACGAGGCTGCGGGCATCATCTGCGACCTGACGGTGCCCCCGGTGCAGCAGTACCAGCGCCCGGCGGACCCGGAAGCGCTCTTCGCGCGGCTGTCCGCCGACCTCACGCGGATCGCGCCGGAGGTGACGCGCCTCGTGGCGGCCGGTTCCGGCGACCGGTACCGGCTCACGGCCGCCTGGCCCTACTCGGCGGTGCTGGAGCACACCGGCCCGAGTGCGCTCCGGGCCGCAATCGTCCCGCAGGCCGAGGCGGCCTCCCTCCCGGCCCTGCCCCGGTACGCCTGGCAGCGGCTGCCCGATCTCGAACTGGTACGGACCGGCCGGATCTCCCCCGGTGAGCTGCACCCGCTGGTGGCCGACGCGCTGTTCCCGGGCGCCGGCCCGGCGGTGGGACCGCCCGGCCCCCGTACGGACGGCCGGCCGGTTCGGGTGCGCTGTCGCGGCGGGTGGCACGAGGTGCGCTCGCGAGGCGGCGTGCTCGATGTGCCGCACACCCCCGAGGAGCAGCAACGGGAGCGCGCGATGCGGGCGTTCGGCGGTGCGGTCTCGGGGTGCTTCGCCGTGCAGCAGTCCTGGACCACGGGCGAGGGGCGGCTGCCGCGCGGCCTCCGGGCGGAGCGGCAGGCCTTCTTCCTGCGCGTCCAGCACGGCGACACCCCCGGTGTGGTGGCGCTGCTGGACGCGGGTGTGGATCCCCGGATCCGGGACGGCCGCCATCGCGGGCTGCTGCACGCACTCCACCTGCTCGACCACGAGGTACTGCTGCCGCGGCTGCTGGCCGCCGGTCTCGACCTGGAGGCGCGGGACAAGGCGTACCGCACCCCGCTCCTGTCCGCGGTGCACTGGGGTGGTTCGGTGGACCTGGTCAGGGCCCTGCTGGCGGCCGGCTCCCGCATCGACGTCACGGACGAGATGGACCTCTCCGTGTCCCAGGAGATCCGACGCTACAAGCGAACCGACCTCGCCTTCCTCCGGGACCGTGTCGACGAGGAGTTCCCGGACGTCGGCGCCGACTGGTTCGACGAGCACATGGAGTACTGGGAGGAAGAGGACGAGGACGGAGACGAGGAAGAGGACGAAGGGGAAGTCGACGGCGGAGAGGACGACGACGCATGAGCGCCACCCGACCGCAGCCCGCCCGGGCGCTGGCCGCCGCCGACGCCCTCGGCGCCCGGCTGGGCGCCACCCGTACGGAGCCCGCCACCAACCCCCAACTGGAGGCGCTGGCACTGGCCGTGACGGCCAATCAGCCCGTTCTGCTGTGGGGTGAGCCGGGCATCGGCAAGTCCGCCGGCATGGAGCAGCTCGCCACCGCCCTCGGCGTCCCGCTGGAGACCGTCATCGCCAGCGTCCACGAGCCGTCCGACTTCGCCGGGCTGCCCATCGTCGGCGACGACCCGGCCACCACGGGTGTTCCCATGGCCCCGCCGGACTGGGCGGTGCGCCTGGCCCGCACCGGCCACGGGCTGCTGTTCTTCGACGAGCTGTCCTCCGCCCCGCCCGCCGTCCAGGCGGCCCTGCTGCGCGTGGTCCTGGAGCGCCGGGTCGGCAGCCTCGAACTCCCGGCGGCGGTACGCATCGTGGCGGCGGCCAACCCGCCCGCCAGCGCCGCGGACGGCTGGCACCTCAGCCCGCCGCTCGCCAACCGCTTCGTCCACCTCGACTGGACGCACAACCCGCGCACCGTGGCCCGGGGCATGTCCGGCACCTGGCCCGAGGTGGCGATCCCGACCGTCGATCCCGCCAGGACGTCCGGGGCGGTCGCCCGCGCCCGCGGCGCCGTCTCCGGCTTCCTGACCGCCCGGCCGGGACTGGTCCACCACATGCCCGCCGAGGCCGCAGGACGCGGGCGCGGCTGGCCCTCCCCCCGCACCTGGGAGATGGCCCTGCGGCTGCTGGCCACCGGGTACGCGGCCTCGACGGGCCGGGAGGCCCTGGCCGCCGCACTCACCGGCGCCGTCGGCGAGGCCGCCGGGATCGAGCTGCTCTCGTACCTCGAACACCTCGACCTGCCCGATCCGGACCGGGTGCTGGCCGACCCGGACGCCTTCGCGCTGCCCGAGCGCGGCGACCGGCAGCTGGCCTTCCTCATCGCCGTGGTCGCGGCCGTGCAGAGCGAGCTGACCCGTCCCCGGTGGGAGGCGGGCTGGGTGGTCCTCGCCAAGGCCGTGGAGGCGGGCGTGCCCGACGTCGCGGCCCGCGCCGCCGCCGACCTCGCCGCGATGCGCGACCTCGACTGGCCGGTGCCCGCGGGCATCGACGCCTTCGTGGAGCTGCTCCAGCTGTCCGGCTCGCTACCGGGCAGCGGCTGAGGCCGGAGCTGACGGTGGACCGAAGCCTCGACCGGGCGAAGCTGCTGGCAGCCCGCTACAAGGCGGCCGAGGCCCGTCCGTACCTCGCCTCCGCGCTGTACGCCCTGACCGTGGTCGCCTCGGACGGGGTGCGCACCATGGGCGTCGACCGGCACTGGCGCTGTTACGTCTCCCCCGCCTTCGTCGAGGCCACCCCGGTCGCCCTGCTGGCCGGGGTGTGGATCCACGAGGTGGCGCACCTGCTGCGCGACCACCACGGCCGGGCCGAGCGCCTGCCGGCCGCCGACCAGCGCGACCACGTCCGGGTCAACATCGCCCAGGACTGCGAGATCAACGACGACCTGCTCGCCGACGGGCTGCTGCTGCCCGAGGGCCGGATGGAGCCCAGGCTCTACGGTCTGCCCACGGGCGGGCTGTTCGAGACCTACCTGCCGGGGATTCCCCCGACGCCGCACGGGCCGGACTGCGGTTCCGGCGCACACGGCACGCCCATGCCCTGGGAGCTGGGCGAGGGCGCCGGCCCGGCCCGGGTCGGCCCCGTGGAGGCGGAGGCGCTGCGCCGGCAGACCGCCCAGGCCGTACGCGCCCACCAGCGGGCCCGGGGCCGGGTCCCCGAGGGCTGGGCCCGGTGGGCCGAGGAGCTTTTGGAGCCTTCCGTCGACTGGCGCCAGGCCCTGGCGGGAGCGGTCCGCGAGGCCGCCGCCTGGGCGGCCGGCGCGGTGGACTACACGTACCGCCGCCCCTCGCGCCGCACGCCGGCGCTCGGCGGCAGGGTGGTGCTGCCCAGTCTGCGCAGGCCGCTGCCGCGGGTGGCCGTCGTCGTCGACACCTCGGGTTCGATGGGCCCGGACGACCTGGCGGCCGCGCTCGCCGAGGTCACCGGCGTCCTGCGGGAGGTGGGCGTCGGCGGCAACCGGGTGGCCGTCCTCGCGTGTGACGCCGACGTGCACGCCGTGACCCGGGCACGCAGCGCGGGCGAGGTGACCCTGGCCGGCGGCGGTGGCACGGACATGCGGGTCGGCATCGGCGCGGCGCTGGCGATGCCCGACCGGCCTAACGTCGTGGTCGTGCTGACGGACGGGTACACGCCGTGGCCGGACGAGACGCCGTCCTGCCGCCTGATCGCCGCCCTGATCGGGGAGACGCCGCCCGCTCCTCCGTCGTGGGTGGAGACCGTACGGGTCGGCCCCGCCGGCCCGGCGTAGGCAGCGCGGGGGCGCCGCGCGTTCAGCCGCGCGGGGGCAGGTGCAGGGCGAAACGGCGGACGGCGTCGGTGAACGCCCGGGGATCGTCGAAGTTCGCGAGGTGCCGCGCGCGTGGGATCAGTTCGATGCGGGCGTCGGGGTGCGCGCGGGCGAACTCCCGCTCGCCGGAGCGGAAGACGGTGTCCTTCTCGCCGTTCAGGATCAGCGCCGGGGCCTTCACATGGCGCATCGCCCCTGCGTCGAAGCGGCCCAGCACCTCACCCCAGGCGGCCGGCAGGGTGTGGAAGGCGTAACCGGCCCGGATGGTCGCCTCCACCACCTCGGGGGGATGGAGCCGGCGCAGCAACCGGTCGTTCCACCGGGTCAGCCGGTCGGCCGGTATCCGCGGGACGAGCCCGGCGACTGCCCGGTACGGGGTCGCCCACGCACCACGCGTCGAGACGCTGGCCCCCGCGAGGACCAGCCCGCGCAGCAGTTCCGGTCGCAGCCGCGCGAACTCCAGCGCGGCGTACCCGCCGAGCGAGTGTCCGACGACGAGGGCCGGCCCTCGGTCGAGCGAGTCCACCGCGGAGGCGATGATCTCCGTTGCCGCCTTCAGACTCCAGGGCTGGGCGGCGCGGGCGCCGTGGCCCGGCAGATCGACGGCGGTCACCGGGAAGTCCGCTCGAAGTGCGGCGAGTTGCGGGCTCCATTGGCCCGCGCTGAACCTCGTACCGTGTACGAGGACGATGGGCGGTGCGTCCACAGCCGTCATGGGTCCCCCTGATCCACATCCGTGCTCTCGGCGAACCCACCCTACGCGCGCGGCTGTTCGGGGCACCGTGCCGGGCCGTCGCTCCGCTTCATCGGGCTCAGGACGCCCCGCAGCGGGGCAGGGCCGCCCGGTCCAGCAGGGCGTGCAGTCGCGGGGCCGACAGGCCCGGGTTGGCCGCCGCGCCCTCGGCCGTGGCCGGGTCGTGGAGCAGCGCCTCGAGCGCCTCCCCGACGAAGAGCGGGTTGGCCGCCGCGGCGCGGCGGACACGGTCGTCCGGGTCCGCCAGCAGTTCCACGGGGGCCTGTGCGAGGGTCGGATCGGCGGCGGCCAGCGCCCGTACCTCCGGGTCCTCGTGGTCGAGCAGGTGGGACAGGCCGGTCCGCGGCAGCCTGGACTGCATGAGCAGGTAGGGGCGTTGCCGGGGCCGGGCGACGAAGGCTTCCAGGACGGTCGCTGCCGGAGCCAGGGGGTGCCGTACGGCCAGCCGGTGGCGCACCTCCTCGTGCGGGTCCTGCGCCAGCCGTGCCACCAGGTCGGCGGGCAGCGTCGAACACGTCGCGGCCACCAGGCGCAGCACCACTTCCTCGGACTCGGCGCAGGTCCGGTACCAGTCCGGGTCCGGCTCCGAGTACAGCTCGATGATCATGCATTCACAGTCGTGGGCGCCTTCGTCCATCTCGTGGTCCACCACCAGGCATTGGTCCGGGGTACGGGGCAGCGGCTGCACCCGGGCGCGCGTGCGCACCTGCTCATGGGGATCCTCCGCGAGTCCGGCCCACACCGCCGGGTCCAGGTCGGCCCGGGCGGCGACGCGCACGCGCACCTCGGGGTCCGCGTCGCGGGCGAGCCGGGCGACGGCCTCGGCGGGCGTGTACCGGTTGCCGGCGAGGCACCACCGGGATTCCGGATCGGCCAGGGCCGCCTCGACGAGGGCATCCGGCAGCGCGTAGTTGTTGAGGATCTGCCACCGCACGCGGCCGGGGTCCGGGAGCTCCGCCTCCCGGGCGGCGGCGTCTCCCGCCCAGAGGTGGTAGTCGGCGGCTCTCCGGACGTCCGGATGGGGGTCGGCCAGCAGGCCCTTCTGCTCCTCGGCGGTGAGCAGGCCCCACACGTCCGCGGCGAGGGACCGCACGGCGGGGTGCTCGTGCCGGCGCATCCTGTACCGGAAGGAAGCGGAAACCTGCCAGGAGGACATGAGCTCGCTGACGATCTCGCCGACCGTGACCCTCTCGGGTGCGCCGCGTTCCTCAGCGGTCAGCAGGGTGACGACGGCGTCGTCGGGCAGTGGTAGCGGCCGACGCGGGCGCGGGCGGGGTCCCCCGGCGACGGTCGCACGAACCAGGTCGTGGGGGTCGTCGGCCAAACGGCCGCGGTGGGCCGGCGGGACATGGGGGTTGCCGGCAAACGCGCGACGCACCTTGGCGTCCGGATGCGCGACGATCGCGTCCAAAACCTCGTCGGGCACCCAGCGCTCCTCGCACAGGATCCGCCGGGCGTCTCCGGCGGCCGGGTCGAGCAGTCGCAACAACACGTCGGCCGGGGCTCCGGTGTTGACCGCGACGCCGCGCAGCCATAGGTCGGTGGGGGAAGAGGACGAGATGGGCATCCGGGCATCATGTCAGCCCGCGCGGGCCGGATCGGCGGCGCCGGGAGGGGAGGCCCGGCACCCGTATCGCGGGTGTATCGGAAATCCCATACGCCGCGGCAACCGCCCCGCGTGTCGAATGGGGGCATGAACCACGACGTACCCCTGTCAGCGCCGCCCCGCCGTGCGGGCGGGATCGTGCTCCTCGGCCTGGCGGTCCTCGGCCTGGCCGGCGCCCTGTTCGTGCTGCGTCGGCCGCTCATGATGTCCGCTCCGGCGTGTATGGCCGGGCGGTGGCACGGCTGCTTCGACACGTTCAACGGTGTCGTGCTCATGACGCTGGTCATGCTGCCTCCGGCAGTCCTGGTGGCGTGGCTCCTGGCGCGCGCTCGGCGCGCCGCCGGCGTCGCGGCGGCGTGGCCGATGTCGCTGGCCGAGGTGGGCATGGTGCACGGGACGGTGCCGTTCGTGTGGATGATCCTGATGCCGGGCGCCGGGGCCGGCGTCGTTCCCGGACGGGTGAGCCTCGTACCGTTGCGGGACCTGATCACGATGGGGCCGCTCGGGATCGTCGGCAACCTGCTGGTGTTCGCGTCGCTGGGGTTCTTCGCCCCGATGCGGTTCGCGGCGCTGGCGTCCGTGCCGCGGGTCCTGGCGCTCGGGGCGGGCTGCTCGGTCCTGGTGGAGACCGCGCAGTACGTGCTGCGACTGGACCGGGTCTCCTCCGTGGACGACGTACTGGTCAACGCCGCCGGTGCCGCGCTGGCCGCGCTGGCGTCGCGCCGCTGGTGGCGCACGGACCGCTCCCCCGCGCCCGTCGCCACTGCCGGCCCGCCCCGCCGTGCGGTGCCCGCGGGCCGGGACCGCTCCACTCCGGCGTGAGTGCCCCAAGACCCGGCCGGTGGGCGCGGTGTCGTCGCATACGCCGGCGATACGGTGCGCCGCTTAGGCTTCTGACATGCGCGTTTTGATCGTGGAGGACGAGCCCTTCCTGGCCGAGGCCGTCCGTGACGGTCTGCGGCTGGAAGCGATCGCCGCCGACATCGCCGGTGACGGCGACTCGGCCCTGGAACTGCTCAGCGTCAACTCCTACGACCTCGCGGTCCTCGACCGCGACATCCCCGGCCCGTCCGGCGACGAGGTCGCCCGTCGCATCGTCGCCTCCGGCAGCGGCATCCCGATCCTGATGCTGACCGCAGCCGACCGGATCGACGACAAGGCGTCCGGCTTCGGGCTGGGCGCCGACGACTACCTCACGAAACCGTTCGAGCTGCGCGAGCTGGTCCTGCGGCTGAGGGCGCTCGACCGCAGGCGCGCGTACGCCCGGCCCCCGGTCCGCGAGCTCGCCGGCCTGCGGGTCGACCCCTTCCGCCGGGAGGTGTTCCGCGACGGACGCTACGTCGCCCTCACCCGCAAGCAGTTCGCCGTGCTGGAGGTCCTCGTCGCCGCCGAGGGCGGGGTCGTGAGCGCGGAAGAGCTGCTCGAACGGGCCTGGGACGAGAACGTCGACCCCCTCACCAACGCCGTGCGCATCACCGTCTCCGCTCTGCGCAAACGGCTCGGCGAACCCTGGCTCATCGCCACGGTGCCCGGCGTCGGATACCGGATCGACACGCGTACGGACCCCACCTCCCCTGCCCCCGGCGCCACGGATGCGTAGACGCCCGGGGCTCAGCGCCCGTATGAAACTCGCCCTCAGCTACGCCGGGTTCCTCTTCGTCGCCGGCGCTCTCCTGCTGGCGGTGGTGTGGGCGTTCCTGCTGCGGTACGTGCCCGACAATTCCCAGGGCCTGCTCGGGATCTCACCCAACCGCTACCTCCTGGTGCACACCTTCGCGCCCGCCGCGGCCGTGGCGATGGCCTTCCTGCTCGTGTTCGGCCTGGTGGGGGGATGGCTCCTGGCCGGCCGTATGCTGGCGCCGCTCACCCGGATCACGGAGGCGGCGCGGACGGCCGGGAAGGGGTCGTTGTCCCACCGGATCCGCATGGAGGGCCGTCAGGACGAGTTCCGCGAACTGTCGGACGCGTTCGACTCGATGCTCGAACAGCTCGAGTCCCACGTCGCCGAGCAGCAGCGGTTCGCGGCGAACGCCTCGCACGAGCTGCGCACCCCGTTGGCGATCTCGCGGGCGCTCCTCGACCTCGCCCGCCAGGACCCCGCGCAGGACCGGGCAGCGATCATCGAACGCCTGCACACGGTGAACACACGGGCGATCGACCTCACGGAGGCCCTCCTCCTGCTCAGCCGCGGCGAGCGAGGCACCTTCACCCGCGAGAGCGTCGACCTCTCCCTCCTCGCCGAGGAAGCCGCCGAGACACTGCTCCCGCTCGCCGAACAGCGCCGGATCACCCTCGACGTCACCGGCGGCACGGCCGTGACCCGCGGCTCCGCGGAACTCCTTCTGCGGATGGTGACGAACCTCGTCCAGAACGCCATCGTCCACAACCTCCCGGCCGACGGCACCGTGACCGTCCACACCGGGGCGTACGGCGACACGAGCGTCCTGCGGGTCGAGAACACGGGCCGCCCGCTCCCGCCGGATCTGCTGCCCACCCTCACCGAACCGTTCCATCGCGGAACGGAACGGGTACGCACCGACGAGCACGCCGGCGTCGGCCTCGGTCTGGCCATCGTGCACAGCGTCGTCCGCGCCCACGACGGAACCCTCGGCCTGTCCCCCCGCCCCACCGGCGGCCTCGTCGTCACGGTCCGCCTGCCGGCCGCGCCGTAGACCTCGCCCCGGGGCATCCCGGCCTCACCACGGGGGCCGCCCGCGCGGTCGGGAGCCGGCGGGTCTGCCTCAAGGGGCACCTCGGTTGCACGGCTCGATGTGCGTCCGGGCAGAGTGCCGGCGCAAGGCGGCGAACATTGGCCTCACGTCCGCGAGTTGGCCGATAATGCGTCAGACCCCCTGGTCACGACGGGTGTGACCGCCCATGGGGATGTGGCCGGAAGCCGTCCGAGGCGGCTTCCCCGACGAACCGAAAAGGCGATCGCGTGAGTCCCAGGCAGCCCCGCTCGACGCGGAAGACCGACGACCAGCTACTGCAGTCCTCCCGCCAGTCCGCGGCTCCGCAGCAGGCGGCCGCACCGCCGGTGGGGCTGATGGGGCTGCAGGCCGGTGCGGGCAACGCCGCGGTCGTACAGATGCTCCGTCGGGCCGGCCGGCTCGGGGACCAGGATCAGCACCAGCACGCCGACGGATGCGGGCACGACCGGCCCGGACAGCACGCGGTGCAGCGGTCCGCCGTGCACGACGTCCTGCGCGCCCCCGGGCGCCCCATGGACACCGCCACCCGCACCGACATGGAGGCCCGGCTCGGAGCGGACTTCTCCGACGTCCGCATCCATGACAACGGCGCCGCCAAGGCATCCGCCGCGGAAGTCGGGGCCCGGGCCTACACCTCGGGCAGCCATGTCGTCATAGGCGCCGGCGGCGGCGACAAGCACACCCTCGCCCACGAACTCACCCACGTCATCCAGCAGCGCCAGGGACCGGTCGCGGGCACCGACAACGGCGCGGGGCTCAAGGTCTCCGACCCGTCGGACCGGTACGAGCGGGAGGCGGAGGCGAACGCCAGCCGGGTCATGGCGCCCGGCCACCGCGCCGCCGCGGACGTGCAGCGCCAGGCGGCGTCCCCGGCGCCCTCGGCCGCGTCCGGTTCCGCCGCCGCGGTGCAGCGCGTCGCGAACCCGCAGGACCTGCTGACGGAGGAGCACTGGCGGGACAAGGCGGGGCTGGGCGGTGCCAGCAGCAGCAACGCCAAGGCCAGGGCCACGCACATGGCCGATTCCAAGAAGGCCGCGAAGAAGTTCAAGGCCAGTAAGCCGGCGCGCACGATCGACGAGGTCATCAAGATCGTCGGCCCCCAGCTCCTGGACGAACTGTCGCGCAAGGGAGAGGACGCCGGGCGGATGGAGCTGTACCGGTCCATGAGTTTCGAGGAGGCCGAGAGCGCTCTCGCCTACTGGGGCGACGCAGCCGCACGCGACGAGATGCTGGCGTACGTGGCCTCGGGCACCGGCTCGGCGAAGGAGTTCAGGGAGAAGGGCTACACCGGCATGACCATCGGGGCCCATCTCGGCGACCAGGGCCAGGCCGACGGCTACTACGAGACCCAGGGCGCCCCCTACGCCGTCCAGCTGAAGTTCACGCTGAAGCCCGGGGCCCACGAACTCCTCTTCGACCAGACCCACATGGCCCTCGGACCGGGCTACAAGAACGACTACATCCGCAAGGCGAACGAACGCGGCGGGGACTACAAGAACGCGAACCCGAACGAGGGCACCCTGCCCGGCTACATCGGCGTCAAGGCCGAGGACAAGGAGCCGTACAGCCTGGGCATCGCGCAGGGGAACAACGGCAAGAACGGCCGGGAGCTCGGTGCGAGCCAGCTGCTCTTCCAGTTGTTCGTCGAGAACGTCGAACTCGTGAAGAACAGGTCCGGGCAGGAACTGCCCTCGGCCGCTCCCCAGCAGGAGCAGGAGGGAGCCGATGCGGAGCATCGGCGACCGACGACAACGCGGCAAGCGCGCGTGCCGGACCCCGCCGCGCAGGCGGGACTTCGCGGACACGACCTAGATCGAGCCGACGACCTTGCGCGGAACCACCCGGACCACGACGCGCGGGGCGTCGTCGACGGAGGCGGGGTTGAAGTCCCGGTAGTCCTTGCCCGTGTACTTGCGCGAGAGTTCGTTGATCAGCTCCTGACCGCCCTCCGTGGTCAGCTCGGCGGTGCCGCGCACCTCGGCGTACGTGTACGGCGCGTCGTGCGGGTTGATCATCACGGTGATACGGGGGTCACGGCGCAGGTTCTGTTCCTTCCTGCGCCCCTCGGTCGTGGAGATGAGCAGTTGGTCTCCGTCACGCAGGAGCCAGGTCACGGACAGTTGCGGGCTGCCGTCGGGCTGGATCGTCGCCACCGTCGCGAAGACGGGGGAATCGTCGATGAGACGCTTCAGATCATCGGAGAGTGCAGCAGACACGGGCGCAAGCCTTTCCTGAAGGGCGTCCCGCACCCACGGCACGGAAGCCGACAACTTCTGACCCTGTGTCACCATAGCCCCCGGGGACGCCACTCAACGTGACAACGCGGCTCACGGCGTCCGATGGCCGACGGGTGCCTACCGGGACGCGGGGCGGTCCGTCAGGGCCGTGCCGCAGCCGGTGCAGTAGCGGGCGTCCGCCTCGATCGCGTGGCGGTGGCAGCGGGCGCACACCAGGTGGAGCGCGCACGGCTCGGGGGCGACGGCGGGGGTGCTCCGTCCGATGCTCATGCCGCGGCGCCTGTGGTGCGCGGTCAGGACGAGCAGGCCCTCGGGGCCGGCCAGCAGTGCCCGGGAGGTGCCCCGCGGCAGCAGTCCGATGAACCCGGGGGTCAGCCGGGACTTGGTGCCGTCCAGGGTGAGGGTCCCGCCGCCCGCGACGACGACCAACATCACGTCGACCTCGTCCTCGGTGTAGGCCGCCCCGCCGGTCCCGGGCAGGTGGCGCACCAGGTTCGCGTCCAGCTGACGGTCAGCGCCCTCCAGCCGCCACAGCGCGCCGCTCTCCCCCTGTGCAACCGCCGCGACCAGCCCCGCGACCGTTACGAACTCCGCCTCCCGCACAGCTTGCCTGTCCTTCACACCCGAGCCGAACCTCACTGCACCACACCATCATGATCTCCCACTGATGGCGAACGGGCAGACCGACAACATTCGCGGCCCGTGACTGTCCGCCTCCGTGTGCGTCCGGGCCCTGCTCCCCCGGCCTCCGTGTGCGATGCGCCCTGCTCCCCCCTCACGCCCGATCCCCGCTTCCTGACACCGTCACTGATGGCAGGCGGGCCGGGACTCCAGCCACTTCCGGGCGGCGGCGACGGCCGGATCGCCCGTGCCGCGGGCCATGTCGCGGTCGGTGAAGGCCACGCGGACGTCGGGGGCGATGGGGGTGTTGGCGTACCGCCGGCCGGTTCGGTCCACATCGGCCGCTTCGGTGACGAGCAGGAGCGCGCCGTCGTTGAGCGGGTAGGACGCGTTCCCCGTCGCCAGCCCGGCGGTGGGCAGTCCGAAGCTGCGGCTCTCCGGCCGGCCGCGGAAGGCGATCAGGGCCGCTTCGCCGGCACTCGCCGTCTCGGGTCCGGTGAGGACCGCGACCGGCGGCCGGGGCCGTTTCAGCACGTACGCGTTGTGCGTCACGTAGTCGTCGATGCCGGACTCGCCCGTTTCGATGCTCGGGGGGAGGTCTTTGGGGATGACCTCGCCGTCGACGGACAGCTGCCCCTTGTCCAGCGCCCACGCGGCCTCGTTGCCGTCCGCGTCCACGAAGCCGCCGAGGCGGCCGTCACCCAGCAAGGGCGCCAGGACGTCGAGCTTGGGCCAGACGGCTCCCCCGCTGTCCCCACGCAGGTCGACGATCCATCCGCACGGCCCGGAGGCGTCGACCGTGCGGACGGCCCGGGCGCCGGCCCGCGCATAGCCCGGGATCTTCTCGGTGGCCGGGAGCGACACGTACCCGATCCGCTGTCCGAGGAGGCGGCCGCTGGGTACCTGCGGCGGTGCCCCGGTGCCGGGTACTTCGGGGGACGGCACGAGCGCCCCGGCCCGGTCCGGCCTCAGGAAGAAGGTGTGGGGATTGTCGACGGCCTTGACGGCGAGGTCGATCGCGTCGTAGGTGTCGGCGGTGGTCCTGGCCCCGTCTGCTTCGGCGAACGCCTGGCGCCGCACCTGCGGCCAGTCGACCTTCTTCTTGTCGATCGACTTGCTCTGGAGCAGGTCCAGGACATGGGTCAGGTACAGCTCCGCCGCTGCCGACATGTCCGCGCTGGGCTGTGGTGACGGGCCGACGGCCACCGCATCGGCCGGCCGGACGCCAACACCCCCGTGGCCGAGACCCGCGGCGGTCGAGGTGCCGCCCGCGGCCGTCGCCAGTCCGACCGTCAGCGCCACTGAGACCGACAGCAGCACCACACGCCTTCGCCCGCCGGTGGTCACGAGGTCCTCCTCGTCAAGAGCAGGGGCCGCCCACTTCATCGTCACGCTCGGGCGGACACCCCGGCAACCGGAGGGTGCGCGGGCACGCCGTCAGCCGTTGTCGCCCCGCGCGTTCGCGGGCGGGTCCGGCAGCCAGTCGCGCGTCGGGTCGTACTCCAGCCAGCGCCTTCGCCGCGCCTCTCCCGCGCAGGCCGCGGTGAGGCGGTCCAGGCCCGGGTGTGCGTCGCCGGTGCGCCACAGCAGTGACCAGGCGTACAGCGGCGTGGGATTGACCAGGGGGACGGAGCGCAGCCCGGTGACCTCCGGCAGGGGCACGTCGGCGGGCAGCAGCGAGAAGCGGTGCGGATCCTGCGCCACCTCGGCGAGGAAGTGGGCGAGGCCCAGATTGACGCTCGCGGCCCTGTTCCGGATGTCGAACCGCTCGGCGAACTGGTGGAGGAAGTCGAGCCGCTCCAGCGCACCGGGTGCCCACATCACGCTGCCGCGCAGTTGGTCGGGCCGCAGCTCCGCCTCGGTCGCGAGGGGGTGGTCCGCGCTCAGTACCGCGTCCACCGGTTCGAGGCGGACGAGACGGTGGACCAGTCCGGTGCGCAGCGGCGGGTGGACCCGCCCGAAGGCCGCGTCGATGTCGCCGTGCAGCAGTGCTTCGGTGACCGACGGAAGATCGCGCCCGTGCCCCAGCACCAGCTCGCCGGCCCCTCCCGCGACCTGGGCCAGGGTCCGCATCGGGGCGTAGAGGTGTCCCCAGACGTCCACGTGCAGCGGACGGTCCGTCCCGATCGCGGCGGTGACCGCGGCGTCGGCGGCGGTCACGGTCTGCCGGGCGGGTGGGAGGAAACGCCGTCCGGCCTCGGTGAGGCGCACCCCGTTGCCGTCACGCTGGAACAGCCGGGTCCCGAGCAGGGATTCGAGTCGCGAGATCCGTTTGGACAGCCCCTGTTGGGTGATGGCGAGCATCCCCGCCGCCCGGCCGAAGTGCAGTTCTTCGGCGGCGTGCACGAAGGCACGCACCTGCGCCACGTCAAGATCCACGGCTTCCACCCTAGGCGACAACCGTCAGTTGTCGGCCGTGCTCGTTCGTTGTTGGATCGCGCGATGGCCGCGGGCGTTCAATTCTCGGCATGCGAAGACTGATTCCCACAGGGGAGGCGGAGCGTCCGGTCGCTTTCGCCGAGGTCCCCCAGCCCGTCCCGGAGCCCGATGAGGTCCTGGTCAAGGTCGAGGCGTTCGCCCCCAACCGGGGCGAGACGTTCCTCCTCGAAGACCCCCGGCCGGGGTGGCTGCCCGGCAAGGACGTCGCGGGACTCGTCGTACAGGCCGCGGCGGACGGCTCGGGTCCCGGCATCGGCGCCCGTGTGGTCGGGCATCCGGCGCAGGGCGGCTGGGCCGAGTACGCCGCAGTTCCCACGCACTCGCTCGCGGTGCTCCCGGACGGCATCGACAGCGTACGGGCGGCGGCCCTGCCGCTGGCCGGGATCACCGCGCTGCGTCTGTTGCGGACGGCCGGTCCCGTGGCCGGTCTGCGGGTCCTGCTGACCGGTGCTTCGGGCGGGGTCGGTCACTACGTCACCGAGCTGGCCGTCGGTGCCGGTGCCGAACTGACCGCGGTGACGGCCACGCCCGAGCGGGGCGAGCGGCTCGTGGAGCTGGGCGCGCACGTGGTGCACGGGGTCGCGGCGGCCGAAGGGCCGTTCGACGTCGTGCTGGAGTCCACGGGCGGGCCGGACCTGCCCCTGGCGCTCTCGAAGGTCCGGCCGGGAGGAACGCTCGTGTGGTTCGGCCAGGCGAGCCGCACCCCGGGCACCCTGGACTTCTTCGAACTCCTCGGCGGGCCCGAGCGCGTTACGATCCGGCACTTCCACTACGCCGGCGCCCCGTACGGCCCCGATCTCGCGTCGCTGGTACGCCTCGTGGAGCGGGGGCGGCTGCATCCGGAGATCGGCTCGGTCACCGGCTGGGCCGGGACCGCCGACACGCTGGTCGACCTGCGGGAGCGCCGCGTACGCGGCAAGGCCGTCCTGCTGACGGGAGGAACACGATGAGCGTCCCCGAGTTCGCCGCCGCCCAGTACGCGCGCGCGGTCGGCGCGGGCCTCGACCCGCACGAGTACCGGCGCGTCACCGACGGCCTCGCATCCCTCTCCGACTGGGGGCCGGCCTTCCTGGACACCGGGCACGCCCACCTCCGGCGTGCGCAGAGGGCGGCGTCGTCCGTCTCGGCGGGCGGACACCTGATGATGGCGGCCCGCTGGTTCCACGTCGCCACGCTCGCGCCGTACGCGCAGGCACACCGCGCCGCCGTCGAGGCGGACCACGCCCTGGGCCGGGCACTCGCCGCGCTGGAACCGGGGGCGCGGCGGGTGAGCGGGGAGGGATTCACCGGCTGGCTGCGAGGCCCCGCCGACGCCGTCGCCACCGTGGTCGTCGTTCCCGGTCTGGACTCGGCGAAGGAGGAGTTCCTCGACCTGGCGTCCGCTCTGCTGGCCAGGGGTCTCGCGGTGTTCGCGATGGACGGCCCCGGGCAGGGCGTCCTCGCCGCCACGACCGTCTTCAGGCCGGACTACGAGCAGGTCGTGAGCCGGGTCGTCGATGCGCTCGGTGTCGCACGCATCGGACTCGTCGGCCTCAGCCTGGGCGGCTACTTCGCGGCCCGGACCGCCGCGCTGGAGCCGCGCGTGGCGGCGGTCGCCACCGTCAGCGGTCCCTTCCGCCTCGACTGGGAGGAACTTCCCCCGCCGGTACGGGACATCATGGCCCAGCGTGCCGGAGGGGCGCGCGCCGCCCGCGATTTCGCCCGCCACGTGGACCTCGCCGCCCTGGCGTCGCGCATCGAGGCCCCGCTCCTGGTCGTGGACGGAGGCCAGGACGTCATCCCCGGCGTCACCAAGGCGGAACCGCTGGCCCGTCTGGCCCGGAACGGCACCTACCTGTCCGTCCCGCACGGCGATCACCTCCTCGGCAACGCACGGGCCGACTGGCTGGCGCCCCTCGCCGACCACTTCACGCTCGCCCTGAGCGGTGTGCAGGCGTAACGCCCGGGCCGCCGGTGCGGTTGTGGGAGCGTGACAGGTGGACGGGGGCCGGGACCGGGACTGTGCCGGTCGACGTTTCTGAGAGCGGGCGCCGCGGCTGCCCTCGGGGCGGGCCGCGTCGGCGGCGCGGTCGGCGGGGACCCCGGCGGGGCGGGCGAGTCCGGGGGGCTGCGGGTGGTGAAGGTCCGTGACCTGACGGGCCCCGGCATCACGACGCGGTTCCGGATGGAGGCCACGGACCTCGGCATCCCGGTCCGGACGCCCGACGGCCGCATGCTGTTCGTGTTCGGCGACACCTTCGAGGAGGCCCGGGTGGGGGGCGGCTGGTGGCGCTCCCCGGTCGGCCTCCACTCGACCACGGCCCGCCTCGAAGAGGGGATCACCTGGAGCGGGGCGGTCGGCGGACGGTACGCACACCAGCTGTGGGCGTACGAGCACGACAACCCCCTCTTCAGCACCCAACTCCCCTCCGACGTCATCCTCCTCGGGGGCAGCCTGTTCCTGCACGTCAGCGTGCACCGGGGGTGGGGCAGTGTGCTGTGGAGCGAGATCTGGCGGTCGGAGGACTCGGGCTCGACCTGGCGGCACACCGGAGCCCGGTTCCCGGGGAACGCCCATGGCGGCCTGTTCCAGCTGCTGACCTGGGCACTCGGGGAAGACGGCTACGTCTACGCGTACTCGACCGGATACGGCCGCAACGGTCCGCTCCTGCTGCACCGGGTACGGGCCGGGGCCATCGCCGATCCCACCGCGTACGAACCGTGGGGGTACCGGGAGGGATCGTGGGGCTGGGGGAACGCACCCACCCCGGTTCTGGAGGGCGGCTTCGGAGAGCTGTGCCTGCGGCGGCTGGACGGACGGTGGCTCCTGGTCTGCTTCAACGCCGGCGAAGTCCGTATCGAGGCCTTCGTCCTGGACCGGCCCACCGCGGACCTCGGCAGGGCGTACCGGCGGACGCTGATCCACGGCACGGCCTGGGGGCAGGAGGCCGGCCCGTACGTCGCCCAACCCTACGGCGGCTACGTCGTCCCCGGCTCACGCCTCGACGACCTGCACCTGACGGTCAGCCAGTGGCGGTCCGGGACCGAGACCGGCTGGCCGTACCGGGTGATGCAGTTCCGGGTCCGGGGTCTGGAGCCGCGCTGACGGCCGCCGGGCGGCGCGCGGTGGACGGTGGGCGGGCGGCGGCGGGCGGCGGGCGGCGGGCGGCGGGCGGCGCCGGAGTGGGCAGCCGGGTGGGGGTCAGGTCCAGCGCTGCGGATCGGAGCCGTCGCAGGTGCGGGCCGTCAGGGACGCGGGGCCCGCCGCCAGGCAGGTTCCGGCCGCCAGGTTGCGGAGCTGTACCGTGCCGTCCTCCCGGCCGGTGACCGTCCATTCCTGATGCGTGGAGCCGTCGCACGAACGGGCCCGGGGAGCGGCCCCGCTGTTGTCCAGGCAGGCTCCGGTCGCCCGGTTGCGCAGGTCGCCGGGGCCGGAGCCGTGCGGGCGGAACTCCCATTCCTGGTAGTGGAGTCCGTTGCAGGGCCAGCTCCGCAGCCCCTCGACGCTGTCGTCCAGGCAGGTCTCGGTGGCCTTGTTCCGGAACACGCGGGCCGCACCGGGCGCCGGCGACCCGCCCAGCAGCACGGTGCCGGCGACGCCCACGGCCAGGCCGGCCAGCAGCCCGGCCGCCGTCCACCGCCAGCGTCCGCCGGCGGCCCGGAGGGGGTCGGGCAGACCTCGGCCCGGGGACGCCCGTTCCGCCTCCGGCGAGGGGGAAGGGGAAGGGACGCGTGCGGGCGCGGGCACGGGCACGGAGGGGTCCGGGGCCGGTCCCGCCCCGGCGTCCGCACCGGTCGGCGCACGGCTCTGCGTCCGGTCGGCGGCTTCCCAGAGCGCACGGTAGCCGGCCGGGTCGGTGTCCATGGCCCGGCAGATCTCCCGTACGACGCTCCACGGCGGCACCGTCGACCCGCGGAAGTAGCGGGAGAGGGAGGAATCGCTGATCAGCGCCCGCTGCTCCAGGTCCCGCAACGTCATTCCGGACCGCTGCTGCAGCGCTCGCAACGCGTCGCCCAGCCGCCGGGCGGCCGTGGTGTGCCGGTCGACGCCGTCAGCATGACTCATCCGTGCCTTCTTCCCAGTGGAAGGTCGCCGAGGCGGGGGCCGAGGTGTCCCGGAGGGCGCGCCCTGTCCCGGGATACGCCCGTCCCCGCAGGTCAGGAGGGTAGGGATCCCGATATAGGTGAAGCAACCGGGACAACGTTGCGACACCCTGACGGACCGCCACAAACTTGGAGCATCCAGTCGGCGCTTCACCCCTTGAGGTGAAGCACGCGGCATCCCTCCCCCCCCTCCGTGCGGCACAGGTGTGCCCGCCGCCGACCCGTTCCCTCCCCACAAGCGAAAGGTCCATCAGCGATGCGCTTCGACACCCGTACGGCCCGGAACCTGTCGGCCGGCCTGGCGCTCATGCTCCTCCCGCTGGCCACGGCCGAAGGAGCCGCGGGCGCCGCGGAGGCCGGAACCCGCACCGGAACGGCGGCCGCGGGCGCGGCGGCCGCCGGGGTGGCCTACCAGGTCCAGCTCAGCAACCGGTGCCTGGACGCCGACACCAACACCATCAACAACAACCCGGCGAAGGCGCAGGTGTGGGACTGCAACTTCGCCGCCAACCAGCGCTGGATCCTCGAACCGTCAGGGGCCCTGAGGGTCGACTTCAACAACAACAAGTGCCTGGACGCCGACACGAACACCATCAACGACAACGGCGGCAAGGTCCAGCTGTGGAGCTGCAACGGGCAGCCGCAGCAGACCTGGTACCGGGAGAACAACACGATCCGCCTGAGGTACAACGGCAAGTGCCTGGACCACGACACCAACCAGAACCACAACGGCGGCAAGGTCCAGCTGTGGACCTGCAACGGCAGCCCCCAGCAGACCTGGCGCTGACGGCGCCCCGGCTCTGACCGCCCCGGCGGCCCCGGCCGCCCCCTGAACCGGAGTGGAGCGCGAAGGCCACGGCCTCCCGCTCCGCTCCGGCCGTTCCAACGCCGCCGGGGCCGGGGCCGGGGCCAGGGCGGGGTGGTCACTGGCTGCCGAGTGCCATCCACCGCTCGGGCGCCTCCAGCGGGGCGAAGCCGATCTTGGCGTAGATCGCGTGCGCGTCCGCGGTGGCCAGCAGGACGCGCCGCAGGTTGTACGGGGCGAGGTGATCGCGCACAGCGGTCACCAGCGCGGTGCCGATCCCCTTGCCGCGCGCGTGGGGGGAGATGTACACGTCGCAGAGCCAGGCGAAGTCGGCGTGGTCGGTGACCACGCGGGCATAGCCGACCTGCGCACCGGAAGCCCGTTCGTAGACGCCGAAGTTGAGGGAGCCGGCGATGGCCCGGTCCTGCTTCTCACGGGACCGGTCGCGGGCCCAGTAGGCGTCCTGCGACAGCCACTGGTGGACCAGCGCGTTGTCGATCCGTGCGGAGTCGGCGGATATCTCGTACTCATCGGGAAGGAGAGTGCTCATGGCTGCATCCAAGCAGTTCCGATCACTCCCCCACCGCTGGTTTTCGCCCCGCCGCGTGATCATGGAACGCCGGTGCGTGCGAGGATCCACACCATGGATCATGCACCTGTGTGGACGTGCGCAGCGGACCGAGAGCCCTCCCCCGGGCCCGAGGACTTCCTGCGCGGGGTGCGCGGTGCCGTCCGTACGGAGCCGGGCGGGCGCGTCGAGGCGCGGATCGCCCGGTGTGTGATGTGCGGCGCCGAGGAGGAAGAGTTCGAGGCCGCCAAGGGCGAGTGCTTCTGCGTGGGTTGCTGCCTACCGCTGGGCATCACGGACGGGGAGGTGCACCCCGCCGCCTACCCGTGGAGGCTCGAGCCGTCCGGGGTTCCGCTGCCGCCCGCCTCGCCGGGCCCGGGTTTCGAAGCCTCGGACCTGCCCCGCTGCCCCGCCGGGCACGACGTGTTCCACGTCGCGGTCGCTCTCGCTCTCGCGGCGGACGGGGCGGTGCGGGGTATCACGGTCGGCCTGTGGTGCCCCGAGGACGGTGCGTCGTGCCTGTACGTCGACGACGCGCGCGTGGTGGCGACTGCGGAGGTCTGATCCCGTGGCCGCGTGGTCGGGGTCAGGACTGTTCGGGGGCTTCCCAGGCGAACCCGTCGGGGTCGGTGAAGGCGCCCGGGGTGCCGCCGAGGACGACGCGGTGCGAGCCGGCGCCGTCGGCGGGGACGCCGAGGTCCTTGGCCAGGGCGCGGCGCTTGTACAGGGCCAGCTTGACGGGGCTGGACTCTCCGGCGGCGAACTCGGCGTACTTGCCGCCGAAGCTCTTGCCCACGGTCAGGCCGCGGGCGACGTAGAACTGCTTGGTGGCCTTGACGTCCTCGACGCCGATCAGCAGGACGACCTCGTCGATCTCGCGGGTGGCGGGGCCGGTGTCCTTCCTCGCCGAGGTCGCGATCTTCCAGATCGTCCCGTCGGGGGCCTGGACGGTGCCGCCGTAGCCCCACAACGACTTCGCGGCGGGCTTGAGCACCGTGGCGCCGGCGTCCACCGCGGCGGAGACGAAGCCGTCGACGGTGGCGGGCCCGGCCACGGTCAGCGCCAGGGTGAAGCCGCGGAATCCGGTGGAGTGCGCCTCGGACGCCCGCAGGCGTACGTAGCCGTCGACGCCGAAGGCGCTGTAGAAGCGGCGGGCGGCTTCGAGGTCGGTCACCTCGATGGTGACGGACGCGAGGGACGTGGGGGCCGGGGTGTGCGTGGTGGTTGCCATGTCCCTCACGCTAGGGGCTGGAGGGCCGCCGGGGCTTCTCCATTCCTGACCGGTCCGGGACGGCTCCGTCGCCGGGGCCTCCGGCTCGGCGTCCGGTCAGGAACCGGGGGTCATCGCGCGCAGCCGGTCGGCCACGTCGTACACGTTCAGGCGCAGGCCGCGGATGTCGGTGATCAGGTCGCGCCATGGTTCGAAGGCGGTGTCCACGTCCTTGCCGGAGGCCCTGATGTAGGCCACTGCGACGCCGTAGCCGAAGTACTCGTTCCTGGCGGGCAGCGGGCGCAGCAGCACGATCTGCTCCAGCAGGGCCGCCGCCCGCCAGTGGGCGTCGGGCGGATCGGCCGCGAGCGCCGGGGTGTTCACGCGGTGCCGGGCGACGGCGGCGACCAGGCCCGAGTAGTCCAGGACTCCCAGGTCGTTGCCCAGGAGTTCCTCCTGGCGGTCCAGGAGCCACCGGATGTCGACGTGCAGCTCCAAGGTCAGGCCGCCCGGTGCGGGCGCGCGGACGACGGCAGCCCGCCGAATTCGCGGTCGAACGCCTCCGCGATGCCCGGTCGGCCGACGACCTCGCGGAACACGGCGGTCGCCCTGCCCAGAGCGAGCTGGTTCTCCTCCTCGACGGCCAGCTCCGCGAGGTAGGCGCGGACGCTCATGCCGCGAGCGGCGGCCACCGCGGCGAACCGGTCCCGCGTCGCCGAGTCGATCTTCACAGTCGTGTCAGCCATGACCCGAGTATGCACCCGTGAATACCTTCATGAATACGTGACGGCGGAAGTCGGCGCCGGGGCCGGGTCCGTGTGCGCCGGGGCGCCCGGGGCGGTGCGACGGCCGGCGAACGCGATGGCGGCCACTCCCAGTACGGCCCACAGCGACAGGACCAGCGCCGGCGCGGCCGCGCCGGCGCCGTCGAAGAAGGCGACCGAGCGCAGGAGGGAGCTGCCCGCGCCCGGCGGCAGCCACTGACCGACGAGCCCGGCGGGCTCGGGCAGCAGCTGGGGCGCGCCCGCGGCGCCGGAGAACGGGTTGCCGAGGAGGACGATCAGGAAGGCGCCGAGGCCGATGCCGGGCTTGCCGAGGAGCGCGTGGAGTCCGGCGACGCCCGCGGCGACGGCGGCCACGGTCAGGGCCAGGGCTCCCGCCGCGGCCCACCAGTTGCCGGTGAGGACGCCCAGCCAGCTGTGTGCGAGAGCGGCCCCGGCCAGGCCGACGAGGGCGGAGGCGCCGAGAACGGCGGTGACGGCGCGGCCGCCGCGCAGCCCGCCGAGGGAGACGAGGGCGCCGGCGGCCACCCCGGCGAGGGCGAGGGGCAGGACGCTGGCACCGAAGCCGGCGCCGCGGACGTCGGCGGCGGGGGCGGGCACCACGTCCGTGACGGGCACGGCCTGGGCCGTGGGCGGCGCCTGGGAGGTGACGGCCTGCGTCAGCAGCTGCGCGACGACGGGGCTCGCGGCGGAAGCGGTCAGCAGGCGCGGGCCCTGCGGGGTGGCGACGACCGCGCCGTACACCTCGCGGTTCTGCACGGCGGAGCGGGCGGCGGCCTCGTCGGCGTACCGGTGGATCTCGAAGGCCCCTTCGTGGGCGGCGAGCCGCTGCTCCAGGGGCGCGGCCGCGGCGGCGGGTCCTGCGACGCCGAGGGGCAGGTCGCGAGGGGCCATGCGGGTGGCCGGCCAGGCGAAGGCCCAGAGGGCCAGTGCGGCGAGCAGCGGGACCATGACCATCACGGCCAGGACGCGGCGGGAGGCCGGGACCGTGGGGTGGGCAGGGGGTGTCACGGGAGGCATGGCGGACTCGATTCAAAGAGAAGGATCGTTCGTTTTACGTCCTGGCCCCACTGTGTGACGACCTCCTCTCCTTGTCAAGAATGAATGTTCGTTTTAGCGTGGGGGCATGGCACGTGTATCCCAGGCGCACCTCGACGCCCGACGTCGGCAGATCCTCGACGGCGCAACCCGCTGCTTCACGCGCAACGGCTTCCACGCCACGTCCATGCAGGACGTGCTGAAGGAGGCGGACCTGTCCGCCGGCGCCGTCTACCGATACTTCCGCAGCAAGGAGGAACTGATCGTCGCGATCGCCGAGGAGACCTTCGTGCTGATCCGCGGCGCGTTCGAGGCGGCGGCGCAGCGGAACCCGCCCCCCGGCCCGGACCTCCTGCTCGCCGAGGTCCTCGGGACGATCCTGGACGTGCGGGCCGGGGAGCCCGGAGCCGACCCCCGGGACTTCCCCCGCCTGATGCTCCAGGTCTGGACCGAGACCCTGCGCAACGAGGACCTCGCCGCACTGCTGCGCCGTGGGTACGAGGAGATCAGCGGGGCATGGATGGGGCTCGTGGAGACCTACCGGGAGGCGGGCACGCTCCCCGCCGGCGTCCCCGCCGAACACATCGCGCGCACCCTCATCGCCGCGGCCCAGGGGTACATCACCCAACAGGCGCTGTTCGGCGGGATCGACCCCGGGATGCTCCGTGACGGCCTACGCGGGCTGATGTCCATGGGGCCGGTGCCCGACCGCCTTCATGGAGCGTGAGCGGCGCCCCGCTGCCCGGCCGGCGGTCGGGCCCGACGGCGCCTTCGAGGAGTCGCCCGCGGCCCGGTGTCAGGACGGCTCGGGCCCGTCCTGACACCGGCATCGTGCTCAGCCGTGGGTGAAGTGCGGCGGGCGCTTTTCCACGAAGGCGCCCATGCCCTCCTTCTGGTCGGCCGTGGCGAACACGGCGTGGAACAGGCGGCGTTCGAAGCGGACGCCTTCGGTGAGGGTGGTCTCGAAGGCCCGGTTCACGGCTTCCTTGGCCATCATCGCGACCGGCTTGGACATCTCCGCGACCGTCGTGGCCACGGCGAGGGCCTCTGCGAGCAGCTCGTCCGCGGGGACGGTCCGGGAGACCAGCCCGGCGCGCTCGGCCTCCGCGGCGTCCATGGTGCGGCCGGTCAGGCACAGTTCCATGGCCTTGGCCTTGCCCACGGCCCGGGTGAGCCGCTGGGAGCCGCCGATGCCCGGGATGACGCCCAGTTTGATCTCCGGCTGCCCGAACTTCGCGGTGTCGGCGGCGAGCAGGATGTCGCAGAGCATCGCCAGCTCGCAGCCGCCGCCGAGGGCGTAGCCGGAAACGGCCGCCAGGGTGGGGGTGCGGACCTGGCCCAGGCGGTCCCATGCCGTGAACCAGTCGGCGAGGTACATGTCCATGTAGGTCCGCGGGCGCATCTCCTTGATGTCGGCCCCCGCCGCGAAGGCCCTCGCGGAGCCGGTGAGCACGATGCAGCCGACGTCCGGGTCCCGGTCCAGTTCCTCCGTGGCGGCCACGACCTCGGTCATGACCTGGAGGTTCAGCGCGTTCAGTGCCTCCGGCCGGTTGAGGGTGAGGACGGCCACCCGGCCCTTGCGTTCCAGCAGGATGGTCTCGTAGGCGGTCATACGGGGGTTCCGTTCTGCGGTCGGAGGGTGCGGACGATCGCCGAGAAGTCGAGGTCCGCGCCCTCGGCGGCGGCGAACGCGGCGTACATCTCGGCGGCCTTGAGGCCCAGCGGCGCCTCCACCCCGCCGGAGCGCAGGGCGTTCGCGGCGAGCCCGAGGTCCTTGGCCATCAGCGGGGCGGCGAAGCCCGGCCGGTAGTCGCGGTTGGCGGGGCTGGCCGGGACCGGTCCGGGGACCGGGCAGTTGACGGTGAGGGCCCAGCACTGGCCGGAGGCGGTGGACGCGACGTCGTAGAGGGCCTGGTGGTCGAGGCCCAGGCTCTCGGCGAGGACGAACGCCTCGCTGACGCCGATCATGGAGACGGCGAGGATCATGTTGTTGCAGATCTTCGCGGCCTGCCCGGCGCCCGCCGCGCCGCAGTGCACGGCCTTCTTGCCCATGGCGTCGAGCAGTGGCGCCGCGGCGGCGAACTCCGCGGTCCCACCGCCTGCCATGAAGGTGAGCGTGGCCGCTTCGGCGCCCACCACCCCGCCGGACACCGGGGCGTCCAGGGAGCGGTGGCCGGCGGAGACGACGGCCTCGTGGGCGGCTCTCGCGTCGGCCACGTCGATGGTGGAGCAGTCCACGAACAGGGTTCCGGGGCGGGCGGCGGCCAGCAGGCCCTGTTCGCGGTAGAGGGCGAGGACGTGGCGGCCCGCGGGGAGCATGGTGATCACCGCCTCGGCCGCCGTGACGGCCTCGACGGCGGAGGCTGCGGGCTCGACTCCGGTGCCGGCGGCGGTGGCCAGCAGTTCCGGGACCAGGTCGAAGCCGAGGACGCGGTGGCCGGCCTTGACCAGGTTGGCGGCCATCGGTCCGCCCATGTGCCCGAGCCCGATGAATGCGACGGTGGTGCTCACCAGACGACCTCCTGGGACGAAGCGGTCGCGACGAGCCGGAGTTCGTCCGCGTCGAGCGGGGCGAAGTAGCGGTCCACGTCCGCGGCGGTGACGTCCTCCAGCGTGGCCGGTGACCAGCGGGGATCACGGTCCTTGTCGATGACCTGGGCGCGGATGCCCTCGACCAGGTCGGGCGAGGACAGGGCCGCGCAGGAGACGCGGTACTCCTGCTCCAGTACGCGTTCCAGCGGTCCGAGCCGGCGGGCCCGGCGCAACGCGGCCAGCGTGACCTTGACCGCGGTGGGGGCCTTGGACAGCAGGGTGTCCGCCGCGTCCTTCGCGGCGGGTACGCCGGACGCGAGCAGCCGCGCCACGATCTCCTCGGCGGTGCCGGCGGCGTAGCAGAGGTCGATCCACTCGCGCGCGGTGGCGAGGCTCCCGGCCGGTGGCTCGGCCACGTGCCGCTCCAGGACGGTGCGTACGCGGTCCACGGCCAGCTCCCGGGCCAGGGAGGGCAGCGCCGCCGAGGGTACGAAGTGGTCGGCGAGACCGCACAGCAGGGCGTCGGCGGCGCCGACAGGTGCACCGGTCAGCGCCAGGTGGGTGCCGAGTTCCCCGGGGGCCAGCGCGAGGAGGTAGGTCCCGCCCACGTCGGGGACGAAGCCGATGCCGGTCTCGGGCATGGCGACGCGCGATCGCTCGGTGACGATCCGGACGCTGCCGTGGGCCGAGACGCCGACTCCGCCGCCCATCACGATGCCGTCCATGAGGGCCACGTAGGGCTTGGGATAGCGGGCGATGAGTGCGTTGAGGCGGTATTCGTCGCGCCAGAAGTCTGCCGAGGCGCTGCCGCCGGTCCGGGCGTCCTCGTGGATCGCTCGGATGTCGCCGCCCGCGCACAGGCCGCGTTCGCCGGCGCCGTCGATGACGACCAGCTCGACCGAGGGGTCGTCGGCCCAGGTCGTGAGCGCCTCCTCGATGCGGAGCACCATGGGGTGGCTGAGGGCGTTGAGTGCCGCGGGGCGGTTGAGGGTGATGTACGCGGCGTGGTCCTCGGTACGCAGGAGCACGTGGTCGGGGTCGGGGTTGGGGCCGGTCCGGGGGTCGTGGGTCATCGCAGGGTCTCCGTCAGTCCGCGCGCGACGATGACGCGCATGACCTCGTTGGTGCCTTCCAGGATCTGATGGACCCGCAGGTCGCGGACGATCTTCTCGATGCCGTACTCGCTGAGGTAGCCGTAGCCGCCGTGCAGTTGCAGGGCGGCGTCGGCCACCGCATATCCGGTGTCGGTGGCGAACCGCTTGGCCATCGCGCACAGGCGCGGGGCCAGCGGATCTCCCGTGTCCAGGGCCTGGGCTGCCTGCCGCACCAGTGCGCGGGCGGCGGCCAGCTCGGTGGCCATGTCCGCGAGGCGGAACTGCAGGGCCTGGGCGTCCAGCAGCCTGGAGCCGAAGGCCTCTCGGTCGGCCAGGTAGGTCAGCGAGCGGTCCAGGGCGCTCTGTGCGCCGCCGAGCGAGCAGGCGGCGATGCCGAGGCGGCCGCCGTTGAGGCCGCTCATCGCGATGCGGAAGCCGTCGCCCTCGGCGCCGAGCAGCCGGTGGGCGGGGACCCGGACCGCGTCGAGGATCACCTGACGGGTGGGCTGCGCGTTCCAGCCCATCTTGCGCTCGTTGGGCCCGAAGGAGACGCCCGGGTCCGCACGTTCGACGACGAAGGCCGAGATCCCGTCGGGGCCGGGCTCGCCCGTCCGGGCCATGACCAGGTAGAGGTCGGCGGCGCCTGCGCCGGAGATGAACTGCTTGACGCCGGTGAGCACGTAGTGGTCGCCCTGCCGTTCGGCACGGGTGCGCAGCGCGGCGGCGTCCGAGCCGGCGCCGGGTTCGGTGAGGCAGTAGCTGCCGAGGGCGGCGGCCGAGCAGAGGCCGGGCAGCCAGCGGTCGCGCTGGGCCGCGTCTGCGTACCGGTCGATCATCCAGGCGACCATGTTGTGGATCGAGAGGTAGCCCGCGATGGACGGGCAGCCGGTGGCGAGGGTCTCGAAGACGAGAACGCCGTCGCTGCGGCTGAGGCCCGAACCGCCGTGCTCCTCACGCACGTACGCACCGGCGAGGCCGAGCGCGGCCGCCCGTCGGATGACGTCGACGGGGAAGTGCTTGTCCTGGTCCCAGGCCACGGCGTGCGGGGCGAGCTGCTCCTGGGCGAAGTCGAGGGTGACCTCGGCGAGAGCGAGCTGGTCCCCGGTGAGGGTGGTGGTCACGGCGCTCACCCCATCGTCGGAATGGTGAAGCTCGCGCCTTCCTTCGCCCCGGAGGGCCAGCGCGAGGTGACGGTCTTGGTACGGGTGTAGAAGCGGATGGAGTCGGGGCCGTGCTGGTTGAGGTCGCCGAAGCCGGACCGCTTCCAGCCGCCGAAGGTGTGGTAGGCGACGGGTACCGGGATGGGCACGTTGACGCCGACCATGCCGGTGTTCACCCGACGGGTGAACTCGCGCGCGGTGTCCCCGTCCCGGGTGAAGATCGCCACGCCGTTGCCGAACGGGTGCTCGCTGGGCAGCCGCAGTGCCTCCTCGAAGTCGGCGGCGCGGACCACCGAGAGGACGGGCCCGAAGATCTCCTCGCGGTAGATCCGCATCCGCGGGGAGACCCGGTCGAAGAGGGACGGGCCGGCGAAGAAGCCGTTCTCGTGACCGTCCAGGGTGAACCGGCGTCCGTCCACGACGAGTTCGGCGCCCTCGCCCACGCCGATGTCGACGTAGCGGCGCACCCGGTCCAGGGCTTCGCGGCTGACCAGGGGTCCGAAGTCGGCCTCGGGGTCGTCGGACCGGCCGATCCGCAGGGCAGGGATCCGGTCCTTGAGGGCGGCGACCAGGCGGTCCGCCGTGTCCTCGCCGACGGGCACGGCGACGGAGACGGCCATGCAGCGTTCGCCCGCCGAGCCGTAGCCGGCGCCGATCAGGGCGTCCACGGCCTGGTCGAGGTCGGCGTCGGGCATCACGATCATGTGGTTCTTGGCGCCGCCGAAGCACTGGGCGCGCTTGCCGTGTGCGGCGGCGGTGGCGTAGATGTGCGCGGCGATCGGGGTGGAGCCGACGAAGCCGAGCGCCTGGACGCGGGGGTCCTCCAGCAGCGTGTCGACGGCTTCCTTGCCGCCGTTGACGACGTTGAGCACGCCGGGCGGCAGGCCCGCTTCGAGGAACAGCTCCGCGAGGCGCAGCGGTACGGAGGGGGCGCGCTCGGAGGGCTTGAGGATGAAGGCGTTTCCGCAGGCCAGGGCGGGCGCCGCCTGCCACAGCGGAATCATCGCGGGGAAGTTGAACGGGGTGATGCCCGCGACGACGCCGAGGGGGCTGCGCAGGGAGTGCACGTCGATGCCGGTGCCTGCGTTGTCGGTGAACTCCCCCTTGAGGAGGTGGGGGACGCCCGCCGCGAACTCGACCACTTCCAGGCCCCGTTGCAGATCGCCGTGGGCGTCGGCGACGGTCTTGCCGTGCTCGGCCGACAGCAGGCGGGCCAGGCCGTCCCGCTCGCCTTCGACGAGCTGGAGGAAGCGCAGCAGGACGCGCGCGCGGCGCTGCGGGTTCCACCGGCCCCACTCGGCCTGCGCCTCCTCGGCGTCGGCGATCGCCGCTTCGGTGTCGGCGCGCCCGGCCAGCGGCACCCGGGCCTGGACGGCGCCGGTGTTGGGGTCGTACACGTCGGCGTGCAGACCGGAGGTGCCGGTCGTGTGTTTTCCGCCGATGAAATGGGTGAGTTCACGGACCATGGATGCCTGCTCTCGTCAGGTTGGATCCGGGGATGGCACGGCGGGCCGGCGGACGCACCCGGATGGGAGTGCACCGCTGCGGAGTGCCGTGAGAACTACGAGCGCACGGAAGTGGTACGTGTGCGCTCCGCCGGATCACCAGGGTCGTGGGTACAAACCGGTGCCATGCGTGTCTGCTCCATCCTCGTGGACAACACGGAACAATCCGCGGCCGGTATCCTGACTCCCGGATCCCCGCGCGCCGCCCGCCTTCCCGACAGACCTCGTCAGTGGCGTGTGGATGGCAGCACGCTCCCCGGTCACAGTGGCGGGACCGTGCCGGACTCACACCGGCTTCCCTGCACCGCGGACCTTGTGCCCCGAAGATATAGTTGGACGTCCTAGTAAGTCCAGACCCGCCGCCGTGAGGGCGCCGGCTCCTGACCGTCGCCGCTTCGCGTACTGCTCAGGTCGCAGTCGTGGCCGCGGGAAATCATCATCAAGGCGCACCGGCGGTGCGGGACGCGCCGCAATGATGTTCGTCATGGCACAAGAACTCGCAACCCTCGCCCAGCAGACCGCGGACCGGCTGGCCGGGAAGCACGTGGGTGTCGTCGTGGCCGCGGTGGCGGGGGACGCCGTGGAGATCCGGGGCGCCGGAAGCACCGGCACGGACCACGGGGGCACCCCCGGACCCGACACCCTGTTCGAAATCGGCTCGGTGACGAAGCCGTTCACCGCCCTGGCCCTGGCGCGCCTGGCATCGGCCGGCACGGTGGCGCTGGACGAGGCGCTCGCCGATCTGCTGCCCGACGGGACGGCCGTACCGTCACGTGACGGCCGCCTGATATCGCTCCAGCACCTGGCCACCCACACGTCCGGGCTGCCGCGGCTGCCCCGCGGCATGCTGCTCCCGGCTCTGCTGCGCCCGTCGACGCCGGATCCGTACGCCGGCTGCACCGCCGACTCCCTCCTGGCCGGGCTGGCCGGGACGCGCCTCGGGGCCGCGCCGGGGAAGCGGGTGCGCTACTCCAACCTCGGAGCCGGGCTGCTGGGTCTGGCCCTCGCCCGCCGGGCCGGCACGGACTACGAGTCCCTCATCACCCGTGAGATCTGCGGCCCGTTGGGCATGACGGACACCGTGGTGACGGTGGACGGCGCCCGCTCGGAACGCTTCGCGCGGGGCCACGTCCGCCGCGGGCGTCCCGCCGCGCCGTGGCACCTCGCCGACCTCGCCGGCGCCGGCGCTCTGCGATCGACCGCCACCGATCTGGTGGCCTTCGTACGGGCCCAGTTGGACGGCGGCCCCGAAGGGCTCGCCGAGGCCATCCGCCTGAGCCGGTCGGTGGAGCACCGCAGGAACCGCTTCGCCCGGGTGCACCTCGGCTGGATGGCGCACCGCCTCCACCCCCGGCAGGGCGCCCACCTCCAGATCTGGCACAACGGAGGGACCGGGGGCTTCTCCTCCTTCGTCGGCTTCGACCCGGAGAAGCGCCTCGCCGTCATCGCCCTCGGAAACACCCGAAGCCCCGTGGACCGCCACGCCTTCGACCTCCTGCACACGCTGCAGACGCAGAACGCGGCCGGGCCTAACTGATCGTGGGTCGCTGACGGGCTGCGCGAGGGGCGGCCGGATAGGGTCTCCGCAGCCGTCCTTCGCCGCGGTGGCTCACCCGCCCCGGCCGATCAACGGGAGTGCCGCCGTGGGAGCCGTTGACACTCCGCCGCCCGCGTCCGGCGGCCTCGGCCGCAACCGTGGGACCGCGGTGCTGGTGCTGCTGTCCTTCGCCATGTTCATCGTCTCGCTCGACCAGTACATCGTGGTCGTGGCCCTTCCCGACATCGCACGCGACCTCGGCTACTCCGCGCGGACGCTCCAGTCGGTCATCAGCGCCTACGCGGTGGCCTCGGCCGGCTTCCTGCTGTTCGGCGGGCGGGCCGCGGACCTGCTCGGCCGACGCCGGGTCCTGGCCGTCGGCCTCGCACTGTACGCCGGGGCGGCGTTCGCGGGAGGGCTCGCGACCGGCCCCGGAGCGATCCTCGCCGCCCGCGCCGTCCAAGGTCTCGGCGGATCACTGGTCTTCCCCACCACGCTGGCACTCCTCAACACCACCTTCGCCGAAGGCCGGGACCGCAACCGCGCCGTGGGGATCTGGGGAGGGGCGGGCGCGGCAGGGCTCGTCATCGGTGTGCTGCTCGGCGGCTTCCTGACGCAGGTGTTCGGATGGGTGGCGGTCTTCTTCGTCAACGTCGTCCTGGCCGGCCCCGCGCTGCTGCTCACGTTCGTGGTGGTCCCCCGGGACGGCGCGCGCGAGAAGAGCCGCACCTTCGACCTGCCCGGCGCCCTCAGCATCTCCCTCGGTGTCACGCTCCTGGTCTTCGCCCTCGTCGAGGGTCCCGCGCTGGGCTGGCTCTCGCCGGTCATCCTGGCCGGCACCGCCGCAGGCCTCCTGCTGATCGCGGCCTTCGTCGTCATCGAACGGCGCGGCTCCGATCCGCTCATGCCGCCCCGGCTGCTCTCCAACCCCAACCTGGTCACCGGTGTCGTCATCGCCTTCATGTTCATGGCGACCTTCGGCTCGGTGCTGTACTTCCTGTCCCTCTACTTCCAGGACGTCCTGGGTTATGACGCCCTGCGCACCGGCGCCGCGTTCCTCGTCCCCACGGCGGTGGTGGTGGCAGGGTCGACGACCGCGGGCCGGCTCGTGACGCGGTTCGGCCTCAGGCGCTCGCTGGCCGCGGCCCTGGCCATCGGTACGCTCGGCGCGGTCGCGCTCGGCCTCGCGATCTCGCCCGACGGTTCGTACGTGGCGCTCGTGCCCGGCCTCGTGGCGCTGAGCATCGGCGACGGGGTGGTCTTCACCACCATGTTCATCGCCGCCGGCACCGGGGTCCCCGACCGGCAACAGGGCATCGCCGCGGGCATCGCCTCCACCGGGTCGGGTGCGGGTGCGGCGGTCGGCCTCGCCCTCCTCGTCCTGGTGGCGACCGTGGGCCTGGACGGCCTCTCCGGTGAGCAGCTCCGGATCGCCACCGCCGAGGGGATCCGCACCACCATGTTCGTCCTGGCCGGGGGAATCGCGCTCACCTTCGCCGTCGCCGTGGGCCGGTGCCCGACGCCGTCCCCACCGCTTCCCGCACCCGTGCCCCACCAGACGCGTCGTTGCTGACGCCGCCAACCGTGACCGCACCCGCCGCCCGCCGAGGCCGTGCTACCGCTTGAGGTAGGCCAGGACCGCCAGCACGCGGCGGTTGTCGTCCGCGGACGGTTCGATCCGCAGTTTGGCGAAGATGGCCGCGGTGTGCTTGGCGACCGCGCTCTCGCTGATGAACAGGGCTCCCGCCACAGCCGCGTTGGAGCGGCCCTCGGCCATGAGGCCCAGTACGTCCAGCTCGCGCGGTGTCAGCTCCGCCGTGGTGCCGCGGGCGTCGCTGCGGGCCAGCAGCCGTGCGATCACCTGCGGGTCCATGACCGTACCGCCCGCGGCCACCGTGCGTACGGCGTCGACGAACTGGGTGGTGTGCGTGATCCGGTCCTTGAGGAGGTAGCCGATGGCTCCCTCGCCCCCGGCGAGCAGTTCGTGGGCGTAGAGCTGGTCGACGTACTGGGAGAGGACGAGGACCGGCAGCGCGGGCCGGATCCGTCGTGCGGCCAGGGCTGCCTGGAGGCCCTCGTCGCTGAAGGTGGGCGGCAGCCGGATGTCGACCACGGCCACGTCGGGTGCGTCTTCGAGGAGGCTCTTGAGGAGGGCGGGACCGTTGTCGACGGCGGCGACGACCTCGAACCCGTGGTCCTGGAGGGTGCGCGTCAGCCCGTCCCGGAGGAGGAAGAGGTCTTCTGCGAGGACGACGCGCACGGTATCTCCAAGGTCGCGGTGGTCGGGCCGCCCCGCGGGCTGTGCAGGACGAAGCTTCCGTCGAAGGGTTCCAGGCGGCGCCGCAGACCCCGCAGTCCGCTCCCGTCCGGGTCCGCGCCGCCGCGGCCCTCGTCGGCGACCGTGACGCGCAGGAGGCCGTCCGTATGGCTCAGACGGATGCGGACCTCGGGGGCGCCGGAGTGCTTGGCGGCGTTGGCGAGCAGCTCCGCGACGGCGAAGTAGCCGGCGGACTCGACCGGGGCGGGGAGCCGGCCGGGCAGGGCCGCTTCCACGTGCACGTCGAGATGGCTGTCGAGGGCCAGTGAGCGCACGGCGTCACCCAGGCCGCGGTCGGCGAGTACGGGCGGCAGTACGCCGTGCACCAGATCGCGCAGGTCCTGGAGGGCTCGCTGGGCGGTGGCCCGTACCTCGTGCAGCAGGGCGCGGGCGGCCGGCGGGTCGTGGTCGAGGAGGCGGGTGGCCTCGTCGAGGGTCATGCCCAGGGAGACCAGCCGGGCCTGCGCCCCGTCGTGCAGGTCCCGTTCGATGCGCCGCAGTTCGGCGGCCTGGACGTCGAGGACGTCGGCGCGGGATCCGGCGAGGTGCTCGATGCGGCGGACGAGTTCGGTGGTGTACGGGGCGGCCAGCAGACGCCCGCTCCAACGAGCGTGCAGCCGCAGGACCACCGGGGCCAGACGCAGCCCCGCGGCCGTGAACCCGAGGCCGAGTGCGAGCGCGCCGAGCATCGACGGCGTGGAGTCGACCAGGACGAAGGCGTACCAGTTGCCGTCGCCCAGGAGCCGCCAGACGAAGGGCTGGACGGCCGCGCCGAAGATCCCGTACTCGACGAGGGCCAGCGGCACGGCGGCGAGCAGCGCGCCCGTCCAGGGCTCCGCCCAGGCCCAGCGCAGGTCGTGCCAGAAGCCCGCGTCGCCGAGGAGCGCGAGGGCCCTTCGGTGGCGGCCGGCCGGGCCGCCGTCGGGTGGGGTGGGCCGTGGCGGCAGCGGTCGCGGCGGGCTGATCACCGTTCCCGTCCAGCGTGCGGCCCAGTCGCGGTAGCGGTCGGACATGCGGCGCAGGGCCGTCGCGGCGGGCGGGAGCAGGAGGAAGCCGACGCCGACGGGCAGGAGCAGCAGGGCCCCGATCACGAGGGCGCCGGCACCGGCCACGGCGAACGCGGCGAGGGACAGCAGCTGGCAGCGGCCGATGTCGGCCGGCGCTCCCCCGATGCCGGGCCGTGTGCCTCCGCGCCCCGCCATGCCCTCCACCTGTCGTCCTGTCATCTCAGCGCGGTACGGGCGCTGTTGCGACGGTGATCCTATCCGGCGCCGCGTGCGCCGTTCGGCGGGCGGTGACGATCCACGGGAGCGCCGCGACCAGGGCGGCGGCCCCGAGGAAGAGCATGGGCGCCGTCGTCGCCGCCGTCTCGTCCGTCACGTACAGCATGCCGAGGTTGATCAGGGTGTGGAAGCCGCCGGCGAGCAGCAGCCGGTTGCTCCGTACGCCTTCCAGGGCCAGGCCGAGGATCACCGACATCGCGGTGGTGGCCAGCAGGAACCCGGCCGCGTAGGCCGGTTCCTGTGCGAAGACCGGTACGTGCCAGAGGCCCCAGAGCAGCCCGACCGTGGCGGAGGCGGTGACCGGGCCGAAGCGGGCGCGCAGGAGCGGCTGGAGGTAGCAGCGCCATCCGATCTCCTCGGCGCAGGCACCGAAGAGCTGGGCGGTCACGACCAGGGCGAGGGGGTGGGCGGCCAGTGCCCGGGGGCTGGTGACGGGGAGCGAGCCGGAGGTGAGCAGACCGCCGCATGCACACAGGGCGATGATCAGGGCGGGGGTGAGGAGGAGGGCCGCCGCCCGGCGCACGGGGGCGCCGGTACGGGTACGTGGCCGGCCGGGCAGGGTGCCTGCGAGCCGGTCCCTGATCCGGGCCGGCCACAGCAGCGCCACGGCTACCACGGCCACGGCGGGCCCCAGCTGGGTCAGTTGCACCACCTCCGGCGGGACACCGGTCGCGGGCTGGACGGCTCCGCACGCCCCCGCGGCCACGAAGGCGACCGCGAGGAACACCCCCGCCTGCGCCGCCCACCCCGTACGCGGCGTCCGCCGCTGGCCCCGCTCGTGTTCCGGCATGCTGCCCGGCCTCCCCGTCACTCGCTCGGGCGTGCCTGTCACGCCCGCCTCCGACTCTGCCGGTCCGGGTCCTGCCGGTCGTTGCACGTGGATACCGAGAGGGGGTGTACCCAGGTACACCCCCGCCCGCGCGCACCTCAGGGCGCTCGCCCGAACCGGCCTTCGACGACTGCAGTTTCGGCAGCGGTTTCGGCAGGCCGTGGCAGGGCACACGACGTAGCGTCACCCACCGACTGCGCAGGAGGATTCGTGTCCGGGCTACTCCGCAAGATCAAACAATTCAGCCGCAGCCCGCAGGGGCAGCGGACGATCGCTTCGGCGCGTCGGGCGGCTTCCGATCCGCGCAAGCGCGAGCAGGTCCGCGTACTGCTCGGCCGTCTCCGCGGGAAGCGCTGACGACACCCGGCCGGGGCGGCTCGGCCAGGCGCTCGCGCCCGGTGGTCTCAGCCGCCGTCGGCGAGCGCGGTGCGCAGCCGGGTGAGTCGAGAGGCGGCGCGGGTGGCCCGGCCGTCGCGCAGGTCCAGCGGCACGCTCACCGTCACCCCGCTCTGTACCGGGTCGCGGACCTCCACCACGAACGGTTCGGCGGCCCGCAACCGCAGGTAGCCGCCGCGGCCGGCTCACCTCGTGGACTACCGGCCGCCCCGGTGCGATTCTTCAGCCATGACGACGAAACGACGGAGCCAGGCCGAGCGGGACGCGATCCCTGTGGAGATCGGTTATGCGCTCCTCAGCGCATGCTTCCTCGGCGCCCTGGTGTTCGCGACGATCGCGGGGCCGACCGCCGTCTGGGACCTTCCGGCGGGGGTGGACAACTTCCTCCGGGTCGGAGGGCTTTGGGTTGCAGGACTTCTCGCGGTGATCCGTGTGGTTCATGTCCTCCGGCAACACGGACGACGCGGCTAGCAGGTGTCAGGCGCCGTACTCAGCTGCCGGTGAGGGCGGCGCTCAGGCGGCGGGCTTCGGTGGTCACGGCCGAGGAGCCGCGACGTGCTGCGGCCGCCGCCACCGCGTCGGGGACCGGGCCCGTGGCTGCGCAGTGCTCGGCGCAGGAGGCCGCTACGGCCAGGACCTCCCCCGCGCCCCGTACCGAGGGCAGGAGGGCCGGCAGTACCTCGGCCAGTACGGTCCAGAGGGTCGCGTGCGCGCCCGCCGCCACGGCGCAACGGGCCGCGTCCGCCAGCCGGTTGGGCTTCACCGTGCCCAAGGCCGTCATGGCGGCGAGCTCGCGGCCCAGCAGCGGGGCGTCGAGTTCGCCGCGGGCCGCCAGGACCAGCAGCGCCTCCACCGCCGGGCGGCGGCTCTCCGCGTACCGGCCACCCAGTCCCGCGGCGACGGCGGCGTGCAGAGCGGGGCCCGCGGGCCCGCCCAGCCGGGCGAGGTGGGGCAGCATCCAGGAGCTGCCGTGATCGCCGGCCGTCGCCGCCAGGGTCACCTGCGGCAGGAGCCATGCCGCCTGGGTCTCGCGGTCCTCGGGCAGCACGGACGCGCGTACGGGGTGCCCCTCGTACCAGTGATAGCACTGGGTGAATCCCGCGTGCGGCCGGCCCAGCCAGTGGAACGGCTCCGGGAACTCCCCCCGCAGGACGGCACGTTCTCCGCTGAGGAAGGCGACCTGCGCGCCGGCGGTACCGGCCCGCTGCCAGGCCTTGTGGACCTGCGGGTCGGGTTCGGCGACCCGGCGCAGCGCCGGGGCCGGTTCGCCGTCCGGGCCGAGCCAGGCGGCGAGCCGGGCACCCTCGGCGGTACCGAGGCGGGACGCCGCCTCGGCGGCCGCCCCGTCCGCGGCACCGTCACGCCGTAGGCGCAGCAGGGCCTGTCCGAAGTCGGCCGGACCGGGCCGTACGTCCAGGCGGCGGTAGTCGGAGAGCCGTTCCACCAGTTCGGCGGGCTCCAGCGCGCCCGTGTCCCAGGTCGGCGTGGACAGCAGGAACGGCAGCGGCTCCTTGGACATGAGCCGGTACGAGATCTCGCGCAACCGCGCGGCGAGCACCAGCTCCAGACCGCCCTGCGCGCATTCCTCGTGCCCCCGACCACGGCGTACGTACTCGGGCTTGAGGCTGTAGCCCGGAACCCGCCACAGCAACGACGCCACCACCACGTTCAGCCCGCCGAGCCGTTGTGCCTCGATCTCCTCGGTGTAGCGGTGCCCCAGCGCGTCGGCGAGCGCCCGTGCGAGCGGGTGGCGGTCGCGGTGGGCGTGCCGTACCAGCCCGTCGAGGGAGCGCTCGAAGTCCGCGACGGTGTGCGCGCGGGAGTCGAGGTGGGCCGCCGTGAGCTCGACGGTCTCGGCGAGCCCCTCGGGCGCGGGGTCGAGCCGCCGGACGGGGGGCACGGGCGGGAGGGTGTCCTGAGAGGCGGTCCAGATCATGCCGCAACGCTAGAGGGGCCCACTGACACACCCCTGTCGGGGCCCCACGACCGGTCCTCGCCCCCGTCCCGGACAGCTTGAAAACAGAACGTTCCCGCGCGCTCGCACTGCGTTTGCGAGCTGCCGCGAACGGCCGGAAACTGGTGGTATCAGCGTGGCCCTGCCGGGGGAATCGGGGCTGGTCGACGCCAGACTCTTCTTCCACTGCCGCGGCACCAGCGGGTATCCGCTGGTGTCTGCCGTGCCGCGCGGCCCCACCGGTCCGTTCAGCGGGGCGCGGCAGGCTGCGCCCGGCCCGTTCGAAGGTGCCCGGCCCGTTCGAGGGTCGAGAAGCCGTCCGCGCGTGGGTGGGTTCGAAGCCGTTCTCGGCACCTCGGTCCTTGGGCCAGGATGATCAACCGTCGGTCCTCTCACTCAGGAGGTATCCCATGAGCAGGACCCGCCCGATGAACTGCATCATCCCCCCGTACATTCTCGAAAAGCTCATGGAGAGCGACGACCGTGATGTCCGCCAGGCCGCCTTGGCGACTCTGCTGACCACGGCACGCCTGCGGGGCGAGCGTTCCGTCCGAGCGAGTTTCGCGGCCGCGGCCGCCCCCGGCAACGGCCGGCGCACCATATTCGACTGCGAGCAGACTGAATCCTTCACCAACGCCCTCGTGGCCAGGTCGGAAGACGGACCGGCGTCCCTGGACGATTCCGTCAACCGTGCGTTCGACGCACTCGGCCTGACACGTGACTTCTTCAAGGAGGTCTTCCAGCGCAATTCGGTCGACGGCCGGGGGATGCGCCTGGAGGGGTTCGTCCACTACGGCTTCATGTACGACAACGCCTTCTGGGACGGACGGCGCATGGTGTTCGGCGACGGCGACGGCGACAGCGTCGGCGACCTCACCGGATCCCTCGATGTGATCGCCCACGAGTTGGCACACGGAGTCACCGATTTCACCTCGGGATTCGAGTACCACAACCAGTCCGGCGCCCTGAACGAGTCGATGTCGGACGTCTTCGGGTCGCTGGTCAAGCAGTGGTCCCTGAAGCAGACGGTCGAAGAGGCGGACTGGTTGATCGGGGCCGACGTGTGGACCCCGGCAATCGAGGGCGACGCCTTGCGGTCACTGAAGGCCCCGGGGACGGCGTTCGCGGGTGACCCCCAGCCCGACCGCATGGGCAAGTTCGTCCACGCGCCCGACACCTTCTTCGGTGACTGGGGTGCCGTGCACTCCAACTCCGGCATTCCGAACAAGGCTTTCTACCTGGCTTGCGCGGGCATCGGGGGGTTCGCGTGGGAGACCATCGGGCCCGTCTGGTACGAATCGCTCAAGGCGTCCACCGCCGACGACCAGTTCCAGGACTTCGCCGACACCACCTTCCAGAAGGCCGGGCAACTGTTCGGCGACGGCAGCCCCGAGCAGTCGGCCGTGTTGGCGGGGTGGCAGGAGGTGGAGGTCCCGCTGAGAAGTGTCCCGAGCGGCCTCGCCCGAGCACGGAGCTTCGCGTTCAACGGGCACGGTGGCGCGGGCCGGGAGGACGGGATGGCAGCCCTGACCAGGCAGATCGGCGCACTGAGCGACAAGGTGACGGGTCTGGCCAAGGAAGTGGCCCAGCTGAAGGGCGCGGGCGTCAGGTGACCACCGGCACACCCCGCCGGCCGAGAGGCTGCGCGCCATGAGGGTGACTCTGGAGTCGTACGGCGGGCTGGCGGCGGCGGCGAACCTCCGCCGCCGGCCCAACGTGCTGAACACGGACGACCTGCCCGAAAGCGCTGCGGCCGAGCTGGCCCGGCTGGTTGCGGCGGCCGTGGCGATGCCGGAGGAGGAACCGGACGGGCGCGCCAGGGACGCGATGAGCTACGTGATCACGGTGGACGACGGCGGCCGCTCGACGGTTCTCACGCAGTCGGACACCGCCAAGTCCCCCGCGTTCGCGGCCCTGCTCGCCTGGCTCCGCGTCCACTTCGCGCAGCAGCGGTGAAGCCGCTCCCCCATCGGGGCCCGCTCACCGATCGTCGTCCCAGTCGTCGTCCCAGTCGTACTCGGGTGCCGGCAGCGGATCCGTGACCCAGCCCGCCGCCAGCACGAGCCGCGTGTGGCGGTGCAGGGCGAGGAAGCCGAAGGGGCGGTCGAAGGCGGCGCTGATCCTGGTGGTCACGTAGCGGAGGTCGGGTATGCCCGCACCGACTGCACCGTACGCCGAGACCGCGGCGGCCTCGAAACCCAACGCGTCGAACCTCGCCGTTGTGTTCTGCTGGGCCGACCCGATGGCGAGCGGGAAGTCGCTGATGCCCGGGAAGTGCCCGCGCGAGGTGTCCTGTGCCGCCGTGAGCCCGAACAGCTGGTGCAGCTTGAGCAGATCGTGGCTCGCGTTCACGTCGTACGCCACGGTCTTCACGTGCAGCGACGGCGGCTCGGGCCGCGTGGAGCGCACCTTCTGCACCCGCAGGCCGGGGCCCACGTTCCCGTAGGGCAGCCGCGGTCCCGGTACGACAGCACACCGGCCGGCGAGGATGTCGACGCCGGCTCCCAGCACGTGCCCCGGCCGCATGCCCTCCTCGCCGAGCAGCAGGTGCACGTCCAGGGCATTGCTCCCCAGCACCTTCAGCTGGGTGACGTGTCCGGCGGGTGTGGCGGCCACCCCCACCCGGTCCAGCACGGTACTGGAGCGCCCCAGGCCCAGCCGCGGCCTGGTCGCCCAGGGCTCGTACGCAGTCTCGAGTTCCATCTCGTGGAACGGGTTCAGCCACCGCGTGCGCATGGTCAGCGCGCTCGCCAGCACCATCTGCGTGTCCTCGGTCAGCGTCACCGGCATGCGGTCGATCAGCCCGCCGGTCCGCTTCGCCGTCCAAGCGTCCAGCGCGCGGTGGTCGGCCACCGAGTCACCGGTGAGCACCCCGTGGGCGTCGGCCGGCAGGCCCGCCTTCCACTCCTGCCTCAGCTCCAGCGTGCGCTCGGTCCACAGACCCAGAGCCGCGTCCAGTCCCCGCACGGCACCCATCGCGGCGAGCAATTCGCGGGCAGCCGCTGCCGCTCGCCCGGCAGGGAGCCCGAGAGCCTCCGCCAGTTCGGCGCGCGTCGCGCCCTCGGCTCCGTCGGCCAGGTGGGCCAGCAACGGCCACACCCCCGCTGCCGAGAACACCGTGCCGTCCTCCGAGGCACCCGCCCACCGCGCGGTCAACTTGTTCACCGCGCGGACCGTCGCCGTCGCGACTCCCATCCCACCCCCATCGCCGACGCGCCCATGACGCGCCCACCGTACTTCAGTTCGGTGTCGCCACCATCCGCCCCGGGCCGGGCACTCGTTCTGATGCGGCGGCAGCGCAGGGCCTCATACCTACGGTGTACGCCGGCGCGTCCGGTACCACGGTCGCGGTGGAGGGCCGTCTTGCGACCTCCGCAGGCCGGCGGCGACCGCGGTCGGTGTCGCCGGTGCGGTCAACCCCCGGTTGGACGACGCCGTGGGCGGGCGCCTCTACGCTTCGGGGATGCAGGTAGGCAGAGGGCGGATACACGTCGACCCGCTGGCGATCGACAGCTTGCTCGGCTGTGTCATGGCCGTCGTGACCGTCGTGTACGGACGGCAGGCCCACACCGCCCAGTACCAGGCTGAGGGGTGGCCGCCCTTCGGACTGTTCGCCGTCGCCCTCAGCCTGGCGGTGAACCTTCCTCTGGTGTTCCGGGGACGAACGCCCTGGGTGGCGTTCGGTGTCTCGTGCGGTGCTCTGGTCGTCTACACGGGGGCCGGTTTCCAGCCGTCGACGAACATGTGGGCGCCGCTGCTGGCCTGCTACACGGTGATCGTGCGCAACCCGGCGCGACGCGCGGTGTGGGCCGCCGCCGCGACCGCGGTGGCATGGGCGGCAGCCGGCCTGGGGGCTCGCCTGTCGGTGGAGCTGTCCGTGGCCCAGGCCGCGATCGGGGTCGGGGTCGTCTGGGTGTGGGCCGCGGGCAGTCGCCGCCTGGCGCAGCGCAACGTCCAACTTGCCGAGCTGACGGCGCGGTTACGCCGCGAACAGGAACTACGGGCACAGCACGCGATCGCGCGGGAGAAGCTGCGCATCGCCCGCGAACTCCACGACGTCGTCGCCCACCACCTGTCGGCGCTCGCGGTGCAGGCGGGGCTGGCCGAGTACGTGTTCGCTTCCGACCCGGCGGCTGCCCGGCAGGCGGTGGTGTCCATAGGTTCGAGCAGTCGGCAGGCGCTGGAGGAGATGCGCGGCCTGCTCGGTGTGCTGCGTACCGGTACGGAGGGCCCCGACGAGGACGGGCTGTACCGATCCGCGCCGGGTTTGGCGGCACTGGAGGATCTGGTGCAACGGACCCGGGCGTCCGGCCTCGATGTCACATGGGCGGTTTCAGGACAATGGCGGCCCCTGCCGGCGGGGGTGGACCTGTGTGCGTACCGCATCGTCCAGGAGGCGCTGACCAACTCCGTGAAGCACGCCGGCCGTGGCGCACGGGTCTCCATCAGCCTCGGCTTCGCCTCCGGACTGCTGACCTGTGAGGTGATCAGCCGGGGCGGTACCGCGCCGGTGGCCGAATTGCCGTCGAGCGGACTCGGGTTGCTCGGCATGCGGGAACGGGTGAGACTCTACGGCGGGTCACTGCGGGCCGGGCCGCGAGCCGAGGGAGGGTTCGAGGTCGTCTTCACCGTCCCGCTGGCCCCGCTCGACGCAGCCGGGGGCGCGTGACACCTCCCCCGCACACACGGGGGGAGGCGGCAGCGATGACACGGCTGCTGATCGTGGACGACCAGGTCCTGATACGGGCCGGGCTGGCAGCACTGGCCGCGGCGGCACCCGGCCTGGAGGTCGTGGGGCAGGCGGCAACGGGCGAGGAGGCGGTCGAACTCGCGGCGGCGCTGCGGCCGGACGTCGTCCTGATGGACATCCGTCTGCCGGGGATGAGCGGCATCACCGCTCTCCAGCACATCCTCGACCGGGCGCCTCGGCCGAAGCCGAAGATCGTCATGCTCACGGTCTTCGATCTGGACGAGTACGTGTACGCCGCCCTGCGGGCCGGCGCCAGCGGGTTCCTGCTCAAGGACACCCCTCCCGAGCGACTGCTGGCCGCCGTGGCCCTGATCGCCGAAGGCGAGATGCTGTTCGCTCCCACCGTCACCCGAAGGCTCGTCGAAACCTTCGCCCACCAGCCGGAGGCGCGGCGTGCGCAGCCTGCCAGTCTCGCGGAACTGACGGAGCGCGAGACGGACGTCCTGCACCTGGTCGGGCAGGGTCTCGCGAACGAGCAGATCGCCCAGCGCCTGGTGGTGAGCATCGCCACCGTCAAGACGCACCTGAACCGCATCATGTCCAAGCTCGGCCTGCAGAGCCGCGCACAGGCCGTGGTCGTCGCCTACGAGAGCGGCCTGCTGTCGCCCGGCGGGGCGGGTGCGCAGCGGCCCTCTGCCCGGTAGTGCGGTGATGGCCGGGGTCGCTCGCGGGCGCTTCGTGTTCCCGTGCTGAGGGGTGCCGGCCCGCCAGGGGCGGGCCGGCACGTCACAGCGAGCCGGGGTCGCTTCCGCTCACCGATCCCGGCCGGCCGCTGTCACTGGCCCCGCAGCTTGCGCCAGGTGTTGGGGCCGACCTTGCCGTCGGCCGCGAGGCCCCGGCTGCGCTGGAAGGCCTTCACCGCGTCTTCCGTGGCCTTGCCGAAGTCGCCGTCGACGCCGGTCCTGCCGATGTTGAAGCCCCAGACGTTTTGCAGGAGGCACTGCACCTCGCGCACCTTGTCGCCGCGGTCGCCCCGGTCGGTGTAGGGCGTGCCGTCCTCGTAGCCGCAGTACCAGCCGGAGGCCGCCGCCGTGGCCGCCGTGGCGGCCGCCCCCGCTCCGGCCGGGGCGGCCGAGGCGACTCCGGCCGTGCCCATCAGGACGGCGGCGGCCAGAGCACCGCCCGACAGCAGTACGGCGGACTTCTTGATGGTGATCATGTTTCTCCCCTTCATGACATGACAGGTCGCCGGGACCGGCCGGCCCGAGCGCGCCCCTCGAAGGCGCGGGCCGGGACACGTCCCGTGCGCAAAGGTGTCGCTCCGTACCGGGTGCCGGGTGCTGGGTGCCGGGCCGGGTGCCGGGTGCGACAGACAGGAACGCTATGCGGGCGGCCGATGTCCACTCGTCGCCCGACGGGTTGAACCCCTGTCTCAACCCCTCAGCCCAGTCCCGCCGACTGTGCAACCACGGCATGAGATCGGGCCCGTGGCATGTACAACCACAGCCGCAGCGCAATCCGGCCAGCCGGCATCGCGTATGCGCGACCGATGCAGGATCGCCTTTGTTCCGCCCGGCCGGCGCGCCGCCCGAAGGCTGGAGGCCGGTGCGTCATCGGGGAGCGAGGTCGCCCCGTGCGGGCATCACTTTTGGCCGCCGCCGTCGTCGTCGTCGTCGACGACGACGACGACGACGACGACGACGGCCCGGCTCGTCCGGCAGCCGGGCGCAGGGTGTCGGCGGCGGCCCGGTCGTCGATGGCGTCCGGCATGCGGCGCGCTCAGCGTCCTCGCCCCGTGCGGCGGCCAGGACGCCGGAAGGGACCGCAGGCTGACTGGGGCATGCCTTTCGGATCTTGTCGGCCGGGCCAGATCCGAAAGACACGCCCTAGCCGCCCCCTCCGCCTCCGCCGCATCCGCTGCCGCAGCTGTAGCCCCCGGCTCCGCTGATGCCGATGCCGGAGGACCCGCCCCGGCCGCGGTTCCGGGGGCCGGGGCGGCGCCGGGGCGCGGGGCGGGTGGTGCGCTTGACGTGGAGTTCGAGCAGGACGGCCGGCCCGAGGGCCTGCTCCAGAGCCGCGAGGAGCTGTCGGGCGTCGGTGTCCGGGAGGAGGACAGCCCTGCAGACGTCGGAGTCGTCCCGGATCAGGCGCAGCGTGAGGGCGCGGGTGGCCGGGAGGGGGTCCCCGGCGTACGGCTCCTCGATCTCCTGCTCCAGGCGCAGGCGGTCCGGCTCCTCCAACGGCCGCCACGGACCGCTCCCCAGGCCGCGCACCAGGCACACCGCGGGGGGATCGCCGACGGCGGAGAACCTGATCCGGTACACCCGGAAGCAGGCCTCGGCCAGTGCGCCCGCGAAGCCCACCACGACGGCTGCGGACACCGTCCAGAGGGCAACCACCCCCACCGTGGCCCAGCCGGCGCCGGAGAAGAGCACGATCACCGCCACCGGCAGGACCAGAGCGAGCCCGAGAAGACCCGTACCGAGCGCGGTCAGCGCCGCGCTCCCCGTCGAGCGCGGCACGGTGAGCCAGGAGGCGCCGCCCGCCCGCAGTACCACGTCCGTCGTCCCCGACTCGCCCCGCTCCACGCCGCCGGGCTCCCCCGGGCTGTGTGCCGTCATTGCCTCACAGTAGGTCTGACGCGGTGTGACTGACCAGATGCCGTACGTGAGACACCTCGGTACGCCCGGCACCGCGCCACGGGGCGTCAGCCCGGGAAGGAGAAGTAGAGCGCCTCGCTGTAGAAGGACGCGAAGTGCGTCTCCCAGTCGGCGCGGACCGAGGCCAGCCAGTCGTCGTTCTGGCCGGCGATCGCGGCTTCCGCCTTGGCCACGGCGTCGGGGATGTCCTCGGAGGCCAGACGCCGCACGCTCGCTGCCGGGTCGTCGCCCGACATCGAGATGATCTCCCCGGTCTCGAGGACGAAGTACTTCGCCTGCTGCTTCTCAAGGTGGGCCGTGCTCCTGGCAACGCATTCGGCGAACTCGGCGTCGTCCTCCAGGCCCTTGCCGACCGCGTGCAGGAGGTCGCGGAGCAGGGCCGCCCCGTCGGCGTAGTCCGCGGCGATGCCGATCGGAGGGTTCCAGATCATGGACGGGACGATCGTCGTTCCGCGCCCCACCATGAGCTTGTGCGCGAGCGGGATGTCCCAGTTGTGCTCGGAGATGCATCGGATCCGCTTGGGGAGCCCTGCCTCGTTCGGCATCGAGTCCGCGGAGTAGAGATATGAACGGTTTGCCATGGTGGCGACGCTAACACCGGGGACCGACAACGCCGGCGCCATCGGAATCCTTTCACGTACCGGTGCCGGCCGAGCCCGTCGTGGTGCGCGGCCCCGCACGGCTCAGCCGCTGGCAACCTCGTTGACGAAGCCGCCCACTTCAGCCCCACCGGTCTGCCGGTCGAGGTCGGGCTGACGGCGGGCACGCCGGGCCGGGGACCTGAGCTGACGGTCCGCGACCACGGCCTCGGCATCTCCCCGCAGCACCTCCCTCACGTCTTCGACCGCGAGAACCGGGCGAGCCCCTCAGGGGAGCCCGTCCTGGGTCGCACCGATGTGGGTCCAGTCCCCGAACTGCCCTGCGGGGAAGTCCATGAGGTTGATGAAGTCGCCACTGCCGTCGAGCTCGCCAGATGCGGCGGCCCGCGTCTGCTTGTTGTAGAAGAACAGCCGGCGGTTGGTGGGCACGATGTGGGTCCACTTCCCGAACTGTCCGGCGGGGAAGTCCTTCAGACTGACGAAGTCGCCGCCCGCGTCGAGCCTCCCCGTCCCCGCCGCCCGCGTGTCCTTGCTGTAGAAGAAGAGCTTCGAGGCCCCTCCGTCGAAGACGATGTGGGTCCACTCCCCGAACTGCCCCGCCGGGAAGTCCACCAGGTTGATGAAGTCCCCGCCGTCGTCGAGCTCACCCGATCCGGCCGCCCGGGTGCCCTTGCTGTAGAAGAAGAAGCGGGCGAGGAGATCACCGCCGGCGAACAGAACGTGGCTCCAGTCCCCGAACTGCCCGGCGGGAAAGTCCACCAGGTTGAAGAATTCACCACTGGCATCGAGTCGGCCGGTTCCGGCTGCCCGCGTGCCCTCGCTGTAGAAGAAGACCTGGACGCCGTCGGGCGAAATGTGGGTCCAGTCCCCGAACTGCCCGGCAGGGAAGTCCTTCAGATTGACGAAGTCGCCACCCGCGTCGAGCCTCCCCGTCCCCGCCGCCCGGGTGTCCTTGCTGTAGAAGAAGAGCTGGCCGCCACCGGGCACGATGTGCGTCCAGTCCCCGAACTGCCCGGCGGAGAAGTCCTTCAGGTTGACGAAGTCGCCACTGCCGTCGAGCCTGCCCGATCCGGCGACTCTCGTCTCCTGGCTGTAGAAGAAGAGCATGATCCGTCCTCCTGTTCTCGCACTCCGGCTTCATTCGGAATTCAAGAGTTCAGGGGCCACTCTTTGAGCCGTCAACGGCCCCGATCTTTCCCCCTTCTGAGCCTATGTCAGGAATGATGCCGATGCGACTCATGTAAATGTTGAAGGTTGATCGGTTGCGCGGGCCTCGGATGGGGCCCAGACGGGCAGATCTTGACCCTCACGCAGCGTCAGGCGGCTGGGCGGTGTGAGCAGGGCCGACTCGGCCTCGCTCTGCATCACGAGTCGTTCGAGGAAGCAGAGGATGAGCGTGGCGCTGCGCCTTCTGAGGGGGTGAGCCGCTGCGATTTCTCGCCCCGGATCCGCCGCAAGGGCATGTGAAAGGCATCCGCAGAGGGCACTGTGCGGCGGTCGCAACAACTGAACGTGACGCTCAAGTTGAGGACATGGCGATCAACTTCTAGGCTTGACAAGAGAGAGTCGCCCCAATTCGCACTATTACCGTTTCAACGAAACGCCAGCTGGTGCGCCATGACGATCTGGTCCGATTTCGGTTTCACCCAAAGTCCCTACGACACGGACTCCCTGCCCCCGACCGCAACAGGGGAAAGGCTCCTCGTGGGGCGCGAGCGTCACATACGACGCCTGATCAACCGACTGGCTTCATCTTCGAGCCACGTAACAATAGAAGGCGAAGCCGGCGTCGGAAAGACGAGCCTCATCACCATAGCCAACTATCGCATGAAGCGGAATAGCGACAAGGCCAGAGGGCCACTTATGCTGCCCCTTGGAGAGGAGTTTCAACTCACCACCAAAGACGGCGTGAAGCTCCTCGAATCAAAAGTATATCGGGCGATCGCAGAGGCGTTCATTCAATACAGGGACGAATTGAACGCATGGGGCTATGGCGCACCCAAAGTGAAAGACGTCAACAAGTGGATGAACTCGCCCATTGTCAGATCCATGTCGGGCGGAGCTTCGATTGCCGGTATTGGCATTTCGGGCTCCAGAAGCGAATCCTTGAACTCTTCGGCAGCCTTTGCGGAGGCGGGCCTCGCCAAGACGGTTCGAAGCTGGATACACACCTGCTTCGACCCTCCAGGTTCCGGATATTTCGTCTGCGTGCTGGACAATCTGGAACTCTTGGTCAGCTCAACTTCGGCACGGCAAGCACTTGAAGAGATTCGCGACACGATCCTCGCAGAACCGGGCTTGAGGTGGGTCATCTGTGGCGCACGGGGGGTCGTACGCACAGCGGCAGCCTCGCCTCGCCTTCAAGGCCGTTTGTGCCACCCCATCGAAGTTGAACCGTTGCCCATGGATGACGCCATACGCGCACTTGAATCCAGAATAGCGGAATACACGATGGGAGGGGCGCCCCCGGTCGGCCCCATCGGATTTCGATACCTCTACGAGATACTGAAATGCAATCTCAGGAACACCCTTCAAAAGTGCGAGGATTTCAGCTTCTGGCTACACGACGAAGGAATCGTCGATGCAGATGATTTGGAACATGTCGCACTACTCGAATCCTGGCTGACACTCCGATCCGACGAATATGCAAACAACGCCAACATCTCCGGATCCGGCTGGGGACTTCTGGATGACATGGCCAGCGGCGGAGGATCTTGCAACTTTGAGGACTGTGAGGCATTTGGCTTTTCGGACGCTCGGGAAATGAAGCGATGCGCAGAGGAGCTCGAACGTCAAAATTTGATCGAGATGGCACCCGGGGACACCGGGATCGACGCAGCCTTCGTCGCTCCCAATGGGTGGCTCGCCCGATTCTCCAGATCTGGATATCAGATCCCGCGCAGCTGAGCGGCATCCGCAGATACCACCGAACCACGGATCACAGTCGCTGCGTGTGAGAACGGCGACGAAATCTGCCGAGTCGCTGCTCGACGGCGACGGCGACGGCAACGAGCGCGGCCACACTCGACTGCCGCGTCTGCAACGGGACCTAGGACGTCGTTTCTTGTGGCGGTTCCCAGGGTCACGGGCCATGCGGCGCATGACGAGCAGGCCGGTCAGCTCCGGTGCTCGACGGGATCGGTGCCCGCGGAAGCATTGCCGCTCGGCGGCGCCTACGACCTTTCCGACGACCTCGGGCCAGTCGTCGAGGGGTTTCTGGCCGACAGCGAGCCGGGCGTCACGGGCTGGTCGTGCCTGGAAGGCGTGCAGAACCACTCGGAGCCGACCGCGGCCGAGCGAGAGGCGGTGCCCATCCGGATCTGGGCAAGCAAGCGTTGGAGCCTCCTCACGCTGACTGGCTGTGCGCGTCCGCATGGACGAGACGGCGGTGGCAGATGAGGGCCGCGGAAATACCCGCGGAGGCAACGTGCTCGGCCTTGCGCTCGTATCGCCGGTGCAGGCGACGGCAGCCGGCCAGCCAGGACATCGTGCGTTCCACGACCCGGCGATGGCTGCCCAGGCGTTGGGAGGACTCGATGCCACGGCGGACAATCCGCAGCACCACGATGCCGTGCTTGCGCAGCCACTGCCGCAGATGGTCGTCGTCGTAGCCCTTGTCGCCGTCCAGTTTGGGCGGGCGACGCCGGCCCGGTCCACGGCGCGAGCGGATCGGTGCGCCATGTGCAGCCCGACGTCGCCACGAACACGATCGCGGCCGGCACCTCACGGTCCCCGGCCCTCCGACGTCCCCACCCTGCGGCCGATGCACCACCGTCGGCGGCACTACCCGCCGAAACAGCTCCCACAGCTCGTCCGGCACCCACTGCTCAACAAGACGGTCCGCGTCTCGTCAACGCCCGCCCTGCACCAAAGGAAACGGCGTCTGGGCGCGCCCCGACTTCACGGCCTGGCTCACGCACGACGCGGCCGTCTGCTCGCTGCGCCCGAGCACCGGCAAGGCCGGCGGGGAGGGGTGGCGCGGCCGGGCGCGCCACCCCCGGGGTCACTTCGTCTGGTAGACGCCGAAGACGTCGAGCACCAGGTCGGCGTCCTCGTGGCCCTGGTTCCAGAAGGTGATGACGCCGTGGTCGCCGTCGCTCGCCTGGACCAGGTTGGGGACGGTGTCGCCCGTCGTCCAGTTGAGGGTGGAGGAGACGGGGCGCGGTCCGGCGGGTCCGGCGGGCGCGCCCTCCGCCGGCAGCGCGTAGGGGCTCGGGGCGACCGAGAGGAATCCGGTGCCGCGGGTCTCGGTGACGGTGGCGTTCAGGACGTACGCCTCGACGCCCGTCGCCGCCTCGGGGGTGAACCCCTTCGTGATGAACTCCCGGGCCCGGAACCTGCCGCCGGGCCAGCCGTACGCCTCCTCGCGGGTGTCGAGCGTGCGGAAGGGGGTGAAGGGCAGGAAGGCGGCCTTGCTGTCCGGGCTGTAGTAGCCGACGACGTCGACCACGACGTGGGTCGGGGACCAGGCCCCGTTGAAGATCTTGATCGTGCCGTCCGCGGCCACCGGCACGATCACCGCGTTGGCCACGGTCTGCCCGGGTACGAAGTTCAGGTTCGACGCCGTCGGTACCGGCCCCGTGCCGGAGTAGGCGGTCATGTGGCCGGGCCCCTCGGGTTCGGTCACCGTGACGTTCAGCGCCACCGCGGTGACGTTCTGGGGCACGCCCTGCAGGCCGCCGATCCCGGTGGTCAACGCGCTGCGGGCGGCGAGCTTTCCGCGGGCCGTGCCGACGCCCTCACGGGTGTCGACGAACCGGGCGGGTGTCATCGAGGTGTAGCCGCTCGCCGAGGCCCGGGTGAAGTAGCCGGTGACGTCGGCGATCAGGTCGACCGGCTGCCAGCCGCCGTTGAAGATCTCCACGTACCCGTCCTCACCGACGGGGACGATCACCATGTTCGGGACGGACCGGCCGGCCGTGTAGTTGAGGTTCGAGGTGTTCGGGCGGTCATAGCCGGCTCCGGGCCACACGGTCACGTGGCCGCTGTCGACTGTCTCCGTGACGGTGACGTTGAGGGCGACGGCGGTGACGCCCGCCGGGACGGAGGCGTTGCCGGCCACCTTGACGCGGGTGGAACCCTGTCCCGCGACCTTGCCCGCCGCCGTCACTCCCGTTCCGTTGCGGGTGTCGAGGAGGCGGGTCGGGGTGTGCGGGGTGAAGTCGGCGCCGGGGGTGAGGAACGCACCGCCGTTGGTGGCCTGGACCGCGTTGGCGGTGTCGGTCACCTTGACCTGCACCTGGTACTCGCCGGACTTGTCGTAGATGTGGGAGGCGTGCAGTTCGTAGTTCCCCTGGGCGGTGAACGTGTCGGTCTTCCCGTCGCCCCAGTCGACGACGATGTCGAGGGCGAAGTCCGCGCTCGTGATCAGGGCGGTGAGCTCGATCCCGTGCGCGGTGTAGCTGGTGCCGCTGACGTCGACGGCGAGGGTCGGATTGGCACCCGCGTCGAGTGCGGCCTGCGCGGTCGGTGCGGCTTCCGCGGCTTCCGCGGCCTGTGCGGTCGGTGCAGTCGGTGCAGTCGGTGCGGTCGGTTCGGCCTGCGCGGTCTGGGCCTTCTGCGGTGCGGCGGTTTTGGTGTTCGCCTTGGCCTTTCCGTCGGTGGCTGTGGGCAGGGTGGTACGGATCGTGCGGTCAGCGGGGCTGTGGAAGCCCTCGGACGTGGATGCCTCGGCGATCGCCTCGGCCACGCCGGCCGCGACAGGTACGGGATCCGCCGCCTGCGCGATGCCCGGGATGATGCCGAGACCGGCCGCCACGAGGGCAGCGGTCATTACGAGTCGGTGGTTGCGCACCGGCCCCCCAGTTGTGGTGATGAGCGAAGAGGGGCCACCGTATGGAAGGTTCCGGCCAAGGGTCACGGGGTTCTGGCACGATTCACTCCATAGGGGCCAACGCTTTACCCGCTGTGCGGTTTGCGATCGACAGAGGGGCGTCTGCTGTTCCGTAGAGCCTCCGGCTCGTGCGGGGTGTCCGGGTAGCTGTGTGAGGCAACGCCAGCACACCGTCCGGACCGGTGAACTCGGCGGCCGGCGACTCGAAGTGGCTTTGATCTCGGCTATGACCGCAGGGGTGTGGCTCGTCACGATCCGGCCGATCGTGGCCACGCCGGAACCTTGTCCGGTGCAGGAGGAGTGGCCTTCGGGAGCCAGGGCCGGCAGGGGAGTCTGAGACCGACGTGGTTGAGGACCATGGTGCCGGCCACGGCGTCGAACTCGTCGTCGGCGAACGGCGAACGGGGCAGGGCGGCCACCCGCACCCCGGCTTCCGGAGCCGCAGGCGTGGCCGTCCCCGTCCCCACATCGGGTACGCACACGCCTTCCCGGACTCCGGCAGCGTCGAGGAGGCCAGGCAGCGGATACGCGCAGAGCTTGGCGAATCCGCGGCATGGGCATCGGCCCGTCCCGCCCACGCACGCCGCTCGGACCGATCGAACGCCGTCGGTATGACTCGTCCCCTCCCAGAAGCAACCACCGCCGCGCGAAGGGCTCGGCCGGCCCCGAGAGCAACCCGTAGATGATCAACAACGGCAGGGGATCGGGACCGCACCCTGAGCCTGGGCGTTGTCTTCTGGCGTCACGGAAGTGCTGCAGGCAGAGTGAGCGGATGACAGACACTTCCGGAGGCCCTGTTTCTGCGAGCGCCGACGACCGCCAGGCGGTGGAGTACGTCCTCGGTCGCCCCTTGAGGCAGTCATGGCCGCCGGGTGCACTGGCACCGGGCAGCCGGGTCAGGGTCGTTCGCGCGCAGGACTGGGACGGCCCCTGGCAGGTCGAGTTCACCGGAGTCGTCGATGCCATGGGCGCGCCAGAACCCAACGAGCATGCCCAGGCGTTCGCCGGCGAGTTGAGGTACTGGGTCACCTTCGACACGCCGCAGCGTGACAGCGGTGGGGACGGCCCCTATCGCAAGGCCCTGATCTGGGATCGCCACCTGCGGGCCGAACCCGGTGGACCGGACACCCCCTGAGCGTGATGGACACCGGTCAGGGCCGTCACCCGCGCGGGTGACGGCCCTGGGGCGTGCGCCGGTCAGGCGTTCAGCCGATGTCAGGCGTTCGCTCCGGCGCGGCGCATGCGTGCGGCGAGCAGCAGGCCGGCGCCGGCGACGAGCGCGGTACCCGCGCCGCCCGCGATGAAGGTGGTGTTGTCGCCGGCGCCCGTGGTGGCGAGGGGAGCGCCGTTGCCGCCCTGGGCGGCGACGGCGGTGTTGCCCGAGCCGGAGCCGCTGCCGCTGCCGCTGCCGCTGCCGGTGCCGGTGCCGGTCGACGAGGTACCACCGCCGGAGCCGGAGCCGTCGCCCTGGTCCTGGCCGTCCTTGCCCGGGGCCGGCTTCTCCTTGTCCTTGGCCGCCTCGTCCTTGGCGCGGGCCTCGTGCTGGCCCGTCTTGAGGAACTCGGCCCGATCGGCGGCGGTGCCCGCCAGCGCGGCGCGGCCCGCCTTGACGAGTTCCGGACCGCCACCGTCGATGATCTTGGCGATCGCGACCCGGTTGTCCTGGTCGCGCAGCTCGTACTGCGTCACCTCCAGGAAGTGACGCAGTTCGGCCGGGGTCGGCGACCCGTTGAGGAGCTTGCTGATGGCACCGCTCAGGATCGGCCCCTCCCAGCCCTCGTCGATGCGGGACAGCTCGACCCGGTCGTCCGAAGCCTGGGCGAGGAACCGGCCCGTCTTCAGGAAGGCGACGCGGTCGGCGGGGGTGCCCTTGAGGGCCTTCTGGCCGGCTTCCTTCACCGACGAGCCGCCGGTGCTGATCAGCTTGAGGATCTCGACGCGGTTGTCCACGTCGCGCAGCTCGTGCTGGGTCACCTCGTAGAAGTGGCGCAGCTGCTCCAGAGTCGCGCCGCCGTCGAGAATGTCGTTGATGCCTTCCGTGAGGCTGGGACCTGCCTCGTGGGTGAGGCGGACGATCGCCACCCGGTAGTCGTCGAGGCGGATCTTGTGCTGGTCGACCTCGATGAACTTGCGCATGGCCTGCGGGCCGTCGGCAATGGCCTTCCGGCCGGCTTCCTTCATGTACTCGCTGGCCATCGGGTGGGCGATGATCGCGAGGATGGTCTTGCGGTCCTCTTCGGCCTGGTCGGGCACGGACTGGTCCGGCGCGGCCTGGTCCGGCGTGGTCGGAGCCGGCTGGTTGCCGGCGGCCGGGGCGTCCGAGCCCGCGGCGAACGCCGGTGACGCGATGAGGACGGCCGGAGCAAGAGCGGCGGTGGTGACCGCTGCGGCGATCCGGGACAACTTCACAGACAAACCCCCTGGAAACGTTTCTTCGCCCCAGAAGACTGTCGACCTGGGCAGATGGTTGCGCCAGGACACCAATTTTCGGCCACTCGCTTCGGCCTGCCGACGGCGATCGGCGGCTGCGGGGATGCTGACCGCATGGATGCAGCCCTCACCGGTCTCGTCGCCGTCTTCGCCACACTGGCCGGGTCCACCCTCACCTTCGTCTTCCAACGGCACATCGCGCGGCGGGCGGAACGGTTCACCCGGGACCAGCAGCTCTGGCACGAACGGATAGCCACCTACAGCGCCTTCGCCGCGGCGGTCACCGACTTCCGCCGGAGCCAGAACGACCGCTGGCACCTGGAACGGGCCGACCCGAACAGCCCTCAGTTCATCGGCGCCCGTGACGAGTCCTACCAGCGCCGGGCGGACTCGACGGCGGCGCTCTGCCGGGTTCGCCTGCTCTGCGGCGATTCCGCCCTGTTCGAGCTGGCCCAGAACGCTCTCGACGCGGCTACGGAGATCCACACGGCGCGGAGCGAGCAGGACCGGGCAGGCCGCGGCGAGACGGCGCGGCTCGCGCTGGACAGGTTCCTGATCAGCGCCGGCGGGGTCACGCAGCGGTCCAGCGCTCCGTGACCAGTGCGGCCTGTTCCTGCAGCGCCGCGATCAGTTCCTGGGCGGCGCCGGCCGAGGTGGACCGCAGTAGGGCGACGCTGATCTCCCGGGCGAGGTCAGGACTGGCCAGGGGGCGTACCGCCAGGTCGGGCCGGGGGTGTCCCAGCGCGAGCCGCGGCACGAGGGCCACGCCCGTCCCCGCCGCCACGAGGCCCTGGACCACCGCGTAGTCGTCGGTGCGCATCACGTGCAGGGGCTCGTACCCCTCCTGCGCGCACGCCCATGCGAGGACGCGGTCGCAGGGGTCGTGGGGGTCGGCCGCGCCCACCCACGCGGTGTCCCGCAGTTCACCGAGGGGAACCCGGTCGAGGGATGCGCACGGGTGGTCCTCGGGCATGACCAGGAGGAGCGGATCGGTCAGGAGCGGGTGGACCTCGAAGTCCTCTTCGAGGTCGAGGCGGTCGCCGGGCTGCGAGAAGACGAGGGCGGCATCGAGTTCGCGGGCTTTCAACCCGCGCAGCAGAAGCGGCAGTTCGCCCTCGGTGAGCGAGATGTGCACCCCTTGGCGGTGGAGCCGCTTGACCGCCGGCGCCAACAGCAGGGCGCCCGCCGTGGGGAACGTGCCGATGTGGAGGGTGCGCATGCCTCGCTCGGCGAGGCTGCGCACCTCCAGCTCGGCCTGCCGCAGTCGCTCCAGAACGGCCTCGGCGTGCGGCAGCAGGGCTTCGCCGAGTTCGGTGAGCGTGGCGCCGCGCGGTCCGCGCTGGACGAGCCGGGCGTTGAAGTGGGCTTCAAGGGCGGCGAGGTGGTGGGTGATGGTGGGCTGGCTGTAGTGCAGTGCGCGGCCGGCGGCGGCGAGCGAACCCTCCTGCGCGATGGAGCGCAGCACCTGGAGGTGCCTGACGTCGAGCATATAGACATCCTATGGAGGGGTAACGAAAAGTCCATGCTTCTTCAATGGGTCGTGGGGTGTCACGCTCCCCGGGTGAACACGCGAACGACCGATCAGCACGCCCCGTCCTCCCGCTCCTCCTCTGGATCCGGCTCCGGCTCCGGCTCCGGGCAGCTCTCCGCCCCGTACGCCGAGGCGGTGCTGCGGCACGCCGGAAGGGACTGGCTGCGGCTGAACGTCCCCGGCCACGCCGCGACGCCCGGCTCGGAACTCGCCGGCTTCTTCGGCGCGAGGGTCCCGGCCCTGGACTTCCCGCCGCTGCTCGACGGTATCGACCTCGGCCCGGACACCCCGTTGGACCGGGCCCTGCATCTGGCGGCCGAGGCCTGGGGAGCGCGGCGCACGTGGTTCCTGACGAACGGCGCTTCGCAGGGCAACCAGATCGCCTCGATGGTCGCCCCCGCGCTGGGGCGCACGCTCGTCGTGCAGCGCAGTGTGCACTCCAGCGTGATCGACGGGCTGGTGCTGTCGGGCATGGACGCCGTGTTCGTCCAACCGTCCGTCGACCCCGAGCAGGGCATCGCCCACGGTGTGACGGCGGCGGACGTGGCGGCTGCGCTCGCACGGACACCGGACGCGGCCGCCGTGTACATCGTCTCGCCGAGCTACTTCGGAGCGGTCTGCGACGTGCGCGCGATCGCGGACGCCGCCCATGCCGCGGGCGTCCCGCTGATCGTCGACGAGGCATGGGGATCGCACTTCGGCTTCCATCCCGGTCTTCCCGCGCGTGCGCTCGCGATGGGCGCGGACCTGGCGACGTCGAGTACGCACAAGCTCGCGGGCAGCCTGACGCAGTCGGCGATGCTCCACTTGTCGGAGGGACCCTTTGCGGACCGGCTCGAGCCGCTGGTGGACCGGGCGTTCCGGCTCGTCCAGTCCACCAGCGCGAGTGCCCTGCTGACCGCGTCGCTGGATCTGGCGCGCAGGCGTCTGGTCACGGACGCCGACGCGACGGGCGCCTGCGTCGAGGCCGCGGAGGGAGTGCGGGGCGCCGTCCGCGCGCTGGGCCGCTTCAAGGTGGTGAGCGACGGTTTCCACGCGTTCCCCGACATCGTCGGCGCCGACCCGCTGCGGATCGCGATCGACACCCGCGCCGGCGGGATCACGGGGCACGCGGCCAGGCGGCGGCTCTTCCGGGACCACCAGATCATGGTCGAGGTGGCGACCGACGCGTCGATCGTCGCCGTGATCGGTGCGGGGTCCGCGCCCGACACCGACCGGTTCGTCGAGGCACTGCACATGCTGCCCTCGCCGATCACGGGCTCGGCCGACGCCAGGGGCATGCTGCGGCTGCCGAATCCGGGCCCCACGAAACTCACCGCCCGCGAGGCGTTCCTGAGCCCCGCCCTGGTCGTGGACGCGGAAGACGCCGTCGGACGGATCTCCGCGGACACCCTGGCCGCGTACCCGCCGGGCATCCCCAACGTCCTGCCGGGCGAGGTCATCACCGCCGAGGTCGTCCGCTTCCTCCAGCGGACCGCGACCGCGCCGAACGGCCACGTCCGAGGCGCGCTCGACCTGGGCGTGACGCGCCTGCGCGTCGTCGCCTGAGCCGGGCACCGGGCGGCACCGGCGTTCCGCCCGCCGCCCCCGCGACCACGACCACGACCACGCCCGTTCCTGTTCCTGTTCCCTCCGTATCCCCCGTCACCCCCACCGTCCCCGAGAGAGAGCACAAGCCATGGCCACACGCAGACCGACCCGACGGACGCTCGCCACCGTCCTCGCCGCAACCACCGCCTCCCTGCTGCTGAGTGCCTGCGGCGACCAGACCGCAGCGGGCCAGGGCATCGACGGATCCGGCGCCGGGGCCGGATCCGGAGCCGGAGCCGGAGCCGGAGCCGGAGCCGCCAAGAGTGACGCTCCGCTGTTCGCCAAGCTGCCCGCGGACATCCGGGCAGCCGGTGTCATCAAGGTCGGCACGGACGCCACCTACGCCCCGATGGAGTTCGTCGAGAACGGAAAGATCGTCGGCGTCGACCCGGACGTCGCCGCCGCCCTCGGCAAGCACCTGGGCGTGAGGTTCGAGTTCACCAGCGGCACTTTCGACAGCCTCATCACCTCCCTCAACTCCGGACGCCAGGACATCGTGATGTCGTCGATGAACGACACCCTGGCCCGCCAGCAAGGCCTGGACGACAAGGGGCAGAAGACCGGCAACGGCGTCGACTTCGTGGACTACTTCGTCGCGGGCACCGTCGTGTACGTCCACAAGGGCAACCCCCAGCAGATCAGGTCCATCGCCGATCTCTGCGGTAAGAAGACCGCCGTACAGCGGGGCACCATCTTCGAGGAGGCGGCCAAGAACCGGTCGAAGGAGTGTGAAGCCTCCGGGAAGCCGGCCATCGCGATCGAGTCCTTCCCGACCGACGCCGAGGCACAGACGCGCGTCAAGGCGGGTGGCGCCGCCGCAGGGGTCAACGACTACCCCGTGGCCGCCTACCTGGCCCTCAAGGCCGACGGCGGAAACGCCTTCGAGGTCGTCGGCAACCAGATCGAGGCCGGCCCCTTCGGCATCGCCGTCGCCAAGGACAACCCCGAACTGCGCGACGCCCTCAAGGCGGCCCTGGCTGCCTGCATCGCCGACGGTTCGTACCGGAAGGCACTGGACAAGTGGGGCGCGGGCACGGGGGCGGTCGCCTCGGCGAACGTCAACACCGGCTCCTGACCCGACCCCGTGCACACCGAAGGGCAGTCGCAGTGACCGACGCCCTCCACCAGTCCCCCGCCAGGCCATCACGGCCGTTCCGGTGCGCCATCCCGGACGCTGGGCAGGCGGAGCCATCCTGGTCGCGCTGATGGCGCTCCTCGGGTACGCCTTCTCCCAGGACACCGAAGGGGGGCGCGGACAGCTGTCCGCGCCCCCCTTCGGTGTCCTTCGGCTGCAATGCCGACGGGATTTGAACCCGCGAGACGGCTGGGGGCAGGTCCGCCCCTTCCCCATCAATCGCCGTGGGAGGGACCTCGCCCACGGCGAGCGCATTGGACCGCTCTGCCACGGCACCGCAACCTGCGGGAACGCGCGCGCCCCCGCTCCGGCCAAGAGTAGAGACGTCGCTCGCCGCGGACGAACCCTTTTCCGGCGCACCTGCGTCGGCACCGTTCAAGTGACCGCGAAGCCGATACTGACGGCGTTGGCGATCAGGAACACGGCTGTGGTCGACAGGGCGACGACCGTGTTCGTCCGCTGTACCGACGCCCTCTCCTCGGGATCGACCCACTTGTAGAGGATGTAGGAGGTGCAGCCGACGCCGACCAGCGTGTAGAGCAAGGTGGCCAAATGGATCTGGTCGACGAGGGTCACCCCGAAAGAGGTGCCCGTCAGACTGGCGGCGCGCATGCTCACGACCACGCTGAAGAGGGATGCGCCGAGGATTCCGAAGCGCGCCCCCACCACGGTGATGAAATCGGAGGCCCAGATCCAGTACGAGATGAAAGAGATGAGGAACGCCACGTAGGCGTGCCCCCGACACCGAAGTCCCTGATCTTGAAACCGCCGAGACTGATGGCGTGGTCGTACCCGGAGTCCTTGCTGTCGGCCACATAGGTGAACTGCGAGGCGTTGTATTCGGAGTCCTCGATCTGGATCTTCACGTCCTGTTTGCCGAACGGGTACTCGCTCAGATCGAATTGCTGACGGAACGTTCCGGACACTTTCACCTGCGACCAGTATTCGTCGCCGACCTTCACCACGGATCTGTCGCTCTGGGTGACATCGGTCGCGTTGACGAACTCAAGGCGTCGGGTGGCGTCGAGGGCATCGGTCGGGCACACGCTCCACAGCCAGAAATCCGCCTTGATGGTCCGTGGTGAAACATCCAGCCCGTAGAGGTCCGTGACATAGGCCCCGACTCGACAGCTGGGGGGCACGGCCGCGCTCGCAGGGACCGATGGTCCCATGACGGCGAGGAACCCCGTCGTGCAAAGCACCAGGGAGATCAGTCTTCGCCGTACCCCGCCTCCCGGCCCGCCTTTCCGGAGGCCTGTGCCGGACCGGCGGTCCCCGCCTGCTCGGCCCCTCAGCGGCTCGCCCACTCGGCCGCCTTCCGCAGTAGGGCGCCACGGCCCCGGCCCGGGACGGTCCACAGGGCTTGACCTCGGACGCCCCAGCGCTTCAGGAGGGCGTTCGCGGCCAGGAAGCCGGTGGTGGCCGCCCGTTCCATCAGTGCCACCGGGAGGTCGGTGCGGACACAGTCCCCGGCCACCAGCAGGCCGGGATCGGACGTGTGGACGGTGGGGCGGTCGGCGTAGCCGCCCACGGGGAACAGCGGGCAGTCCTCCCGCCATTCGTGCCGGGCGTCGACGACCGTGGCGGCGCGGGTCTCCGGGTACACGCGGTGGAGCTGCTCGACGAGGTGACGCTGCTCGGCGGTGCGCGCGGCGCGCGGGTCCACCGCGTAGGCATGGAGTTCCACGACGGATCCCCCGGTGCGTGCCGCCCAGCGGGCCGCCTCGTCCTCCCAGCGGTCCAGCACGCTGATGTTGTCGAGGCCGCCGAATCCGCTGGTTCCCAGGAATCCGGGACGGTCGGGGGCGACGGGCCGGTCCAGCCACAGCCGGGTGACCAGGAAGGGCGGGGCGGGGCGCAGGCGTGCCACGCGCTGCCGCCAGGCGGGGTCGCCCAGCTGTTCCGAGCGGGCGGCCAGGGATCGCAGGCCGGTGGCGTCCAGGGCGAGGACCACGGCGTCGTACCGGTGCTCGTCGCGGCCTCCCGCGACGTCGAACCCGGCGGCGCCGGCCGGTGTGACGTGCTCGACGGGACTGCTCGTCCGCACCTCGGCGCCGTGCCGCTCCAGGTATCGGGCCAGGGGCTCCCACAGCGCCGCCGGATAGGCCGAGCGCGGCACGTCGAACAGCAGGCCCTCGGCGGAGCCGAGGAAGTAGATGTGGAACATCAGTGCCATCTCGGCCGCCGACAGCTGTCGCGGGTCGGCGAAGAAGCTCCGCGAGAACACCTCGAACGCCAGGTGGCGGGCCTGCGCCGGGAAGCGGATGGCCTCCAGGAAGTCGTACGCGCTGATGTCGTCGAGGCGGTGGTAGACGTCGGGTACGCGGACGTCGAGCAGCGGCAGGGCCCGGACCGGGTCCATGGCGGGCAGGTCCCGCATCCGGAAGGAGGGGCTGAGCGCCGCGAAGCCGAGCGCACTCCACGGCGGGGTGCGCGGTACGCGCCGGAAGCTGTCGCGCAGCCCGTCGGCGTGCAGGAGGGGGTAGTCGGGAAGTCCTGCGAGGCGTGCCAGGGCGGGGTCGGTTCGCCGTAGCAGGCCCCGCAGGTTGTAGTACTGCCGGAAGAACGCGTGGAAGCCGCGGCTCATGGTCACGGTGGTGCCGTCGCGCAGGCGGGTCGGCCACCCGCCCGCCCGTCCTCCGAGGTAGGGCTCGCGCTCGTACAGGGTCACCGCGACTCCCCGCTCGGCGAGGGCGGTGGCGGCGGCGAGGCCGGCGATGCCGCCGCCGACCACGGCGACCGTGTGCCGGCCGGTGGCGTGACGGGTTCCCTGGTGCGCCGGCAGGATGCGGGCTCGCCGGTCCCGGCCGCGGCGCGCCGCGGGCAGGTGTTGTGCGGGGCGGGTCATCGGGGGTCCTGCGCGTTCTGCGGGTCCTGCGGGTCCTGCGCGCGTGAGGCCACGAAGGTGTGGGTGATGCCCGTCTGCCAGCCCGGCAGGGGCAGGGCGCGGACCTGGTCGAAGCCCGCCTCGCCGATGCGGCCGGCGAATCGGTCGGCCTGGTCGAAATGGACGACGCTGTGCCACAGGTGACGGTAGAGCGGCCCGTCGCCCAGCAGGGTCGCGGCGGGCTGGACGATGCCGCGGCACACGAGCGTCCACACCGCCCGGTCGGCGCGGCGGCCGCTGAGGCTGTACTCGTGGACGCCGAGTCGTCCGCGCGGTCGCAGCACGGTGCGGACGGTGCGCAGGACGGCGTCGGGATCGGAGACGTTGCGGAAGAGGTAGGCGGCGAACACCGCGTCGAAGGGCCCGTCGACGCCCGCGTCCGCGAGGTGCTCGGCCGGTGTGTGGACGAAACGCACGCCGTCCGCCCAGGGCTTGGCGGCCGCCCGGGTCAGCATGCCCGCCGAGGCGTCCACGGCCGTGATGCCTGCGGCCGGGAGGACGGTACGGATCGCGGCCGTCGAGGCTCCGGTGCCGCAGCCGAGGTCCAGTACGCGCAGCCCCTCCCCACGGCCGGGCAGGCCGAGGCGGCGCACCGAGCGGCGCAGGTGCGCGTGGTAGCCGGGATTGGCGGCCACCAGGGCGTCGTAACTGCGGGACGCGTGGTCGAACGCGGCGGCGAGGTCCTCGTCGCGCAGCAGGGTCATAGGGTCTCCAGAACGGGTGGGGTGGGCGGAGGAGCGGGGCAGGCGGGCGCGGAAGCGGGTCAGGTGGCGGCACGGCGGGGCAGTCCGGGCAGTTCGACGGCGGTGCGCAGCATGGGGCCGACGGGTGCGTGCCGGCCGACGGCCAGGTCCTCGAACAGACTGGTGCGCCCGTCGAGGAAGCGCAGCAGCCGGACCGCCGGTACGCGGGTGAACAGCCGGCAGAACAGTTCGGGGCCGTCGACGCGGCCGCTGTCCAGGGCGCGCAGGAGTACGGAGTCCATGGCGCGGGCCCGCACGGAGTGCGCGGCCGGGGGTACGGGCCTGCGGCCCTGGCGCAGCGCGGCGGCGACGGCACGTGTCTGGCGCTGGAGTCCGGCGAAGGTGTACCCGGTGGACGGGCGGGTCGCTCCGCCGGCGGCGCCGATCCGGAACACCGACGTGCCGACCCGTCGTGGCATGGGGGCGTCCGTCATGGGGATGACGCCGGTTTCGGCCGCGACGATCTCCACGTCGCCGAGGGAGAGGGACAGGACGTCCGCGGCGTAGTGCCGCAGAGCCGCCTCGTAGCCGCTCGCCGTCAGGACGCGCGGGGAGAACTCCGTGTATTCGACGAGGGCTTCGTGGGGGCCGGTGGGCAGGACGTAGCCGAAGGAGAGTCCGGAGGCGGGCTGGGGCGTGCGGAAGTCCATCAGTTCGGCGGTCCGGGGGTCGAACGCGGGGTGGGCCGTGCGGACGAACCAGCCGTGGAAGTGCTGCAGCAGGGTGGTGCGGGCGGCCGGGAGACTGCCCAGGGGACGCGAGTCGAACACCCAGCGTGCCTCCAGGGCGCGGGCCGGGCCGCCGGGCGGGGTCATCAGCACGCGGGCTCCGCCCCCCGCGGCGGCGGGGATCTCCTCGACGGTGTCCACGGTCGCTTCCAGGCGCCGGACGTTGGGGCTGTGGGCGAGGTGCCGCGACACGAGGGACTCGAAGTCGTCGGAGCGGATCATCTTGTACCGCAGCGGCGCGATGTCGGCCTCGACGGCGGGGCCGGCGGGCGGCCTTACCCGCAGGTGCCGCCACTGCGAGCGCACCGCGGCATCGAAGCGGCCGCGTCCGGACTCCCAGAAGCACCAGGTGCGCGGCCTCGGGCGCAGCGGGCCGGGCGGCGCGTCGATGAGGATCACGGACGGGGTGAGGGCGCCGGGCACCCCGGGCAGGTGTCCGCTCAGCCGGTGGGCCAGCGACAATCCGGCGGCTCCCGCCCCGATCACCGCAACGTCCGCCTTCAGCACGGCTGCTCCCTCCATCCGATTTTTCGCCGGCACGCACCACGTGGAAATTCCTGCCCCGGCGCCGGATCGGATGCGGTCATGGCCCGCAGGTCACCTGGTCAGCCGCGTCCACATGATGGCATTCATGTATGAATCGGGCATCTACGTCGAACCGCATCCGTATCACGGGAAGGGACCGAAGACCCGTGAGAGCGATCGCAGCCACGACGAAAGGAACCGGGATGCGCCCGATCCAGGCGAAGGACCCTTCTGCGGCCGCGCCGTCGCCCGTCCCCCGCCTGACGGCTTCGTCGGACAACTCACCGCGGCCGAAGCGGCCGCAGCGGCCGCCGGACCCGGCGGCCGCCCGTACGGCGCACGCCCGTACGGCGGACGCCCGCACGGCGTACGGCACGAAGGCCCCGGCAGGCACCGGTGTCCCGGCGGCCGGCGCCGTCGACGAAGACGTGGCCGGTACCGTAGGAGGCGCACTGGAGCAGGTCCTCGCCGACCGGCTCGCACGGGCCGGTGCGCTGGACACCCTCTTCGCCGTCGAACTGGCCGGACGCGTGGCACGCTTCACCCGGGAAGGCGGCAAGCGCACCCGCTCGCAGCTCCTCTGGTGGTCGATGCGCGCCTGCGGCGGAGGCGACGAGCCGACCGTTGCCGCGACCCTGCGCATCGGGGCGGCGCTGGAACTGCTCCAGACCTGCGCCCTGGTCCACGACGACCTGATGGACGGATCGGCACTGCGCCGCGGCAGGCCGACCCTGCACGCCGATCTGCGCAACCGCTACGCCGGTTCCGCGCCGCCGGACCGTACCGCCCGTTTCGGGGAGGCGTCCGCGGTCCTCGCCGGGGACCTCGCACTCGCCTGGGCGGACGACGTCGTGGCGGAGACGGCGCTCGACGCGGCGTCGGCGGGCACAGTGCGCCGGGTGTGGAGCGACATGCGCACGGAGATGGTGGCGGGCCAGTTCCTCGACCTCCAGGGCCAGCTGACCGGCTCACGCTCCCGGCCGCAGGCCTTGCGCGCCGCGCACCTCAAGAGCGCGCTGTACTCGGTCCAGCGGCCCCTCGCGTTGGGCGCGGCCATGGCGGGCGCGGACGGCCGCACCACGCGGGCGCTGTGCTCCGCGGGGCGCTGTGTCGGCATGGCCTTCCAGTTGCGCGACGACCTCGACGACGTCTTCGGCGACCCCCACCTGACGGGCAAGAGCTGTGGGGACGACATCCGCAACGGAAAGCCGACCTTTCTGGCCGCGCTGGCGCTGGCGCGCGCCGAGGCCGCGGCCGACCGGCCGGCCATGACGGTACTCGAACGGGCGCTCGGCGATGAGGACCTGACGCCCGCCGGTCTCGACGAGGTGCGCGACGTCCTGGTACGGACCGGCGCCCGACAGGCGGTCGAGACGAAGATCGCCCGCCTGTCGGCCCGGGGACTGCGCCACTTCGACGGCGCCCTCCCCGATTCCGGTGCCAAGTCCCGTCTGCGCGGGCTGCTGACCGCGGCGACGGCCTCCCGGGCCACGGACGGCCCGCCCGACGGCGAACGTCCCGCACCCGCCGGGCCCCCGGAGGGCTCGGCGGCGCCGGAGGCCCGGCGGTGACGCGCACCGTGCGCGGCCGCACCGACCACGTGGTGGTCGTCGGGGCCGGTCTCGCCGGCCTGTCGGCGGCCCTCCACCTGTTGGGCGCCGGTCGCCGGGTGACCGTCGTCGAACGGGACGTTCTGCCCGGCGGGCGGGCGGGACGCCTCGATCTGAACGGCTACCGCATCGACACCGGGCCCACCGTGCTGACCATGCCCGACCTCGCCGACGAAGCCTTCGCGGCGGTCGGCGACAGCCTGTACCGGCGGGTCGACCTGATCCCGCTGCACCCGGCCTACCGGGCGTCGTTCGCGGACGGCAGCGCCCTGGACGTGCACACCGACGGCGAGGCGATGGCCGCGGAGGTCGAGCGGTTCGCCGGTGCGGGTGAGGCGGCCGGCTACCTGCGGCTGCGCGCCTGGCTGGAGCAGCTCCACCGGGCCCAGATGCGCCGCTTCATCGACGCGAACTTCGACTCCCCCCTAGACCTGCTCACCGGTGACCTCGCCCGGCTGGCCGCGCTCGGCGGCTTCGGCCGGATGGACCGGCGCATCGGTGGTTTCCTGAACGACGAGCGGCTGCGGCGGGTGTTCACCTTCCAGGCCCTCTACGCGGGCGTGCCACCGGCCCGGGCACTCGCCGCGTACGCCGTCATCGCGTACATGGACACGGTGGCCGGGGTGTACTTCCCGCGCGGCGGCATGCACGCCCTGCCGCAGGCCATGGCGGACGCCGCGGCCGACGCGGGCGCCGAGCTGAGGTTCGGCGAGCCGGTGACCCGGCTGGAACGCTCCGGCGAACGGATCACCGCCGTCATCACCGCGAAGGACCGCATCCCGTGCGACGCGGTCGTCCTCACCCCCGACCTGCCCGTCACCTACCGGCTCCTCGGCCGCCGTCCCGCCCGGCCGGTGCGGCTGCGGCACTCCCCTTCCGCCGTCGTGCTCCACGCGGGCACGCGCCGCACCTGGCCGCTCCTGGCCCACCACACGATCTCGTTCGGCGCCGCCTGGCACACCACGTTCGACGAACTCACCCGGCGTGGCCGCCTGATGAGCGATCCGTCCCTCCTCATCACCCGGCCCACGGCGACCGACCCCACGCTCGCCCCACCGGACCGCCATCTGCACTACATCCTCGCGCCCTGCCCCAACACCCGGATCGGGCCGGGCGGCGCCGCCTGGGGCGAACTCGGCCCGCGCTACCGGGCCGATCTCCTGCGCGAGCTGGAACGACGCGGCCTCGACGGCATCGAGGCGGCCATCGAGGACGAGTGCCTGGTCACCCCGGCGCAGTGGCTGGACCAGGGCCACGGCGCCGGAACCCCCTTCTCCGTGGCCCACACCTTCCTGCAGACGGGGCCCTTCCGGCCCCGCAACCTGGTCCGGGGCACCCGGAACGCCGTCCTCGCCGGCTGCGGCACCACCCCCGGCGTGGGCGTGCCCACCGTGCTCGTGTCGGGAAAACTGGCGGCAGCCCGGATCACCGGCACGTCCCGGCGCCCCTCCACCCACATCGAGGGGGCGACCCGTTGACCGCACGCGAACTCGACGCCGCGGGCATCACCGACCCGGTACTGCGCGCCGCGTACCACCGGTGCCGGGAACTCAACGCGGCACACGGAAAGACCTACTTCCTGGCCACCCGCCTGCTCCCCGCCGAACACCGGCCCGCCGTGCACGCCCTGTACGGCTTCGCCCGGTGGGCCGACGACATCGTCGACGCGACCGGCCCCGACACCGGCGACAGCAGCCTGCGCGGGGCCCGCCTGGCAGCGCTCCAGCAGCGTCTGCACAGCGGCTTGCGCCGGCAGGACGGCGATGAACCCGTGGTACTGGCCCTCGCCGACACCGCCCGCCGATACGCCATCGATCACCGCCACTTCCACGACTTCATGACGGCGATGCGCTCCGACCTGACGGTGACGGACTACCCCACCTACGCCGACCTGCGCGCCTACATGCACGGCTCGGCCGCGGTGATCGGCCTGCAGATGCTGCCGGTGTTGGGCACGGTGGTGCCGCCCGGGGAGGCCGAGCCGCACGCAGCGGCCCTCGGGGTGGCCTTCCAGCTCACCAACTTCCTCCGCGACGTCGGCGAAGACCTCGACCGGGGGCGCGTCTACCTGCCGGCCGACCTGCTCGCCGCGCACGGGGCCGACCGGCAGCTGCTGCGCCGCTGCCGGGACACGGGCCGTCAAGACCGCCGGGTACTGGCCGCCCTGAGGGAGTTCGAGGCGCTCACCCGCCGCGTCTACGCGGACGCACGGCCCGGCCTCGCCATGCTCGCCCCCGTCTCCCGGCCCTGCATCCGCACCGCGTACGTCCTCTACGGGAGCATCCTCGACGCCGTCGCCCGGGACGGCTACGCCGTGCTCCACCGCCGCGCCGTCGTACCGCGCCGCCGACGCGCCGCGGTCGCGGCCGGTGGCCTGGTCCGGCTGGCGGCGGCCAGGCTGCGCCACCGCGGGCGCTCCGCGGCGATGCGCCCGCCCGTGCCCCCGGCTCCCCCCGCCGACCCGTCCCGACCGGTCTCGCAGGAGGTCGTGTGAATCCGCAACCGTCCGCACGCAGGTCCCGGCTCCCCCTCTCGCTGCGCCGCGAGCCCGTTGCGTGGGACCGGCAGCGCCCGACCTGGCGCGACGCGAGGCCGAGCCTGATCGCCGAGGCGTTGAAGCGGGCGCAGGCCCGGCCGTCGGGGAACTGGTACGTCGTGGGGGCGACCGCCGACCTGAGCCAGGACCGGCCGCTGGCCCGTACCGTGGCCGACCACGAGCTGGTCCTCTGGCGCGGCGCCGACGGGCGGCTGCACGCGGGACCCGGTGTCTGCCCGCACCTCGGAGCGCCCCTCGCGGACAGCCCCGTCCGGTGCGGGACGCTGGTGTGCCACTGGCACGGACTCGCCCTCGACGGCTCCGCGTTCGCGGGCTGGGAGCCACTGCCCGCGTTCGACGACGGCATCCTCCTGTGGGTGCGCCTCGACGAGATCGGCGGGGAGGTGCCGCTGGACGCCCCCGTCGTACCGGGCCGCCCGGCCCCCGCCCGCGGGGTGACGGCCGTGTACGAAGGCACCGGGGTCTGCGAGCCCGAGGACGTCGTCGCCAACCGGCTGGATCCGTGGCACGGCGCCTGGCTCCACCCCTATTCGTTCGTGGACCTGACGGTGGTCGGCTCACCCGAGGCGGATGACGGCCCGGACCACCTGGAGGTCGAGGTCTCCTTCAAGGTGGCCGGCCGGCTCGTGGTGCCGGTGCGGGCGACGTTCGCCGCGCCCGAACCGCGGACCGTCGTCATGCGGATCACCGGAGGGGAGGGCGCGGGCTCGACGGTGGAGACCCACGCGACCCCGCTCGGGCCGGACGACCGGGGCCGTCCCCGCACGGCGGTGATCGAAGCCGTCGTGGCCGCCTCCGACCGCGCGGGCTTCGCGTTCGTCCGGCGGGCCGCCCCGCTGCTGCGCCCGGTGATGCGCGCGGCGGCGGCCCGGTTGTGGCGGGACGACCTCGCCTACGCCGAACGCCGCTGGTCCCTGCGCTCGACGGGCCGGTTCCCGGGCTGAGGCGAAATGACCCCACGCCGCAGCGTGATGAGAAGCGGGGGCGTGCTCCTACTCCCTACAGCAGGACCGGGAGCGCTTCGAGGCCGCGCATCAGGCGGGTCTGCCGCCAGCGCAGATCCTCGCCGGGCACGGCGAGCCGTATCGCGGGGAAGCGGGTGAGCAGGGCGCGCAGTGCGATCTCGCCCTCGGCCCGGGCCAGCGGGGCTCCGAGACAGCGGTGGATGCCGTGCCCGAAGGCCAGGTGCGACGTGGCTTCACGGGCGAGGTCGAGCCGGTCGGGGCAGGCGAACCTGGCGGGGTCGCGGTTGGCTGCGCCCGGTGCGATGAGAACGGGCACGCCCGCGGGGATGTCCGTGCCGCCGAGGGTGAGGGCTTCCGTGCTGTGGCGGAAGGTGGCGATGCCGACGGGAGAGTCGAGGCGGAGCAGTTCGTCGAGGGCGGTCGGGATGAGTTCGGGTGCTTCCCGCAACCGTGCGAGCGCGTCAGGATGCCGCATGAGCGCGAGGAGGGCGTTGCCGATGAAGTTGGTCGTCGTCTCGTGCCCGGCGACGAGCAACAGCACGGCGAGCGACACCACTTCGGCTTCGGTGAGCCGGCCTTCGTCATCGAGGACGACCAGGTCGTGGAGGAGTCCCCCGTCGGGGGCGCTCCGCTTCGATGCCACGAGCTGGGCCATGTAGCCGGCGAGGGAGTGGGAAGCGGAGTCGATCCGATCGGGCCGGCCGGCGGCGAACAGGTCGTTAGACCACTGGGCGACCGTGCTCCGGTCGCTGTCGGGAACGCCGAGGAGTTCACAGATCACCGTGACGGGCAGCGGGACGGCGAGGCGCGCCACCAGGTCGACCTGCATGCCTGGTTCCCAGTCGGACAGCAGCCCGTCGACCACGTCGGTGATGCAGGGGCGCAGCCGAGCCACCGGCCCTGCGGTGAAGGCGGGCCCCACGGCCTTCCGCACGCGGGTGTGCTGCGGAGGGTCGGTGGCCAGCATGCTCTGGGAGACCGCCGGGTGCAGGTTGCGCCCCGAAGGCCGGCCGGCGAAGAAGCGGCCGGTGTCCTTCGAAAGCCGGGGATCGGCGAACGCCTCCCGCGCCTCGGCGTAGCCGGTGACGACGTAGCTGTGGTGTCCGCCGGAGCCGGCCGGCACCTTCTGGACGGGGCCGGCGCTGCGCAGCTCGTCGTACACCGGGTAGGGGTCCTGGAAGAACCGCGGGTCCTGCAGTGGGTTGGTCATACCCCTGAGGCTGCAGCAGGAGCCGCCGGCGCGACGTCAGCGACGCGCAGTTCGGGTCCCGCGCGCAGGGCGGCCCCCTGGCCAAGGTGTGGGCGGGGGCCCGGATGGCGGGTCGGCGGATCGGCTGGCAACCTGGAGGTGAAGCCGTAGCGGCGGGCGATGCCATGTGCCGCCACTGGCGCGACGTGGCACACCTCCACCGCCGGAAACCACAGTTCGTGTTCGCAGGAGGTGGACCTCCTTGGACAGGCACGCTTCACTCACCAGAACCGCACGGAACCTCGCTGTCGCCGGAGTCCTGTCGGCTGCGTTGCTACCCGTGTCGGCGGCGCCGGCGACGGCCGCCGCGTGCGACGCCGCAGCCGCTGCCCGCGCCCCGAGCAGCAGCAACGACGCCGCCGCGCGCAATGCGGTGATCTGCCTCATCAACGCCCAGCGCACGCAACGGGGGCTGCCCGCCCTCACCACGAACCAGGCCCTGACGACCGCGGCGCAGCAGCACTCCGCCGCCGCCGTGCAACTGAAGTGGTGGGGACCGGGCAAGGACTCCCACCGCAACCCGCAGACCGGCTCGACCCCGCAGAGCCGGATCAAGGCGGCGGGCTACTGCCCGAACCCCAGGTCATGGGGCGTCGCCGAAATCACGTACACCGGCTGGGGCGGCTCGGGAACACCGAATGCCGCGGTCAACTGGTGGATGAACGTCAGCACGTGGGGCCACCGCCAGATCATCCTCGATCCGTCGATGCGGGAGATAGGCGCCTGGGCCCAGCCCGGTTCGGCCGACCCGGCCGGCGCCGGCGCGAGCCAGGCCGGAACCTACGTCGTGACCTTCGGCCGCTGCCAGCAGTGACCGCTCCCCCGGTCCTGCATCCGGCCGTGGGTTCCTCCGTACCGGTCAGTCCTCCCAGTCCTCGTCGTCGCCGCCGCGCATGGTGCGCCACCCTTCGAGGTTCTTCAGCGCTTCCCGCGCCAACTGGGCGTACTGCACCGGGCATTCCCACAGCTCGCGGGCCGAGAGCTCGGCGGGCACCGGGGTGTCGGGGTGGTCGTCCGGCGCGTACAGGTGGACCACCGCGCGGTACCGGGACCGCGCGGTGTCGCCGACGGTGGACCAGGGGTGCTGCGGATGCTCGCAGGAGACGTCCAGGTCGATGGTGGCGAGCGCGGCGGCCAGGTCGCGCGCGTACGAGGGCGGCAGCCCCCCGTACGACTGGGCGATGCCCATCCACAGGCACAGGAACAGGCCGATCCGCTCCTCGTCCCGCACCTGTCCGGTGAGCCAACGGCGGGCGGACCACAGGGCGACCGGGCCGGTGTTGTGCTCCCAGCTACGGCTGATCCCCTTCTGCATGGCGGCGATGTCGAGGCGGCCGTCGTCCCGGACGAACTGCGCGTCCAGATGGGAGACGTCAATGCTGCCGAAGAGCTCCTGGTGCGCCTCGCGCAGGCGGCCCAGGGCCTCGTCGGCGAGGTCCGCGAGGAACACCCCGCAGTCGAAGGCCGCCAGTTCGTCCTCGTCGAGACCGTAGTCCTCGGCGAACGCGGCCCGGCCGGCCTCGGTCAGCAGGCTCACTCCGGCCTCGACCTCGTACTCGGCGTCCAGGTCCGCGGGGTTGACGCCTCCCGGGCAGGCGCAGGCGGTCCGGTCCGACTGCGCACGGAGTCCGTCCAGGGCCCGCGTGTACGACGCGAACAGGGACTTGCTGAAGACGCGTGCGGAGACGTACCAGCAGGTGGCGTGCAGCAGGATCGTGTACCCGGTCCGCTCCCTGCGGCCCTCCGGGGAGGTGGCGTCGCGGCCGAGCGCCTCCGCCGCGTCGTCGGCGAGGACGGCGAGGGTCGACTCGGGATCCACATAGGGGTAGTCGCTGACGATCCCCGACAGGTCGGAGATCAGTTCACGGTGGTCGGCAGACAGCGTAGGTATCACTTCAGTCACATCCGTAACCGACGACCGCGCAGGCCGGACGGTTCCCGGCCCACCCCCGAAGCGTCTTGAACGCGTTCAACTCATCTGGCATGGCGGTTCCCGATGAACCGGCGAGAGCGACGGGAACGGGATCCGCCCTTCTTCGTGACCGGCTTCCACGACGAGCAGAGGGGCGGCGCTGCATGATCATCGCCTTGTTCGTGTTCCTGGCGGTCGGCGTCCTGGCGGCCGCCGCTCCGGGCGCGGTCCTCGGATACGCGTTCGCCGCCGTGAGCGGCGGACTGTCGCACGGCAAGAGGGTCGGAGCGCTGCTCCTGCTGGCAGCGGCCTCAGCCTCCGCGTGGCTGACCGTGGCGGGAGCCGACAACACGTGGCGACTCCCCACGGTGACGGTGTCGTTCATCGCGACGCTCGTCTCCGGCGCGACGTTCCTCGGACGTGAAGCCAACAGACTGCGCGCTGCCCGCTTCCGCACCGGGCCGCGGCCCAACTGGCAGCCACCGGCCGGTCCCCACGGTGGCCGGTGAGGCAGGTGCCGCCGCCCCTGGCGGGAGCCCTACCCCCCTTGCGTGATCGACGCCCGGCCGGCCCCACGCTTGTCGTCTCCTTGACGATATTCCCCGCTCCCGTTATCGTCGCACTGACGAAATGAAGGGGGTTCGCCATGGCCGACATCACCCGGCGCCTTGGCTGGCGTCATCTGCGCTCCGCGCCCACCGCCCACATCCGCCACCACAGGCGCGGCCGGCTCGTCCACGACGGGCGGGGGCTCAGCTTCTGGTACCGGTCGCTGTCGGCGGCGCTGTCCGAAGTGCCGGTCGACGACCGGGAGCTGGCCATGGCGTTCCACGCCCGTACGGCCGACTTCCAGGACGTCACCGTGCAGGCCACCGTCACCTACCGGATCAGCGACCCGGCCCAGGCGGCCGAGCGGCTCGACTTCTCCGTCGACCCGGACACCGGGAGCTGGCGCGGATCGCCCTTGGAGCAGATCGCCACCCTCCTCACCGAGACCGCGCAGCAGCACACGCTGGACGTACTGGCCCGCATCCCGCTGGCGGACGCCCTGGTGGACGGCGTCGCCTCCGTACGCCAGCGGGTCGCCGACGGGCTCGCCGCCGAGCCGCGGCTCCCGGCCACCGGCATCGACGTGGTGGCCGTGCGGGTCGTCGCGATCCGTCCCGAGGCCGAGGTGGAGCGCGCCCTGCGCACCCCGGCCCGCGAGCAGATCCAGCAGGAGGCGGACCGGGCCACCTACGAACGCCGGGCCGTGGCCGTCGAGCGCGAACGCGCCATCGCCGAGAACGAGCTGGCCAGTCAGATCGAACTGGCTCGGCGCGAGGAGCAGTTGGTCGATCAGCGCGGCATCAACACCCGCCGTGAGGCCGAGGAACAGGCGGCGGCGGACAGGGTCAGGACCGAGGCCGAGGCGGCCCGCAAGGTCCGCCTGGCCCGCGCGGACGCCGAGGCGGCGCGCGAGGTCGGCGCGGCGCGCGCCGAGGCCCAGGCCGCCTGGCTGCGGGTGCACGGCGAAGCCGACGCGGGCACGCTGCACGCCCTGGCCGCGACCCGGCTGGCGGAGAACCTGCCGCGGATCGAGAGCATCACGCTCTCCCCCGACGTCCTGACCGGCCTCCTCACCAGGCTCGGGCGTCCGGAAGGCGGGGCGGGGGCGTGAGCCTGGCCCCGCGGGCGGTACTCGTACACCGCAGGACCGAGTACGAGGAGCTGCTCGCCCGGCACGGCACGCACGGGCAGGCGGCGTTCTTCCTCTCCAGCCGGGGCCGCTCGATCGACGAGGTGGTCGGCCGCCACGACCGTACGCGGCAGGCGCTGCGGGACGTGGCGGCGGCGGTACCGCTGACCTGGCGCAGCTCCCGGGTGGAGCGGGCGGACCTGGACCGCTTCCTGTTCGCCCCGGAGGACGTGGTGGTCGTGGTCGGCCAGGACGGTCTGGTCGCCAACACCGCGAAGTACCTTTCCGGGCAGCCGGTGGTGGGCATCGACACCGACCCGGGGCGCAATCCGGGGGTGCTGGTCCGTCACCGCTGCGCCGACGCCGGCCCCCTGCTGCGTGCCGCGACCGCCGCCGGGGGCCGGGCGGAGGAGCTGACCATGGTCGAGGCCGTCGCCGACGATGCCCAGCGCCTGCTCGCGCTGAACGAGATCTACCTGGGCCCGCCCGGCCACCAGACGGCCCGCTACCGCCTGGGCCCCGACGGCGAGAACGGCCCGGGCGAGGCGCAGGCGTCCTCCGGGGTGCTGGTGGGGACCGGCACGGGCGCCACCGGCTGGCTGCGCTCCCTGTGGCTGGAGCGCGGCGGCACCACGGGGCTGCCCGCACCGTGCGAGGAGCGGCTCCTGTGGTTCGTACGCGAGGCCTGGCCCTCGCCCGCGACCGGAACATCGCGGGTCACCGGCGAACTCGGGCGGGGACAGGGCCTGCGGCTGACCGTGGAGTCGGACCGGATCGTGGTGTTCGGCGACGGAATGGAGTCCGACGCCCTGGAACTGACCTGGGGTCAGAGCGTACGGCTGGGCATCGCGGAAACGTCGCTGCGCCTGGTGACGTAAAGGCGGCGGCGCGGGCCGTGCGCAGGACGGACGGCCGCGTCACTCCTCGTTGAGCCAGCCGCATACGTAGTACTGCTGGTCCGCGTCCCGCTCGATGATCCACTGGTTGAGGACGTCCCCTGCGGGCTTCCCGGTCTCGGGATCGCGCCGCGTGATCCTCGCTTCCACGCTGAGCTGGTTCATGTTCGGGGGGACCTCGTAGGGCTGGAGTTCCCAGCGGTCCACGAAATAGCCGTTGAGGACGAATCCGAGCAGGCCCGCTCTCAGCCGGGGGCAGGTGCCTCGGCGCAGCGAGGTCATGTCGTGGTCGGCCAGGCCGTTCATGTAGAGGGCGAAGACGCTCTCGACGGCTTGGCGGTCGAGAGGGGTGCGGGTGGGACCGGTGGTGGGGACGGGTGGCGCAGCCGGAGTGGCGGAGGAGGGAGACGGGGACGGGGAGTGGAGGGTGGGCGCCGTGGCGTCGCCCGCGCGGGTGCGCCCGGTGCCGTCGTCGGGGGATCCGGACGCCGGTAACCACCACGGCATCGCGATCACTGCGGCCACCGAGGCCGCCGCCAGGCCGCCCGCCAAGTACCTCCGCCGGGCAGGGCGGACGGGCCCGGGCGCCGGCGGTGTCGGCCGTCCGGCTCCGGGGCCGCCGCCCTGCGGGGCTCCGAGCCGCAGCGTGGACGCGGAGGTCGGGGCGGGGTCCGGCCGGGACGGATCCGTTCCGCCCGCCGGTCCGACGAGCAGGTCGTACGCCTCCTGTGCGGTGAGGCGCTGCGCCGGGTCCTTGCGGAGCAGGCCCGTCAGTACGGGGCCCAGCTCCCCGGCACGGACGGCGGGGGCCGGCTCCTCGGTGGCGACGGCGACGAAGACGGCCCAGGACCCGGAGCCGCTGAACGGCGGCTGCCCCTCCACGGCGGTGAACAGCGTCGCGCCCAGGGACCACAGGTCGGACGCGGCGGTCGCCGGAAGCCCCCGCACCTGCTCGGGGGCCATGTAGACCGGGGTCCCCATGAGGGCTCCCGAACGGGTCAGGCCGGGCTCGCCCTCCACCGCGGCTATCCCGAAGTCGGTCAGCACCACCCGGTCGCCTTCGAGCAGCACGTTTGCGGGCTTGATGTCGCGGTGGGTGACGCCCGTGGCGTGTACGGCGCGCAGCGCGTCCAGGACCTGCAGGCCGATCCTGGCCACCCTGGCCGGCGCAAGCGGACCCTCGTCCTTGATCAGGTCGTCCAGGGACCGGCCGTGGACGAGTTCCATCACGATCCAGGGCCGGCCGTCGTCGCCGGTTGTCCGGTCGTGAACGGTGATGACCCCCGGGTGTTTCAGCCGGGCGGCCGCGCGCGCCTCGCGGTCCAGCCTGCCGATCCAGGCCTCGCGCCCGGACGCGTCGAGGTCGTCGGGAAGCCGGAGTTCCTTGAGGGCGACCTCCCGGTCGAGTTGCTCGTCATGAGCCCGCCAGACGGTCCCCATGCCGCCCTGGCCGAGCAGTTCGGCCAGCCGGTACCGTCCGGCCAGCAGTCGTCCGCGATCGTGAGTCACGCCCGGAACGTAACCCAACCCGCCTGGTCCTGAAAACGGCCCCCGGGACAGCCGACGGACCAGCGGACGGCGGTGGGCAGCGGCAGGCGGTGGCCAAGGCCCACGGTGACGTCAGGCCCGCGCGTACGGGCCCTCGGTCGCCATCGTGTTCTGCATCGCCGTCAGCCTGCGGACGAAGAGGACGGCGAGCACGCCGGCGGCCATGGTGGCCAGGTCGCAGACGATCCCGAGCTTCCCGGCCGCGAGCAGTTCGTCCACGGTGTCGGCCCCCATGTAGATCCGGCTGAAGACGCGGCCCCCGGTCGCCGCGAGGACCCAGACCACCCACCAGGACGTCAGCAGCCCGGCGGGCGCCGTGCGGTCGGAGCCGTCGGGGCCGCGCTGGGTGCTGGCCCGCCAGGTCTGCCGGGCGATCTGGTAGGGCATGAACAAGTGCGCCACGGGGATGAACCAGGCGCCGATGGCCCAGCCGCGGCCGAGGGTGAAGGCATCGGGGCGGAAGATGCCGCCGTTGCTGCGCACCCGGTGGAACCAGATGATGAAGACGACGATGGTGGGCAGCACCGTGAGCACCTGGAGCAGTCCGGCGACGATGGTGAGCGCGGCGGACAGACCGATTTCGAGGTCGTCGAAGTGGGTGTCCCCCGCGAACCCCCGCATCCACGACTGCTCGTACGCGCCGGCTCCGGCGGAGAAGAGGTGTACACCCGCCGCGGCACCGAGCAGCCAGGTCAGGGCCGTCGCGAGGCCCTTCGGGGAGCGCAGCTCGCCCTGGGGCGCGGGCGGAGCCATGGGGACGGGCCCACCGGGGTAGCCGTAGCCCTGCTGGGGCACCTGGTACGGGGCCGGACCGGGCTGCGGGTACGGCTGCGGAGGCGGCGGTGAGCCGGGCGCGCTGAAGGACATGACGGTGGACCCCCCACGGGAACGGATGACATGCGGACGGGCCCCGGCCCGGCGGGCGGGGGCCCCGGAGAAGATATGCCGGTCCCCTGCCCGCAGTCCAGGCGGTTTCTGCTGGTCAGAGAGTACGGAGACGGTGGCCCTGGCCGCCTGGAAGCGGAACCGGGGCCACCGCAGGTGCCTACTCCTGACCGTCCGTGGGGAGCCGTCGTTCAGATGATGTGGATGCGCTCCAGCGCCCCGGCGGTGTCGCGGATCATGAGGTCGTTGCCCTTGGCCCGCTCGTTCTCGATGAAGCCGAGCAGGAGCACCGCCCGGTTGATCACGTCGGACTTGCTGACGCCGCTCGCGGCGGTCAGCTCGGAGACGATGGTCACCGCCGGCGGGCACAGGGTCACGGAGTACCGCTCGCTGTCGGGGTGTGCGGGCAGCTGCTGCTGATCCATGGTGACGTCCTTCCTTGGGGCCCTGGAAATCGATGTGCACCATGTTTGCATCAAAGCCGTGCAGCTGTGCACCATTTTCACGCAGCGGTGGGCCTGCCGTTCCGGCCGAACCGCAGCATGGGGAGCGCCCCTCCGCGCCCGCGCAGGAACGGGGGCGAGCCCCCACATCGCTCAGCGCCAAGGCCAGGCGCACTCACCGAGACCCGCGCGAGGGGTATCACGAGTCCGTAAGACGGGCGTTGCCCCAAACCCCGTCGACCTCATTCACCGGCCCCCCGCGGCAGCTGCTCACATTGACGACCTGATCGATGCCGTGGTCGTGGACCAGTCCGTTGACCTCAACTCGTGGGCGATCGCGTCCGCCCGGCCTCCGCGAGGACGGCAGCCACACAGACACATTTCTGTCACGCTTGAGCCATGACCGAACCGGTGAACGCAGGCGGTCCGAGGAAGAGGCCGATCGCCTGCGCAATCTCGCACCAAGCTCCAATACCGCCGGCTGCAGGAGCGCATCGACGCAACTGAGCAGCGCACGCAGGAGGTCCGGCAGGCAGCCGATGACGCAGCCCGGCAGGCTCGCGTCGCCTTGGTGACCTCGGCCAGCGAGAACGTCCCCGGTGGTTCGCCGACGGAGAAGGTCGCACAGCTCACCCGAGCCTTCACAGAGCTACGGCGGACTGAACCCTCCGGTCCCGGACGGACCTACCGTCAGGAGCAGATCTTCGCCGAGCTGGTGAGGCTCACCCCGCAATTGACCGACATGGACCTGCCCGCAGCGCTCGGCTCCGACGGCGGCGGGACGCGCCTGACCGCGTACGCGCGCCTGTACGCGCGGCCGGAGGGCCAGTACCTCAAGGCACTGGTGGAGGCCGCCCTGACGGAGGAGATGCACTTCAGCCAGTACTGGGCCCTCCACGCGGTCGGCGCGTTGATCGACGCCCTCGGTCCAGGCCGGGTCGAGCTGTCGACGATCCGCCGTCTGCGTCAGGGCCTTTCGCTGCTCCCGGAAGACAGCGACCGCGGCCCGGACACTGCGCGCCGTTCTCGCGAGAGTGGACTACGAGATGTCGCAGACGCGCACCGGGCGAAGGGGCGGGCGCTCGCCCGCCCGCCCCGACGACCCTGGCCGGTTGGCCGTCGGTCAGCCCAGGAGCCGACGGGCGTTGCGTACGGCCTCGGACAGTTGACGGACCTCGGGGTCCTCGGTCCGCTCGGCCAGTCGGGCTGTGATCTCCGACAGCCTGCCCAGACCGACCGCGCCGGGAACCGCCTCCCAGCCGCCTCCCCGCTCGCGCAGCGACGAGGCCAGGTACGCCGCCGCGACCGTGACCTGGAAGCGGGGTGCGGCCTGTTCCCAGCCGCCGGTCAGCGCGGAGGCCTCGACCCGGCCGGACTCCTCGTGCGGGGCCCGGCCGTCGGGGTCGAGCCACCGGACCGTGGCGGTGGCCACGTGGCCGGAAGCGCCCGGCCGCAGCCGCACCGCGTACAGCGCGGTCACCGTGTGGCCCGGGCCGACCTCGCCGCCGTCCACGGAGTCGTCGCGGAAGGAGTCGTCGGCCACGCGCCGGTTGTCGTAGCCGATCAGCCGGAACCGTTCCACGTTGCGCGGGTCGAAGGAGACCTGGGCCTTGGCGTCACGGGCTCGCAGTTCGACCTGTGCGGGCAGCTCGTCGCAGAAGACCCTGCGGGCCTCCTCCTCGTCGGAGACGTAGACGGTGTGCCCGTCGCCCTTGTCGACCAGCCGCTCCATGAACGAGTCGTTGTAGTCGCTGCCCACGCCGACCCCGAAGAGGGTGATGCCGTGGTCGCGGCGGGCACCGTCGATCCGCTCCAGCAGGGCGTCGGCGGAGGTGGTACCGGTGTTGGCGAGGGCGTCGGACAGCAGGACGACGCGGTTGGTGGCGCCGGCCCGACGGCCCTCGACGGCGGTGTCGTAGCCGCGGGTGACACCGGCCTCCACGTTGGTGGAGTCGGTGGGGCGCAGCCCGTCGACGACCTCGTGCACCCGCTTGCGGTTGCCTTCCAAACGGGTCATCGGGAGGCGGGTCTGGGCCTCGCCGCTGAAGGCGACGACGGCGACCGAGTCGTCGCCGCGCAGCCGGTCGGTCATCAGGTCCAGAGACTTGCGGACCAGGTCGAGGCGGCCGGGCTCGGCCATCGAACCGGAGATGTCGACGACGAAGGTGAGGGCGGCGGGCGGGCGCCGGTCCTGGCCGAGGCCGGCCCGGGTGGCGAGGCCGACGCGCATCAGGGACCAGCCCGCGGCGTCCGCGCGGGCGCCGTCGACGGTGACGGAGAAGCCGTTGCCGTCCGGCTGCCGGTAGTCCTGGCGGAAGCTGTTGACGAACTCCTCGGGGCGAACGGTCTCGGGGTCCGGGAGGTTTCCGTCGGCGAGGGTCCGGCGGGCGTAGCCCCAGCTCGCGGTGTCCACGTCGAGGGCGAAGGTGGAGAGGTAGTCCGCGGGCGGTGCCGCGGTGCGGCGGCCGTCGTCCTCGCCCTCCGGCGTTCCGTCGGCCCGGTCGGCGGTGCCGGGCGCGCCCTGGGCGGGGGCCGGAGCGGGGTTGGCGCCGCGAGTCCCCCGGCCGCCCTCCTGGGAGGCGCCGCTGCTGCGGTCGTGGCCGCTGTCGGAGGCACTGCACCCGGAGAGCAGCACCGCCGCGGCGGCGAGCACGGCGAGCACGGCCGGTCTCGCCGCCCGGCGGTCGCGGTTGTGGTTACGGCTGCGACTGCGGCCGCGGATGGGTGTGCGCGACGTCATGGTGTCCCCCTTCGAACGGGCAGTGTCTGGGAATGTGACGTCCGAGAAGGGGAGTTGGAACCGACGGGGGTGTTGCGAACGCGTCTCGAAAGGACAACGGCAGGCGGAACGTCAAGCTCTGGCGGAGATCTGGACACGATGACGTCGCGGAGGGCAACCCCGAACGGGCGTCGAACGGTCCCGCCCGAGCCATGGGATATGATCGATCTTGTACTCGCGGCCGGGACACCGGCCGGCGGGACTCGCGTTGGTGGTCCAAGGAAAGACACCCCACTTCCCGTGGGGGAATGCAGGTGCAAGGCCTGCCCAGCGCTCGATCAAGGCCCCGGCATCCTCAAGGAGACCGGGGCCTACGTCGTACGTGCTGCCCCCTCCCCCCGGGGGGCGCGATCCTGAACTTGCGGGTCGGCAGCGGAGCGTGTTGGCTCCCTTTCGATCTTGCCCGGCGACAGCGCCGGGCAGCACAGACCCGGGGGGAACCTGATGCGCACTCACCGAACTCGTGGGCTGGCGGCCGCTGTTGCGGTGTCCGGCTTAGTCGCCGCCCTGCCTCTCGCGACGGGCATGGCTCAGGCACGCACCGCGACCGCGGCTCCGACAGCGAGTCCCACCTGCACGCCCGCTCCGAGCCGCACACCGGACCCGACCGGCACGCCGACTCCCGTCCACACTCCGCGCCCGACCACCGAGCCCGGCTCCACACCGCCCCCGGCGCTCGCCCCGATCGCGGCCTCCGAGCCCGACCCGATACCGAGCCCCGCGTGCACGCCCGACCCGGCCTGCACGCCGACTCCGACACCGAGCGCCGCCCCCACCACGGCCCCGACCCGCGCACCGAGTCCCACCCCCACGCGGCTCCCGACCTCCGCACCGGTCCCGGCCCGCGCGCCGATGGCCGCCTCCGCACCCGACCCGGTCCCGACCCCTGTCATCACGCCGGGCCCGGGCTGCGCTTCGGGCCCGACACCGGGCCTGCCCGCCACGCCGACACCCGGCGTCGCGCCGACTGCGAAGCCGCCGAGGCCCACAGCGCTGCCGCCGACCCCGCAGCCGATGACGAGGTAGGAAGCGCTCGCCTCCCGTCGTCAGCCGGCGCCGCCCAGTGCGGTCAGTACGCGATCCGGTGTCAGGGGCAGTTCGCGCAGGCGGTGCCCCGTGGCGTGGCAGAACGCGTTTCCGATCGCGGCCGCCGTTCCGACGATGCCGATCTCGCCGATCCCCTTGCTGCCCATGGGGTTGAGGTGCTTGTCGTGTTCGTCGATCCAGTGTGCCTCGATGGTGGGTACGTCGGCGTGCGCCGGGACGTGGTAGGCGGCGAGGTCGCTCTCGGCGAAGTCGCCGAACTCCGCGTCCATCGTGCTGTGTTCCGTCAGCGCCATGCCGAGTCCCATCACCATGCCGCCCTTGAACTGCGACCGTGCGGTGAGCGGGTTGAGGATGCGGCCGGCGGCGAAGACGCCCAGCATGCGCCGTGCCCGGACCTCCCCGGTGATCGTGTCGACCCGCACCTCGGCGAAGTGCGCGCCGAAGGCGTGCCGGGAGTACGGGGACTTCTGCTTGGCGGACTGGGTGGTGTCGGCGGACGCGGACAGCCCCACGGTCGGCAGCGGCCCGTGGTGGCGCTCCAGGCGCGCGGTCAAGGCGGTGCAGGCGTCGTGGACGGCCCAGCCCCAGGAGCCGGTGCCCGAGGAACCGCCGGCGAGCGAGGCCGCGGGCAGGCCGGTGTGTCCGATGGCGACGGACACACGGTCGAGCGGAACCCGCAGGGCATCGGCTGCCACCTGGGCCAGGACCGTACGGGCGCCCGTTCCGATGTCGGTGGCGTTGATTTCGACGAGGTAGCCGCCGTCGGGGAGGGCGTGCGCCCGTGCGGTGGAGGGCGCGACGAGCACGGGGTAGGTGGCGGCGGCGACTCCGCTGCCGATGAGGTGAGGGCCCTGCCGACGGGGCTCGCGGCAGTCGGCCCAGCCGAACCGCTCGGCACCCTCGCGCAGGCACTCGACGAGGTGGCGGCTGCTGAAGGGGAGGCCGCTGTCGGGTTCGGTACGGGGTTCGTTGCGCACGCGCAGCTCGATCGGGTCGATGCCGAGGGTTTCGGCCAGCTCGTCCATCGCCGATTCCAGGGCGTACATGCCCGGGGCCTCGCCGGGGGCGCGCATCCAGGACGGGGTGGGCACGTCGAGGGCGACGGCCCGGTGGATGGTGCGCATGTCGGGCACCGCGTACATGACGCGGGCCGGCACCGCCGCCTGCTCGACGAACTCGCGGACGCGGGAGGTGTGGGTGGTGACCTCGTGGGTCAGGGCGGTCAGGGTGCCGTCGGTCCGGGCGCCGAGCCGGATGCGGTGCAGGGTGGGCGCGCGGTGGCCGACGGTGGCGGGAAGGTGGTTGCGCGGGAGGGCGAGTTTGACGGGCCTGCCGTAGCGGCGCGAGGCCATCGCCGCCAGGACCACGTGCGGTCGCGGGGTGCCCTTGCAGCCGAATCCGCCGCCGACGTGCTCGGAGACGACGGTGACGTCCTCGTCGGTCAGCTTGAGGAGTGCGGCCAGCGCCGTGCGGACGGGTCCGGCGCCCTGGCTGGAGTCGTGCACGGTGAGGTGGTGACGTTCCTCGTCCCAGTCGGCGGTGGCGGAGTGCGGTTCCATGGGGTGGTTGTGCAGGGGCGCCACCGCGTAGGCGCAGTCGATCCGTACGGGTGCGGCGGCGAGCGCCGCGTCCGGGTCCCCCTGCTCGCGGTGTGCGGGGTGGCCTCCGTTGGCCTCTTCGGGGGTGTAGGCGCGCTGGTGGTCGACGCTGAGGATGACGTCGTGGGGGTCGGTCTCGTAGGTGACGCGGACCGTGGCGGCGGCGGCCCGCGCACCCTCCAGGGTGTCGGCGACGGCCAGGGCCACGTACCAGCCGCGGTGGGGCACGCTCAGGTCCTGGAGGAGGCGCAGGGTGGGGTCGTCGGCCGCGCCGAGGCGGGGCGCGTCGTACGGGGTCAGTACGCCGATCACACCGGGCACGGCGGTGGCGGGGGCGGTGTCGACGGAGGTGACGCGGCCGCGGGCGATCGTGGCGGGCACGGGCCAGGCGTAGGCACAGCCGGGGGGTGTGTGCTCGGCGGCGTAGCGGGCGGCTCCGGTGACCTTCTCGCGTCCCTCGCTGCGCCGGGCCGGGCTGCCGAGGGCGGACGGAGTGTCGGGCGTGGTGGGCATCGCGTGTCCCCTTTCCGTTCGGGGGGCGGTCACGGCTGGGGGCGGGCGGGCGGAGCGCCGGGGGCCGAGCGGACCAGCGTTGCGACGGCGTCTCGGGCGAGGTTGCGGGCGAGAGCGACCTTGAAGGCGTTGTCGGGCAGGGGCCGGGCCGCGGCCAGCTCCGCGTCGACGGCTTCCCGTACGGCCTCGTCGGTGGGTACGGCGCCGGTGAGCCGTTCCTCGGCGGTGGTGGCGCGCCAGGGCCGGTGGGCGAGGCCGCCGAAGGCGAGGGCGACGTGGCGTACGCGGCCGTCGTGGAGTGCGAGGACGGCGGCCACCGAGGCGAGGGCGAAGGCGTACGAGGCGCGGTCGCGGGCCTTGCGGTAGAGGGAGACGGCTCCGGGCGCGGGCGGGGGCAGGAGCACGGCGGTGACGATCTCGCCCGGGCGCAGGACGGTGTCCCGTTCGGGGTGCTCGCCGGGAAGCCGGTGGAAGCCGGCCGCCGCCACCCGGCGGGTTCCGTGCTCGCCGTCGTAGAGCTCGATCTCGGCGTCGAGGGCGGCGAGGGCCACTGCCATGTCCGAGGGGTGGGTGGCGATGCAGTGCTCGGAGTGGCCGAGGACGGCGTGGTCGCGGTGCACTCCGTCGCGGGCTGCGCATCCGGTACCGGGTTCCCGCTTGTTGCAGGGCTTGGACACGTCCTGGAAGTACGGGCACCGGGTGCGCTGGAGCAGGTTCCCGCCGGTGGTGGCGACGTTGCGCAGCTGTCCGGACGCGCCGGCCAGGAGGGCCTGGGACAGGGCGGGGTAGCGGGTGCGGACGAGGGGGTGCACGGCCAGGTCGGTGTTGGACACACCGGCTTCGACCCGGAGCCCGCCGGTGGGCAGTTCCCGGATGTCGTGGAGGGGCAGCCGGGTGAGGTCGATGAGGGTGTCGGGGGTCTCCACGTCGTGCTTCATGAGGTCGACCAGATTGGTGCCGCCGCCGATGTAGCGGGAGCCGGGGTGGCTCGCGTAGGCGGCCGCCGCTTCCTGGAGGCTGGTGGCCCGTACGTAGGCGAAGGGCTTCACGCGATCACGTCCGGGGTCGGGGGCGGGGTCCGGTCGGGGGTCCCGGCGGCGGCGCAGGCGGCCACGGCTTCGGCGATCCCGTTGTAGGCGCCGCAGCGGCAGAGATTGCCGCTGAGCCGCTCCGCGATCTCCTCGGCGCTCAGGACGACCGGGCGGGCGGTGTCGGCGGGGGCGTCCGCGCCGGTCACGTGGGAGGGGTGTCCGGCGGCGGCCTCCCGCAGGACTCCGACGGCGGAGCAGAGCTGGCCGGGGGTGCAGTAGCCGCACTGGAAGGCGTCGTGGTCGAGGAAGGCCTGCTGGAGGGGGGACAGGGCGCCGTCGGGGGCGGCGAGCCCCTCGACGGTGACGATCTCGGAGTCGTCCAGGGTCACGGCCAGCAGCAGGCAGCTGTTGGCGCGCCGGCCGTCGACGAGGACGGTGCAGGCTCCGCACTGCCCGTGGTCGCAGCCCTTCTTGGAACCGGTCAGGTCGAGCCGCTCCCGGAGGGCATCGAGGAGGGTGACGCGGTTGTCCAGGTCGAGGACGTGGCTCCGGCCGTTGACGCGGAGCGCGACGCGCGAGTGGACCGGGCCGGGGGCGGACGGTGGGGCGGCCTGCTGCTGTCGCAGGGGATTGCGTTCACGTGCAGCCACGACCGTCCTCCATGTCCGGTTATGGGAAGTATGCCTCAGCGTCTTCCCCGGCCCGGCCGCGACATACGTCCTCGACGTGGCGACCTCGGAGCGGCTCGCCGCGCCCCTCCGAAGGTGCGGGTCGGCGGGCCGGCGTCAGCGGGCGATGGAGAGCGCGAAGGGGGAGAATCCGGCGGCGCGGATCACATGCGGCACGAACAGGATCGCGGCCTCCGTGGCGCGGGCGGTCTGGATTCCGCCGAGGTCGGTGATCCATTCCTGCCGCCAGCCGAGGTCGGTGAGCAGTTCGAGGACGGTCTGCTTGGCCTGCGGGTCCTCGCCCGAGAGGAACGCGGTCGGCGGCTGGGTCAGCGCGGCCGGTGCGGTCATCACCGAGAAGAGCATGGTGTTGAGCGTCTTGACGACGCTGGTTTCGGGGAGCGCTTCCTGGAGCTGTTCGGCGAGGCTGGAGCCCGGGTGGAGGAGGTCGGCGGGCAGTCCGTCCGGGCCGTCGGTGGTGGCGTTGGAGACGTCCACGAGGATCTTGCCCCGCAATTCCTCGCGCAGGGCGGCGAGACGTTCCAGTGAGCCGGCGCCCGGTGTGGCGTTGATGACGATCCGGGCACTGCGGGCGGCATCGGCGGCGGCGCCCGGTGCGCGGTCCGCCACGGCGACCTGGTGTCCTGCCCGGGTGAGGGCGGCGGCGAGGTTGCTGCCGACGCGGCCGTTGCCGAGTATGGCGATCTGGTTCATGACGATCCGTTTCTCTTGGTCGTTCGGTCGTTCGGTCGTTCGGTCGTTCGGTCGCTGTGGTTCTCGTGAGGGGTCAGCGGGAGAGCGTCACGACGGCCTCGCCGTGGACGCCGGGTGCGGCGGCCAGGAAGCTGCCGCTCTGGGGGGTCCAGGGGCGGCCCTCGGCGTCGGAGATCCGTCCGCCGGCCTCCTGGACGAGCAGCGCCCCGGGCAGCAGGTCCGCACGGGCCCCGGCGAACTGCCAGAAGGCGTCCGCCCTGCCGGCGGCCACGTTCACCAGGTGCAGGGTCGCGGGCACGGCGGTGCGCACGACGAGTGCGTCGAAGAGCATCGCGGTGATCGAGCGGCCGACGCGCCGCACGACCTCCTCGTCCTCGTCCGGCCGGGCCTGGCTGGTGGCGACGATGCTCAGGTCGAGGTTCGCGGTCTTGCTGACGCGCAGGGGCCGGCCGTCGAGGTGGGCGCCCGCTCCGGTGAGCGCGGTGTAGGTCTCTCCGGTCAACGGCAGGTGGACCACGGTGAGTACCGGCTGGTTGTCGCGCACGAGGGTGGCGGTGACCGCCCATTCCGGCAGGGCGTGCAGGTGGTTGACGTTGCCTTCGGCCGGGTCCACGACCCACCACTCGCCGGGCGGCAGCGCGCCGCCGTCGAGCTCGTCCTCCACCCAGCCGGCCTCCGGGCGGAGGTCCGTGAGGTGGGGGCGCAGGATGGCGAGGGCCGTGTCGTCGTTGGCGGCGAGCGCGTGCATCAGCTCTTCGCGGGTCTCGTAGGGGACCACCTCGCCGAACCGCTCGCGCAGCGCCGAGCCGGCCGTGCGCACGGCGAGCACGGTCTCGGCGAGCAGGTGGGCGTCGGGGGTGGTGACGGCCTCGGTCTGAAGCGTTTCGGACATGGTGGTGCTCCTGTCTGAGGAGGGGATGGTGAGGTCGGCCGGTCCGGGCCGCGCGTTCCGTCGTGCGCTCTCGCCTCAACGGTAGGGAGCCGCAACGTTAACTTCAAATGCATGTCAGGAACCTCTAGGATTACTGACATGCAATTGGACTTGAACCTGCTCACCGCGCTCGACGCGCTGCTGGAGGAGGGGAGCGTGGCCGGGGCGGCCGCGCGCCTGCACGTCACCGCCCCCGCGATGAGTCGGAGCCTGGGCCGGATCCGGCACACCACCGGGGATCAGATCCTGGTGCGCACCGGCCGCACGATGACCCCGACGCCGTATGCGATCGCCGTCCGGGCACAGGTGCACGAGCTGCTGCACCAGGTCCAGGGGGTCCTGGCACCGAGTCGTGAACTCGATCTGGCGACGCTGGAGCGCACTTTCACGCTGCGCTGGCACGATTCCCTGGTCGCCCTGAGCGGGCCCGCGCTGCTCGCGTCCGTACGCGGCCAGGCCCCGGGCGTGCGGTTGCGCTTCGTCGCGGAATCGAGCGTCGACACGCCCGGGTTGCGCCGCGGCGAGGTCGACCTGGAGGCGAACGCCAACCGCCCGGGCGCACCGGACATCCGCGCCGAGAAGGTGGGCGAGACCCGCCTCGTCATCGTCGTGAGACGGGGGCATCCCTTCACCCTCGACGGGACGCTCACCGCGCAGCGGTACGCCGCGGCGGAGCACGTCACCGTCTCGCGACGCGGGAACCTCGCCAACGCCCTGGACGACGCCCTCGCGCGGGTCGGCCTCAGCCGCCGGGTGGTGGCGACCGCGCCCACCGAAGCGGCCGCTTTCGCGTTCGCGCGCGACTGCGATCTGGTGGTCAGCGTTCCCGAAGCCACCACGCGCTCCCTGGCCACCGCTCTCGGCCTGGTCGTGCTCCCCCTGCCGCTCGAACTGCCTTCGGCGCCGGTGTACCTGTCGTGGCACCAGCGCTACGACACCGACACCGCCCACGCCTGGCTGCGCGGGCTGGCTCGGGACGCGCTGGCTCTGGGCGGGGGGTCGTAGGCGGCGCGGTACGGCGGCTTCGTCCTCTCCGCGCCCCGGGCCGAGTCGCCTGATGGTGGATCAGTTCGCCCCTGCCGGTCGGGGGGTTCCCGGCGGCTCTGGGGCGGCGTTCGAGGTGGGGTCGGGTTGCAGCCAGCCGCGGATGGCGGCTTGGACGCCGGCCTGGAAGCGGGTGTCGGCGTCGAGCTCCTCCAGCATGCGGGTGATCCGGCGGCGGGCGGTGTGCACGTGCACGCCGAGCCGGCGTGCGATGGTCTCGTCCTTCAGGCCGGAGGCGAGCAGCCCGAGGAGTTCCCGCTGGCCCGCCGTGAGGGGGCTGCCGGGGCTGCCGACGGGGGTGGCGCGCGCCCACAGGGATTCGAACAGCGGTAGTGCGGCGCGGTGCAGCAGGGAGTCGCCGAAGACCAGGGCCGCCCCGTCGGCCCCTTCGTCGTCGGCGGGGGGCGGGGGCAGCAGGCAGATGCGGCGGTCCACGAGGACCAGGCCGGTGGGCAGGCGCCGGCCGATCCGGGCCTGGAGGCCGAGTCGGGTGAGGGCGACCAGTTCCCTGGCCCGTTCGGGGAAATCGGTACCGCGCCGGTCGGTGACGGTCCGTACGGTGATGCCGCGGGCCAGCAGACGGCGAATGCGGTCCGCGCCCGCCTCCCCCGCCGCCCCCGTCTCCCCCACTTCCCCCGCCCCTCCTGCCGCGCCCCCGCCCGCGTCCGCGGAGTGCGCGTCCGCGGGGGACGGGGGTGACGCGGGTGACGCGGGTGACCGGGACGCCCTCAGCGCGCCGCGGTCGAGGACGAGCACTTCCGTCTCGGCGGAGTCGAGCACGGCGTCGAGGCGGGCCCCGACGGCTTCGGCGCCGGTGACGATCTCGATGCCGGCCGGGGGTCCGGAGGGTAAGGCGGGCGGCGGTGGCAGCTCGTGGGCCAGTAGGTCGGCATAGGTGCGCAGGGACTTCAACTCCGCCGATTCCCGGTGCAGGAGGGCCTGTCGGCGCTGGATGAGCACGCGCAGTACGGAGGCCGGGTCGGCGGCCGATGCGGCGGCCGGGTGGATCACCGCCCTGCCGTCGTACTGCGTGCGGGCCGGAGTCCGGTCGTGCGGGTCGGTTTCGATCATGCCGGGGATTTTGACCGCCTTCACAGCGCCCCCACAACCGTGCATGGCCACTTCTGAGGGGGTCCCGGCTCTGTTCGCGGGCCGCCCGCGGCGCTTGCATGGCGGCGACTCACAGCAACGCATCAGGCACTCATGGTTGAGGAGACCCCTTGCCCAAGTACAGCGCAGGTTCGTCGGCTCCGACCCCGACCGCACGACGGATATGGCGGAAAGAGCTCCGATCCGCCGGAGGAATCGCGGTTCTGCTGGCCGCCGCAATGACCTTGCAAGCGTCGCCGGCGTGGGCCGCCGACCCCGGCCCCTCGAACGTCCTCCCCGGCCAGGACACCGCGACCCCGGTGCTCGTCGAGGGCATACGGGAGTCCGTGGACGCCAAGGCCGCCCCGGCCGACGCGGCACGCGGACACCTCGCGGCGAACAAGAGCCGCTACAAGATCCCGCGGGCGGGCAGCGACCTCGTCCCCCTGTCGGCTACGGCCACCGGGTCCAAGGACGAGACGGTCCGGCTGCAGCAGAAGCACCGCGGAGTCGACGTCCTGGGCGGCCAGTACGTCGTGCGCATGCAGAAGCAGGACGGCAAGCGCGTGGTCACCGGCACCTCGGGGCACTACTTCACGGCCCTGAACACCGATGTCACCCCCCAGGTCACCGAGGACGTCGCGGTCCGCCGCGCGGTCGCCGCCACGGCTCGCCGGCTGGGAGCCGACCTCGACAAGAGCCAGGCGCCGCGGTCGGAGTCGGGCGATCCGGCGGCCACCGGCATGACCGGCGAGGCCAAGGGGCTCGTCGTCCTGCCCAAGGGGGGAGGCGTACTCGCCTACCGCGTCACCGTACGCGGCACCGCGCCCGGCACCGGCGCGCCGGTCGTGGACGAGGTGTACGTGGACGCCCGCTCGGGCTACCCGGCGCTCCAGTACAGCGCGCTGAAGACGCTGGCGGCCCCGAAGGCCGCCACGGGGACGGCCGGTCAGGCCGCGGAGGGTGCGACGGCGGACGGACCCCCTGCCGCTCCCCCGAACCTGGTCCCGGAGACCGGGTCCGGTGCCCGCCTCGGCGGCGCCGCGGCCTCGCTGGACATCGCCTACGACCCGGCGGCCGGCAACTACCTCCTCGCGGACGCGGGCCGGATGCGCACCACGTCCAAGAGCCTGCTCTCCACGTGGGACGCCCGGGGCAAGTCGGTGTCGGAGACCTCTGGCAAGTGGCCGTCGGGCATCACGATGTTCTCCTCCCCGAACACCACCTTCGGCGGCGCGGCGACGGACTCGGGAGCCGTCGACGCCCACTGGAACGCGGGCCAGGTCTACGACTTCTACAAGAAGAACTTCGGGCGCGACAGCCTCGACGGGGCCGGCGGGGCCGTCAACTCCCTCGTCGGCGTGACCTATTACGGCCTGCCCTACGCCAACGCGTTCTGGGACGGCACCAAGATGGTCTACGGCAACGGCGACGCGGAGTTCAAGCCGATGTCGGCCGACACCGACGTCGTCGGCCACGAGATGACCCACGGGGTCATCGAGCACTCGGCGAACCTGGTCTACGCGGGCCAGTCCGGAGCCCTGAACGAGGCCCTGGCCGACTACTTCGGCAACGCGATCGACGTCACCGCGAGCGGCAAGCCGATGAGCGATCCGGCCGCCGGCCTGATCGGTGAGGACCTGTGCCGCACCAAGGCCGGCGCCGACTGCGCGCTGCGCGACCTCAACGACGGGGCCACCACCTCCAAGAGCTTCCTGGGCGTGTCGTTCGCCACCGACAACGGCGGCGTGCACCTGAACTCCACGATCTTCTCCGGCGCGCTGTGGGACATGCGCGAGGACCTGGGCGGGGAACTCGCCGACAAGATCGTGTACAAGGCCGTCACCGAGTACATGACGCCGATCGACGGGTTCACCGAGGCCCGGGGCGCTGTACTCGCCGCGGCCAAGGCGCTCGGCGCGACCTCCGGCCAGCAGAACACCGTCAAGCGGTCCTTCAACGCCCACGGCATCGTCCCGGGCTGGGAGCAGGCCCTCGGCGTCGACAGCGACACCCTCTTCGGGACGCTGAACACCACGGACTCCGGGGTGGGCGCGGGCGGCGGCTGGTGGACGGCCTCGAAGTCCAACGACGACGGCTCCGAGCCCTACTCGGTCTACGCCGGCCGGCTGGACGGCAAGGGCGCGCCGAAGGTGATCAGCCCCAATGACGGCCGCTACCACACCGCACCGGCGACGGACGGCAAGACCGTGGTGTGGACGGCGTACGGCCCGACCTCGGTCGACGTCCTCTCCCGCCCCGTGGCGGGCGGCCCGGTCAAGACGCTCTACAGCTCGACGACCGGCGTCGCGGGCCTGCGGGTGGAGAAGAACACGGTCGTGTTCGAGGAGTACGACATCCTCGGCGGCCGGCACGTCGGCTACATGCGGCCCACCGACAAGGCGCCCGTCTTCACCGACGGGAAGAAGTGGAACACCCTGACCGCTCTGCCCTCCATCAGCGACAACAAGATCGCCTACGCGAAGCTGTACCCGCAGGGCGGCTCCTACCGGCTGGGCGTGGAGGTCGTCGACCTGGCCACCGGCAAGGCGGTCATGACCGAGCAGCTCGACGAGCCGGTGAGCCTGGGCCAGACCGGCATCAACGGCAAGAACGTGTTCTGGCTGGCGGACGGCGACGAGAGCGACGGCGGTCTGATGTCGGTCGTCAGCTCCGGCCTGGACGGCCGAGGTGCCTTCATCGTCAGCAGCGAGCACAAGCCGGGCGCTTTCATGGCCTCGGACCTGACGGTCTCGCAGGACGCGCTGACCCTGGTCGCCCGGACGCCCGACACACGGTACCGCAACGAGTCGCTGCCGAAGCTGTGGCAGCTGACCACCGACGGCTCCCGCCGCGAGCGGGTCTCCTGCAACCGCGGTGAGCAGAACTACCCGGCGGCCGGCGCGGGCCGTCAGGTCGCCTGGCTGGACGCGACCACCGGCTCCACCGACCTGGTGGTCCGTGAACGCCCGGCCGGCACCTGCTGATCCCCACCGCTGAGGGACGGGGCCGACGGCACAACCGTCGGCCCCGTCCGCGTGCCGGGACGGCTGCCACCGAGTCCGGGCCACGGCAAACCGCCGAAGACCGCCAGGGCCTGTCCATGGTCGTACCCCGTGCCCGCTGAGCAGTCCCTGCGCCAGAGAGACCGGAGGAATCAGCGCGTATCGGCCCGAGCATCAGGGCCTCAGCAGTCCGCCCACCCACCAGTCGTGCGGCTTGCCGTCGTTGGCGATGCTGCGGTTGCGCAGTGTCCCTTCGACGGTGAAGCCGAGTTTCTCGGCGACGGCACGCGAGCCGGTGTTCCCGACCATGGCCCACCACTCGATGCGGTGCACGTCGAGCGTGGCCCAGCCCCAGTCGCACAGGGCCCGAGCGGCCTCGACCGAGTACCCGCGTCCGCGCTGCTCCTTGACCGCCCAGTAGCCGAGCTCCCAGACGCCACGGCTGATGCGGGTCAGGCAGTACGAGCCGGCCAGGGCGCCGGTGTCCTTGCGGAACGCGCCGAGGGTGTGGTCCTTGTCCTCGGCCCACTGGGCGGGCAGCGTCTCGCCGACGAGCTTCTCCGCGTCCGCACGCCGGTAGGGCACCGGCACCGGGGTGTAGAACTGGATGTCTTCGTCCTGGCAGGCCTCGTACACCGCATCCACGTCGGCAGGCGTGAAGGCCCGCAGCAGCAGACGGTCGGTCTCGAGAGTCACTGGATCCATCGCGACAGTATGAGCAGCTTCGACAACCGGCGACCACCGGATATCCCGACCGAGCACCGCCTCTCCCACGGAACCTGAATCCCGTTCAGGTGACGCAGGCGGCGGGGTCGGCGACGGAGAGGCACGCCGGGTCCTCACCGGTGGTGGTCCTTCCAGCCCTCCATGGCGGTCGCTCCCCGGGGCAGGCGGAGGAGCACCTTGCTCTCCGCGCGGACACCTCCAGAGCTCGCTGCCACGGTGAACCGCCCCGACCGTGCGACATCTGTCAGTGCCGGATCGGAGGGGAGGAAGGTCCAGGACCCGCTCTCGAGGAGGCCGCCGCCGATGTCCACGACCTCCACCGGAGGACCGTTGAACAGGTCGTCCACCGCCGACGGTGCGGCGGTCAGCTCCGCCAGGGGTTTCACGAACGTGTGAGGGGGTGCCCGGCCGCATGGGTGATCGACGCCGCCCGGGGTCTGAGCCGGCTGTGTGACGGCGTCGTGCGACGTGCTCCATCTCGCCCATCGGCAGCAGCGCCATGTGGGAAACCTCGGCGGTCGCTGCCGGGTACTCGGCATGGAACGCCTGCCGCGGCTGCGCCCGGAGGGCGGTGGGGCCGCTCCGGGCGCAGGCGGTGGTCAGACCCGGGGCGGCGGCGTGGCGGTGATCATCTCTGCCAGGACGGTGCGACGGTCCTCGCCCCGCCGGGGGCGCAGGGGGCGGGCCAGGCGCGTGCTGTCGTAGTGCCAGCGGTGGTCCAGGTCCCGCGGTACCGCGTCGGTTTCGCGGAGGTCCGCTCGGGTGCCGAGCAGTTCCGTGAGGTCGTGGGCGAGGTCGTGCCAGGAGACGTGGCCGCTGCACGCGTTGGCGACTCCGTGCACGGGCCGGTCCAGGCACTCGGCCACCGCGCGGGCCAGGGCCGCCGCGTGCACCCAGGCGGCGCCGTACCAGGCGTGCCCGCCCGTGCCGGGGCGGGGCAGTTCGATCGGCCGGCCGTGCTCGGCGGCCTGGTAGAGCGTGCCGAGGGCGCCCCAGCGCAGCTGTTCGCGGAGCCGGTCGTGGGCGCCCCAGACGATCGGTGACCGTACGGAGCTGGCGCCGCCTCGCCCCTCGGTCCCGGCTGCGCGCAGCAGCACGGCCTCGCAGTCGAGTTTGGCCCTTCCGTACGGGCTGACGGGCTCGTGGGGCGCCGACTCCTCGGCGACCCGGTCCGTCGCGGGATGGCCGTAGGCGTCGACGCTGCTGACGAAGACGAACGGTCCGCGGCGCCAGGCGTCGACCATCGTCTCCATCGCCGCCAGGTCCACCTCGTGGCGGGTGAAGGTGCAGGCGGCGTGGACGACCGCGTCGGCTTGCGCCACGGCGTCCCGCAGTCCGGCCAGGTCGGTGAGGTCGCCCTCGATCACGTCGACGCCGTCGGTGGCGATCAGGTGGGCGGACTCGGGCCGGGCCAGCGCCAGTACGGGGCGTCCCCGGGCGGCGAGTTCGCGTACCACGAACGCGCCGACGCCGCCGGTCGCGCCGGTGACCAGCACGGTGCCGGGGCGGACGTGCCGGGAACGGGCGGCCGGGCGGCTCGCGGCTTTCGCGGCGCTCTGCCGTGCCGCCCGTTCGTCGAGGAGCGCGGTCAGGGCCCGCGGCGTGCGGGCCTGGAGCACGTCGAGGCCCGTGAGCGGCAGTCCGAGGTCCGTGCGCAGCCGTTCGGCGAGCTGTACGGCCTTCAGGGAGTGACCGCCGAGTGCGAAGAAGTCCTCGTCCGGCGACGGGCGGTGGCCGAGCACGGCGGTGAAGGCCTCCGTGACCGCCTGGGCCCGTGGGCCGGACGGGGCGTCCGGGGTGGACGGCCGCCCGGGCAGCCGGGCGTGGTCCGCGGGCCCTGCGGCCGTGCGCGGCATCGCGTCGAGCAGGGTGACCGCGGCGGGTACGGCCTCGGGTGCGAGCGTTCGGCGCAGCAGACCGAGGAGTTCGTGGCCGGACGGGCCGGCGCTGTCCTTCAGGACGGCGTAGGCCACGGCCGGCCCGTGCTCGGGCCGGACCACCGTGGCGTCGGCGACCATGGGGTGGGCGCACAGTGCCGCCACGGCCGGGTGGCGGTCGCGGGCCGGGGAACTCGGGCCCGGGGAGGCGTCCTGCGTGCCGGCCGCGGGCAGCGGGTCCGGGGTGAGTTCCGGGTCGGCGGCCATCGCGTGGAGCAGGGCCGCGTAGTCCCGTACGGCCGTCTCCGCCGCGGTGTCGTCCAGGGCGTGGGCGTCGTACTGGACCAGGGCGCGGGGCCGCGCGGGGTCGCCCAGGTCCAGGCCGTAGGAGAGGTTGAACTTCGCGCCGTCGGAGGGGAGGTCGACGTACTGGGCCGAGGTGCCCGGCAGCCGCAGCACCGTCGGCTCGCCGAGGACGTCGGAGGTGACGCGGACCAGTGCGGTGCCGTCGGCGCCGCGTGCCCCGGCGCCGAGGCGTTCGAGGACGAGGTCGAAGGGGATGTGCCGGTGCTGCTGGGCTTCGAGGAGCGCGTCGCTCACGCGCCGCAGCAGCTGGGTGAAGGAGGGGGCGCCGGAGAGGTCCACCCGGACGGGCAGGGTGTTGACGCAGAGGCCGACCAGGCCGCGCATGGCCGTTCCGCTGCGGTGGGTGCCCGCCACGCCGATGACGAGGTCGTCGGCGCCGGTGAGGCGGTGCAGTGCGGCGAAGGCCGCGGTGAGGGACACCGCGAAGAGCGTGGCCTGCCGCTGTGCGCCCAGCGTCCGCAGGGCGTCGGGCACGGTGGGTGCGAGGGGCACGGTGCGTACGGCCGCGGGGCGCTCGGCGGTGTGCGGTGCGGGCGCCGCCGGCCGGGGCAGGCGGGGCGGTTCGGCGTCGGCCAGCAGCTCGCTCCAGCGCTCCAGTTCCTCCTCGAAGCCGGACAGGGCCCCGTGCTCGCGGCGCGCGTGGTCGGCGTACTGCGGCGCCGGGGCGAGGGCCTGCCGGGGCGTTCCGTCGGTGGCCGTCGTGTAGAGGTCGGCGAGTTCGCCGGCCACGGTCTCCAAGGAGGCTCCGTCCACGGCGATGTGGTGGAAGGTCAGCAGCAGGGTGTGGTCCTGTGGGCCGTGGCGCAGGACGAGCGCCCGTACGCAGTCGCCGGCCGCGAGGTCGAAGGGCCGGGCCGTCTCGCGCCGCAGCAGCTCCGGGGCCTGCGCCTCGTCGGTGTCGACTACGTGTACGGGGACCGTCCGCGGGGTCGGGAGCACCTCCTGGCAGGGCTCGCCGTCGTGCTCGGTGTAGCGGGTGCGCAGGATGGCGTGCCGGGCCACCAGGGAGGTGAGGGCGGTGGCGAACGCGGCCACGTCGAAGGGGCCGCGCACACGGGTGGCGAACGGTACGTGGTACGAGTCGCCCGTGCCGCCGAGCCGCTCCATCAGCCACATGCGGCGCTGCGCGCGGGAGAGGGGGACGCACTCGGCCGGCGGGACGCACCCGGGCCGCGGTGTGCGGTCGTCCCGGCCGGTGCCGGCGCCGGTGGCGGGTCCTGCGGTGGTCGTGCCGCGGGTGGAACCGGCGCGGGCCCGGCGCAGCAGTTCCCGCTGGAGTTGCTGCCGGCGGTCGTGGTTCGCGGAGTCGGCGTCAGTGGACATCGCTGTGCTCCGGGGTGTCGGGGTGGAGGTCGGCGTGGGCGGCCAGGAGGGCGCTTTCGACCAGCGCGGCCTGTGCGGCGACGGTCGGTGCGGCGAAGAAGTCGGCGAGGGAGATCTCCACGCCGAGTTCTTCGCGCAGGTCCTCGGTGACGACGAGGGCGAGGAGGGAGTGACCGCCGATGAGGAGGAACTCGGCGTCGGCGTGTGTCACTTCGGTGCCCAGGGCCCTGCTCCACACCTCGGCGACGGCCTGCTCCAGCGGTGTCATCGGCGGCGCCGGCTCGTCGGTGGGCCGGCTTTCGGCGGCGTGTGCGCGTGCGGTGAGCGCGCGCCGGTCGACCTTGCCGGCCGGGGTGAGGGGGAGCCGGTCCAGCACGGTGACCGCGTCGGGTACGAGGTGGGCGGGCAGGACCGCGGTGAGCCGTTCGCGCAGCGCCGTGCCGCCTGGTACGGGGCCGGGCGCGGCGACGACGAACGCGACGAGGCGCGCTTCGGGGGTGCCGGCGCCGTCGACGGTGACGGCGGCGTCGTCCACGTCCGGCTGCTCGCGCAGGGCGTGCTCGACCTCGGCGGGTTCGATGCGGAAGCCGCGGACCTTCACCTGGTCGTCGTTGCGGCCGTGGAAGTGGAGGATGCCGTCGGGGCGGAGGGAGACGATGTCGCCCGTGCGGTAGAGCCGCCGGCGGGCCGCGGGGTGTTCGACGAACCGTTCGGCGGTGAGTTCGGGCAGGCCCGTGTATCCGTGGGCGAGCCTGCTGCCGCCGATCCACAGCTCGCCGCGGTCCCCGTCGGCCACCGGGTGGCCGTCGGCGTCCAGGACGTGCGCCGTGGCCCCGCAGATGGGCCTGCCGATCGGTATCGGCCCCGCGCAGTCCTGCTCGGTGACGCGGTGGGCGGTGGCGAAGGTGGTCGTCTCGGTCGGCCCGTAGCCGTTGACGAGCTCCAGCCAGGGGAAGGCGGTGAGTACCTCGCGGGCCTGTGCGGCGGCCATCGCCTCGCCGCCCACGACGACCGAGCGGAGCTGGGCGAAGACGCGGGAGCGGCGCGCGGCGAGCTGGTGGAAGAGGGCCGTGGTGAAGAACGCCACCGTCACGCCGTGCCGCTCGACGTGCCGGGCGAGGTCCTCCAGGGTGGGCCGCTGTTCGGTGCAGACGACGACCGCGGCGCCGTTGGCGAGCGCGGCCCAGACTTCGAACGTCGAGGCGTCGAAGGTCATGGGCGAGTGGAACAGGACGCGGTCGCGGCCGGTGAGGGTGACGTAGTCGGGGGCCGTGACCAGCTCGGCGATGGCGCGGTGCGGCACCAGGACGCCTTTGGGGCGGCCTGTCGAGCCGGAGGTGAACATGATGAACGCCGGGCTGTCCGGGTCGGACTCGTCGGCCGCGGGGCCGCTCGTGAGCGGCTCCTCGGGCAGGGCGAGGACGGGGCCGGGGAGTGCGGCCGCGTCCAGCAGTTTCGCGTCGCCGACGGTGAGCGTCACTTCCGCGTCGGCGATCATCGCCTCGGTACGCGGCCGGGGCTGGGCGGGATCGAGCGGTACGCACACGGCTCCGGCCAGCCACAGGCCGAGCTGGGCCACGACCGTGCGGGACGAACGGGCCGTCAGCAGCGCCACCCGGTCGCCGCGGGTCACGTCGTGCTCGCGCAGGCGTGCGGCGAGGGCGTGGCCGGCCCGCAGGAGGCGGCCGTAGGTGAGGGTGGTGTCGCCGTCCACGACGGCGAGGGCGTCGGGGGTGAGTGCGGCGTGCCGGGCGACGAGGGCGGGCAGGGCGGTGCCGTTCGCCGGGGCGGCGGGCTGCGCGTCGTAGAACTCCGCGTCGGTGGGCTGCGGATCGGCGGGCTTCGGGATGGTGAGTGTCATGTCAGGCTCCTGCCTGCTGCGGGGTCCGGCGCTGGTCGAGGAGGGCGGCGAAGGCACGCAGGTCGGTGCTGCGCAGCAGCTCGGGGGCGCGCAGGCGTACTCCGGTCTCGCGTTCGAGGGTTGCCAGCAGCCGTGCGGCGATGATGGAGGTGCCGCCCGCGTCGGTGAAGTTGTCGCCGAGGCCGGTGCCGGGGCGGCCCAGGAGGTCGCGTACGGTCGCCAGCACGAGCCGCTCGGTGGCGGTGGCCCCGGTGGCAGTGGCCTCGGTGTCGGCGTGCTCGTCCTCGGTGGCGGTCCGGGGCGCGACGGGCGCCGGGACGGCGGCCGCCAGGGCGGGCCGGTCGACCTTGCCGTTGGCGTCGAGCGGGAAGCTGTCGACGAGCCGTACGGTGGCGGGGACGGCCTGCTCGGGGAGCCAGGCACGGACCGCGTCCAGGAGGTCCCCGGTGGCCGGTTCGGCGCCGTCGGTGAGCCGCAGGTGTGCGACGAGACGGCCGTGGCCGGAGCTGTCGCGCAGCACGGTGACGACGGCGCTGCGGACCCGCGGGTCCTGTTCGAAGGCGGCTTCCACCTCTGCGGGTTCGATGCGCACGCCGCTGATCTTGACCTGGTCGTCGAGGCGGCCGAGGAAGTCCAGGCTGCCGTCGGCGTTCATGCGCACCCGGTCGCCGGTGCGGTAGAGGCGGTCCACCGACGCCAGCTCCGGCTCCTGCGGGGGTGCGGTGAACCGGCGTGCGGTGAGTTCGGGGTCGAGGTAGCCGAGTGCCAGGCAGTGGCCGCCGACGCGCAGTTCACCGTCCTGTCCACGGGGGACGGGGCGGCCCTCGTCGTCCGTGACGACGAGGGTGACGCCCGGCAGCGCGGTGCCGATGGGCGGCGGGGCCTGCTCGCCCGCGTCCGGGTCGGTGCCGCGCATGGTGTGGGTGGTGGTGACGACGGTGGCTTCCGCGGGGCCGTAGGCGTTGTGGACGGTGGCGGTGACGTCGGCGCCGGGGCGGCGGCGCATGCGGTCGCCGCCGACGACGAGGTGCCGGAGCTTCAGGTCCTGCGGCCAGGGCCGGTCCAGGAGGGGTTCGACGGTCGGGGTGGCCGCGACGGCGTGCGTGAGGGCGCGGTCGCGCCACCAGTCGGTGAGGACGCGGCTGTCCCAGCGGGTGTCGTCCGGCGCCGGGACGAGGGCGGCTCCCGAGGTCAGGCCGGCCCACAGTTCCAGCAGGTGCGGGTCGAACGCGACGCCGATCAGCAGGGACTGGCGGTCGCCCGGTGCGAGGCCGGTCTCCGCCCGGTACCAGTCGAGGGCGACGGAGAGGGAGGCCTCGGCAACGGCGACCGCCTTGGGGCGGCCGGTGGAACCGGAGGTGAGGACGGCGTACAGGGCGCTCTCGGGAGCGCGCCGGGTGCCGCGGGCGGAGTGGGTGAAGGCCGCCACGACGGCGGCGGGGGCGTTGACCCCGTCGGTGGGCAGCGGCAGCGGGAGGTGTTCTCCGCCGCGGTGCCCCTCGGGCAGGACACCGGGGTCGCCGATGAGGCAGGCGACGTCGAGGTCCTCGGTGACGGCCTGGGTACGGCGTTCTCCGGGTCGGGGGCCGAGCGGTAGGTAGACGGCGCCCATCCGGGCGAGCGCCACGGCGGTCACCACCAGGGCGGTGGAGCGGTCGAGGCAGACGCCGACCAGGTCGCCGGGCCGGACGCGGTCGCCCAGGGCGGCGGCGACCTGCTCGGCTGCCGCGTCCAGGTCCTGGTACGTCCAGACGCGGGCGTCGTCGATCACGGCCGGGGCCTGCGGGGCGAGCCGGGTCCAGTCCTCGAAGCGGTCGAGCACGCCGGTCGGCTCGGCGCGGGGCCCGTGGGCGACGCTCGGCGCGGTGCATGCGTCGAGGTGCGCGGCGAGGAGCGGGGCAGGGGCGGTCAGTGGCTGGGTCATCACGACTCCGTGGAAAGGGCGGTGGCGGCGAGGGCTTCGGCCTGGTCGGCGAGGACGGGGTTGCGGAAGAGCACCCGCAGCGGCGGGCGCGCGCCCAGCCGGGGCTCCAGCCAGGCGGCCAGTTCGGCGGCCAGCAGGGAATGGCCCCCGCTGTGGAAGAAGTGGGAACGGGCGTCGATCCGGCTGTGGCCGAGGACCTTGCTCCAGCCCTCCGTGAGCAGCACCGTCATCGGGTCGGCGGACGCGGCGCCGGCCTCGGGCGAGGCCTCCGGGCCGGTTCCGGCCCCGGACGCGGCGGTGCCGCCCGCGTCCGCGTGCGCGTCACCCGCGTCACCCGCGTCGAGTTCCGCCGCCCGGCGGGACAGCGCCGTACGGTCGGGCTTGCCGCCCGCGAGGGTCGGCATGGTGTCGAGCGGGGCCCACCGGGCGGGCACGAGCGGGCCGGGCAGGCGGCGGCCCAGCTCGGCGTGGAGCGCCTTCTCGTCGAAGTCCGCTCCGTCGGGCCCGTCTTCGAGGAAGCCGACGAGCCTCGGGCCGCCGGGGCTTTCCCGGTCCAGTACGACGGCGCAGGACCGGCCGCCCAGCACCGCGGACGCCGCGGCCTCGATCTCCTCCAGTTCGATGCGGTGACCGCGCAGCTTGACCTGGTTGTCGCGCCGTCCGAGGAAGTACAGCAGGCCGTCCAGACCGCGGTAGCCGAGGTCGCCGGTGAGGTAGACGCGCTGCCCGTCGAGGGCGTCGACGGTGACGAACCGGGCCGCGGTCACCTCCTCGTTGCCCGCGTAGCCCTCGGCCAGGCCGGGTCCGGCGACGGCGAGTTCGCCGACCGCGCCGGTCGGCAGCGGGCGGTGGTGGGCGTCGAGTACGTGGATCCGCTCGCCCGGCAGTTCGGTGCCCAGGGGGATCTCGGCGCCCTCGACGAGGGCGTCGCGGGAGATCTCGTGGACGGTCGAGCTGATGGCCGCCTCGGTGACGCCGTACGCGTTGAGGACGGTGGCGTCGGTGTCGGCGAGGACGCCGCGCAGTGCCTCCACGGGAAGGCGCTCGCCGCCGAGGACCAGGAGCCGGGGCGTCCAGCTCCCGTCGCGCAGTGCGGGCCGCAGGTCCTCGCGGGTGGCGAGGAAGTAGCTGGTGGGCAGGTTGGCGACGGTGACCCGGGCAGCGGCCAGCAGTTCGGTGAGCTCGGCGCCCGTGGGCACCTCGAGCTCGGGCAGGACCAGGCAGGCGCCGGCGTACAGGGTGGGCAGCACCTCCTCCAGCGCCACGTCGAAGGACGGCTGGGCGAACATCAGGACCCGGTCCGAGGCGATGAGGCCGAACCGGTCGGCGGCCGCCGTCATGTGGTGCACCAGGGCGGCGGGTCCGACGGCGACCGGCTTGGGGGTGCCGGTGGAGCCGGAGGTGTGGATGACGTAGGCGGTGCCGGGAAGTACGGCGCCGTCGCGCGCCGGGGGCAGGACCGGGGCGTCGATCCGGGCGGTCGGCACCGCGTCCGGCAGGGCCGGGGTGCCGTCACCGGTGAGGACGAGCGCCGGCGCGAGCCGCTCCAGCAGCAGGCCGAGCCGGGCCGGCGGATCGGACGGGGACAGCGGGCAGTAGACGGCGCCGGTGCGCAGGCAGGCCAGCAGGGCGACGACGGAGTCGGTGCCGCGGGGCAGGACCACGGCCACCGGTCGGCCGGGGGTGACACCGGCGGCCTTCAGGCGCTCGGCGAGCGAGCCGACGCGGGCGTCGAGTTCGCCGTAGGTCAGACGGCGGGCACCGCACAGCAGGGCCGGGAGCGACGGGTGGTGTGCGGCGACGGGGTCCAGCGGATCGCGGCCGGCCGGGACGGGTACGGGCTCGGCGGCCGGCTCCGTGGCGGCCGGATCGAGATCGGCCAGCGGGGTCCCGGGGCTGTCGAGGTAGGCGCGCAGCAGGTTCAGGAAGCGGCCGGAGAGCAGCCGGGCGACGTCCTCGCCGAAGAGGTCCGCGTCGTAGTCCCAGACGAGGGTCATGCCGGGCGCGCCGTGGCGCCGGGTGACGCCGCGCCGGTCGTCCGGGAGCAGGACCACGTCGAGGTCGAAGCGGGTGGTGCCGGTGTTGAAGCCCTCGAAGAGGGTGATGTCGAGGCCGGGTACGTCGATCTCGGGCAGGGGCGCGTCGTGGGCGCTGAACATGACGGAGAAGAGCGGGTTGTCGGCGCCGGAGGTGTGCATGCCGAGTGCCCGGGTCAGTTCCTGGACCGGTACGTCCTGGTGCGGCAGGGCCCGGATCAGGGTGTCGGTGATCTCGTCCATGGTGTCCTGGGCGGGGACGGCGGCGTCGAGGGCGAGCGGCAGCGGGATGGTGTTGACGAACATGCCCACGGCGTCCTCGTAGCCGAGGGGGCGGTTGCCGACGGCGGTGCCGATGACCATGCGGGAGCGGCCGCTGTGCCGGCGCAGGAGTTCCGCGAACAGCCCGAGGAGCGTGGAGAAGGGCGTGAGGCCGCGGGTGCGGGCGTGGGCGCGCAGGCGTTCGGCGAGATCGGCGCCGATGGTCTGGCGCAGCTGTCCGCCGTGGTGCCTGCGGCGGGCGCCGGGGCGCGTCACGCCGGGCAGTGGCAGGTCGTGCTGCTGGTCGCGCAGCTCGGCCCGCCAGAAGTCGAGGGACTCGGGGCCGTACGCGGCCTCGGCCCGTTCCCGGACGTGGTCCGCGTAGGAGGAGGCGGCCGGCAGCTCCAGGGTCTCGCCGAGGACGTGGGCGCGGTAGACGCGGAAGACGTCGTCCAGCAGGATCGCGAAGGAGTGGCCGTCGTGGATCAGGTGGTGCTCGACGTGGACGAGCCGGTGGTGGCGCTCGGCCAGCCGTACGAGCGTCCAGCGGATCAGCGGTGCCTCGAAGGTGTCGAGCGGTGTCTCGGCCTCGGTGCGCAGGAGGTTGGCGAACGCCGCCTCGGGGTCCTGCGCCGTGCTGAGGTCGACGGTGTGCAGCCTCGGCGGGCAGCGCACCGCGACCCGCTGCTGCGGTACGGAACCGGTGGAGGCGACCAGTTCGAGTCGCAGACCGGGATGGCGGGCCAGGGTGGCTGCGAGTCCGCGGCGCAGGGCCTCGGTGTCGAGGGTGCCCCACAGGTCCAGTGAGGCGGTGAAGTTGTAGGCGCGGCTGCCGGGCTGCATCTGCTCGTGCAGCCAGACGATCTCCTGCGAGGAGGAGAGGGGAAGCATGGGCGATCCCTGAGGTTGTCGGGTCGGTTTCCGGTGCCGGTCACGGTCGTGTCCGGCGGTCGTGCGGGCGGCTTCGCGGGTCGCGCGGTGCCGTTGCCCTTCGGGGCGTGCGGGGATGCTGTGGGGGGAGGCTCGGGAGCGCGGCGCGGCGGTGTGGGGGCGCGCGCGAGGGGGGTGCGGGGCCCGGGTGGGGGCCGGTGTGCGGTGGCCGCGGGCCGGCGGGGCGTCCGGCGGGGATGCCTGCGCGGGCGGCGGCGGGTGCCGGGAGGGAGCGTGTGGTGCGCGGGCCGTCCTCGGCGGCGGCGTTCGGACGCCCTGGGGGGTGTCTGTCCCCGGGGAGTGTCCACGCAGTAGCGCCGGACCCCGCCGCGAGCCCGGCCTGATCGGCGAGACACCCCTAGGGGCGCAGTGCGTGGGTGAGCGCGTCGAACGCCCGGTTCGCGGTCTCGTCGTCGAGTACCGCCCGGTCCCACACCATCCGCAGGCGGATCTCCGCTCCCTGGGTGACGGACACGGCGAAGGGACCGCGGACGGGTCTGCCGTCGACGTGGACCTCCCGTCCCTCGACGCCGGCCAGGGTGAGGGGTGGGCGACGGCTGTCGTCGTCCACGGTGAGCAGTCCGTCGAGGCCTCCGGTCCAGCCGGAGCCGGTGGCCCGTACGGCGGTCACGACCGCGTCGAACGGTACGTCGGCCCGGTCGAGGTCGTCCCACCACGCGTCGGCGGTGGCCTGCGAGCCGGGCCTGTGGCCGGTGTCGGCCGGGAAGACGAGGGTGTTGAGGAAGCAGCCGACGACCGGCTCCGCGCCCGCGGGACGGCCGCCCCACGGGTAGCCGAGCGGGACCGTGCGGTCCGGGCCGTACAGCTCACGGGCGGCGGAGCGGCAGGCGTCGAGCAGGCCGGGGAAGGAGATCCCGCCGTCGTGTGCGGGCAGCCGTGCCTGTGCGGCGCCGCTGGGCGGTGCGCCCTCGGGCGCTCGTGCGGGACGGGGCGCCGGGGCGTGGGTGCGCAGGGTGCGCAGTCGCTCCGCCCAGTACGCGGCCGCCGCGGGCGTCTCCGCTCGTTCCTCGGCGGCGAGTTGCCGCAGGACCGCGTCCTCGTAGGCGGCGAGTTCGGCTGCCGTCTCCCCTGCCGCGGCGCCGGGTTCGGTGGCCTCCTCGGCGTAGGCGGCGCCGAGTTCGTCGACGATCCGCGCCAGCGAACGGCCGTCGCAGACGGCGTGGTCCAGGGCTACGGCGAGGACGTCCTCGTCGCGCTCCTCGTCGCGTACGAGGAAGAGCCGCAAGGGGGGACCCTGGGAATCCCAGGACGCGAGTGCGCGGCGGAGCGTGTCGGCTGCCGGTTCGCCCGGTGCGGCGGCCGGCCGGGTCACGGTGACGTCCGCGTCGTCGGGAGCGGCGACGCGCAGTACGGGGGTGCCCCGGACGATGGCGGGCCGCGAGCGCAGGGCGGTGTGCCGTGCGGCGAGCCTGTGGGCCGCTGCCCGCAGGCGTCGGGGGTCGATGGTTCCGGACGGGAACGCGAAGAACATGGGCACCACGTCGGGGCGTCCCGTCGGGTCCAGCGAACGCACCAGCACGAAGCGGCGCTGTGCTCCGGTGACGGGCAGCAGGGTGTCGGACCGGTCGGCGGTGAGACGCCGGTAGCGGGTCAGGTACTGACTCGTGATGCTGAGCACGGGGTCCTCTTCGTCGTGGCCGCGGTGGCGGCCGCGCGGGGGGGGGCGGTGTGGTCGGTGGCGGCGGGCGGCGGTCAGCCGGTGGGGGGGGTGCGGGCGGTCGTCAGCCGGTGGGTGCGGGGGCGGGCCGTTCGTCCTCGTCGGCGCGGGCCGCGGCTGTGTCCTGCGGTTGCCGGGTCCCGTCGGCGCCGTCGTCCTGAGGACCGGGGAGGTCGCGCATCCGGCGCAGCGGGGAGAGCAGCAGCGGCAGCGGTACGGCGAGGATGCCGACGGCGCACCAGACGAGGGCCGTGCGCGACCCGTAGGTCTGGGCGAGGGCTCCGCCGATGAGCGCACCGAGCGGCAGGGTGCCCCACATGAGGAAGCGCAGGGTGGCGTTCATCCGGCCCAGCAGTCGTGGCGGGCACATCCCTTGGCGGAAGCTGACCTGGGCGACGTTGTAGACGACGGCGCCGAAGGAGACGACCGCGGATCCGGTGGCGAAGAGGACCGCCCCGGCGGGACCGTGCGTGGACAGGGGCCACAGCAGTGCGAACGGGCCGGTCACGAGGAGGGACAGGAGGATGACCCGGGCCTGCCCCAGCCGCGCGGCGAGGCGTCCGGCGCACAGCGCGCCGAGGAGCCCGCCGACGGCCGACGCGGACAGCACCAGGCCGAGCCCGCCGGCCTGCAGCCCTACGGTGCGGACGAGATGCACGGTCTGCGTGGCCATGAGGACGGCCGTGCAGAGGTTGGCGAGGCCGGTGGTGAGGGCGATGACACGGAGCAGGGGATGACCGAAGACGAAGCGGACGCCCTCGCTGATCTCCTTGCGCAACGAGGCCCCGGGCGCGGCGGGTTCGGGTGCCTCCTCGGCCCGCGCGATCCGTTGGAGGAACAGGGCGGAGAGCAGGTAGCCGACGGCGTCGACGATGACGGCGAACTGCGCTCCGACGAGCTGGACGAGTCCGCCGCCGATGCCGGGGCCGGTGACGTGGGCGGTGGAACGGACCGTCTCCAGCGCGCCGTTGCCGGCGACGAGTTGGTCGCGGGGCAGGATCTGCGGCAGGTAGCTCTGGTGGGCCACGTCGAAGAACACGGTCGCCACGCCGGTCACGAGCGCGACGGCGTAGAGCTGGGCCATGGTCAGGACGTCGGCGAGCGCGGCGGCGGGGATGCTCGCCATGGCCACGGCGCGCACCAGGTCCGCCCGGATCATCAGGGGCCGTTTGCGCATGCGGTCGGTGAGTGCCCCGGCGGGCAGCCCGACGAGCAGGAAGGCGGCGGTCTCCGCTGCGGTCAGGAGGCCCACCTGGAAGGCGGGGGCGTCGAGTTCGAGGACGGCTACGAGGGGCAGCGCCACCAGCGTCACCTGGGCACCGAACTGTCCGGTGGCGGCTCCCGCGAGCAGCAGTCGGAAGTCACGCAAGCGCATGGGGCCACCGGTGCCACCGGTGGCGGCGCGGTTTGTGTCGGACATGTGAACGACATTCACCGATTAATCGCGCAACAGTCAAAGGAAACCTGTCAGTTTCGGACTTGTTTTGCGGCTCCGCGGACACAACCCGGGAAATCTTTCGTGCTACCCGGGGTACCACCACGTAAATTCCGGCGCACCCCGCAAGCGACGCGGGGCGGGCGAGGCAAGGGGGGTCAGGGGGGCGCGAGGGGGCCGAGCGGCGACCCTTACCGTGAGTAACCGTTTCCATCCTGGCCGAAAAGGCTCATCCGTGATCATGCTCCTGCGGAACCAGATATTCCGTCCGCTATGAACGCGCTTGCGGCCCGGGGGCCGGTCGGCAGCGCCGCCTGCGGCCCGTCCGTGAGCGTCGCCGCCATCACACTGTGGGCCGACAGCGCCCGTCGCTCGGTACCGCCCCACCCGGCCTCGCCGTGTCCGGCGGGGACGCGATCCTCCCGGGGCGCCGGGGAAGGGTCTGCGAGGATGAGGCCCATGGACGTGCGGAGCAGGAACCATGTCACCGTGACCGGGCGGACCGGTGCACCGGCGGTGATGCTGGCGCACGGATTCGGGTGCGACCAGAACATGTGGCGTCTGGTGGTCCCCGAGCTGGAGAGGGACTTCACCGTCGTGCTCTTCGATCATGTGGGCGCGGGGAACTCCGAGCTGACCGCGTGGAGCCGGGACCGCTACGCCTCCCTGGACGGCTATGTCGACGACGTGCTGGAGCTGTGCCGCGAGCTGGACCTCGGCCCGATCACGTTCGTGGGGCACTCGGTGAGCGCGATGATGGGCGTGCTGGCCGCGGCCCGCCGGCCGGAGGCGTTCGCCGGCCTGGTGCTCCTCGCCCCCTCCCCCTGCTTCGTCGACGACCCTGCCACCGGCTACCGGGGCGGGTTCAGCGCCGAGGACATCGACGAACTGCTGGAGTCCCTGGACGCGAACTACCTCGGCTGGTCCGGCGCCATGGCCCCGGTGATCATGGGCAACCCCGACCGGCCGGAACTGGGCGAAGAGCTGACGAACAGCTTCTGCCGCACCGACCCGGAGATCGCCCGGGTCTTCGCCCGGGTCACGTTCCTGTCCGACAACCGCGCCGACCTCGCTGCGGTGACGGTACCGACCCTGGTCGCCCAGTGCTCCCACGACGCGATCGCCCCGCCGGAGGTGGGCGCGTTCGTCCACGCGCAGATCCCGGGCAGCCGGCTGGTCACGCTGAACGCGACGGGGCACTGCCCCCAGCTTGCGGCTCCGGAGGAGACCGCCGCGGCGATCGCAGCGTTCGCGGGAGCCTCCGGGTGATGTGCGGGACCGACGACGGGGCCGCCGACGACGGAGGCCGTGGCCGGGGCCGTGACCATGGCCGGGGCCGTGATCATGGCCGGGGCCGGTCCGAGGACCACCAGGAGAACCAGGAGGCCCGGTTCTCCGAGCTGCTGGAGGACAGCGCCGAGGACCTGTACGAGCACGCGCCCTGCGGCTACCTGTCCACCCTCTTGGACGGCCGGATCGCCAAGATCAACACCACCCTGCTGGACTGGCTGGGCTACGAGCGCGACGCCTTGGTCGGCCGTAAGCGCTTCTCCGACCTGCTGACCGTCGGCGGCCGCCTCTACCACGAGACCCACTTCGCCCCGCTCCTGCGCATGCAGGGAGAGATCAACGGGATCGCACTGGAACTCAAGACCGCCGACGGCACTCGACTGCCCGTCATGGTCACCTCGACGGTCAAGACCGGCGGCGACGGACAGGCGCTGCTGATCCGCACCACGATCTTCGACGCCCGCGACCGCCGCGCCTACGAGAACGAGCTCCTGCGTGCCCGCCAGGAAGCCGACCGGGAACGCGACCGCCTCAAGGTCCTGAACACCACCCTGCAGAAAACCCTGCTGCCACCCACGCTGGCGAACGTTCCCGGCCTGGACGTCGCCGCCCACTACCACATCGCCTCCGCCGACGAGGTCGGCGGCGACTTCTACGACCTCTTCCCCCTGGCCGCCGGCACCTGGGGCATGTTCCTGGGCGACGTCTGCGGCAAAGGGGCGGCCGCCGCGGCCGTCACCTCGCTGGCGCGCTACACCCTGCGTGCCGCAGCGGTCTACAGCCCCGCCCCCGATGCCGTCCTCGCCAACCTCAACACGGTCCTCAACCACGAGTACAACGGCACCGACCCCCGCTTCTGCACCGTCATCTTCGGCCTGCTCACCCCCGACCCCGACCAGGGCGGCTTCCACATCACGCTGGCCAGCGGCGGCCATCCGCCGGCCATGGTGATGCGCCATGACGGCACCGCCGACTCTCTGCCCACCCCCGGCGGCCAGCTCATCGGCATCCTGCCCAACGCCAACATCGCCACCACCACCGTGCACCTCGCCCCCGGCGACACCCTGCTCCTGCACACCGACGGCCTCACCGAAGCCCACACCGCCGCCGGCCCCGACGGCCGCTACAGCGACGAAGCCCTCCTCGACCTCGGCCGCGCCCTGGCCCCGACCACCGCCACGGACGCCATCACGGCGATCCGCGACCTTCTCGACACCCTCGGCAACGGCGTGGACGACGACACCGCCGTCCTGGCAGTCCACGTTCCCCGAACCACCAGTGAAGAGCAGCAGTGAGCAGACACCTGACCCTCCTCACCCGCACCACCACCGCCGGCGCGGTCATCGAACTGGCCGGGGACCTGGACCACCACACCGCACCCGAGGTGCGCGACGCCCTCCCCGGCATCACCCTGGCCGCCGGCCAGCAGCTCACCATCGACCTCGGGGGGCTCACGTTCTGCGACTCCAGCGGCATCACCATGCTGATCGCGGCCCGAAACCACGCCCTCGCCGCCGGCGCGACCATCGCGCTCGCCGCGGTCCCCGAACGCGTCAGCCGTATCTTCCGCATCGTCGGCCTGGAACAGGTCTTCCCGACGCACCCCAGCACCCAGGCCGCCGAAGACTCCTGGCACCCCACCACGGGCTGACCAGAGCCACCGCCGATCCGCGGACGAGTCAGTTCCCCGACTGCGCTTGCGCCGGCCGGGAGAAGGCCTCAGCAGCAGGAGGGCGCGGAGCGGGCGTAGTGGCCGGGGGTGGTGCCCACGACTCGCTTGAAGTGCCGGGTGAAGTGGGACTGGTCGTGGAATCCCGCCTCGACCGCGACCTCGGCGGCCGGGCGGCCGTCGAGGAGCAGCCGACGGGCCAGAGCGATCCGGCGCGAGATGAGGTACTGGTGCGGGGCGATGCCGAAGGCGGCGCTGAACGAGCGAACCAGATGCGCGGGGTGCGCCTGGACCAGGCCGGCCGCTTCCGGGAGGGAGATGCCCGCGACCACCCGCTCGTCGAGGAGTTCGCGCAGGCTGCGCGCGATGCCGTGGCGGGTTCCTGCGCCGAACGGCGCGGTGTGACCGCCGAGGAGTGCGGGGCGGGGCCGGAGCAGCACGCGCAGCCGTTCGCGGATCAGAGCCAGCCGGCTCTCCGCCTCGAACTCCTCGCCGGGGAGGGTCAGGGCCTGGTGGAGCTGCCCGACGCGTCGGCTCAGGGCCGGGTCGGCGAGGTCCGGGCCGTCCACGGCGGCGCCGATGAAGCGCTCGTCCAGGACGGTCGTGTCGAGGTAGACGACACGCTTGCGAAACCCGTGCGAGGTGGCGGCGGAGCCGTTGTGCGCGACCTGGGGCGGGAGCAGGCTCACGGTCCCGCCCGGGGTGCCGCGCCGGTGTCGGTCCAGGTCGTAGCGGACGGCGCCGTCGTCGACGATCAGCAGCGTCCACTCGTCGTGGACGTGCATGGGGTACGCGTGCGCGGTGAAGCGGGCGTGGAAGACCTCGACGACACCCGCGACCTGCGGGCGCCACGCCGAGACTTCCTGCTGGAGCTGCTGCACGCAAAGAACGTACAAGACCGGGCGAGGCCGAGCCCGGCAGTCTCGGACCATGAGCGATGAGACGAAGAACGAGAACGCTGACGTGCCCGTGCGCTTCGACACCAAGATCGCGGTGCTGCTCCGCGACGACCTGGAGACGTGGCAGCGGCTGAATGTCACCGCATTCCTCGTCAGCGGGCTCGGAACGGCCCTCCCCGAGGTGGTCGGCGAGCCGTACCAGGACGCCGATGGCACCCCCTACCTGCCGATGTTCCGCCAGCCCGTACTGGTCTTCGAGGGCGGGAAGGAAGTGGTGAAGGCGGCGCACGAGCGGGCGGTGCGGCGCGGGCTGGCGACCGCGGTGTTCACCGCGGACCTGTTCGGCACGGGCCACGACCGCGCGAACCGGGCAGCGGTGGCGGCGGTGGGCAAGGACCAGCTCGATCTTGTCGGGGTCGCCGTCCACGGGCCGCGCAACTCCGTGGACAGGGTCGTCAAGGGCGCCCGCATGCACGGGTGAGCGGCCCCTGCCCCGAGGACGGACCCCGGGTGACTCCGTGTACCGGCCACTGCCCCCCACGCCCCCCCCACGCCCCCCGCGACCTGCGCTCGGATACGCCTACTTGGATTCGACGCGCCCCACCGGGTCGGGGCCCGTCGTCAGCGCCTCGCACTCGGTCTGCCACGCGGGGTCGCCGGGGTGGAGCCGGGTGCGGAGGTAGGCCGCCGTGAGCCGGGCGAGGGCGGCCACTCGCGCCGGGTCCTCGTCCGTGGTCTCCGCGGCGTCGTATCCGGCGATCCCGCCGAGTCCGTGCTCCGCGTCGAACAGGGTGAGCAGGGTCTTGGGGCCGGGGGCGAGGGTGTAGGGGTCTGCGTGCCAGTCCGGCCCCATGTCCGTGAAGTGCCGCGAGTCGTCCTTGTCGCCGGCGACGACCAGTGCGGGTGTGGTCATGGTGGAGAAGTCGACGGCCCCGATGATCGGCCAGTGCTCGGCCATGGGCCCGTTCAGGACCTCGCCGCCCCGGCCGGGCGCGGCGAGCAGCACGCCCGCCTTGATCCGGGGCTCGGCGAGGTGCACCACCTTCCCGGTGTCGGGGTCGTCGAGCCCCGCGCCCAGCAGGAGAGCGGCGGTGAAGCCGCCGAGCGAGTGTCCGGCGAGGGCGACCCGGGCGGGGTCGATCCGCCCCGCGAGCTGCGGCACCGTGCGCTCGAGCACGTCGAGCCGGTCGAGTATGTGGGTCATGTCCTCGGCGCGGGAGCGCCAGAAGTCGGGTGCGCCGGGAGCGTCGGCGACCAGGTGGCTCAGCGTGCGGGAGGTGAGGTGGGTGGGCTGGATGACGACGAAACCGTGGGCGGCCCAGAAGTCGGCGAGGGGCGCGTACCCGTTGAGGGAGGAGAGGTTGTTCGAGGGGCCGTGGCCGTGGGAGAGGAGGATGACGGGCAGGTCGGTTCCGGTCGCGGGCGCGCAGACGCGCACCTGGAGGTCCACGGGACGTCCGGGGACGGAGAGGACCACCGGGCTGTAGGACAGGACCGGGACGGGCGCGCCCAGGGCACCGGTGGGGGTGACAGTGGATGTGCTCATGGTGTGGCTGCCTTTCGCTTCGAGTAACCTGAAACGGAGCATTGCTCCACCTACTATCCGGAGCGCTGCTCCGCTTTGTCAACCACCATGGGAAGGAACGTCATGGCCGCCGAGAGCCCCACCGGGGAGTCACCGTCCCGCGGCAAGCGGGCCGACGCCCGGCGCAACCGGGAAACGGTGCTCGCTGCCGCCGCCGAAGTGTTCGTCACCTCCGGCGTCGACGCGCCGATCCGCCGGATCGCGGCCCAGGCGGGCGTCGGGATGGCCACGATCTACCGCCACTTCCCGACCCGGGCGGATCTCGTCACCGCCGTCTACCGGCACCAGATCGAAGCGTGCGCCGAGGCCGGCCCGACCCTGCTCGCCGCCGCCGACTCCCCGTTCGACGCGCTGCGCCGGTGGATCGACCTCTTCGTCGACTTCCTGGTCACCAAGCACGGCCTCGCCGACGCCCTGCAGTCCGACAACGAACGCTTCGCCGCCCTGCACGCCTACTTCCTCGACCGCCTGCTGCCCGTCTGCGCCCAACTGCTCGACGCCTCGGTCGAGGCCGGCGACATCAGGCCCGGCACGCAGCCGTACGAGCTGATGCGCGGCATCGGCAACCTCTGCGCCGGGCGCGACGGCGACCCCCGCTACGACCCCCGACGCCTGATCGCCCTCCTGCTCCAGGGGCTCCGGCGGCCTGACGCACTCTGACCGCCGGGCCGTCGGACCGCCGGACCATCCAAAAAAGTGGGGCCGGGATGTCGAGAAGCGTCTTTCGGCTCCGTCCCCGGTGTGAAGGCGACCAGAATGGGTCGCACCAGCACCGAGGAGAAGCACCATGGCCAAGTACCTGCTGCTCAAGCACTACCGCGGCGCCCCGGCTCCGGTCAACGACGTTCCGATGGACCAGTGGACGCCGGAGGAGATCTCGGACCACATGCGGTACATGCACGACTTCGCGGCCCGGCTGGAGGCGACCGGCGAGTTCGTCGACGGCCAGGCCCTCGCCCCCGAGGGGACCTTCGTGCGGTACGACGGTGAGGGCCGCCCGCCCGTCACCGACGGGCCGTTCGCCGAGACCAAGGACCTCGTCGCCGGCTGGATGGTGATCGACGTCGACAGCTACGAGCGCGCCCTCGAACTGGCCGGGGAGCTGTCGGCCGCCCCCGGGGCGGGTGGCAAGCCCATCCACGAATGGCTGGAGCTGCGCCCGTTCCTGTCCGCGCCGCCCACCATCTCGGAGTAGGCCCGAGATGGACGAGGTCCTCCTGCGGAGCCTCACGCCCGGCGTGCTCACCGTCCTCGTCCGCCGCGGAGCGGACTTCGCGGCGGCCGAGGACGCCGTGCAGGACGCCCTGGTCGAGGCGGTCCGCGTGTGGCCGGCCGACCCTCCGCGCGACGCGAAGGGCTGGCTGGTCACCGTGGCCTGGCGCCGGTTCCTCGACGCGAACCGTGCGGACGCCTCGCGCCGCCGGCGGGAGGACCTCGTCGACCAGGAGCCGGAGCCCGGGCCCGCGCCCGCGGTCGACGACACGCTCCAGCTCTACTTCCTGTGCGCGCACCCCTCGCTGACGCCGTCGTCCGCGGTCGCGCTCACCCTGCGGGCGGTCGGCGGCCTCACCACCCGCCAGATCGCCCAGGCGTACCTGGTGCCCGAGGCGACCATGGCGCAGCGGATCAGCCGCGCCAAGCGCACGGTCTCCGGCGTGCGGTTCGAACAGCCCGGCGACGCCGCCACCGTGCTGCGCGTCCTCTACCTGGTCTTCAACGAGGGCTACTCCGGCGACGTCGACCTCGCGGCCGAGGCCATCCGGCTCACCCGGCAGCTCGCGGCCCGGTTCGATCACCCCGAAGTGGCGGGGCTGCTCGCCCTCATGCTGCTCCACCACGCCCGGCGGGCCGCGCGGACGGCGGCCGACGGCAGCCTGGTACCGCTCGCCGAGCAGGACCGCGGCCGGTGGGACACGGGGATGATCGGCGAGGGCGTCGCGGTCCTGCAGGCGGCTCTCGTCCGGGACCGGCTGGGCGAGTTCCAGGCCCAGGCCGCCATCGCGGCGCTCCACGCGGACGCACCCGCCACCGAGGAGACCGACTGGCCGCAGATCGTCGAGTGGTACGACGAACTCGCGCGCCTCACCGACAGCCCCGTCGTACGGCTCAACCGTGCGGTGGCCGTCGGCGAGGCCGACGGCCCGCGGGCCGGTCTGGCGGCGCTCGCGGCGCTGGACGGCTCCCTGCCCCGCCGTGCCGCGGTGGCGGCGTACCTCCACGAGCGCGACGGGGACCTGGCGACGGCGGCGCGGCTTTACGCGGAGGCGGCCCGGAAGGCTCCGAACCTCGCCGAACGCGATCACCTGACGCGCCGGGCCGCGCGGATCAACGCCCGCCTCAACGCCCTGCGTTGCGACTGAGGAGCTGCGCCGCTCAGAAGGTCCAGCGCGTGTGGCTGTAGACGCCGCCGTCGCGCCCGAAGCCGTACGCCGTGGTCGGGGCCACCGCGAACACCACCGCGGTGCCCTGCCTGAACGCGTCGTCGATGCCGTGGAAGGTGCCCTCGGGCGAGGTGATGTGGGGCCCGTACTTCGCCTCGTACGCCGTGATCACCTCCTCCACCACGGCCGGATCGGCGACCTGTTCCGCCCTGCCCTCGACCACGATGTCGAGTCCCTCGGTGAGCGAGTTCCCTCCGGTGGTCAGCGCGCAGTGGCCGTCGTGAGCCAGGTTCTTCGCCTTCTGCTCCCCCGGTCCGGTGGAGAAGTACATGACCCCCTCGTGCCAGGCGGCGATCACGGGGGTGACGTGCAGGCGCCCTTCGGGCCGGACCGTGGACAACCAGAAGATCTCGGCGGCGCCCAGCTGCCGTTGGGCCTCGGCCCAGTCGGTGGCGGTGACTTCGGCGGCACCCGGGCGGGGGTTGAGCGCGGAGCTGTAGCGGGCGTCGAGTTCGGTGGTGGGGTGCTTCGCGGATCCCTGGGCGGGCATCGTGGACCTTCTTCCTCTCGCCCGTTCGCGGTCGGCCCGCTGCCGAGGGGGAACGAGCCCGTGCATCCTCCCCCGCGCCCGTGCGCGCCAGCGCCGTACGCGGCCGTCGACCGGGCCGGGGTCACCCGGCCGGTCGCGCTGCCGGTGTCCCCGCCCGGGTCCGGGTCCGGGCCGCCGCCGGGGGCTGTGGGGCGGACCACACGGTCCGCGGGGAACTCGCGCCCCGGTCCCGTCGACCACTTCTCCAGGAGGCGCGCGGCAGCCGGTCCGCCGTCCGGACGACACCGAGGAGAGCCGAATGAGCCTGAACCGACGGGACCTGCTGCGGGCCTCGACCGTCATCGGTGCCACCGGCGCGGTCGCGGGTGTGGCCGGGCTCGGCGCCGGACCGGCCGCGCACGCGGCGGAGGGCGGCCCCGCCGGGACCGGCAGGCCCTTCAGGGTGCACGTCGTGCTGTTCGACGGGGTGGAGGAGCTGGACTTCGCCGCCCCGTACGAGGTCTTCTCGGCGTCCCGCTTCTTCACGGACCGGACGGTCGAGGTCCGGTACGTCACCACCTCCCGCCCCGGCTTCGTGCGGGCGTCGTACGGGACGCGGGTCGGCGTCGAGCACGGCTGGGCGCCGCAGGAGGCCGACGTCGTCGTCGTACCGGGCGGCGGCTACGGCCGCCGCGAGGACCCCGGCGTGTGGGCGGAGATCCGGCGGGGCACCCTTCCGCGCGCCCTGTGGGCGGCGCCCCGCCCGGGCCTCACCGTCGCCGCCCTGTGCACGGGCGTGATGCTGCTGTCGGCCGCGGGACTGACCCGCGGCCGGCCGTGCACCACCCACCACAGGGCGCGCCCGGACCTGGAGCGGGAGGGCGGGGTGCTGAAGGACGCGCGCGTGGTGGACGACGGTGACCTCGTGACCGCCGGAGGCATCACCTCCGGCCTGGAGCTGGCCCTGTGGCTCGTGCGCCGCGAGCTGGGCGCCGACGCGGCGACCGGCATCGAGGGCATGCTGGAGTACGAGGCCCGGGGCACCGTGTGGTCCCGCTAGGGAGTGTCCGCAAAGCAGCGTCGGCCGCCCGCCGCGCCCTGATCCGCCGACACCGCCCGGGCCGCGTACGCGTCTTGGAACGGGTCAGGCGTGGTCGGGGGCGGCGCCGTCGAGGAGGAGGCGCTTTTGCGGCTTGCCCATGGCGTTGCGCGGGATCGCCTCCACGAAGCGGACCTCGCGGGGGCGCTTGTGCACCGACAGGTGGGCGGCGACGAAGTCGGTGAGCTCGGCTCCGGTGACTCCCTCCGCGACGACGAACGCGACGATCCGCTGGCCGAGATCCGCATCGGGGACACCGACCACGGCGGCCTCGCGCACCCGGGGGTGGTCCAGCAGGGCGTTCTCGATCTCGCCCGCCCCGATCCGGTACCCGCCCGACTTGATCATGTCGGTGGAGGCGCGGCCCACGATCCGGTGCACGCCGTCCTTCTCGTCGACGGCCGCGATGTCGCCCGTACGGAACCAGCCGTCCTCGGTGTACGCGGCTGCCGTCGCCTCCGGTCGGCCCAGGTAGCCGGAGAACAGGGTGGGTCCGGTCAGCTGGAGTTCGCCGATCTCCGCGCCGTCCTCGGCCGCGACCCGGGTGGCGATGCCCGGCAGCGGGGTGCCGACCGTACCCGGGTGGAGGTCCCCGCCCGCGCGGCCGCTCACGGTGATCAGCGTCTCCGTCATCCCGTACCGCTCCACGATGCGGTGTCCACTCGCACGCTCGATGTCCCGGAAGACCGGCGCCGGAAGCGCCGCACTGCCCGACACCAGGAGCCGGGCCCCCGACAGGGCGGCCGCGGCGCGCGGATCGCGGGCGATGCGCGACCACACCGTCGGCACGCCGAAGTACAGGCTCCCGCCCGCGGCCGCGTACGCCTCGGGCGTCGGCCGGCCGGTGTGCACGAGGCGGCTGCCGGTGCGCAGGGCACCGAGGACGCCGAGGACGAGTCCGTGGACGTGGAACAGCGGCAGTCCGTGCACCAGGGTGTCCCCGGCGTTCCACTGCCATGCCTCGGCGAGCGCGTCCAGGTCGGCGGTGATCGCGGCGCTGCTGAGGACCACGCCCTTGGGGGCGCCCGTGGTGCCGGAGGTGTAGAGGATCAGCGCGGGATCCTCGGGGGTGCGTACGTCGGCGGGGGCGGGGACCTTGTCCGAGCGGCGGGCGAAGTCGACGTCGAGGGGGCGGGCGCCGGAGTCGCGCAGGATGTGTCCGCGCTCGGCCGGACCCGCATCCGGCGGCAGCGGAACGCACGGTACGCCGGCGAGCAGGGCCCCGACCACGGCGGCCACCGTCTCCAGAGACGCCGTCGCGGTCACCGCGAACGCCGGGATCCCCGATTCGGCGAGATCGGCGGCCACCTGGCGGGCGGCCCCGAGGAGTTCCTCGTAGGAGGCGGTGCGGCCGGCGACGGTGACGGCGTCCGCGCGGTCCCCGTGGACACCGGTGAGGGCGGTCAGCATGGCGGGCGGCTCCGTTCGGCGGGGGTGGGAGGGTGGTGTGAGGTGCTGTCGGGCGACGTGCGGGGTTCGGCCAGCCTACGCGGGCCCGAACCGGGCCGCCGCACCCTATGATCGGCGGGACTTGACCGTTCGAAGACCAGCTCTCGACCTGATTCTCGATCCGGGGGGACCACGTGGAAACGGCACGGTTGGCGACGATGATCGCCGCGACGATCACCATCGGCTGGATGAGCGGTCTCTTCTACGGATTCTCCGTGTCCGTGATGCCCGGGCTGCGGGTCGCCGCCGACCGTACCGCCATCGAGACCATGCAGCGGATCAACGTGGCCATCCTCAACGGCTGGTTCCTGCTGGGTTACATCGGCGCGCTCGTCTTCAGCGCGGCCGCGGTGGTCCTCCACGCCACCGGCAGCGGCGGCCGGGACCCGCTGGTGCCGCTGATCGGCGCGCTCGTCGCCTACCTCGCGGCGATGGGCGTGACGGCCCGGATCAACATCCCGCTCAACAACGCGCTGGAACAGGCCGGCCCCGTCGAGCGCATCGCCGACCCGGCGGCGGTCCGCGGGGCCTTCGAGGCTCCGTGGGTACGCGCCAACGTGTGGCGGGCCGTGCTGTGCACGGTCTCCCTCGGCCTCCTCGCCTGGGCGCTGGTCCTGCACTGACGGGGCGGCGGGCCCACGGGGCCGGGCCGGGCTCGGCCGACGGGACCGGCCGGTGGTCAGCGGGTGGTGCGGCCGTGGAGGAGCAGGGCGCGGGCGAGGCCGGCCAGAGCCGTCGTGCACAGCAGCGTGCGGATGATGTTCGTGGTCACCCAGGTCGTCCGGAACCGCTCGACGATCTCGAAGTCCTTCATCCCGGTGACGTCGCCCGCGTCCGCGAGCTCGTTGTTGAGCGGGATGTTCACGGTGAAGGTGATCAGCAGGACGACGAGGTAGGCCACAGCGGCCGCGCCCACCCACAGGGCGACCGCCCGCCTCCCGCCGCGGAACTCCAGGACGGCCGACAGCACGGCCCCCACCAGTGCCAGCAGGAACACCGTCCCGAAGAGCGGGTTCCCGTCGATGGCCTTGTTGAAGGCGCGCATCGCGGTGACATAGGTCTGCTCGTCCCCCGCCGCGAGCCCCGGCATCACCGAGACGTCGAACGCGAAGAACAGCCCCGCCATCAGGCCCACCAGGACCGTGGAGACGATCAGCACGGCACCGGCCAGGCGCGTGCCCGACGCGGACGGTGCGGGCGTTGCAGCTGGGCCGGGCGGGCTGGGCTGTGCGGGCGGCACGAACGGCGACGGACCGGCAGACATGCGATGTACGTCCTCTCCCCTACGGTGGTGCGTTCCGGACACGAAGGCCCGATCTTGGCATCAACTGCGCACGATTGCAGGTGAGTCGGGGCGACGTTTGAGCGAATCTTTAGCCTCGCTCCGAGAGGCGGTCGCGAAGTCGCCGGGCCGGGCCGTCGCTCTGGTCCTCCAGGACCGCCGTGACGACCGTGCCGGGAGCGGGGGCATCGATGCGCGCCGAAACGCTCCGAGCGCAGGCGGCCCGCCGGGCTCCGGGAAGACGGGAACCACCCCGTCCGCGGCGGATCCGGACTGCGGACCTGCGCGGGGCGCTCCACAATGGGGGGAGGAGGTGCGGGCGGGCGCCCGGCGTGCCGGTGCGTTCGCGTGCGCCTCCGCGTCGGCCGAGAGGAACTCCCCCATGCGCGCTGAGTCTTCGCCGGCGCGGCGGAAGGGGGCCTTCGTCGCGGTCGCCCTCGCGCTGTTCTGCATCCAGCTCGACTTCTTCGCGCTCAACCTCGCCATCCCCGGCATCTCGGCGGAGCTCGGCGTCACGGTCTCGGCCGCCCAGTGGACCCTGTCCGCGTACATGCTCGCCATCGGCTGCTTCTTCATCGTCGGCGGCCGCGTGGGGGACGTCTTCGGCCGTCGGGGCACGCTGCTGGCGGGAACGGCCCTGTTCGCGGCCGGCTCCGTGGGCTGCGCGCTGGCTCCCGGCCTCGGACCGCTGGTCGCGGCCCGGGTCGCGCAGGGGGTGGGCGCGGCGTTCGTCTTCCCGGTGTCCGTGTCCGTGATCACCAACACGTTCCCCGAGCAGACGCGCGCCAGGGCCCTGGGCGCCGTGTTCGGCGTCGCCAACATCGGGACCGCGCTCGGACCCTTCGTGGGCGGCGGGTTCACCGAAGGGCCCGGCTGGCGATGGATCTTCTGGCTGATGGTGCCGCTGACCCTGCTCTCGCTGCTGATCGCCCAGGTGTACGTACCGGACTCGCGCGACACGTCGGCGCCGCGCGAGCTCGACCTCCTCGGCTGCGCCCTGATCGTGTGCTCGCTGGCGGCCCTGACACTGGCCGTGGAACGCGGCGACGCCTGGGGCTGGCACAGCGCCCGTACCCTCGGCTCCTTCGCCGTGGCGGTGGCGGCCGGCGGGCTGTTCCTCGTACGGGAGCGGCGTGCCCGGCACCCGCTGGTCGATCTGCGGCTGTTCCGCAACGTCCCCTACGTGCTGGTGACCGGGATGGGCTCGCTCACGAACATGGGCTACGGAGTCACCGTCTTCCTCGCCACGCTCTACCTCCAGGACGTGCGCGGGCTCTCGCCGCTCCTGGCGGGCACGGTGTTCCTGGCCCCGGCCCTGCTGGTGGCGCTCAGCGGGCCGCTGGGGGCGCGGCTGGCCCGGCACATGCGGGCGACCGCGGTGATGGCGCTGGCCGGGGCGGTCGCGGGGACGGGGATGTTCGCGCTGGCCGGGGTCAGCGCCTGGTGGCTGTACGTGCCGGTGTTCGCGTGGTGCGGCCTGGGACTGGGGCTGGGCTGGACCTTCTCGAGCGTGGCGACGCAACAGGTCGTCGCGCCCGCCAGGGCGGGCGAGGCGTCGGGCGTCCTGCTGACGTTCCTGGTCACGCTGGGGGCGATCGCCCTGGCGGGGACGGCGGCGGCGATCTCGGCCATGACCCCGCAGCGGCCGCCGGAGGAGGCCTACGACGCGATCCTGCGCCTGGGCGGAGTGGTCATCGCCGCGGCGGCGGTGGCCGTTCTGGCGGTACGCCACCGGCTCGTGAGACTGGGCCGGGTCCCGTCGCTGTCGATGCGGGCGGACGACCTCGCGGGGCGGAGCGGGGAGAAGGGGCGTCGGCCCTGAGGGTCGGACGGCGGCGCGCGGGTCGGCAACTCACCGCGAGCGGGCGTCCCCGGAACCCTGGGCACCGGAGGTGGGGGCCGGAAGCACGAGTCGTACCTCGAAACCGCCGAGGGTGCGGGGGCCGGCGGTGACGGATCCGCCGTAGATCTTCGCCCGCTCCCTCATCCCGATCACGCCGTGCCCGGGTGCGATCACGGAGTTCGTCCGGAACGCACCGCTGCCCTCGTCGGTGACGGTCACGACGACGGCGCGGCTTTCGTAGCGCAGGACGACGGCCGCGCTGGTCGGCCCCGCGTGCTTGAGCACGTTGGTCAGCGCCTCCTGGATCACCCGGTAGACGCACAGGGCCATGCCCTGCGGGAGCCGCGTGGGAGAACCGACGACCTCCATGGTGACGTGGACCCCCGCGCCCCGGACGCGGTCGAGGAGCCGGTCCAGCCGTTCCAGCCCGGGGGCGGGAGCGTAGGCGTCGTCCGGATCCGAGTCCGGGTCCGGGTCCGGGTCCGCGCGTCCGTCGGGTCGGTCTTCCCGGCCGACGCGCAGCAGGTCGAGCATGCGGCGCATCTCCTCCAGCGCTTCCCGACTGGTGTCGGCGATGGTGTCGAGGGCCCGCCGGCTGGCCGCCGGGTCGGTGGGGAACACGTACGACGCCATGCCCGCCTGGAGCGAGATCACGGACATGTGGTGCGCGACCACGTCGTGCAGTTCGCGCGCTATGCGGACCCGCTCTTCGGTGAGGGCCCGGCGGGCGTTCTCCTCCTGCTGTCCGCGCAGTTGAAAGGTCAGCTCGGCGAACTGCCGGTTGCGTTCGGCGAGTCTGCCGGAGCCTCGGCCGACGACGAACACCACGGCCGGGAACAGGACCGCCTGGGCGAGGACGGTGGGCATGGAGCTGTTCTCCGCGTTGCCCAGGCCGGCGTACACCCAGGTCCCGGTCACGACTGCCGCGCACCCGACGGACGTACGCAGGCTGCGGGTCGCCGCCACGGTGTACAGGCCCAGGAGCGGGGGCATCGAATTGACGACGGGCCAGTACCCGCAGGTGATGAACACGATCCACAGCGCGTTGCTGGTGGCGAACACCGCGACGGGCGCGATCCGGCGGGCCAGCAGGGCCAGGCCCACCAGAACGGTCAGGACCGCGCCCAGCTCGTCCAGGGGCTGCCATCCGGCCGGTGGCCGTTCCCGGCCCAGCAGCAGCCCCGCGCCGACGTAGCCCAGCGCGAGCCCCGAGTCGACGGCCAGCGACCGGTACCGGGACCAGGACCGGTGGCCGTCGGCGCGTGCTTCGCGTGACCCGAATCCAGCGTGCATCGGCGCAGCCTACGGTCCTGCCGGGCGGTGCGCAGGGGTGGGGGCGGGGCGGGCGGCCCGAAATCGGGCCCCGCAGCGCGTTGTCGGGCAGAGCGCGGGCAGGTGCGGTACATGACGACCACGGAGAAACAGCAGACACGGTTACGCAAGATCGGCGCCCTCGGGGAAGGGAGGGCCCTGCGATGACGACCGCGGGTACGAGCGTGAGCGCGAGTGCGAGTGTCGTGGACGCCCCCGTGTGGGTTCACCTGGCGGTGATGGCGGCGGCGATCCTGATCCTGTTCTACAACCTGGCCAGGGACGGCCGTTGACGCTCGGGGCGGCCGACGTCGCGCGGCGGCCTACGTGCCGAGGCCTGCCCGGTCGTGATCGACCGGGCAGGCCCGATTCGGCCACGTCCGGGTCTACCAGTAATGGCGTCGGCCACCGACGGCGTGTCCGACCGATCCCATGATCCACAGCGCCGCACCCACCACGAGCAGGATGACCCCGAGGGTCCACAGGATGGAGATCCCGGTCAGAAGTCCGATCAGCAGGAGGATCAACCCGACGGCAATCATGAGTACCTCATTCGCGTTGGAACGTCGGCGGAAACGGTGGGATCCGCCGTGGCGCTTCAGACGCCGTCTGCCCCCGAATGCGGTCCTTATCTGTCCCCCGACCCGATCCGGCGCGATGGGTTGGAACGCGTACGGCCGGGCAGACGCAGAAGCGCGCGTACGGCGCACCACCACCCCTCGCGAGCCGAGAAACCCGAGGTGAGCCGCATGGACCGGGACACGTCCGAACCGAAGCCCGACAGCTCCAGGCCGAAGCCGAGGCCGCCGCACCCCACCCCGCGCGACCTCGCGCAGGCACAGCGCGGGCCCCGGCCGGGTGAACCCCGCCCCGCCCCCGCCGAACCGTCACCGGTCAAGCGGCCGCCGGTTGCCGAGCCGCCCGACTAGACCTTCTCCGGTGCGGCATGGGGCGCGCCGGACGGTCCACTGCGCGTTGCGGGTCGCTCCCGGCGGACGCATGGTGGGCAGTGCATTCCCCCTCACTCGAGTCACTCAAGGAGTACCTCGTCATGAGCAAGGCAAAGGGCAAGGCCAAGCAGGTCAAGGGCAAGCTCAAGGAGACCGCCGGCGACGCCATGGACGACAAGCGCATGCAGGCGGAGGGCAGCGCCGAGCAGATGTCCGGCAAGGCCGAGGAAATGGCCTCGGATGCTGCGAGCAAGGCCAAGAAGGGCATGCGCAAGTCCTGACCGGCGCGCCTCCCCGCGCCAGACGAACAGGAGGGGCCGGCCCCGCCGTGTCGGCGGGTCCGGCCCCTCCTTTTCGTCACCCTGATGGTGGAGCGCGCGGCAACATGGCCGGTACGCGTCTGGCGCACGACCGGAACGGAAAATGTTTTCCGCCGGCGTCTATCGAAGACTCGTTCGCCGGGAATGCTGCGTGTGATCTCCCGCCCCCGCCCGACGCACCGTCACGGCGTCGCCGCCCGGGCGGGCCTTCCGTTCTGCGCCCCCGGGAGGTAACACGCCATGCAGCCCACCCCCACCCCC
>NZ_JOAK01000019.1 GCF_000720455.1 Streptomyces virginiae | reverse complement strand
GTACTGCAGGGGGGACCCTGTGGGAGAGTAGGACGCCGCCGAACAATCATTGTGGGAAAGCCCCGCACCTTCTGGTGCGGGGCTTTTCTGCGTTCACGGCCCGGTCGACGCTGACCGGCTCCGGCCTCGTCTCACCAGTCGGCGGGGTAGCTCTTGAGGCTGCTCGTGTCGAGTGTCCAGCGGCCGGCGGTGACGGTGTCTCCGAAGGCGTAGGGGACCGCTTTCCGGTAGCGGATGCCGTCGGGTCCGGACGAGGGGTCGCTGTGCACGGTGACTGTCTTCTTGTCCTTGCGGGGATCTACGACGACGTACAGCGGCACTCCCATCCTGGGGTAGTCGTGCAGCTTGTCGCGGATGTCAGTCAGCGAGTTCGTGCGTGAGACGACCTCGACCACCAGCAGGACGTCGCGGGCGTTGACGACCTTGGCGGTGTCGTCGGTGTCTTCCTCCGCGATGACCATGAGATCGGGGACCTTGGTCAAGCCGGTTTGAGGATCACCCATGTTCGTGTCGTTGAGGGCCATGACTTCTGGCGTCTGGGCCTCGATCTGACGGCGCAGCCGCACCACGTTGAGCCCGTGGGGAGCCGTGGGGCTCATCATCGTGAGGAAGATCTGACCGTCGGTGGTCTGCACCTTCCATTGGTCTTCCTGGTGCTCGGCCAGCTCCGCGAGCTGTTCCGCGAAGTCGTGCATGCGGCGCATCTGCTCGGGGGTGAGGTCGGCCATGATGTCCTCCTGGTGGGTCCCAACCAGCGTATCCAGCCAGGCGATGGCCCGAGCGGAGTTGAGCTAGAGGCGGCCGGCTGCTTTGAGGGACAGGTAGGCGTCGGCCAGGGTCGGGGCCAGGGTGTCGGGGGTGGCGTCGACGACGTGGACGCCGTGGCGGGTGAGCTGGTCGGACGTGCGGCGGCGCTGGGCCTGGGTCTGGGTGGCGGCCGCGGCTTCGTAGACCGCGTCCACCGTGCCCCGGGAGGCGGCCATCGCCGCCACGTGGGGGTCGGCCACCGAGGCCAGCAGGACCGTGTGGCGCTGGGTGAGACGGGGGAGGAGCGGGAGCAGGCCCTCTTCGATCGGGGCGGCGTCCAGGCTCGTCAGAAGGACCACCAGGGACCTGCGCGGGGCGTTGCGCAGGATGGTGGACACCAGGGTGCGGGAGTCCGTCTCGACCAGTTCCGGTTCGAGGGTGGCCATCGCGTTCACGAACGACGGCAGGACGTCGGCTGCCGCCCGGCCCTGGACCTGGGCGCGGGGGCGGCGGTCGTGGGCCAGGAGGTCCACCCGGTCGCCGGCGCGGGTGGCCAGGGCCGCCAGCAGCAGGGCCGCGTCCATGGACGAGTCGAGGCGCGGGGCGTCGCCGACGCGGCCCGCCGAGGTGCGGCCGGTGTCGAGGCAGATCAGGATGTGCCGGTCGCGTTCGGGACGCCAGGTGCGGACGGCCACCTTGTGCTGACGGGCCGTGGCACGCCAGTCGATGGAACGGGTGTCGTCGCCGGGGACGTAGTCGCGCAGGCTGTCGAACTCGGTTCCCTCACCGCGGGTCAGGAGGCTGGTGCGGCCGTCGAGTTCACGCAGCCGGGCCAGCCGGGACGGCAGGTGCTTGCGGCTGGTGAACGGGGGCAGGACCCGTACCGTCCAGGGGGCGGGGTGGGAGCCCTGACGGGCCCACAGGCCCAGCGGGCCGTACGAGCGGATCGTGACGCGGTCCGCGCGCCGGTCGCCGCGGCGGGTGGGAAGCAGACGGGTCGTCAGGCGCCGTCGCTCGCCCGCCGGGACGACCATCTCGTGGCGGGACGCGGCCGCCTCCGTGCCCGGAGTCCAACTGCTCGGCGGCCAGGCGTCGCGGACGCGGGCCCGCAGGGTGCGGCGGCCGGGGTTGGTGACCGTGAGATGGACGTCCGCGGGCTCGCCCAGGCGGATGGAGGTGTCGCCGGAGCGGGCCAGTACGAGGCTGCGTACCGGGGCGGCCAGGGCGTAGTCGACCGCGCAGGCCAGCGCGATCGGGCCGTTGACCGCGAGCATGCCCGCCCAGCTCGGCTCCAGGACGCCGACCGGGATGCTGCCGAGGGCCGCCAGCAGGGCGGCGCGTCCGGTGAGGGCCATCAGCGCGGGACGGGGACGTGGGAGAGGATCGCCGTGATGACGGCGTCGGCCGTGACGCCCTCCATCTCCGCCTCCGGGCGCAGCTGCACGCGGTGACGCAGTGTCGGGAGGGAGAGGGCCTTGACGTCGTCGGGGGTGACGTAGTCGCGGCCGGTGAGCCAGGCCCAGGCGCGGGCGGTCGCGAGGAGGGCGGTCGCGCCGCGGGGGGACACGCCGAGGACGAGCGACGGCGATTCGCGGGTGGCGCGGCAGATGTCGACGACGTAGCCGGCGATCTCGGGGGAGACCGAGACGCGGGCGACGGCCGCGCGGGCCGCTTCGAGCTGAGCCGGGCCGGCGACCGGGCGGATGCCGGCGGCCTTCAGGTCACGGGGGTCGAAGCCGGCGGCGTGGCGGCTCAGTACGCCGATCTCGTCCTCGCGGGAGGGGAGGGGCACGGTGAGCTTGAGGAGGAAGCGGTCCAGCTGGGCTTCGGGGAGCGGGTAGGTGCCCTCGTACTCGACCGGGTTCATGGTGGCGGCGACGAGGAACGGCTCGGGGAGCTTGCGGGGGGTTCCGTCGACGGTGACCTGGCGCTCCTCCATCGCTTCGAGGAGGGAGGACTGCGTCTTGGGGGGCGTGCGGTTGATCTCGTCGGCGAGGAGGAGGTTGGTGAAGACCGGGCCGTCCTGGAAGGAGAACTCGGCGGTGCGGGCGTCGTAGACGAGCGAGCCGGTGACGTCGCTGGGCATCAGGTCGGGGGTGAACTGGACGCGCTTGGTGTCGAGTTCGAGGGACGCGGCCAGGGCCCGTACGAGGAGGGTCTTGGCGACGCCGGGGACGCCTTCGAGGAGGACGTGGCCGCGGCACAGCAGTGCGACGACGAGGCCGGTGACGGCGGAGTCCTGACCGACCACGGCCTTGCCGATCTCGGTGCGGAGCGCTTCGAGGGAAGCGCGGGCGCTGTCCGCGGTCGCGGCCGCGCCCGTGGACTCGGTGGCCGGGTACGTCATGAGGTGCGGACCTCTCTTTCGAGGGCGTCGAGGTGGTCGGCGAGCGCGACGAGCGCCGCGTCGTCGGAGGGGGTGGTGCCGAAGAGGAGGGCGGTCACGTCCCGGGGCTCGCCGGTCAGGCGGGCGGAGACGGCCGGGACCAGGGCGGCCGGTTCGTGGGCCTGGGTGGGCGGTACGCCGACCAGCGCGGCCAGGCGTTCGCGGGTGGCGGCGCGCAGGACGGTCGCGGCGCGGTCGCGGGCCCCGGCCTTGCGGTAGAGGCGGGCGCGGCCCTCGGTGGTCTCGGAGGCGCGGATGGCGACGGGGAGCTTCTCGGTGACGAGGGGGCCCAGCCGGCGGGCGCGCCAGAGGGCGGCGAGGGTGGCGGCGAGGAAGAGCTGGAGCAGGGCCCAGGACCAGCCGGCCGGGACGAGTTCGAGGAGGGACTTGTCCTGGCCGCCGGGGCCGGTGCCGGGGTCGGAGTCCGCGAGGGACGGCATGTACCAGACGAGGTCCGGGCGGGAGCCGAGGAGTTGGAGGGCGAGGGAGGCGTTGCCCTGCTCGGCGAGGGACTCGTTGAGGAGGATCGTCTCGGAGCCGAGGAGGACGGTGTCACCGCCGGTGGTGCCGGTGGGGAGGACGAGGAGGGTGGGGTGGCCGCCGCTGGGGTAGCAGGCGGTGGCCCCGGGAAGGGCGGTGGTGTAGCGGAGGTCGCCGCCGGTGCCGGCGCGGCCGGCCGAGGTGGCGGCGGGCAGGGCGCAGCGGGGGTCGAGGTCGTCGCTGCCGGCGTCGCCCTCGGTACGGACCCCGGGGGACAGGTCGGAGAGGCTGTGGTCGCCGGGTGCGAGGAGGACGGTGCGGCCGCCGGACAGGTCGATGGCCGAGCGGATGGCGCTGCGCTGGCCGGCGCCGAGCCGGTCCGGGTCGGTGACGAGGAGGGTGGTGCGGGGGCCGGTCGCGTCGGCGGCCTCGCGGGCGGTGGTGACGACGCGGGTCGTGACGCCGCGTTCCTTGAGGAGCTCGGCGACGGCGCGGCTGCCGGTGGGGTCGGCGGAGCGGGGGTCGAGGTGGCCGTGGCGCGTGCCGGAGTTCAGGGCGGCGAGGATGACGGCGCCGGCGGCGAGGACGGCGAGGACGGCGGCGGTTCGGCGGATCGCCCGCTTGCGGGTCCCCGTGCCGGGGGCTCGGCCGGGCTCCGCGCCGGGGGCTCCGCCTGCGGCGGGGGCTTCGGCGGCGGCCGGGGCGGTTCCGGCGGGGCCGGGCGCGCGCCGGGGCGTCTCCTCGGGCGCCGAACGGTGCTCACGGTCGGACAGTGCGGCGGCGGTGCGTTCGGCGCCCTGCGGGGATCGCCCCGACACACTCCCGGCCCCGCTGGAACCGGCGGCGTCGGACGGTGTGGGTTCGGTGCTCTGGGGGGATTGCCCCTGCGTGCTTCTGGCCCCGCCGCAACCGGCGGCGTCGGGCCGTGTGGGTTCGGTGTCCTGGCCTGGGGTGCTCCCGGTTCCGCCGGGGTTGGGCGCGGCGCTCTCGGGGTCGCTGGGGCCGGTCATGCGGTGGGTCCTGTCAGGAGCGGCTTCGTGCGGTCCAGGGTGAGGTCGAGGGTGCGCAGGCGGGCGTAGGTGTCGGGGTCGGCGGTGCGGCCGCCGTAGGTGACGTCGTCGAAGGTGCGGGCGGCGGCGCGGAGGTCGGCGGCGTGGTCCGGCAGGGACACCGCGGCTTCGGCGGCCGCCTCGTCGGCGGTGCGGCCCGGGCGGGGGTCCAGGAGGGTGCGTTCCTCCAAGGAGCGGACCACGGCCCGCATGCGTTCCTGGACGGCCTCCGTCCAGCGGCCGGCGGCGGCGTGGGCCTCGGCGGCGGTGCGGTGGTCGGCCGCGCTGCGGACGCCGTCGTCGAAGAGGGCGCTCGCGGAGGTGGCGGCGCGGCGGGGGGAGCCCAGGCGCCACCACAGGGCGGCGACGGCCAGGACGACCAGGAGGAGGATGGCGACCAGGCCCGCGGCGCCTCCGGGGGTCGCCCCGGAGGCGGCGCCGAACAGGTCGTCGAGCCAGTCGAAGAAGGCGCGCAGGGCGCGGTCCACCAGGCTCGGGTCGTTCTCGTGGTACATCGGCTTGGACAGCTCGCGCTCCGCCGCCTCCTGGGCGGGGGTGCGCGGTGTCGTCACCGGTGGTGTCTCCGCGCCCGGCAGGAGCGCCGCTGTGCGGGTGATGAGGCCCCCCGTGCTCATCATCGGTGGGTCAGCCTCCGGTCGTGCCGTAGTTCTCGATGCCGGCCGCCCGGGCGAGCTCCAGGTCGAGGCCCTCGCGGCGGATGCGCTGGTCGACGTAGAGGAGGACGGTGACGCCGGACTGGATGGGCATGATGATCGTCTGGGCGATGATCAGGCCGATGCCGGAGAAGATCAGCGGTCCCCAGGCGGACTGGGCGCTGCCGTCCTCCAGGGAGTCGATGCCGCCGCCGAAGGCGAAGAGGCCGATCATCTGGAACGGTGCCACGACCATCAGCGCGACCATGAAGGCGATCAGGCTGGTGAGGACCGTGATGCCGAAGATGCGCCACCAGGAGCCGCCGACGAGCTTCGAGGAGCGCGCGAAGGCCTTGAAGACGGTGCTCTTCTCCAGCATCAGGGCGGGGGAGGCCAGGCTGAACTTGATCCCGAGCCAGATGATCAGCGGCAGCCAGGCGACGAAGCCGACGACGGCGAGGCCGACGCTGCCCGCGAGGGCTCCGGGCAGGACCAGTACGGCCCCGAGCAGGATGATGCCGAGGGCCAGCAGCAGGGTCAGGCCGGCCAGGCGCAGCAGCTGGGGGCGGGCGTCGCGCCAGGCGTCGGAGACCGAGGAGTGCTGTCCCAGGATGGCCCGGCTGAAGATCATCGTGAGCATCGCGGTGACCACGATCGTCCCGAGGACCTGGATGAACTGGTTGACCACCGACACCGCGAGGGTGCTGCCGAGGCTGTCGATCGCCTCTTCGGCGGTCATGTCCTCGGTGGAGCTGAGGGGCAGGTCGCTCAGCATGAACTTCTGCACGAGCACGCTGATCACCTGGATGACCGTGGCCACGACCAGGGTGATCGGCACGACGGAGCGCCAGTGCGTGCGCATGGTGGCGACCGAGCCGTCGAGGATCTCGCCGAGGCCCAGCGGGCGCAGCGGGATCACTCCGGGCTTGGCGGCGGCGGCCCGGCCCCACTGGCCCGGGCCGCCCGGGTAGGAGTACTGGCCGCCGTACGAGGTGCCGGGCTGCTGTCCCCAGCCCGCGGCGGGCTGCGCCGCGGGGGGCGGGGTGTCGGCGGGAGGTGTCGCGCCGGGGCTCGACCACTGGCCGGGCGGGGGCTGCTCGGCGGACCACTTGGGGTCGCCGGTGGGCTGTTGGGGCTGCTGCGCGCCGCCGTCGGTGGCCGGCCGGCCGGCGGGGGTTGCCTGCCGGTCGTCGTCGGACGGAGAGGATCCGGGCGTAGCCCAGCCCGGAGAGTCGTTCATCGTCGCTCCTTCACATCCACCTGCTGCGGCGGGGGCGCTGGTCGCTGCCATCGTGCCACGTGAGGACCCCGAACGGACCAGCCGTCCCCCCGGATGCCCGGTAGCCCGTACCTTCAATTGTCGCCCGGATCCGGGTCAGACCGGTCGAGCCGATGTCCACGCAGGTCCGAGGGGCGATTTCCAGCCCTTTTGGCTGTGGGACAGCTCACCGCCGGGTAACGATTGGCTAATGGGATGATGTCAAACATGAAGGGACGCGTCCTCGTCGTCGACGACGACACCGCGCTGGCCGAGATGCTCGGCATTGTGCTGCGGGGAGAAGGTTTTGAGCCGTCGTTCGTAGCGGACGGTGACAAGGCACTCGCTGCCTTCCGGGAGGCGAAGCCCGACCTGGTCCTGCTGGACCTCATGCTGCCCGGACGGGACGGCATAGAGGTCTGCAGGCTGATCCGGGCCGAGTCCGGCGTGCCGATTGTCATGCTCACCGCCAAGAGCGACACGGTGGACGTGGTCGTGGGCCTGGAGTCCGGGGCCGACGACTACATCGTCAAGCCGTTCAAGCCGAAGGAGCTGGTGGCACGTATCCGGGCCCGTCTGCGCCGGTCGGAGGAGCCCGCGCCCGAGCAGCTGGCCATCGGTGACCTGGTCATCGACGTGGCCGGGCACTCGGTCAAGCGGGACGGCATGTCCATCGCCCTGACGCCGCTCGAGTTCGACCTGCTGGTCGCGCTCGCGCGCAAGCCCTGGCAGGTGTTCACCCGCGAGGTGCTGCTGGAGCAGGTCTGGGGCTACCGGCACGCGGCGGACACCCGCCTGGTCAACGTGCATGTGCAGCGGCTGCGCTCCAAGGTCGAGAAGGACCCGGAGCGCCCCGAGATCGTCGTGACGGTGCGCGGTGTCGGCTACAAGGCCGGACCCAGCTGACGTGCAGTCCGGCACCTCGGGCAGGGTCCGCGGCGGTTCCCGCCTGTGGACCGGCAGGCTGCTCCGGGACGGGGCGCCCGCGGGCCGCATGCTGCGGCTGTTCGTACGTCTCGTGCGGCGGCCGCTGCTTCCGGCTGTCCGGCTGTGGCGGCGCAACATCCAGCTCCGGGTGGTCGCCGCCACGCTGCTGATCTCGCTCTCCGTGGTCCTGGCCCTGGGCTTCGTCGTCATCGCGCAGGTCAGCAAGGGCCTCCTCGACGCCAAGGAGGAGGCCGCGCAGAGCCAGGCCGCGGGCGGGTTCGCGGTGGCGCAGGAGAAGGCCAACACCCCCGCGACCGTGGACGGGCCCGACGCGACCGACAACAAAGTCGGCCGTGACGCCAGTACGTGGATGAACTCCCTGGTCAAGCAGCTGGCCAGTGGCGGGCAGACCGCCTTCGAGGTGGTCGCGCTCGGTGCCGGCACCGGGGAGCAGCCGCAGCCCGGCGCGCAGGGCGTCCGGGGCGCCCGCGCCTCCGGGAACGTGGATCCGACCGCCAGCGTGCCGCTCAGCCTGCGCCGCGCCGTCAACCACGCCACCGGCACCTTCAAGACCTTCTCCGAGATCCGCTACACCAGCGGGGCCGACCAGAAGGAGCCCGAGCCGGCGCTGGTCGTGGGCAAGCGGCTGACCGACATCAACGGGGACCCGTACGACCTGTACTACCTCTTCCCGCTGACCCAGGAGGAGGAGTCCCTCAACCTGGTCAAGTCCACCATCGCCACCGCCGGGCTGTTCGTCGTCGTCCTGCTGAGCGGCATCGCCTGGCTCGTCGTGCGCCAGGTCGTGAGCCCCGTACGGATGGCCGCCGGGATCGCCGAGCGGCTGTCGGCGGGGCGGCTCCAGGAGCGGATGAAGGTCACCGGCGAGGACGACATCGCCCGTCTCGGCGAGGCCTTCAACAAGATGGCGCAGAACCTCCAGAACAAGATCCAGCAGCTGGAGGAGCTGTCCCGGATGCAGCGCCGGTTCGTCTCGGACGTCAGCCACGAGCTGCGGACCCCGCTGACGACCGTACGGATGGCCGCCGACGTCATCCACGACGCCCGCGTCGACTTCGATCCGGTGACCGCGCGCTCCGCGGAGCTGCTCGCCGGCCAGCTCGACCGCTTCGAGTCGCTCCTCGCCGACCTGCTGGAGATCAGCCGCTTCGACGCCGGGGCGGCGGCCCTGGAGGCCGAGCCGATCGACCTGCGCGAGGTGGTGCGCCGCGTCATCGACGGGGCGGAGCCGCTCGCCGAGCACAAGGGCACCCGGATCCGGGTCCTCGGCGACTCCCAGCCGGTGATCGCCGAGGCCGACTCGCGGCGCGTCGAGCGGGTGCTGCGCAACCTCGTCGTCAACGCCGTGGAGCACGGCGAGGGCCGGGACGTGGTGGTGCGGCTGGCGTCCGCGGGCGGGGCCGTCGCCGTCGCCGTACGGGACTACGGCGTCGGGCTCAAGCCCGGCGAGGCGACCCGCGTCTTCAACCGCTTCTGGCGGGCCGACCCGGCGCGGGCGCGTACGACCGGTGGGACGGGCCTGGGCCTGTCCATCGCCGTCGAGGACGCCCGGCTGCACGGCGGCTGGCTGCAGGCGTGGGGCGAGCCGGGCGGCGGCTCGCAGTTCCGGCTGACGCTGCCGCGCACGGCCGACGAGCCGCTGCGGGGCTCGCCCATCCCGCTGGAGCCCGAGGACTCCCGGGCGAACCGGGCCAGGGCCGCGGCGGACGCCGCGGCGGCCTCGGGCAGTGCGGCGGAGCGGCAGACGGCCGATGCCGGGGACCGCTCGCCGATACCGCCGCGGTCGCCGGTCGCGGGCGCGACGTCGGTGCCCGCCGACCCGACGGCCCTGCCGGGGAACGGGGCCAGGGTCGTTGCCCGGCCGGCCGAGCAGGCACAACAGGAGGATCGAGCCGATGGACGGTGAGCCCGTGGACGCGCGGTGGGGGAGCGCACGGGTGAAGGGCCGGCGCCTGCGCACCTTGCGGGTGTACGCCTTCCCGGCGGCCGGGCTGCTCCTGGCCGGCTGCGCCTCGATGCCCGACAGCGGCGAGATCCGCGCGGTGCAGGCCTCGCAGGGCGTGGACTCGCAGGTGCGGGTGTTCGGCGTGCCGCCCGCGGACAAGGCCACACCGGCGGAGATCGTCGACGGCTTCCTGGAGGCGATGACCAGCGACGACCCGCAGCTGGAGACCGCCCGCAAGTACCTCACGCCGGCCGCCGCGAAGTCCTGGAAGCCCGGCTCGGCCGTCACGGTGCTGTCCTCCGGCCTAAGCCGGGTCGCGGTCCGCGGTGAGAAGGACCCCGAGGGGCCCCGCTGGAAGGTGACCGGCAAGAAGCTGGCGACCGTCGACGAACACAGCGCCTACCAGCCGCAGACCGGGGTCGGGGACTACGAGGAACAGCTGCAGCTCGTCCAGGACGAGGACAAGCAGTGGCGCATCTCGACCCCGCCGAGCGGTCTCGTGCTCAGCGAGTCCGACTTCCAGCGCATCTACATGCCGGTGAACAAGTACTACTTCGCGGGCGGCACGCTCGTCGCCGACCCGGTCTACGTACGCCAGCGCACCGACCCCGACTCGCGGATGGACCCGACCACACAGACCGTGCAGTCGCTGCTCGCCGGGCCGTCGCGGTGGCTGGCGCCGGTCGTGGAGTCCAGCTTCCCCACCGGTACGGAACTGCGTACGGGCACCAAGTCCCTTTCGTACGACGGCCAGAACACGCTGCGCGTGCCGCTCAACGACAAGGTGGGCAACATCGCGCAGCCGCAGTGCAAGAAGATGGCCACCCAACTCCTGTACACCGTCAAGGACCTGACGGGGTCGCGGCTGGACCAGGTCGAACTGCTGCGCTCCTCCGACGACAAGACGTCGTCACTGTGCTCGGTGACGTCGGTGAGCGCGGACGCGATCGCCAACCGGCCCAAGATCCCCGACTTCCAGTACTTCGTCGACAACGACAAGCGGCTGGTCCGGATGAAGCTCGACGTGAGCAGCGACGACCAGCAGACCCACACCGAGCCGGTGCCGGGGCCACTGGCGACGCTCCCGCTGTTCAAGGTCAGCTCGGCCGCCGTCTCGCACGACGAGCGGCGCGCGGCCGTGGTCTCCGAGGACGGGCACGGGCTGTACGTGGTGTCGATGTCCGGGGGCGGGCCGATGCCGGCGCAGGTGCCGATCGGCAGGGGCGGCAAGGCGGAGACGCTGACGGCGCCGAGCTGGGACGTCTCGGGCGACCTGTGGGTCGCGGACCGGGATCCGCAGCACCCGGGGCTGTGGCGGGTGCCGGGCGGGACCGGGACGCCCGAGAGGGTGCAGGTGGCGGGGCTCGACAACCGGCGGATCGCCTCGCTGAAGGTGTCCGCCGACGGCGCGCGGATCGCGCTGCTGCTGGAGGAGGACGCCAACAGCAAGATGCTCTACATCGGGCGGGTCGAGCGGCCCGACGCGAAGGGCGACGTCTCCGCGGTGTCGGTGCGCGAGTTGCGTCCCGCGGCCCCTCAGATGGCGAACGTGACGACGATGAGCTGGGCGCCGCGGGGCCGGCTGCTGGTGGTGGGCCGCGAGAAGGGCGGGGTGCAGCAGGCCCGCTACATGCTGGCGGACGGCTCGATGGTCGCGGCGAGCCTGCCGGGGGCAACGGGGCTGTCCGAGGTCGCGGTCGCGGCCGCGGAGGACGAGTCGAAGCCGAAGCCGGTGGTGGCGTTCTCGGAGGACGGCATCGTCTGGCTGCCGCCGGGGGCGCAGTGGCGCACGGTGGTCGCGGGCGGCGGGTCTCCGGTCTACCCGGGCTGAGGCGCGCCGCACCCCGGCCGGCCGGGGTGCGGCCCAGGCGCGGCCGGGCGTTGTCCACAGGGGTGGCGGGCCGGGGGCCGGGCCGCCAGGGTGGGAGCCATGCGGGGGTGGTGGCAGGAGCTCGCCGGGCTGGTCCTGCCGGTCGACTGCGCCGGGTGCGGTGCCGCCCGCGTGCTGGTGTGCGGTGAGTGCGGGGGCGCGCTCAGTGGGGCCGCGGCGGGGCTGGTGAGCCCGTCTCCGCGTCCCGCGGGGCTGCCGGTGGTACGGGCGGCCGCCGCCTACGAAGGGGCCGTACGCGCCGTCCTGCTGGCCCACAAGGAGCGCGGGGCGCTCCCGCTGGCCGGGGTACTGGGCGCCGCGCTGGCGGCGGCCGTCCTGGCGGGCGGTCCGGGGCCGGGGCGAGGTGAGCTGGCGCTGGTGCCGGTCCCGTCCGCGCGCCGGCAGGTGCGGGCGCGCGGGCACGATCCGGCGCGCAGGATCGCCCTGGCCGCGGCCGGACGGTTGCGGCGGGCCGGTGTTCCCGCGCGCGTGGCGCCCGTACTGGGGCTGCGGCGGGCGGTGGCGGACCAGGCGGGTCTGGGGGCCCGGCAGCGCCGGGAGAACCTCGCGGGGGCCCTGGCGGTGCGCCGGGACGGGGCGCGGCTGACGCGGGGCGCCCGGATCGTACTCGTGGACGACGTGGTCACCACCGGGGCGACGCTGGCCGAGGCGGCCCGGGCGGTGCGCGCGGCGGGCCTGGCGGCGGGATACCGGGCCGGATCCGGGGAAGGCGCGGAGGCGGGGCCGGACGGCGTGCTGCGGGCGGCGGTGGTGGCCGCGCCGGCGGACTCCTTCGCCTGCCCGCCCCGGCCTGGGGGCCATGACCTGCAACAGCGCCGGGGGGAAAATCCCGTGAATAGATTTGGAACTGGAGGGGAAGGCCCATCGTTGCAGGTAGTACGAGGGAACGGCCACTGGACTGGAAGTACAGGCCAGTAGCGGGTGCCGACAACCGTCATAGAGGGATATGTTCGGTTGTAAGGAACTCAGGAGGCTGTTCTCTCGACTCCGAAGTCGGTGGGGTGTAGATCTTGCCGATGGGGGAGGAGGAGGTGAAAGTCGCCAAGTCCGAGGCTCCGGCCTTCACCGGAGTCTGGTGCGAAAGGGAGACGCTTCGCCCCGTCGGGCGGAGCTATCCGGGAACGGAGTTCTGCGTGGACATCGTCGTCAAGGGCCGCAAGACCGAGGTGCCCGAGCGGTTCCGCAAGCACGTGGCCGAGAAGCTGAATCCGGAGCGGATCCAGAAGCTCGACGCCAAGGTGATCAGCTTGGACGTCGAGGTGTCCAAGGAGCACAACCCGCGCCAGGCCGACCGTTCCGACCGCGTGGAGATCACCCTGCATTCGCGGGGCCCGGTGATCCGGGCCGAGGCGGCCGCCGCCGACCCGTACGCGGCGCTGGACCTGGCTCAGGACAAGCTGGAGGCCCGGCTGCGCAAGCAGCACGACAAGCGCTACACCCGCCGCGGCAACGGCCGGATCCCGGCGGCAGAGGTCGCCGACGTCGTGCCGGGCGTCGCGTCGCTCAACGGCAGTGGCCAGCCGGTCAGCGAGGAGAAGACGGACGGGGTTCCGATCACCCGGATCGGATCCATCGAGGTGCAGGGCGAAGGCCCGCTCATCGTCCGCGAGAAGACCCACTCGGCCGCGCCCATGTCGCTCGACCAGGCTCTGTACGAGATGGAGCTGGTCGGCCACGACTTCTATCTGTTCGTCGACTCCGAGACGAAGTTGCCCAGTGTCGTCTACCGGCGTCACGCCTATGACTACGGCGTCATCCACGTGAACCCCGACGGGGCCTCCAGCTCGGAGGAGCCGCGGGGCGGCGCGGGTGGCGCGCTCGGCGGCTGAGCAGTCCGTTCGCTGCCCCCGCGGGGCGCTCCGGCGCCTCCGCGGGGGCACCTGCATGACGGGTATGCGCCAGGAGGTCCGCCGGCATCCCCCGCGCCGTGGTGCGGGCATGGAATCATGGCGGGCAGTCAACCGGTCGCGGAACGTGTCCGGTTGGCCCGGCAGCTCAGCACATGCAGGGGGAGGGACGATGGCGGACAGCTTCGGTCCGGTACGAGCGGACGACGGCGCGGCCTGCCGCGGGGCGGACCCCTCGGGGGAGACCGCCGGCCCGCCGGCCGGGGAGCCCATCCGGGTACTCGTGGTCGACGACCACGCGCTCTTCCGCCGGGGACTGGAGATCGTCCTCGCGCAGGAGGAGGACATCCAGGTCGTCGGCGAGGCCGGGGACGGCGCGGAGGCGGTGGACAAGGCGGCCGACCTGCTGCCGGACATCGTGCTCATGGACGTGCGGATGCCCCGGCGCGGCGGCATCGAGGCGTGCACCTCGATCAAGGAGGTGGCCCCCTCCGCGAAGATCATCATGCTGACGATCAGCGACGAGGAGGCGGACCTCTACGACGCGATCAAGGCGGGCGCGACCGGGTACCTCCTGAAGGAGATCTCCACGGACGAGGTGGCCACGGCGATCCGGGCGGTGGCCGACGGCCAGTCGCAGATCAGCCCGTCGATGGCGTCGAAGCTCCTCACCGAGTTCAAGTCGATGATCCAGCGGACCGACGAGCGGCGGCTGGTGCCGGCGCCGAGGCTGACGGACCGGGAGCTGGAGGTCCTCAAGCTGGTGGCCACCGGCATGAACAACCGTGACATCGCCAAGGAGTTGTTCATCTCCGAGAACACCGTGAAGAACCACGTCCGCAACATCCTGGAGAAGCTCCAGCTGCACTCCAGGATGGAGGCCGTGGTCTACGCGATGCGGGAGAAGATCCTGGAGATCCGCTAGGTCGTGTCGTGGCGATCAGGCCGGATACAGGGAGCCGGTCACCGTGAGCCCGGCCTGAGCTGGAAGACACGGCGCAGGTCGTGCGGCGGCGGCGCGGTCAGGTGCCCAGTGCGGTCAGCTCGGCCGTCACCGCCGCGGCCTCGGCGGCGTTCTGCGCGCGCTCCACGCGGACCGCGTCGCAGCCGACCCACTCCGCCGCCTCCCGCAGGGCCCGCGCCATCGCCGCCGCTGCCGCGGGCGAGGTCAGCGAGAGCTGCCGGGCGACCAGCGTGCTGCCCTCGCGGGCCGGGTCGACGCGGCCCTGGAGCCGGCCGCCCGCCAGCAGCGGCATGGCGAAGTACCCGTGTATCCGCTTGGGTTTGGGGACGTACGCCTCCAGCCGGTGGGTGAAGCCGAAGATCCGCTCGGTGCGCGGGCGGTCCCAGACGAGGGAGTCGAAGGGCGACAGCAGCGTCGTGCGGTGGCGGCCCCGGGGAGCCGTCGCGAGGGCCGCCGGGTCCGCCCAGGCCGGCTTGGCCCAGCCCTCGACCTCCACCGGGACCAGTCCGGAGTCCGCGACCACCGCGTCGAACTGGTCCCCCTTGAGCCGGTGGTAGTCGGCGATGTCGGCGCGGGTGCCGACGCCCAGGGACCGGCCGGCCAGGGCCACCAGGCGGCGCAGGCACTCGCGGTCGTCCAGGTCGTCGTGGAGCAGCGCGTCGGGCACGGCCCGCTCGGGGAGGTCGTAGACCCGCTTCCAGCCGCGGCGCTCGCTGCACACCACCTCGCCGGTGTCGAGGAGCCACTCCACCGCGATCTTGGTCTCGGACCATTCGAACCACTCGCCGCCGTTCTTGGCGCCGCCCAGCTCGGTGGAGGTCAGCGGACCGTCCGCTTTCAGCCGGTCCAGGACCGCCCGCGTCGAGTGCTGCTTGTCCTCCAGGATGTGCCAGCGGTGGCCGCGCGCCCGGTTGGCGCGGCGCCGGAACGCGAAATGCGGCCATTCCTCGATGGGCAGGATGCAGGCCGCGTGCGACCAGTACTCGAAGGCGTGCCGCTCGCTCCAGTAGGCCTTCTCCACGGCGTCCCGGCCGACCGCGCCGAGCCGTGCGTACGGGATCAGCTCGTGCGAGCGGGCCAGCACCGAGATGGTGTCGAGCTGGACGGCGCCCAGGTGGCGCAGGACCCCCCGGACCCCGCCGCGTCGGTCGGGGGCGCCGAGGAAGCCCTGCGCGCGCAGGGCGATCCGGCGGGCCTCGTCGGCGGACAGGGACACGGTCGGCGGCGGCAGGCTGCTCATGCGCCGAGCTTAGGGGCGGCCACTGACAACGGGCCCGGCTGCACGGCTCAGGCCGTGGGCGCCGACAGGTACGGCAGGTGTGAGGGCAGGCCGAGGTCGGACGGGAGCAGGGCGCCGACCCGGCAGTCGCGGAGGGTGCCGCGGTGGGAGATCCCGGCGCGCAGGGTCCCCTCGATCCGGAAGCCGGCCTTGTCGGCTACGGCCCGGGAGGCCGCGTTGCCGACGTCGGCCCGCCACTCCAGGCGGCCCGCGCCCAGCTCGGCGAAGGCCCAGCGGGCGGCGGCGCCGACCGCCTCGGTCACGTAGCCCCGGCCCCGGTGCTCCTTCACCGCCCAGAAGCCGATCTCGAACACGGACTCGCCGCGCGGATGTACGCCCAGGGCCGCCACCAGCGGGCCGCCGGCCCCGAGGCGGACCGCGAAGCTGTAGCCGGTGTCCCCGCGCCAGCCGGCCGGCACGGTCTCGTTCACCCAGGTGTCGGCGTGCGCGCGCCCGTAAGGGGAGGGGACCTCGTTCCAGCGCTGGATCTCGGGGTCCTGGCAGGCGGCGTACACCTCGGCGGCGTCCTCGGGGGCGAACGGCCCGAGCACGAGGCGTTCGGTGGTCAGTGTGGTGGGCTCCATGCGCGGATTCTGCTGCCGCCGCGGCGCCCGGAGCCAACACTTTTCGAGAATCCGCCCGGGCGATGCGGCACCTTCGGCGTCCCCCGTACGTTCTCAATACGGGCACCCGTGCCCTCTGGGAACGGCGGACCTCCCGACGCGGCCGAGTCCTCGCTTACGATGGCCGTTGCGGTGGGGCCCACCTGCCGTGCCCGTGTACGTACAGTGCCCAGGCCCGACCGGCAAGGAGACAAACCTCGGTGTCCGTCTTCAACAAGCTCATGCGTGCAGGCGAAGGCAAGATCCTGCGCAAACTGCACCGCATCGCGGACCAGGTCAACTCCATCGAAGAGGACTTCGTCAACCTCTCCGACGCCGAGTTGCGGGCGCTCACGGACGAGTACAAGCAGCGCTACCAGGACGGTGAGAGCCTGGACGACCTGCTGCCCGAGGCCTTCGCGACCGTGCGCGAGGCGGCCAAGCGCGTCCTCGGCCAGCGCCACTACGACGTCCAGATCATGGGTGGCGCGGCGCTGCACCTCGGCTACGTCGCAGAGATGAAGACCGGTGAGGGCAAGACCCTCGTCGGCACGCTCCCCGCGTACCTGAACGCGCTGTCCGGCAAGGGCGTCCACCTGATCACGGTGAACGACTACCTGGCCGAGCGCGACTCCGAGATGATGGGCCGCGTCCACAAGTTCCTGGGCCTGTCCGTCGGCTGCATCCTGGCGAACATGTCGCCGGCGCAGCGTCGCGAGCAGTACAGCTGCGACATCACCTACGGCACGAACAACGAGTTCGGCTTCGACTACCTGCGCGACAACATGGCGTGGTCGCAGGACGAGCTGGTCCAGCGCGGCCACAACTTCGCCGTGGTCGACGAGGTCGACTCGATCCTCGTCGACGAGGCCCGCACCCCGCTGATCATCTCCGGTCCCGCGGACCAGGCCACGAAGTGGTACGCGGACTTCGCCAAGCTGGTCACCCGCCTGACCAAGGGCGAGGCCGGCCAGCCGCTCAAGGGCATCGAGGAGACCGGCGACTACGAGGTCGACGAGAAGAAGCGCACCGTCGGCATCCACGAGGCCGGTGTCGCCAAGGTCGAGGACTGGCTCGGCATCGAGAACCTCTACGAGTCGGTGAACACCCCGCTCGTCGGCTACCTGAACAACGCCATCAAGGCGAAGGAACTGTTCAAGAAGGACAAGGACTACGTCGTCATCGACGGCGAAGTCATGATCGTCGACGAGCACACCGGCCGTATCCTCGCCGGCCGCCGCTACAACGAGGGCATGCACCAGGCGATCGAGGCGAAGGAAGGGGTGGACATCAAGGACGAGAACCAGACCCTCGCCACGATCACCCTGCAGAACTTCTTCCGCCTGTACTCGAAGCTGTCGGGCATGACCGGTACGGCCATGACCGAGGCAGCCGAGTTCCACCAGATCTACAAGCTCGGCGTGGTCCCGATCCCGACCAACCGCGCGATGGTCCGCAAGGACCAGCCCGACCTGATCTACCGGACCGAGGTCGCGAAGTTCGCCGCCGTCGTCGACGACATCGCGGAGAAGCACGAGACGGGTCAGCCGATCCTCGTCGGTACGACGTCGGTCGAGAAGTCCGAGTACCTCTCCCAGCAGCTCTCCAAGCGCGGCATCCCGCACGAGGTGCTCAACGCCAAGCAGCACGACCGTGAGGCGACGATCGTCGCCCAGGCCGGCCGCCGCGGCGCGGTCACCGTCGCCACGAACATGGCCGGCCGTGGTACCGACATCAAGCTCGGCGGCAACCCGGACGACCTCGCCGAGGCGGAGCTGCGCCAGCGCGGCCTGGACCCCGAGGAGCACATCGAGGAGTGGGCGCACGCCCTGCCCGAGGCGCTCACCCGGGCGGAGTCGGCCGTGAAGGCGGAGTTCGAGGAGGTCAAGGGGCTCGGCGGGCTGTACGTGCTGGGCACCGAGCGCCACGAGTCGCGCCGTATCGACAACCAGCTGCGCGGCCGTTCCGGCCGACAGGGCGACCCGGGCGAGTCCCGCTTCTACCTGTCGCTGGGTGACGACCTGATGCGCCTGTTCAAGGCGCAGATGGTCGAGCGGGTCATGGCGATGGCGAACGTGCCGGACGACGTGCCGATCGAGAACAAGATGGTGACGCGCGCGATCGCGTCGGCCCAGTCGCAGGTCGAGACCCAGAACTTCGAGACGCGCAAGAACGTCCTGAAGTACGACGAGGTCCTCAACAACCAGCGCGAGGTCATCTACGGCGAGCGCCGCCGCGTCCTGGAGGGCGAGGACCTCCAGGAGCAGGTGCGCCACATGATGGACGACACGATCGACGCGTACATCGCGGCCGAGACGGTCGAGGGCTTCGCCGAGGAGTGGGACCTGGAGCGCCTGTGGAGCGCCTTCCGGCAGCTCTACCCGGTGAAGGTCACCATCGAGGAGCTGGAGGAGGCCGCGGGCGACCGGGCCGGGATCACCGCCGAGTTCATCGCGGAGTCCGTCAAGGACGACATCCACGAGCAGTACGAGGCCCGCGAGAAGGCCCTCGGCTCGGAGATCATGCGTGAGCTGGAGCGGCGCGTGGTGCTGTCGGTGCTGGACCGCAAGTGGCGCGAGCACCTGTACGAGATGGACTACCTGCAGGAGGGCATCGGCCTGCGGGCGATGGCCCAGAAGGACCCGCTGGTCGAGTACCAGCGCGAGGGCTTCGACATGTTCAACGCCATGCAGGAAGGCATCAAGGAGGAGTCCGTCGGCTACCTGTTCAACCTGGAGGTCCAGGTCGAGCAGCAGGTCGAGGAGCTTCCGGTGCAGGACGCCGCGCCGTCGCTGACGAAGGAGCCGGTGCCGGCCGCGCGTCCGGAGATCCGGGCGAAGGGGCTGGACGCGCCGCAGCGTCCGGACCGGCTGCACTTCTCCGCGCCGACGGTCGACGGGGAGGGCGGCGTGATCGAGGGTGACTTCGACAGCGACGCCGCCGGTGACGGGATGACGCGGGCCGAGCGCCGCAAGGCGCAGAAGGCCGCGGGCGGGCGTCGCCGCAAGAAGTAACCCGCTGCCGGGTTGAGCCGTCGGCCGGGGCCGGACACCTTGTGGGTGTCCGGCCCCGGCCGTTTCGCCGTCCGGCTCCCGCGGGGGTTGCCGTGTGGTGCCGGGTGCGGCGCCGAGCGGGGGCGCTGCCCCCGGGCCCCCGCGCCTCGAACGCCGGCGGCGCTGGGGTCACGGGCGGGGGCCTTGGATTTCGACCGCCGCGCAGCGCCAGCGGAGGTCCGGGCCCTGTTCCAGGCGGAAGGCCATGGCCGTGACGCGGTCGCCGGTGGCGATGCGGGCGAAGGCCTCGATGACGCCCGGGCCGGGGATGAAGCGGCCGCACTGGCGGACGACCGGTGACAGGCGCTCGCGCAGCGCCAGCTCGGCGGGAGCCAGGTTCACCAGCTGCTGGTAGGCCGGGCCGATGGTGTGGCCGAGGAGCGAGTGGACCGGGCGCCGGCCGCTGACGACGGCCAGCAGGCGTTCGGCGAACCAGTGGTGCGGACCGGGGCGCACGGTGGGCGCGGGACCCGCCGGGCGTCGCTGGTCGCGCCGCCCGGCGGGGCGGGTTCCGGAGCGGCCCGCGGGCCGGCGGCGGCCTCCGTTGCTGCCGATCGTGCCGCGCGTCGTGGTGTCCATCGCGATCTGCCCCCGAACAGGCCGGGCCCGGAGCGGTACCGGGCGGTAACTTGATGGGGACCTTCTACGGTCGGCGAACACGCTCCGCAACCACGGCCGGGCCACGGCCCGCCGCGCGCCCGGTTCACCTATCCGAGTGCGTGCCCCGCCGCCCCCGCGCGGGCCCGGTCCCGGCCCCGGATCAGCGGGTGGACGGGCGCCCGGCGCGTCCCGGCAGCCCGATGGGGTACGGCGGCCGTCACCCTGCCGGACCCCTGCCGGCCCCCTCCGAGTCGTATCCTGGGTGCGTTTCCGACTACCGAAAGCAGCCGGCCATGCGTGTGTACGTCCCCCTGACCCTCCCCGCGCTCGCCGAGGTGCACAAGGCGGGTGAGCTGGGCCCGGCCCCGCTGCGGGCGTACGCCGTCACCCCCGGCCTGCGCGAGTGGTACGTCTCGGACGACATCGAGGAGCTGGAGTACGCGGCCCTGGGCCGGGCCGCGGCCGCCTCGCTGCGGCTGCTCGCCGCCGACCCCGGCGCGCCCCGCCGACGCGTCGTCGTCGCCCTCGACGTGGACGACAAGGCCGCCACCGCCACCCCGGGGGTCGACGAGGCCACCCTCGGCCAGGTGAGCCTCGCGGCCGCCGTGCGCCTCACCGTGGCCGCCGCGGTGCACGTGGACGCCGACGACGCCGACGAGGACGTCGCCGCCGCCGCGCTGGCCCTGCCCGCCGCCGACGGCGGGGACGAGGACGCGCGGTTCACCGTCGACGGCGCCGAGGACCACGAGCTGCTCTGGTTCGGCGTGCAGGAGATCCCGGGACTGCTGAAATGACGCACACGAACCACATCGTCTGGGACTGGAACGGCACGCTGCTCCACGACATCGACGCCGTCATAGCCGCGACGAACGCCTCCTTCGCCGAGCTCGGCTTCGCGCCGATCACGCTGGAGACGTACCGCGAGCTGTACGTCGTACCGGTGCCGAAGTTCTACGAGCGCCTCATGGGACGGCTGCCCACCGAGGCGGAGTGGCTCGTCATGGACGAGACCTTCCACCGCCACTACTGGGCCGCCGCCGCGGACGCCGGGCTCACCGAGGGCGCCAGGGAACTGCTCCGGGAGTGGCAGCTCGGCGGGCTCACCCAGTCCCTGCTGTCCCTCGCGCCCCACGACAGGCTCGTCCCGCTCGTGCGCGAGCACGGCATCGACGTGCACTTCCTGCGCGTCGACGGGCGGACCGGCCCCTCCCACACCTCCAAGGCGGGACATCTCGTACGCCACATGGAGGCCCTCCACGCGACGGGGGTGACCGCCGACCGTACGGTCCTCATCGGGGACGCGGTGGACGACGCACTCGCCGCCGCCCACGTCGGCGCCCGCGCGGTCCTCTACACGGGCGGTTCGCACAGCCGCCGCAGTCTGGAATCAGCCGGAGTACCCGTCGTGGACAGCCTGGCCGAGGCCGTTCTGACAGCTCGCGAGCTGGCCGAATAGCGACTGGCCGGGCCGCTGCACGGACGGCCTGCCACGTCGCTGGCCAGAGTGTCAAAGTTCCACCCCAAGATTTGTACAGATGCAGCGAATGACGACTTGGGGGTAGGTCGGGATAGCCTTGTACCCGTGATCAGCGCGATATCCATCGGGGGCACTGGAGCCTCCGGCCTGCGCCCGGCGCACGACAGTGCCCGGGCCATCGCTGATCCCCGCCACCGGGATCGCCAGCCGATCTTGGCTCATTCCCTCCCGGTCGGCTCTCACGACGGCATAGCGTCGATTCAGAACGGACACCCCGCCTCGCGGCGCTATGTCATTCCTTCCTTCACCTACGTCACGCAATGGCGCGCGACAGGAGCCAGAGGACATGCAGACCAAGCTGGACGAAGCAAAGGCCGAGCTGCTCGCACGGGCGGCCCGGGTAGCTGAGCACAGCCCGGCCGGGGGGCTACTTCCGACTGGGTCCGAGCAGGGAGAGCGTCCGGACCAGGACGCGGTCCTCTCCTACCTCCAGCGCTACTACCTGCACACGGCGCCCGAGGACCTCACGGACCGGGACCCGGTCGATGTATTCGGAGCCGCGCTCTCCCACTACCGACTGGCCGAGAACCGGCCGCAGGGCACCGCGAACGTACGCGTGCACACCCCCACGGTGGAGGAGAACGGCTGGACCTCCAGCCACTCCGTCGTCGAGGTCGTCACCGACGACATGCCCTTCCTCGTCGACTCCGTGACGAACGAGCTGTCCCGCCAGGGCCGCGGCATCCACGTCGTGATCCACCCGCAGGTCGTCGTCCGGCGTGACGTCACCGGCAAGCTGATCGAGATCCTCGGCCCGGACTGCGACGCCCACGGCCCCCGCACCGCGCGCCCCCACGACTCCCTCGTCGAGTCCTGGATCCACGTCGAGATCGACCGCGAGACCGACCGCGCCGACCTCAAGCAGATCAACGCCGACTTGCTGCGCGTCCTGTCCGACGTACGCGAGTCCGTCGAGGACTGGGAGAAGATGCGCGACGCCGCGCTGCGCATCGCCGAAGGCCTGCCCGACGAGCCCACCGCCCCGGACCTGCGCGAGTACGAACTCGAAGAGGCCCGCGAGCTGCTGCGCTGGCTCGCCGACGACCACTTCACCTTCCTCGGCTACCGCGAGTACAACCTCGTCGACGGCGACTCCCTGGCCGCCGTGCCCGGCACCGGCCTCGGCATCCTGCGCTCCGACCCGCACCACAGCGGCAAGGACGACGGCCACCCGGTCTCGCCGTCCTTCAACCGGCTGCCGGCCGACGCCCGCGCCAAGGCCCGCGAGCACCGCCTGCTGGTGCTGACCAAGGCCAACAGCCGCTCCACCGTGCACCGCCCCTCGTACCTCGACTACGTCGGCGTCAAGAAGTTCGACGCCGACGGCAACGTCATCGGCGAGCGCCGCTTCCTCGGCCTGTTCTCCTCCGCCGCGTACACCGAGTCCGTGCGCCGCGTGCCGGTCATCCGCCGCAAGGTCGCCGAGGTCCTGGAGCGGGCCGGCTTCTCGCCGTCCAGCCACGACGGCCGCGACCTGACGCAGATCCTGGAGACCTACCCGCGCGACGAGCTGTTCCAGACCCCGGTCGACCAGCTCCAGTCCATCGTCACCTCGGTCCTCTACCTCCAGGAACGCCGCCGGCTGCGGCTGTACCTGCGCCAGGACGAGTACGGGCGCTACTACTCCGCGCTGGTCTACCTGCCCCGCGACCGCTTCACCACCGGTGTGCGGCTGCGCCTGATGGACATCCTGCGCGAGGAGCTCGGCGGCATCAGCGTCGACTTCACCGCCTGGAACACCGAGTCGATCCTCTCCCGCATCCACTTCGTCATCCGCGTCCCGCAGGGCACCGAGCTGCCCGTGCTGACCGACGGCGACGTCGAGCGCATCGAGGGCCGTCTCGTCGAGGCCGCCCGCTCCTGGGCCGACGGCTTCGACCAGGCCCTCAACGCCGAACTCGGCGAGGAGCGCGCCGCGGAGCTGCTGCGCCGCTACGGCAGCGCCTTCTCCGAGGGCTACAAGGCCGACCACTCGCCGCGCGCCGCCGTCGCCGACCTCGTGCACCTGGAGAAGCTGCGCGGCAGCGACAAGGACTTCGCGCTGTCGCTGTACGAGCCCGTCGGCGCGGGCCCCGGCGAACGCCGCTTCAAGATCTACCGCGCCGGTGAGCAGGTCTCCCTGTCCGCCGTCCTGCCGGTCCTCCAGCGCCTCGGCGTCGAGGTCACCGACGAGCGCCCGTACGAGCTGCGCTGCGCCGACCGCACGAACGCGTGGATCTACGACTTCGGTCTGCGGCTCTCGGCGGGCGACCTCGGCGACGACGCCCGCGAGCGCTTCCAGGACGCCTTCGCGGCCGTCTGGAACGGCCAGGCCGAGAACGACAACTTCAACACCCTCGTGCTGAGCGCCGGCCTGACCTGGCGGCAGGCCGTCGTCCTGCGCGCGTACGCCAAGTACCTGCGCCAGGCCGGCTCCACCTTCAGCCAGGACTACATGGAGGACACCCTCCGCAACAACGTCCACACCACCCGGCTGCTGGTCTCGCTCTTCGAGGCCCGGATGTCGCCCGTCCGCCAGGCCGCGGGCAGCGAGCTCGTGGACGCCATGCTGGAGGAGCTCGACGGGGCCCTGGACCAGGTCGCCTCGCTCGACGAGGACCGCATCCTGCGGGCCTTCCTCACCCTCATCAAGGCGACCCTGCGCACGAACTTCTTCCAGCTCGACTCCCAGGGCGAGCAGCACGCCTACGTGTCGATGAAGTTCGACCCGCAGGCCATCCCGGACCTTCCGGCGCCGCGCCCGGCGTACGAGATCTGGGTGTACTCCCCGCGCGTCGAGGGCGTCCACCTGCGCTTCGGCAAGGTCGCCCGAGGCGGCCTGCGCTGGTCCGACCGCCGCGAGGACTTCCGTACGGAGATCCTCGGCCTGGTCAAGGCGCAGATGGTCAAGAACACCGTCATCGTGCCGGTCGGTGCCAAGGGCGGCTTCGTCGCCAAGAACCTCCCCGACCCGTCGGTGGACCGCGACGCCTGGCTCGCCGAGGGCATCGCCTCGTACAAGATCTTCATCTCGGCGCTGCTCGACATCACCGACAACATGGTCGCCGGCGAGGTCGTGCCGCCGCGGAGCGTGGTCCGTCACGACGAGGACGACACCTACCTCGTCGTCGCCGCGGACAAGGGCACCGCGACGTTCTCCGACATCGCCAACGGCGTGGCGGAGTCCTACGGCTTCTGGCTCGGCGACGCCTTCGCGTCGGGCGGCTCGGCCGGCTACGACCACAAGGGCATGGGCATCACCGCCCGCGGCGCGTGGGAGTCCGTCAAGCGGCACTTCCGCGAGCTCGGCCACGACACCCAGACCCAGGACTTCACCGTCGTCGGCGTCGGTGACATGTCCGGTGACGTCTTCGGCAACGGCATGCTGCTCTCCGAGCACATCCGCCTGGTGGCCGCCTTCGACCACCGGCACATCTTCATCGACCCGACTCCGGACGCGGCCACCTCGTACGCCGAGCGCCGGCGCCTGTTCGAGCTGCCGCGTTCCTCGTGGGCGGACTACGACGCCTCGCTGATCTCGGCGGGCGGCGGCATCCACCCGCGTTCCGCCAAGGCCGTCCCGGTCACCGCGCAGATGCGCGCGGCGCTCGGCATCGAGGCCGGCGTCACCAAGATGACCCCGGCCGAGCTGATGCAGTCGATCCTCAAGGCCCCCGTGGACCTGGTGTGGAACGGCGGCATCGGCACCTACGTCAAGGCGACCTCCGAGACCCACACCGACGTCGGCGACAAGGCCAACGACGCCATCCGCGTCAACGGCTCCGACGTGCGGGCGCAGGTCATCGGCGAGGGCGGCAACCTGGGCCTGACCCAGCTCGGCCGCATCGAGTTCGCCCGCAGCGGTGCCGGCGGCGAGGGCGGCAAGGTCAACACCGACGCCATCGACAACAGCGCGGGCGTGGACACCTCCGACCACGAGGTGAACATCAAGATCCTGCTCAACGCGGTCGTCGCCGACGGCGACATGACCGTCAAGCAGCGCAACAAGCTGCTCGCGCAGATGACCGACGAGGTCGGCCGCCTGGTACTGCGCAACAACTACGCGCAGAACACCGCGCTGGCCAACGGCTCGGCGCAGGCGCCCAGCCTGCTCCACGCCCAGCAGCGCTTCATGCGCCGCCTGGAGGGCGCCGGACTGCTCAACCGCGAGCTGGAGTTCCTGCCCACCGACCGGCAGATCCGCGAACTGCTGAACAACGGCAAGGGCCTGACCCAGCCGGAGCTGGCCGTCCTGTTCGCGTACACGAAGATCACGACGGCGGACGAGCTCATCGCCACCGAGCTGCCGGACGACCCGTACCTGCGCCGCCTGCTCTTCGCGTACTTCCCGGCGGCCCTGGGCGACAAGTTCTCCGAGCAGATCGACGCGCACGCGCTGCGCCGCGAGATCATCACGACGATCCTGGTCAACGACACCGTCAACACCGGTGGTTCGACCTTCCTGCACCGTCTGCGCGAGGAGACCGGGGCCTCCACGGAGGAGATCGTCCGGGCGCAGCTCGCGGCCCGCGAGATCTTCGGCCTCGCCGAGGTGTGGGACGCCGTGGAGGCGCTCGACAACAAGGTGGCCGCGGACGTCCAGACCCGGGTGCGCCTGCACTCGCGCCGCCTGGTCGAGCGCGGTACCCGCTGGCTGCTCAACAACCGGCCGCAGCCGCTCCAGATCACCGAGACCATCGCCTTCTTCGGGGAGCGCGTGGCCGGGGTGTGGGCGGAGCTGCCGAAGCTGGTGCGCGGTGCGGACCTGGATTGGTACCAGCTGGTCATGGACGAGCTGACCGGCGAGGGCGTGCCGGAGGAGCTGGCGGCGAAGGTCGCCGGGTTCTCCTCGGCCTTCCCGACGCTGGACATCGTCGCGATCGCGGACCGGACGGGCGTGGACCCGCTGGGTGTCGCCGAGGTGTACTACGACCTCGCCGACCGCCTGGACATCACACAGCTGATGGACCGGATCATCGAGCTGCCGCGTGCCGACCGCTGGCAGTCCATGGCCCGCGCGTCGATCCGTGAGGACCTGTTCGCGGCGCACGCGGCCCTGACCGCGGACGTGCTGTCGGTGGGCAACGGCGCCTCGACTCCCGAGGAGCGCTTCAAGGCGTGGGAGGAGAAGAACGCGGCGATCATCGGGCGGGCCCGGACGACCCTGGAGGAGATCCGGGGCTCGGACGACTTCGACCTGGCGAACCTGTCGGTGGCGATGCGGACGATGCGCAGCCTGCTGCGCGCGCACAGCTGACCGGGCTGCCGTAGCCGAACGTGAAACGGGCCGGGCCCGGGACCTTGTGGTCCCGGGCCCGGCCCGTTGCGGGGCTGGGGGTGCCGCCTCAAGCGCCGGCGCGGCTGGAGGCCTCGTAGGCGGCGCAGACTTCGTCCGCGGGGCCGTCCATGCGCAGGACGCCGGAGTCCAGCCAGATCGCGCGGTCGCAGGTCTCGCGGACCGTGTTGATGGCGTGGCTGACCAGGAAGACGGTGCCGGCGCGCTCACGGAGTTCCTCGATGCGGGCCTGGCTGCGCCGCTGGAAGGCCGCGTCGCCCGTGGCCAGGGCCTCGTCGATCATCAGGACGTCGTGGTCCTTGGCGGCGGCGATGGAGAACCGCAGCCGGGCGCCCATGCCGGAGGAGTACGTCCGCATCGGCAGGGAGATGAAGTCGCCCTTCTCGTTGATGCCGGAGAAGTCGACGATGTCCTGGTAGCGCTCGCGGATCTGCTGCCGGGACATGCCCATCGCGAGGCCGCCGAGGATGACGTTGCGTTCGCCCGTCAGGTCGTTCATCAGGGCGGCGTTCACGCCCAGCAGGGACGGCTGGCCGTGCGAGAAGATCCGCCCGCGGGCCACCGGCTGCAGGCCGGCGATGGCCTTGAGGAGGGTGGACTTGCCCGAGCCGTTGGAGCCGATGAGGCCGATGGCCTCGCCCTCGTAGGCGGTGAAGGAGACGCCCTTGACCGCGTGCACCTCGCGCATGCCGGGGGTGGCCCCGCGGGAGAAGATCCGGCTGAGCGCCGCCGTGGCGCCGCCCTTGCGGGCGCCGGTCCCGTGGACCTTGTAGATGACGTGGACCCCGTCCGCGATCACGGTGGGTACCCGGGTGTCGTCAGCCACGGCCGTACGCCTCCTCTGCCTTCCAGAAGTAGATGAATCCGCCGACGCCCGCGAGCAGCGCCCAGCCGGCGGCCAGCAGCCACACGTGGTGCGGGAGCGCGTGTGCGGGGAAGCTGTCGATCAGCGCGAAGCGCATCAGGTCGATGTAGACCGCCGGCGGGTTGGCCTTGAGGGCCGTCAGCACCCAGTGCGGCAGGTCGTTCTTGCCGAGCATCTGGTCGATCGACCACATGACGCCCGAGGAGTACATCCACGTACGCAGGACGAAGGGCATCAGCTGGCTGACGTCGGGGCTCTTGCTGCCGATGCGGGCCATGAGCATGGCGCAGCCGGCGGCGAAGAGGGCCGTCAGCAGGAGCGCCGGTACGGCCAGAAGCCAGGCCGCGCCGGGCCGCTGGCCGAAGGCCAGCAGCAGGATCACCAGGGCGGCCATGGAGACGAGCAGCTGCTGGAAGAGCTGCACGACGGTGGAGATGGGCAGGCTCGCGCGCGGGAAGTGCAGCGCGCGGACCAGGCCGAGGTTGCCGTGGACGGCGCGGGTGCCGGCGTTGACGGAGCTGCTGATGAAGTCCCAGACGAAGATGCCGGTGATCAGGAAGGGGACGTAGTCCGGCACGCCGTGGCTGGCCTTCAGCACGATGCCGAAGATGAAGTAGTAGACCGCCGCGTTGAGCAGCGGGGTCACCAGGTGCCAGACCTGGCCGAGCTTCGCCGTGCTGTACGTGGCCTGCATACGGGCGTTCGCGTACGCGGCCACGAAGTGGCGGCGCTGCCAGAGCTGCGCGATGTAGCGGGGGAGCGTCGGGCGGGCGCCGCTGAGCGTGAGGCCGTGGGCGGCGGCCAGCTGCGCGACCTCGGCGGAGGTGGCGGGCGCGGTCGTGGATGCGGTCGCGGTGGTCACTGGGTTCGCTTTCGACGTGGGTCGGGACGGGTCCGTATCGTCGCTACGGCGAGGTTATGGCGTGGGCCGACGGAACGCAACCGTATCGTCGTGACGGGCCGCGGCTATGCTCTGTCCATGACCACGGACCCCGCACCCTCCGCCTCCGCCCGCCGCGCCCCCGCCGGCGCCGCCGTCCTGCGCGAGGACGTGACGGAGGCGATCCGCAACGCGGTGCTGGAGGAGCTGGCCGCGGTCGGGTTCTCCCGGATGTCCATCGAGGGCATCGCACGGCGTGCCGGGGTCGGCAAGACGGCCGTGTACCGGCGGTGGAAGTCCAAGCTGCACCTGGTGCTCGACCTGGTCGGCGCCTTCGCGGTGGACGGCCTGCCGGTGCCGGCGACCGGCTCGCTCTACGGGGACGTACGCGCCCTGCTGGAGGTCATGTCACACGTGCTGCGGCACCCGGTGGCGTCCGCGGTGATCCCGGACCTCCTGGTCGAGGCCTCCCGCAACCCGGAGATCGCGGACGCCGTCCGCGGCGCGCTCCTGGACGGCCAGCACCGCATGGCCCAGGGCATCGTCTCGGACGCCGTCGCCCGAGGCGAACTCCCGGCGGACATCAGCCCCGACCACGCCCTGGACCTGCTGATCGGCCCGCTCTACTGGCGCCAGGTCGTCGTCCGCGACGCGGTCACGCCCGCCCACCTGGACACCCTGGCCCACCAGGTCGTCGCAGGCCTGAAGTCGGCCTCCGGCACCGCCTGACGGACCCTCCGGCTCCGGGCCGTGCGGCCGTGCGCACCTGCGGCTACGGCCAGACGTGGGCCAGGGTCGGCTCCGGGACGGGCGCCGGGGCCGGGGCCGAGGGGGTGGGGCTGCGGTCCGGGAGGGGAGTCACCGGTGGGGTCGGGGTCGCCTGGCCCAGGAAGACCCGGCGGACCACGCGCTCCGCCGCGTGGCCGTCGTCGTACGAGCAGAAGCGGGCGCGGAAGGCCGAGCGCAGCTGGGCGGAGCGGGAGCCCTGCCAGTGGCCCGTGGTGAAGATGTCCACCAGCTCGTCCTGGGTGCGGGCGATCGCTCCCGGCGGACACGACCGCAGGTCGAAGTACGTGCCCCGGGCCGCCTCGTACGCCTCCCAGTCGTCCGCGTGGATCACGATCGGCCGGTCCAGCGCCGCGTAGTCGAACATCAGGGACGAGTAGTCCGTGACCAGCGCGTCGGAGGCCAGGCACAGCTCCTCCACCGACGGGTGGGCGGAGACGTCCACGAGCCGCGGGTGGGGATCCCACGCGCGGTCGGTGTCCGCGTACGTCAGGTGCGTGCGGACCAGCAGCGTGAAGCGCGGGCCCAGGTCCCGCAGGAGCCGCTCGAAGTCCAGGTGGTCCGGCCTGCTGCGGCGGTAGTCGCGGTGGGTCGGCGCGTACAGGATCGCCGTCGAGCCCGCCGGGATGCCCAGCCGCTCGCGCAGCTCCAGCACCTGCGTGCGCGTCGCCCGGTGGAAGACGTCGTTGCGCGGATAGCCGTATTCGAGGGTGGTGTAGGAGGACGGGACCGCCTTCTCCCACACCAGCGTGGAGTGCCGGTTCGCGGAGAGCAGGTAGTCCCACTGGTCGGCGCCGCGCAGCAGGCCCGCGAAGTCCGTGGTCGGGGTGGCCGCCGGCCGGTCCTGGAGGTCGAGGCCGACCCGCTTGAGCGGGGTGCCGTGCTGCGTCTGGAGGAGGACCTGGCCGCGCCGCTTGACCAGCGCGCGGTCGAAGTTGACGTTCGTGACCAGGTACCCGGCCCGGGCCAGGGCGCTCCAGTACGCCGCCGAACCGGGGCGCAGCGCCACCGTCTCCCGCGGGAGCGTCGCCGCGTGCGCCGGGTCGCAGATCCACGCCGTCCGCATCCGGGGCGCCAGCTCCCGCAGCTTCGCCTCGATCGCCGCCGGGTTGCAGGCGTAGCCGCCGTGCCAGTACGCGGAGAAGACCGCGAGCTCCGGGCGCAGCGGCAGCAGCCGCTGGACCCGGTAGTGCAGCCGCAGCGAGGACTCGCGCAGGCCCCGCCCCAGGGCCGAGGCGGCCCGCCCCAGCGCCAGCCCCGCCGAGCGCAACACCGACAGCAGCCGGTAGCAGCGCCGGGCGCCCAGCCGCATCAGGGCGTGCCGGATCCGGTCGGTCCGCGACAGGGACAGCGGCAGCGAACTCCGGCCGCCCGGGGCGCGGTAGCGGCGCAGCAGGGCCGAGGCCCGGGCGAAGAACTCGGCCCGGCTGGCGCGGGGGAGGCGGCGCGGGTCGGCGTGGACGGCGCAGAAGTGCTCGGCCATCCGGCGGTGCAGGGTGGAGCGCCAGCGCTCCAGCTCGGGCCGCCCGGCGAGGTACCCGAAGACCCGGTCGTACTGGTCGAAGATCTCCAGGTGGCGGGCGGTGCGGGTGGTCAGGATCGATCCGGTGCGCCGCTGGCGGTAGTGCACGCAGACCCGGTCCAGGACGGCGACGGACTCCGCGGCCAGCAGCGCCGGGTAGGTCCAGGGGGTGTCCTCGTAGAGCCCCGGCGGGAAGGCGAGGCCCTCGCGCTCGACGTACTCACGGCGGTACGCCTTGTTCCACACCACCATCAGCATGGCGAGCAGGGCGGGGCGGTCGGCGAGCCGGAAGCTGGCCGGGCCCTCCTCGGACAGCCGGTGCGAGAGCCGGTTGCGCACGACGTCCCCGGACCAGTAGGCGCGCGCGTAGTCGTAGACCAGGACGTCGGGGGAGCCGGTGGCCTTCAGCCGGTCGGTGAGGGCCTGCAGGGCGCCCGGGGTGAGGGTGTCGTCGCCGTCGAGGAAGATCAGGTAGTCGCCGGTGGCCCGGGCCAGGCCCGCGTTCCGCGCCGGGCCCAGCCCCAGGTTGTGCGCCAGGTGCACCGCGGTCACCCGGGGGTCGCGGGCCGCGTACTCGTCGATGATCGAACCGCAGGCGTCGGGGGAGGCGTCGTCGACGGCGATCAGTTCCAGGTCCGGGTACGACTGCGTCAGGACCGAGTCCAGACTCTCCTGGAGATAGGCCTGGACCTTGTACGCGGGCACGATGACGCTGAACCGGGGCACGGCACATCCAGGGGTCGGCGCGGGCATATTGCCCAGGAACCCCCGGCGTGGCGATCGGGTTACGCACCGTGTGGCATTCGGGTTACGCAGTGTCAACGCCGCACGTCAGCCGGGGGTCTCGAGGCCTACTTGACCGCGCCGGCCATCACCCCCGTGACGAACTGCCGCTGGAACGCGAAGAAGACGACGAGCGGGACCGCCATCGACAGGAACGCGCCGGGCGCCAGCACGTCGATGTTGTTCCCGAACTGCCGTACCTGCTGCTGGAGCGCGACCGTGATCGGCGGGTTGGCCGAGTCGGCGAAGACCAGCGCCACCAGCATGTCGTTCCACACCCACAGGAACTGGAAGATGCCGAGCGAGGCGATCGCCGGGCCGCCCAGCGGCAGCACCACCCGCGTGAACAGCCGCAGTTCACCCGCCCCGTCGAGACGGGCCGCCTCCAGCAGCTCGCGCGGGATCTCCGCGAAGAAGTTGCGCAGCAGGAACACGGCGAAGGGCAGACCGAAGGTGGTGTGGAAGAGCACCACGCCCGCCGTGGTCTCGAACAGGCCGATGGTGCCGAAGAGTTCCGACACCGGGATCAGCGCCACCTGTACGGGTACGACGAGCAGCCCGACGACGACGAGGAAGAGCCAGTCCCGGCCGGGGAACTCCAGCCAGGCGAAGGCGTATCCGGCGAACGCGCCGAGGGCCAGCACGAGCAGGGTGGCCGGCACCGCGATCGCGAACGTGTTCAGCAGCGAACCGGTGATCGTGTCGTTGGCCAGCAGCCGCTCGTAGTTGTCGGCGGTCAGCCGCGAGGGCGCGCCGAACACCTGCCACCAGCCGCCGTCGTTCAGGTCGGTCGGGGCGACGAGGGAGGAGACGAGCAGCCCCAGCGTGGGCAGCAGCCAGAAGAGCGCCGCCACGACCAGGAAGACGCGCAACGCCCCACCGGCCAGACCGCCCGCGGCGCGCTCGGCCCACGTCGTCGCACGCCGGGTCCGGCGGGCCGGGTCGCCCGCGCCGCTCGGGCTGCCCCGTCCGGCTTCGCCGCCGCCGGACGGGGCGCGGTTCTCACGGACGGACGGGCGGAGTTCTCCCCTCGGGTCCGGCGCCGCGTCGGAACGGCTCATCGGGCCCCCTCCTTCCGCAGGCGGCGGATGTTCACGAGCATCACCGGAACCACCAGCACCAGCAGCAGCACGGCGATGGCGCTGCCCAGACCCGGATCGGCGTCGGTGCCGAAGGACGTCCGGTACAGCTGCAGCGCGAGCACGTTCGCGTCGTCCTGGACCGCACCCGGCGCGATCACGAAGACCAGGTCGAAGATCTTCATGACGTTGATGACGAGCGTGACCAGCACGACCACCAGCAGGGGCGCCAGCAGCGGGACGGTGATCCGCCGGAACACCTGCCACTCGTTCGCCCCGTCCACCCGCGCCGCCTCCAGCAGCTCGCGCGGCACGGCCGCCAGCCCGGCCCCGATCAGCACCATCGCGAAACCGGCCCACATCCACACGTACGCCCCGATGACCGCCGGGGTGACCAGCGCCGGGCCGAGCCACTCCACCCCGCCGTACGCCTCCCGGAAGTTGGCCGCGGGCAGCCGCAGCAGTGCCCCGTCCGCCTTCGCGGACAGGGTGAAGGTGCCGTCGGCGCGGGCCGTCGCCGTGTCGACCACCCGGCCGTCCTTGACCGCCTCGATCCGCATCCCGGAGAAGCCCTGCTCGCTCGGGTCGACCACGTTCGTCGCGCCGCCCCCGCCGCGGGTGAAGTCCTGCCAGACGGTGCCGGTGACCTTCCCCGGCTCGGCCTCCGGCGCGCCCGCCGTACGGGTCCCCTCCGGCAGCGCCTCCGGGGCCACGCCGACCAGCGGGAGCAGCACCGGGCTGCCCGCGCGGACCGGCTCGCGGGTCACGAAGGCGCCCCCGCCGGCGTCCGCCAGCGGCGAGTCGCGGCCCGGACGGGCCTTGGGGAAGGCCGAGGACTGCGCGAAGGTGTCGTGGACGCCGACCCAGACCGCGTTGGCGACGCCCCGGTCGGGGTCGTGGTCGTAGACGAGCCGGAAGATGATGCCCGCCGCCAGCATGGAGATCGCCATCGGCATGAACACCAGCAGCTTGAACGCCGTTCCCCAGCGCACCCGTTCGGTGAGCACCGCGAAGATCAGCCCGAGCGCGGTGGCCGTGGCCGGGGCGAGCACCACCCACACCGCCGTGTTCTTCAGGGCGGTGCGGATGCCGTCGTCGGTGAAGATCTCCCGGTAGTTGTCGCCGCCGACGAACACCTCGCCGGATCGGTCGAAGAAGCTGCGGTACAGCGAGTAGCCGATCGGGTGCACGACGAGCGCCCCGAGCAGCACCAGGGCCGGCAGGAGGAACGCCGCCGCCACCAGGCGGCGGCGCCGTGCCTCGGCGGACAGACCGTGCGCGGCGGAGGCCGTCACGGGATCAGTTCCCGTAGGCCTTGGCCGCGTCCGCCTCCAGTTTCGCCTGGGTGCCCGCCACGTCGGAGGGGTTCGCCAGGAAGTCCTGGAGCGCCTTCCACTCGCCCGCGCCCGGCGTCCCGCCGAAGGCCGCCGGTGCCTGGTCGGACATGTCGAAGCGGAAGTCGTCGCCCGCCGCGATCAGCGCCTTGGCGATGTTCCGCTGGATGTCGTTCGGGTACGCCGCCGGGTCGACCGCCTTGTTCGGGGAGACGAAACCGCCCTCGCGCGCCTGGATCTGCGCCGCGTCCGCCGACGCCAGGAAGGTCAGCAGTGCCTGCGCGCCCTTCGAGGGCTTCAGCGCGACGGCCACGTCACCGCCCGAGACCACCGGCGCCTTGGCGCCGACCGCCGGGAAGGGGAAGACCAGGGCGTCCTCGCCGACCTTCGCCTCGGTCTGCCCGATGTTCACCGCGACGAAGTCGCCCTCGAAGACCATCGCGGCCGCCGGCCGGTCGCCGCCCGTGAAGGTCTGCGTCACCGACTTCGGGAACTCGGTGGCCAGCGCGCCGCTCGTACCGCCCGCCAGGAAGTCCTTGCGCCCGAACAGCTCGGCGAGCGTGGTCAGGGCCTGCTTGACGCTGTCGTCGGTCCACTTGATCTGGTGCTTGGCCAGCTGGTCGTACTTCTCCGGGCCCGCCTGGGAGAGGTAGATGTTCTCGAACCAGTCCGTCAGCGTCCAGCCGTCCGCGCCCGCGACCGACACCGCCGGGGTGCCCGACGCCGACAGCGTGTCCGCCGCGGCGATCAGTTCCTTCCAGGTCTTGGGCGGCTTGACGCCCGCAGCCTCGAAAGCCTTCGCGTTGTACCAGATCAGCGACTTGTTGGCGGCCTTGTAGTAGACGCCGTACTGGGTGCCGCCGACCGCGCCCAGCGACTTCCAGCCCGCCGAGTAGTTCTTGTCGAGCTGAGCCTGCGCCTGTGGGCCCACCGGCTGCGCCCACTTGTTCTGGACCGCCGAGACCAGCGCCCCGACCTGCGGCAGCAGCGCGACGTCCGGCGGAGCCCCGCCGGCGATCTTCGTGCCGAGGAAGGTGACGATCGGGTCCTGGGCCGGGACGAAGGTGACGGTGGCCCCCGTCCGCTTCTCGAACTCCTTGAGGACCTTGGTGAAGTTCTCCTGCTCGGGCCCCGTCCAGACCGCCGCGACCTGGAGCTTCTCCCCGTCCAGCTTCGGTAACTCCACCCCCGGCGAGGCCGTGGCGCCCTGCGGCGCCGACGGCTCCTCGTCGGCGTCGCCCCCGCAGGCGGTGAGCGCCAGCGCGCCCGCGACGGCCAGCGCCGCCCACTTGAGATGCGTACGGCCCGTTCCGTGCTCGCGCATGGCTCTGCCCCCGATACCCGTGGTGTGTCCCGGACCACAAGGTCTACGCCGACCCGCGCGCCCCCGCAATACCGCGTCGGGGGGACGCTAGGTCGTGTCCGCAAGGTCCCGCCTGCGCGGCGCCCGCCCTCCGGGCGGCCGACGCTACTGTGCGGACACTCCCTAGGGCGCCGGCGGGAACAGCACGGGTATCGCCGAGACCAGGTGCGCGGCCCGGTCCAGGGCGCTGGCCAGCAGCGCGAGGTCGGTCGGGCCGTTGCCCAGCTCGCGGACCGGCCGGCGGGCCGGCGGATCGCCCATCCGCTCCCACTCCACCGGGACCACCGTCGGCCGCAGGGTCGCCGTCCGCGGGATCCGACCCGTGACCCGGCCCGCCTGGAACGGCACCGTACGGCCGTCCGCGAAGCGGAGCACGCCGCGGCCGGGCCCCGGCTGGTCCGGGGCTTCGAGCTCCACCCGCAGGGCCGCCAGCCGGGCCGGGCCGGTGTCGGCCGTACGGTCCGGGCGGGAGGTGCTCGCCACCAGGTGCACGCCGAGCCGGGCGCCGTCACGGGCCACCGCCTCCAGCGCCCGGACCACCGAACCGGCGGCGGGGCGGCCCGCGCTGCCCAGACCGGGCGCGACCAGCGCGTCGAGGTCGTCCACCAGCACCACCAGGCGCGGCAGCGGGCTCGGCCCGACCGGATCCGTACGGGTGGCGGAGGCGCGCAGCCGCAGCGTTCCCGTCCGTACCGGCTCGCCGTGGCCCGGCGAGCCGGAGGACGGGCCGCCGTCGCCGCGGACCTCGCCCGGGGCGGGCCGGCGCGGCGCGACCATCCGGCCGGACACCTCGCGCTGCGCGTGCCACTCGGCGAAGGGCACGCCGTCCAGCAGCTCGGCGCGCCGCTTGAGCTCCGTGCCCAGCGCCTGCGCGAACTCCCGCATGCGCAGCGGATCGGAGGCGACCAGGTGGGCGGAGACGTGCGGGAGTTCGGTGCAGGGCAGCAGCCCGTCGCCGCGCTCGCCGCCCGCCCCGTCGAGCAGGACCAGCCCGAGGCGGTCCGGACGGGCGCCCGCGGACAGCGACGCCGCCACCGAGCGCAGCAGCTCGGTACGGCCGCTCCCGGCGGGCCCCTCGACGATCAGGTGCGGGCCGTCGTGGACCAGCTCGGTGCCGACGGGACCGCGCCGCCCGCTGCCCAGCACGATCTCGGCCAGGCCGCCCTGGCCCTGCCCCTGGTCCGTGGCGGCCGCCCAGCGGGCCATCAGCGAGGCCGGGGTGGCCCGCGCCAGCCCCAGCTCGTCCAGCAGCCGAGCCGTGGCGGGCAGCGCGGCGGCCGTGGGACGGCTCGGCCCGACGGCCGCGCCGTCGGTGGGCCGCAGGGGCGCCAGTGCCCGGGCGAACCGCTCGGCCCAGGCGGTGGAGACGGCGTCGGAGACGGCGGTGCCCCCGGACGGGACCGGCACGCCGCCGCGGACCGCGAAGGTCCGTACGGCCGTGGCCACGTCCCCGCTGAGCAGGGCGACCGCACCGCAGTCCCGGAAGGCGGGGGTGGCCGCGCAGGCGGTCTCGTACGTCTCGGCGACCGGCGAGGCGGGGGTGGCCGCCGGGGCCTCGGCGAGCGCCAGGACGTGGATCCCGGCGGCCGGACCGTGCGAGGCGAGCCGGCCGGTGATGTCGCGCAGCGCGCCGGTCCCGGGATCGCCGTCGAGGACGAGGAGCGTGTAGGGGCCCTCGTAGGCGTCGGCCGCCTCCCGGACCCGTTCGGGGGCGGCGCTCGCCCAGTGCGCGCCGAGCGGTCCGTCGTCCAGGCGCCGGGTCAGCTCGGCCGTGCGGGCGGCGGCCTGGTCGCGGTCGTACGCGAGGAGCAGGCGGCAGTCCTGGCCGTGCCCGGGCCGTACGTGGGGCAGCCAGCCCAGCCAGCCCCAGTCGCGCCGCCGGTCGGCGAGCGGACGGGCCCGGTCGGCGCAGACGAGCACGATCTCCAGCTGCCCCGGGGCGTGCAGCCCCGCGAGCTGTGCGACCACCCAGCGGGCGGCCCCGGACAGCCGGGCCCGCGGGCCGGCGATGCCGAGGGCGCCGACGGAGGGCAGGGACACCCGGCTCCCGGCGCCGAGCCCGACCTCCAGCAGCGCGGCGTGACCGGCCCGCCCGGGCGTACGGGACCACAGTCGCCCGGTGGGGCCCATCGCGGCCAGCAGCAGCGCGGCCGGGTCGTCCGGGTGGGGTGCGGCGGCGGTGGCGACGGCCTCCGGGGCGGCCTGCCCGACGTCCTCCCCGCGCACCCATTTACGGGCCCACGCGCCGAGGCCCTTGCGGCGGCCGGATCCGGTCCGGGCCCCGTCCGGGCCGGGGCCGCCGGCGGGTTCGGGGGCACCCGGGTGGGCCGCGCCCGTCGCACCGGCCGGTCCGTAGGGCCCGGCGGTGCCCGCGGCCGTGCCGGAGGCGCCCGGCGCCCCGCCGGGGACGGCGGACGGCGCGTGCGGGCCGGGCGGCCCGTACGGCCCGGCGCCGGCCGGGCCGCGGGCACCCGCCGCCGTGTGCGTGCCGTCGGGGAAGGCCCCCGTGGGGCCGTCGGGGCCGGCGGGGCCGGTGGGTGCGGCGGGTGCGGCGAGGGCCAGGTGCCCCTCCTGGTCCGGGGTCACCGGCAGCGCGGGCGCGCCCGCGGGCGCCAGCCGCAGGGTGGACTCGCCGACCCGCAGCAAGGCCCCCGGGGGCAGGGCGACCGGCTGGGTCCCGACCGGGGAGCCGTCGAGGGTGGTGCCGTTCGTGGAGTCCAGGTCGGCGACGGCGACCCGGCCGTCGCGGATCACCGTCACCGCGCAGTGCATCCGGGACACGTCGGGGTCGTCCAGCGGCACGTCGGCGTCGCCGGACCGGCCGATGCGGATCTGCCCGTCGTGCAGCAGGTGCACCCCGCCCGCGTCGGGTCCGGCCACGACGTGCAGCTGGGGTGCGCCGAGGCCGTCCTCGGGCAGCACGTCCGGCATCGGCGAGTGCAGCGCCAGCACCGCGCCGTCCACCAGCGGCGGCTCGCCCAGCACCCGCCGCTGGAGGTCGAGGCGCTCGGAGCCCGCGTACAGCACGACCGTGCCCCCGGTGTCGGGGCCGCCGACGGTGGCCGCGAGCCCGGAGGCGACCGCGGCGAGCGCGGTGCCGGCGGGCGCGGTGACGAGCACGTCACAGCTCGCGGGGGCGGTCGCGGTCTGGTGGCCGCTGCGCGACCCGAGGACGGTCAGCCGGATCTGCATCGCCGTCAGCGGTCCCTTCTGCGCGGTGCGCGGTGTGTGCGCCCGGCAGGGGATCGTCGTGACATGACTGCCCGATCGCCCCCCGCCCGGCACGGACGCGTCGTCCGGTCAGGTCTGCCCGGAAGGCGGGGCTCCCGTCCCGTGCCGTTCCGTACGGGTGCATCCTCGCACCTGTCGCGGACAACACGCCCGGCACCCGGCAATAAATGATCTTGTACTGTCGCGGGCCGGCCCGGGGCCCGATCGAAACCGGACCGCGAGCGGGGGAAAGAGGGGGAAAATCGCCTCCGGCATACCCCGGAAACGTCACCCTCCGTACATATGTGCGGCAACCAACCTCGGCGGACCGGCGTCTTCCGGGGGGACACCCCCTAGAGTGGGCCGGAAAAACCACTCGACGGAACGACCACAGCAGACGACAGCAGGGGAGCGCGAGACGTGCGGCCAGTCGGCAGTAAATACCTGCTCGAGGAGCCGCTCGGGCGCGGCGCCACGGGCACCGTCTGGCGCGCCCGCCAGCGGGAGACCGCCGGCGCGGAGGCGGCCGTCGCAGGCCAGCCCGGCGAGACCGTGGCCATCAAGGTCCTCAAGGAGGAGCTGGCCCAGGACGCCGACATCGTCATGCGCTTCCTGCGGGAGCGCTCGGTCCTGCTGCGCCTGACCCACCCCAACATCGTGCGCACCCGCGACCTCGTCGTCGAGGGCGACCTGCTGGCCCTGGTCATGGACCTGATCGACGGCCCGGACCTGCACCGGTACCTGCGCGAGAACGGCCCCTTCACCCCCGTCGCCGCGAGCCTGCTGACCGCCCAGATCGCGGACGCGCTCGCCGCCAGCCACGCCGACGGAGTGGTGCACCGCGACCTCAAGCCGGCCAACGTGCTGCTCGACGAGCGCGGCGGGCAGATGAAGCCGATGCTGACCGACTTCGGCATCGCCCGCCTCGCCGACTCCCCGGGCCTGACCCGCACGCACGAGTTCGTCGGCACCCCGGCCTACGTCGCCCCCGAGTCCGCCGAGGGCCGCCCGCAGACCTCCGCCGTCGACATCTACGGCGCCGGCATCCTGCTCTACGAGCTGCTCACCGGCCGCCCGCCGTTCGCCGGCGGCACCGCGCTCGAAGTGCTCCACCGCCACCTCAGCGAGGAGCCGCAGCGCCCCTCGACCGTGCCCGAGCCGCTGTGGACGATCATCGAGCGCTGCCTGCGCAAAGAGCCGAACGAGCGCCCCAGCGCCGCGAACCTGGCCCGCGGCCTGCGCGTGGTCGCCGCCGGCATCGGCGTGCACTCCACGGGCGCCGAGGTGGAGGCCGCGCTCGGCGTGGGCGCCCTCCTCGCGCCCGACCCCTCGCCGGCCCCGGTCCCCGAGACCCCCGGCGCCGCGGACCCGACCCAGGTGCTGCCCTCCGGGGCGGGCTCCCCGATGGGCGCCTACGACCCGAACGCCATGACCAGCGTCATGCCGCCGGTCGGCGCCGCCGACGCCACGTCGGTGCTGCCGAGCGCGGGAGGCCCCGGCGCCGACCCGACCTCGGTCATGCCGCCCGTGCAGCAGCCGGACGCGCCGCACCCGTGGCAGACGCAGATGGCGGCCGCCCGCGACCGCAACGAGCAGACGCAGATCCAGTACCTCGACCCCGAGGACGACCCGCTGCGCCGCCGTCCGCAGCGCCAGGCGCCCCCGCCGCCGCAGCACCGGCCCCAGCAGCCGCAGCAGTACCGGCAGGGCCCGCCGCCGCAGCAGTACCAGCAGCCGCAGCAGCCCCAGTACCGCCAGCCCCAGCAGCCTCCGCAGCAGCAGTACGCGCCGCCGCCCCCGCCGCAGCACTACCAGCCGCAGCAGCGCCAGCCCCAGCAGTACCAGCAGCCCCAGCAGCCGCAGTACCGCCAGCCGCAGCAGCCCCAGCAGGCTCCGCCGCAGCCGCCGGCCCCCCGGGAGCCGCGCGAGCCGCGCCGCCGCAGCGCCAACCCGGTGCGGATCCCCGGCCTCGGCTGCCTCAAGGGCTGCCTGGTGCTGATCCTGGTGTTCTTCGTGGCCGGCTGGCTCGTCTGGGAGCTGACCCCGCTCCAGGAGTGGATCGGCACCGGCAAGGGATGGTGGGACCAGGTGTGGACCTGGGGCACCGGCATCGTCGACTGGGTCACCACGATCGGCGACTCGGCGGGCTCCTCCGGCTCTTCCGGCTCCTCCGCACCCTAGGGGGCGTCCCGTAGCGCCGACTTCGTGGATTTGTCGACATCCAGGACGTGATTTCGCCCGCAGAAGTGAAGGTCGTCGCGAATCGGGCCCCCTGCTGGCCTCCGAAGCCCACGCGGCCGCGTAGCTTTGGGGCGTACGCCAGCCACTGAGGGAGCAGTCGTGGCACGGAAAATCGGCAGCCGGTACACCGCGCACCAGATCCTGGGACGCGGCAGCGCGGGCACGGTGTGGCTGGGCGAGGGGCCTGACGGGCCCGTCGCCGTGAAACTGCTGCGCGAGGACCTCGCCTCCGACCAGGAACTGGTCGGACGCTTCGTCCAGGAGCGCAGCGCCCTGCTCGGCCTGGAGCATCCGCACGTCGTCTCCGTCCGCGACCTCGTCGTGGACGGCAACGACCTCGCCCTCGTCATGGACCTCGTACGCGGTACGGACCTGCGCACGCGGCTCGACCGCGAGCGCCGGCTCGCCCCAGAGGCGGCCGTGGCGATCGTCGCGGACGTGGCCGACGCGCTGGCCGCGGCGCACGCGGCGGGGGTCGTGCACCGGGACGTCAAGCCGGAGAACGTCCTGCTGGACATGCAGGGCCCGCTCGGCCCGGGCGGCTCGCACCCGGCCCTGCTGACCGACTTCGGCGTCGCCAAGCTGATCGACTCACCCCGGCGGGCGTCCGCGGGCCGGGCCACGGCCCCGACGACCCGCATCATCGGCACCCCGGACTACCTGGCCCCGGAGATCGTGGAGGGCCTGCCCCCGCGTGCGGCGGTGGACATATACGCCCTGGCCACCGTCCTGTACGAGCTCCTGGCCGGATTCACCCCCTTCGGCGGCGGCCACCCGGGCGCGGTCCTGCGGCGGCACGTGACGGAGACGGTCGTCCCGCTGCCGGGGATCCCCGACGAGCTGTGGCAGCTGATCGTGCAGTGCCTGGCCAAGGCCCCGGCCTCACGGCTGCGGGCCTCGGAGCTGTCGGTCCGGCTGCGGGACCTGCTGCCGATGCTGGCCGGGATGCCGCCGCTGGACGTGGACGAGCCCGACGACGCGGAGCCGGAGCCGCAGGCCTCGGAGGAACCGTCCGCCGACCCGGTGCGGCGCCGGGGCGTGGTCCCGCTGGTGCCGGGGTCCGCGACCGACTCCAACCGGGACACCCACACCTCGATGCGGGTCCCGGGGCCGGACGAGCTGGCCGGCGGGGCGCTGGGCACGGCCCGCGTGCCGCGGCCGGCCGGCGGCCACCGGCCCGGCTCCGCCCGCCACCGGGCCGAGGCCGCCCGCAAACGGCGCCTGACCCTGTCCGCGGTCGCGGTGGCCCTGGCCGCCGCCGTCGGCCTGGGCACGTGGCTCGCTGTCTCGGGCGACGACCCGGAGCCCCGGCCCCAGGACAACAAGCAGCAGTCCGTTCCCCGGGTGCCGTAGCCGTCTGCGGCACCGCGCTCGGGGGCCCCGCCCCCGACCCCGGCGTTCGAGGACCGGGGTCCGGGGCGGAGCCCCGGTATGTCAGCCCCGCCGGCGAGAGAGGCGCGGGTCCGGGCGGATCCCGGGAAGCCCCCGGTCATGTCACCCCGCCCGGGAGGGCCTGGGTCGTGTCCGCGAAGTCCCGCCTGCGCGGCGGGGTCCCTAGGCCGCGACCAGTTCCGGGTGCCAGCGCCGTGCGACGGCCGGGTGGGCGCGGACCCAGCCCTTGAGCTCGTTGCGGCCGTACTCGGCGTGCAGCGGGTTCGACGCGTCGTGCGCCACCCCGGGCGCCGAGCGCAGGTAGTCGCCCGGCACGGTCTCCACCACCGCGTCCAGCCGCGGGTTGTAGAAGAACGGCACCGAGAACCGCTCCACCGCGCCCGGCGGGCTGACCACCCGGTGGTCGGTCGCCGTCAGGTAGCCCTCGGTCGCGATCTCCAGCAGTTCGCCCAGGTTCACCACGAAGGCCCCCGGCATCGGCGGCACGTCCACGTAACCGCCGTCCCGGACCACCTGGAGGCCGCCCACCGAGTCCTGCAGCAGGAGCGTGAGGAAGCCGTAGTCCTTGTGCGCCCCGACCCCCTGGTCGGCGCCCGACGGAGCCGACCCCGGGTAGCGGATCAGCTTGGTGTGCAGGTGGGGCCGGTCGGCGAAGGCCGCGTCGAAGAAGTCCGCCGGGGCGCCGATCGAGACCAGCAGCTCCTGGAGCAGGCGGTGCGCCACCGCCGCCAGGCGGGCCTGCCAGTCGAGGACCACCGTACGGAGCTCGGGGAGGGCGGCGGGCCACTGGTTGGGGCCCTCCAGCCACAGGTACGCCGGGTCGTCCGGGCCCACCACCGGTGCCGGCCGTTCCGCACCCACGTCCAGCTGGTCGCGCCAGTCGGAGGCCCCGCCGGTCAGCTCGTGCCCGATCCGGGTGTAGCCGCGGAAGTGCGGGGAGTTCAGATTGCTCACGGCGAGCCGGTCGGCCTCCGGGAGGGCGAAGAAGGTCCGGGTCACCTCCAGGATGCGGGCGCTCTCGGCGGCGGTGACGCCGTGCCCGGTCAGGTGCAGGAAACCGGTGTCCCTGGCCGCTGCGTGCAGCTGCTTCAGGAAGTCGGCCCGCTGGGCCGGGTCGTCGGCCTGGGAGAGGTCCAGGACGGGGAGAGAGTGCGCGGACGGCATGACGGCTCCGTTTCGGATGTCACGGGGTCCTGTTCCCCAGAGGTGGCGGGGCCGCGGGTGGGGCGGGGTCGCCGGCAGGGTTGGCGCCGGGACCGCTGGGGCCGCGTTACAGGACCAAGTCGGATCGGGGTGGATCAGGCTTGGGTGAGGTCCGGCGGCTGACAGCTCGTCGTCGTGACGCGCATGTAGTCCACATGGCGGCGCTTGACGAGGAGAACGGTCATACGGTGAGCGTACGCCCGTCCGAGCCTTCATCAGAACGGGTGATCCGGCCTGCCCGGACGGGCTTGCCCGGGGACCGGCTACGCTGGACCCGTGGCAGTCGTCGATGTTTCCGAAGAGCTGAAGTCCCTCTCCTCGACCATGGGGTCGATCGAGGCCGTCCTGGACCTCGACAAGCTGAGGGCAGATATCGCCGTGCTCGAGGAGCAGGCCGCCGCGCCGTCCCTGTGGGACGACCCGGACGCCGCCCAGAAGATCACGAGCAAGCTTTCGCACCTCCAGGCCGAGGTGCGCAAGGCCGAGACCCTGCGCGGACGCATCGACGACCTCGGGGTGCTCTTCGAGCTCGCCCAGGAGATGGACGACGCGGACACCCTCGCCGAGGCCGAGACCGAGCTGACCTCCGTCCGCAAGGCGCTGGACGAGATGGAGGTCCGCACCCTGCTCTCCGGCGAGTACGCCGAGCGCGAGGCCCTGGTCAACATCCGTGCCGAGGCCGGCGGCGTCGACGCCTCCGACTTCGCCGAGCGCCTCCAGCGCATGTACCTGCGCTGGGCCGAGCGCCACGGCTACTCCACGGAGATCTACGAGACCTCGTACGCGGAAGAGGCCGGCATCAAGTCGACCACCTTCGTCGTCAAGGCCCCGTACGCCTACGGCACCCTCTCCGTCGAGCAGGGCACCCACCGCCTCGTGCGCATCTCGCCCTTCGACAACCAGGGCCGCCGCCAGACCTCCTTCGCGGGCGTCGAGGTGCTCCCGGTCGTCGAGACCAGCGACCACGTCGAGATCGACGAGTCCGAGCTGCGCGTCGACGTCTACCGCGCCTCCGGCCCCGGCGGCCAGGGCGTCAACACCACCGACTCGGCCGTGCGCATCACGCACATCCCGACCGGCATCGTCGTCTCCTGCCAGAACGAGCGCTCGCAGATCCAGAACAAGGCCAGCGCCATGAACGTCCTCCAGGCCAAGCTGCTGGAGCGGCGCCGCCAGGAGGAGCAGGCCAAGATGGACGCCCTCAAGGACGGCGGCAGCTCCTGGGGCAACCAGATGCGCTCCTACGTCCTGCACCCGTACCAGATGGTCAAGGACCTGCGCACGGAGTTCGAGGTCGGCAACCCGCAGGCGGTCCTCGACGGCGAGATCGACGGCTTCCTGGAGGCCGGCATCCGCTGGCGCAAGCAGCAGGAGCAGACCGCGTAGGACGCTCCCCGGACGAACGCGGGAAGAACGTGGGAAGGGCCCGGACACCGTCGAGGTGTCCGGGCCCTTCCGCTGTATGTGATCGGTACGCGGCGCGGGCACCGACGAGCACCGGCGCCGGGCCCCGCCCGCAGAGCGCCCGCTAGGCGGTCTGCTGGGCCACCAGGACCAGAGCTGCCACGAGGACCACCATGAGCACGATGAGCGCTACGGGGTTCAGGCCGGAGAAGGGGCCCTCCTGCTGGAGGCGCTCCCGGTTCGCCCGGCACACCGGGCAGCGGCCCTGGCTGACGGGTGCGGCGCAGTTCGCGCACACGAGCCGGTCATATGTCATGCGCTCCTCCTCTCGTCCCCTCGGTCTTTCCTACTGCCTATAACGGCGCGGGGAACCGGACCGTTCCCCCTACCACTGTGCCAGCTTCGCCGACATTCGGCGCGGCCCGTCCGGGCAATCGCGGTCCGGACCCTCCAGGACCGCGGGATAAAGCGGACAACTCCGGATGCCGGGTCCACACCTCGCGCCCGTTCGCGTATGGTCACGCACACCTACTCCCGGCGACCGTGGTGCACCCGTGATCCGATTCGACAGCGTCTCCAAGTCCTACCCGAAGCAGAGCCGTCCCGCACTCAGAGAAGTCTCCCTCGACATCGCGAAGGGCGAGTTCGTCTTCCTGGTCGGCTCGTCCGGCTCCGGCAAGTCCACCTTCCTGCGCCTCATCCTGCGCGAGGAGCGGGCGAGCCACGGCCAGGTGCACGTCCTGGGCAAGGACCTCGCCAAGCTCTCCAACTGGAAGGTCCCGCAGATGCGGCGCCAGTTGGGGACCGTCTTCCAGGACTTCCGCCTGCTGCCCAACAAGACGGTGGCCGAGAACGTCGCCTTCGCCCAGGAGGTCATCGGCAAGCCGCGGGGCGAGATCCGCAAAGCCGTCCCGCAGGTCCTGGAACTGGTCGGCCTGGGCGGCAAGGAAGAGCGCATGCCCGGCGAGCTCTCCGGCGGTGAGCAGCAGCGCGTGGCCATCGCCCGCGCCTTCGTCAACCGCCCGGCCCTGCTGATCGCGGACGAGCCCACCGGCAACCTCGACCCGCAGACCTCCGTCGGGATCATGAAGCTGCTGGACCGGATCAACCGGACCGGCACCACCGTGATCATGGCGACTCACGACCAGCAGATCGTCGACCAGATGCGCAAGCGCGTCATCGAACTCGAACAGGGCCGACTCGTACGCGACCAGTCGCGCGGCGTCTACGGCTACCAGCACTGAAAGGCCCTTGAGAGTCATGCGCGCCCAGTTCGTCATGTCCGAGATCGGCGTCGGCCTCCGCCGCAATCTCACCATGACCTTCGCGGTCATCATCTCCGTGGCCCTGTCCCTGGCCCTGTTCGGCGGCTCCCTGCTCATGAGCGAGCAGGTGGGCAGGATGAAGGGCTTCTGGTACGACAAGGCCAACGTCTCGATCTACCTCTGCAACAAGCAGGACGCCCAGGAGGCCGGCGAGGCCGCCAACAGCGGGGGAGGCGGCGCGGGAGGCGTGGCCACCTGCCGCAAGGGCGCCGTGACCGACGAGCAGAAGAAGCAGATCGAGTCCGAGCTCAAGGCGATGTCGCTGGTCAAGTCGGTGACGTACGAGTCCGCCGACGAGGCGTACAAGCACTACCAGGAGCAGTACGGCCACACCGCCCTGGCCTCCTCCATCACCCCCGACCAGATGCAGGAGTCCTTCCGGGTCAAGCTCAAGAACCCGGAGAAGTACAAGGTGGTCACCTCCGCCTTCGCGGGCCGGGACGGCATCCACACCGTCGACGACCAGCGCCAGGCGATCGACGACCTCTTCCGGATCCTCAACTACCTCAACATGGCGGCCGTGGGCATCATGGCGATCATGCTGATCGTGGCGCTGCTGCTGATCGTCAACACCGTGCGCGTCTCGGCGTTCAGCCGCAGGCGGGAGACCGGGATCATGCGGCTGGTGGGTGCCTCCAGTTTCTACATCCAGGTCCCCTTCATCATGGAGGCCGCCGTCGCCGGGCTCATCGGCGCGCTCTTCGCCTGCGTCATGCTCGTCTCCGGCCAGTACTTCGTGATCGACCACGGCGTCGGCCTGCGCGACAAGATCCAGCTGATCGACTTCATGGGCTGGGGATCGGTGCTGGCCAAGCTCCCGTACGTGCTGTTCATCGGCCTCCTGATGCCCTCCATGGCCGCCTTCATCGCCCTGCGCAAGTACCTGAAGGTGTGACAAGCGCCCCGCAAGCGGTCCGGCCAACCATCCGTACCGGCGCGGGGCTTGTCCTAGACTCGGCGCCATGCCGGGTCTGCCCGCCTTCTGTCTCCGGCCCCGCGACCCACGTCGCGGGGCCGTTTTGACGTTAGCCTTCGCCGCCGTCGTCGCCGTCGGCGCGTTCACCGGCTGCTGGGTCCCCGAGGACGGTGCCGCGGCCGCCGCCCGCACGGACGCCCCCGCGCCCGGGGCCCCGCGTGCGGAGGGCACCGCCGACCGCGAGGCGGTCGCCCGCGCCGCCGCCGAGGCCGTCGCCGAGGGCAAGTCCGGCAAGAAGGCCGCGCAGGAAGTGGTCAGCCGCAGCGGCGACCGCTGGGGCACCGTCTACGACCAGGGCGAGTACGCCGCCTTCGCCGAGGGCCTCGACGGGCACTGGACCGGCGTCGGGGTCTGGGCCGGGCGCTCCCACGACGGCGTGATCACGCTCGACGAGGTCCAGCCGGGCAGCCCCGCCGCACGGGCCGGCCTGCGCGCCGGGGACCGGCTGCTGAGCGTCGACGGGCACGCCGTGACCGGACTGGCCGTGGCCGACGTGGTCGCCCTGCTCCGCGGCACCGCCGGCACCCCCGTCGTGCTGAACCTCAGCCGGGACGGCGCCGACCTCACCGAGACAGTCCTGCGCCAGCGGCTGCGCACCGAGCCGGTGACCGTGCGGCAGCTCGCCGGCGACGTCACCGTCATCAAGGTGACCTCCTTCACCCGCGGCTCCGGCGAGCGCGTCAGGGCGGCCGTCCGCGCGGCCCCGCCCGGCGGTGGGGTCATGCTCGACCTGCGCGGGAACCGGGGCGGGCTGGTCGACGAGGCCGTCACCACCGCCTCCGCGTTCCTGGACGGCGGGCTCGTGGCGACCTACGACGTACGGGGCGAGCAGCGCGTCCTGAACGCGGCCCCCGGCGGGGACACGAAGCGCCCGCTGGTGGCCCTCGTCGACGGCGGCACGATGAGCGCCGCCGAGCTGGTGACGGGTGCGCTCCAGGACCGGGGCCGGGCGCTGGCGGTGGGCAGCAGGACCTTCGGCAAGGGCTCGGTGCAGATGCCGACCGAGCTCCCGGACGGCTCGGTGGCCGAGCTGACGGTGGGCACGTACCGCACACCGGCGGGCCGCAGCCTCGACGGGGGCGGCATCACCCCGGACGTACCGGCGGGCGACCGGGTCGAGGATCGGGCCGTCACGGTATTGGGTGGCCTCGGGGTGGGTCCGTAGTGCGAAAATGACCGCACTATGGCTAAGGAAAAAGGGCGCAAGCTGATCGCCCAGAACAAGAAGGCGCGGCACGACTACGCGATCCTCGACACCTACGAGTGCGGTCTCGTGCTCACCGGTACCGAGGTGAAGTCCATGCGCCAGGGCCGGGCCTCGCTGGTGGACGGCTTCGTGTCGGTGGAGGGCCGGGAGGCCTGGCTCTACAACGTGCACGTGCCGGAGTACAGCCAGGGCACCTGGACCAACCACAGCGCCCGGCGCAAGCGGAAGCTCCTCATGCACCGGGAGGAGATCGACAAGCTGGAGCGCAAGGCCGACGAGTCGGGTCACACGATCGTGCCCCTCTCCCTGTACTTCAAGGACGGCCGGGCGAAGGTCGAGATCGCGCTGGCGAAGGGCAAGAAGGAGTACGACAAGCGGCAGACGCTGCGGGAGAAGCAGGACACCCGCGAGACGAACCGTGCGATCTCGGCGATCCGCCGCAAGCAGCGCGGTACGGTTTAATCTCCCTGGCACGCGGTGGTCCACTTCGCGTACCATGGCGTCAGCACCCGCCGCTCGCGGTGGGAGCAGCTTGTTAACAAAACATGGGGATGATCGGTTTCGACAGCGGATGTCGATGCAGGGGAAGCGAGCCGAGGAAGCGGCAATGATCTCGCTAACCACATGTCGCAAAAAATAATCGCCAACTCCAAGAGCGATAACTCCCGCTTCACCCTCGCTGCCTAATAACAGTGAGCTGAAGCCTCTGTGAGGAGCGTCAGCCCGGAAGTGGTCCCGGTCCGGATCCTGGCGTCAACTAGGGATCTAAACCTCTAGCCCCGGTCACGGGGGTTGGAGGGAAACCAAACAGTGACTGAGCCCGTCGGAGACTTGTCCGTGTGATCTCCGGGGCTGAGAAAAGCGCAGCGGACTGCGCTCGGAGAAGCCCTGCTTCTGCACCGTTGGACGCGGGTTCGATTCCCGCCATCTCCACTCATCCCATGTGGGCGAAGGCCCCGCAGCCACTAGGCTGCGGGGCCTTCGTCATGCCCGCGCTCGTCATGCCCGCGCTCGTCGCGGCCCGCGGGAGGACCGGACGGGGTGCCGGCAGGTGCCCGGCCTCGCGGTCGATCGCCCGGTGAGCGCGATCGCCAGGGCGATCAGCGCGGCCGCGGCCGGCACCGCGTAGGCGGCGACCGGGCCGGCGCCCTCCACGACCGATCCCGCGCTCGCAGAACCGACCGCGATGCCCGCGAAGATGGCGGTGACCGCCAGGGTCATGCCCTCGTTGAGCCGCCCCTCCGGGGTGCGGGCGTGGACCTGCGACATCGCGGTGACCATCGTCGGGGCCGTGGCCATGCCGGCCAGGACGAGGGCGCAGGCCAGGGCGGGCACGGAGCCGGTGGCCGCCGCGACCCAGGGCAGGGTCATGAGGACGGCCAGAGCGCACACGCAGGCCTTCAGCGAGCGGGCGCGCACGGTGCCGTAGAGCAGGCCGGCCGCGCAGGACCCCGCCGCCTGGAGGGCCAGGACCAGGCCGGAGGCGGCGCCCAGGCCCTGGAAGTCGAGGTAGGCGATCGAAGCGACCTCCATCGAGCCGAAGACCACACCCGTGACGAGGAACAGCGGCAGCAGCGGGCCGAGGGCGCGCAGCGGGGAGCCGCGTCGCGGCGCCGCCGTCACGGGGGGCTGGGTGGCCCGGCAGGAAGTGAAGACCAGCATGCCGGTGAGCAGCAGGGCCGCCCCGGCGAGGGTGCCCGCCTCCGGGAAGAGCACGCCGCACAGGAAGGCCGCCAGGACCGGCCCGAGCATGAAGCACAGCTCGTCCGCGGCCTGTTCGAAGGACATCGCCGTGTGGTGGGCGGCTGGCGAGTCCCGCAGCAGGTGCGTCCAGCGCGCCCGGGACATGCCGCCGATGTTGGGGGTGGTGGCGGTCACGGCGTACGAGGCGAAGAGGGTCCAGGCGGGGGCGCCGGTACGGACGCACACGATCAGGGACAGTGAGCCGAGGACCGCGATCAGGGTGGCCGGTACGGCGATCCGGGCCTGGCCGTGGCGGTCGATCAGGCGGGCGGTCAGGGGCGCCACCACCGCCGTGGCCGCCAGGCCGGTCGCCGTGACCGCGCCGGCGAGGGCGTACGAGCCGCGCTGGCCGGCGATCATCATGACCGCGCTGACGCCGAACATGCCCATCGGGAGGCGGGCGATGAGGTTCCCGGCGGTGAACCCCCGGGTGCCGGGCAGCGCGAACAGCCGGCGGTACGGGCCGGCCGCCCGCCCGGCGGCACGGCGACGGGCGGCGGGAGCCGCGGCGGGAGCGGTGGCGGGGGCAGGGGAGGCGGCGGTGATGACGAGGGTGCTGCCGGTGACGGTCATGAGGGGCATGGACCCACCCTCGGCCGCGGCGGTGTGCGGCGTCCAACACCTGTTCCGAGGCCATTCACCCGTTCCCGTTGTTAGTCTCCGGGGGTGAATCCCCGTGATGTGGAACCCCGGCTGCTGCGCGGGTTCGTCGCCGTGGCCGAGGAGCTGCACTTCACCCGTGCCGCCGCCCGCCTGTACGTCGCCCAGCAGGCGCTGAGCAGGGACGTCCGGCGGCTCGAACAGGCCCTGGCGGCCAACCTGTTCGTCCGCACCACCCGCGCCGTCGAGCTCACCGCCGACGGGCACCGCCTGCTGCCCCTGGCCCGGCGCGTGCTGGCCGCGCACGAGGAGCTGGCGGGCGCCTTCGGAGCCGGGACGGCGGCCGGCGCCGCGCCCCGGCCGCTCCTCGTCGACCTGAACACCGACGGGCCCGGCACCGCACGCACCGTGCTGGAACGGGCCCGCGAACTCGCCCCGGACTGCGAGCTGATGGCCCGCTTCGAGAGCGGGCTCACCCACGCCGCCGCCGAGGTCGCGGCCGGCCGGCTCGACGTCGCCTTCGGGTACGCCGACGGCCTCGACCCCGTACTGCGGGCGCCGCTCGCGCAGCGGCCCGTCCGGTACGAACCGCTGGCCGTGCTGCTGCCCGAGGGGCACGCCCTGGCCGCACGGGAGTCCGTACCGCTGGACGCGCTGGCCGGGGAGACCGTGTACGCGGGCGCCGGGAACCCCCGGACGCTGGAGTGGACGGGCCTCGCACGCGAACTGTTCTCCGGGCGGGGGATCCTGATGGCCCCGCCCGCGCCGGTCGCGATGGGCAAGGAGGAGTTCCGCCGGGTCATGGTCAAGACCGGCAATCCGGTGCTGGCGACCGTCGGCTTCCTGGACATGCCGGGATGCGTGAAGCTCCCGCTGACCGACCCGGTGCCGCTGTCGCCGCTGTCGATGGTGTGGCGCAAGGGCTTCGCCCACCCCGGCCTGGACGCCCTGCACGCCGCGGCCGCCGCGCTGGCGGCCGAGCGGGGCTGGCTCGCCCCACCGCCCGGGAGCTGGCTGCCGGCGCCGCTCACACACGGCCCGGGCGGCGGGTGAGAGCAAGGTTTCCCGGCGGTCATCCGGCGGGGACCGGGGCCGAAACGCGCCCTTCCTACCGTCGTCACCACGGACGCGACAGCTGTGGAGGCCTGTGATGACCGGTACGACCGCACCGCGCAAGCGGGGCCGTTGGATCGAGCGGTGGGATCCCGAGGACGAGATTTTCTGGAAGGAGACCGGGGAGCGGATCGCCCGCCGCAACCTGCTGTACTCCGTGCTCTCCGAGCACATCGGCTTTTCCATCTGGTCCCTGTGGTCGGTGATGGTCCTCTTCATGGGACCCCAGTACGGCATCGACCCGGCCGGGAAGTTCTTCCTGATCGCGACCGCGACCTGCGTGGGCGCCCTGGTGCGGGTGCCGTACACCTTCGCCGTCGCCCGGTTCGGCGGCCGGAACTGGACCGTCGTCAGCGCCCTGATGCTGCTCGCGCCGACGGTCGCCGCGATCGTGGTGATGGAGCCGGGGACCTCGTACGGGACCTTCCTGCTCGTCGCGGCCCTCACCGGCGTCGGAGGAGGCAACTTCGCCTCCTCCATGACCAACATCAACGCCTTCTTCCCGCTGCGGAAGAAGGGCTGGGCGCTCGGCCTGAACGCCGGCGGCGGCAACATCGGCGTCCCCGTCGTCCAGCTGGCCGGGCTGCTGGTCATCGCCACCGCCGGAGCCGGCCACCCGCGGCTGCTGCTGGGCGCCTACATCCCGCTGGTCGTGATCGCGGCGATCCTGGCGGCCGTACGGATGGACAACCTGGCGCCCGTGCGCAACGACACCGGGGCGGTCCGCGAGGCCCTGAAGGACGCGCACACCTGGATCATGGCGTTCCTCTACGTCGGGACGTTCGGGTCCTTCATCGGCTACAGCTTCGCCTTCGGACTGGTCCTCCAGACCCAGTTCGGTCGCACCCCGCTCCAGGCCGCCTCGCTGACCTTCGTCGGACCGCTGCTCGGCTCGCTGATCCGGCCGGTGGGCGGGGCGCTGGCGGACCGCTACGGCGGGGCGCGGATCACCCTCGGCACGTTCGTGGCGATGGCCGCGGCGACCGGAGTGGTCGTGTTCGCCTCGCAGCGGGCCTCGCTGCCCGTCTTCCTCGTCGGGTTCGTGGCCCTGTTCGTCCTGAGCGGGCTCGGCAACGGCTCGACGTACAAGATGATCCCGGGGATCTTCCAGGCGAAGGCACTGGCGCGCGGGATGAGCGGCGAGAGCGCCGCGGCGTACGGCCGGCGGCTCTCCGGGGCCTCCATGGGGCTGATCGGCGCGGTCGGCGCACTCGGCGGACTGGGCATCAACCTGGTCTTCCGGGAGGCGTTCCGCAGCTCCGGATCCGGTACGACGGCCTTCGTCACCTTCCTGGGCTTCTACGCGCTGTGCTGCGCGGTGACGTGGGCGGTATACCTTCGCCGCCCGGCGGCGGTGACGGAGGAGGCGGCCGCGGCCCCGGCGAAACCGCAGCTCACGTCGGTGTAACCGGGGCGAAATACGGGTGAACCGAGTCCGACATGCCGAGTTGGCAGGCTCGGTCCACCCGTACCGCCCCCACATGCGTCAGTAGGCAGGTCACGATGGACGACAGGAACACCGGCCCGCTCGCGGGCTTCACCGTCGGGGTCACCGCCGCCCGGCGGGCGGACGAGCTCATCGCGCTGCTGCGGCGGCGCGGAGCGTCGGTGCTGCACGCGCCGGCACTGCGGATCGTGCCGCTCGCCGACGACACCGAACTGCTCGCCGCCACCAAGGAACTGATCGGCCGCCCGCCGGACGTGGCCGTCGCCACCACCGCGATCGGCTTCCGCGGGTGGGTCGAGGCCGCCGACGGCTGGGGGGTCGGCGAGGAGCTCCTGGCGACGCTGCGCTCCACCGAACTGCTCGCGCGCGGGCCGAAGGTGAAGGGCGCCATCCGGGCCGCCGGGCTCGTGGAGGAGTGGTCCCCGGAGTCGGAGTCGCTCGCCGAGGTACTGGAGCGGCTGCTGGCGGCGGGGGTCGCCGGCCGGCGGATCGCACTGCAGCTGCACGGGGAGCCGCTGCCCGGATTCGTCGAGGCGCTGCGGGCCGGCGGGGCCGAGGTGGTGGTCGTACCGGTGTACCGGTGGATGGCCCCGGAGGACCTCGCACCGCTGGACCGGCTGCTGGACGCCATCGCCGTCGGCGGTGTGGACGCCGTCAGTTTCACCTCCGCCCCGGCGGCGGCCTCGCTGCTGTCCCGCGCCGGGGAACGCGGGATGCGGGAGGCCGTACTGGACGCGCTGCGAGGCAGCCTGGTGTCCGCGTGTGTCGGACCGGTGACGGCGGTCCCGCTGCAGGCGCTCGGCGTGGACACGGTGCAGCCGGAGCGGTTCCGGCTGGGCCCGCTGGTGCAGCTGCTCTGCCGGGAGCTGCCCGGCCGGGCCCGGGTGCTGCCGGTGGCCGGGCACCGGCTGGAGATCCGCGGGCACGCGGTCCTCGTCGACGACGAACTGCGGGCGGTGCCGCCCGCCGGGATGGCCCTGCTGCGGGCCCTCGCCCGGCGGCCGGGCTGGGTGGTGGCCCGCGCGGAACTGCTGCGGGCGCTGCCGGGCGCGGGGCGCGACGAGCACGCCGTGGAGACGGCGATGGCCCGGCTGCGGGCGGCGCTGGGGGCGCCGAACCTCATCCAGACCGTGGTCAAGCGCGGGTACCGGCTGTCGCTGGACGCGGGCGGCGAGGACAAGTACGGGGGCCTCCCCCGGGACGCGGCGGTGACGGCCAGGGGAGTCCTGGGCTAGCGTGCCGGGATGATGATCATTGACGGGGTGGAGATGAGGGGCGTCGCGCCGGACGACGCCGCCGCGCTGGCCGAGGCGTTCGCGCGGAACCGGGCGAACATGGCGCCGACCGAGCCGGTCCGGCCGGACGCCTTCTACACGGAGCGGGGGCAGCGGGAGCGCATCGCACAGCAGATGGAGTCCCGGGAGGCCGGGCGGCTGCTGCCCTTCGTGTTCGTCGACGCCGCGACCGGGACGGCGCTGGGGACCATCAACCTGGGCAACATCCAGCACGGGCCGCTGAGCAGCGGCGGCCTCGGCTACTGGGTCGACGAGGCCTGCCGCGGCAAGGGGCTGGCCACGGCCGGCGCCGAGGAGGTCTGCCGGATCGCCCGCGACGAGCTGCGGCTGCACCGGGTGGAGGCCGGCACCCTGGTCGACAACCTCGCCTCGCAGCGGGTGCTGGCCAAGGCGGGCTTCGAACAGTACGGACTCGCGCCGCGCTACCTGCACATCAACGGCGCCTGGCGCGACCACTGCCTCTTCCAGCGCATCCTGCACGACGACCCTCCGGCCGCCTAGCCGATTCGGCTCCCGCCCGGCACCTTCAGCCACGCCGGAGGCGCTGAATTCGCCGGGCGGGCCCGGAACAGGCGCCTACTGCCGCCGGAGGCACCGGTTCGGGGGCTTCCCCAGCGGGGAGCGGACGGGCACTCTGGGGAGGCGCCCCACGACGCGAGGCGGTGACGGACATGCGGTTCGATTCCGGGCGGGTCTGCCTGGACCTGGTGGCCACCTTCGCCCCGCGCGAGGGGATCCCGGACGGCGACGAGCTGCGGCTGTGGCTCGCCGGGGCGGGGCTCGTGCCCGACCGGACGCCACTGGCCCGGGTCGGTGCCGACTGGGCCGAGGCCTTCCGCGCCCTGCGCGCCGACGTGGAGGCCCTCGTACGGGCGGAGCTGGCCGGCACCGAGCCGGACGAGAGCGCCCTGGCCCGGGTCAACGCGCTGGCTGCCGGACCACCCCCGGGGCTGTGCGCCGTACGGGACCAAGAAGGGCACCTCGTGCGGGAGTTGTGCGGCGGCGTGGAATGCGGCGCGCTGCTCGCCGCCGTCGCCCGCGACGCCGTCGAGCTGCTGACCGACCCCGGCGACCGCGCCCTGCTGCGGGCCTGCGCGGGCGACGGCTGCACCCGCGTCTACCTGGACACCTCCCGCGGCCACCGGCGCCGGTGGTGCTCCAGCGAGCTGTGCGGCAACCGCGAACGCGTCGCCCGCCACCGCCGGCGGCTCATGGCGTCCGGATCCCGGTAGTCGGCGTATCACTGAGCGAGACCCGTTCCGGAACGGGCGTGCGGACAGGGGGCCGGTTCGCGTACGGTTGACGGTCGCCCATGCACGTCAGAAGGGGGCCTTGGTGGCCGCGCAGAATGCCGCTGTCGACAGCACGGCGGATTCCGTCCGCGATCGGGAGATCGCGGTCGAGCAGACGCATCTCGACCAGGTGTACCGACGCCTCGAGGAGAAGATCCACGAGGCCGAGTTCCTCATGAACGACGCCGCCCAGCGCGGCCAGGTCGGTACCCCCGGAGCCCTGGCCGAGCGCGACGCGCAGGTCTTCCGGGCCGGCATCCACCTGAACCGGCTCAACAACGAGTTCGAGGACTTCCTCTTCGGCCGCATCGACCTGGTGCTCGGCAAGGACGGCGAACGCGGCCCGGACGGCGCGTACACCTCCGTCGAGCCCGCCGACGCGGCGATCCGCGAGGACCTCACGGCCGACATCGCCGAGACGCTCCACATCGGCCGCATCGGGGTCCTGGACTCCGACTACGCGCCGCTGGTCATCGACTGGCGCGCACCGGCCGCCGCGCCCTTCTACCGCTCCACCCCCAAGGAGCCCGGCCGCGTCGTGCGCCGCCGCGTCATCCGCTCCAAGGGCCGCAAGGTGCTGGGCGTCGAGGACGACCTGATGCGCCCCGAGGTCACCGCCTTCCTCGACGGCCGCGAGCTCCCCGCCATCGGCGACGGCGCGCTCATGGCCGCCCTCGGCCGGGCCCGCACCCACTCGATGCGCGACATCGTCTCCTCCATCCAGGCCGAGCAGGACCTGGTCATCCGGGCCCCCGCCGCCTCCGTCGCCGAGGTCGCCGGCGGCCCCGGCACCGGCAAGACCGCCGTCGCCCTGCACCGCGCCGCGTACCTGCTCTACCAGGACCGCCGCCGCTACTCCGGCGGCATCCTCATCGTCTCCCCGACCCCGCTGCTCGTCGCCTACACCGAAGGGGTGCTGCCCTCTCTCGGCGAGGAGGGCCAGGTCGCCATCCGGGCGCTCGGCTCGCTGGTCGACGGCGCCGAGGCGACCACGTACGACGACCCGGCCGTGGCCCGGATCAAGGGCTCCTCCCGGATGCGGCAGGTCCTGCGCAAGGCCGTACGGGGCACCCTGGAACTGGGCGACCAGCAGGGCCCGGCGCCCGACCGGCTGCGCGTGGTGGCCTTCGGCCGCCGCCAGGAGCTGGAGGCCGACGAGCTGAACCGGATCCGGCAGAACGTGCTCGGCGGCACCGCGCCCGTGAACCTGCTGCGCCCGCGCGCCCGCAAGCTGCTGCTCGACGCCCTGTACGCCAAGACCGGAGCCTCCGGCCGGCACAGCGACCCCGAACTCGCCGCCGAACTGCGCTCCGCCTTCGACGAGGACATCTCCACCGAGGACGCCTTCATCGGCTTCCTGAACGCGTGGTGGCCCGAGCTGACCCCGCGCCGGGTGCTCGCCGCGATGGCCGACGAGCGCAAGCTCGGCCGCTGGTCGCGCCGGGACCTGAACCCGCGCGAGACCCGCCAGCTGGCCCGCTCGCTGCGCCGGGTGGGCCCGGACGGCAAGGGCCCCCTGTCGGTGCACGACGTGGCGCTGCTCGACGAGCTCCAGCAGCTCCTCGGCGCCCCCGCCCGGCCCAAGCGGAAGCGGGAGTTGGACCCGCTGGACCAGCTCAGCGGGCTGGAGGAGCTGATGCCGACCCGTGAGGAGACCCAGTGGGAGCGGGCCGAGCGGCTCGCGGCGGAGCGCACCGAATACGCGCACGTCATCGTCGACGAGGCCCAGGACCTGACGCCCATGCAGTGGCGGATGGTGGGCCGCAGGGGCCGGCACGGCACCTGGACGGTCGTCGGCGACCCGGCGCAGTCCTCCTGGACCGACCCGGAGGAGGCGGCCGCCGCCCGCGACGAGGCCCTCGGGTCCCGGCCGCGCCGGCGCTTCACGCTCACGGTGAACTACCGCAACCCGGCCGAGGTCGCCGAGGTCGCCTCCCGGGTGCTGCGGCTGGCGATGCCCGGGATGGAGCCGCCGTCGGCGGTGCGTTCCACGGGACTTCAGCCGCGGTTCACGGCCGCCGGGGGCGAGCTGGGCGACGTGGTGCGGGAGGAGACCCGGAGGCTGCTGGAGCAGGTGGACGGCACCGTCGGCGTGGTCGTGGCCATGGACCGGCGCGCGGAGGCCGCGGGCTGGCTCGCCGACCTGGGCGAACGGGCCGTGGCGCTGGGCAGCCTGGAGGCCAAGGGCCTGGAGTACGACGCCACCGTCGTCGTCTCCCCGGCGGAGATCGCGGACGAGTCCCCGGCGGGCCTGCGGGTGCTGTACGTGGCGCTGACGCGTGCGACGCAGCAGCTGACGGTGGTCTCGGCCGAAGGGGACAAGCCGGACGCGAACGGAGTGCCGGAGCTGCTGCTGCCGTAGGGGTGTCCCGTCGATCGGGCCGGCCCGGGGCCGCGTACGGCCGGATGGTCCGCGGCCGGGCGCGTGGTCCCCGGAACGGACCGCGAGCAGGGGGATCACATTCGGCGATCCTTTGTTAGCCTGGGTACGGCACCGACTCGATCCAAGCCCCCGGGCCCAACCTTCGTCGCTCAGAGCGACCACTTGCCGCGAGGCGAGCATGGCGGGTCGGTGTCATAAACGTATGAGAAACCAGGTCCGCGCCCCCCACCTGTGGGGGGCGCGGACCTGTTTCGTATGACCCCACCATTCCGAAGCCCCCTCAAATCTCGTATGGTGGAAGAGTCTTTCCGAAATTTGTAGCTGGTTACCTTGTACCGGCTGGTAGGTGGGACGATCGGACAACAGGTCCTGCCGCACCTGCTGCGGAGCGCGGGCCCTGTGTGTTAAGCGAACCAGGGACAGAAGAGGAAACACGGCCATGGCAACGGCGCCCAGCGTCTCGTATTCGATGACGGTCCGCCTGGAAGTGCCCGCGAGCGGAACCGCGGTCTCCCAGCTCACCACCGCCGTGGAGTCCTCCGGCGGCTCGGTCACCGGTCTCGACGTGACCGCTTCCGGCCACGAGAAGCTGCGGATCGACGTCACCATCGCCGCGACCTCCACCGCGCACGCCGACGAGATCGTGGAGAAGCTGCGCGGCATCGAGGGCGTCAGCCTCGGCAAGGTCTCCGACCGTACGTTCCTGATGCACCTCGGCGGCAAGATCGAGATGTCGTCGAAGCACCCCATCCGCAACCGTGACGACCTCTCGATGATCTACACCCCGGGCGTCGCCCGCGTGTGCACCGCCATCGCCGAGAACCCCGAGGACGCGCGCCGCCTCACCATCAAGCGCAACTCCGTCGCAGTCGTGACGGACGGCTCCGCCGTGCTGGGCCTGGGCAACATCGGCCCGATGGCCGCGCTGCCCGTCATGGAGGGCAAGGCGGCCCTCTTCAAGCGTTTCGCCGGCATCGACGCCTGGCCGATCTGCCTCGACACGCAGGATTCCGACGAGATCGTCGCGATCGTCAAGGCCATCGCCCCGGGCTTCGCCGGCATCAACCTGGAGGACATCTCCGCGCCGCGCTGCTTCGAGATCGAGGCCCGGCTGCGCGAGGCCCTCGACATCCCCGTCTTCCACGACGACCAGCACGGCACCGCGATCGTCGTGCTCGCGGCCCTCACCAACGCACTGCGCGTGGTGGGCAAGGCGGTTGAGGACGTCAAGGTCGTCATGTCGGGCGCCGGCGCGGCCGGTACCGCCATCCTCAAGCTGCTCCTCGCGGCGGGCGTGAAGAACGCCGTCAGCGCCGACATCCACGGCGTCGTGCACGCGGGCCGCCCGGACCTCGTCGACGCGGCGGCGGACTCCCCGCTGCGCTGGATCGCCGACAACACCAACCCCGAGGGCTACACCGGCACTCTGAAGGAGGCCGTGGTCGGCGCCGACGTGTTCATCGGCGTCTCGGCCCCCAACGTGCTGTCCGGCGAGGACGTCGCCGCCATGGCGGAAGGCGCCATCGTGTTCGCGCTCGCGAACCCGGACCCGGAGGTGGACCCGGCCGTGGCCCGCCAGACGGCCGCCGTGGTCGCCACCGGACGCTCCGACTTCCCGAACCAGATCAACAACGTGCTGGTCTTCCCGGGCGTCTTCCGCGGTCTGCTGGACGCCCAGTCCCGCACGGTGAACACCAGCATGATGCTCGCCGCCGCGACCGCGCTGGCGGACGTCGTCGGCGAGGACGAGCTGAACGCCAACTACATCATCCCGTCGGTGTTCAACGACAAGGTCGCCGGCGCGGTGGCGGGCGCCGTCCGCAAGGCCGCCTCGGCCGCGCAGAACGGGTCTGTGACGGGCCTCACGGCTCCCTGATCCCCGGCGCGTCGCGAGATGCGGGCCCGCCGGGCCGCCTCTAGGGTTTGCGGGGATGCCAACGAGCTCCGCTGTTCGCATCCCACGGATGCGGACGGAGCGTCACCGGGGCGTGACTGTGGCGCTTTTCGTGTGACCCCGGCGGGTGCCGGATTGGCTTTCCCGCCGCTGGTGGGGGCAGGATGCGTAACCGGGCGAGAGGGTCTGACGTTCAGACCCGGGTCCGGGGACTGTCCTAGGGCCCTGGCAGCATCGGCTTCGATCTCACGCCTCTAAGGCAAGTTGAACACGGGAGTACAACATGAACCGCAGTGAGCTGGTGGCCGCTCTGTCCGAGCGCGCCGAGGTGACCCGCAAGGACGCCGACGCCGTTCTGGCCGCGCTCGCCGAGACCGTCGGCGAGATTGTCGCCAAGGGCGACGAGAAGGTCACCATCCCCGGCTTCCTGACCTTCGAGCGCACCCACCGTGCCGCTCGCACCGCGCGCAACCCGCAGACCGGCGACCCCATCCAGATCCCGGCCGGCTACAGCGTGAAGGTCTCCGCGGGCTCCAAGCTCAAGGAAGCCGCCAAGGGCAAGTAAGTCCTGCCCCGGCGCCGGAGGCCGCGCAGGTCCTCGGAAACGTCGAGCACGGCTGAATGCAGCAGTAGTACGTAGAACGGTGAAGGGCGGCCACCCCGGGCGGGGAGGCCGCCCTTCTGCCTGTCCGGGGACGCCCGGCCCGTCCCGCCGTCTCCCCGGCCCGCGGGCCCCGCCAGGCCCTGTGAGGCCCCGTCAGGGCCCGTCAGAGGCCTCCGGGGCGCATCGGGGGGCCGCCCGGGGGTTCCCGGACGGTTCCCGGACGCGGCGGGGGGTGCGAAAGCCCCCCGGGCCCTTGCGGGGCCCGGGGGGCTTTCGGTGTCCGTACGGGCGTACGGGCGTACGCCGCCAGGGGCTAGACGAGGTCGCCGCCCGGGAGCTCGACCTTCGCACCGAGCTCCACGAGCTTCTCCATGAAGTTCTCGTAGCCGCGGTTGATCAGGTCGATGCCGTGGACCCGCGAGGTGCCCTCGGCGGCCAGCGCCGCGATCAGGTACGAGAAACCGCCGCGCAGGTCGGGGATGACCAGGTCGGCGCCCTGCAGCTTGGTCGGGCCCGAGACGACCGCCGAGTGCAGGAAGTTGCGCTGGCCGAAGCGGCAGGCCGAGCCGCCCAGGCACTCGCGGTACAGCTGGATGTGAGCACCCATCTGGTTGAGCGCCGAGGTGAAGCCGAGCCGGGACTCGTAGACCGTCTCGTGGACGATCGAGAGGCCGGAGGCCTGCGTCAGGGCCACGACGAGCGGCTGCTGCCAGTCGGTCTGGAAGCCGGGGTGCACGTCCGTCTCCAGCGCGATGGCGTCGAGCGGGCCGCCCGGGTGCCAGAAGCGGATGCCGTCGTCGTCGATCTCGAAGGCGCCGCCGACCTTCCGGTACGTGTTCAGGAAGGTCATCATCGAGCGCTGCTGGGCGCCGCGCACGTAGATGTTGCCGCCGGTGGCGAGGGCCGCGGAGGCCCAGGACGCGGCTTCCAGACGGTCCGGGAGGGCCTTGTGGTTGTAGCCGCCGAGCCGCTCCACACCGGTGATCCGGATGGTGCGGTCGGTGTCCATGGAGATGATGGCGCCCATCTTCTGCAGCACGCAGATGAGGTCCTCGATCTCCGGCTCCACGGCGGCGTTGCTGAGCTCGGTGACGCCCTCGGCCAGGACGGCCGTCAGCAGCACCTGCTCGGTCGAGCCGACGGAGGGGTAGGGCAGGCGGATCTTGCAGCCGCGCAGCCGCTGCGGAGCCTCCAGGTACTGGCCGCCCTCGCGCTTCTCGATGGTCGCGCCGAACTGGCGGAGCACGTCGAAGTGGAAGTCGATCGGCCGGCCGCCGATGTCGCAGCCGCCGAGGCCCGGGATGAAGGCGTGGCCGAGACGGTGCAGCAGAGGACCGCAGAAGAGGATCGGGATGCGCGAAGAGCCCGCGTGGGCGTCGATGTCGGCGACGTTCGCGCTCTCGACGTGGGTCGGGTCGAGCACCAGCTCGCCCGGCTCCTCGCCGGGGCGGACCGTCACCCCGTGCAGCTGGAGCAGCCCGCGTACGACACGCACGTCACGGATGTCGGGAACGTTGCGCAGCCGGCTGGGTCCGCTGCCGAGCAGAGCGGCGACCATGGCCTTGGGCACGAGGTTCTTCGCACCGCGGACACGGATCTCGCCCTCGAGCGGGGTGCCGCCGTGGACAAGCAGTACATCGTCACTGATGCCGGTCATGAATCTCGCGTTCCGGAGAGGGGTGGGCAGGGGGCCAGGGAAAAGGGTAAGGGCCACCACCCCCTTGTTCGTAAGGCCGACGTGGCCGTAGGACTGTCATGAATTCGGTACAACACCCTCCGTATCCACCGCATGGCGGAGTGTTGCGTTCCGCCCACTTCGTCCGTACGCGCTCCTCGCTGCTGCCGTGCGCCCTGAGCTGCGGGCGATCCGATCTCCCCGCCCGCTCCCCGGAAACGGCAGATGTGCGGGATCATGGCGGCATGACCGAGGTGTCCTCCCTCACAGGGCGGCTGCTCGTGGCCACCCCCGCCCTCGCGGACCCGAACTTCGACCGCGCGGTGGTGCTGCTGCTCGACCACGACGAGCAGGGCTCCCTCGGCGTGGTCCTCAACCGGCCGACCCCGGTGGGCGTCGGCGACGTCCTGCTGCCCTGGGCGCCGCTCGCCGGAGCCCCGGGCGTGGTGTTCCAGGGCGGGCCGGTGGCGCTGGACTCGGCCCTGGGGCTGGCCGTCATCCCGGGCGAGGAGGGGCCGCTCGGCTGGCGCCGGGTGCACGGGGCGATCGGACTGGTCGACCTGGAGGCGCCGCCGGAGCTGCTGGCCTCGGCCCTGGGGGGCCTGCGCATCTTCGCCGGTTACTCCGGCTGGGGGCCGGGCCAGCTGGAGGAGGAGCTGGGCGAGGGTGCCTGGTACGTGGTGGAGTCGGAGCCCGGTGACGTCTCCTCGCCGGACCCGGAGCGGCTGTGGCGGTCGGTGCTGCGCCGCCAGCGCAGCGAACTCGCGATGGTCGCCACCTATCCGGACGACCCGTCGCTCAACTGACTGGCGCGGGGTTAAGTACCCTGGGTTCCATGAGCACTCTTGAGCCCGAGCGCGGGACTGGCACGGGGACCCTCGTAGAGCCGACGCCGCAGGTGTCGCACGGTGACGGCGACCACGAGCGCTTCGCCCACTACGTCCAGAAGGACAAGATCATGGCGAGCGCGCTCGACGGGACCCCCGTCGTCGCGCTCTGCGGCAAGGTCTGGGTACCGGGCCGGGACCCGAAGAAGTACCCGGTCTGCCCCATGTGCAAGGAGATCTACGAGTCCATGGGCCCCGGCGGGGACAAGGACAAGGGCGGCAAGGACAAGTAGGTCCGACCTGCTTCCCCCTCCCCTTCGCGGGACCGAGGCCCTCGGCGCACCACGGTGCGTCCGGGGGCCTTTGCCGTGCCTGCGGGGCGCGTTAGGGTCGGCGCGACGAGCACCCGGCGGAACGTGCGTTGCGCAGGGCGCAACATGCTGCCGCGAAGGGCTGACGCATGGACCTGATCCGCACGGGCCTGATCCCCGCACCCCGGGTCGCCGTCCCCCACGAGGGCGGGCGCCGCTACACCTTCGGCCCCGAACCGGCCCTGTCCGCCGGCCCGGGAACCGGGACCACCGCACGGTGGCTGCGGCGCGAGCTGGGCGCGGCCACCGGCTGGGAGCTGCCCCCGGCCGGACCCGGCCGGGCCGGGGAGCTGCGGCTGCGCCTCGACCCCGGTGCCGTCGGCGGCCTGGGCCCCGAGGCCTACCGGCTCGACGTCGGCCCGGACGGCGTGGAGCTGGCGGGAGCGACGGCGGCCGGCCTGTTCTGGGGCGCCCAGACCCTGCGCCAGCTGCTCGGACCCGGCGCGTACCGCAGGGCGCCCCTGCCGGGCGGGCCGGGGGCGTGGAGCCTGCCGCACGGCACCGTCGTGGACGGCCCCCGCTTCGGCTGGCGCGGGCTCATGCTCGACGTGGCCCGGCACTTCATGCCCAAGGACGGGGTGCTGCGCTACATCGACCTGCTCGCCGCCCACAAGCTCAACGTCCTCCACCTGCACCTGACGGACGACCAGGGCTGGCGGGTCGAGATCAAGCGCCACCCGCGCCTCACGGAGGTCGGGGCCTGGCGGGAACGCAGCCGGTGGGGCCACCGGGCCTCGCCGCAGTGGAACGAGACCCCGCACGGCGGCTTCTACACGCAGGACGACGTCCGCGAGATCGTCGCCTACGCCGCCGAGCGGCACGTCAGCGTGGTCCCGGAGATCGACGTCCCCGGCCACTCGCAGGCCGCGATCGCCGCGTACCCGGAGCTGGGCAACACCGACGTCGTCGACACCACGGCGCTCGGGGTGTGGGACGACTGGGGGATCTGCGAGAACGTGCTCGCGCCGACCGAGGCCGTGCTGCGCTTCTACGAGGGGGTCTTCGAGGAGCTGCTGGAGCTGTTCCCGGCGGAGGTCTCGCCCTTCGTGCACGTGGGCGGCGACGAGTGCCCCAAGGAGCAGTGGAAGGCCTCCGCCGCCGCGCAGGAGCGGATCCGCGAGCTGGGCGTGGACGGGGAGGACGGGCTGCAGTCCTGGTTCGTCCGGCACTTCGACGGCTGGCTCGCCGAGCGCGGGCGGCGCCTCATCGGGTGGGACGAGATCCTGGAGGGCGGGCTCGCGCCGGGCGCGGCCGTGTCCTCGTGGCGCGGCTACGCGGGCGGCATCGCCGCCGCCGAGGCCGGGCACGACGTGGTGATGTGCCCCGAGCAGCAGGTGTACCTGGACCACCGTCAGGCGGGCGGCACGGACGAGCCGATGCCCATCGGGTACGTGCGCTCGCTGGAGGACGTCTACCGCTTCGAGCCGGTGCCGCCGAAGCTGTCACCGCAGGCCGCGGCCCATGTACTGGGCGCCCAGGCCAACATGTGGACCGAGGTGACGCAGGACCGGGGACGGGTCGACTACCAGGTGTTCCCGCGGCTCGCGGCCTTCGCGGAGGTGGTGTGGTCGCGGCTGCCGGAGCCACCGGAGCGCGACTACGCGGACTTCGAGGAGCGAATGGCCCCGCACTACGCGCGGTTGGACGCGCTCGGCGTCGGATACCGGCCGCCCGGTGGCCCGTTGCCGTGGCAGCGGCGGCCCGGGGTCCGGGGGCGCCCGATCGAGGGCGCGCCCCCGAACGTGTGACACGGGGGCGCGGGCGCGACCTGAACGGAAAGGGAGCGGGTCCGGAACTCTGGCTGGATTTCCCGCTATACGGGGAAAATCGGACGTTCGGGGGCGAGGGGGAAGAGGTCCGGCGAAGCCGTCACCCCGCCCCGTACGGGACGCGGCGGCAGGCACCGGACGGCCGGGCGGGGGCCGCGCGGCGGCGGGGAGCGCGGGGCGCGGGGGAGGCGGGTGCACCGGGAGGACCCTCGCGCCGGGCGGCCCGGAAGATGTGCCAGAGTTGCCACGTCCCGGCGGTGAGCACGTACCGTACGGCGGACAGGCGTGAGCGCCAGGACCGGGACATCGGGAAGGGGCAGCTGGGTTGACCACGCACGCACCGCACGCACCGCACGCACCTGATTCACCTCAGGGGGCTCAGGGGCAGCAGGCGGCGCAGTCCGTGACGCTGCCGGCCTCGCTCGACGAGGCCGTCGCGGCGCTCACCGCCATGCCCGCCGCCGTTCCCGTCGCGGGCGGCACCGACCTCATGGCCGCGGTCAACGCGGGGCTGCTGCGGCCCGCCGCGCTGGTCGGCCTGGGCCGGATCAACGAGATCCGCGGCTGGCAGTACCAGGACGGCCACGCGCTGCTCGGCGCCGGCCTCACCCACGCCCGGATGGGCCGGCCGGACTTCGCCGCCCTGATCCCCGCGCTCGCGGCCGCCGCGCGCGCCGCCGGGCCGCCGCAGATCCGCAACGCCGGCACCCTCGGCGGGAACATCGCCACCGCCGCGCCCACGGGGGACGCGCTGCCCGTGCTGGCCGCGCTGGAGGCCGTACTGGTCATCGTCGGCCCGGGCGGGCAGCGCGAGATCCCGGTCTCGCACCTGCTGGCCGGGCGGGAGATGCTGCGCCCCGGTGAGCTCATCGGCTTCGTGCGGGTGCCGCTGCTGCACGCCCCACAGGTGTTCCTCAAGGCCACCGGGCGTACCGGGCCCGGACGCGCGGTGGCGTCCGTGGGGCTCGTACTGGACCCGGCGCGACGGGGCGTGCGCTGCGCGATCGGCGCCGTGGCCCCGATGCCGCTGCGCCCCCTTGAGGCCGAGCAGTGGGTGGCCTCGCTGATCGACTGGGACGGCGGGCGGAGCCTGGCCCCCGAGGCGCTGGAGGCCTTCGGCGAGTACGTCGCGGCCGCCTGCGTCCCCGACCAGGGGGAACCGGTGGCTCCGGGCGTACTGCACCTGCGGCGGACGGTGGCCGTACTGGCACGGAGGGCCCTCGGAAGGGCGCTGACCTCATGAGCGAGAACGAGAACGAGAACGTGACCCAGGGGAACGGCACGGCGGGCTGGGGCTGGGAACCGGTTCCGCAGGGCGGCGAGTACGACTCGGACGCCACGGCCTTCGTGAAACTGCCGCAGGACATGCTGGACGCGCTCGGCACCGGCGAGCCCCTCGCGGCGCCAGGACACGGCTACGTGCCGCCGCCGATGATCGTGCCGCTGGGCTCCGCGAGCACGGACCCGGCGGCCACGGGCACGTGGGCGATCCCGGTGCAGTGGCCCGAGGCGGGTGCCTCGGGCGCTTCCGGCGTGGACGCCGCGGGTTCCGGTTCCGGTTCCGGTTCCGTGGGCGGGCCGATCCCCGCCTCGATCCCCATCCCGGCGTCGGTGGCCGCCGCGTTCGCGGAGGCGGAGCCCGAGACCGAGCCGGCGCACGATCCCGGTGAGACGGCGGAGTGGCGCTTCCCCGAGGCGGTGCACGAGCCCGAGGAAGCGCCTTCGACGACCGGCCAGTGGGCCGTTCCGGACTTCGCGCAGCAGCAGGGCGACTACCGCACGGGCGGCCTGGACGCGGACTGGAGCCAGGCCCCGGCGACCCTGCCGGGCGGCGCCCCGGCCCCCTGGGCCTACCTGACGCAGCAGCCGGCCGCCGACCCGGACCAGGGCCAGGGCCCCGGCCGGGCGCACGGGCAGGACGCGGGCGTCCTGCCCGGCACGGACGAGGCCGCCGCAGCGGCCGCCGCTGCCGCCGCCACGGCGCACGCCGCGGGACGGCTGCTCGGCGGGCCCGGTGTGGGCGCCCCGGGCCGCGGGCCGCGGGTGCTGGGCGGCCCCGGCGTGGGCACCGCGCTGCAGGAGGCCGAGCCCGCGCACCGGGCACCGCACGACATCGAGGCCGCGCACGGCCCGGCGGCCTCGGCGCTCGCGGGGGAGCGGCCGCATCCGGGAGCCGCGGCGCAGGAGCCGGCCGTGGTGGCCGGCGGCGTGGACCTCTTCGGCGGAGCACGGGTCGAGGCGCCGGTCGCGGACACCGCCCACGCGCAGCCGACGGAGCCGGAGCACCCCGGCCGGCCCGCGCAGCCCGCGCACGCCGAGCACGCCGAGCACGGTGAGCACGCCGAACACGGCGAGCACTCCGAGCACGCGGATCACGGCGAGCACTCCAACCTCTTCGGGCACTCGGTTCATTCGGGACACTCGGATCAGATCGGGTACACCGGGCACACCGAGCACTTCGAACACCCCGGGCATTCCGGCCATTCGGCGCGTCCCGCGGACACCGACGGGCACGGCTTCGCGGCCTTCGGCCAGGCGCCGGAGTCCGGGCCCGCCCAGACCGGCGGCGCCCCCGAGGCGGAGGCCGCCGCGACGGACGGCCACGGCTTCGCGCTGCCGGGCCGCGAGCCCGCACCGGACCACGCCGACGCCGAAGGGCAGGCGCCGGCCGAGGCCGACCCGTCCCCCGAGGAGATCCCGGCCGGCTCCACGCCGCTCGCGGACACCGCCGACAGCCCGGCGGAGCTCCCGGCGGAGGAAACCGGCGAAGGGGTCCCGGCCGATGTGCCGGCGTACGAAGAAGAAGAACACCCCGCCGCCGTCCACCACGAGCACCCGCAGGCCTCCTACGTCCTGCGCGTCAACGGCGCCGACCGCCCCGTCACCGGAGCCTGGATCGGGGAGTCCCTCCTCTACGTGCTGCGCGAGCGCCTCGGCCTCGCCGGCGCCAAGGACGGCTGCTCGCAGGGCGAGTGCGGCGCCTGCGCCGTACAGGTCGACGGCCGGCTCGTCGCCTCCTGCCTGGTCCCGGCGGCGACGGCGGCCGGCAGCGAGGTCCGCACCGTCGAGGGTCTCGCGACGGGTGGGGAACTCTCGGACGTGCAGCAGGCGTTGTGCAGGTCGGGTGCGGTGCAGTGCGGGTTCTGCGTACCCGGCATGGCCATGACCATCCACGACCTGCTGGAGGGCAACCACGCCCCCAGCGAGCTGGAGACCCGCCAGGCCCTGTGCGGCAACCTCTGCCGGTGCTCCGGCTACGCGGGGGTCGTCGAGGCCGTGCGCGAGGTCGTGGCCGAGCGGGAGGCCACGTCGGCGGCGTCCGCCGCGTCCGCGGAGGCGGCGGCCCAGGCACAGGCCCAGCCGCAGGCCGAGGGTGCGCCCGAGCCGCGCATCCCGCACCAGGCAGCGCCCGGCGAGGGCGGCATCCACCACGGAGGCACGGCGTGAGCGGGCAGGACGCGGCGACCGCGACGACGGTCACCACCACGATGACCGCCCTGACGGCGACGCCGGAACCGGAGGGGCCGCAGGTCCCGCGCGGCATCGGCGCCTCCGTCGAGGCCACCGACACCCGTGCCAAGACCGAGGGCACCTTCCCCTACGCCGCCGACCTGTGGGCCGAGGGCCTGCTGTGGGCCGCCGTGCTGCGCTCCCCGCACGCCCACGCCCGGATCGTCTCCATCGACACCACGGCCGCCGCCGAGATGCCCGGCGTGCGCGCCGTCGTCACCCACGCCGACGTGCCCGGCGCCACCACCCACGGCCGCAGGATCGCCGACCGGCCGGTGTTCGCGCACGACGTCGTACGCCACCACGGCGAGCCCATCGCCGCCGTCGCCGCCGACCACCCCGACACGGCCCGGCTCGCCGCGGCCGCGATCGCCGTCGAGTACGAACTCCTCGACCCGGTCACCGACCCCGAGCAGTCCTTCGGCGCCGCCGCCCTGCACCCCGACGGCAACCTGATCCGCCACATCCCGCTGCGCTACGGCGACCCGGAGGCCACCGGCGAGGTCGTGGTGGAGGGCCTGTACCGGATCGGCCGCCAGGACCCCGCGCCCATCGGCGCCGAGGCGGGGCTGGCCGTGCCCCGCCCCGACGGCGGCGTCGACCTCTACACCGCCTCCACCGACCCGCACACCGACCGCGACCTGGCCGCCGCCTGCTTCGGCCTGGAACCGGACCGCGTACGCGTCGTCGTCACCGGCGTACCGGGTGCCACGGCCGACCGCGAGGACGCCGCCTTCCAGCTCCCGCTCGGCCTGCTCGCCCTGCGTACGGGCTGCCCGGTGAAGCTGGCCGCCACCCGCGAGGAGTCCTTCCTCGGCCACACCCACCGCCACCCGACCCTGCTGCGCTACCGCCACCACGCGGACGCGGAGGGCCGCCTGGTCAAGGTCGAGGCGCAGATCCTGATGGACGCGGGCGCGTACGCCGACGCCTCCGCGGAATCCCTGGCGGCGGCGGTGGCCTTCGCCTGCGGCCCGTACGTCGTCCCGCACGCCTTCGTCGAGGGCTGGGTGGTACGCACCAACAACCCGCCGTCGGGCCACGTCCGCGGCGAGGGCGCGATGCAGGTGTGCGCCGCGTACGAGGGCCAGATGGACAAGCTCGCGGCCGCCCTCGGCATCGACGGCGCGGAACTGCGCATGCGCAACGTCCTGGCCACGGGGGACCTGCTCCCGACGGGCCAGACGGTCACCTGCCCGGCCCCGGTGGCCGAACTCCTCCGTTCGGTGCGCGACTTCGAGCTGCCAGCCCTCCCCAAGGACGCCCCCGAGGACGAGTGGCTGCTGCCCGGCGGCCCGGAGGGCGCGGGCGAGCCGGGCGCGGTGCGGCGCGGCGTCGGCTACGGGGTCGGCATGGTGCACATGCTCGGCGCCGAGGGGACCGACGAGGTCTCCACCGCCACGGTGAAGGTGGTGGGCGGCGCGGCGACCGTGATCTGCGCGGCCGTCGACACCGGGCAGGGCTTCGGCACCCTGGCCCGCCAGATCGTCCAGGAGGTCCTCGGCGTCGACGAGGTGGCGGTGGCCCCGGTGGACACCGACCAGCCGCCGGCCGGCCCGGCGGCGCACGGCCGCCACACGTGGGTGTCGGGCGGCGCGGTGGAGCGGGCCGCCAAGATGGTCCGCACCCAGCTCCTGCAGCCGATGGCGCACAAGCTGGGCATGTCGACGGAACTCCTGCAGATCCAGGACGGGCGGATCACCTCCTACGACGGCGCGTTCTCGATGACGGTTTCGGAGGCCATGGCGGGCAAGGAACTCTGGGCGACCGCCCAGTGCCGCCCCCATCCGACGGAACCGCTGGACGCGGACGGCCAGGGCGACGCGTTCGTGGGACTGGCCTTCTGCGCGATCCGCGCGGTGGTGGACGTGGACATCGAGCTGGGCTCGGTCCGGGTGGTGGAGCTCGCGGTGGCCCAGGACGTGGGCCGCATCCTCAACCCCCGCCAGCTGCAGGCCCGTATCGAAGCGGGCGTCACCCAGGGCGTGGGCGCGGCCCTGACGGAGAACCTCCGCACGGTCGCCGGCCTGGTCCGCCACCCCGACCTGACGGGCTACGCCCTGCCGACCGCGCTGGACGCCCCGACGGTCCGCATCGTCAAACTGGTCGAGGAACGCGACGTGGTGGCCCCCTTCGGCGCGAAGGCGGCGAGCGCGGTCCCGGTCGTGACGACCCCGGCGGCAATCGCCTCGGCGGTCCGCGCGGCGACGGGCCGCCCGGTCAACAGGCTCCCGATCAGGCCCTCGGCGGCGGTGGGGGCGCCCAACTCGTGACCGTGTGACCCACATTGCACGTGCAACCCTGGACTTGGGCCTGTCGGTGCCGGTCGCTAGAGTGATCGCCGAGAGTGTGCGCGCGCACGTGCGAACGGGTGCGAACGGGGACGGGGAACGGCGCCGAGCGCCGCGCCCGCGGGGAGACGGGGAGTCGGGGAGGCCATCGTGGCAGAGGACAACGGCGGGATTCTGGCGCAAGGCCTGTCGGGGGACATCGCGGCGTCGATCAGAGCCCAGGCGGACGCGCAGGCGCGGGCAGCGGCCCTGCGGATCGAGTACGACTCGCTGTCCGATTACCAGAAGCTGGTAGACGGCCTCCTGACCTCCCTTCAGGAATCACCTGCGCACCACGGCAAGTTGGCTGACGGCACGTTGCCGACGGGCGCTCTGGGCACGGGTTTCCCGGAGGCGGACAAGCTCTACGAGGCCTACAAGACCGTCCACAACGAGCTGCAGAAGCTGTCGAAAGGACTGGCGGTACAGATCGAGGCCCTAGGTATCGCCGTCCAGTCCGCGAGCGGCGGCTACGCCGAGGTCGACGAGGAGACGAAGCGGCGCATGGGCCTTCTGGCCAAGCAAGCCCGTGACGGATACGTCCGGGACCGTGACCCGTACGCGGAGAAGACGGGCGACAGCCCGGAGAAGGGCGCTGTTTTCGGATGACGAACTTCGAGGGCTACACGCACGGGCAGCTGCACGCGATGATCGAGTCGCTCGATCCGGCGAAGGTGGCGGCGCTGGGTACGAAGTTGACGGATGCCGCCAAGACGATCAAGGAGATCGGGACCAAGCTCAAGGACCACAAGGTCAAGGGCTGGGAAGGCGAAGGCGCTACGGCCTTCCAGAACTGGGTGAGCCAAGCGGGCAGTGCCACGCTGGTGCTGGCCGACTACAGCACCGCGGGCGGCAAGTACATGGCCGACGCGGCGCAGGTCATGCGCGAGGTCAAGCCGTCCAAGGACGGCGTGGGGAACTTCCCCCCGTACGACGCGGCCGCGGACGCGAAGCTCAGGGAGAACTTGGCGACGTCCCGCGAGTACCACAATGACCCGGACGCGGTGCAGCTCGGCCAGGAGGCTTGGTCGAAGCTGAGCGGAGACCATGCGCGGGCTGTGGATGCGATGAACAAGCTGGCTGGAGCCTATGACCAGTCCGCCTTGCAGATGGGTAAGGCGGAAGTCCCAACATTCCCGCCGCCGCCTCCGGTGCTAGTGCCGCCCGGCTATTACGGCGGGTCGGAAGACATGGCAAGGTCTGGAGGTGGAGGTGGAGACGGTTCGGCTGGCTCCTCGTACACCTCCCAGGGGGTCTCGCATGGTACGTCTGCGGGTGATGGATCGGTGACCGGGCGTGCGGCGCAGCCGGACACCATGGCCCCGTCGGGCTCCGTCCCGACTACCGCGGATCGCGACGTGAATGTGGACCTCGATACCGTCGGGACGCTTCCGCCCCCGACCCCGCCGGTGACGACCACCCCCGGTCTCCCTCCAACGACGAACCCGGTGGTACCAACTCCCGGCCCGTTCGTCCCGCCCATGACCGTTCCGCCCGTAGGCGGGCTGAAGGGCGGACCTGGGCCCTTTGCCGCCGGCCCCGGAATCGGCCCGTACCCGGGCACAGGCGGTCCCGGAATTCCGGGTGGCAAGGTCATCGGCACGCCCGGGCTGCCCCCGCGTGACGCCGGCATCACCGGTGGCCGTCCCGTGACCTCCACAGGCCCGAGCTCGGGCATTCCGCGTGGCACGGTCATCGGCGAGGGCTCGCAAGCTGGCCGTCCCATGGGCGGCGGCTTGGGACACGGCGCTGGCGGCCACTACGGCGGCAGCCAAGGAGGCGTTCCCGCCGGCCGCCGACTGGCCTCGGAGCCGGGTGGCGTCATGGGCGGCCGTCAGGCCGGTGCAGTTGGACGTCCGATTGCGGCCGGCCAGCCGTTCACACAGGGCGGCTCGGGCCTCGTGCGCAACGGGGCGGGCCCGGTGGGGCACGCGGGTACGCAGACCCCGAGCAGGCGTCGGGATGGCCAGGGCAGCGAACGTCCCGACTACCTGACCGAGGACGAAGAGACCTGGCAGGGCACCCGTCGTGTTGCCCCGCCTGTTATCGACTGAGCAGAACGGACGTTGTACGGGATGCACATGCGTAAGGCGACCGCGGCCCTGGTGGGCCTCCTGCTGGCCGGGGTCGCCGCGACCCCGGCCCACGCGGAGACCATCCGATCGCAGCAGTGGCATCTCGACGCGATGAAGGCCGACGAGATCTGGAAGATCACCACGGGCAAAGGGGTCACAGTTGCGGTAATCGACGACGGGGTCAGGGAAATTCCCGAGCTGGCGGGCCAGCTCGTTCCCGGTAAGCGTTTCACCCCTAAAGGTGATGATGGGCCTACCGATGGGGGCAGTCACGGTACGACCATGGCCGCCCTGATCGCCGGAACGGGAAAGCACCCGACTGGTGACGGCGGCTACGGCTTGGCTCCTGGCGCCAAGATTCTTCCAATCCTCGTCGACAACAATGAAAAGAAGACGCCCACGTGGGTTGCGGCAATCCGTTACGCGGCCGACTCGGACGCCAAGATCATTAATATGTCCTTGGGGATCGACGGAACGCCCGAGGACGACCGCGCGAGGGCTGAAGCGGTGAAGTACGCCTTGTTCAAAGGCAAGTTGCTCTTTGCTGCTGTTGGCAATTATGGCGATTCGACTAATGAGCTCGCATACCCCGCCGGGACCCCGGGAGTGGTGGGCGTGGGGGCGGTAGATGCCAGTGGTGAGCCGACCAAGGAATCGCAGCACGGTCCGCAGGTGGACCTGGCCGCGCCCGGCATGGACATCGTTTCGGCTTGCGCTGGCCAAACGGGCCTGTGCAAGAGCCACGGCACCAGTGACGCCTCCGCCCTGGCTTCCGCCTCCGCCGCACTGCTCTGGTCCGCACACCCCGACTGGACCAACAACCAGGTCCTGCGGGTCCTGCTGAACAACGCGGGCAAGCCGGTCGACGGAACTCAGCGCAACGACTACGTCGGCTACGGGATCGTTCGGCCCCGGGTCGCGTTGCAGACGCCCGGGGATCCCGGGCCTGCCGATGTCTACCCGCTGCCTGACCTGGCTGCCGCATCCCAGGCGGGGGGCAGGACTGCCTCGCCCGACGGCGCGGCCGCACAGACCCCCGCCCCCCAGGCCGAGGAGGCGAAGGGCGGTAGCTCCCTGCTCTGGGTCGGGCTCGGGCTCGGGGCGTGTGTGCTCATCGGTGGGGCCGTCACCGCCGTCGTCGTACGCCGCAACCGTTGATCCGCCCCCGCCGCCCCCACCGCTGACCTGACCGCTCCGACTCGGAGGTTCACGCGATGTCGTTCGACGAAGAATGGTCGGCGGCTCGCGCCGCGGCCGGCTCCAACGCCGCCATGCGGCTCAACCAGGCCCCCGCCCCCGGAGGCGGAGGCGCCGACCTCGCGCTCAATCAGGACCAGATCGGCGCCATCGGCTCCGAGGCGTACGAGCTGCACACCCGCCTCCAGACCGGCGGCAAGCACGCCGCCACCGCGACGACCGAGGCCGCCGGGGCCCTCACCAGGGAAGGGTTCGCGAGCGGGGCCGCCCTGCTCAAGGCCAACACCGTCTGGGAGGGCCAGGTGAAGACCCTGGTGGCCGCCTGCGCCACCATTTCCAACGGCCTGAACTACTCGCTCTCCTCCCACGCCAAGGACGAGCAGCAGCTCCACGCGGACTTCACGGCGTCCGCCATCGACACGTACCTGACGTAGGCGAGGCGCCCGCATGCTGACGTACGAGAACGTGATGAACGCGCCCCTGGACACGCTCCAGACCGCGATCACCGACTGGACGGCGACGGCCGGCAAGCTCGACGAGATGGCCGAGGCCGCCCGCAACGGCATGAAGGCCAAGTCCGACAAGGCCGACTGGAACGGGGTCACCGCCGCGGTGGCGCGCGGGTTCGTCGACAAGACGGCGAAGGAGTTCGAGGACGCGGCCAAGGCGGCCAAGGGGATGCACCAGGTCCTCGCCGACGCCCACGCCGCCTTCAAGGCCGCCCGGGACGAGCTGAAGCGGCTCGCCGCGGAGGCCCCGGCGGCCGGCTTCCGGATCGACGCCACCGGGCGGGTCAGCGCCATCCCCCTGCCCACCGAGGCCGAGCGGAACGCGGCCCGCCACGACCCCGACCACCAGCAGACCCTCAACGCGAACCGCAACGCCTGGCAGTCCCGGGTCAACCGGGCCGTCGAGAACGCCCAGGACGCCGACGACTCCCTGGCCCGCGTACTCCAGGCGAACGCGGCGGACGAACACGACTTCAACGGACCGAAGTTCACCACCCTCGACGCCGAACAGGCGGCCCGCGCCGCAGACCTGATGAAGAAGGTCACCGGCCCGGGCGGCACGGCCCGCAACGTCGAGGCGCTGCGCGAGCTGGAGGAGCTGCTGGACGACAACCGCGAGGACCCCGAGTTCTCCACGGGCCTGTTCCGGACCATCGGCGCCGAGGGCACCCTGCAGCTGTACTCCGCGATGTCCCTGGACGCGACGAGCCTGGGCGCCGCCGGCAAGGACCGGGCACTGATGGTCGCGAACATCCAGAGCGACATGGGCGCGATGCTGGGCCTCGCCACCCACAAGGACGTCCCCGGTCACCTCGACGCGGCCTGGACGGCCCAGCTGATGAAGGCCGGGCACAAGGAGATGGCCGTCTTCGGCGGCGTCCGGCAGATCTACGGCTACCAGGCCCTCGGCGCGCTGCTGCGCGAGGGGAAGTACGACACCGAGTTCCTGACCTCGGTCGGCCGCGACATGATCGCCATGGACCGCAAGGACCCCGGCGCCTGGGAGTTCCACACGCCGATCGGCCTGGAGACCGTCCTGAACCAGGGCCCTGAGGGCGGCCGCGGCTTCTATCCGCTGACCGGGCTCATGGAGGCGCTGGGCAACAACCCGGACGCGGCGACGGCCTTCTTCAACGAGCCGGTCCGGGAAGACAGCAACGAGGACGGCATCGTCACGAAGGACGACAAGCCGGTCGGCGGCCGGCACGGCAACGACCGGGGCATGGTCGACTACATGCTCGACAAGAAGCCGTACATGGACGGCTTCGACATCACCCCGACCGGCGACCTCCGCCCGGCCCAGCAGGCCCTCGGCGACGCCCTGGTGGCAGCCGTCTCCCACCGCAGCCCCGGCGACGAGGACGCGCCGCCGGTCGCGCACACCAGGGAGATGGCGGCCGTCATGGAGCGGATCGTCGAGAAGATCGGAGACAAGCCGGAACTGGTCGACGCGAAGCCGGGGGACCCGGAGGGTCCGCTGAACGGCCTGTCCGGGCACTTCGGCCAGATGGCGGCGGAATACATGCCGGACATCCAGGCGGCCGCGGACAACACCGGCCGAATGATCAAGGCCAACGGTGTGATGGCCGAGTTCAACAAGGCCGACATGGCGGCGTTCATCGGCGCGGTGGGGCAGGACCCGGACGCGTACGGAGCCGTCACCAACGCCCAGCGGGCCTTCACCACGACACTCGTCAACGACGTCATCGCGCACCGCACCGAGTACGAGGAGATCGACGCGGCGATCACGGTCGCCGTCCACCCGGGCGGCCAGATCGCGGGCATCCTCTCCGAGGCCAGGGCCGAGGGGACGTTCGCCGAGAACGGCCACAAGGCGGAGGAGTACGTCAAGGGCGTCGAGGACAACGCCAAGTGGGTCAACCGCGTCATCAGCGCGGCGGGCGGCAAGTACCTGGAGATGGTCCCGCTCGCCGGCGATGTCGTGGAATGGCTCCAGGAGGACATCGCGGAGAGCGTGGTCGAACGGGCGAAGAAGGACCAGGCGGACAAGACCGGCGAGGCCGACCACAAGGCCGTGCTCGACTACACGCAGGCCCAGGTGGAGGCCGGAGAGTCCGCGGCGCAATCGGTCCGCAAGGCCGCGGAGGGGACGGGCATGAACCAGCGGAGCATCGACGCCCTCGCCGGCACGGCCTCGGCGCAGACGGCCAACGCGCACGCCGTCGGCCGCGGCCAGGTCGTCACGTCGAACGGCGGCTCCTGATGGGCCGCGCCCCCCGGGCCCGGACCGTAGCCCTGCTCGTCGGCACGCTGGTCGTGGCGGCCGTGCTGGCGGGGTGCGCCGAGGAGAAGAAGGCTGCGGCCCCGCAGCTGCCGGAGCGCACCTGCTTCGGTGTCTTCACCCGCTCCGATCTGGAACCTCTGATGGGCTACGGGGAGACGGTGAAGGTGTCCGGACCGGCCGACGCCCGGCTGACCGCCGAGCGCCGCGCCGCCACGTGCAACGTCGATGTGGACGGCAGGGGCCGGGTCCTGGTCTCGGCCACCCGTCAGCCCCTGGGGCAGAGCTTCTTCTGGCCGCCCACCGACCAGAACCGGCCCGCGCCCGAGCCCCTCCCCCTGGGCGACAAGGGGATCGTGTGGGACACGGGCGCCCGCGTCGCCCTCACCTGCAAGGGGACCGAGGACTCCTTCGAGCTGGAGTTGGGGCTCAGCGGATCCGTGGAGCACGTGAAGTCGGGCACGGCCCGTGCCCTGTTCACCTCGCTCATGACCGAGTACCTGGAGTCCGCCAAGCAGCAGACCGGCTGCGGCACATAGCGCGGCGCGACGGAAAAGACCGAGGCCGCCCAAGGGTGCGCCTGCCCCCGGGCGGCCTCCGCCGCGTGCCGGGACCGGGGTCCCGGTACACGACCGTGGTGATGTCCACGACCGTACGCGGGCGGGCGCCGGACCGGGAAGGAGAAGGGCCCGGACGCAACAGGGTTGGCATGTGGCGTTCACAGACCTAGGTCCCGGGGCCGAGGGCGGGATCGGTCGAACGGACAGGGTCGAAACCGGGCTGTGCACCTTACGCTGGGGCGATGAGCGCCCTCGAACCCCGCGTGCCGCAGAGAACCGCACCCCTCCCGACCCCGCCGCGGGACAGCGGTGTCATGGGGCCCGCGTACCGGACGCTCAGCATCGGGATCATCTCGGTCGTCTTCCTCATCGCCTTCGAGGCGACCGCCGTCGGCACCGCCATGCCCGTCGCCGCCCGCGAGCTCGACGGGATCGGGCTGTACGCCTTCGCCTTCTCCTCCTACTTCACGACCAGCCTCTTCGGCATGGTCCTGGCCGGCCAGTGGGCCGACCGGCAGGGCCCGCTCAAGCCGCTGACCGTCGGGATCGCCGCCTTCGCCTCGGGGCTCGTGGTCTCCGGGACCGCCGGCGCCATGTGGGTGTTCGTCTGCGGCCGCGCCGTACAGGGCTTCGGCGGCGGGCTCGTCATCGTCGCGCTGTACGTCGTCGTCAGCCGGGCCTACGAGGAGCGGCTGCGGCCCGCGATCATGGCCGCCTTCGCCGCCAGCTGGGTCGTCCCCTCCATCGTCGGGCCGCTGGCCTCCGGCACGGTCACCGAGCACCTCGGCTGGCGGTGGGTGTTCCTCGGCATACCCGTGCTCGTCGTCGTACCGCTCGTCGTGGCACTGCCCGCCATACGCCGGACCGCCTCCGGTCCCGTCGACGGCGAGCCCCGCCCCTTCGATCGGCGGCGCATCCGGCTGGCGCTCGGGATCTCCGTCGGCGCGGGCCTGCTCCAGTACGCCGCCCAGGACCTGCGGTGGCTCTCGCTCGTGCCCGGCATCGCCGGCGCGGCCCTGCTGGTGCCCGCCGTGCTGGGGCTGCTGCCGCGCGGGACGTACCTGGCCCGGCGCGGGCTGCCGTCCGTGGTGCTGCTGCGCGGGGTCGCCGCGGGGGCGTTCATCGCCGCCGAGAGCTTCGTACCGCTGATGCTCGTCACCCAGCGAGGGCTCAGCCCGACCATGGCGGGCTTCTCCCTCGCGCTGGGCGGGGTGACCTGGGCGGGCGGCTCCTGGGTGCAGTCGCAGGGCCGCACGGCCCCCTACCGGCAACGGCTGATGGTCATCGGCATGGTGCTGGTGGCGCTGGCCATCGCCGCCGCGCCCGCCGTGCTCATCGAGTCCGTGCCCGTGTGGACGCTGGCGCTGGCCTGGGCCGTGGGGTGCCTGGGGATGGGCCTGGTGATCGGCTCCACGAGCGTGCTGCTGCTCAAGCTGTCCCCGCCGCAGGAGGTCGGCGCCAACTCCGCCGCCCTGCAGATCTCCGACGCCCTCGCCAACGTCGTGCTGCTGGCCGCCGGAGGCGCCGCCTTCGCCGCGCTCGGCGGCGGGGCGGTCGGGGCCGCGCACGCCGTGACCGCCGCCGGGGCGGGGGCGGCCTCGCACCCCGCCGCGTTCGCGGTCGTGTTCCTGCCGATGGCCTGCGTGGCCCTGGTGGGGGCGTGGGTCGCGACCCGGCTGGAGCCCGCGGAGGGCTGAGCCGACGGAAACCCCCGTGCCGTGGCCCCGGCCCGGCGGCTACCGTTTCCGTCCATGAACAAGATCACCATCGGGCTTTCCGGCGCCGACCGGGCGGAGCTGGGCGATCTGGCCGATGCCACCGGGCGCACCCCCGAAGACGTCGTACTGGAGGCCGTACGGGCCCACCTGCGGGCCGAGCGGGAGAAGGTCGCCCAAGCCGCCGCACGGCTCGCCGAGAGGCACGCCCCCCTCCTGCGCAGGCTCGGCCGGTGAGCACCACCGAGTCCCGCCGGCACCTCACGCTCGCCGAGGTCCTCGATCTCGCGGCCTGCGCCTGCCTGGCCCAGGGCCGGCCCGTCGAGCTGCGCGCCCCCGGCCTGCTGGAGTCGGCGGTGCACCGACCGCGGGCGCGCATGTTCGGGACCCCGGCCTACGAGGACCCCTACGAGCAGGCCGCCGCGCTGCTCCACGGCATCGCCGCCAACCACCCCCTCGTCGACGGCAACAAGCGCACCGCGTGGCTGGCGGCCGCGACCTTCCTCGCCGTCAACGGCGTCGACCTCGCCGACGCGGACCAGGAACGCGCCTACGACCTGGTCATCGACGTGGCCGCGGGGCACGAGACGCGGATCGCGGCGATCGCCGCCCGGCTGCGCTCCATGTGACGCTCGCCGCACCGCCCGAGGTCACGGGCCTGTCCCTCCGCGAGGGGCGGGCCCGCCCCGGTAGGGTGGCCCGGTTGTCCTACGTACGACCGCCTGCCCCGTACCGAGTACGCCGAGAGCACGAACCGGAGACCGTGACTACTACCGCCTCCCACCACCTCTCACCCGCCTTCCCTGGCCGTGCCCCGTGGGGCACCGCCAGCAAGCTGCGCGCCTGGCAGCAGGGAGCGCTGGACCGCTATATCCAGAACCAGCCGCGGGACTTCCTCGCCGTCGCGACCCCCGGCGCAGGCAAGACCACCTTCGCCCTCACCCTCGCCTCCTGGCTGCTGCACCACCACGTGGTGCAGCAGGTGACCGTCGTCGCGCCCACCGAGCACCTGAAGAAGCAGTGGGCGGAGGCCGCGGCCCGGATAGGCATCCGGCTCGACCCCGAGTACTCGGCGGGCCCGCTCAGCAAGGACTACCACGGCGTCGCCGTCACCTACGCCGGTGTCGGCGTGCGCCCCATGCTCCACCGCAACCGCTGCGAGCAGCGCAAGACCCTGGTGATCCTCGACGAGATCCACCACGCCGGTGACTCGAAGTCGTGGGGCGAGGCCTGCCTGGAGGCGTTCGACCCGGCGACCCGCCGGCTCGCGCTGACCGGTACGCCCTTCCGGTCCGACACCAACCCCATCCCGTTCGTGACCTACGAAGAGGGCAACGACGGGATCCGGCGGTCCTCCGCCGACTACACCTACGGCTACGGCAACGCGCTCGGCGACGGCGTCGTCCGGCCGGTCATCTTCCTCTCCTACAGCGGCAACATGCGCTGGCGGACCAAGGCGGGCGACGAGATCGCCGCCCGGCTCGGCGAGCCGATGACCAAGGACGCCATCTCGCAGGCCTGGCGCACGGCCCTGGACCCGCGCGGCGACTGGATGCCCAACGTGCTGCGCGCCGCCGACCAGCGGCTCACCGAGGTCCGCAAGGGCATCCCCGACGCGGGCGGGCTCGTCATCGCCTCCGACCAGGACTCGGCCCGCGCGTACGCCAAGCTGATCCGGGAGATCACCGGGACCAAGCCGACCCTGGTGCTGTCCGACGACACCGGGGCGTCGAAGAACATCGACACCTTCAGCGCGAACGACGACCGCTGGATGGTCGCGGTCCGCATGGTGTCCGAGGGCGTCGACGTACCGCGCCTCGCCGTCGGCGTGTACGCGACGACGATCTCCACCCCGCTGTTCTTCGCGCAGGCCGTCGGACGCTTCGTGCGCTCGCGCAGGCGCGGCGAGACGGCGTCCGTGTTCCTCCCGACCATCCCCTACCTCCTCGGCTTCGCCAACGAGATGGAGGTCGAGCGCGACCACGTCCTCGACAAGCCGAAGAAGCAGGGCGAGGAGGACCCCTACGCCGAGTCCGAGAAGGAGATGGACGAGGCGAACCGGCAGGAGGACGAGGACACCGGCGAGGACGAGCAGATGTCCTTCGAGGCGCTGGAGTCCGACGCCGTCTTCGACCGGGTGCTGTACGACGGCGCCGAGTTCGGCATGCAGGCGCACCCGGGCAGCGAGGAGGAGCAGGACTACCTCGGCATCCCCGGGCTGCTGGAACCGGACCAGGTGCAGATGCTGCTGCAGAAACGGCAGTCCCGGCAGATCGCGCACAGCCGGCGCAAGCCCGACACGGAGGCGGACCTGCTGGAGCTGCCGGCCGAGCGGCGGCCCGTGGTTTCCCACAAGGAACTGCTCGAACTGCGCAAGTCGCTCAACACGATGGTGGGCGCCTACGTCCACCAGAGCGGCAAGCCGCACGGCGTGATCCACACGGAGCTGCGCCGCGTCTGCGGCGGACCGCCGAGCGCGGAGGCGACCGCGGGGCAGATCCGCGAGCGCATCAAGAAGGTGCAGGAGTGGGCGACCCGTATGCGGTGAGTTCGCCCGAAACGTATGACGGGGTCCGTGCGGAGGTTCGCACGGACCCCTTCGTCGTCCCGCAGTTTCCGCGCCTGTGCGAATCGTTGTCACGAAACGACACCTGAGGCGATCAGGAAACGGCACAAACAGGTAGCACGCGCCCGGATTCTGGACGAGCCCTTCCGCTGAGCGGACCTGCTCGCTACATTCCCCGCATCGAACGCACCGTGGCAGCGCCGCCGCGGGAGCGCAGCCGGTGCAATGGCCGCTACCGGCGGCCTCTCCTGTGCGCCGCCGTGGGACCGGCGGTGTGCCACCGCGAGAGTCACCGCCGCTCACCGAAAGAGGGAGAGGCGTCGTGACCGCGGAAACCTCCCAGACTCTCGACAGAGGGCTCAGAGTCCTCAAACTGCTCGCCGACACCGACCACGGTCTGACCGTCACCGAGCTCTCCAACCGCCTCGGCGTCAACCGCACGGTGGTCTACCGGCTCCTCGCCACCCTCGAACAGCACGCCCTGGTCCGCCGTGACCTCGGCGGCCGGGCCAGGGTCGGGCTCGGAGTGCTGCGGCTGGGCCGGCAGGTGCACCCACTGGTGCGCGAGGCGGCCCTGCCCGCGCTGCGCTCCCTCGCCGAGGACATAGGCGCCACCGCGCACCTGACGCTCGTCGACGGCACCGAGGCGCTCGCCGTCGCCGTCGTGGAGCCGACCTGGACGGACTACCACGTGGCCTACCGGGCCGGCTTCCGCCACCCGCTGGACCGCGGGGCCGCCGGGCGGGCCATTCTGGCCGCCCGTCAGGGCTCCCTCATCGAACCGGGGTACACGCTGACCCACGGCGAGCTCGAAGCGGGCGCCAGCGGGGCCGCGGCGCCGCTGGTGGGCATCAGCGGACTGGAGGGCAGCGTCGGCGTCGTCATGCTGGCCGACGCCGTGCCGGAGCGGGTGGGGCCGCGGGTGGTGGACGCGGCGCGGGAGGTCGCCGACGCCCTCCGCTAGGCAGCGGGCTCGGCGGATCCGGGGGCTTTCTGTTTGCCTGCCGGGTCCGGCGCCGTTGCCGGGGGCGCTGCCCCCGGGCCCCCGCGCCTCAAACGCCGGCGGGGCTGATCAGGGGCGCGGGCGGATAGATTGGGCGGGTGCTCTCTCGTCTCACACGTCTGCCGCGTCCCGCCGCCCTGGCCGTCTGTGCCGTGCCCGTGCTCGGGCTGTTCGCCGTCGCGGCCTTCGCGCCGCTGCCCTTCGTGGTCGCCGTGCCCGGGCTCACGGCCGACGTTCTGGGGTCCGACCAGGGCAAGCCCGTCATCACCGTCTCCGGGGCCCCGGTCCGGGACACCAGCGGCCAGCTGCGGATGACCACCATCCGGGCCACCGGGCCGTCCTCGACGATGAAGTTGCACGAACTCGTCGGCCACTGGTTCAAGACCGATCAGGCGGTCCTGCCCCGGGAGGCCGTCTACTCCTCCGGTGGAAGCGACGAGGAGATCGAGAAGCACAATCTGGAGGAAATGGCGAAGTCGCAGTCGGCCGCCGCCGATGCCGCCCTCGGCTTCCTCCACAAGGACCCCCAGGACGTGAAGGTCGACCTCAACCTCGCCGACGTCGGCGGCCCGAGCGCCGGGCTCCTGTTCTCCCTCGGCATCGTCGACAAGCTCGACGGCGACGGCAGCGGCGGCGACCTCACCGGCGGCCGCAACATCGCCGGTACGGGCACCATCACCGCCGACGGGAAGGTCGGCGCCGTCGGGGGCGTGGCCCTGAAGACCCAGGCCGCGCGCCGCGACGGGGCCAGCGTGTTCCTCGTACCGAAGGACGAGTGCGCGGACGCGCAGTCGGAGCTGCCCGAGGGGCTGCAGCTGGTGCCCGTCACTTCGCTGACGGATGCGGTGAACGCTCTTCGCGCACTGAACCGGGGAGAGCCGGCCCCGTCCTGCTGACCTCGGGCTCGCGCTCCATCCCGCGCCAGGCCGGGAAGACCAGCGGGGCGAGCGTCGTGAGCAGGTACGTGCCGCCGAAGAGCAGCAGCGCCGTGCCCACCCCGAGACCGTCGACGAGCAGGCCCGCCGCGAGTCCGCCCATCGGCATGGTCAGCTCACAGCCCGCCGTGGTCACCCCCGCGACACGGCTGCGAAGCTCCTCGGGGACCCGCTCGTAGAGGACCGTGGACAGGATCGGGTTCAGCATGCCCACGCCCAGGCCGGCCAGCGCCATCGTCACCGCGAGGGGAAGGGTCGTGTCGGTGAGGGCGGCCACCACGTACCGGGTCGCGCCGGACACCAGGAAGGCCGTCGCGAACACCGCCCGGCGCGGGAACCGCTCGCCCCACGCCCCGTAGAGCAGGGCGCCCAGCAGCGCGAAGCCGCCGAAGAGGGAGATCATCAGGCCGATGGTGGTGGCGCCGCCGAGGACGTCCCGGCCGTGCACGGGCAGCAGGACCGAGGACCATCCCTGGTCCAGGCCGTTGGTCATCATGACCATCACCGTGATGCCCAGCAGCAGCCGGGAACGGGTCAGGAACGCCCAGCCCTCGGCGAGTTCGGCGCGGTAGGCGGCGAACGAGGCCCTTCCGGCGGCCCGTTGCGGCTCGGCGGCCGGGACCCCGCGCAGGAAGGCGGAGACGAGCAGCGCCGACACCCCGAAGGTGGCCGCGTCCAGCAGCAGTACGGTCTCCGCGCCGAACGCCGCGATCAGTACGCCGGCCACGGCCGCCCCGATCATCCGCGCCCCGCGCGAGACCGCGTCGTAGAGGCTCGCGGCCCGGGACAGGGTGGTGCCGGCGTGCTCGGCGAGGTTGGGCAGGAGCACGCCGCGGGCGGTCAGCCCGGGGGTGTGCACGAGGCCGCCGACGGCCATCAGCGCGCACAGCATCCAGAACTCCAGCACGCCCAGGTGGTGCAGCAGCGGGATCGCGCCGACCGACAGGCCGCAGATCAGGTCGGAGGCGGCGGAGATCCGGCGGCGGCCGATCCGGTCGATGACCGGTCCGCCGACCAGGGCGGCCACGATGACGGGCAGGGTGGCGCAGAAGGCGACGACCCCGGCCCGGCCGGCGCTGCCCGTGGTCTGGAGCACGAACCACGGGACGCCGATCAGGGTGAGGGAACTGCCCGCTATGGAGATGGTGTTGGCGGCCAGTACGGCGGCCAGCGGGCGCCGGCTCGTGGGGCGTAAGGCCTGGCTGCGGGCATGGTCGACGGAGGGCACGGCGAACTCCTTCGGGTGCGGTGGTGGTCGCGCGGCGTGCCGGTGCGCGGTGCGGTGGTGGTCACGCGGGGCGGCGGGAGGCCGCGTGCGGCTGCTACTCGGACGCGGAGCGCGGGAGGACGTGCGTGTGGATGCGGACGGTCCGGGTGTCCTCCGCCTCGGGCAGGTCACGGTAGGTGTTGATCACGTCGTGCAGCCGGCCGACCATTTCCTCGCTCTGCCCGGGCGTCAGCCGCAGGGTGAAGTCGCTGAGGTCGGCGCCGGGTTCCCAGCGGCCCAGCCGGGTCTGGGCCTCGGAGATCCAGGCGGAGACCTCCTGGGTGTGGTTCGTGGCGACGGCCTGCAGGAAGACCGCGGCCGCGCTGCTCGTGGCCGGGTCGGCGTCGTGGATCAGCGATCCGTCGAAGCCGGTGCCCTCGTGCGCGGCCCGCCACCATCGCTCCCGGCCCTTGCCGTGCCCGACCGCGTCCTCGACGAAGCCGTGCGCGGCCAGCTGGCGCAGGTGGTAGCTGGTGGATCCGCTGGACTCCCCGAAGCGTTCGGCGAGTTGGGAGGCGGTGGCCGGGCCCTTCCGGCGCAGGTCGGCCAGCAACTGCATCCGCAGGGGGTGGGCGAGGCCGCGCAGGGCCCGGGCGTCGAGCATGCGGAGGGTGGGCTCCACGGGCTCCCGCCCATCGGCGGGCGTGTTCTCGGGGCGGCTTTCAGGCATGCCCCGACTCTAGAGATGCAAAGAGTTCTCTGCAAGGGTTTCTTTGCATAGAACTCTTTGCATCACTGGGTCCGGGTGTCGTCCGCCGCGGCCTGCTCCACCAGCGGGATGATCCGGAACGGCACCGGGTTCTCCATCACGATCGCCGTCGAGGCCCTGACGATCCCGTCGAAGCCGACGACGCGGTCGATCACCCGCTGCAGATCGGCGTTGGACCGGGCCACCAGCCGGCACAGCATGTCCCCGTGGCCGGTGGTGGTGTGCAGCTCCAGCACCTCCGGGACCCCGTCCAGGTGGGCCCGTACGTCGGCCCCCTGCCCCTGCTTGATCTCCAGCGTGGCGAAGGCGGTCACCGGATACCCGAGGGCCGTCGGATCGACCTGCGGGCCGAACCCGCGGATGACCCCGTTGGACTGCAGCCGGTCCAGGCGCGCCTGAACCGTCCCGCGGGCCACGCCCAGCCGGCGCGAGGCCTCCAGCACCCCGATCCGGGGCTCACGGGCCAGCAGGACGATGAGCCGGCCGTCGAGATCGTCGATGCCCATGGGAGCCTCCGGATGCCCACGCATGCTCGCGGGTGGTCATAGTGCACAGATGTTTCACACAGCCTGCGGTCATCCTGGGCAGTTTGTACAGCCGATCAGGAAACTATTGCGCAGCTTGTGGATCGGCGGGACTCTGCGTCTCATGACTGAGACCCTCGACACCACCCCGCACACCGCGCGTGAGGCAGACCCCTTCCCGGTGAAGGGCATGGACGCGGTCGTCTTCGCCGTCGGCAACGCCAAGCAGGCCGCGCACTACTACTCGACCGCCTTCGGCATGAAGCTCGTCGCCTACTCCGGACCGGAGAACGGCAGCCGCGAGACGGCCAGCTACGTCCTGACCAACGGCTCCGCCCGCTTCGTGCTGACCTCGGTCATCAAGGCGACGACCGACCACGGCCGCTTCATCGCCGAGCACGTCACCGAGCACGGCGACGGCGTGATCGACCTCGCCATCGAGGTGCCGGACGTCCGCGCGGCGTACGCGTACGCCGTCGAGCAGGGCGCCCGCGGCCTGGACGAGCCGTACGAGGTCAAGGACGAGCACGGCACGGTCGTACTGGCCGCCATCGCCACCTACGGCCAGACCCGCCACACCCTGGTGGAGCGCGGCGACTACACCGGCCCCTACCTGCCGGGCTACGTCGCCGTCGAGCCGATGGTCGCGGCCCCGGCCAAGCGCACCTTCCAGGCCATCGACCACTGCGTCGGCAACGTGGAACTCGGCCGCATGAACGAGTGGGTCGCCTTCTACAACAAGGTCATGGGCTTCACGAACATGAAGGAGTTCGTGGGCGACGACATCGCGACCGAGTACTCGGCGCTGATGTCCAAGGTGGTCGCGGACGGCACCAAGAAGGTCAAGTTCCCGATCAACGAGCCGGCGATCGCGAAGAAGAAGTCGCAGATCGACGAGTACCTGGAGTTCTACAACGGTCCCGGCGTCCAGCACATCGCCCTGGCCTCGAACGACATCGTCTCCACGGTCCGCTCGATGCGCGCCGCGGGCGTCCAGTTCCTCTCCGTCCCGGACACCTACTACGACACGCTCGGCGAGTGGGTCGGCGACACCCGCGTGCCGATCGACGAGCTGCGCGAGCTGAAGATCCTCGCCGACCGCGACGAGGACGGCTACCTGCTGCAGATCTTCACCAAGCCGGTGCAGGACCGCCCGACGGTCTTCTTCGAGATCATCGAGCGCCACGGCTCGATGGGCTTCGGCAAGGGCAACTTCAAGGCGCTGTTCGAGGCCATCGAGCGCGAGCAGGAGAAGCGCGGCAACCTCTGAGGTCGCGCACGTACCTACAGGCCCCCGGCCGACGCCGGGGGCCTGGGGCGTGTCTCGCGGGCCCGGCCGACGGGACCCGGAAGACACGCCCGGGGCTGCCGTCGGCCCCGGTGCGCCGGGTCGGGCGCGCCGCCGCGTGGTGTCCTCCGGAGGGGAGTGGGCCAAAACGCGGCGCGCCGCCGACCCGGGCACCGGGCCGCACGAGCGGCCGCCCCGCAGCTCGTCAGCGGACGGCCGGGGAGGGCTTCGGGTCCGCCTTGGCCGGCGGCTTCGGCTCCGCCTTGGCCGTGGGCGTCGGCTGCGGGTTGGGCTTCGGAAGCTCCGGCTCCACCCACGGCGTGACCGGCTGCAGATGCTCCGGCCCGCCCGGCGCCGGCTGCCCGATCGACGCCAGCGCCTCCTTCGCCAGCGGACCGCGCACCGGCGAGAAGTACGGGTTCGTCCGCAGCGCCTCCTGCAGGTGCCGCCGCGCCCCCGCCTCGTCGCCCAGGGCCCGCTCGATCATCGCCCGGTGGTAGGCGAAGTCGGCGCTGCGCAGCCCCGGCTCCGTCGCCTTCTTCGCGTACTCCAGAGCCGCCGTGTGCTCGCCCGCCCGGTGCAGCGCCCACCCCAGCGCGTCCGCCGCCTGCATGCTCTTGTGCCGCTCCCACTCCTGCGACAGCCGCCGCACCGCCGCCGCCGGATCCCCGTGGTCCGCCTCGTACAGGCCCAGCACGACGTCGGCGTCCACCCCGTTCGCACCGTCCCGGGCCGCCATCGTCGCCAGCGCGTCGTACTGCGCGCGCGCCTCCTGCTGCCGGCCCAGCGACTCCAGCAGCTCGCCCATCTCCCGGGCCAGCTGCGGCACCGGCGTCCGACCCAGCGCCATCCGGTAGTCCCGCACCGCCTCCCCGCCGCGCCCCAGCGCCGCCAGCGCGCGGGCCCGGCCGGCCAGGGCCTCCGCCTGCGCCGGATCGGTCCGCAGCGCCCCCTCGTACTGCCTCAGCGCCTCCGCCGCGTCACCCCGCTCCCAGGACAGCTCCCCGAGCCGGAACAGCGCGTACGCCTTCTCCGCGGGAGCCTTCGCCGCGGCCGCCGCGGACTCCATCGACACCACCGCGTCCTCGCGCCAGCCGCGGTCCCGGTAGACCTGCGAGGCCCTGATGTGCGCCACCAGCCCCGGCCGCAGCTCCAGCAGCAGCTCCATCGCCTTCTGGGCGCCCTTGTAGTCGCCGAGCCCCGTGTACGCGTCCACCAGCACCGGGTACGCCGTCCACCGCCGCGGCGCCTGCGCCCGTACCAGCTCGCCCCACTTCCGGGCGGTCCCGAAATCCCGCCGGGCATTGGCCAGCGCGCCCATCCCCGTCATCGCGTCGAAGTTGCCCTTCTCCGCCGGGCGCACCTCCAGCGACCGCTTCAGGGCCTTCTCCGCCTTCGGGTACCAGGTCGAGTCCGCCGTCCGCCGCGCCTGTTCGAGGTACGCGGAGCCCAGGACGGCCCACGACGCCTCGTCGTCGGCGTGCGAGGCCACCCACTTCTCCCGGTCCGCCACCAGCGCCACCACGTCCGTCGCCGAAGCGGGCGCACCCATGGCCACCGCCGCGGCGGCGCGTTCGCTCGGCCCCGGCGGGCGCGCGTCGTCACCGGTCCGGGCCGGCCGGATCAACAGGGCCCCGGCGATCAGGACCACCGCCACCCCGGCGGCCACGAGCGTCTTGCGGCCGGTGAAGGTCACGGGCGGCGCCGGCGTCTGCGAATCCTCGTCGAAACGGTCCATGGGGTCACTGTGCGTCAATATGAAGAGCGGGCCGGGGTGTCCGAAGACGTGCGCGGGCGTGTTCACACCGATGGCCCCGGCTGCCACGCTGGCCCCATGGATGATGACCTCTCCGCACGTCTGCGAGCGAGCCTCCTCGAAGGGCTCCCCGCCGACGCCCTGCTCACCGACCCCCAGGTGACCGCCTCCTACGCCACCGACATGGCCAGCTTCTGCGCCGCCGGCACCCCGGCGGTCGTCGTCCTGCCCAGGACCGTCGAACAGGTCCAGCACGTCATGCGCACCGCCACCGCCCTACGGATCCCCGTGGTCCCGCAGGGCGCCCGCACGGGCCTGTCGGGCGGCGCCAACGCCACCGACGGCTGCATCGTGCTGTCCCTGGTGAAGATGGACCGGATCCTGGAGATCAGCGCCGTCGACCGGATCGCCGTCGTCGAGCCGGGCGTCGTCAACGCCGTCCTCTCACGGGCCGTCGCCGAACGGGGCCTCTACTACCCGCCCGACCCCTCCAGCTGGGAGCAGTGCACCATCGGCGGCAACATCGGAACCGCCTCGGGCGGCCTGTGCTGCGTCAAGTACGGCGTCACCGCCGAATACGTCCTCGGCCTCGACGTCGTCCTCGCCGACGGACGGCTGCTGCGCACGGGCCGGCGCACCGCCAAGGGCGTCGCCGGATATGACCTCACCCGGCTCTTCGTCGGCTCCGAGGGCAGCCTCGGAATCGTCGTACGGGCCGTCCTCGCCCTCAGGCCGGCGCCACCCCGGCAGCTGGTCCTGGCCGCCGAGTTCCCCTCCGTCGCGGCCGCCTGCGAGGCCGTGTGCGCCGTCATGGAGGCCGGGCTGACCCCCTCGCTGCTTGAGCTGATGGACCGTACGACCGTCCACGCCGTCAACGCCCTCGGCAGGATGGGCCTGCCCGAGGCCACCGAGGCGCTGCTGCTCGCCGCCTTCGACACGCCACACGCCCCCGAGGACCTCGCCGCCGTGGGGGAGCTGTGCACCGCCGCCGGAGCCACCGCCGTCGTGCCCGCCGAGGACGAGGCGGAGTCGGAACTGCTGCTCCAGGCCCGCCGGATGGCCTTCCCCGCGCTGGAGGCCCTCCGGCCGGCCACGATGATCGACGACGTGTGCGTGCCCCGCTCCCGGCTGGGGGAGATGCTCGACGGCACCGCCGCCATCGCCCGCGCCCAGGGCCTCCTCATCGGCGTCTGCGCGCACGCCGGCGACGGCAACACCCACCCGATCGTCTGCTTCGACCCCGCCGACGAGGACGAGACGCGGCGGGCCCGCGAGTCCTTCGGCGAGATCATGGGACTCGGCCTCTCCCTCGGCGGGACCATCACCGGCGAACACGGCGTCGGCGTGCTGAAGAAGGAATGGCTCGCCCGTGAACTCGGCCCGGTCGGAGTGGAGATGCAGCGCGCCGTCAAGCAGGCTTTCGATCCACTGGCGCTCCTCAACCCCGGCAAGCTCTTCTGACCGTACGAGGCGCAGTCCGCTCGGGTTGCGCAGGGCGCGCGGGATCCGGCGCCCGCGCGGATTACGGGGACCGCGCGGCGTGCGGGGGCCGTTCGTCATCACAGGTCCCCGTCCGCCGACTCGTCCGACGGCCACGGGTCGCGCAGCCACAGGTCGTCGGCCGGCGTCGGGGTGAGCAGCTCGGCCAGCGCCGCGTCCAGGCCGAGCCGCTCGGACTCGCTGCCGGGCGGGACGACGCGCAGGGTCCGCTCCAGCCAGGCCGACACCGACAGCGCCGGGGCCTCCAGCAGGGCGTCACCGTCGGGGGAGCTGAGCGCCATGCAGAGCACGGCCTCGTTGTCGACCTTCGTGGGCCAGATCCGGACGTCGCCGTGACCGCACGGGCGGAACACCCCCTCGACGAGCAGCTCGCGGGCGAAGGTCCAGTGGACCGGGGTGTCCGAGCCGGTGTGGAAGGTGACGTGGACGGCGTACGGGTCTTCCGTGAGGTAGAGCAGGCGCGCGGGGACCGGGATGCTGCGCTCGGGTGACAGGACCAGCTTCAGTTCCAGCTCGCGCTCGATGACGGGGTGGTGCATGACTGCCTCACTTCGGTTCGGTGCGTGGGGCAGGATGGCGCCCCACACCCGCAGAGAGCTCGCATGTGCCCGGGTATGACGCGACTTTCGACGACGAACGCGAGATTGGCCGAATCTTGTCGGCTGGCCGAAAACCTTCGTGTGGAGTGACGTTCGCTCAATGGCTTGGATTCTCCCGTTACCGGACCTGTCGGCCCACGGTTCTTGGCTATGGTCCTCCCCTTGCACAAGCCTCAAGCCACGATCGGAGTTGGGGACATGACGGCCTCCCCTGGTGACGGCGAGCACGCGGCCCGCGAGGGCTACTACCCGGATCCGTCCATCCCGGGGTACATCCGGTACTGGAACGGCGCGGCCTGGGTCCCGGGTACGAGCCGCCCTGCCCCGGTGGCGCCGGCCCCCCTTCCCACGCCCGTTCCCGCGCCCGCCCCGGCCCCCGCCCCCGCTCCCGCCCCCGCTCCTGTTCCGGTCCGCCCGCTCACCGCCCAGGCTCCCGTCGCCGCGCCCGCCGTCCGCGCCGACGAGACGGGGCCGGTGTTCCTGGACCAGACCTCCATGACCGAGGCGCTGCCGGAGCCCGCTCCGGAGCGCGTGCCGCAGCGCGTGCCGGATCCGGAGCCGGCGCCCGTGGCCGCGCCGGCGGTGTGGCAGGCCGACCCCGTGCACCAGGCCGGCTTCGGCGGTCCCCGCGACCGCAGGGTGTCGTGGGGCAGCCCGCAGGACGCCGATCCGGAGCCGGTCCCCGCGACCGCCGAGCCCGCCCCCACCCCTGCCCCCGACCCCGAGCCCGGGCAGTCGTCGGCCCGGCCCGCGGGGATCTCCCTGGCCCGTACGCCGTCCGCGGCGGCGGCGCCCGCGAGGCTCCCCGCGCAGTCCTCCGAGGGCATCCTGTCGGCGCGCTCCCCGGCCGCGCAGTCCCCGGCGGCCCCGGCCGCCCCCGCATGGCCCGACGCCCCCGGAGCGGGCGGCCCCGGCCCTTCCGGGGTCACCTCCTCCTGGCCCGAGGCGGCCCCCGCCCCGGCCCCGGCTCCGGCCCCGGCCCCGGCTCCCGAGCGTGCCCCGGCTCCGGCTCCGGCTCCCGCCCCCGCGCCCGCCCGCCCCGAGGTGTGGGAGCCCCGGCCCGCGGGAGTCCGCCCGAAGGTGCCGCAGCCCGCCGCGGACGCCGCCCCGGCCGAGCCGGGGGCCGGGGGCTGGGAGCCGCGCGGATCCGAGGAGGCCCGCCCGGGCGCCCCCACCGGCCGCGCCGGCACGCCCCGGGCGGTCTTCGAGCGGATGGCGGAACGGGCCGTGCGCCCCGCCGGGCTGGTGCGCCGTACCCTCGCCCGGGCCCTGGACTCCCTCGTGTTCGCAGCCGTGGCCGCCGCCGTCGCCCGGCCCCTCCTGCCCGGGGCCACCGCCCACGTCCAGGCCAAGGTCGACGCGGCCCGGGCGAGCGGCCGCACCACCACCGTCTGGCTGCTCGATCCGACGATCGCCGCCGGCCTCGGCACGGTCTTCGGGGCCGTCCTCCTCTTCGGCCTCTTCTACGAGGTGCTGCCCACCGCGCGCTGGGGCCGCACCCCGGGCAAGAAGCTGCTCGGCGTCCGCGTGCTGGCCACCGCCACCCTGCGCCCGCCGTCCTTCGGCGCAGCCCTGCGCCGCTGGCTCGTGTACGCCTTGCTGGGCCTGCCCGGCAGCCTGTGGTGCCTCGTGAACCGCCCGCGCCGACAGGCCTGGCACGACAAGGCGGCCAAGACGTACGTGGCCCGCTAGGGAGCGCACACGACCCGGGTTCGACTCGGCGGCGCCCCTGCCACGAATGGACGCGGTCCCGTTGCGGGGGCGGCGGACCCGGGTTCGACTCGGGCCATGAGTACCGACCAGCCGCCGCCGGGCCAGCCGCCCGAGGAAGACCCGTTCCGCAAGAAGCCCGAGGAGCCGACGCCTCCGTCAGGCGGTTCACCGTACGGTCCGCCGCCCCCCGGGAGCGGCGGTCCGCCGCCCCCTGGCGGCCCGGGCCCCGGCGGCGGGGGATACCCGCCCCCTCCGCCCCCATACGGCGGCGGAGGCGACCCGTACGGCGGTGGCGGCGGCTACGGCATGCCCGACCCGCTGGCCGGCATGCCCCCGCTCGCCGACTTCGGCAAGCGGCTCGCCGCGCGCGTCATCGACGTGGTGATCGTCGCCGTCCCGCTCTTCCTCATCCAGCTGGCCTTCGGCACCAACCGCTACATGGTCGAGACCGACCGGGGCGAGGACGTCAGCGAGGTCTTCACCAAGTCGTACAGCGGCAGCGGTCTGATCATGACCCTGATCTCGATCGTCGCCTACCTCGGCTACGACTGGTGGTTCACCAAGAAGGACGGCAGAACGGTCGGCAAGAGGGCGATGGGCCTGCGCGTCGCCATGCTCAACGACGGGACCGTGCCGAACTCCGCCACGTCCCTGACCCGGGCCGCGGTGCTCTGGCTGCCGACGCTGATCTGCTGCTTCTGCCTGTGGCCGATCGCGCTGATCATCTCGATCCTCGTCGACAAGCCGTACAAACAGGGCCTGCACGACAAGGCGGCCAAGACCGTGGTGGTCCAGTCGGCCTAGGCGGTGGTCCCTGACCACGCCGGACCGCACGCGCACACGCGCGCAACGCACGACTGCGACGCGGGCGGCCTCCCCCCGAGGGAGGCCGCCCGCGTCGCAGTCGTGCACCCGCCGGAGGGCGAAGTGTCAGTGGTGAACGGGGTGTTCGGCCGACGCCGTCCGGGGGTCGGGCACCCGGGCGTCCTGCGCCGTCTCCCCGGCGGACGCGACGGACCCGGCGGATCCGGTCGGCGCACCGGCGGCCGTGCGCGCCGCGTGTCGGCCGCGGCGCCTGGGGACGGGCACGGTGAGGGCGACGAGCAGACCCAGGGCGAGCGCGGCGGCGGAGATGACCGCTACGCCGAGCCCGGTGCTCGTCTGCGAGAGCAGCAGCATGGCGATCGTCGACACGATGACCGTGGCGGACCCGTACGCGAGCTGTGCGGCAGTCGGACGCGGCATGGCGATATCCGTCCTCGGTGAGGGGGAGGGGGAGTCGGCTCAACCAACGTCGCGCGTCAAGTGACTCTATGACGGGGATGCCCGGGGGGAGCCACCGGTAAGCGTGACCTAACACACGGTGCCGGAGCACAGGGGGCGCACGGGGTCATTTTTCGCGCCCGGTAGGGGCCCGGACAGGGGGAGAAAGGGGACGGTACGGACCCGTATCGAGGTCGGGAAGCGCCCTTCGCCCCGTATGGCAGTGGAACGTCCGGATAGCGGAACTCCCTGACCGCATAGTGCAGTTGTAAGGTTCAAGTCAAGGTCTGTCTTTTCTCGCGTCTCTCCGGTCAAATGTCGTCACTTGAGACGCGCGCCGCGCGGAACCCCCCGCTCCTATGGAGAAGTTCCGAACTCAGACGTTGCGGCCGCGGGAGGGGAACGACATCAAGTGACCAGCAATTCCGCCAGACGGCGTGCGATTCGCGCTGCCGCCGTCACCGTGACCATGGCCGCATGTGCGACCAGTGCAACCTTCTTCACCGTCACCGCGGCCCAGGCCGAGGGCAAGGCCTCGGCCGCCCCGGTGGCCGACCGGCAGGACCCGACCACTCCTGCCAAGGTCGTCGAGCACGACCTCAAGGGCCCGTTCAGCGAGCAGCAGGCCCAGCAGCGCAAGGCCGCTCTGGACCAGGTCCTCCAGGGCAAGAAGGGCGTCGAGCAGCGCGGCGCCTCCAAGGTCGTCAAGCTCGACGACAAGAAGTACGTCGAGCTCGGCCGCGAGAAGACCGACAAGATCTTCACGATCCTCGTCGAGTTCGGCGACCAGGTCGACAGCACCACCATGCACGACCCGGACGGTCCCGGCCCCAAGCCGGCCGTGCCGAAGTACGGTGGCACGCCCGGTCCGATGCACAACACGATCGCGCAGCCCGACCGTGCCAAGGACAACAGCACGGCCTGGCGTCAGGACTTCAGCCGTCAGTACTTCCAGGACCTGTACTTCGCCAGCGGTGAGGGCAAGCACTCCCTGAAGACGTACTACGAGAAGACCTCCTCGGGTCGCTACTCGGTCGAGGGCGAGGTCGCCGACTGGGTCAAGGTCCCGTACAACGAGGCCCGTTACGGCTCCAACTTCTGTGGCCAGTCCAACTGTTCCAACGTCTGGGACACCGTCAAGGACGGCGTCACGGCGTGGGTCGAGGCGCAGAAGAAGGCCGGGAAGACCGACGCCCAGATCAAGGCGAAGCTGGCCGAGTACGACCAGTGGGACCGCTACGACTTCGACGGCGACGGCAACTTCAACGAGCCCGACGGCTACATCGACCACTTCCAGATCGTCCACGCGGGCGAGGACGAGTCGGCCGGCGGCGGCGTGCAGGGCCCCGACGCCCTGTGGGCGCACCGCTGGTACGCCTACGGCACCGCCGCGGGCAAGACCGGCCCGGACAACAACAAGGCCGGCGGCACCCAGATCGGCAACTCCGGCATCTGGGTCGGCGACTACACCATGCAGCCCGAGAACGGCGGCCTTGGTGTCTTCGCCCACGAGTACGGCCACGACCTCGGCCTGCCCGACCTCTACGACACCACCGGTGGCGGCGAGAACAGCGTCGGCTTCTGGTCCCTGATGTCGGCCGGCTCCTGGCTCGGCACCGGCAAGGACTCCATAGGCGACATGCCGGGCGACATGACCGCCTGGGACAAGCTGCAGCTGGGCTGGCTGAACTACGACACGGCCAAGGCCGCGACGAAGTCCACCCACAAGCTCGGTGTGTCGGAGTTCAACACCAAGGACAAGCAGGCCCTGGTCGTCGAGCTGCCGAAGAAGAAGGTGCAGACGGACGTCGTCGCTCCCGCCGAGGGTTCCACCCAGTGGTGGAGCAACATGGGTGACGACCTCAAGAACACCCTCACCCGCTCCGTCGACCTGACGGGCAAGTCGTCCGCCGCCCTGTCCCTCAAGGGCTGGTGGGACATCGAGGCCGACTACGACTACCTCTACACCGAGGTGTCCACGGACGGCGGCGCCACCTGGACCGCCCTCGCCGGCACCGCCGACGGCACGGCCATCCCGGCCGACGCCTCCGGCAGCCCGTCGCTGACCGGTGTCTCGGGTGCCTGGAAGAACCTCAACTTCCCGCTCGACGCCTACGCGGGCAAGAAGGTCGACCTCCGCTTCCGCTACCAGACGGACGGCGGCGCGGGCGGCAAGGGCTTCACGGCCGACGCCCTCACCATCACCGCGGACGGCTCCGCGCTGTTCACCGACGGCGCCGAGAACGGCGACAACGGCTGGACCGGCAAGGGCTTCTCGCGGATCGGCGCCGGCTTCACCAAGGAGTACGCGCAGTACTACCTGGCCGAGAACCGCCGCTACGTGTCGTACGACACCACCCTCAAGGTGGGCCCGTACAACTTCGGCTTCGGCAACACCAAGCCGGACTGGGTCGAGCACTACCCGTACCAGGACGGTCTGCTCATCTGGCAGTGGGACACCAGCCAGAAGGACAACAACACCAGCGTCCACCCGGGCCAGGGCCTGATCCTGCCGATCGACGCCAACGCCAAGCCCATGAAGTGGGCGGACGGCACCCTGCTGCGGAACAAGATCCAGCCGTACGACGCCACCTTCAGCGCGTACTCCACGGACGCGTTCACGCTGCACAAGAACGGCGAGTCGCTGTTCCTGAAGCCGAAGCCCGCGAACCTGGTCTTCGACGACCGCACCCCGGGCAAGTACTACTCCGACGAGAACCCGACCGGATCGGTGAAGGTCACTGACACCAACACCAAGATCAAGATCCTGAAGGAGACCTACGACGGTGAGGTCATGACCGTCGAGGTTGGTCCCTCGAAGAAGTAATTCGGTAAAACTGCAGGTCAAAGCATGATCGGCCGTCGCCCTCTAGCGGGCGGCGGCCGATCGCGTTTAGATGCCCCGGTACGAGGTTCTTATTGACGGGGGAGATGACAGCCATGCCCGGTGGAGGTTTCGTCAGATTGCCAGGTGGCAGCGTGGTCGTTGCGCTCACGCTGCCGAGGCCGTCCGGTGAGGGCGGAAATGTCCGCGTGCTGGTGCACGCCGCGAACCGGGCCCGCGCCCTGACCAGGCTGCGGAACCTCGGGATGCGGGCCGTGTACCTGCGGGGCAACGCGCAGCCGCCCACACCCGACGAGGTGACGGCCGTCCTGCACCATCCGGACGGCCTGCTGTGGCGGGGCGCACCCGACCGCGCCCAGGAGCTCTGGCACCCCATCCGGGCCCTGCTGGGCACCTGAGGGACTGCGGCGCGGCCGGCCCCCGGCTCTACGGCCGGGGCCCGGCCGTGCCCACGAGGGTCACGCCGGCCGCGCGGAGCTCCTCCAGGGCCCGCTCGGTGGTGTGCGGGGCCACGGCCGCCGTCAGGTCCAGCAGGACGCGCGTGGTGAAGCCGGCGCGGGCGGCGTCGAGGGCGGTGGCCTTCACGCAGTGGTCGGTGGCGATGCCGACGACGTCGACCTCGCCGACGTGCCGCTCCCGCAGCCAGGCGGCGAGGCCCTCGCCGTTCTCGTCCGCGCCCTCGAAGCCGCTGTACGCGGCCTCGTACGCGCCCTTGTCGAAGACCGCGGCGACCGAACCCGAGGCCACGGCGGGCGCGAAGTTCGGGTGGAACCCGACCCCCTCGGTGCCGGCCACGCAGTGGACCGGCCAGGAGGTCTCGTAGTCCGGCTCGGCCGGCGGGTGCGCGAAGTGCGTCCCCGGGTCGATGTGGTGGTCGCGGGTGGCGACGACGTGCCGGTACCCGGCGGTGGCCTGCCCGATCAGCTCGGTGATGGCGGCGGCGACGTCGGCTCCGCCGGTGACCGCGAGGCTGCCGCCTTCGCAGAAGTCGTTCTGTACGTCGACGACGATCAGTGCGCGGTGCATGACGTGTCCTTCGGCTCGATGTGCGATACGGCGGCGGGGCCCTGCGGGGGCTCTTCCCCCACCCCGCCCCTTCCCGAAACTGGGGCTCTGTTCGAGCCCCGCCCGGCGACCGAGGCGCGGGGCGCCGGGGGCGCAGCCCCCGCAGCGGCGCCGCACCGGCTTCCCGGCGGACGACCGCCCGGCTCTCCCGCCGGGCGCGCCCGCAGGGCTAGACGTACTCGGTCGGGATCACGGCCTCGCCGCGCGACAGCTGGGTCGCCGACAGCGGCAGTGCCGCGCGCGCCGCGCGGTGGCGGTCGCGGGCCGCCTCCAGCGGCTCGCGGGCGACCACCTCACCGGCCTTGACCAGGTGGGTCAGCAGCTGGTGGTCGGCCAGGGCCGCGGGAACGGGTCCCACACCCACGACCTCCGCCTCCGCCACCCCGTCGGCGTCCCGCCGGCGGGCCGCCCACTTGCGCCCGCCGATCGAGGTCTTCCCGCCCGTGGACTTCTTCGCCACCGGAGCCAGCGCCGCCTTCGGGTCCGCCGAGGTGGCCCGCGCGACCAGCTTGTAGACCATCGAGCACGTCGGGTGCCCGCTGCCCGTCACCAGCTGCGTGCCCACGCCGTACGCGTCCACCGGAGCCGCCGCCAGCGAGGCGATGGCGTACTCGTCCAGGTCCGAGGTGACCACGATCTTCGTCGAGGCCGCCCCCAGCTCGTCCAGCTGCTGGCGCACCCGGTGGGCCACCAGCAGCAGGTCCCCGGAGTCGATCCGCACCGCACCCAGGTCGGTGCCCGCCACCTCGACGGCGGTGCGCACCGCCTCGGCCACGTCGTACGTGTCCACCAGCAGGGTGGTGCCGCGCCCCAGCGAGGCCACCTGCGCGGTGAAGGCGTCCCGCTCGCTGTCGTGGACCAGGGTGAAGGCGTGCGCGCTGGTGCCGACGGTGGGGATGCCGTACCGGAATCCGGCCGCCAGGTCCGAGGTGGAGGCGAAGCCGCCCACGTACGCGGCCCGCGCCGAGGCGACGGCCGCCAGCTCGTGCGTGCGCCGCGCGCCCATCTCGATCAGCGGGCGGTCGCCGGCGGCCGAGGACATCCGGGAGGCCGCCGCCGCGATCGCCGAGTCGTGGTTGAGGATCGACAGGATGACCGTCTCCAGCAGCACGCACTCGGCGAAGCTGCCCTCCACGCGCAGGATCGGCGAGCCGGGGAAGTAGACCTCGCCCTCCGGGTAGCCCCAGATGTCGCCGGAGAAGCGGTACGAGGCCAGCCAGTCCAGCGTCCGCATGTCGACGACGGCCCGCTCGCGCAGGAACTCCAGCACCGCGCCGTCGAAGCGGAAGTTCTCCACCGCGTCCAGCACCCGCCCGGTCCCCGCGACCACCCCGTAGCGGCGCCCCTCGGGGAGCCGCCGGGTGAACACCTCGAAGACCGAGCGGCGGTCGGCGGTGCCGTTGGCCAGGGCGGCCTGCAACATCGTGAGCTCGTAATGGTCCGTGAAGAGCGCTGTCGACGGCACGTCCACCGGCAGGCCCAGGTCCGCAGGGTTCATGGCGGCGATGCTAGCGCACATTTCGTCAAAGTGACGAGATGTGGGTCCCGTTTGTGCAACGGGCCCGTCACGGTGGCAGCATGGGACGAGTGAGTGTTGCTCCCATTGAGATCGAACGCACTGAGTCGGCCGAAGAGACCTTCGCGGTCCCGGAACCTGACGTTCCCTGGGTGACCCTGGTGCACAACGACCCGGTCAACCTCATGAGCTACGTGGCGTACGTGTTCCAGGCGTACTTCGGCTACTCGAAGGACGTGGCGCACAAGCTGATGCTCGACGTCCACCACAAGGGGCGGGCGGTCGTCTCGAGCGGCTCCCGCGAGGAAATGGAGCGCGACGTGCAGGCCATGCACGGCTACGGCCTGTGGGCGACCCTCTCCCAGGACCGCAACTGATGGGCCGGTCCACCGGGATGTTCGAGTCCCTGAAGGGCGGCGGAGCCGCCATCGCGCTGGACGAGATCGAGATCTCCATCCTGCGTTCCCTCGCGGTCCAGATGCTGGAGCTGATCGGCCCCGGCGAGCCCGAGCCGGCCGAGGACGCCGACCCGCTCGCCGCGCTGTTCGCCGCCGACGGGCCCACCGAACCGCCGTCCGACCCGGCGCTGGCCCGCCTCTTCCCCGACGCCTACGGCTCCCCGGACGGCGCGGGCGACGAGGGCGTGGACCCGGTGGAGCTGAAGGCCCGCGCGGCGGAGTTCCGCCGCTACACCGAGAACGACCTGCGCACCCGCAAGCGCGAGGACGCGCTCGCGCTCGTACGCAGCCTGGACGCGCTCACCCCGGCCGCCGACGGTGCCGCCGTGCTGGAGCTGACCGGCGAGCTGCCGATGCGCTGGCTCGGCGGGCTCAACGACCTGCGCCTGACCCTCGCGGCCCGACTCGACATCACCGAGGACGACGAGAGCGCCACGCTCTTCCGGCTGCCGGACGACGACCCGCGCAAGCCGATGGTGATGGCGTACCTGTGGCTGGGCGGACTCCAGGAATCCTTGATCGAAACCCTCTGAGGAACCTCAAGAGAGAACATCGTTCGCTCAGCGGACGCTCAAATCCGGATAACGATCAGATCACCGCGATGCGGTGATCTGTCATGATCACAGTGCTTTGTCCGGAAATTTTGATGCCGTGCACCACATTTCTCCCCCTCGGGCAGCCGTAAGCACGTGATAAATCTTCACGACCGCCGAAGGGACGCCACCCATGTCCCCCGGCCCGCTTGAACCGGCAGACCGCCGGGTGCAACTCCATCCGTATCCGGGGGGATCGAGGACCCGATCCGCAGCCAATGAAGGCGCGGGTCGGCGTGGAGAAAGGCGCACCAGACATGACCTCAGTGCAGGTCGAGCAGCACGGCAACACGCCCGGCGAGGGCACCCAGGGCGAGGGCGGCGAGGGTTACCACCGCACGCTCGGCGCCCGCCAGATCCAGATGATCGCGATCGGCGGAGCCATCGGCACCGGCCTCTTCCTGGGCGCGGGCAAGGCGATCTCCAAGGCCGGCCCCAGCCTGATCCTGGCCTACGCGATCGCGGGCCTGGTCATCTTCTTCATCATGCGGGCCCTGGGCGAGCTGCTCATGTACCGCCCGGTCTCCGGTTCCTTCTCGGACTACGCCCGCGAGTTCCTGGGCCCGTTCTGGGGCTACGTGACGGGCTGGACGTACTGGCTGTTCTGGGTGGTCACCGGCATCACCGAGGTCACCGCCGCCGCGCAGTACATGTCGTACTGGACCCACGACAGCTTCCCGCAGTGGGCCTACGCGCTGATCTTCACGGTCATCCTCTACGCCGCCAACCTGATCTCCGTGAAGCTCTTCGGTGAGCTGGAGTTCTGGTTCTCCATGGTCAAGGTCACCGCCATCGTCGGCATGATCCTGATCTGCGCCGGCATCCTCACCATCGGCTTCTCCGACGCCGCCGACACCGCCACCGTCTCCAACCTGTGGAACGACGGCGGCTTCTTCCCCAAGGGCATCGGCGGCACGCTGATGACCCTGCAGATCGTGATGTTCGCCTTCCTCGCGGTCGAGCTGGTCGGCGTCACCGCCGGCGAGTCCAAGGACCCCGAGAAGACCCTGCCCAAGGCCATCAACACCGTGCCGTGGCGCATCGCCGTCTTCTATGTCGGCGCGCTCATCATGATCCTCTCGGTCGTCCCGTGGACGCACTTCCAGCCGGGCGTCTCGCCCTTCGTCGCCGCCTTCGAGCGCATGGGCCTGGGCGTCGGCGCCGCCATCGTCAACTTCGTCGTCCTGACCGCGGCCCTGTCCTCCTGCAACTCCGGCATGTACTCCACCGGCCGCATGCTGCGCGACCTCGCGCTCAACGGCCAGGGCCCGAAGGTCTTCACCAAGCTCACCAAGAGCGGCACCCCGCTCATCGGCACCACCTTCTCCGCCGCGCTGATGCTCGTGGGCGTCTGGATCAACTACGTCGCCCCCGGCAAGGCCTTCGACTACGTCGTCTCCTTCGCCACCATCTCCGGCATGTGGGCCTGGATCATGATCCTGGTCTGCCAGATCCGCTACCGCGCCAAGGCCGACCGCGGCGAGCTGCCCGGCTCGAAGTTCAAGGCGCCCGGCGCCCCCTACACGAGCTGGTTCGCCCTGGCCTTCATCGGCATGGTCATCGTGATGATGGGCGCCGACAAGGACGCGCGCGTCTCGCTGTACTGCGCGCCGCTGTGGGGCGTCATCCTCGGCGTCTCCTACCTGGTCATGAAGAACCGCGACCCGCGCGGCGCGGCCTTCACCAAGGCCTCCTAGCGGCGGTTCCCGGCCGCCTGCCACGGCCGGGAGCCCTGCTCCCGTGGACGTCCTGTCCACCATGCGGGCCCTCCCGTACCACTCCTCGGTACGGGAGGGCCCGTCTGCTTATCCTGTCGCTCATGCTGACCCTCACCCAGGCCCTGTACGACCGGATCGTCGAGCACGCCCGCCAGGACCACCCCGACGAGGCGTGCGGTGTCGTGGCCGGCCCGGCTGGCACCGGCCGCCCCGAGCGGTTCATCCCGATGCTCAACGCGGCCCGCTCGCCCACGTTCTACGAGTTCGACTCGAAGGACCTCCTGAAGCTCTACCGCGAGATGGACGACCGCGACGAAGAGCCGGTGATCGTCTACCACTCGCACACCGCGACCGAGGCCTACCCCTCGCGCACGGACGTCACCTACGCGAACGAGCCGAACGCGCACTACGTACTGGTCTCCACCGCCGACAAGGACGGGCTCGGGGAGTTCCAGTTCCGCTCGTACAGCATCGTCGACGGGGTGATCACCGAGGAAGAAGTGCAGGTCGTAGAGGCCTACTGACCAGCATGTGAGCAGAAGGCGTCCAAGATGCGGGATCACACTCCAAACCGGGGACCGGGAATCGTTAACATGACCGCATGGTTCCCCACGACGTGAGCATCGAGACGCCCGGCAGGCTGCTGCTCGTGGCGCGGCTGCACGTCGACCTGTGCCGCCTCGCCAGCGCCATCTGTCCTGCCGCCTGAGCACCAGAGCCCTCTCGCGCGGAGGGCCGACGAACCGCGCGCCCGTTCCCCACGCACACCTGCCTACGTCCTGACGACTGGAGCCCAGCCATGGCCATCGAGGTCCGCATCCCCACCATCCTCCGCACCTACACCGACGGCGAGAAGGCCGTGAACGGTGAGGGCGCCACGCTCGCCGACCTCTTCGCGGACCTGGAGACGCGGCACAAGGGCATCGAGGAGCGCATCGTCGACGGCGGTCAGCTGCGCCGCTTCGTGAACGTCTACCTCAACGACGAGGACGTCCGCTTCCTCGACGGCATCTCCACCGCCCTCAAGGACGGCGACAACGTCACCATCCTCCCGGCCGTGGCCGGCGGATCGAAGTAATGCGCTACGACTCCCCGCTGGCCGCGGTCGGCAACACGCCGCTGGTCCGGCTGCCCCGGCTGTCCCCCTCGGACGACGTCCGGATCTGGGCCAAGCTCGAGGACCGCAACCCGACCGGCTCGATCAAGGACCGCCCCGCGCTCCACATGGTCGAGCAGGCCGAGAAGGACGGCCGGCTGTACCCGGGCTGCACCATCCTGGAGCCGACCTCGGGCAACACCGGCATCTCGCTGGCGATGGCGGCCAAGCTCAAGGGCTACCGCATCGTGTGCGTGATGCCGGAGAACACCAGCCAGGAGCGGCGCGACCTGCTGGCCATGTGGGGAGCCGAGATCATCTCGTCGCCGGCCGCCGGCGGCTCCAACACCGCCGTCCGGGTGGCCAAGGAACTGGCCGCGGAGCACCCGGACTGGGTGATGCTCTACCAGTACGGCAACCCGGACAACGCTGGCGCGCACTACGCCACCACCGGCCCGGAGATCCTCGCGGACCTGCCGTCGATCACCCACTTCGTGGCCGGCCTGGGCACCACCGGCACCCTGATGGGCGTCGGCCGCTACCTGCGCGAGAACGTGCCCGGAGTGAAGATCGTCGCGGCCGAGCCGCGCTACGACGACCTCGTGTACGGGCTGCGCAACCTGGACGAGGGCTTCGTCCCCGAGCTGTACGACGCCTCCGTGCTCACCACCCGCTACTCGGTGGGCTCGGCCGACGCGGTCACCCGCACGCGCGACCTGCTCCAGCAGGAGGGCATCTTCGCGGGCGTCTCCACCGGAGCCGCCCTGCACGCGGCGATCGGCGTGGGCCGCAAGGCCGTGGCCGCCGGCGAGACGGCCGACATCGTCTTCGTCGTGGCCGACGGCGGCTGGAAGTACCTCTCCACCGGCGTCTACACCGCGGCGACGACGGAAGAGGCCATCGAGGTCCTCCAGGGCCAGCTCTGGGCCTGATCCCATGGGGGCTGGATCGCGCGCAGCGCGATTCCAGCCCCGCCGGTGTTCGAGGCGCGGGTCCGGGCAGCGCCCGGGAAACGGAGAAGGGGCGGGGCGGGGAGAAGCTCCGCGCAGCGGCCCGGCCGGTCAGGCCGACAGGTGTTCCGCCAGGATCGCCGCATGGCTGGAGCCCGGGTCCTTGACGGCAGTCAGCAAGGTCACCGGCCCGGCCCCGACCAGCCCGCGGAGGCGATCCAGCTCCGCCACGGCCTCCGGCTCCGCCAGCTCCGCCTCGTACCGCTGCCGGAACTCACCGGCCGACCCCCCGTCGTGGAACCACTTCCGCAGCCGCGTCGACGGCGTGACCGCCTTCGGCCACTCGTCGACCCCCGCCGCCGCCTTCGCCAGCCCCCGCGGCCACAGCCGGTCCACGAGCACCCGCAGCCCGTCCGCCTCCGGCTCCGGCGGGTCGTACACGCGCCGCAAGCGGATCGCCGTCATCACCGACCGCCTCCCAGTCCCTTGACCTCGTCCCACACCGCGGGGTCCAGCATTCCCAGCCTGGTCCGGAACTCCCACAGCGACACCTCGTCCGGCCGGTCAGCCTCCAGGAAGCGCGCCCGGCCCTGCGCCCCCACCGTCCCCGGCGGCAGCGGGATCACCCCGGCCCGCCGGTCGTCGTACTTCGCGGTGATCCACGCGACCCGCGCCCGGTGCTCCCGTACCGGGCCCACAGCCAGGACCAGGCAGGTCCGGCCGTCCGTCAGCGTCCACAGCTCACCCGCCTGCGGGTGCGGCGGCCGGCCGGTGCCCTGCGCGGGCGGGGCCCGGCGCGTGACGCCAAGCCGCCCCCCGGCGATCAGCATCACCAGTGCCAGGGCCACGACCGCGGCCACCGCGGGCCACCAGGACGTGTCCATGTTTCGACCGTAGCCGGGCGGGAAGGCCCCGGCACGGCAACGCCCGTGCCCACCGTCGCTCCCCCGGGTGACAGCGCAGGTGATTCCCCCCACAACGGCCTGCCGCGGAGGAGCGACCGGACGTTTCGCGCCTTACGCTCGACCCACGCACGGCCCGCATTCCGTCCACGGACCGTCCACGGAGGTTCACGCTCCATGAAGCTCACCGTCGTCGGCTGTTCGGGGTCGTTCCCGTCCGCGGAATCGGCCTGTTCGAGCTACCTCGTCGAGGCCGACGGCTTCCGGCTGCTCCTCGACATGGGCAACGGCGCCCTCGGGGACCTGCAGCGCCACTGCGGTCTCTACGACCTCGACGCGATCTTCCTGAGCCATCTGCACGCCGATCACTGCATCGACATGTGCGCGTACTTCGTCGCCCGTTTCTACCGCCACGAGGGCGGCCGCTGCGGCACCATCCCCGTCTTCGGCCCCGAGGGCACCGAGAAGCGCCTGACCACGGCCTACGACGACGTCCCCGACGAGCGCTCGATGAGCGAGGTCTTCGACTTCCGCACCCTGAAGTCCGGGACCTTCGAGATCGGCCCCTTCCAGGTCCGTACCGAGCGGGTCGCTCACCCCGTGGAGTCGTACGCCATCCGCATCGAGCACGGCGGCCGCTCGCTCACGTACTCCGGGGACACCGGCGTCTGCCCCGAGCTGGGCCAGCTCGCCGAGGGCGTCGACCTCTTCCTCTGCGAGGCCTCCTTCACCCACGGCAAGGAGGACATCCCGGACCTCCACCTCAACGGCCGCGAGGCCGGCCAGTACGCGCACGGCGGCGGCGTCGGGCGGCTCGTCCTCACCCACATCCCGCCGTGGACGGACCCCGCGCAGAACCTCGCCGACGCCCGCGCGGTCTACGACGGCCCGGTCGACCTGGCGTACGCGGGCGCGGTCTACGAGGTCTGAGCGGCACCCGCACACGCGCGAGCCCCCGCCCTCCCGGAAGGGAGAACGGGGGCTCGCGTGCTTACGGGGCTGCTTACTTGGCCTCGGCCTTCTGCAGCTCGGCGAGCTCCTCGTCGGACTCGCGGCCCGGAGTGGGGAGGTTCCACTTGATGATCGCGAAGCGGAAGATCGCGTAGTAGACCGCCGCGAAGCACAGCCCCACGAGGGCGAGCATCCACGGCTTCTCCGCGATGCCCAGGTTGAGCAGGAAGTCGACGAGGCCGGCCGAGAAGCCGAAGCCGTCGCGCATGCCCAGGGCCCAGGTGAGCGCCATGGAGACACCGGTCAGCACCGCGTGGATCGCGTACAGCACCGGGGCGATGAACATGAAGGTGAACTCGATCGGCTCGGTCACGCCGGTGACGAAGGAGGTGAGCGCGAGGGAGAACATCATGCCGCCGACGACCTTGCGGCGCTCGGGGCGCGCGCAGTGGACGATCGCGAGGCAGGCCGCCGGGAGGGCGAACATCATGATCGGGAAGAAGCCGGTCATGAACTGTCCGGCGGTCGGGTCACCGGCGAGGAAGCGGCCGATGTCACCGTGGACGGCGCCGGTTGCCGTGTCGAAGGAGCCGGCCTGGAACCACGGGAAGGAGTTCAGCAGGTGGTGCATGCCGATCGGGATGAGCGCACGGTTGGCGACACCGAAGATGCCCGCGCCGACAGCGCCCGAGCCGGTCAGCCACTCACCGAAGTTGTGCAGACCCGTGCCGAGGACCGGCCAGATGAGACCGAAGACGATGCCCGTGACCAGACCCGCCAGGGCGGAGAGGATCGGGACGAGGCGGCGGCCGCCGAAGAAGCCCGCCCAGTCCGGCAGCTTGGTCCGGTAGAACTTCTGGTAGAGCAGCGCGGCGATGATGCCCATCACGACACCGCCGAGCACACCGGCGTTGACCGGCGCGTCCACCATGACGATCTTGCCGCCGACCACCTTGGCGACCTGCGGCAGGTTGCTGTCGGTGAAGGTGGCGAGGACCTTCTGGAAGACCAGGTAACCGGTGACGGCGGCCAGGGCGGTGGAGCCGTCCGACTTCTTGGCGAAGCCGATCGCGATGCCGACGGCGAACAGCAGCGCCATGTTGTCGAGGATCGCGCCACCACCGGCGGCCATGTAGCCGGCGATCTTCAGGACGAACGTCGGGAAGACGTCCTTGTCGCCGAGCATGTCGTCCGCGCCCAGGCGGAGCAGGAGCGCGCCGGCGGGCAGCACGGCAACGGGGAGCATGAGGCTCCGGCCGATGCGCTGCATGACGGCCATCACGCCAGCGCCCTTCTTCTTTTCCGCCGCGGGGGCGGTAGCCGTGGACACAACTTCCTCCAGTGGGCAAGGCGACGCCGAGGGGGAAAGAACGGGGGACGGCGACGTCTCAGAAATGGGGGTACGCGGGCTCGGACAGGCCCGCGTGGTCTACACCAATCGTGGTGTAGACCAGTTGTAGCACGGTGAGGGATAGATAAGGAACCTTCGTTTTCCTGTGGTCTACGCCACACGGATCGGGTGCCGTCGCGGCCGCCCCGGCACCCGGACTTCCGGACATGACGAAGGCCCCCGGATCCCGGATCCGAGGGCCTTCGACGGGCGGGTCCAACGGCCCCGCCCGCCACGTCGGTTACACCTTGGTGTTGTCCGCCTCCATCGCCGCGATCTCCTCGTCCGACTCCCGGCCGGGAGTCGGAATGTCGAACTTCGTGATCGCGAAACGGAAGATCACGTAGTAGACGAGCGCGAAGCACAGGCCGATCGGAATGATCAGCCAGGGCTTCGTCGCCAGGTTCCAGTTGATGACGTAGTCGATCAGGCCCGCCGAGAAGCTGAAGCCGTCCTTGACGCCCAGCCCCCACGACACCGCCATGGACGCACCCGTCAGCACCGCGTGCACCGCGTACAGGGCGGGCGCGACGAAGAGGAAGGAGTACTCCAGCGGCTCGGTGATCCCGGTGACGAACGAGGTCAGCGCCACCGACAGCATCAGACCGCCGACCTCCTTGCGCCGCTGCGGCTTCGCACAGTGCGTGATCGCCAGCGCCGCCGCCGGCAGCGCGAACATCATGATCGGGAAGAAGCCGGTCAGGAACAGGCCCGCGGTCGGGTCCCCGTGCAGGAACATGTTGATGTCGCCGTGGTACGTCTTCCCGTCCGCCGCCGTGTACGACCCGAACTGGAACCAGACCGGCACGTTCAGGAACTGGTGCAGGCCGATCACCAGCAGCGCGCGGTTCGCGACGCCGAAGATGCCGCCGCCCCAGGCACCGAGCCCGCGCAGCCAGTCGGAGAAGCTCTCCAGCGCGTCCCCGACCGGCGGCCAGACCCACAGGCACAGCGCGGCGAAGGCGATCGCGACGAAGGACATGACGATCGGGACCAGCCGCCGGCCGTTGAAGAAGCCGAGCCAGTCCACCAGCTTCACCCGGTGGTACCGCTGCCAGAAATAGGCCGCCAGCAGCCCCATGACGATGCCGCCGAAGACCCCGGGGTTCTGGTACGTGTACGCCACGAAGGTGTCGTTCGGCCCCAGGCAGCCGCCCCCGATGTCCTTGGTCCCCACCGGGCAGGCCTTCTGGAACGCGTGCAACACCCCCCGGTAGACGAGGAACCCGGCCGTGGCCGCGAGCGCTGTCGAACCGTCCGCCTTCTTCGCCATGCCGATGGCGACGCCGATGCAGAAGAGGAGCGGCAGACCGAGATCGGGATCGAGCAGCGCCCCGCCCGCGCCCGCCATCACCTTGGCGACGTCCGTCCACTGCAGGCCGTCCGCACCGAAGACGTCCGGCTGCCCCAGCCGCAACAGGATGCCCGCCGCGGGCAGTACGGCGATGGGGAGCTGCAGGCTCCGACCCATCTTCTGCAGCCCCTGGAACAGGTTGTTCCGCCAATTCGGCTGTGGCGCTGCTGTGGAGCTGCTCACGCTCATCGGCGTCCTCCCTGACCGGCCCGTTTTGGCTGCCGCAACACTTGCGGCACACTGGTGTAGACCAGTTGTGGGCAGGTTGCTGCTGATCGTCATCATTCGGCAGGGACCGGACACGCGCTCGCGTAGATGGGCCAACCGTGCGTTACCGTGACAACGCGTGCCGTGCGGGTGGGCATCCATGTTCCGGCCGCTGAGACTCGTTCTTCGCATCACTCAGGGAGAAACACATGGCCACCAAGGCTGAGAAGATCGTCGCCGGGCTCGGCGGCATCGAGAACATCGAAGAGGTCGAGGGCTGCATCACCCGCCTGCGCACCGAGGTCATCAACCCCGACCTCGTCGACGAGGCCGCCCTCAAGGCCGCCGGCGCCCACGGCGTCGTCCGGATGGGCACCGCGGTCCAGGTCGTCATCGGCACCGACGCCGACCCGATCGCCGCCGACATCGAAGACATGATGTGACCCGCACCCCCTGAGCCCGGGCCACCCGCCCGAAGCACCGACGGACCCCGTCCCCCTACCCGGACGGGGTCTTCGCGTTGTGGGGTGTCCACTAGGCTCGGACACATGTCTCGCATCGACGGCCGTACGCCCGAACAGCTCCGCCCGGTCACCATCGAACGCGGATGGAGCAAGCACGCAGAGGGCTCCGTCCTCATCTCCTTCGGAGACACCAAGGTCTTCTGCACCGCCTCCTTCACCGAAGGCGTCCCGCGCTGGCGCAAGGGCAGCGGCGAAGGCTGGGTCACCTCCGAATACTCGATGCTGCCGCGCTCCACCAACACCCGCGGCGACCGCGAATCCGTCCGCGGCAAGATCGGCGGCCGCACCCACGAGATCTCCCGCCTCATCGGCCGCTCGCTGCGCGCCGTCATCGACTACAAGGCCCTCGGCGAGAACACCATCGTCCTGGACTGCGACGTCCTCCAGGCCGACGGCGGCACCCGCACCGCCGCCATCACCGGCGCCTTCGTCGCCCTCGCCGACGCCGTCGCCTGGGGCCAGCAGAAGAAGCTGATCAAGGCCGGCCGCAAGCCCCTCACCGGAACCGTCGCCGCCGTCAGCGTCGGCATCGTCGACGGCGTCCCGCTCCTCGACCTCTGCTACGAGGAGGACGTGCGCGCCGAGACCGACATGAACGTCGTCTGCACCGGCGACGGCCGCTTCGTCGAGGTCCAGGGCACCGCCGAGGGCGAGCCCTTCGACCGCAAGGAACTCAACGCCCTCCTCGACCTCGCCGCCGGCGGCTGCGCCGACCTGGAGGCCATCCAGCGGGGCGCGCTGGACCTGTAGGCGGCAACCACAGGACGCCCTCCGGCGTCCCTACGGACAACGGGCGCACGGCAGAGCAGCCGTGCGCCCGCCCATGCCCGCCATGCCCGCCCACGTCCGCCCTCGTACACGTCCTCTCGGGAGAACCGCATGAAGCTCCGCATAGCGGCAGTAGCCGTGGCAGCCGTCCTGACCGTCCCGGCCCTTTCGGCCTGCGACGCCATCTCCACGGCGATGGACTGCGCGAACACGGCCGTCGCCATCACGGACGGCGCGAACGACCTCCAGCAGGCCGTCTCCCAGGCGGGCAACAGCCCCCAGGACGCCAAGAACGCGCTCGACCAGATCGAGGCGAACCTCAAGAAGATCGGCGACCAGACCGACAACGCCGACCTGGGCAAGGCCATCGACTCGATGAACACGGCCGTCAAGAACGTCCGCACCTCCATCGACAGCGGCAACTCCGTCCCGGACATCAAGCCGGTCGCGGACGCCGCGAGCGAGATCTCCAAGGTCTGCACGCCGGGATAATGAGGGCATGACCTCGACGCCCAGCCGCCTGATCCTCGCGACCCGCAACGCGGGCAAAGTCTCCGAACTGCGCGCCATCCTCTCCGACGCCGGCCTGCCCCACGGGCTGGTCGGCGCGGACGCGTACCCGGAGATCCCCGACGTCAAGGAGACCGGCGTCACCTTCGCCGAGAACGCCCTCCTCAAGGCCCACGCCCTGGCCCAGGCCACCGGCCTGCCCGCCGTCGCCGACGACTCCGGCCTCTGCGTGGACGTCCTGCACGGCGCGCCCGGCATCTTCTCCGCGCGCTGGGCCGGCCGCCACGGCGACGACAAGGCCAACCTGGACCTGCTCCTCGCCCAGCTCGGCGACATCGCCGACGAGAACCGCGGAGCCCACTTCGCGTGCGCGGCGGCCCTCGCGCTCCCCGACGGCACCGAACGCGTCGTGGAGGGCCGCCTCCTGGGCACCCTGCGCCACACCCCGTCGGGCACGGGCGGCTTCGGCTACGACCCGATCCTGCAGCCCCTGGGCGAGTCCCGCACCTGCGCCGAACTGACCCCGGCCGAGAAGAACGCCATCTCCCACCGCGGCCAGGCCTTCCGCGCCCTGGTCCCCTTCATCCGCGCCCTCCTGGGCTGACCGAACGCAACAGGTCCGCTGCCTTCAATCGAAGGCAGCGGACCTGTCACATTTGTACGCCCGGTCGGACTCGAACCGACAACACATGGCACCTAAAGCCATTCTCTCTGGCCAGTTGGAGTACGGGCGCACGCGCTGAGAGCCACTCTACTGTGTGGGCCCCACAGGTCGTCCGCCCCGGCACCACGTGCTGGTGACCGCATGGCAGTTGGGGCACAGCAGCCGGAGGTTCTCGCGCCGGTCGTCGCTCCAGTCGCCGTTGACGTGGTCCACCTCCAGCGTCATCGGCCGACCCCGCCAGACAGGGGCCGTGCCGCACATCTCGCAAAGCTCCGGAACGCCGACCTCGCGCAGCGCGCGCAGGAGCAGGTGCGTTCGAGTGCGGCGCCGGCCGTCCTGCCTGACGAGTATGTCCTCGGCCCGACGCTCGGGGGTGGTGCCGGGCTTGCCCCGATTGTGGGCCTGGCCGAGGAAGTGCGCAGTCGATAAGCCGTCTTCTCGGATCCACGTCTTGAGCGCTGCGTTCATACTTCCCGAGGACACCCTGCCCAAGCGCCGCAGCGTTTCGGCCAGAGAGTTGGACGCGGCCACGGCTTCACGCAGCACGGCGGCTCCGGGCTTGACGCGCCGCGCGTGGGCCCGGGGGCCGGGCGTCCGGCCGCTGTTGTCCCCACCGCCCGTCACCGACGACGCCGCTTCGCCCGACCGCGGTAGGTGTCCGTGGCGGAATGGCAGTTGGGGCAGAGCAGCCGGAGGTTCTCCGGGCGATTGTCGCGCCAGTCTCCGTTGATGTGATCCACCTCCAGGGGCAGAGGCGCGCCCATCCAGACAGGGGGGATGCCGCAATCGGCGCAGCACTCCGCGATGCCGAGGTCGAGCAGTGCGCGTCGAAGCATCGCGCTGGGAGTGCGTCGAGGGTGGGGCGAGTGATCCACGCAGAGGATCTCGGCTGGCGTGCGTCTGCGGTGGTTGTCCCTCATCCGGTCGGTTCGGGGCTGCCCGGTGAAGTGCGACGTGTCGATGGCGAGCGCCCGGACTCGGCGTGTGATGTGGGTGTGGTTTCCGCCCACCGCATCGAGGCCCAGGCGCCGCAGGACCTCGTACATGGTGCTGGAGGCGCTCACCGCCTCCTCCAGGATCTTTCGGGTCCAGCGGTTTCCGTCCCGTTCGAAGTGCGAGGTATCCACCCCGAGCTGGTTCATGCGCCTGCGCACGTACTCGCGGGAGCCACTTCTCGGGTCCACCCCGAGGTGTTCAAGCGCCTCCGTCAGCGTCCGTGCCCCCGCGGCAGCCTCCGCCAGGCGTTCCTTCGTGTACGGGCTGATCGGCATGCCCGCCCCCCTCCGTATGTCCGGCCGCGTGTGCGGGCCTCGTACGGGCTAACGGGTTCGGAAGGCGGGCGGTCACGGGTGGTTTCGTCCGATAAGCGGAGTGGGCCGCCCCTGGTCAGGGGCGGCCCACTCCGGGGGACGGGGGCGTCAGATGCCCAGGTCCTTGATGATCTTGGCTACGTGGCCCGTCGCCTTCACGTTGTAGAAGGCGTGCTCGACCTTGCCCGCCTCGTCGACGACCACCGTGGAGCGGATGACGCCCGTGACCGTCTTGCCGTACAGCTTCTTCTCGCCGAACGCCCCGTACGCCGCCAGCGTCTCCTTCTCCGGGTCGCTGACCAGCGTCACCTTCAGGTGCTCCTGTTCGCGGAACTTCGCCAGCTTCTCCGGCTTGTCGGGGGAGACGCCGATGACGTCGTAGCCGGCTGCGGCCAGGACGGCCAGGTTGTCCGTGAAGTCGCACGCCTGCTTCGTGCAGCCCGGCGTCAGCGCGGACGGGTAGAAGTAGACGATCACCTTCCGGCCCTTGTGGTCGGCGAGCGAGACCTCGTTGCCGTCCGCGTCGGGCAGGGTGAAGGCGGGGGCGGTGTCGCCCGGCTGGAGTCGCTCGCTCATCTGACAGTCTCCTCGGGAGGGGATCGGTACGTCTCGAGACTAAGCTGACAGACTGTTCACGGCGGACTACGCCCCCACACGATCACGACCACGACGACGGAGGCAGCGCGGTGTCGGAAGCCAGGACCCCCGCACAGATCGAGGCGGACATCGTCCGCCGCCGCGAGCAGCTCGCCGAGACGCTCGACGAGATCGGCGTGCGCATGCACCCGCAGACGATCATCGGGGACGCGCGGGCCCGGGTCGCCTCGACCGTCGACCAGACCGCGGGGCGGGCCTTCGCCACGGTGAACCGCGTCGTGACGGACCTGCGCGACGGTCTGCGGCACGAGGACGGGACCCCGCGCCTCGACCGCGTGGTGCCCGTCGCGCTGCTCGCGGTCGGCGTCGTCGGGCTGCTCGTGGTCTCGGCGCGCCACAAGCGCGGATGACCCTGCGCGGTACGGAAGGCGTGCGGACAGGTAGGTTCGGGGCGTGAGCGAGAACACCACCCACGACAAGCTGCCCATCCGCATGCTGCACGACCGCGTGCTCGTGAAGTCCGACCTGCCGGAGGGCGAGCGGCGCTCCGGCGGCGGCATCCTGATCCCGGCGACGGCCGCGGTGGGCAAGCGGCTGGCCTGGGCCGAGGTCGTCGCGGTCGGCCAGAACGTCCGGACCGTCGAGCCCGGGGACCGGGTGCTGTACGACCCTGAGGACCGGGCCGAGGTCGAGGTGCGCGGGGCGACGTACGTGCTGATGCGCGAGCGGGACCTGCACGCCGTGGCCGCGGAGCGGCTGGAGGGGTCGGAGGACTCCACCGGGCTGTACCTCTGATCCGACGCGGGACGACAAGGGCTGGTGGCCGAGGTCACCGGCCCTTTTCGCTGCCCTTTGCTACGGTGGGGGAGAACCCGACGAGACGCGCCGTACCGGGTACGACAAGACGACGCACCCCGTATCGCCCGATGTCTCGGAGGTGCCGTCATGGCCTGGGTTCTTCTTCTTCTCGCCGGTCTGCTCGAAGTGGGCTGGTCGATCGGCATGAAATTCACCGAGGGCTTCACCCGGCTCTGGCCCAGTGTGTTCACGGGTGCGGGGATCGTGGCCAGCATGGTGCTGCTGTCCTACGCGGCGAAGACCCTGCCCATCGGCACGGCGTACGGGGTGTGGGTGGGCATCGGTGCCGCCGGTGCCGCGGTGCTCGGTATGGCGGTGCTGGGTGAGCCCGTCACCGCCGCCCGGATCTTCTTCATCTGTCTGCTGCTGGTCGCCGTGGTGGGGCTGAAGGCGACCTCCGGTCACTGACCCTCCTGGACCGGCTCCTGGTCCAGGAGCTGGTCCAAGAGCTATTCCAGGAACGCCGACGGCGGGCGCGGGCCTCCGATGACGCCGCCGCCGTCGGAGCCCGCCGGGCCGCCCGTACCGCCCTGGGTGCCCGCGGTGGTGCCGCCGTCGTCGCCCCGGCCGGTGCCGGCGTCGTCGCCCCGACCGGTACTGGTACCGGTGCCGCCGTCGTCCTGGCCGCCCTGCGTCCGGCCGCCGTTGTCGCGGCCGCCGTCCTGGCCGCCGTTGTCCCGGCCGCCCTGTGTGCGGCCCCCCTGCCCGCCGTTGTCCTGCCCGCCGTTGTCCTGGCCGCCGGACGTCGGGGTCGGCCGCAGGGAGGGGGGCTCGGTGTCCTCGTCCGGCGTCTCCGGCGGCGGGTTCGACTGTGAGGAGGGCGGCGGGGGCTGTGCGGCGCCCGGCTGGAGGTCGAGTTCGAAGTCGACGGGGTCGGTGGCCTCCAGTGCGGTCTTCGTGTACGCGGCCCAGATCCGGGCCGGGTAGCCGCCACCGCCGATGCGGGACTCGCCGAGGGCCCCGTACAGCGATTCCAGGGTGCCGGTGTCGGGGTCCTGGCCCATCATCGCGACGACCGTGACCAGGTTCGGGGTGTAGGCCGCGAACCAGGCCGAGCGGTCCAGTTCGCCCGTGCCGGTCTTGCCCGCGGCCGGGTGGCCGGCGGCGAGCGCCGCCGTACCGGTGCCGTTGTCCACGACGCTGACCAGCATGGACGTGGTGGTGTCGGCGGCCTCGCGGCTGATGGCCTGGACGGGGGTCCGCTCGGGCAGGGGGATCTTGTCGCCTCCCTTCTCGATCTCCTCCACGAAGGTGTAGGGGGTGCGGCGGCCGTGGTCGGCGAGGGTCGCGTACGCCTGGGTCATGTCCAGGACGCTGGCCTGGAGGGTGCCGAGTGCCATGGCCGGGCCGACCACGAAGTTCGGGGTGTCCTCGGGGACGCCCAGGTCGATGGCGGTCTTCTTGACCTTGGCGGTGCCGACGTCGACGGCCATCTGCGCGTACACGGCGTTGACGGAGAGGTCGGTGGCGGTGTTGACGGTGATGTTCCCGTACGAGATCTGGCCCTCGTTCTCCGGGGCGAAGCGGATCCGGCCGCCGGTGACGGGGCGCTTGTTGTCGCCGTTGTAGATCGTGTTGGGGGTGATCCTGCGGCCGTCCTGGGTGCGGGAGTCGTTCTCGACGGCGGCCGCGAAGACGAACGGCTTGAAGGTGGAGGCGACCTGGTAGTCGTGCCGGGTCGCGTTGTTCACGTACTGCCTGGTGTAGTCGACGCCGCCGTACATGGCGACGACCTTGCCGGTGGCCGGGTCGATGGAGACGCCGCCCGCCCGCACCAGCCGGTCCGCCTTGCGGGTCTCGGGGTCGAGTTTGCCGAGCATCTGGTCGTCGACGGCCTCGACGAAGTCGGCCTGGCGGCGGCGGTCGATGGTGGTGCGGATCCGGTAGCCGCCCTCGGCGAGGGTCTTGTCGTCGAGGATCTTGCGGTCGACGATGAACTCCTTGATGGCTTCGACGAGGTAGCCGCGCTGGCCGGACAGGCCGGCGGCGGCCCGTACCTTGCCCGGTTCGGGGAACTGCGTGGCCGCGCGCTCGGCGGCGGGCAGCCAGCCCTTCTTGACCATGCCGTCGAGGACGTAGTTCCAGCGGGCGAGGGCGCGGGTGCGGCTCTGCGGGTGGGAGACGACGTCGAAGGCGCTGGGGGAGTTGAGGAGGGTGGCGAGGTAGGCGCCCTCGGCGGTGGTGAGGCTGCCGACGTCCTTGCCGTAGTAGGCCTGGGAGGCGGCCTGGATGCCGTAGGCGTTGCGGCCGAAGTAGCTGGTGTTCAGGTAGCCCTCGAGGATGTAGGCCTTCGACTTCTCGCGGCCGAGTTTGATCGCGATGAAGAATTCCTTGGCCTTGCGCTTGAGGGTCTGTTCCTGGCCCAAGTAGTAGTTCTTGACGTACTGCTGGGTGATCGTCGATCCGGACTGGGTGCCTTTGCCGGTGGCCGTGTTCCAGGCGGCGCGGACCATGGCCTTGGGGTCCACCGCCCGTTCGGAGTAGAAGTCCCGGTCTTCCGCGGCCAGTACGGCCTCCTGGACGGTCAGCGGGATCTGCGAGAGGGGCACGTTGACGCGGTTGACCTCGCCGTCGCGGGCGATCTGGGAGCCGTCGGAGTAGAGGTAGACGTTGGACTGCGCGGTCGCGGCGGCGTTGGCGGGCGGGATGTCGACCAGCAGGTAGCCGGCCACGAGGCCGCCGCCGATCAGGAGGGCGAGGAGCAGTACGGCACCGAGGACCATGCGCCAGGTGGGGAGGAGTCGGCGCAGGCCGGTCCGGTGGCGGCGGGCGTTCTTCCCGGGGCGGTCGGGATGGCCGGGGCGGTCGGGATGGCCGGGATGGCCGGGGCCGCCCCCGCCGTGGGGCGGGGTGTCCGGGTCGCGAGGGGTCCAGCCCGCGGCTGGTGACTGGTCGCTCATCTCCAGGACTCCTCGACGCTGTTCGAAATATCCACTTCTGTACCTCATGGTGTCTACCCGATGGCCGGTGACCACCGCCCCGGACAGGGGTAAATCGGTCGCGTGGCTCGCCCCTCCGCACTAAGCTCGCGCGCTTTGGCCGACGTAGGAACGACGTGGAAAACGGAGGGGATACGGTGCGCCAAGGAGTGCGCCAAGGAGTGCGCGAAGGAGTGCGCGAAGAAGTTGCCCTTTACGCTGCGGTCGCGGCCGGCGGATTCCGGCGCTACGCCACCTACGGGACGGCGACCGCGGCGGGCGTGTTCACCAACACCGTGTTCGGCTTCATCGTCGCGTTCACGTACATCGCGCTGTGGGAGCAGCGCCCGGGGCTGGGCGGCTACGACCAGGCCCAGGCCCTGACCTTCGTCTGGGTGAGCCAGTCGCTGCTGGCCGCGGGGGCGTTGATCGGCGGCGGGTTCCAGGAGGAGCTCCAGGAGCGGGTGCGCACGGGCGACATCGCCGTGGACCTGTACCGGCCCGCCGACCTGCAGATGTGGTGGCTGGCGGCCGACCTGGGCCGTGCCGCCTTCCAGCTGCTGGGGCGCGGGCTGGTCCCGCTCGCGGCGGGGGCGCTGGTCTTCCGGCTGGCGCTGCCCTCGGACCCGTCGCGCTGGCTGCTGTTCCTGGTCTCCGTGACGCTGGGGCTGGTGGTGAGCTTCGCCCTGCGCTACCTGCTGGGGCTGCTGGCCTTCTGGCTGCTGGACGGGTCCGGGATCAACCTGATGGCGACCGTCGTCTCGATCTTCTTCTCGGGGATGCTGCTGCCGCTGACCGTCTTCCCCGGCGCCTTCGGCGAGTTCGTGCGCGCACTTCCGTGGGCGGCGATGCTCCAGGTCCCGCTGGACGTGCTGCTGGGCGAGCACGCGGGAGCGGGGGACGCGGCCGGCGCGCTGGCCTTCCAGGCCGGCTGGGTCCTCGTACTGCTCGGCGCGGGGCGGCTGTTGCAGTCGGCGGCGACGCGGAAGGTGGTGGTCCAGGGTGGCTGAGGCGGTACTGGAGCGGGAGTTCGCGGAGCTGGAGGTGCCCCGCGCGCGCGGCCGGCTCCGGGAGGGGCTGCGCGGCTACGGCCTGATCGTGGCGATGTGGGTCCGGTCGACGATGACGTACCGGACGTCCTTCGTCCTGTCGACGGTGGGGAACGCGGCGATCACGCTGCTGGACTTCGTCGCGATCTACATCATGTTCTCGCACGTGGACGCCCTCGGCGGCTTCACTCTGCCCGAGGTCGCGCTGCTGTACGGGTCCTGCTCGGCGTCCCTGGGGCTTGCGGACCTGCTGCTGGGCAACACCGACCGGATCGGCGCCAGGATCCGCGACGGTTCGCTCGACACCATGCTGGTGCGCCCGGTCCCGCTGCTCGCGCAGGTCGCCGCCGACCGCTTCGCGCTGCGCCGGCTCGGCCGGATCGGGCAGGGGCTGGGGGTGCTGGGCTGGGCGCTCTGCACGCTGGACGTGGAGTGGACGGCGGGGAAGGTGCTGCTGGTGCCGGTGATGCTGCTGGCCGGCGGGTCGATCTTCGCGGCGGTGATGGTGGCCGGGGCCGCCTTCCAGTTCATCGCCGGGGACGCGGCGGAGGTGCAGAACTCCTTCACCTACGGCGGCTGCACGATGCTGCAGTACCCGCCGACGGTCTTCGCGACCGACCTGCTGCGCGGGGTGACCTTCGTCGTGCCGCTGGCCTTCGTCAACTGGCTGCCCGCGCTGTACGTGCTGGGGCGGCCCGATCCGCTGGGGCTGCCGGGGTGGGCCGCGTTCCTGAGCCCGCTGGTGGCCCTCGCGGTGTTCGTGCCCGCGTCGCTGGCCTGGCGCGCGGGAGTCCGTTCGTACCGGAGCACGGGGAGCTGAGCCGTGGTGGATGATGCGCTGATCTCGCTGGACGGGGTCGAGAAGGTCTTTGACGTACGGCGCCGGGTTGGGCTGATGCGCCGGGAGAAACGCCAGGTCAGGGCGGTGGACGGGATCAGCTTCGCGGTGGCGCGGGGTGAGATGGTCGGCTACATCGGGCCCAACGGGGCCGGTAAGTCGACGACGATCAAGATGCTGACGGGCATCCTGACGCCGAGCGGCGGCCGGCTGCGGGTCGCGGGCATCGATCCGGCGCGGGAGCGGGTGCGTCTCGCGCAGCGGATCGGGGTGGTCTTCGGGCAGCGCACCACGCTGTGGTGGGACCTGCCGCTGAAGGACTCGTACGGGTTGATGCGGCGGATGTACCGGGTGCCGCGGGCGCGGTTCGAGGAGAACCTGGAGCGGTGCGTGGACCGCCTGGACCTGGCGGAGCTGCTGGACGTACCGGTACGCCAGCTGTCGCTCGGGCAGCGGATGCGCGGTGACATCGCGGCGGCGCTGCTGCACGATCCGGACGTGCTGTACCTGGACGAGCCGACGATCGGGCTGGACGTGGTGAGCAAGGCGAAGGTCCGCGGCTTCCTGCGGCAGTTGAACGAGGAGCGCGGCACGACGGTGCTGCTGACCACGCACGACCTGCAGGACATCGAGCAGCTCTGCGAGCGGGTGATGGTGATCGACCACGGGCGGCTGATGTACGACGGGGCGCTGGGCGGGCTGCACTCGGCGGGGTCGGTGGGGGAGAGCGAGCGGACGCTGGTGGTGGACCTGGAGCGGGAGCTGGCGCCGATCAGCGTGCCGGGTGCGCGGGTGGTGAAGGTGGAGGGGCCGAGGCAGTGGCTGGCCTTCCCGGCGGGGTCGTCGGCGGCGCCGCTGGTGTCGGCGGTGGCGGCGCAGTACCCACTGGTGGACCTGTCGGTGCGGGAGCCGGACATCGAGGACGTGATCGCGCGGATGTACGCGGGGCGGGGCTGAGCGTCGGCGCCGTCCCCGGTGGGGCTCGGGGGCGGTCTCAGGGTCGGGTCGGGGACGGTATCAGGGGCGGGACCATACAACTCCCGCGCGAGCGTGCATAGTCTGGTGCGCATGAGTGACGAGCGGCCGGAGAAGCCGTTGCCGGAGTTGAGGGCGTCGGATGCCGACCGGGACCGGGTGGTGGAGCGTCTTCGGGACGCCGTCGCCGAGGGCCGGCTCGACATGGAGGAGTTCGAGGAGCGGCTGGAGGCGGCGTACAAGTCCCGCACGTACGCGGAGCTGGAACCGCTGACCGCCGATCTCCCGGCGCCCACGGGCCCGGCGGCCTCCCCGCCCGCGACGGTGGCGGCGGGTGGCTCGGCCTGGCCGGGCCGGATCGGCGGGACGGGGACGTCGGCGCTGGCGGTCGCGGTGATGTCGGGCTTCCAGCGCAAGGGCCGCTGGACGGTCCCGCCCCGCTTCGACGCGGTCGCGTTCTGGGGCGGCGGCGAGCTGGACCTGCGCGAGGCGGACTTCGCGCAGCGCGAGGTGGTGATCAACTGCGTCGCGGTCATGGGAGGCATCGAGATCACGGTGCCGCCGGGGGTGGACGTCGACGTACGGGGCTTCGGCTTCATGGGCGCGTTCGACCAGCGGGACAGCCCGGGGCCGACGGAGCCGGGCGCTCCGCGGGTGGTGGTGACGGGCTTCGCGTTCTGGGGCGGCGTGGAGGTCAAGATCAAGGCCCCGAAACGCCCTCGGGGCGGCCCGTCGCTCCGCAAGGAGCTGTAGCGCGGCGCGGCTGCGGCTGCGGCTGGCCGGTGTTCTGGGGCTCTGCCCCAGGCCCCGCGCCTCAATCGCCGGCGGGGCTGGGTGGTGTGGGGCGGGGCCCCGCCGGAGTGTCTCCTCGGCTCGCGCG
>NZ_JOAK01000018.1 GCF_000720455.1 Streptomyces virginiae | reverse complement strand
GTCCTGGGGGATCCCGCCGGGGGGCCATGAATCATGCCTACCCCGGACCCTCCCCGCCCCGCCGCCGGCCCCCACCCCCGGACATGCAGAAGGCCCCGGACGCCATGGCGTCCGGGGCCTTCTCACATCTGCCGAGCTAGCGCAGCGACGTCGCGCGCGCTTCGCGGCGGTTGTGGCGGAAGGTGTTGGCCCTCCGCGTCGTCGCGAACAGCGGAATGGTCGCCGCCATCGCGATCTGCAGGGCGCAGCCGGTCTGGAGCAGCAGCTGACCGCCCGGGGCGTCGAACGCCCAGGCCGCCAGCAGCCCCATCGCGCTGATGATCCAGCAGAGCATCGCCACCGCGAGGACACCCCGCGGCTTCGGGTACTCGACCCGGCTCACCATCAGCCACGCCACCCCGATGATCGCCAGCAGCGTCGGGATGAACGGGAGCTCCAGCAGCACGATCGAGACGACCGTCAGGGCGCCGAAGGGGCTCGGCATGCCCTGGAACATGCCGTCCTTCATGGTCACGCAGCTGAATCTCGCGAGCCGGAGCACCACGGCGAGCAGCACCACGATCGCGGCCAGCGCCGACATCTTCTGGTCGGCGTCGACGGCGACCATGCCGTAGACGAGGACGAAGTAGGCCGGGGCCAGGCCGAAGCTGATCAGGTCGGACAGGTTGTCCAGCTCGGCGCCCATCGGGGAGCTGCGCAGCTTGCGGGCCACGATGCCGTCGAAGAGGTCGAAGACCGCGGCGAGCAGCATCAGTATCACCGCCGTGGCGGCGCTGTTACGGGCCATGCCCGTCTCGCCGCTCCCGGTGAGGTGCGGGATGAGGATTCCGGTGGTGGTGAAGTACACCGCCATGAATCCGCACGTCGCGTTGCCGAGGGTGAGGGTGTCCGCTATCGACAGCCGCAGCGAGAGCGGCATGTCGTCCTCGGCGGACTCCTCCTCGGCGGACTCGGGCACCCAGCCGGTGGCCGGAGTCTCAGGGTCAGTCACGGTCAATTCGTGTCACCCCCGCGGTGGTGGCCTGACCGACCTCGACCGCGACCTCGACGCCCTCCGGGAGGTAGATGTCGACGCGGGAGCCGAAGCGGATCAGACCGATGCGTTCGCCCTGCTCCACCTTGGTGCCGGCCGGCAGGTACGGGACGATGCGCCGGGCGACGGCGCCGGCGATCTGCACCATCTCGATGTCACCGAGCTCGGTGTCGAAGTGCCAGACAACGCGCTCGTTGTTCTCGCTCTCCTTGTTGAAGGCCGGGACGAATCCGCCGGGGACGTGCTCCACGGACGTCACCGTGCCCGCGAGGGGCGCGCGGTTGACGTGGACGTTGAGCGGGCTCATGAAGATCGCGACCCGCGTCCGTCCGTCCTTCCACGGCATGATGCTCTGCACCACACCGTCGGCGGGCGAGATGACACGGCCCTGAGCGATCTCACGCTCGGGGTCGCGGAAGAACCACAGCATGCCCGCGGCGAGCGCGGTTGCGGGCACGGCCACAGCGGCCCAGCGCCCGGACTTGCGGGCCCGGGTGAGGCTGAGCGCCGCGGTGGCGACGGTCGGCAGAAGCCACGGCGATGCTCCGCGGGCGAGACGTACGCCGAGTCGGCTGTCGCGAGGTGCAGAGGTTTGGCTGTGGGGCATGGATGACCTTCGTAGCGGGTGATTGCCGCGCCGCAAACAGGGGGACGGGACGGCGGCTTTACTGGAATGCTATCGGTTGCGCGCAACAACTGGGCAAGCCAGAAGCCGAGTCGATGACCGTCGGCCAGTGACTGGGAGTGACCTTGTTGCGACGGACCCAGGGAGGATCCGTCGCAAAAGGGACTTTCAGCCCTGGAGTCGGTACTCCTCGAGCAGGCGTCGCCCGATGATCATTTTCTGGATCTCGGCGGTACCTTCACCGATCAGCAGCATCGGAGCCTCGCGGTAGAGGCGCTCGATCTCGTACTCCTTCGAGAATCCGTATCCACCGTGGATACGGAAGGCGTCCTCCACCACCTCCTTGCAGTACTCGGAGGCGAGGTACTTCGCCATCCCTGCTTCGAGGTCGTTTCGTTCCCCGGAGTCCTTTTTGCGTGCTGCATTCACCATCATCGCATGAGCGGCTTCGACCTTGGTAGCCATCTCGGCCAGCTTGAACTGGATGGCCTGGTGTTCGGCGATCGCCTTGCCGAAAGTGTGACGTTGCTGGGCATACGAGACACCCAGTTCGAAAGCACGCTGCGCGACGCCACAGCCACGCGCCGCCACGTTGACGCGGCCGACCTCGACCCCGTCCATCATTTGGTAAAACCCTCGGCCCGTCTGGCCGCCGAGGACGCGATTGGCCGGAATGCGCAGTCCGTCCATGATGAGCTCGGTCGTGTCGACGCCCTTGTAGCCCATCTTGTCGATCTTGCCGGGGATGGTCAGGCCGGGGCGGACCTCACCGAAGCCGGGCTCCTTCTCGACGAGGAAGGTCGTCATCGACTTGTGGGGCGCGGTGCCCTCGGGGTGTCCTTCGTCACTTCGCACGAGAACGGCCACCAGGGTGGAGCTGCCGCCGTTCGTCAGCCACATCTTCTGGCCGTTCAGGACGTACTCGTCGCCGTCCTTCACCGCCTTGGAGCTGATGGCCGAGACGTCGGAGCCCAGCGCCGGCTCGGACATCGAGAACGCGCCGCGCACCTCGCCCAGCGCCATGCGCGGGAGGAAGTGGTCCTTCTGTTCCTGCGTGCCGTGCTGCTTGAGCATGTACGCCACGATGAAGTGCGTGTTGATGATGCCCGAGACGGACATCCAGCCCCGCGCGATCTCCTCGACGCACAGGGCGTAGGTGAGGAGCGACTCACCCAGGCCGCCGTACTCCTCCGGGATCATCAGCCCGAAGAGGCCGAGCTCCTTGAGGCCGTCGACGATCTGCTGCGGGTACTCGTCGCGGTGCTCCAGCTCGGTGGCGACCGGGATGATCTCCTTGTCGACGAACTCGCGGACGGTCTTGAGGATCTCCCGCTGGACGTCGGTCAGCCCGGCGGTCTGGGCGAGTCGGGCCATGGCTACTTCTCCTGGGTCTTCAGCTGGGGGCGGCCGGGCTGCTCGCCGCCGCGCTCCTTGATGTACGTCTCGGTCGGGACCATCACCTTGCGCCGGAAGACGCAGACGAGGGTGCCGTCCTGCTTGTAGCCCTTGGTCTCGACGTAGACGATGCCGCGGTCGTTCTTCGACTTCGACGGGGTCTTGTCGAGGACCGTGGTCTCGCCGTAGATCGTGTCGCCGTGGAAGGTCGGCGCCACGTGCCGCAGGGACTCGATCTCCAGGTTGGCGATGGCCTTCCCGGAGACGTCCGGCACGGACATGCCGAGCAGCAGCGAGTAGATGTAGTTGCCCACGACCACGTTCTTGCCGAAATCGGTGGTGTTCTCGGCGTAGTTCGCGTCCATGTGGAGCGGGTGGTGGTTCATGGTCAGGAGACAGAAGAGGTGGTCGTCGTACTCGGTGACCGTCTTCCCGGGCCAGTGCTTGTAGACCGCCCCGACCTCGAACTCTTCGTACGTGCGTCCGAACTGCATGGCGGTCAGGCCTCCGGGATCTCGAACTTGGTGGTGCGCTGCATGCCCGCGGCCCGGCCCTTGCCCGCGATGACCAGGGCCATCTTGCGGCTGGCTTCGTCGATCATCTCGTCGCCGAGCATCGCGGAGCCCTTCTTGCCGCCGGCCTCCGAGGTGCACCAGTCGTAGGCGTCGAGGATCAGCTCGGCGTGGTCGTAGTCCTCCTGGGAGGGGGAGAAGACCTCGTTGGCCGCGTCGACCTGGCCGGGGTGCAGCACCCACTTGCCGTCGAAGCCCAGCGCCGCCGCCCGGCCGGCCACCTCGCGGTAGGCGTCCACGTCGCGGATCTGGAGGAAGGGGCCGTCGATCGCCTGGAGGTTGTGCATGCGCGCCGCCATCAGGATCCGCATGAGGATGTAGTGGTAGGCGTCCGCCGGGTAGCCGGGCGGCTGCATGCCCACGACCAGGGACTTCATGTTGATGGAGGCCATGAAGTCGGCCGGGCCGAAGATGATGGTCTCCAGCCTGGGGGAGGCGGCGGCGATCTCGTCGACGTTCACCAGGCCCTTGGCGTTCTCGATCTGCGCCTCGATGCCGATCTTGCCGACCTCGAAGCCCATCGTCTTCTCGATCTGCGTGAGCAGCAGGTCCAGGGCGACGACCTGCTGGGCGTCCTGGACCTTCGGCAGCATGATGCAGTCGAGGTTCTGGCCGGCGCCCTCGACGACCGTGACGACGTCGCGGTAGGTCCAGTGGGTGGTCCAGTCGTTGACGCGCACGACGCGGGTCTTGCCGGTCCAGTCGCCGTTGTTCAGCGCGTCCACGATCGTGTGGCGGGCGCCTTCCTTGGCGAGCGGCGCGCAGGCGTCCTCCAGGTCCAGGAAGACCTGGTCGGCCGGCAGGCCCTGGGCCTTCTCCAGGAACCGCGGGTTCGATCCGGGCACCGCGAGGCAGGAGCGGCGCGGGCGAAGGCGGTTCACCGGGTGGACTGGCGTGGTCATGCGGGGACCTCCGTGCTTGCAATGATTGCGGCGTTGTCGAGTGGGTCGAGCTTGTTGGCCTTGCGGATCTCGTCGACGATACGGCCGATGATCTCCGTGATGCCGAAGTCCTTCGGCGTGAAGACGGCGGCGACCCCCGCGGCCTTGAGCGCGACGGCGTCGGCGTTGGGAATGATGCCTCCGACGATGACGGGGATGTCACCCGCCCCCGCCGTGCGCAGCCGTTCCAGGACGTCCGGGACGAGGGCGCTGTGCGATCCGGACAGGATGGACAGTCCCACGCAGTGCACGTCCTCGGCCAGCGCGGCGGAGGAGATCTCCTCGGGCGTCAGCCTGATGCCCTGGTAGACCACCTCGAAGCCGGCGTCGCGGGCGCGGACGGCGATCTGCTCGGCCCCGTTGGAGTGGCCGTCCAGGCCGGGCTTGCCGACCAGCAGGCGCAGCCTGCCCGAGCCGAGCTCGTCGGCGGTGCGGGCCACCTTCTCGCGGACCTCGTGCATCGGGGTGCCCGGCTCGGCGGTCACGGCGACCGGGGCCGAGGAGACCCCGGTCGGTGCGCGGAACTCGCCGAACACCTCGCGCAGCGCGCCCGCCCACTCGCCGGTGGTGACACCGGCCCGGGCGCACTCCAGGGTGGCCTCCATGAGGTTCTCGGTGCCCGCCGCGGCCTCCTTGAGGCGCTCCAGCGCCTGCTGGGTGGTGGGGAAGACGAACGGGTCGCCGTTCCCCTGGCGGTCCGAGGACTCCTGGCGCTCGGCGCGCCAGCGGCCGATCCGCTCGACGGTGAAGGCCTCCACGGCCCCGTCCACCGTCATGATGGCGCCGTCGAGGTCGGCCGTCAGCGGGTTGGGCTCGGTCTGCTCGAAGCAGTTCACGCCGACGATCTTGTCCTCGCCGGCCTCGATGCGCGCGCGCCGCTCGGCGTGCGAGGAGACCAGCTGGGACTTCAGGTACCCGGACTCGACGGCGGCCATCGCGCCGCCCATCTCCTGGATCCGGTCGATCTCGGCCAGGCAGTCGGCGACCAGGGAGTCGACTTTGGCCTCGATGACGTGGGATCCGGCGAAGATGTCGTCGTACTCCAGCAGGTCGCTCTCGTGGGCGAGGACCTGCTGGATGCGCAGCGACCACTGCTGGTCCCAGGGCCGGGGCAGGCCCAGCGCCTCGTTCCAGGCGGGCAGCTGCACCGCGCGGGCGCGGGCGTCCTTGGAGAGGGTGACCGCGAGCATCTCCAGCACGATGCGCTGGACGTTGTTCTCCGGCTGCGCCTCGGTCAGTCCCAGGGAGTTGACCTGGACGCCGTAACGGAAGCGGCGCTGCTTCTCGTTCTCGATGCCGTAGCGCTCCTTGGTGACCTTGTCCCAGATGCGGCCGAAGGCGCGCATCTTGCACATCTCCTCGATGAAGCGGACACCCGCGTTCACGAAGAAGGAGATGCGGGCGACCACCTCGCCGAAGCGTTCCTCGGGGACCTGTCCCGAGTCGCGCACCGAGTCGAGGACGGCGATCGCCGTGGACATGGCGTACGAGATCTCCTGGACCGGTGTGGCCCCGGCCTCCTGCAGGTGGTAGCTGCAGATGTTGATCGGGTTCCACTTCGGGATGTGGTTGACCGTGTACGCGATCATGTCCGTCGTCAGCCGCAGGGACGGCCCCGGCGGGAAGACGTGCGTCCCGCGCGAGAGGTACTCCTTGACGATGTCGTTCTGGGTGGTGCCCTGGAGCTGGGAGATGTCCGCGCCCTGCTCCTCGGCGGCCACCTGGTAGAGCGCCAGCAGCCACATGGCGGTGGCGTTGATCGTCATCGAGGTGTTCATCTGCTCCAGGGGTATGTCCTGGAACAGCCGCCGCATGTCGCCCAGATGGGAGACCGGGACCCCGACCCGGCCCACCTCGCCGCGGGCGAGGATGTGGTCGGGGTCGTAGCCGGTCTGCGTCGGCAGGTCGAACGCGACCGACAGGCCGGTCTGGCCCTTGGCGAGGTTGCGGCGGTACAGCTCGTTGGACGCCTCGGCCGTGGAGTGGCCGGCGTACGTCCGCATGAGCCACGGACGGTCCTTCTGGCGCTCTGTCATCTCAGGCTGTCCCTTAGGCCTTTGAACGGTCTCAGACGTTGCGGAAGCGGTTGATGGCGTCGAGGTGCTCGGCGCGCATCTCGTGGTCGCGGACGCCCAGGCCCTCCTCGGGGGCCAGCGCGAGGACGCCGACCTTGCCCTGGTGGAGGTTGCGGTGGACGTCGTAGGCGGCCTGGCCGGTCTCCTCCAGGGAGTAGACCTTCGACAGCGTGGGGTGGATCTTGCCCTTGGCGATCAGGCGGTTGGCCTCCCACGCCTCGCGGTAGTTGGCGAAGTGGGAGCCGACGATCTTCTTGAGCGACATCCACAGGTAGCGGTTGTCGTACTGGTGCATGTAGCCGGAGGTCGAGGCGCAGGTGGTGATGGTGCCGCCCTTGCGGGTGACGTAGACCGAGGCGCCGAAGGTCTCGCGGCCCGGGTGCTCGAAGACGATGTCGATGTCCTCGCCGCCGGTCAGCTCGCGGATCTTCGAGCCGAAGCGCTTCCACTCGCGCGGGTCCTGGGTGTTCTCGTCCTTCCAGAACTTGTAGCCCTCGGCGTTGCGGTCGATGACCGCGGTGGCGCCCATGGACCGGCAGATGTCGGCCTTCTCGGGGGAGGAGACGACGCAGATGGGGTTGGCGCCGCCGGCCAGGGCGAACTGGGTGGCGTAGCTGCCGAGGCCGCCGCTGGCGCCCCAGATCAGGACGTTGTCGCCCTGCTTCATGCCGGCGCCGTTGCGGGAGACCAGCTGGCGGTAGGCGGTGGAGTTGACCAGGCCGGGGGAGGCGGCCTCCTCCCAGCTGAGGTGGTCGGGCTTCGGCATCAGCTGGTTCGACTTGACCAGGGCGATCTCCGCCAGGCCGCCGAAGTTGGTCTCGAAGCCCCAGATGCGCTGCTCGGGGTCGAGCATCGTGTCGTTGTGGCCGTCGGAGGACTCCAGCTCGACGGAGAGGCAGTGCGCGACGACCTCGTCGCCCGGGTTCCAGGCGTTGACGCCGGGGCCGGTGCGCAGGACGACGCCCGCGAGGTCGGAGCCGATGACGTGGTACGGGAGGTCGTGGCGCTTGGTGAGCTCCGACAGGCGCCCGTAGCGCTCCAGGAAGCTGAAGGTGGAGACGGGCTCGAAGATGGAGGTCCACACCGAGTTGTAGTTGACCGAGGAGGCCATGACGGCCACCAGGGCCTCGCCCGGGCCCAGCTCGGGGAGCGGGACGTGGTCCAGGTGCAGGGACTTGCGCGGGTCCTTCTCGCGCGTGGTGAGCCCCGCGAACATCTCGGCCTCGTCCTTGTGCACGGTGATCGCGCGGTAGGAGTCGGGCAGCGGCAGGGCCGCGAAGTCTGCGGCGGTGGCGGACTGCGACTGAATCGCGTCCAGGATGTCCTTCACGGTGAGCCTCCGGCTAGCGCTGATGAGGGTGCGCTGAGGTAAAGGGGGTGCGTGGAGCGGTTGCGGTGTGCCGTCGGTCCGGCGGTGCTGTGGTGCTGGGCGCCGCCCGTGGTGGGGCGTGCGGGTGCCTGGTGACGCAGGCGTCCGGGGCGCGTTCCGTGCCGTGTGGGCGTGGGTCGCGGGGACATCCGGACGAGATTCAACGTATGGCACCCCGTGTCACCCGGCAAGGCACCGCGTGCCAAAACTTTCTCTCATTTGCCTATTGACCTGCGCAGATGAGCGATGATCGATCAGAGTTACCGGCGAGTAGGGGCAAGCCGGACATACGAAAGCGGCCGCCCCCGGTTCGGGGACGGCCGCTGTGACGAGCATCGCTTCCTGTGTCGCTACCTCGGGCGCAGTGCCTCTTCGATGGTCCGCATGACCTCGTCCAGGGGCGCGTCGGTGCGGGCCACCGCCACCAGCACCTCGCCCTCCGTACGGACGGCCGCCGGAGCCGACGGCGCCGGGCTCAGGGTCCGGCCCGCGCCGATCCCCGTACCGAAGGTCTTGCGCACGATCGAGAAGGCGTGGTCCAGCTGCGCCTCCACGTCACCCTGACCGCCGGCCCGCAGCCAGCGCCGCAGCACGTGGTTGTGGGCCGTGACCACCGCCGAGGCGGCCACCTCGGCCAGCAGCGGGTCGTCGTTGCCGTCGTGGTGGTCGGTCTCGTCGAAGTGCGCCAGCAGGTAGCGCGTGAACAGCCGCTCGTACCGGGCCACGGAGGCGATCTCCCGCTCCCGCAGCGCCGGCACCTCGCGGGTGAGCCGGTAGCGCTCCACCGACACCGCGGGCGAGGCGGCGTACATCTTCATGACTTCCTTGATCCCGCGGCACACCGTGTCGAGCGGGTGCTCGTGCGCCGGGGCGACGTCGAGGACCGCCTCGGCGCGGATCAGGGTGTCGTCGTGGTCCGGGAAGATCGCCTCTTCCTTCGACCGGAAGTGCCGGAAGAAGGTCCGCCGCGCGACCCCGGCGGTCGCGGCGATCTCGTCGACCGTCGTCGCCTCGTACCCCTTGGTGGCGAACAGTTCCATGGCCGCCGTGGCGAGCTCGCGGCGCATCTTGAGCCGCTGGGCGGCAGCCCGGGTGCCGGCCGCGCTCTCCGGGGCGTCGGGGGCCGAGGAGGCGCGGGGCGAGGTCTTGGCGGGCTGGGACATAGAGCGAAAGTACTTCATTCGCGCAGGGGAGCGCGCCTGAGGGGGGTGGGAGAGGGGTGGATGCGGGGGAGAGCCCGCACTGGGCTCGGGAGGGTCAGTCCGCCGTGAGGGTCCGGCGGACCCGAGCAGCCCTCCCCACGCATCCGGCTCGTGGCCCGCTCGGTTACCGCCGGGCGTACTCACGGAATCCGCGGCCGGTCTTCCGGCCCAGGCAGCCCGCCGCCACCAGGTGCTCCAGCAGCGGGGACGGGGCCAGGCCCGGGTCGCGGAACTCCTTGTGGAGGACCTTCTCGATGGCCAGCGAGACGTCCAGGCCGACCACGTCGAGCAGCTCGAACGGTCCCATCGGGTAGCCGCCGCCCAGCTTCATCGCCGCGTCGATCTGGTCGAGGCTCGCGTAGTGCTCCTCGACCATCTTGATCGCGTTGTTGAGGTACGGGAACAGCAGCGCGTTCACGATGAAGCCGGCCCGGTCCCCGCAGTCCACCGGGTGCTTGCGCACCTTCACGCAGATCTCGCGGACCGTGGCGTGCACGTCGTCGGCCGTCAGGACGGTCCGGACCACCTCGACCAGCTTCATCGCCGGGGCCGGGTTGAAGAAGTGCATGCCGATCACGTCCTGCGGGCGCGAGGTCACCCGGGCCACCGCGATCACCGGCAGCGAGGAGGTGGTCGTGGCCAGCACCGCACCCGGCTTGCAGACCTTGTCCAGCGCCGCGAACAGCTCCTGCTTGACCGCCAGGTCCTCGGCGACCGCCTCCACCGCCAGGTCCACCTCGGCGAAGGCGTCCAGCGACCCGGCCGGGGTGATCCGGCCCAGGGTCTCGTCCGCCGCCTCCTGCGTCAGCCTGCCCTTGGACACCGCACGGCCCAGGGACTTGCCGATGGCGGCCTTGGCGGCCTCCGCCTTCTCCTGGCTGCGCGCCGCCAGGACCACGTCGAACCCGGACTGGGCGAACACCTGCGCGATGCCGCTCGCCATGGTGCCGGAGCCGGCCACGCCGACCGAGCTCACCGGGCGGCCCGCGCCCAGCAGGGACCCGTCCAGCGGGGTCTGCAGGTCGCGCACGATCACCGAGCTGCCGGGAGCCTCGTACGTGTAGAAACCGCGCCCGGACTTCTGCCCCGCCAGGCCGGCCTCGGCCAGCTGCCCCAGGATCGGGGCCGGGGCGTGCAGCCGGTCGCCGGAGGAGGCGTACATGGCCTCCAGGACCGTGCGGGCCGTGTCCACGCCGATCAGGTCGAGCAGCGCCAGCGGACCCATGGGCAGGCCGCAGCCGAGCCGCATCGCCGCGTCGATGTCCTCGCGGGAGGCGTACTTCGCCTCGTACATGGCGGCGGCCTGGTTCAGGTAGCCGAAGAGCAGGCCGTCCGCGACGAAACCGGGCCGGTCGCCGACGGCCACGGGCTCCTTGCCGAGCTCGCGGGCCAGCTCCGTGACCGCCTCCACGGCCGTCGGGGCGGTCAGGACGCAGGACACGACCTCGACCAGCTTCATCGCCGGGACCGGGTTGAAGAAGTGCAGGCCCAGAACGCGCTCGGGGCGCTGGGACTCGGCGGCGAGCCGGGTCACCGACAGGGCGTTGGTGCCCGTGGCCAGGATCGTGTCGGGCCGCACGACCGCGTCGAGCTCGCGGAAGACCTGCTGCTTGACCTCGTACGACTCCGGCACGACCTCGATGACGAGGTCGGCCTCGGCCGCGGCGGCCAGGTCGGAGAAGGTGCGGAAGCGGGCCAGGACGTCGGCGCGCTCCTGCTCGGTGAGGCGCTCCCGGGCGACGGAACGCGCCGTGGCCGCGGCGAGGGAGGCCGAGGCCCGGCGGGCGGCGCTCTCGCTGATGTCGATGCCGATGACCTCGCGGCCGGCGCGGGCGAGGACCTCGGCGATGCCGGTGCCCATCGTGCCGAGGCCGACGACGGCGATGGTCTGGAGGGTGGGCTGACTGGACTGACGGTCCATCGAGGGACTCCAGTGGAAGAGGGTGACGACTGAGGGAGCGCGCGGCGCACAGCGCGCGCGGATGCCGTACGGAGTGCCGTGCGGTGAGGAGCCCGGGGCGGGAACGGCCCGGACGGGAACCCGGCGGGAAAGAGCCCCGGGGGTGGAAGCGGCACGACCCTGTCCCGGGGTCATACCGTGCATGCGAAAACGAACCGACCGGCACGAGGCGGCTGCGTCACCAGGCCGCCCTCGTACGTGTTGCAACGACAGTAACTCGCCGGTAACTCGTGCGCCAGAGCGCGGAGATGTGACCTGTACCGCCGAAATGTACCGATCATCGATCATCGATCAACCGGGGCCGGTCATCTGCGCGAACCCGGCGTGGCGGCGGCCCCGCCCCCCTAGGGTGGGCCGGGTGAACGACGTGCTGGAGCGCCTGCGGGCGGAGGCGGGCGGATCGCCCGAGTACGAGGTGCTGCTCGCGGCCGGCCCCGACGGGCTGGCGGCCTCCCTGGCCTCCGCCGGGCTGCCCCTGTGGGCCCGCGAGCTGGCCGCCTACCGGCTCGGCCTCGCCGGGGACCGGCGCGCCTTCGAGTCCCTCGTGCTGCTCCTCAACCACCGCGACCCGCCCCGCTGCGCGGCCGCCGCCGAGGCCCTGGCCGTCCTCGGCGACCCGCGCACCGCCCGCGCCGCCGCGGCCCTCGCCACCAACGGGCTGCGCACGGCCTACGCCCTCCAGCCCGTCCGGCTGCTCACCGCCCTGCGCGCCCCCGAGTCCGTACCGGCCCTGATCACCACCCTGTCGCGGCTGCTGTCCCCGAACGACCCCTACTGGCGGGTGGCCCTGGCCTGCGTCGAGGGCCTGGGCGCACTCGCCGACCCCCGCGCCCGCGAACTCCTCACCCGCGCCCAGTCCCACCCCCGCCTGGCGGTGGCGGCGACGACAGCGCTGCGGGGCCTCGCGGACTGACAAGATCGGTCCATGACCGATCACAGCGGAAGCCACCTGACCCGCATATCCGCACCCGAAGGGGTCAGCCCCGGCGCCCACTACAGCCACGTCGTCCTCGGCACGGGACGGTTCGTCGCCGTCTCCGGGCAGTGCGCCCTCGACGAGAAGGGGTCGGTCGTCGGCGAGGGCGACGCCCGCGCGCAGGCCCGGCAGGTCTTCGAGAACCTACGGCGCTGCCTGGCCGCCGCCGGAGCCACCTTCGACGACGTCGTGAAGCTGACGTACTTCGTCACCGACGTCGCGCACCTCCCGGCGGTGAGGGAGGCACGCGAAGCCGTCATCCCCGCCGACCGGCTGCCCGCGTCCTCGGCCGTCCAGGTCTCGGCCCTGTTCCGGCCGGAACTCCTGCTGGAGGTGGAGGCCTTCGCGGTGCTGCCGGACTGAGGCCCGGCCGGCGGGCCGGCCGCTTGGCCGGCCCGCCGGCCCCGGACGGTCAGCCGCGGAAGCCGAGCAGGCCGTGCAGGGCCGCGCCGCCCGCCGAGGGGGGTACGGCCCGGGTCGCCGCCGTCGGCTGCGGGGCCGCCTGCGCGGGGCAGGTGGCGTCCGCGGCCTGCCCGGTCCTCAGGTAGGCCGCCACCTTCTCGTCCAGGCACTTGTTCCCGCTCAGGGCGATGCCGTGGTTGCCGCCGCCCTCCTCGACCACCAGGGCCGAGCCCGACAGCTTCTCCCGCATGCTGACCGCGCCGTCGAAGGGGGTCGCCGCGTCGTCCGTCGCCTGCAGGAGGAGGGCGGGCGGCAGGTCCGCGTTGGTCACGTCCGGCGCCCGCAGCGGCTCCGTCGGCCAGAACGCGCACGGGGCGTTGTACCAGGCGTTGTTCCAGGTCATGAACGGCGCCTTGGCGTGCGTGCGCCACATGTCCGCGCGCCACTCGTTCCAGTCCCGGGGCCAGGCCGAGTCCCGGCACTGGACCGCCGTGTACACGCTGTAGCTGTTGCCCGCCGAGGGCTCCACCGCACCGAACCGCTCGTACGCCGCCACCAGGGGCTTGGGGTCCTCCTTCACCGAGTACGCCGCGAAGGCCTCGGCGAGGCTGGGCCAGTAGCCGTTGTAGTAGCCGCCCGGCATGTAGGTGTCCTCCAGCTCCGACGGGCCCACCTTGCCGCCGGCCGGGGTCCGGCGCAGCGCCTGCCGCATCGCGTACCAGCGGGTCTCCACCGCCGCCGGGTCGGCGCCGAGCCGGTAGGTGGCGTCGTGCTGCGCCACCCAGGCCAGGAACGCCTTGTGGCGGGCGTCGAAGGCGAGGTCCTGGGAGAGGTTGTCCTCGTACCAGACGCCGGTCGGGTCGACGACGGAGTCCAGGACGAGCCGGTGCACCCGGCCCGGGTGCAGCTTGGCGTACACCGCGCCCAGGTAGGTCCCGTAGGAGTAGCCGAAGTAGCTGATCCGTTCCGCGCCGAGGGCGGTGCGCAGCACCTCGATGTCCCGGGCGGCGGAGACGGTGCCGATGTGGGGCAGTACGTCGGCGTGCTTGGCGCCGCAGGACTCGGCGAAGGCCCGTACGCGGTCCAGGTTGGCCCGCTCGGTGGCCTCGTCCTGCGGTACGGAGTCGGGCCGTACGGGGGTGAAGTGCCCGGACCCGCAGTCGAGGGCGGGCTCGCTCTTGCCGACCCCGCGGGGGTCGAAGCCGATCACGTCGTACTGCGCGGCGACGTCCTTGGGCAGGGCGGAGGCGACGAAGCCGGCGAGTGCGCGTCCGCTGCCGCCCGGCCCGCCCGGGTTGACGAGCAGGGGGCCCTGGGAGGTCTTGGCGGTGTGGGGGACCCGGGTCAGCGCGAGCGTGATCGTCCGGCCGGCCGGCCGGTCGTGGTCGAGAGGCACCTTGAGGGACGCGCACTGGAGCGTCGGGTAGCGGGGGGTCGCGCAGCCGGTCCAGCGCAGCGCGGCCTGCGCGGCCGTCCCGGCCGGGGCGGGCGCGGCCGGGGCGGCCGTCACCGGACTCGCGAGGGCGGCGGCGACGGTGGAGATCGCCAGCAGGACGGCGGCGCGCTTCTTCAAGGGGTGGAGCATGGGGCCTCCCAGCCGAGTGTTCTGGGCGGAATCGTCCCGGAAACCGTGCCTGGAAGACGGGATTGGAAGGGCTATTGGCCCGATGTGATGACCGTTCAGGGCGTGATGGACGTCAGAGGAGGGTCAGCTGCGTCGCCCCGGCGGGCGCGGGCCCGTCCGGGCCGTCGGGGCCGGCGATCCTGCGGGCCGCGCCCCGCCGGGCCGGCCCGATGCCGAATTCGGCCGCCAGTTCGTGGACTTGGCGGGTGATCATCCGCTGGTACCAGGTGGGTGCGTAGGCGCCGCCCGCGTACATCCGCTCGTACCGTTCGACGAGGTGCGGGTGGTGCTCGCCCAGCCAGGCGGTGAACCACTCGCGGGCCCCGGGCCGCAGATGGAGTACCAGGGGTGTCACGGAGGTGGCGCCGGACTCGGCGACGGCCCGGACGGTGTCCCGCAGCTGTGCGGGGGAGTCGCCGAGGAAGGGGATCACCGGGGCCATCAGCACCCCGCACTCGATTCCGGCGTCGGTCAGCGTCCGTACGGCGTTCAGCCGGGCGGCGGGGGAGGGCGTCCCGGGCTCCACGGTCCGCCACAGGGCCGCGTCGGTGAAGCCGACGGAGACGGAGATCCCGACGTCGGTGACCTCGGCGGCCTCGCGCAGGAGGGGGAGGTCGCGCAGGATCAGCGTGCCCTTGGTGAGGATCGAGAAGGGGTTGGCGCGGTCGCGCAGTGCCTCGATGATCCCCGGCATCAGCCGGTAGCGGCCCTCGGCCCGCTGGTAGCAGTCCACGTTGGTGCCCATGGCGATGTGAGCACCGGTCCAGCGGGGCGCCGCCAGCTCGCGGCGCAGCAGTTCGGGGGCGTTGGTCTTGACGACGATCTGGGAGTCGAAGCCGAGGCCGGTGTCGAGGTCGAGATAGCTGTGGGTCTTGCGCGCGAAGCAGTACACGCAGGCATGACTGCAACCGCGGTAGGGGTTGACGGTCCATTCGAACGGCATGCGCGAGGCGCCGGGCACCCGGTTGACGATCGACCGGGCCCGTACCTCGTGGAAGGTGATCCCCCGGAACTCGGGGGTGTCGATCGTGCGGGTCACGACGGCGTCGGCCTCGAAGAGCGCGGCCGGCCCCGCGGGGCCCTCGGTCAGGTTCTCCCAGCGCATGGTGCGCCTCCCTCGGTAGCTCTGCCGAGAGAATAGAACAAACGTTCCCATGATCGTGCGGCTCCGGAGCCCCGCCGGCCGGCGGCCGGCCCGGATTTGGGCCACCGCCCCGGAGGTGGTTGGCTTCGCCGTGACGAGCGGACACAACTGCTGGAGGAACAGGTATGGCGCAGGTCGAGGCCACCACGGAGCGCATCATCGGGGCCGACGCGGAGACGGTCTTCGACACGCTGGCCGACTACAGCGGGACCCGGGGCAAGCTGCTGCCCGAGCACTTCAGCGAGTACGAGGTGCGCGAGGGCGGCGACGGCGAGGGCACCCTGGTGCACTGGAAGCTGCAGGCCACCAGCAAGCGCGTGCGCGACTGCCTGCTGGAGGTCACCGAACCCACCGACGGGCAGCTCGTGGAGAAGGACCGCAACTCCTCCATGGTCACCACCTGGGTGGTCACCCCGGCCGGCGAGGGCAGGTCCAAGGCCGTCGTCACCACCGTCTGGAACGGCGCCGGCGGCATCGGCGGCTTCTTCGAGCGCACCTTCGCCCCCAAGGGCCTCGGCCGGATCTACGACACCCTGCTGGCCAACCTGGCCGCCGAGGTCGAAGGCAAGGCCTGAGCAAGCCCGTTGCCCGGGCCCGGGCGGGCCCGGGCGGGGTCTGGCCACCTCACCGGTTCGGGTGGACTTTCCGCCCCGCCCCCGCCCGCGCGCTGATCCGCCGGGGAGCGCGGGACAGGACTTAGGGTGGGCGCAGTGCGTGCCGTCCGCGTCGCGCGCGACCGCGCTACCGACCGCACGGGGGCCCGATGAAGATCCTCATCTCCGCCGACATGGAAGGCGCCACCGGCGTCACCTGGCCCGCCGACGTGCTGCCCGGCACGCCCCAGTGGGAGCGCTGCCGGGCCATGTTCACCTCCGACGTCAACGCCGCCGTGCTCGGCTTCTACGACGGGGGAGCCGACCGGGTCGTCATCAACGAGGCCCACTGGACCATGCGCAATCTGCTGCTGGAGCGCCTCGACGCCCGCGCGGAGATGCTCACCGGCCGCCACAAGTCCCTCTCCATGGTCGAGGGCGTCCAGCGCGGCGACGTCGACGGCATCGCCTTCGTCGGCTACCACACGGGCGCCGGGTCCGAGGGCGTGCTCGCCCACACCTACCTCGCCAACTCCATCACCGGGGTCTGGCTCAACGGGACCCGCGCGAGCGAGGGACTGCTCAACGCGCACGTCGTCGCCGAGTACGGAGTCCCCGTCATCCTGGTCACGGGCGACGACCTGACCTGCGTGGACGCCGCCGGCTACGCCCCCGGGGCGGTGACCGTCGCGGTCAAGGACCACGTCTCGCGCTACGCCGCCGTCTGCCGCACCCCGGCCCGCACCGCCGCCGACATCCGGGCCGCGGCCAAGGAGGCCACCGCCCTCGCCGTCCGGCGCGACCCCGTGCCGGGCGGCGGCCCGTACACCGTGGAGCTGGAGTTCGACGCCGAACACCTGGCCATGTCCGCCACGGTCGTCCCGGGGGTCCGGCGCAGCGGGGAGCGCAGGGTCGCGTACACCAGCGAGACGATGTACGAGGGGATCCGCGCCTTCAAGGCGGTCACGACGGTCGTCTCGGCGGCCGTGGAGGAGCAGTATGGCTGACATGCGCGCAATCGAAACCGGGGCCCCCGTCGACGCCGACGGCGCCACCGTGGACGGCGTCACCGCGGTGGTGGACGCGGTGGCCCTCGACGAGGCCGTCGGCTTCACCTCGGACCTCATCAGGATCGACACCACCAATCGGGGCGGCGGCGACTGCCGCGAGCGGCCCGCCGCCGAATACGTCGCCGAACGGCTCGCGGCCGCCGGCCTGGAGCCGCTCCTGCTGGAGCGCACCCCGGGCCGCACCAACGTCGTCGCCCGCGTCGCGGGCGACGACCCCTCCGCCGACGCCCTCCTCGTCCACGGCCACCTCGACGTGGTCCCCGCCGAAGCCGCCGACTGGAGCGTGGACCCCTTCTCCGGCGAGGTCCGGGACGGTGTCGTCTGGGGCCGTGGCGCCGTCGACATGAAGAACATGGACGCGATGGTGCTGGCCGTCGTACGCGCCTGGGCGCGCGCGGGAGTCCGCCCGCGCCGGGACATCGTGATCGCCTACACCGCCGACGAGGAGGACAGCGCCGTCGACGGCTCCGGCTTCCTCGCCGACCACCACCCGGAACTCTTCGAGGGCTGCACGGAAGGCCTGAGCGAATCCGGCGCCTTCACCGTCCACACCGGCCCCGGGCGGACCCTCTACCCGATCGCCGCCGGCGAACGCGGCACCGCCTGGCTCAAGTTGACCGCGCGCGGCACCACCGGCCACGGCTCCAAGCCCAACAAGGCCAATGCCGTCAGCCGGCTCGCCGCCGCGGTCGCCCGGATCGGCGCGTACGAATGGCCGGTCCGGCTCACCGACACCGTCACCGCCTGCATCACCGAACTCGCCGCCCTCCAGGGCCTGTCGGTCGACCCGCGGCGCCCCGGCTTCGACCTCGAATCGGTCCTCGGCAAGCTGGGCCCGGCCGCCGCCCTCGTCGAGGCGACCGTCCGCAACAGCGCCAACCCGACCATGCTCAGCGCCGGTTACAAGCTGAACGTGATCCCCGGCGAGGCCACCGCCTTCGTCGACGGCCGCATGCTGCCCGGTGGCGAGGCCGAGTTCATCGCCACCCTCGACGAGCTCACCGGCCCCGACGTCACGTGGGAGTTCCACCACCGGGAGGTCGCGCTCCAAGCGCCCGTGGACGGGCGGACGTACGCCGTGCTGCGCGAGTGCGTCGAGCGGTTCGACCCGGACGGGCACGTGGTGCCCTTCTGCATGGCGGGCGGCACCGACGCCAAGCAGTTCTCCCGGCTCGGCATCACCGGCTACGGCTACTCCCCGCTGAAGCTGCCACCCGGCTTCGACTACTGGTCCCTCTTCCACGGCGTGGACGAGCGGGTCCCCGTCGAGGCCCTCCACTTCGGCGTCCGCGTCCTCGACCGCGCGCTGCGCACCCTGTGAGCGGGGCCCGGTGATGTCCGCCGCGCAGACCTGTCCGTACGGGAGCTGGCCCTCGCCGATCGACGCGAGCCTCGCGGCCTCGCTCGACGGACGGCCCGAATACCTCGGCACGATCGGCCCCGAAGTGTGGTGGACCGAGCCCCGGCCGCGGGAGGCGGGCCGCCGCACCCTGGTGCGCCGCCGCCCCGCCGGCACCGGCAGCGAGGTCAGCGAGCTGCCCGCACCGTGGAACGTGCGCAGCCGGGTCACCGAGTACGGCGGCCTGCCCTGGGCGGGGGCCGAGCGGGAAGCCGGCGGACCCCTGCTGGTCTTCGTCCACTTCGCCGACCAGCGGCTGTACGCGTACGAGCCGGACGCGCCCGGCGCCCCCGACCCGCGGCCCCTGACCCCCGTGTCCGCGACGGGCGGCGGGCTGCGCTGGGCCGACCCGGTGCTGCGCGGCGACGAAGTGTGGTGCGTACTGGAGGAGTTCACCGGACCCGCCCCGACCGATGTGCGCCGGGTCCTGGCCGCCGTACCGCTGGACGGGTCGGCGGCCGGGGACCGGACGGCCGTGCGGGAGCTGGGCGACGACCGTCACCGCTTCACCACCGGCCCCAGGCTCTCCCCGGACGGCCGGCGGGCGGCCTGGCTCGTGTGGGACCACCCCCGGATGCCCTGGGACGGCACCGAGCTGCAGCTGGCCGAGGTCACCGCCGACGGACGGCTGGCCGGGGTGCGGACCGTCCTCGGCGGCCCCGACGAGTCCGTCGCCCAGGTCGACTGGACGGCCGACGGAACCCTCCTCGCGGTCAGCGACCGCGGCGGCTGGTGGAACCCGTACCGGGTGGACCCGGACACGGGGTGGGCGGTCAATCTGTGCCTGCGGGAGGAGGAGTTCGGAGGAGCCCTGTGGAAGCCCGGACTGCGCTGGCTCGCCCCGCTCCCCGACGGGCTCGTCGCCGTGCTGCACGGCCAGGGCTCCTCGGTGCTCGGCATCCTGGACCCGGAGAGCGGCGACCTGGTGGACGCGGCCGGGCCGTGGACGGCCTGGCAGCCGACGCTCGCCGTGCACGGCAGCCGCGTCTACGGGGTCGCCGCCAGCCCGCGCAGCGCCTACGAGGTGGTCGAGCTGGACACCGCCAGCGGGCACGCCAGGGTCGTCGGCGCCCAGGGTGCGGACCCGGTGGACCCGGCCTACTACCCCGAGCCGCAGAGCCGCACCTTCCTCGGCCCGGACGACCGGCAGATCCACGCGCACGTCTACCCGCCGCACCACCCGGCCTGCCGGGCCGCCGCCGACGAACTGCCCCCGTACGTGGTGTGGGCGCACGGCGGTCCCACCGACCACGTGCCGCCCGTACTCGACCTGCACATCGCCTACTTCACCTCGCGCGGGATCGGCGTGGTCGAGGTGAACTACGGCGGCTCCACCGGCTACGGCCGCGCCTACCGGGAGCGGCTGCGCGAACAGTGGGGCGTGGTGGACGTGGAGGACTGCGCGGCGGTGGCCCGGGCGCTGGCCGTCGAGGGCACCGCCGACCCCGTCCGGCTCGCCATCCGCGGCGGCAGCGCGGGCGGCTGGACGGCGGCGGCCTCGCTGGCCGCGACCGACCTGTACGCGTGCGCGGCGATCATCTACCCGGTGCTGGACCTGGTCGGCTTCGCCGAGGAGACCCACGACCTGGAATCCCGCTACATCGACGCTCTGGCGGGGCCGCCGCAGACGCTGGCCGTCCTGTGCCGCGAGCGCTCCCCGGTGGCCCGGGCGGACCGGATCACGGCGCCGTTCGTCCTGCTCCAGGGGCTGGACGACCCGGTCTGCCCGCCGGCGCAGGCGGAGCGGCTGCTGGCCGCGATGCGGGGCCGGCCGGTGCCGCACGCGTATCTGGCCTTCGAGGGCGAGGGCCACGGCTTCCGCCGCGCGGACACCATGGTCCGGGCGCTGGAGGCGGAACTGTCGCTGTACGCGCAGGTCTTCGGGATCGAACGCACCGACGTGCCGCGGCTCGCGCTGGAGACCTCTTCGTGAATCTCAGACCATGACGAGCAGGCGGGTCTTCGCCTTGAGCTTCCTGTTCACCGAACGGCTCTGCACGTAGACCTCCAATTCCGGGTTGTGGCCCGCCTTCACGGAGACGGTCCCCTGAATGCCCGTGCCGAAGAGGAGGCTGCGCGCCGCGTCGCCCGTGTAGGCGCGGTCGGTGTTCTTCTCGACGACGATGACCTCCTTGTCGGGCTGCACCTGGACCCGGTTTCCCAGCTGGTAGTAGCAGGAGCCGCGTTCGTAGGTCACGTCGGGGTGGGAATCCACGAAGAGGCGGATGGCCATGTCCGCGTCGACCTCCAGCAGCCGGTACTTGTCCGCCGCGATCGGTTCGAGATTCGCCCGCACGTCGTCGACGGAAATGTCCTGGCCGACCGCGAACAGGTTCTTCGTGCCGCGCACGCCCTTCTCCCGGCCGCGCAGGAAGCTGGTGGCCGCGGCGCGCACGGTGCCGATGGCCTCCTTGACGCCCTCCTGGGAATCCGCGTCCCAGATGGCGATGTTCCCCGCCGGGAAGCCGTAGTTCTGGGCGGTCCGCTTCGCCAGGGAGTTCGGAACGAGGATCGCGGAGGTCCAGTGCTCCGGGAGCGAGCCCATCGTCGCCGCGATCCGGTCGAGCCACGGGCCGAGGATGGCCATGTCGCCGTCGTGCCGGCGGTCGCCTCCGGAGGCGTTCTCCTCGCCGTCGGTCACCACGATCTGGAGGAAACTGTGCTCGCCGTATTCCTCCCAGATGTGTCCCAGGTCGTCCAGGGATTTCAGGGAAGCCTCGATGAGAGCCGTGGCTCCGTTCTTCACCTTGTAAAGGCCGCGCATGGACGGCAGGTGTTTCACGTCCATGTCCCAGACCAGGTTTTCCACCCTGTGGTCGAAGGAATAGAGGCTGATCCGCGTCTCGTGGCCGAGGCTGTCCGACTCCGCCTTCAAGCCGGCCACGAACTCGTCCACGACGCGGATGAGTTGATTCTGGTGCTGACGCATGGAACCCGAACAGTCCACTACCAGCGCGACGTGATTCACCTTGTGCTGGATCCTGTTTGCGGACATGATTGCGCCCCTTTTCCGAAGCTCCCCGAGTGATGTGTCCACACTATGGGGAGCCACTGACAACGGAGCTTGACGGACGATCAGCCGTCGTGCCTCGAAGAGCACCTCGAAGCCGTCCCCCGCCAGGTCCACGGCGGCGAAGCTGTCCCTCACCGAGCAGCCGGGGGGAGCCGGTGCCGGGTTCGTCCTAGCCTTGTCCGATGACCCATTCCCTTCACGTCCGGGAGGGCGCCCGTGTCGGCCTGCGGCCCTACCGGCTCTCCGACGGGCCCGAGTTCACCGCGCGGGTGCGCGAGAGCCGGGACCTCCACCGCCCCTGGCTGTTCCCGCCGTCCACCATCGAGGAGTACGAGCCCTACGCGGCCCGGCTGACCGGGGACGACACCCGTACCGGGTTCCTCGTGTGCGAGCTCGCCACCGGCGCCCTGGCCGGCTTCGTCAACGTCAACAACATCGTGCGGGGCGCCTTCCGGTGCGGGGCCCTCGGCTACGGTGCCTTCGCGCACGCCGCCGGCCGCGGACTCTTCCGCGAAGCCCTCGGCCTGGTCCTCGACCACGCCTTCGCCCCCGTCGGGGAGGGCCTCGGCCTGCACCGGCTGGAGGCCAACGTCCAGCCCGGCAACACGGCCTCGATCGCGCTGGTCCGCGGCGCCGGATTCCGGCTGGAGGGGCTCTCCCCCGACTTCCTCCACGTCGACGGCGCCTGGCGCGACCACGAACGCTGGGCCGTCACGGCCGGGATGCGGCGCGCGGGGTGACGCCGCCCGGCGCGGCGGGCGACCGGCGATTGCTCCCCGCCCCGGCGCCGGATCCCGCAGGATGGAGGGATGCGCACCCTCGTACTGCTCGATGCACCGTCCAACCTGGGCCTGCGGCCGCCCGCGCCCGGGACCGTCCCCGGCGTCTACAAACTCGCGGGCGCCCTGCGCGAACAGGGCCTGCTGGGCAGGCTCGGGGCGCGCGAGGGAGGCGTCGTGGTGCCGCCCCGCTACGACCGCGGTGACTGGGCGGAGGGCGACGGCGTCTTCAACGCGGAGGCGCTCGCCGCGTACACCGTCACCCTCGCCGACCGCATCGAACGCCACCTGCGGGCCGGGGAGTTCCCCGTGGTCCTCGGCGGGGACTGCTCCATCCAGCTCGGCGCCTCGCTCGCCATGCGCCGCACCGGCCGCTACGGTCTCGCCGCCGTCGACGGCTCCGCCGACTTCCGCCACCCGGGCAACACCGCCGTCAACGGGCCGGTCGGGGCCGCGGGCGGCGAGGAGCTGGCCCTGGCCACCGGCCGCGGGCAGGCCTCCCTCAGCGACCTGGAGGGGCTCGCGCCGTACCTGCGGGACGAGGACGTGCGGCTCTTCGGGCTGCGCGACGGGGACGCGGACCTCCTGGAACTGGCGGAGGCCGGGATCTTCGCCGCCACCGTCGGCGAGATCCGCCGCAGGGGCGCGGAGGCTGTCGCGCGGTCGGCCCTGGACGGCCTGCACCCGCCCGTCACCGACGGGTTCTGGGTGCACCTGGACGCCGACGTGCTCGACCCGGAGGTGATGCCCGCCGTCGACAGCCCCGACCCCGGCGGCCTGCGGCCCGACGAGGTCGCCGGACTGCTGGCCGTCCTGGTGGGGTCACCGCGCTGCGTCGGGCTGAACGTCACCATCTACGACCCGGACCTCGACCCGGACGGCCGTGCGGGCGCGCTGCTGGCGGATCTGGTGGCGGGGGCCTTTGCGTAATCCTGACCGGTGGTGATCCGCGGAACCCCTGTGCACCGGCCGCCGTGACGTGTTCCATTTCCTCATGGCCACCACCGTCCGACGCGCCGTACTGACCCTCCCCGCAGCCCCGTTGGGCTCCGACAACCCGCTGCCCGCCCTGCGCGCCCCCGACGGCGTGCACGACCTGGACGAGCGCTCCCGCGACGGCCTGCCGCGCGACATGGCCCGGCAGATCGGCTACGAACCGCTGCGCTCCCTGCTGCCCGTACAGATCCGCGACGGGTACCGGCGCGAGCGCGCGGAGCGGGAGTTCGAGGCCGTCGTCATCGAGAACGAGCACCTGCGGGTGACCGTCCTCCCGGGCCTGGGCGGGCGCGTCCACTCGCTCGTCCACCTGCCGACCGGCCGCGAACTGCTCTACCGCAACCCGGTGTTCCAGCCCGCGAACTTCGCGTTGAACGGCGCCTGGTTCTCCGGCGGCATCGAGTGGAACACCGGCGCGACCGGCCACACCACGCTCTCCTGCGCCCCGCTGCACGCCGCGCTGGTGCCGGCCCCGGACGGCGGCGTGATGGTCCGGCTGTGGGAGTGGGAGCGGCTGCGCGACCTGCCCTTCCAGGTGGACCTGTGGCTGCCGGAGGACTCGCGGTTCCTGTACGTCGGCGTCCGCGTCCGCAACCCGCACGAGCGGCCCGCCCCCGTGTACTGGTGGTCCAACATCGCCGTCCCCGAGGACCCGGGCAGCCGCGTCCTGGCCCCCGCCGACGAGGCCTGGCACTTCGGGTACGAGCGCTCGCTGCGCCGGATCCCCGTGCCGGAGTGGGAGGCGGCGGACCGCACGTACCCGCTGCGCAGCGAGTACCCGGCGGACTACTTCTACGAGGTCGCCGACGGGGCCCGGCCCTGGATCGCCTCCCTGGACGCCGCCGGGCACGGCCTCGTGCAGACCTCCACCGGGCGGCTGCGCGGGCGCAAGCTGTTCGTGTGGGGCGCGGGCAGCGGCGGCCGGCGCTGGCAGGAGTGGCTGACCGAGCCGGGCACGGGCGGCTACGCGGAGATCCAGGCCGGACTGGCCCGCACCCAGCTGGAGCACGTACGGCTGGAGGGCGGGGCGGAGTTCAGCTGGCTGGAGGCGTACGGGCCGCTGTCGGCGGAGCCGGCGGCGGTGCACGGCGCGGACTGGCCGGCGGCCCGCACCGCCGCCGAGGACGCGCTGGAGGCCGTACTGCCGCGCGAGCGCGTGGACGCGGCGTACGAGGCGTGGCGCGGCCGCGCCGACACCGAACCGGGGGAGCGGCTGGCGGTGGGCTCGGGCTGGGGGGCGCTGGAGGTGCTGTGCGGGGGCCACCGGCTGCCGGGTACGCCCTTCGAGGAGTCCACGCTGGGCGACGAGCAGGAGCCCTGGCTGGAGCTGTGGCGCACGGGCGTCCTGCCCGCCCCGCGCCGGGTGGTGCCGCCGGGCCCGAGCCTGGTCGCCGCGCACTGGCGGGACATGCTGGAGACGGCCCCCGCGGACCCGCTGACGGAGTACCACCTGGGCGTGGCCCAGTGGCACGCGGGGGACACCGCCCAGGCGGTGCGCAGCTGGGAGCGCGGGCTGGCGCTGGCCCCCTCGCAGTGGCCCCTGCTGCGGTGCCTGGCGGTGGCGGACGCGCTGGCGGGCGACGCGTCGCGGGCCGCCGACGGATTCGCGGCGGCCTTCGAGGACCTGGCCGCGGAGAGCCGCGGGGGCGAGCCGTGGACGGCGGCGGAGTCGGCGCTCGGCCAGGAGGCGATGGCCGCGCTCCTGACGGCGGGACGTCTGGCGCAGGCCCGGTCCGTCTGGGACCGGCTGCGGCCGGCCCTGCGCGAACAGGGCCGCTTCCGGCTGCTGGCGGCCCGGCTGCTGGCGGCGGAGGGCCATGTACGGGCGGCCCGCCGGGTCTTCGAGGACGGCTTCGAACTCCCCGACCTGAGGGAGGGCGAGGAGACCCTGTCCGAAGTCTGGTCGGCCCTCACCGACTGCCCCCTGCCGGCCCGCTACGACTTCCGGATGCGGCCCGCCACCTCTTGATCCCGTCGAGGAGCCGATGCCGTCTGCACGGGGTGGTGCCCGGTGACGGCACGGCCCCTTCCGGTGAGCGGTGAGCGGTGAGCGGTGAGCGGTGAGGACGGGGCGGGGTCAGGCCCGGCAGAGGATTTCGGCGTTCAGGACCGAGAACCAGCCGTCCGGGGAGGCGCCCCAGCTGTGCCAGGCGTTCGCGGCCGCCTCCAGGTCGGCGGCGCTCGCGTGGCCGCCGTGGACGGCGATGTCCGCGTACGCGGAGGCCTTCGTACGGTCGGCCCACAGGGCGGACCACCACGCCGTCTCCTCCGGGGTGGCGAAGCACCAGGCGGTGGCCGAGGAGGTCACGTCCGTGAAACCGGCCTGCCGGGCCCAGGCCCGCAGGTGGCGGCCCGCGTCGGGCTCGCCGCCGTTGGCGCGGGCCACCCGTCGGTACAGGTCCAGCCACGCGTCCAGTCCCGGCGTCGCCGGGTACCAGGTCATCGCCGCGTAGTCGGCGTCGCGCGCGGCGACGACCCCGCCCGGCCGGCACACCCGCCGCATCTCGCGCAGCGCCCGTACCGGGTCCCCGACGTGCTGCAGCACCTGGTGGGCGTGGACCACGTCGAAGGAGTCGTCCGGGAAGTCCAGGGCGTGCACGTCCGCGACGGCGAAGGTCACGGAGCCGTCCAGGCCGCGCTCCTCCACATGGGCCCGGGCCTGTGCCAGGACGTCCTGGGCCGCGTCGACGGCGGTGACCCGGCCGCCCGGTGCGACCAGCTCCGCCAGGTCCGCCGTGATCGTGCCCGGCCCGCAGCCGACGTCCAGGACCGCCATCCCGGGGCGCAGCTCGCCGATCAGGTAGGCGGCGGAGTTCCGGGCCGTGCGCCAGCGGTGCGAGCGCAGGACCGACTCGTGGTGACCGTGCGTGTAGACGGCGGTCTCCCCGGCGGCGTTCGCGGCGGCGTTCGTAGCGGCGTTCGTGGTGGCGTGCGTGGCGTCCATGACCTCGGCCCCTCCTCGTCGAAGCGTTGGCACCACCGTAAGCGATCAGTTCGTCATGTGAGATATGCGTTTTGACATGTGGACACGCTGCTTGCCTGCCAACAGGGTTGGGCGGGGCGGTGGCAGGGCCGGGTGGGGGCGAGGAGAGTTGCTGCAGGGGGATGTCACCCCCGGCGGAGGGCGGTGGGAGCCATGTCCGACGCGCTGCTCGAACGGCACGCCGAAGCGCTGCGCCTCTTCGGCGAGCGGGTGCGCGCCGTCAGGGCCGACCAGTGGGGCGCGCCCACCCCGTGCACGGAGTGGACCGTGCGGGACCTGGTCAACCACGTCACCGGTGAGCAGCTCTGGATCCCGCCGCTGATCACCGAGGGCCGCACGATCGAGGAGCTCGGCGACGCCTTCTCCGGGGACGTGCTGGGCGACGACGCGGTCGCCGCCTGGGACCGGGCCTCGGGCGCCGCGCACGCCGCCTTCGCCGCGTCCGGCGCGCTGGACCGGACCGTGCGGCTCTCGTACGGGCCCGCGCTCGGTTCCGCGTACTGCTCGGAGCTGACCGCCGACTGCGTCGTGCACACCTGGGACCTCTGCCGCGGCATCGGGGTCGACGACCGGCTGCCCGACACCCTCGTGGAGTTCTCCGTCAAGGAGGTCATGCCCTACGCCGACGGGCTCGCGGCCAGCGGTATGTACGCCGAGCCGGTCGACGTCCCGCCGGGCGCGGACGCGCAGACCAGGCTGCTCGCGATGGTGGGGCGCAAGGGCTGAGCCCCGAGGGGCGGCCGACGGGCGGCGCCCGACGACGGGCATAGCCGTCCAAATAATCGTATAAAGGTCAGGGTCGGCGGAGTGCGGCGCGACGAAGCGGAAGGCGGACAGCGGTGGAGGGGATGCAGCGCACGACGGCGGAGGGCCGCGGCCCGGTCCGCTACGGCCCGCCCACGCCGCAGCCGGGCCTGCCCGTGCTCTCCGAACTGATCTCCGTCCTCGGCGCGGCCGCCGGGCGTTCCTCGCCCCAGCCCGCGGGCGGCGGGGCATCGCTGCGCGAGGCCGCCTGCCGGTACTGGGGCCGACGCGGACTGGCCACCTCACCGGAGAACGTGGCGGCGGGTCCGGGCGCCCCGGCCCTGCTCCTGGCCCTCCTCGGGGCGTACGGGGGCGACGTGATGCTGCCCCGGCCCTGCCCCGCCTGGTGGACCCCTCAGGTCCGGCTGCTCGGCCGGCGGGCCTACCACGTACCCACCCCCGCCGAGTGCGGCGGCGTACCGGACCCCTACGCCCTGCTGGAGACCGTACGGCGGGTGCGCGCCGAGGGCGGCGCCCCGCGGGTGCTGCTGCTGTCGGTCGCCGACGACCCGACCGCGACCGTGCCGCCGCCCGAGCTGGTGCGCGAGGCGTGCGAGGCCGCCGAGGCCGCCGGGCTGTTCGTCGTCAGCGACGAGAGCTGGCGCGACACCGTCCACCGGCCCCACGACGACATCGTCCTCAGCCCCGCCGAGATGCTGCCCGACCAGGCGGCCGTCCTCGTCGACCTGTCCGGCGCGCTGCTGCCCGCCGGCTGGCCCGCCGCGGTGGTCCGCTTCCCCGCCACGGGGCAGGGGGCCCTGCTGCGCGCCCACACCCTCGACGTCCTCACCGCCACCGGCGCGATGGTCGCCGGGCCCGTCGCCGGCGCGGCCGCGCACGCCCTCGACGAACCCGACGCCGTCGCCGCCCGCTCGTACGCGGCCGCCCGCCTGCACGGCCTGGTGGCCGCCGCCGCGCACCGCGAGATCCGCGCCGCGGGGGCCCTGGCCCGGCCCCCGCAGGCCGGGCGGCACCTCTACGCCGACCTCACCCCGCTGCGCGCCGGACTCGCCAGGCACGGGGTCGGCGACGCCCTGGAGCTGGAGGACTGGCTCGGCGGCCGGCTCGGCGCACCCACTCCCGGCGGACAGCGGTTCGCGGACGAACTGGGCGCGCTGCGGGTGAGGTTGTCCACCGGCCCGCTGCTGGGCGCCACGCCTGAGGAGCGGCTGGCCGCCCTCACCGCCCGCGATCCGCTCGAACTGCCGCACGTGCGGAGTTCCCTGGACCTCCTCGGATCGGTCCTGGCCGGGCTGGCCTGACCCCCGGGGCCGGCCGTCCCGGCCCGTCCCGACCCCTCGACCAAGGAGAACGGAGACTCTCGATGAGGGACCGGACGGACGCCGCCCCCGCACCCGCCCCGGCCGCCCCCTCCGCGGGGCCCGTACGCCCGGCCGCCACCCCGCGGGCCCCCCGCCCGTCCGCGCCGCGCCCCATCGGCGAACACCGCCGCTGGCCCCGCTCGTTCGCCGACCGGCTGACCACCCCGCTCCCCGGCGTCCGCGCCTTCGCCCGGCTCGCCCGCGAGGGCGCCTTCCGGCCCGGCCCCGAAGGGCTGCGCGGCATCCCGGACCTGCCGTACGAGCCGGGCCCGCTGCCCGGGGCGGGCCCCGGCACGGTGTCCGTCACCTGGGCCGGGCACGCCAGCTGGGTCGTACGGACCGGCGGACTGACCGTGCTGACCGACCCCGTCTGGTCCCGGCGGATCCTCGGCACCCCGGCCCGGATGACGCCCGTGGGAGTGCGCTGGGAGGACCTGCCGCCCGTGGACGCGGTCGTGATCAGCCACAACCACTACGACCACCTCGACGCCCCCACCCTCAGGCGGCTGCCCCGGGACACGGCCCTCTTCGTCCCGGCGGGCCTCGCGGGCTGGTTCCGCCGCCGCGGATTCACCCGGGTCACCGACCTCGACTGGTGGGAGGCGGCCGAACTGGGCGGCGTACGCTTCGAGTTCGTCCCCGCCCACCACTGGTCGAAGCGGTCCCTGACCGACACCTGCCGGTCCCTGTGGGGTGGCTGGATCCTCACCGACACCCTGAGCCCGGTCCCGAGGAAGGTCTACTTCGCCGGGGACACCGGCTACGGCCGGTGGTTCCGCGAGATCGGCCGCCGCCACCCCGGCATCGACCTCGCGCTCCTGCCCGTCGGCGCCTACGCCCCGCGCTGGTGGCTCGGCGACGTGCACGCCGACCCGGAGGAAGCCGTCCAGGCCTGTCTCGACCTCGGGGCCCGGCGGATGGCCCCCATGCACTGGGCCGCCTTCGTGCTCTCCGCCGAACCGGTCATGGAGCCCCTGCACCGCACCCTGGCCGCCTGGTCGCGTACGGGCCTGCCCCGGGAGGACCTCTGGGACCTCCCGGTCGGAGCCTCCCGCACCCTGCCCGACCCCCAGCCGGCCCAGAACCCCGGCCCCGGCCCGGAGCCCGACCCGGACCCGGACCCGGGCCCCGGTCCGGGTCCGGACACCCCCTAGTGGTGCCAGGCCCGACCGCCCGTGTTGTGGACGAAGCGCTGCAGCACCTTGAGGGTGATCAGGTACTCCTCGTCCGAGACGCCCTCGTGCCGCTCGTCCCACAGCTCCTTCTGGAGCGCCTCGGCGCGCCCGTAGAAATCCAGGCCCTCCGGAGTGAGCCCGAGGCGCCCCTCGGCGTCCTGCGTGATCCAGCCCCGTGCCACGGTCGTGTCGATCTCCTCCGCCAGGGCCTCGTCGCCCACGGAGAGGTAGCCGCGCAGGGTCCGCGTCACCTCCTCACGGGTCTTCACCTCCTCGGCCCGGGCCACCTGGGCCAGGACCCACCACTGGGGCTGGGTGGTGCCGATCCCGGCGAGCGCGCTCCGGGTCCGGTTGACGACCGCGTCGTAGGCGGCCCAGCTCCAGTAGCCGATGGGCTGCCGCAGCAAGCCGGCGTCGTCGTGCGAGTACTCCATGGCGATCAACTCCCCGTTGACGGTTCAGATGTCGTGCTGGTCCGCTCCGGGCAAGACCCTACGAACTCAACCGCACTTGAGGTCCAGCGTTCCGTGGCCCGCGACGGCGCGCATTGGAGTGGCCGGGTCCCGTGCCGTGGCGTGGCTCCCGCACCGGCGGGCGGGGGTTCCTAGGGTCGGCGGGGGTACGGCACCGGGCCGACCGTCCAGATCAGGTGGGTGAGTCGTGGAACGCATGACGGCCGAGTCGCGAACGATCGACCCCCCGGCCCCCGCGGGCCGCACCGCCGCCCGCCGGTGGACGCGCCGGCTGGCCGCCGCCGTCGGACTGCTGGTGCTGTGCGCGCTCCCCGTGGGGTCGGCGGGCGCCGCACAGCCGGGGGACGCGGGATCGCCCGCCGGCCGGCCGCTGTACGTGTCCGACTACGGCAACAACCGCGTGGTCGCCCTGCCCGCGGACGGCGGCGACCAAACCACCGTGCCCCTCGACGGCCTCGTGCGGCCGACGGGCATGGCCTGGGACGCCGCGGGCCGCCTCTACGTCTCCGACACCGGCAACAACAGGGTGCTCGTCCTGCCCCCGAACGGCGGGCAGCAGTCGGTCGTTCCCACCGTGGACCTGTCGCGCCCGCTGGGACTCGCCGTCGACGCCGCCGGGGACCTCTTCATCGCCGACAGCTTCAACGACCGGGTCGTGAAGGTCCCGGCGGACGGGAGCGGACAGACCACCGTCCCCACCACCGGCCTGCTGCACCCCTGGGGGCTGGCGACCGCGCCCGACGGGAGCCTGTACGTCTCCGACTTCGTCAACGACCGCGTCGTGAAGGTGGCCGCGGACGGGAGCGGCCAGAGCACCGTGGCGACGACCGGACTCTCCCAGCCGACCGGGCTGGCCCTGAACGCCGCCGGTGACCTCTACATCGCGGACAGCGGCAACAACCGGGTCGTGAAGGTGCCCGCGGGCGGCGGCCCGCAGAGCACCGTGCCCACCACCGGCCTGAACTCCCCGCTCGGCCTCGCGCTCGACGGGTCCGGCGGCCTGTACGTGGCCGACGGCTTCAACAACCGTGTCGTGCGGGTCCGGGAGAGCGGCGGCGGACAGGTCACGCTCGCCTTCACCGGCCTCAACACGCCGACGGGCCTCGCCTTCCCCCCGACCACCGCCCGACCGAAGGACTAGGAGGTGCCCGGGCGGATCAAGGCCCGCTCCGGGGGCGCAGGCGGCGCCAGGCCGCGGGGGCCGTGCTGATCAGCAGCGTCAGGCCGACCGCCAGGGCCACGCCCTTCCACGGCTCCGAGAACAGCGAACCGCCCAGGATGCCGATCAGGCAGTACGTGGCGGCCCAGGCCAGGCACGCGGGGCCGTCCCCGCGGCCGAACCGGCGCAGGGGCAGCTCCGCCAGCAGGCAGGCCAGCATCACCGGGATCCGGCCGGCCGGGACCAGGCGGGAGAGCACCAGCACCATGACCCCGTGCTCGTCCAGCTTGGTCTGCGCCTGCTCCAGCCGCTCGGGCGCGGCCCGGTCGCGCAGGGCCTCCAGCCACCGCGAGCCGCCCCGTGACCGCACCCCGCGCCGCCCGAGCCAGTACAGCGCCAGGTCCCCGGTGAAGGCCGCCAGCGCCGACACCGCGAACACCAGCAACACCCCGTACGGCGACTGGTGGTGGAACGCCACCACCGCCGCTGAACTCACCAGCGCCCCGGTGGGAATCACCGGCACCAGCGCGCCCAGCGCCACCAGCACGAACAACGCCGGGTAGCCCACCGCCTGCTGGGTGGTCTCCGGCGGCACCTGGCCGGTCCCCGCCGCCGAGGCCGCCGCGGCCAGTGCCGCCGCCGTGAGGTCGTGGAGCGTCACGGCAGCCGCACCCGCTCGCCGTGCGCCGGTACCCGTACGGTCACCTTCGGCGCCAGCCGCCGCGCGAGCCGCTCGAACTCCGCGCCCGGTGCGTGGAACTCGTGCGGCCGCACCGCGTCCATCCCCACCGGCCAGTACGTCCCGTAGTGGACCGGTACCGCCGCCGCCGGTGCCAGCCGGGCCAGCGCCTGCGCCGCCCGCCCGGGGTCCAGGTGCCCGGGCCCCAGGTACGGGCCCCAGCCGCCCACCGGCAGCAGGGCCACGTCCACCGGCCCCACCTCCTCGGCCATCGTGTCGAACAGCCCGGTGTCCCCGGCGAAGTAGGTCCGCGCCGCGCCCTGCACCACGTATCCGAGGGCCGGCGCGAGGCGCGGCCCGAACGGCAGCCGCCGCCCGTCGTGCCGGGCGCTGACCGCGCGGACCCGTACGCCCTCCCCGACGTCGCTCTCCTCGCCCGGCGCCGTCTCCGTCACCGCGAGCCCGCGCTGCCCGGCGAGCCGGGCCAGTCCCGGGACCGCCCGCCGCGCCCCGCGCGGCACCAGGAGCCGCGTCCCCGGCGCGAGCCGCGCCAGCGAGGGCAGGTGCAGATGGTCCGCGTGCAGGTGAGACACCAGCACCACGTCCGCCACCGCCGCCTCGGGCGGCGGGAGCGCCCCGCGGCGCCGCCGCAGGTGCGCGAGCCGCCGTGTGAACAGCGGGTCGGTCAGCACCCGCACCCCGGAATCCTCGACGGTGCACGCCGCATGGCCCCACCAGGTGATCTCCACCGGCACCAGGCCCTCCCTCCCTCGCCGTCCCAGCAGCCCGGACTGTTCCACCCATCATGCCGGGCCCGAGGCTCCCGCCACCGCTTCGGAACAGGAACCCGGCAGCCCCTCCTCTCGGGCGGCGGATCGGAGTAGGGTCCGGCGGCATGGAAGAGTTGCGCGTGGCCTCGATCGCCAGCCTGGCCCCGCTCGAGGACCTGGACGCCGACCCCTTCGCCGTGGACACCCGCGGCCAGTACGCCGTGTGCGCACGCTGGGCGGCCGACCGGGGCTACGTCGTGACCAAGCAGCTGCTCGTCTACGGGTTGCGCGCGGACCACTGCGGCTTCTGGTCCGACATCGACGCCGCCGGGGTCGATCTCTTCGTCGCCGCCAACCAGCGGGTGCTGGCCCGCGCCCTGAGCTGCGTCGAGGAGTTCACCGCCGAGTGCGAGCGGCGCGGCGTACGGCTGGAGACCGCCGGGGACGAAGAGCCCCGGTACACCTCCGAGATGAAGGCCGAGGTGCACCGGCGGCTGTCCATGCCGACCGCCGGCTACGACGGCACCTGACCGCCGCACCCACCCGGCCGCGGCCGCCCCGGATCCGCCCTTTCCCGTCGCCCGGCCGGGCCGCCGCCGCTGTGCGAGCCTGGAGGCGGAGACGACCCAGGGGGTGGCGCGGTGCGGCGACGAAGGTGGCGGACCACGGGCAACGCCCTGGTGCGGGTGCTCCTGGTCTGGGCGGTGTCGACCCTCACGATGCTGGCCCTGGCGGGGATCCTGCCGGACTTCAGGCTCCGGTCCGACGACCGCGACAGCGTCACGCAGATCGGCCTCACCGCGGCCTGGGGGGCCGGCGCCTTCGGTCTGCTGAGCGCCCTGGTCTGGCCCGTGGTCGTGCGGGCCCTGCTGCTCGTGCCGGCCCTCGTGCTCGGGCTGCTCGTCTTCTTCCTGAACGGCTCGCTCCTGCTGATCGCTCTCAGGCTGATTCCCGACGGGCGGGGCGAGGCGGCCCCCGAGACCGCGGTCGTCGTGGCCGCCGTGATGTCCGCGGTGGCCTCGGCGACCTCCACCGCGCTCGCGGTGCGCGACGACGAGGCGTACCGGCGCCGGCTCTACCGGCTCGCCGACCGCCGCCGTAGACGGCAGGGCCGCGGGGCCGCGCCCCGGAGCGGGGCGCCCGCGCCCGGGCTGGTGGTCATCCAGCTCGACGGGGTCGGGTACGAGGTGCTGCGCGGGGCCTGCAACAGCGCGCTGATGCCCACCGTCGCCGGCTGGCTGGAGCAGGGCCACCGCGTCATGCCGTGGCGCACGGACTGGTCCAGCCAGACCGGCGCCAGCCAGCTCGGCATCCTGCACGGCTCCACCTTCGACGTGCCCGCCTTCCGCTGGTACGAGAAGGAGACCGGCGAGGTGATGGTCTGCAACCGGCCCACCAGTGCCGCGGAGCTCCAGCGGCGGGCCGTCGAGCGCACCGGTGACGGCGGACTGCTCACCCTCGACGGGGCCAGCCGCGGCAACCTCTTCAGCGGCGGCGCGGACCAGCTGGCGCTCGTTCTCTCGGTCTCGGCGCGGCGGGGCCGGGCCAACCGGTCCCGCGCCGGCTACTTCGCGTACTTCTCCGATCCGGCCAACGCCGTGCGCACCGCCCTGTCCTTCGTCTCCGACGCCGTCCGGGAGATCGTCCAGTCCCTGCGGGCGCGGATCCGCGGCGACCGGCCCCGGGTGTCGCGCGGCGGGCTCTACCCGCTGATCCGGGCCTTCGCGACCGTGGTCGAACGGGACGTCGTCGTGGCGGCGGTGATCGGCGACATGCTCGCCGGGCGCGCCGTGGTCTATGCCGACCTCGTCGCCTACGACGAGGTCGCGCACCACTCGGGCCCGCGCGGCCGGGACACCGACCAGGTGCTGGAACGCCTCGACCGCAGCCTCGCGCTGATCGCCCGGGTCGCCGAGCACGCGCCGCGCCCGTACCGGATCGTGCTGCTGTCCGACCACGGCCAGAGCCCGGGGGAGACCTTCCTGGCGCGGTACGGGCTGACCCTCAAGGACCTGGTGCGGGCGGGCTGCGGACTGCCCGTCTCCCGCAAGGCCGGCCGTACCCGCAGTGGCGCCGAGGCCCGCGCCGCGGTCCTCGCGGCGCTGCACCGGCCGGTGGAGGAGGACGAGGAGGCCCGCCCGGGGCCGGGCTCCGACCCGGTGGTGCTGGCCTCGGGCAACCTCGCCCTGATCTCCTTCCCCGACGTCCCCGGCCGGGCCTCGCGGGCCCGCATCGAGCGCACGCACCCCGCGCTGCTGGCGACCCTGGCGAACCACCCGGGGGTGGGCTTCCTGCTGGTGGACGGGGTGGTGCTGGGTCCGGACGGGGCGCAGGCCCGGCTGGACGTGCCCGGCGAGGCCGAGGAGCTGCTCGCCGGCTTCGGCCCGAGCGCGGCGGAGGCCGTACGCCGGGCCGACGCCTTCCCGCACGTGGCCGACATCATGGTGAATTCGGCGTACGACCCGGACACGGGCGCGGTGCACGCCTTCGAGGAGCAGATCGGCTCGCACGGCGGCCTGGGCGGGGAGCAGGGGCGCCCCTTCCTGATGTGGCCCGCCGAGCTGTCGGATCCGGGGGCGGAGCCGGTCGGCGCGGAGGCGGTGCACGGCGTACTGCGGCGCTGGCTCAGGGAGGCGGACGGCCCGCAGGTACCGGTGGCACCGCCGGCGGGCACCTCGGCGGGGGAGGCCGCCGGGACGGCCGGCGAGCCGCCCCCGCGAGCGGTGCCGCAGAATTCCCGGCCGGACGGCCACATCAGCGGAATCCTTCCTTCCGAGGGGTCGCCCGCACGGGACGAAACCCGCTGATTTGGTACGACCCGCACGGTGGCCGACCATGTGTCGACCCGCCCACCATGTGAGACGACCCGAGGCGCACCACCGATGACCAGCACCGCAGCCCTGCCCGCCGAGGCCACCGCACCCCCCGAACAGGGCCGCGACCCCCATGCCCGACGCTTCGGCCTGCCCATCGCGACCTGCCTGGTCATGGGCAACATCATCGGCGGCGGGATCTTCCTCCTCCCGGCCTCGGTCGCCCCCTTCGGCACCATCAGCCTCGTCGCCTTCGCGGTTCTCACCCTCGGGGCCGTCGCCCTCGCGCTCGTCTTCGGCCGCCTCGCCCACCGGCACCCGCAGACCGGCGGCCCGTACGTCTACGCCCGCGCCGCCTTCGGCGACTTCGCCGGCTTCCTCGCCGCCTGGAGCTACTGGATAACCTCCTGGGTGTCGAACGCGGCCCTCGCCGTCGCCTCGGTCGGCTACCTCTGCGTCCTCTTCCCGGCCATCGGCGCGCACAAGTGGTCGATGTGCCTGGCGGCGCTGGCCATGCAGTGGCTCCCCGCGCTCGCCAACCTGGCCGGCACCCGCTACGTCGGGGCCGTCCAACTCGTCGCCACCGTACTGAAGTTCGCCCCGCTGATGCTGGTCGCCGTGGGCGGCCTGTTCTTCTTCGACCCCGCCAACCTCGGCCCGTTCCAGGCCACCGGCCAGAGCCCCGCCGGCGCGCTCTCCGCCTCCGCGGCGATCCTCCTCTTCAGCTACCTCGGCGTGGAGTCGGCCGCCGTCAGCGCCGGGGAGGTCCGCGACCCCGCCCGCAACGTCGGCCGGGCCACGATCCTCGGCACCGCCGGCGCGGCCGTCGTCTACCTGCTGGGCACCCTCTCCGTCTTCGGACTCGTCGCCCACGAGAAGCTGGTCACCTCCGAAGCCCCCTTCACCGACGCCGTCAACGCCATGTTCGGCGGCACCTGGGGCGGCACCCTCGTCGCCTGCGCCGCCGTCATCTCGATGGCCGGCGCCCTCAACGGCTGGACCCTGCTCAGCGCCCAGACCCCGTACGCCGCGGCCAAGGACGGGCTCTTCCCCCGAGCCTTCGAGACGAAGCGGCGCGGCGTCCCGGTGGTCGGCGTCGTCGTCACGACCTCGCTGGCCTCCGCCCTGACCGTCTACAACTACACGGCCGGCTCCGAGGGCGTCTTCGAGATCCTGGTCCTCGTCACCACCTTCACCGCGACCGTCCCCTACCTGCTCTCCACCGCCGCGCAGATCTACTTCCTGCTCTCCGGCCGGGGCGAGCGCGTCCACCGCGGGCGCCTGGCCCGTGACGGCGCCCTCGCCGTCCTCGCCTTCGCCTTCTCCATGTGGCTGGTGGCCGGCTCCGGATACGCCGCCGTCTACCAGGGCGTGCTCTTCCTCTTCGCGGGTGTCGCCGTCTACGCCGTGATGGCCGCGCGCAGGCAGCGGACAGCCGCCTGACCTGCGCGGTAGCGTGGAAGGACAGGGCCTTTCAGGGGGCATGAAAGGGTCGCCATGTCCGCGATCAGGGAAAGCATCGAAATCGACCGGAGTCCCGAAGAGGTCTTCGCCTACCTGTCGGACGCCTCCCACCTGCCGGAGTGGCAGAAGAGCGCCGTGTCCGTCCGGGGCGCCGACCACCCGGCCGTCGGATCGCTCATCGCCGTACGGCGGCGGATCGGCCGCCGAGAGTTCCCGACGACCATGGAAGTCACCGAGTACGACCCGCCCAGGACCTGGCACCTCCACGGCATCGACGGCCCCGTCCGCGGCGACGTCCGCGGCACCGTCGAGCCCCTGGGCGACGGGACGCGCACCCGCCTCACGCTGAGCCTCGACTTCGAGGGCCACGGCATCGGCAGGGTCCTCGTACCGCTCGTCGTGAAGCCGCACGCGCGCAAGGAGATGCCGCTGAACGAGGAGAAGCTCAAGCACCTCCTCGAAACCTGAACCGGGCGGGCGCCCGGGGAAAACCGGATGCCGGACGGTGTGCGGTGCGACCACACTGGCCGCACCACACACCGTCCCACCCCGAAGGACATCCGCACCCGTGCAGGCCGCCGTCACCGTCACCCCCGCCCAGATCCCCGAACTGCTGCTCGGCCTCGCCACCGTGCGGCCCGTTTTCCTCTGGGGGGCGCCCGGCATCGGGAAGTCCTCGCTCGTGCGGAAGTTCGCCGACTCCCTCGGCCTGGAGTGCGTCAGCCTCCTCGGCACGCAGCTCGCCCCCGAGGACCTGATCGGCGTACCGCAGATCCGCGACGGCCGCTCCGTCTTCTGCCCGCCCGAGGCCATCGCCCGCGACGAGCCGTACTGCCTCTTCCTCGACGAGCTCAACGCCGCGGGCCCGGACGTCCAGAAGGCCTTCTACTCGCTGATCCTCGACCGCCGGATCGGCTCCTACGAACTGCCCGCGGGCTCCATCGTGATCGGGGCCGGCAACCGCGCCACGGACAACGCGCTGGCCCGCCCCATCGCCTCCGCCCTGGTCAACCGCCTCACCCACGTCCACCTGCAGGCGTCCGCACAGGACTGGCTGGTGTGGGCCGGCGAACACGGCATCCACCCCTGGGTCACCGACTACCTCACCGACCGCCCCGACCACCTCTGGTCGCAGCCGCCCAAGACCGAGGAGCCCTTCTCCACCCCGCGCTCCTGGCACATGCTCTCCGACGCCCTGCACTCCTTCGGCGCGGAGCTGGACGAGCAGACCCTCAAGGTGGTCGCGCACGGCACCCTCACCCCCGCGCACGCCGTCTCCTTCTGCGGCTACGCCAAGATCGTCCGCCACACCTTCGGCATCGAGGCCATCCTGAAGGGCGACGCTTCCTGGCCGGCCCGGCTCCAGGACCGCGACCTGCTCTACTACCTCGCGGAGGCCTTCCGGGGCCGCCTGCTCAAGGAACTGCCCGCGCAGAAGGAGCACGTCTCACCCGCCCTGCGCCAGCACACCCACCGTTTCAAGTCGCTGCTCGTCCAGCTCGCCGAGATCTCCGTCGAGGTCGCCCAGACCGTCATCGCCGACGACGCCGACGGCCGGCCCGTACTGCCCGGCTGGTTCCTGATCGAGGCCGCCCGGGACATGCCGCGACTGGTCGAGGCACGCCGGTGAGCCGGAGCGGAAAGGCCCGCGCGAAGGCCGCCGCCACGCCCGACCCGGCCACCCAGGCCTTCGCCGAGGGCCTGGCCCTGGTCAAGCAGAACCCGGCCCTCGGCGCCCTCAACGGCAAGATCTGCCGCGAGGCCGGCTGCCCGCAGTCCCCGGAGGGCGGCCTGGCCACCATCACCTCCAACGGCGTCGTCCACGTCCACCCCACCCGGCGGGCCGAACCCCGCGAATGGGCCTGGACGATCGCCCACGCCCTGCTCCACCTCGGCTTCGGCCACGTCCCGGCCGCCAAGGACGAGGACCGGCCCCAGCCGGACCGCTTCGACCTCGCCGCCCGCTGCACGGTAGTCAACCGCTTCCTGCTGACCTTCCCGGTCGGCAGCGCCCCCGACCACCTGCCCGCCGCGTACCCCGGCGGCGACGAGGACGAGCTCGCCGCCCGCTGGCGCCGCGACGGCATCCCGCCCGCCCACGAGCACTGCGGCACCGCCGGCCGCCACCCCGACCAGGTCCTGGTCCCCTGGCGGAGCTGGGACACCACCGTCCCCGACTGGCAGACCGCCTTCGCCGCCGCCCTGACCCGCAGCGTCTCCGCCGCCATGGACGTGGCCGGCGGCCGCCGCGACCGGACCACCGGCGAACGCCTCGCCCAGGGCCCCTGGGACCGGGCCCTGAACTGGTTCGTGTCCTCCTACCCGCTGCTCGGCGGGCTCGCCGCCGGCCTGACCGTCGTCGCCGACGCCGAGCTGGCCCGCGCCCAGGGCATCTCCATCGCCGCCGTCAGCGCCACCGCCGGGGAGATCTACATCAACCCGCTGCGCACCTTCGACGACGACGAGTGGCGGTTCATCCTGGCCCACGAGATGCTGCACGCCGCCCTGCGCCACGGCGAGCGCCGCGGCCCCCGCGATCCGTTCCTGCACAACGTCGCCGCCGACTACGTCGTCAACGACTGGCTGGTGGAGATGCGGATCGGGAGCATGCCCGAAGGGCTGCTGCACGACCCGGCGCTGCGCGGGCTGTCCGTCGAGGAGGTGTACGACCGGATCGCCACCGACCTGCGCCGGATGCGGCGCCTGGCCACCCTGCGCGGCAGGGGCGCCGGGGACATCCTGGGCGAGCCGCTCGCCCACGGCGCGGGGCGCCCGTACACGGATCTCGACGAGTTCTACCGGCGCGGCCTCGTCCAGGGCTTCGACCTGCACGTGCGCGGCGGGCGCGGCCTGCTGCCCGCAGGGCTGGTCCAGGAGATCCGGGCCCTGGCCCACCCGCCGGTGCCGTGGGACGCCCGGCTCGCCCGCTGGTTCGACGAGTACGTGCCCAGGCCGCAGGCCGTACGGTCCTACGCCCGCCCGGCACGCCGTCAGGCCTCCACCCCGGACATCCCGCGCGCGGGCCGGTACTTCCCGCCCGAGGAGACAGCCCGCTGCACCTTCGGCGTGGTCCTCGACACCTCCGGGTCGATGAACGCCGCCCTGCTCGGCAAGGCGCTGGGCGCGATCGCCTCCTACGCCGAGGCCCGCGACGTACCGGCGGCGCGCGTGGTGTTCTGCGACGCGGCGCCGTACGACGCGGGCTACGTCCCGCCGACCGAGATCGCGGGCCGGGTACGGGTCCGCGGCCGCGGCGGCACCGTCCTCCAGCCGGGCGTCGACCTGCTCCAGCGGGCCGAGGACTTCCCGCCCGGAGCACCGCTGCTGGTGATCACGGACGGCTGGTGCGACACCCTCCGCATCCGCCGCGAACACGCCTTCCTGATCCCCCTGGGCGCCTGTCTCCCCTTCACCCCCCGCGGCCCGGTCTTCCGGCTGTCGTGAGACGCAGAACGCCCCCGGCCCGCTGGTGCGCGGGTCGGGGGCGTGCCGGACGGATCGGCTCAGTCGAGGTAGTCGCGCAGGACCTGCGAACGCGACGGGTGGCGCAGCTTCGACATGGTCTTGGACTCGATCTGGCGGATGCGCTCACGGGTGACCCCGTACACGCGGCCGATCTCGTCGAGGGTCTTCGGCTGGCCGTCGTTGAGGCCGTAGCGCATGGAGACCACGCCCGCCTCGCGCTCCGAGAGCGTGCCCAGGATCGACTGGAGCTGCTCCTGGAGGAACGTGAAGGAGACCGCGTCCGCGGGCACGACCGCCTCGGAGTCCTCGATGAGGTCACCGAACTCGCTGTCGCCCTCCTCACCCAGCGGGGTGTGCAGGGAGATCGGCTCGCGGCCGTACTTCTGGACCTCGATGACCTTCTCGGGGGTCATGTCGAGTTCCTTGCCCAGCTCCTCCGGGGTGGGCTCACGGCCCAGGTCCTGGAGCATCTGGCGCTGCACGCGGGCGAGCTTGTTGATGATCTCGACCATGTGCACGGGGATGCGGATCGTGCGCGACTGGTCGGCCATGGCACGCGTGATCGCCTGCCGGATCCACCAGGTCGCATACGTGGAGAAGGAAGAGCATGCCGCGGCCGGTGTAGCGCTTGGCGAGGGAGACCACGAGGCGGAGGTTGGCCTCCAGCAGGTGGTTCTTCGCGCGGCGGCCGTCCTCGACGAGGATCTCCAGCTCGCGCTTGAAGGCGGGCTTGTGGTCCTCCTCCTCTTCGAGCTTGTACTCGGAGAAGAGACCCGCCTCGATGCGCTTGGCGAGCTCGACCTCCTGCTCGGCGTTGAGGAGCGGCACCTTGCCGATGAGCTTGAGGTAGTCCTTGACGGGGTCGGCGGTGGCGCCGGCCACCATGACCGTCTGGGCCGGGGCGTCGTCCTCGTCGTCGTCGGACAGCACGAAGCCCTGGGCGCCGGCCTTGGGGGCCTCCTCCTCGGCCTCGTCGACGAGGTCCTCGGCCGCCCAGTCCTCGCCCTCGACGACCGGGGTCTCGCCCTCGTCGGAGTCCTTGGCGCTGGTCTTCTTCGCCGCGGCGGTCTTCTTCACGGCGGTCTTCTTGGCGGCGGTCTTCTTGACCGTGCGCTTCTTCGGCTCGGCGGCGGCCTCGGCCGGCGCCGCCTCCGCAGCCGCGGCGGCCGACGGAGCGGATATCGCCGAAGCCGTGGACGTGACCGTGGTGGCCGCGGCGGTGGCCGCGGTCTTGCGCGCACCGATGGGGCGGGGCGCGGCGGTGGCCTTCTTGGCCACGGTACGGGCGGGGGCGGCGGCAGCCTTGCGGGGCTTCTTCGCGGCAGCCTTGGTGGCGGGGGCCGCGCTGACGTGAAGGGCGACACCCTCCTCGTCGAGGACCTGGTTCAGGCTGCGCAGGACCCGCTTCCACTGGTCCACCGGGATGCGGCCGGCCTCGAAGGCCTGGCGCACGTCGTCACCGTTGATGTGACCCTGCTCGCGGCCGCGCTCGACGAGCGCTACCAGGGCCTCGGATTCGGCGATCTCCGGAGGGAACGTACGGGACGGGCTGAGCGACACAAGGAGCCTCTCGTTGCGAACAGATAAGGGGTGGGCGGGACATCATCGCGCGAACTCGGGAAACAGACCCGAGGGGGGTCTGTATTCCGGGCCGCGCGAGGACACCTGTCGGTTCATCGCATGCCCGAGTCGATTCGTTACGCGCTGAATTGAGTGACCTGCGCCACGCTGCGGCCGGGCAACCGGATCCGGCGTGGATCCGTCCGCCCTCCGCGTCAGCCCGTTTTGCGGGCTTCGATCAGAAAACGGGCGGTATGTGCGACGAACGGGCCGTCGCGCTCGATCCGCTCGTGCAGCTCGCGCAAGCGGTCCCGGTACTGCCCGACCGTGAAGCCCGGCACCATCCAGATCACCTTCCGTAGAAAATAGATCACAGCCCCGATGTCGTGGAACTCGGTGCGCAGCCGTTCGGAGCGCAGGTCGAGCACGTCGAGACCCGCCTTCGTGGCGTCCGCGACCGCGTCGTCGGGGTGCCGTGCGCGCCTGACCTCCTCCGGCTGGGGTCCGAGAAAGAATTCGACGAGTTCGAAGACGCTCGCCGGGCCGACCTGCTGCGAGAGGTACGTGCCGCCCGGCGCCAGCACCCGGGCGATCTCGTCCCACCAGATGGTCACCGGGTGCCGGCTGGTCACCAGCTCGAAGGCCTCGTCGCCGAAGGGCAGGGGCGGCTCGTCGGAATCCGCGACCACCACCGCGCCCAGCGGGTGCAGCAGTCTCGTGGCCCGCTCGACATTGGGCGGCCAGGACTCCGTGGCCACCGTCAGGCGCGGCAGGGGACCGGATCCGGCGAGGACCTCGCCGCCGCCGGTCTGGATGTCCAGGGCGGACCGGACCCGGGCCAGGCGCTCTGCCATCAGGCGCTGGTAGCCCCAGGAGGGACGCTGCTCGGTGGCGCGGCCGTCGAGCCAGGAGAAGTCCCAGCCGTCCACGGAGACGGACTCGGCCTCGGCGACAAGATGGTCGAAAGTACGCGTCATGCATTGATCGTCGCAGGTCGGGCGCCGGGCGACCACCGGTTTGGTCGACTACAGTGGTCGGCGGGCCGTGACTGGCGTTCGGGTGGATCACCACCGGGGAGCGGCCCGGCGTACCTCAGTCCCGTACGTCGACTGCCGCGCGCCTGGGCGAACCGCGATCCGCAGCGACGTTCAGGAGACCCCGTGACGACTGCCCAGACTGCCCCCGCCGCCGGTACCGCCCAGCTGATGGACGGCACCGCCCTCGCCCGCCGCATCTCGGAGCAGACCGCCGCCCTCGCGGCGAAGATCACCGAGCGCACCGGCACCGCGCCCTGCCTGGCGACCGTGCTGGTCGGCGAGGACCCCGCCTCCGTCACCTACGTCCGCATGAAGCAGAACCGCTGCGCCAAGGCGGGGATCACCTCCCGCCACGTGGAGCTGCCGGCCTCGACCACCACGCAGGAGCTGGTCGCGACGATCACGGCGCTCTCCGAGGACCCCCGGATCAGCGGCATCCTGCTCCAGCACCCCGTCCCGCACCACATCGACGAGCGCGCCGCCTTCGAGGCCATCGCCCCCGGCAAGGACGTCGACGGGGTCACCATGCACTCGTTCGCGGCCATGGGCTTCGGCCTGCCGGGCTTCGTCTCCTGTACCCCGGGCGGCATCATGCGCCTCCTCGCCGAGTACGACGTGGACCTGACCGGCAAGCACGCCGTGGTCGTCGGCCGCAGCGCGATCCTGGGCAAGCCGGCCGGGATGCTGCTGCTGGAGCAGAACGCCACCGTCACCTACTGCCACTCCCGCACCCGGGACCTCTCCTCGATCGTGCGCCAGGCGGACGTGCTGGTCGCCGCCGTCGGCAAGGCCGAGTTCATCCGGGGCGAGGACATCAAGCCGGGCGCGGTGGTCCTGGACGCCGGTTACAACGAGGGCAACGTCGGCGACGTCCACTTCGAGTCGGCGGCGGCCCGTGCCTCGCTGATCACGCCGGTTCCCGGCGGTGTCGGCCCGATGACCATCGCCGTCCTGCTGGAGCAGACCGTGCGGGCCGCCGCCGCGCAGGCGGGGCTGGACCTCGCGGCCCTCTGATCCGCCCGCCGATCCGGCTGCGCGCCGGTCGGCGCGCAGCCGCACCGCCCCGGACCCCGGTCCGGGACGGTGCGGCGTTTTTCCGGTACTCAGGCGACCAGGGGCTCCAGGCACGGGCCGGGCGTGCCGGCGGCGGCCGCGTCGCGGGCCGCGGCGACGACGGCGGACGTGCGGAACTCGTGGGCCAGCGCGGTCAGTGGGCGGCGGCCCAGGCGGTGCGGCTCCGGGACCGGGGCCGGCCCCGGGCCGGATCCGCGCGCGGCGGCGCCCTTGACGTGGCAGGCGGCGGCCACGACGGCGGCGTCCGCGACCGCGGCGGCCCGCGCCTCGTCCATGCCGCGGCTGCGGGCCGCCTCGTAGGCGGTGGCGTGCACCCGTGGGTCGAACCAGCCGGCCAGCGCCAGGATGCCGTCGTCGATGACGGACTCGCGGTGGATGAGCCGGATCCCCACCGGGGACCACCAGGCGAGCGGTACGGTCCGTCCCTGGGCCGCGGCGAACCCGCGCAGCGCCTTCCACAGCGGGCGCAGCCGCCGGTAGTCGCCGTAGGCGGTCCACGTCGCCGACCCGCCGATCAGCGGCACGACGAACCCGGCGCCCAGCAGCAGGGCGGAGGCCGAGGCCAGGGGCGGTGCCACGTCCGTGGACAGGACGACCCAGTCGCGGCCGGCCCAGCGGGCGACCACCGAGGCCCACTTGGCGGCCAGGTAGGCCAGGTCCAGCAGTCCCGCGAGGACGATCAGGGCCAGACCGGTGCGCAGCGGGCGCAGCGAGCGGTCGACGCGTGCGAACCACTTGGCGCACAGCCAGGTCAGCGCCGAGGTGCCCAGGGTGTGCGCCACCAGGAAGCAGACGATCATCTCGCGGATCCACGGCGTCGTGGCGTAGTACGTGTCCAGGTCCCGGAGGCGTTCCACCGGCGCGTCGCCGATCACGAACAGGGCGACGATCGCGGCGGTCGCCGCGGCGAACACGGCCGCGGTCAGCCGGGTGGCCCGGCGCACGGCAGCGGGCGGGCCGCCGCGCCACTGCAGGACCAGGACGACGCACAGTCCGGAGAAAACCGTGAGCAGGCCGAACACCAGCGGTGCGGAGAAGTTGACCACGCCGGTACGGCGGTTGACCGCGGCGATCGTCGGCGGCGACGCCAGGAAGGTGATGGGGGCGCCGACGACGAGCAGTGCGCACGCGGTCCGGTTCAGCGGCTGGTCCCAGTTCCGGCGCAGCTTCGGAGCTTTGATCAGCAGTGCCAGGACCATCAGGGAGCCGGGCAGGAGCAGGGTGATCTCGCGGCTCATCGGGCCTGTCCGACGGGGTCGGCAGGGCCGACCGGATCGCTCGCCGCACCGGTGGGGGCGGCTCCGGTCCCGGCCCCGGTGCCGGTGCTCCCGGCTCCGGTTCTCGTGCCGGGCGCCGGGTCCAGCCCGGCGACGGCCCGCTCCGCGGCGGTGAGGGGAGGCGCCTTCAGCGCGCCGCGGTCGGAGGCGCGCGCCACGTGCCAGACCACCGAAGGGCGCAGCCAGTGGGTGGGCTCGATGCTCATGGTGAGGACGTTGAACAGGGCGGCGGTGAGTGCCTCGTCGGTGGTGGCACCCGTCATCAGACGGTTGACGTAGCCGTTGAGCAGGCCGGTGCCCGCGCGCGGCTTCATCCCGGTGGCGCCCGGATAGAGGATGTCCTGCGACGTGGCGAGCTCCCAGGCGGTGGCGACCTGGGGGGCGATGACGCGCTGCGCCTCGCGGCCGATCCCCGGGTGGGCCAGCCCCTTCGCCCGCAGCAGGGTGCGGACGGCCAGGAGGCCCTGGGCGGCGACGGTCATGCCCTGCCCGTACAGCGGGTTGAAGGTGGCGACGGAGTCGCCGACGGCGAAGAAGCCGTCGGGCAGCTCTGCCTTCTCGAAGTAGATCCGGCGGTTGGCCGTGCCCTGGGTGACGGCGACGTCCGTCAGGGGCTTGCGGCCCTCCAGGAGCTCGCCGACGATCGGGTCGCGCACGGACTTGGCGAACGGGATGAACGCGTCGGGGTCGCCCGCCGGCTGGCCGCCGCGGGTGCCCGACAGGGTGGCCTGCCACTGGCCGTTCTCGATGGGCACGATCGTGGCGGTCTGTCCGGGCACGGGCACCCGGGGGTCGGACTGCACGTTGACGATGGGGAAGCCCATCTCGTGCGCGCCGGCCGGGGCCTCGAAGATCCGGGTCGCGTAGACGAGACCGGAGTCGACCTCGGCCTGCCGGATGCCGCTCACGCCGAGCGCCTGCAGCCACGTCCGGGCGCGCGATCCGCGGCCGCTGGCGTCGACCACCAGATCGGCCGTCACCAGCCGGTCCTGCTCCTCGGGGGTGTCGACGCGGACGCCGGTGACCCGGGCCGCCGTACCCTCCAGGCCCCGGACCCGGCTCTGCTGGAGGGTGGTGACCCCGGCGAGGCCGGTGACCCGGGCGCGGACCACCGAGTCGAGGAGGTCGCGGCTGCAGGAGATGTTGAACTGCTTCTCGCCGCAGCGCGGGATCCAGCCCTGAGCGGTCTTGGTCACCAGGTCGGTGGGCAGGCTGCGGCGGATCGCGCCGGCCTTCGTCCAGTCGTCGGTGATGCCGGGCAGGATCCGCTCGATGGCCCGGGCGCCGCCCGACCACAGGAGATGGGTGTGCCGGGCCTGCGGGAGTCCACGGCGAGGGGCCGGCCCCTCGGGCAGCGGGTCGGCGTCGATGACGGTGACCGTGGCGTGCTCGGCGAGGACAGCGGCCGCGAGGAGGCCGGCCAGACTGCCGCCTATGACGACGGCGTGGCGGGGCGGGGAGGACTGGTTCATCGTGGCGGGCTCTCTGTCAGGGCCGTGCTGAGGGCATCGGCGTGAGGGATGCTGCGACTGGCTGGTGCTGGTCACGGCGTGGCACGGGGCTTCCCCAGCCGAGTGAGGACTTGATGCGCTCGATCGCCTCGGGGAACTGCTGCTCCCGGGGCGACGGCAGGTGGGAACGCAGGATGTTGCCGAGGTGCAGGCCGAAGGTCTCGGCCCGGATTTCCGCCGGATCCCCCTGGTCGGCGCGGGCGGCGGCCTGCCGGACCACCGCGTCCAGCCCGGAGCCGGGGGCCAGCAGTTCGGCGAGGCTGCCGTGGCGTCCCGCCAGCCGGGCGGCCACGAGCATGCCCGGACCGACGCTGTCGCAGGTCCCCTCGTCCAGGTGCCACAGCTCGTGGCAGGCGATGACGAGCTGGTGCTCGGGCCGGGTGTGCTGCTCGACGACGATCAGGTCGACGTCGTCCAGCTCCAGCCACAGGCCGCTCGCGGTGTCGGGCGGGAACGAGGTGAAGTGGAAGTCCACCTTCCGCTCTGTGCCGCGCCGTTGGGCGTAGGCGGCGCACAGCGCCCCGATGATCTCCCCGACATCGGCCGGCGCCGTCAGGCGTGCGCCCTCCAGCAGTTCGGAGCCCAGCTTGCGCATGGCCCGTGTGGTCCTCATGGTGTTTCTCCCTCGGCGGCGGCGCCATCGGTCGGCGCCCCGCCCTTCGTGCCCGGAAGTCCGAGCTGCCCCTCGCGCGCGAGGAGGTCGTCCAAGTGGTCGGCCAGTGACTTCCACCCCTGGGGCGACAGCCGGCCGGCCCGCGTGACGATGCTCCGTACGTCATGCGCACGCAGCACGGCCAGCATCGGATTCTCCCGCTCCCGTTCGACGCACTCCAGTTCGCCCTCGATCAGCGCGAGTGCCGTGGCGAGCGCCTCGGTGTCGTCGGCGAGCAGGAAGCCGCCGTCGACGCCGTAGAAGCGCTGGATCCCGGCGGCCGCGGCGAGGTTGGGCATGCCCTCGCCCTGGGCAAGGCGGGTCAGCGACTGCCCCGACGCGTCGAAGGACTTGGCGATGGCCGTGAGCGAATGGGCCTGGCCGTCCTCCCGCGGCCTGGTGCGCCGCAGGTGCTCGAACCGCTGGTGCACCTGCTCCTTCAGGGGGAGCCGGGGCGGCCTGCCGTCCAGCGTCTGCCGGACCGCCTGGGGCGTGATGCCGGTCAGGTACGAGAGGTGCTCCAGGTCGTCCCGGCCGTCGGAGACGGTGGTCACGGACAGGGCGAGGGCGCGTTCCACCGCGCTCTTGCAGTCGGCCAGCAGGAAACCGGCGTAGACGCCGAAGAACCGCTGCACGCCCGCCGCGTGGCCCAGCCGCAGCAGCCCGGTGCCCGCGTTGAGGGGGCCGAGGGAGGCACCGGGGGCGTCGAAGTCGTGGGCGATGGCGGCGAGCGGCCATTCCCGCCCGTGCTTGTCGCGGCGGGTCGCGCGCAGCAGCCGGAACCGCTGGTGCACCCGCCGTTCCAGCGGCACTTCGGCAGCCGTGCCCGCCACCACCGGTGGGATGCGCCGGGGTTCGACCCCGGACAGGTGGCTCAGCCGCCCCACGGCCAGCACCTCGGCCGGGTCCTGGCCGCACCGCTCCGCGAGTGCCCCGACGCGCCGCCAGATCGCGGCGAGGTCGGGTCGGGCGGCGGCTCGCACCGGCTGATTCTCCATATGTCGACAAGGCGTTCGAGTGGATCGGGCTGCGTGAAGCCTAGCCCCCCACCCCCGGCAGAACCACGGGAACCCCAATGTTTCCTGCCGCCCACCTCAAAAACCGTTGGCATGACCTCAGAGGTAATCGACCCCCGGCGAGGGTGCCCGGCACAGTGGGGGCGTCGGGTTCCGGGGCCGCGCACTCGGTTCCGGGGCCCGGCTCCCACCTGGCCGTTCGACCTCGACGGAGGCTGATTCCCCATGTCCGCGACCCTGCTCGCCGGTTTCGCCCGTACCGCCGTCCCGCAGCTCGCGCTGCGTCGCTTCCTCGCCCTCGACGCCGTCGTCACCACCGGCAACGGCCTCGCCTACGTCGCCTTCTCCGCGCCCCTGGGACGGCTGCTCGGGGTCGGGCCCGGGCTGCTCCTGGCCCTCGGCGTCCTGCTGGTGCTGTACGGCTCGGCCGTCGGCCTGCTGGCCTCGCGCCGCCGGCCCCCGGTGCTCGCCGTGAAGGCCGTCGTCGAGACCAACTGCGCCTGGGCCGCGCTGAGCCTGGTCTCCCTCGTCGTGTGGTTCTCGCCGACCCTCGCCGGGACCGTGTGGATCCCGGCGCAGGCCCTCACCGTCGCCGGCTTCGCCCTCCTCCAGCAGCTCGCGCTGCGCTCAGTCGCCGAGTGAGCGCAGGTACTTCACCGTCGCCGGGTCGGCCGGGAGCATCGTCTCGATGGCCAGCTCGGCGACGGTCACGTCCATCGGGGTGTTGAAGGTCGCGATGGACGACACGAAGGACAGCAGGTGGCCGTCGTGCTCGATGACCAGCGGCAGCGCGATGTAGGGGACGGGCTCCTCCGGTGCGCCGTCGCCGGGGCGTTCGGCCACCGGATAGGAGGACACCTCCTCGTACAGCGCGCGCAGCGGCTCGGAGCGGGCCAGCGCGATCTGCCGCTCCATCTGGGCGAGCAGGTGCCCGCGCCACTCGCGGAGGTTGCGGATCCTCGGCGCCAGGCCCTCGGGGTGCAGGGTGATCCGCATCGCGTTCAGCGGCGGCGTCAGCAGGTGCTCCGGCAGGCCGTCCAGCAGCATCAGGATGCCCCGGTTGGCGGCGACGACGTCGTAGGTGGCGTCCACGACCAGGGCGGGATAGGGCTCGTACCCGGTCAGCAGCCGCTCGATGCCCTCGCGCAGCGTCTCCATCGACGGGTCGTCCAGCGCGGTCTGCGCGTAGTGCGGGGCGTAACCGGCCGCCAGCAGCAGGGCGTTGCGCTCCCGCACCGGGACGTCGAGGCGGTCGGCGAGCCTCAGCACCATCTCCTCGCTCGGCCGGGACCGCCCCGTCTCGATGAAGCTGATGTGCCGGGACGAGGAGTCGGCGCGGCCCGCCAGCTCCAGCTGGCTGATGCCGCGCCGCTCCCGCCATGTGCGGAGCAGGGCGCCGACCGTGGGCGTCGAGGTGGTCATGGCTCCGACGGTAGCCGAGCCCCCTGGGGCGGGCCCTGCGCCGCGGTCAGCCGACATCGAAGACGTTGCGCAGGCCGAGGCGGTGGCGCCACAGGTCGTGCCGCTTGGCGGACTCCATCTCCGGCGCCCGGTACAGGGGCCGTACGGTGCACCGCGGGGCCGTGGAACCGTCCCGGTCCAGGAGGCTGTTGACGGCCGCGCGGGCGGAGGCGTTTGCGCCCTCCATCGTCGCGAGGTCGATGTCGACGGCGACGTAGTCCCCGCTGAGGAAGAAGTTCGCGACGCGCGTGCCCGCGCTCGGCCGGTTGGCGAGGGTGCCGACCGGGTGGATCAGCAGCTCGTCCTGGTTGGTGGGGTTCGGGGTGCCGAGCCCGTCCACGCCGGGGTCCAGGAACCACGAGTGCAGCTTCGTGTCGGACAGCAGCGTCCTGCCGGTGTCGTTGAGGGAGGCCTTCAGCTGGGCCCACACCTCGCGCGCCACCTCGTCGCGGGTGCACTGCTTGGCCGTCCTGCCGTACAGGATCCCCGGCTTGTCCCACTCGGAGATGTCCACCGACAGGCAGTCGACCGCCGCCCCGTCCCCGTAGTCGGCGGGGAAGTCCCGCGCCGGCCAGTGCTCGGCCTGCTGGATCGCCGTCAACGACCACGGCGAATCGATGCAGTTGAGATGGCCGTGCACCAGCGGGGCCCGTTCGGTCAGATAGAACTGGATGCCGGTCATCCAGTCGGTCCGGAGCCTGTCGCAGCGCCCCAGCATCGGGTCGGCGGCGCGCAGCCCCGGGCTCCAGGTGCGCCGGGCGTGCTCGACGGGCAGCGCGCTGACGTAGTGGTCGGCGGTCACGGTCTGCCGGGCGCCGTCGGGGCCCTCGACCGCGACCCCGCTCACCCGGCCGCCGGCGTACTGCACCTCCCGTACGGTCCAGCCGATCCTGAACTCCACCCCGAGGGAGCGCAGATGGGCCTCCCACGGGTCGATCCACGCCTCGTTGGTCGGCAGGTTGAGGATCCGGTCCGGCGGGCCGTCCGCCCCGCGGCCCAGGAGGTTGAAGACGAAGGCCTCGCCGAGGGTGCCGACCGTGCGGGTGGAGGCCTCCTCCGCCTTGGTCGCCACGATGTTGCGGGTGACGCCGACGGCCAGGATGCGCTGGTACTCGTTCGACATCCGCGCGGCCCGGGTGAACTCCCACCACGGGACGTGCTCCCAGACCTCGGCCCGCCGCTCGTCGCAGCTGGTGAGGAAGACCAGCACGCGGTCGACGAAGTACGCCGTCTCGTGCGGAGGCAGCCTGACCAGGGTCTGCAGGATGCCCGACAGGGCGCGCCGTACCTCGTCGGGCGTGAGCGGGGCGGGGGAGTGGCCGGGCCAGGGGATGGGGCCGCGCAGGTCCTCGCGGCCCCCGGTGCGGGCGAACATCATCTCGGGCGGGGCCACCAGGTTGTCCCACACGCCGTTCGCGTTGCCGGCGAAGGGGATGCGCCGCATGGTGTCGGGCAGGTTGTGGTAGATGCCGGGGATGAAGCGGAAGCCGTGTTCCGCGGGAAGCGGCCTGCGGCCGCCGCGGGCGCTGCCCGGTACGTCCATGCTGCGGGCCTTGCCGCCGAGCGCCCGGCGCTCGTACACGGTGACGGCGTAGCCGCGCTCGGCGAGTTCGTGCGCCGCGGTCATCCCCGCCACCCCGCCTCCCAGTACGGCGACGCGCCGGCCGTTCGGCGCGGCCGGTGCCCCGGCGGGCGCGGCGGCCGCCGTCGGAGCCGCCAGGGCCGCCGCGGCCTGGGCCGACAGGGCCGCGGCGCCCGTGCCCGCGATGAACGTACGCCTGGAACTCCCGGTGCCGGCCATGGCGAATGCCCCTTCGTTACCGCTGGTAACAGTCACGTCCGGCGCAGGAGCCTAGGGGGCGGCCGCCGGGGGCGGAAGGTGCAGAAGTACCCGAGCGCACTATGGCGCGAAAGGTTCGCTCCGGCGTGCACTGTGGGAACCTTGACTACACGTCACGGGGAAAAGGAGCCGGTGCATGCCGAGTGAACCGCTGTCGCAGAAGGAGATCGAGGACCGGTTGCGGGAACTTCCCGGCTGGGCCTTCGAGGACGACCGGATCATCCGTACCTACCGCCTGGGCACGCATTTCGCCGCGAGCGCCCTGGTCGCCCACATCGCCTCCGTCCAGGAGGAGTTGAACCACCACTCCGATCTGACGCTCGGTTACAACACGGTGCGGCTCTCCGTGAACAGCCACGACGCCGGAGGCGTGGTGACGGAGAACGACTTCGCCCTCGCCGAGCGCGTCGAGTCCCTCGCCCCCGCCCACGGCGCGAGCTGATGACCACGCACATACCGACCGCGAAACCCCTGCTCGACTACGACGCCGAGGCCGAGGTCTACGACGCCTCCCGCGGCGGCACCCCGCGCGCCGAGGCCGCCGCGGCGGCCGTCCTCAGCCTCCTCCCGGCCGAGGTGGCCACCCTCCTCGACCTCGGCTGCGGCACGGGCATCGTCACCGCCCGGCTGGGACGCCCAGGACTGCGCGTCCTGGGCGCCGACGCCTCCCACGGCATGGCCGGCGCGGCGCTGCGCCGCGGCGTCCCCGTGGCCCTCGCCGACGCCGCCCGGCTGCCCGTGCGCTCGGGCTCGCTGGACGCGGTGAGCGCGGTGTGGCTGCTGCACCTGCTGCGGGAGCCGGGACTGGTGCCCGCGGTGATCGCCGAGGCCGCCCGGGTGCTGCGGCCCGGCGGGGTCCTCGTCACCACCGTGGACAAGGACTCCGCGCACGACGTCGGCAGCGACATCGACGCCGTGTTCGCCGCGCACCTGACCCCGACCCCCTCGGACGCCTCCGGAGAGGTCGAGGCCCACGCGTCCCGGGCGGGCCTGCGCCCCGGCGGCGAGGCCCGCTTCACCGGCCACGGCCAGGGCCGCACCCCGCGCGGCTCCGCCGAGGCGCTGCTCGCCGGGCGGTACGCCTCACGCATCGTCCCGCGCGGCATCACCGCACCGGAGCTGGCGGCCCGGCTGGAACTGCTGCCCGACCAGGACGCCCCGCGCCCGGAGCCGACGTACCGCCTGCGGAGCTTCGTCCGCACATGACCGCCCCGGGCGGGCCCGGCGCCACGGCCGGGCCCGCCGGGCCGGCCCCTACGCCGGTTCCAGCCGCCACCACTGCGACGGGGAGTCGGTGTCCTCGCCCTGCCGGACCCGGCCCTCCGCGTCGGCCTCCAGCAGCAGGCCGCTGATGCAGGCGATCAGGGACACCACCCCCGGATCGTCGAGGTGCTCCTCGACGATCCACTCCTGCGCGCCGAAGGCGTTGGCCCGCCACACCTGCACCCGGGCGCCGCTGTCCGTGGACGCGTTCGCCACGTCAAGGCGCCGTTCGTTGTCCTCGCTCACCACGTGGAAGATCCCGCCGCCGCTGTGCACCGGCGCGATCAGCCACCGGCGGGCGGCCGCCGGAGCGGGCGGCCCGTCCGGACCGACCCGCACCCGGGAGGCGCCCTCCAGCTGGAGCACCAGGGCGCTGGCCACGTTGCGGATCCGGTAGAGCCCTTCGGGAAGGTTCACCCGCCCGTCCTCACACGTCGAATTCGGCCGGGTCCGGGCCGATTCGGCGGGCCGCCGCGCCCGCGCCCAGGGCGTCCAGCGCGGCCGTCTCGGCGGCGTCCAGCTCGAAGCCGAAGACGTCCAGGTTCTCCCGGATGCGGGCGGGGGTCACCGACTTCGGGATCACGACGTTCCCGTGCTGGAGGTGCCAGCGCAGCACCACCTGCGCGGCGCTGCGGCCGTGCCCCTCGGCGATCGCGGTGACGGCCGGGAGCGTGAGCAGCTCCTTGCCCTGGCCCAGCGGCGACCAGGCCTCGGTGACGATCCCGCGCGCGGCGTGCTCGGCGCGCAGTGCGGCCTGCGGGTGCAGCGGGTGCAGCTCGACCTGGTTGACGGCCGGCACCAGGGAGCTCTCGGCGGCGATCCGGTCCAGGTCCTCGGTGCGGAAGTTCGACACGCCGACCGCCTTGGCGCGGCCGCTCGCCGCGATCTCCTCGAAGGTCTTCCAGATGGCGACGAAGTCGTCGCGCATCGGGCGCGGCCAGTGGATCAGGTACAGGTCCACGTGGTCGAGACCCAGCTTGGCGAGGGAGTCGTCGAAGGCGCGCAGCACCGCGTCGCGGCCCCACGTCTGCTTCGGACCGTTCCACAGCTTGGTGGTGACGAACAGTTCCTCGCGCGGCAGCCCGGAGGCGGCGATGGCCTTGCCCGTGCCCCGCTCGTTGCCGTAGATCGCGGCCGTGTCGATGCTGCGGTAACCGGCCTCCAGGGCCGTTCCCACGGCGCGCTCCGCCTCGGCGTCCGGCACCTGCCAGACGCCGTAGCCGAGCTGGGGCATGAGCGTGCCGTTGTTGAGCTTGATGGCCGGGACCTGGTTCACGTCGGGTCGTTCCCTCACGTCGGCGCGTTGGTGCGCGGTGGTACAGCGTCGTACGAGGGGCGACAACCGGCCCCTCGCACGACGTATTCCCGCCGGCCGGATCATGCCCCGGGACACCCCCTAGGCAGCCCCGAGGTACGCCTCCCGCACCAGCGGGTCCGCCCGCACCTCGGCCGGCGTGCCCTCGGCCAGCACCGTACCGAGGTCCAGTACGACCACCCGCGTACAGAGGTCCATCACGAAGGCCACGTTGTGCTCGACCAGCAGCACCGCGCAGCCGTCCTGCGCCGCCAGCCGCCGCACCACCGCCGCGAGCTGCTCGCGCTCGGGCGCCGACATCCCGGACGCCGGCTCGTCCAGCAGCAGCACCCGCGGCGGATCGGCCACCGCGCGCGCCAGCTCGACCATCCGGGCCTGCCCGACGGGCAATCCGCCCGCGTACGAGGTCCCCAGCGCGCCGATCCCGCAGTCGTCCAGCACCCGCTCGGCGCGCACCCGGCGGGCCCGCTCCCGGGCGCGCCGGGACGGGAGGGCGAGGAGGTCGGCGGCCGGCCCGCCCCCGCCGCCCCGCCACTCCTGCGCCACCAGCACGTTGTCGGCCACGCTGAGCTGCCCGAACAGCTGCTGGCGCTGGAACGTCCGGCGCATCCCGTGCCGGGCCCGCCAGACGGGGGAGCGGCGCGTGATGTCCGCCCCGTCCAGCAGGACCCGCCCCCGGTCCGGCCGGCGGATCCCCGACAGGACGTCGAAGAGCGTGGTCTTCCCGGCCCCGTTGGGTCCGATCAGCCCGCACACCTCGCCCGCCCGGATCCCGAGGTCCACCCCGCTCAGCGCCCGGACGCCGCCGAAGCGCACGCCGACGCCGCCCGCGTGGAGCACGTAGCCGTTCATGTCCCCATCCCCAGGTAGGCCTCGGTGAGCCGGTCGGCCTCCACCTCGTCCCGCGGACCGCACCAGGAGACCCGGCCCTGGGAGAGGTAGGCCACGGTGTCGGCGACGCCCAGGATCCCGGCGGCCTTCTCTTCCACCAGCAGCAGCGCGGTGCCGGCGTCGCGGAGTTCGGTGAGCAGCGCGTACACCTCCTCCGCCACGCGCGGGGCCAGCCCGAGCGAGGGCTCGTCGGCGATCAGCACCGCGGGCGGCCGCTGCAGCAGCGGAGCCAGGGCCAGCATCTGCTGCTCCCCTCCGGACAGGGCGCCGGCGCTGACCCCGCGGCGCTCGGCGAGCCGGGGGAAGCGGTCGTAGACGGCGGCCCGGGCGTCGGGCTCCCTGAGGTACAGGGCCAGGTTCTCCTCGATGGTGAGCGACGGGAAGATGCCCCGGCCCTCGGGGGCGAGCAGGACCCCGGCCCGAGACCGGCGCACGGACCCGTCGCCGGTCGCGTCCCGGCCGCGTATCCGTACCTCCCCGCCGGTGACGGGCAGCAGCCCGGCCGCGACCTTGCACGCGGTGCTCTTCCCGGCCCCGTTGGGCCCGAGCACGGCGAGGATCTCCCCGCGCCGCACGACCAGATCGACCCCGTGCAGCACGAGCCCGCCGTCGTACCCGGCCGTGACGCCGCGCAGTTCGAGGGCGGCATCGGCCTCGCCGGCCCGCGAGGCGCGGGGGTTGGGGAGCGCGGGCCCCGACGGGTCCGGGGCGGAGCCCCGGGACCCGGCGGCGCGCCGCCGCGCCAGCCGTACCGGGACGGCCGCGCAGTACCCGTCGGGGTCGTTGGCGAGGGCCAGGCCGGCCAGGCCGAACAGGATCACCGGCAGGTGCGCGGACGCGGTCACGTAGTCGGACAGCAGCCGCGGGGCCACGGCGTACACCAGTCCCGCCACCACCGCGTACTGCGGGCGCCGCACCCCCGCCGCCACCACGACCGCCAGCCACACCAGCCCCGTCATCGCCGTGAAGTCCGTCGCCGTGATCCGGGTGTTGTACGAGGCGTACAGCACGCCCCCGAAGCCGGCCAGTCCGGCCGACAGCGTGAACAGCAGCAGCTTCGTGCGCAGTACGGACACCCCGGAGGCGACGGCCGCCGCCGGGGCCGACCGCACCGCGAGCATCGCCCGCCCCGACGGCGATGCGCGCAGCGCCGTCAGAGCGGCGGCGACCAGCGCGACCAGCACCACCAGGGCCACCCCCAGGGCCCGGTCGTCGGACAGGTCCACCGGCCCGACCACCGGCCGCGGAACCGACCAGCCCGTGTCGCCGTTGCGCAGCCACCGCAGCTGGAACAGCGCCTGGTCGGCGAGGAACGCCAGCGCCAGCGTGGCCAGCGCCAGCGACCGGCCGCCCAGCCGCAGCGCCGGCAGCGCGACCAGCGCCCCCAGCAGCGCCGCCGCGCACGTCCCGACCGCCAGCGCGGCCACGAACGGCCAGCCCCGGCTCATCAGCAGCCCGGCCACGAGCGCGGCCCCGGTCACGAAGGTGCCCTGGGCGAGGGACACCATCGCCCCGAGCCCGGTCACCACGGTGAAGGACATGAACACCAGTGCCACGGCCAGCCCTTGCGCCAGCAGCCCGGTCCAGAAGGGTGTCGTCACCGTGTAGAAGGCGGTGCACAGCAGCGCGGCGCCCGCTGCCCACACCCCCCACCGCCGCCCCCAGGACGCCCCGGCCAGGTGGTCCACCGGCGGGGCGTCCACGGCCGCGACCCCCGCGGTCCGTGACCTGCGGGTCAGCACGAGCAGTCCGCCGAACAGGATCAGGAAGGGCACCGCCGTACGGAAGCCGGTGACGGATTCGGCGAAGGACGCGTACCCGGCCACCAGGTTCTGCAGGACCCCCAGCCCCAGCCCGCCCGCGAAGGCGAGCGGCACGGACGCGAACCGTCCGATGACGGCCGCCGTGGCCGAGACGAACAGGAACAGCGTGAAGTCGTGGGCCGACAGCCCCAGCAGGGGGGTCGCCAGCACACCCGCCAGCCCGGCCAGCACCGACGCGATCATCCACGCCACCGACGACAGCCGGTCGGCGCTGATCCCGCGCAGCTCGGTCAGCGAGCGGTTGTCGACGGCCGCCCGCAGCAGCAGCCCGATCCGCGTGTGCCGCATCAGCACCCACAGCGCCACCGCCACCAGCGCGGTGACCACCCAGGTGATCAGCTGGTCGGAGTCGATGCCGACACCGTCCGTGAGCTGCCAGGACTTCGCCGGGCTCGGCCCGACGCCCGGCAGCCCGAACCGGTTCTCCGCCGGCTTCACCGGGACGCCCGCGTCCGCGAGCAGCTCGACCGCCCACAGTCCGGCGGCGGGCAGGGCCACCAGCAGCCCGATGGTCGCCACGATCTGCGCCGTCTCGCCGACCCGCGCGAGCCGCCGGAACATCAGCCGGTCCAGCCCCCAGCCGAGGCCGGGGGCGAGGACGAACACCACCAGCAGCGACGCCGGGACCGCCGGCCAGCCCAGCCCGGAGTGCAGTTCGTAGAAGGTGAGCGCGCACAGGTAGGCGGTGGCCCCGTGCGCGAAGTTGAACAGCCCGGACGCCGAGTACGAGAGCACCAGCCCGGTGGCGAGCAGCGCGTACAGGGCGCCGGAGACCAGACCGCTCAGGACGAGGACGAGCAGATCCCCCATGCCGCGGTCCTACTTGAAGGGGATGGGCTCGTGGCACGTGAACGGGACGGAGACCTCGTACGCGCCGTTCTTCAGCTGTACGAGGGCTCCGCAGCCGAAGCTGTCCTTCTGCCCCTTGGGCAGCGCGCGGTCACCGACGAGCGTGCCGGTGTCGGAGAAGCCCTGCGCGGCGGCCTGGAAGGACTCGACGGTCAGGTCCTTGCCCGCCTTCTGCGCGATGGACAGGAACAGGTCGGCCGACATGTACCCGGTGAGCATGTGCATGTTGAGCGGCACGTCCTTGCCGCCCGCGGCTGCCTTGATGTCGGCCTTGAACCGGGCCATCTCCGGGTCGGCCGACTCGAACGGCTGGAACTGCAGCAGCACGTGGACCCCGTCGAGGGCCTGCCGGGTGGCGTCCTGGGCGAGCAGCCCGGGGTCGTAGTCGGTGGGGTCGGAGAGCAGCCCCTTGTACCCGCCGCGCTTGAGCGCGGTGAAGAGCCCGATGTTGTTGGGCGTCTGCATGACGGAGACCACCGCGTCCGGGGCCCCGCCGTCGTTGCTGGAGAGGATCTCCTTCACGTACGCGGACCAGTCGCTGGGGACGGCCGTGCCGGGTACGGAGGCCTTGGCGTAGGACACCTCGAAGCCGGCGCTGGCGAAGCCCTGCTGGAAGGTCCGGATGCCGAACTTCCCGGCGTCGCTGTCGTTGGCGATGACCGCGACCGACTTGCCCCGGGCCCCGCCGAGGATCCGGGCGATGCCCTCGGGCCAGGTCTGGTTCAGGGTGCCGCCGGGGGAGGGGACCAGGCAGCCGTTGAAACCGTAGACGTACTTGGGCCCGCAGAAGGAGGGCAGGGTGCCCCAGCCGAAGGTGGGCACCTTCTCCTGTTCGAGGAAGTCGGCGCCGGAGAAGGTCACGGAGCTCATGGGGGACACCGCGAAGACCTTGTCCTGCTGGACGAGCTTGCGGGCGGCCGCCATGTTCTTCGCGGGGTCCTGGCCGTCGTCCTCCGCGCCCAGGTATTCGATCTTTCGGCCGTTGACGCCGCCCTCGGCGTTGGCCCTCAGGTAACGGGCCCTGGCGCCGAGGTCGGTGTCCTTCTTGCTGTAGCCGCTGGCGGTGGTCATCGACACGATGCCGCCGACCTTGATCGAGTCGGCGGTCACCCCGCGCGTGTTGCCGGGCGCGTCGCCGGGCCCGCCCGGAGCCGTGCCGTTGGTGGAGGCGGAGTTGCAGGCGGAGACGAGCGCGATGGCCGTCGCCGCGGCGGCCAGGGTGCGGATCGGTCGCAACATGTCGGGGATCCCCTCCCGTCGGAATCCCCGCATTCTGTGTGTGACCTGACGCATCGTCAATATTGATGACCAGGTGAAGTGACGAACCGTCAGACGCGGTCGGCTGGGGCGGCTCCGCGCTCCGGATCCGCCGCTCACGTCTGGTAGAGCGCCGCGACCTCCTTCTCGTACACCTTCTCGATCGCCCGGCGCTTGAGCTTCAGCGAGGGGGTCAACAGCCCCCGCTCCTCCGTGAACTGCTCGGCCAGCACCCGGAAGGTGCGGATCGCCTCCGCCTGTGAGACCAGGGTGTTGGCGGCCACCACCGCCCGCCGGACCTCCGCCGTCAGCTCCGGGTCGCTCACCAGGTCCGCGGCCGGCATCTGTGGCCTGCCGCGCATCGACAGCCAGTGCGCTATCCCCTCCATGTCCAGCGTGAGCAGCGCCGCGATGTACGGCCGGTCGTTGCCGACCAGCACGCACTGCGCCACCAGCGGATGGGAGCGGACCCGCTCCTCCAGCGCCGCCGGGGCGACGCTCTTGCCGTTGGACGTCACCAGGATGTCCTTCTTGCGCCCGGTGATGACCAGGTAGCCGTCCTCGTCCAGCCGCCCCAGGTCCCCGGTCGCCAGCCAGCCGCCCCGCAGCACCGCCTCCGTGGAGCGGGGGTCGCCCAGGTACCCGGAGAAGATGTGCCCGCCGTGCAGCCAGACCTCCCCGTCGTCCGCGATGTGCACCGTGCTGCCCGGGATCGGGCGGCCGACCGTCCCGTACTTCGTGGCCTCCGGGGGGTTCGCCGTGGCCGCCGCGCAGGACTCGGTCAGCCCGTACCCCTCGAAGACCGTGATCCCGGCGCCGTCGAAGAACAGCCCGAGGCGGCGCGACATCGCCGACCCGCCCGACATGGCGTACCGGACCCGCCCGCCCATCGCCTCGCGGACCTTCCCGTACACGAGCTTCTCGAAGAGCTGGTGCTCCATCCGCAGCGCCGCCGAGGGACCCGGCCCGGTGCCGAAGGCCTTCCGCTCGCGCGCCTCCGCGTACCGCACGGCCGTCTCCACGGCCCGGTCGAAGGGTCCCGTGCGGCCCTCCGCCCCCGCCTTGCGGCGGGCGGCGGCGAAGACCTTCTCGAAGACGTACGGGACGCCGAGCACGAAGGTCGGCCGGAACGCCGCGAGGTCGGGCATCAGCTCGGCCGCCGCCAGCACCGGCTGGTGCCCGAGCTTGACCCGCGCCCGGACGGCCGCCACCTCCACCATCCGCCCGAAGACGTGCGCCAGCGGCAGGAAGAGCAGGGTGGAGGGCCGGTCGCCCTGCCTGCCCTGGAACACGGACTCCCAGCGGGCCACCAGGGTGTCGGCCTCATACATGAAGTTGGCGTGCGTCAGCACGCACCCCTTGGGGCGGCCGGTGGTCCCCGAGGTGTAGATGACCGTGGCCGTCGCGTCGGGCGTCACCGCGCCGCGGTGACGGTGCACGACGTCATCGGCGACCGAGCGGCCGTCCTCGACGAGCGCGTCGACGGCCCCGGCGTCCAGCTGCCACAGCCGTCTCAGGTGCGGGAGCCGGTCGATGACCGAACCCACCGTCATGGCCTGGTCCTCGTTCTCCACGACACAGGCCGTGCAGTCGGTGTCGTAGAGGATCCAGTGCACCTGCTCGGTGGAGGACGTCGGATAGACGGGGACGGGCTGGGCGCCGATCGCCCACAGGGCGAAGTCGAACAGCGTCCACTCGTACCGGGTGCGCGACATGACGGCCACCCGGTCCCCGAAGCGCACGCCCTGGGCCAGCAGTCCCTTGGCGAGCGCCAGCACCTCGGCCGCCAGCTCGCCGGAGGTCACGTCCCGCCACACCCCGCCGGTCTTGCGGCCCATGACCACCCGGTCCGGCTCCTCGCGGGCGTGCTGGAAGACGACGTCGGCCAGCCCGCCGACGGGCGCGCCCGTGACGATCGGTGGGACGGTGATCTCACGCAAGGCCCCGCTCCTCTCCGCGCGCCGCGGTGAACGTACCTCAGCGTCAAGGGGGGTAGATCGGCGTTCGGATTCCTCCACAAGACCTCCCCAGTGATCACGCCGTTCACGCCGCTGACGTGCGGGTCGGACGGCGCGGGCGGCCCGCCGCGCGCCCGGCGGCCACCCCCGCGCGCCGGTCCGCGCCCGGCCGGTACGCGCATCGGCGGTACGCGCGTCGCCGGTACGCGTCCGGGCTGTACGCGTCTTGCCCGTACGCGTCCGTGCGGTGCGCGGCGGTCAGCCGCTGCGCGTGAGCCGGTCCGCGCCCGACAGGACCGCCGCCGCCAGGGCCTCGGCCGCGGGCGACGCGCGCGGCCCGCGCACCAGCGCGAACTCCACCGGCCCCAGCTCGGGCAGCCCGCCGACCCGCACCAGGCCCGGCGGGATCAGCCCCCGCGTGTGCGCCATCACGCCCAGTCCGGCCCGGGCCGCCGCCACCAGACCGCTCAGGCTGCCGCTCGTGCACGCGATCCGCCACGCCCGGCCGTCCCGTTCGAGCACCTCCAGGGCCCGCGCCCGGGTGATGCCCGGCGGCGGGAAGACGATCAGCGGAACCGGCCGCTCGGGATCCACCCGCAGCCCCTCCGCGCCGATCCACACCATCCGGTCCCGCCAGACGAGCCGGCCCCGCTCGTCGCCCGGCCCCCGCCGCTTCGCCAGCACCAGGTCGAGCCGCCCCGCGTCCAGCCGTTCGTGCAGCGTGCCCGACAGCTCCACCGACAGTTCGAGGTCCACCTCGGGGTGCTCGTGCCGGAAACCCTCCAGGATCTCCGGGAGCCGCGACAGCACGAAGTCCTCCGAGGCGCCGAACCGCAGCCGCCCCCGCAGCCGCGTCCCCGTGAAGAAGGCCGCCGCCCGCTCGTGCGCCTCCAGGATCGTCCGCGCGAAGCCGAGCATCGCCTCGCCGTCCTCCGTCAGCTCCACGCTGTGCGTGTCCCGCAGGAACAGCGGCCGCCCGGTCGCCTCCTCCAGCCGCCGCACGTGCTGGCTGACCGTGGACTGCCGTACGCCGAGACGCCCCGCCGCCTGCGTGAAGCTCAGCGTCTGGGCCACCGTGAGGAACGTACGCAGCTGCACCGGGTCGTACATCCCCCCATCGTAGGACGCTCATCCCGATCCGTGATGACAGTGAGAGCGGTGTACGGGTTTCCCGATCACCGCCGCGGCCCGACCATGAAGGGACGAAGAGCACCCGGTCCCACCCGGCCGGGGTCCCGCCCGTCCCGACAGCAAGTGAGCACCCTGCGCATGCGCCGCCCGCACCTCCCCGCCCGGCTCCCCCTGGACCCGTACGTCCTGGCCCTGCTCGGCACCGTCGGCCTCGCCGCCCTCCTGCCCACCCGCGGCGCGGCCGCCACGGCCGCCGGCGCCGCCTCCACCGCGGCCGTGGCCCTCCTCTTCTTCCTCTACGGCGCCCGGCTCTCCACCCGCGAGGCACTCGACGGCCTGCGCCACTGGCGGCTCCACCTCACCGTGCTCACCTGCACCTTCCTGCTCTTCCCGGTCCTCGGCCTGGCCCTGCGCGCCCTCGCCCCCGGCCTCCTGCCGCCACCGCTCCAGAGCGGGCTGCTCTTCCTCTGCCTGGTCCCCTCCACCGTCCAGTCCTCGATCGCCTTCACCTCGATCGCCCGCGGCAACGTCCCCGCCGCCATCTGCGCCGGCTCCTTCTCCAGCCTGGCCGGCATCGTGCTCACCCCGCTGCTCGCGGCCGTCCTGCTCGGCGGCCGCACGGGCGGCTTCTCCCTCGACTCCCTCCTCAAGATCACCCTCCAGCTGCTGCTGCCCTTCCTCCTGGGCCAGGCCCTGCGCCGCTGGGTCGGCGGCTTCCTCACCCGCCACAAGAAGACCCTCGGACGCGTCGACCGCGGATCGATCCTGCTCGTCGTCTACACCGCCTTCAGCGCGGGCGTGGCGGCCGGCATCTGGCAGCAGGTCAGCCCGCTGCGCCTCGGCGCGCTGATGCTCCTTGAGGCCGCGCTCCTCGCGGTCATGCTGCTCGTCACCTGGTACGGCGCGGCACGCCTCGGCTTCGGCCGCGAGGACCGCATCGCCATCCAGTTCGCGGGGTCGAAGAAGAGCCTGGCCGCCGGACTCCCCATGGCCAGCGTGCTGTTCGGGGCCCAGGCCGCCCTCGCCGTGCTCCCGCTGATGCTCTTCCACCAGATGCAGCTGATGGTCTGCGCCGTCATCGCCCGCCGCCGCGCCGCGGACCCGCGGCCCGAACTGCCCGCCGACCGTGTGGCGGAGGTCTCCCCCACCGCTCAACAGGCTGCTTCCCAGGCCCGGTAACGTGCGGTGGTGACCTGGATACGCCCGCTCGGCGCCCACGCCGAACGCCCCTGCACCCTGGTGGTCTGCCGCGGCTGCTGCTGCGGCGACCCCCGCAAGAACCCCGGCTCCGACCACGCGGGCCAGCTCGCCCGGCTGCGCGAGGCCGCGGCCGCCTCCGGGGGCCGCCTGGCCGTCCGTACGAGCGACTGCCTCGGCCCCTGCGCCCAGGCCAACGTCATCGTGGTCCAGCCCACCACCGAGGCCCGGCGCCGCGGCGCCCGCGCGGTCTGGTTCGGCTGGGCCCTCGACGACACCGCCACCGACGAGATCATCGCCTGGGCCGAATCCGGAGGGCCGGGCTCCACCCCGCTCCCGGCCACCCTGGACCTGCACCGCATCGACCCGCCGGCCCCGAAGCCGCCGGCCGACGCCGGCCGCCGCTCCCGCCGCAGGCGCTGACGTGCACAACCCCGCCCGCGCGGTGACCATGGCGCTCAGCCTGCTGTTCGGTCTGCTGTTGCTGCCGGCCCTCGCCCTGGCCCTGACCCTCGGCCTGTTGGGCGGGTCCTCCGCCCCGCTGACGGAGGAGGACGTCATCGGCACCTGGCACGGCGACCGCGGAGCCCGGCTGGAAGTGCTGTCCGACGGCCGGGCGCTCCTCTCGAACGCTTCGGGCTGGCAGTGCGCACGGGGCCCGGAGCCGGGAGTGTTCACCGGCGAGGGCAGCTGGACCCTCGCCCACCTCCCCGACGAGAACCCGGGGATCCGGATCCGGTTCAGCCCCGAAGGAACGCCCGAGGTCCAGCAGTGCAACGACTGGTTCAACCTCGGCGGGACGGGCAAGGAGGACTCCGCGGGCGACGGCAGCCGCGTATGGGCCACCTTCCTCGGCTACAAGCAGGGCGCCGCGGAGCGGTTCCGGCGCGCCCCTACAGGGTGATCCGCTCCTCGCCCGCGTAGATGTTCATGTCCGGGCCCCGCAGGAAACCGACCAGGGTCATGCCCGACTCCACCGCCAGGTCCACCGCCAGCGAGGACGGCGCGGAGACGGCCGCCAGCACCGGTATGCCCGCCATCACCGCCTTCTGCGCGAGCTCGAAGGAGGCCCGGCCCGACACCAGCAGGACCGCGCCCGCCAGCGGGAGGCGTCCCGCCTGCAGCGCCCGGCCGACGATCTTGTCCACGGCGTTGTGCCGGCCCACGTCCTCGCGCAGGTCGAGCAGCTCGCCCTCCGCCGTGAACAGCCCGGCCGCGTGCAGGCCGCCCGTACGGTCGAAGACCTTCTGGGCCGCCCGCAGCCGGTCCGGAAGCCCGGTCAGGACCTCCACCGGCACCCGTACCGGGTCGGCGGCGATCCCCGGGAAGCGGCTCGCCGTCCGGACCGCGTCGAGGCTGGCCTTCCCGCACAGACCGCAGGACGAGGTGGTGTAGACGTTCCGCTCCAGCGTGATGTCCGGCACCGGGACCCCGGCGGCCAGCTGGACGTTCACCACGTTGTAGGTGTTGGAGCCGTCCTCGGTCGCACCCTCGCAGTACGTGACCGCCTGCACGTCCGACGCGCCGGCGAGCACCCCCTCGCTCACCAGGAAGCCCACCGCCAGGGCGAAGTCGTCGCCCGGCGTCCGCATGGTGATGGCCAGCGGTTTGCCGTTCAGCCGTATCTCCAGCGGCTCCTCGGCCACCAGTGTGTCCGGGCGGACACCCGCCCCGCCGTTCCGGATCCGGACGACGCGACGGCGCTCGGTGACCCGTCCCATGGTGATCAGCCCACCCCTTCTGTTTCTCGCCGATGTCCGACGTACTCATTCTCGCGGTTCCGCATCCGACCAGGTCCCGGGCAGGGAGCTCCTCGGGAAGCTCCAAAATCAGGGGCCGGAATCCTGTTGGGTCACACGCACACGTACCCATCAGTAGCAGGCAAAGCTGGGTGATCCTGACTTCCGTACGAGGGGGGACCCCGCCCATGACCGGTTCACGCGTGGTGGCGCTAGGGCACTACCAGCCCGCGAGAGTGCTCACCAACGAGGACCTCGCGGCCATGGTCGACACCACCGACGAGTGGATCCGGTCCCGCGTCGGCATCCGCACCCGCCACGTCGCCGGCCCGGACGAGCCGGTGGACGAGCTGGCCTACCACGCGGCCGGAAAGGCGCTGGCCGGCGCAGGTCTGACCCCGGACGACATCGACCTCGTCCTGGTCGCCACCTCCACCGCGATCGACCGTTCGCCCAACATGGCCGCGCGCGTCGCCGCCAAGCTGGGCATGGGCGCCAGCCCCGCCGTCATGGACATCAACGTCGTCTGCTCGGGCTTCACCCACGCCCTCGCCACGGCCGACCACGCCATCCGGGCCGGTTCCGCCACCCGCGCCCTGGTCATCGGCGCCGACAAGATGACCGAGATCACCGACTGGGCCGACCGCACCACCTGCGTGCTCACCGGCGACGGCGCGGGCGCGGCCGTCGTCGAGGCCTGCGACGAGCCGGGCATCGGCCCGGTGCTGTGGGGTTCGGTCCCGGAGATGGGCAACGCGGTCCGCATCGAGGGCTCGCCGCCGGTCTTCGCCCAGGAGGGCCAGTCCGTCTACCGGTGGACCACCAGCCAGCTCCCGCCGCTCGCCCGCAAGGTGTGCGAGAAGGCCGGGGTGGCTCCCGAGGAGCTGGCCGCGGTCGTCCTCCACCAGGCGAACCTGCGGATCATCGAGCCGCTCGCCGCGAAGATCGGCGCCGTCAACGCCGTCGTCGCCCGCGATGTCGTCGAGTCCGGCAACACCTCGGCCGCCAGCATCCCGATGGCCCTGTCGAAGCTGGTCCAGCGCGGCGAGATCCCCTCCGGCGCGCCGGTCCTCCTCTTCGGCTTCGGCGGCAACCTCTCCTACGCCGGCCAGGTCATCAGCTGCCCGTGACGCTTTCCGTGGCCGCTGCCCGCGCCCGCCCGGCGGGGGAGCGGCCACCCTCGGCGATCACCGCGCAGACCAGGACGACCGCCAGGGCCACCAGCTGGCCCGCCCCCGTCCAGCCGGTCCCCACGGGCACGGTGGCGAGCGCGAGCACCAGGGCCGTCGCGCGGTAGCGGGCCGGCCCGAGGCCCAGCACCGCCCGGAAGACCAGGTTCCCGGCCAGATAGAGGGCGACCCCGCCGGCCAGCGCGACCGCAGGGCCGGTGTGCAGGTGCTCCCCGAGGTGCCCGATGGTCTTCTTCACCCCGGCCGCGAAGACGGCGATGCCCAGCAGCACCGGCAGGAACGCGTAGTAGTACGCGGCCATCGCCAGCTTGAAACGCCGCTCCGGCGGGGTGTGCGCGAAGACCTCCTCGGCCCGGCCCTCGTCGCGCACGAAGTACATCCACCACATCGCCGACGCGATCGTGAGGGCCAGGAACGCCCCGCCCGCGATGCCGGCGGACAGGGGCAGCGAACCCACCCCGATGCCGATCGCGATCACGGACTCGCCGAAGACGATGATCAGCAGCAGGCCGTGCCGCTCCACCAGGTGCGCCGCGTTCATCCCGCCCAGCTGGTCGCCGACCGTCTGCTCGGGCACCTTCGGCTCCGCCGCGGCCCCGCTGGCGGCGACCCGCTGCACGACCACCGGGGTCACGAACTGCAGCAGCAGCGCCAGCAGCCACAGGCCCCAGGCCGGCAGCCCGTCGAAGAACCCGGCGGCCGTCACCGCCAGCGCGCACAGCACGTTGGGCAGGGCGAACCACAGCACCCCGCGGCCGTGCGCCTGGGTGAACAGCGCGCCGTGCACCAGTACGACCAGCAGGTACCCCAGGCCGAAGGCGACACCGCCCGCCCCGAACGCGGTGGGCACGGCCAGCGCGCACACCATGAAGGCGCCCATGGCCAGCATGAGCAGCACCCGTCTGACGGTCCGGTCCGGCGGCACCTGATTGGTCAGGTGGGCGTAGCCCCCGTACATCCAGAACAGCACGGTGAAGATGAGCACGACCTGCCCCGCGCCCCGCGGGGTCAGGTCGTCCGCCAGCAGCACCGTCAACTGCGTGATGGTGAAGACGAAGACGAGGTCGAAGAACAGCTCCAGCGTGCTGACGCGGTGCTCGGTTTCCATGCGCGGCTCCCCCCGGATGTGTGCGCAGCCATCCGACCGCCCGGCGCCCGCCGTTGTCCACCCCGATACCGACATCCGGGGGCCCGACCGGGCCCGCCCGTCCCCTGCCGCACGGGCCCCCGACCTCGGCGAGACGGCCCGTCTTGCCGACCCCGTCCGGGCATGCCCGCAGGTCAGCCCGGCGTGGCGGACCGCGGCCGCCCGGATAAGTGGTCGGAGACCCGCCGATCCTTTGCTATTGTTGTCCATGTCGCCGCGGGAAACCGGGGCCGACCACCGGTCCGGGTGGCGGAATGGCAGACGCGCTAGCTTGAGGTGCTAGTGCCCTTTATCGGGCGTGGGGGTTCAAGTCCCCCCTCGGACACAAGCAAGAGCCCCACACATCGTGTGGGGCTCTTCGTGTTGCTCCGGCGCGGTCCCCCACTCACGTACCCAGGACCACCAGCCCCGTCGGGCGGGTCAGGCTGCCCGGGGTGACCGAGGTGAAGGTGTGCGGGAGGGACAGGCGGGGGGCGTCGCCGTCCGGGGCCGCGTCGAACAGGTAGGCCGCCCCGGCCGTGGTGTCGCTGACCAGGTGCGGGCCCTGCGGCGCCGCAGCGGCCTCCGCGAGCGGGGTCCGGAAGAGCTGCCGGAGGTGGCGCAGGGTCTCCGGGGTGACCGGCGCCCGCATCGGCTGGGGCCGGGCCGGGGTCGGGGTTTCGGGCCGGTCGGGTGCGCGGCCGGGCTCGACGGCGGGCGCGGGCGCGGGGTCCGGGGGGACGGCGCCGGTCAGGAGCAGGGCGAGGAGGACCGGTACGGCCTTGCGGCGCAGCGTCTCGGTCGCCGACCGCAGCCGGTGGGCGTGCGTCGCGGGCAGCGACAGTGCGAGGCTCCCCGCGGCGCCGCCCATGGCGAGGGGAACGGCCGAGCAGACGACCCCGGGGGAGTATTCGAGCAGGTCGAAGACGGGTGCGCCGGGGGCCACCGCGTCCAGCGCCGTGAACAGGGCCCGGCTGTCGGTGATGGTCTGCGGGGTGAGCCGCGCGGGCCGGTGCCGGGCCACGTGGTCGGCGCGGCGGTCGTGGTCGAGCTGCGTCAGCAGACACTTGCCCACCGCGCTGGCGTGCGCGGCGTCCCGGAAGTCCACCCACTCCCGGACCGGCGGCGTCGCCGGCCCGGCCGCCATCTGCGTGATGTGGACCTCGCCCCCCGCGTACCGGCTGAGGTACACGGCGGCGCCCGCGCTGTCCCGGGCCAGGGCCAGCGTCCGCTGGAGCTGCCCGGCCAGGCCGTGGCCGCCGGGACCGGCGAGCCGGTCCAGGGCCGGGCCGCGCGCGTACGCCCCCACCCCCAGCCGGTACGCGTACTCCTCCTCGCACAGCATCGCCAGGAGCGGCCGCAGTTGCGCCTCCGCGAGGCCCGACTCCCGTGCGAGCTGGGCGGCCCGGACCCCCAGCGGGTGCTGCTCCAGCACCCGTACGACGGCCAGGGCGCGGCGGGCCTCCACCAGCGCCTCGCCCGAACCGCCCTGCACGACGGTCCCGCGGGCCGCGGCCGTCAGCGCGGGATGGCGCAGCGGCCCGGTGCCGGGCCGGCCCGCCGCCGTCGGCGCCACGACCGTGACGGGCGGCGGCGGCAGGAACGCGCCCAGCGCGAGCGACAGCCCGGCCCTCGGCAGCGGCACCGGGCCCAGGTCGGGGTCCTCGCACTGGTCGACGTAGCGCAGGACGGCGGCCTGCGCGCACAGCCGGACCTCGCGCAGGTCCCGCCGGCCGCCCGGGCGGTAGCCGCGGCGGCCCAGCTCGCGCGCCCAGTGCCGGGCGTCGTGGTGCTCGCCGCGCCGGGAGTGGTCGAGGAAGAGGCAGTAGGCGGCCGCGGCGGCCTTCGCGCTGCCGGACGCTGCGGCGAACTGCCACCAGAACCGGGCGCCTTCGCGCATCCCGGCGAGGTGCAGCAGGCAGCCGAAGACGACGGCGCCGGACAGGTCGGTGCGCACCCCGGTGAAGGAGTCCAGGTGCGCCGCGGCGTCGGGCTCGCACACGGAGGCCAGACAGATCGCCTTGAGGTCGCGCCGGGCCCGCTCGGCGTCGAGAGGACGGTCCCGGACCGGGTCGCTCCAGCCGTGGGACGCGCGGCGCCGGGCGCGGTGCGGGACGGACGGGTGCGGTGTGGCGCGCAGCAGCCTGGCCTCGGCCGCGCCGAGGTCGTAGTGGCGGTAGCGGTCGCGGACGCCCGCCCGGGCGAGGAACTCGGCCAGTGAGCGGGGCGCGGGGTCGCCGTCCGGCCGCTCGAGCCGATCGCGGCGCCTCATGAGGGGGCTGGTTCGGACGGACCGGCCGATCCGGCCGCTTCCGGCGGATCGGCGGTGGTGTCGAGCAGCCGGGCGAGGCGCCGGTGGGCCTGGCCGAGGTGGGAGCGGACCGTGGCCTCGTCGACGCCCATCACGGAGGCCGCCTCACCGGGGGTGCACTGCAGGCCGTACCGCAGGAGCACGGCGTCGCGCTGGCGCTCGACGAGCCGGGAGACGGCGGAGTAGAAGCGGATGGTGTCGGTCAGCACCTCGTACTGGTCGGCGTGGGCCTCCTTCAGCGCCGCCTCGAAGGCGCTGATGTCCATCGGCTCGGGCTCCTGCTGCCAGGGGTGGCGCCGGTGCTGCCGGTCGACCAGGCAGTGCTTGAGCACGGTCCACGCGTAGGCGTCCAGGCGGTCCATGTGGAGCATGCGCAGCCAGTCGCCCATGATCGAGTCGAAGGTGGCGTCCACCGCCTCCTCGGCCGCCGCGTCCGAGCCCAGCTGCAGATACGCGAAGCGCATGTACGCGGGGCGCCGGTTGGCGTGGAAGGCCCAGTACGACAGGCGTGCCGTCGGGTCCCACTGGCTCATGGGAGTCGGCCGCCGACGCCGGCTCGGCAGTCCCACGGCCCCTCCGGACTCCTCCGGTCCGCCATCGCTCACCGCTCCACCTCCGCTCCACCTCGTCCCCCGGTGCGCACAAGCAGGAAAGCAGCGCGGGCGCACTCGGGGGGCGCAGAGAAGAAACCTGGGAAGCATTCCGTCGCCGATGATCGAACCGTGATCGTTCTCGATCACACAGGGCTCCAGCCAGCACGTATGCATATGCCTCCTGCCGGTGCCGCCGTACCTCGGGTCAGGCGCGCCGTCGGCCCGCTGTAGCATGGGCCCGATCGCGAGGGCCGTGACGGAGAGGTCACTGTCCTCGCTTTTGCGTTATGCCCACCAGGAACAAATGCGGCGCGTGGCCGATCGGCGGTTCGATACGATGAACCGCACTCACAGTCCGTGACGTCACGTCGTACCGCACATAGGAAATGGAGCATCCGAGGATGGCTCGACACCTGATCACCAGCGCGCTTCCGTACATCAACGGGATCAAGCACCTGGGCAACATGGTCGGGTCGATGCTTCCGGCGGATGTGTACTCCAGGTACCTCCGCCAGCGCGGCCACGACGTCCTCTACATCTGCGCCACCGACGAGCACGGCACCCCCGCCGAGCTCGCCGCCAAGGAGAACGGCGTCCCGGTCGCCGAGTTCTGCGCGCAGGCCCACGACGCCCAGAAGGCGGTCTACGACGGCTTCGAGCTGTCCTTCGACTACTTCGGCCGCAGCTCCTCGCCGCAGAACGCCGAGATCACCCAGCACTTCGCGCGCCGGCTCCAGGAGAACGGCTTCATCGAGGAGCGCGCGATCCGGCAGGTCTACTCGCCCGCCGACGGCCGCTTCCTGCCGGACCGCTACGTCGAGGGCACCTGCCCGCACTGCGGCTACGACAAGGCCCGCGGCGACCAGTGCGAGAACTGCACCCGCGTCCTGGACCCCACGGACCTGATCGAGCCCCGCTCGGCCATCTCCGGCTCCACCGAGCTGGAAGTCCGCGAGACCAAGCACCTCTTCCTCCTGCAGTCCAAGCTCCAGCACGAGGTCGAGGCCTGGGTCGCCGAGCACGAGGAGGAGTGGCCGCAGCTGGCCTCCTCGATCGCCCGCAAGTGGCTGACCGAGGGCCTCCACGACCGCGCCATCACCCGTGACCTCGACTGGGGCGTCCCGGTCCCGGCCGACACCTGGCCCGACCTGGCGGCCGAGGGCAAGGTCTTCTACGTCTGGTTCGACGCCCCGATCGAGTACATCGCATCGACCAAGGAGTGGGCCGACGCCGACCCGGCGAACCGCGACTACAAGTCCTGGTGGTACGAGGCCGAGGACGTCCGCTACACCCAGTTCATGGCCAAGGACAACGTCCCGTTCCACACGGTGATGTTCCCCGCCACCGAGCTGGGCACCCGCGAGCCGTGGAAGAAGGTCGACTACGTCAAGGCCTTCAACTGGCTGACGTACTACGGCGGCAAGTTCTCCACCTCGCAGAAGCGCGGCGTCTTCACCGACCAGGCGCTGGAGATCCTCCCGGCCGACTTCTGGCGCTACTTCCTCATCGCCAACGCCCCCGAGTCCGACGACTCCTCCTTCACGTGGGAGCACTTCGCCGCCACGGTCAACAAGGACCTCGGCGGCACCCTGGGCAACTTCGTCAACCGCGTGCTGACCTTCTCCCGCAAGAAGTTCGGCGACGAGGTCCCGGCCGGCAGCCCCGCGGGCGAGGCCGAGGCGAAGCTCGGCGAGCAGATCGCCGAGCTGCTGGCCGAGTACGAGGGCCACATGGAGACCCTCCAGTACCGCAAGGCCGCGGCCGCGCTGCGCGCCCTGTGGTCGGCCGGCAACGCCTACCTGGACGAGAAGGCCCCGTGGCTGGAGGTCAAGACCGACCTCGACGCCGCCGCGCTCACCCTGCGCACCGCGATGAACCTCATCCACCTCTACTCGGTGGTCTCCGAGCCGTTCATCCCGGCCTCGGCGCGCGCCATGCGCTCGGCGTTCGCGCTCGCCGACGACACGGCGACGTGGGTGACCCCGGAGCAGGCCAAGGCCCTGGACGCGGTCCCGGCCGGAACCCCGTTCACCGTCCCGCCGGTGCTCTTCGCCCGGGTCACCGAGGAGGACCTGGAGTCCTACCGCGAGCGTTTCGGTGGCACCGAGGCGGGCTGACACCCCGGTGACCGGCTGACGCCGGTCCTGCCGGCCGAAGGGGCGCGACCACACCGGTCGCGCCCCTTCGGCGTCGGAGGGTCAGTAGGTCAACAGCGGTGAGGACACGAACTGCGCGAATTCGTAGTTCTTTCCGTTGGGCAGGATCTGCAATTCGGCCCGGTACACGTGCCCCTCGGTCGGGTTGGGGAGAACGAATTCCTTCCGCTGCGACCCGGGTCTGTTGCACGGCGCGAAAGAGGACTCCCAGCGCCATCCGGTGGTCTCGTCGAAGGAAACGAGCCGTAGCCGGCACGACGGGGCGGTCGCGGTGCCGAGGTCGGCACGCGCCTCGAAGACGAGATCCTCGTCCGCGTCGCCCTCGATCACCGTGATACAAGCCTGCATGGACGCGGGGCCGTTGCAGCCGCCGCCCGTGGACGCCGCCGCGGGTCCGGCGGCGCCCGAGAGCGCCGCGCCCGCGAGGAAGGTGGTGGCCGAAGCCGTGACGAAGAAGCGCTGGAATGTGATGACAGACATGAAGGCAATTCCCCTCTGAAGGATTTCCGAAAGAACACGCCGAGCATAAATGGCCTCTACATCGATCGGCGTGTGAATTTCCCTCCCGGGAGCGGCCGGGCTCCGGCGTGGGGTGGCGGCCCCTTGGTCTGTTTCCGGACGGATTCGATCTTCACCGGTCCGCCGCGTGTCGAAGCCGGGACGTGATCGTTTCTTCAGGCGTAACCCTCATGTCTGCTGCGGATCAGGGAGGACGCGCGGTGACCGCTTGGCAGTACTTCGCCGGGGCGGGGCTGGTGGCGGCGCTCTGTCCGCTCCACGGCCACGTGGCGGTCGCGGGCGACGGCCACGGCCGCGGAGCCCGCGTCGACCTGTGCGTGCCGGCCGGCCAGCCGAAGCGGCCCGTCGTACCGCCGGCCGGCCGGCCCCCGGTGCGGGTCGCCGTGCCCTGGGTCGGCGGGCCGACGGTGCGCCACCCCGGGCGGATCCCCGAGATGGCCGCCGGGGTACGGCCCGGGCGGCCCGCGCCGGCGGAGCCGCCCGGGCCGGCGCAGCCGCCTGCTGCCGTGGATCCCGCCGGGCCTTCAGCGGAGGCCGTGGCCGCGCGGGCGGAGCCGCTGGCGCCCGCGCCGGGTCCGCAGGAGGGTTCCGGGCCGGCTCCGGCCGAAGCGTCCGCCCCGCCCCGGCCCAGGGCCGCCGCCGCGCCCGTGAGCGCCTTCCACGTGCGCCCGTACCGCTCTGTCGCCCTGCAGCGGCGCGGCCCGGGCGGGATGTCCACCGTGATGCTCATGGTCGTCGTCACCACGCCGGCCGTTCTGGCCGCCGCCGCGCTGCGCCCCCGCGGCAAGAGCCGCCGCTGACCGCCGCACCCCCGACCGTCCACCGCTCCGTCCGCCCACCGTTGCGCCACCGTCCGTCCACCGATCCACACCGGGAGAATCCACGTGTCCGAATGGCTGGTCCTGGCCATTGCCATGGCGCTCGTCTGCGCCCTCGTCCTCGCCTTCACGGCGATCCGGCACCGCCGGGCCGCCGCCGACGAGGACACCAGCGAAACCCCCGACGTCATCGAATACATGACGATGATGGTGGGCGTGGTCTACGCGATCGTGCTGGGCCTGGCCATCGCGGGCGTATGGGAGGCGCGCGGCGCCGCCGAGGACAGCGTGCGCCGGGAGGCCCAGGCGCTGTACGAGGTCACCCAGCGCGCCGACGTCTACCCGGCCGCGGTCCGCGACCGGATCCGCGGCGAGGTGGACGCGTACGTCTCCCACACCGTCGCCGTGGACTGGCCGCTGCTGACCTCCGGCGAGGGCGCGTCGGCCGAGGGCGGCGAGCTGCTCGGCAAGCTCCGTACCTCCGTCACCCACCAGAGCCCCGCCACCGAGCTCCAGGCGCAGGCCTACCAGCCGCTGCTGGACCACATCGCGGCCGCCGACGAGGCCCGCCACTCGCGCACCCAGAGTTCCGAGTCGACGCTGCCGAGTGTGGTGTGGTTCGGGCTGCTGGTCGGCGGGGTGGTCACCGTCGGGCTGATCTTCACACTGCAGATCCGGCGCTCCGGACGGGAGCTGCTGCTGGCGGGGCTCTTCAGCGCGCTGATCGTGTTCCTACTGTTCATGGTGTGGAGCTTCGACGCGCCGTACGGGCGGGACGGGATGGATTCGGCCGGACCGTTCCAGGAGCTGTTCCCGAAGACGGCGGTGGCCGCGGCCCGCTGAGCGGGACGGCGGCCGGGTGGTGGCCGGGTGGTGGCCGGTGCCCCCGCCGGGGCCCCAGGCCGCCCGTGCACCGCACCCGCTAGACCGTCACCTGTCGCCTGGCCGCGTGCACCACGGGCGAACGCCGCAGGGCGTCGGAGATCCGCAGGAGGTCGCGCGGCCCGTCGGAGGCGGTCGGCAGGACCTCCTCGTCCTCGCCGATGATCTTTCCCTCGGGGTCCGCCGAGCGGGCCCGTACGGCGGCCGCGACCATGGCCGCGTCGGCGACCGCGCGGGCCGTCTCCTCGTCGGCGCCGTCGGCGAGGGCGGTGTCGTAGGCGTCGTCGCGCAGGCCCTTGTCGAAGTAGGGGCCGAGGTGCAGGAACCCGTCGTGGATGTCGGACTCCCGCTGGATCACGCGCAGTTCCCCGGCCGTCCACCAGGCCATCTGCACGGAGGGTGTGCCGACGGGGGCGGAGATCTGCACCTCCTGCCACAGCGGGCCGAGCCGGCGGTACGTCGCCCAGGTCTGCCAGTGGTCCGAGAGCCGCTGGCAGACGAGCGGCACCACGAAGCCCATGGCGCTGATCAGCGCGCCCAGCGAGGCGAGCGGCGGGGCCACGTAGGTGCTCAGGCCGTCGAGGTCGTGGCCGAGCCAGCGGGCGACGACGGCGGACATCTTCGTGGCGTCGTAGCCGAGGTTGAAGATGTAGCCGGCCACGATGATCATCAGCCCGACGCGGAGCCAGCCGCGGACCTGGAGCGACCAGCGCCAGCACAGGACCACCATCACCACCGCCGCCACGTGGTGGGCCAGCAGGTAGAGGGCGATCATGTGGCCGACGTAGGGCGTGTTCGCGTAGAAGGTGTCGAAGTCCCGCAGGCGTTCCTCGGGGGTCTCGCCGAGGGCGAACAGGACGATCAGGGCCACGATCACGATGCTGTAGCCGAGGATCCAGCGGCGCGAGACGCGCTTGGTCTGCTCGGGCGGCCCGCCCCGCCAGTTGACCATCAGGACCAGGCAGGACGCGCTGAAGGCGGTGATCAGGCAGTACACCAGCGGGGCCGAGAAGTTGACGATCCCGGTCCAGCGGTTGACCGCCGCGATGGTGGGGGGAGCGGCGAAGGAGAACACCGCCCCCGCCAGGGCCAGCAGGGCGACGACCGAGCGCAGCAGCGGGTCGCGCCAGTTGTGCCGCAGGGCCGGCAGCTTGAAGGCGAGCGAGATCGCCATCGCCGCCGCCGGTATGTAGTAGTCCTCGCCGGTCAACGGTCGTTCCTCAGTCCCCGGTAGCCGAGCGAGGCCTCGATCCGGCCCGCCAGGTCGTCGCGCTGGACGGGGGGCCGATGGCTCGCCGATCCGGCCAGCCAGTTGCGGCAGCGGCTGCCCAGCAGTAAACCGAAGGTCTCGGCCTCGGTCTCCTCCTGGACGTCGGCGCGCGTACGCGCGGCGACGCGGCGGACCGTCTCGCCGATGTCGGCCTCGTCGGACAGCAGCCGCGCGGCGACGGCGGCGCCGTCGACGTGGTGGCTGCAGTGGCCGGCCTTCATGTGCCACAGCTCGTGGCCCAGGATGACCAGTTGGTGGTCGGGCGCGGTGCGTTCCTCGATGACCACGAGATCGCGGTCCGCCATGTCGAGCCACAGACCGCTGGCCGTCCGGGGCGGGAAGGAAGCCATCCGGAAGTCGACCCGACGGCCGCGGTGTCTGCTCATGCCCTCACAGAGGGCAGCGTAGAGGTCCACGGGTTCCACGGGGGCGGTCAGCCGGATGCCGGCCACCAGCTCCCCGCACAACCGCCGCTGCTCTCTGCCTATGCTCACCGTTCTCCCCGTCGGCGCGGATCCGGATCAGGACTCAAGGATCAGACCCAGACTTTCGACTGGGTCAGGATTCGTTCGGTTTTACGCTTTCGAGGAGCATGTCCAGCCATTCGGTCACCTTGTCCCGGTGCTTGTCGCTGGGCAGTTGGGCAGCGCGCCAGGCGATGCCCCGTACACCGTGGTTCTGCAGGAGTCTTGCCAGCGGATCGCCCGCCGATGCGGCCGAGGCCGGTACGGTTTCCCGCGCCCGCCCCGCATAGTCCTGGAGCAGCTGTTGTTCGGTCCGCTGGAGCGCGTCGGTGAGGGCGTCGGCGTCGTGGGCCGTGAGGAACCCGGCGTGCACCCCGAAGAAGCGCTGGATCGCGTCGCAATGCTCCATGGTGGGGCGGCGGTCGCCGTTGATCAGGGCTCCCGCCTGCTGCCTCGACATGCCGGCGCCGTCGGCGATCTCCTGCTGGGTGTAGCGGCGGCCGTTCGCCTTGACGCGCGTGCGCCGGAGCAGGTCGAGGCGCTGCAGGAAGCGGGCCTGGAGGTCGGGTTCGCCGGCCGGCCTGCCTTCGAGCAGGGTCTTCACCACATCCGTGGGCACGCCCGAAGCCTCCGAGAGGCGTCGCAGGTCGAAGACCTGGTTCAGCTCGCGGCCCATCTTGCCCGCGAGTTCGGCGACGCGGGTGATGGTCGCGGCCAGGGGTGCGTCGGCCACCGCGACGGGAGCCGGGAAGCCGTCTGTCACCAGTGGTTCTCCTAGATCGCGCGAAGTCGGTACGGCACATGGTCGGCTTCTGGAATCTAGCCGCTCTCGCCCGGAAGGGCTAGAACGTGCCACAGCTGTGGCGGGAATGAGCTGTCAAGAGGCTGGAATTGCCACAATAGTTGACACTCGAATGAAGTCGGTAGCAGGATCGCCACACGGAAATGAAGATCCAGACCGGAGGAGGGGGAGCTCTCAGTGCCACATCTCGCAGCGGTGGGCCCGTCCGATGGCCTCGCCCGAGCCGGTGAGGAACGCCTGGCGGGCGAGGAGTCCGCGCGCGGCGCCGTGCGGTCCGAGCGACGCAAGGAGATTTTGCGCCAGCGTCGCGAAGAGCTGGGGCTGAGCCAGGAGGACCTCGCCGCCCGGCTGCGCATCAGCGTGCGTGCGTACGGCAACTGGGAACGCGGCCTGGTCAAGGAGTGGACCGACCGCAAGCTCCTCGCCCTGGCCGAGGCCCTGGAGATGAGCGAGCGCCAGTGCTTCTGGCTCTTCCGCGTCATGGTCGACCGCGACCCGCCGCCCACGTGGCGGGCCTCCGACGAGAACCGGCTCCCCGAGGACCCGGCGCAGCGCGACTACCTGTGCGACTACGCGGCGCTCATGGAAGCCGTGCCCTACCCGAGCTTCCTGGTGGACCACCGGTGGGACGTTGCCCTCACCAATTCGGCCTTCGACCAGCTCTTCCAGTCCGTGCGGCCGCACCCGACGGCCCTGCCGGACGACAACTTCCTGCGCTTCGTGCTGTTCCACCCGGACGCTGCGGCCGTGCTGGAGGACCACGAACCGGCCTGGTGCGTACCGCTGCTCGCCCAGTTCGCGGCGGCGCTCGCCGAAGCCCCGGAGGACGAGGGGCTGTGCAGCATCCGCCAAGAGGTGGCCCGCGACCCGTTCATGGAGGCGGCCTACCGGTACGGCGTCCCCCACTGGCTGAGCAAGAGCGGGCCGGATGCCGCCGAGCAGGACGGCGCGGTGCGCACCGTGCGCCATCCCGACCCGCGGTGGGGTCTGGTGCGCTGCCGGATGGTGGCCGAGACCAGCCGCATGCTGGACGAGATGGGGCTGACCCGGATCACCCTGATCCTGTCCGGGCCGCAGGGCGTGCCGACGGGCCCCGGACGCGGTGGCGCGGCCGTCACCTACCCGCCGCAGGGCGCCAGGCTGCGCGCCGTGCCGTCGCTGGGGGACTGACCGGCCGGGGCAGACTGGTCCTGCGGGCGGGAACCGCCGCCTGCCGGACCACGTGTCGCCGATCGTGTGATCGTGGCACGGGTCCTGACACGGATCGTGTCACCGATCGTGTCACCGATCGTGGCACTGGTGCCTCAGGGGTGCGGGTGGTGGTACGGGTTACGGGTACTGCCACCGGTACGGGCATCCGTACCGGCACCGGCATCTGCACTGGCGAAGGGCGGTAGGGGCGTGCGGCTGACGATCCTCGGCGGAGGCGGCTTCCGGGTACCGCTCGTCTACGGCGCACTGCTCGGGGACCACGCCGAGGGGCGGGTGTCCCACGTGACGCTCTACGACGAGGATCCCGACCGGCTCGCCGCCATGACCCGCGTCCTCGCCGACCTGGCCGCGGCCGCGGCGGTGCCCGACGCCCCGGCCGTCACGGCCACCCGGGACCTGGAGGAGGCCCTGCGGGGGGCCGACTTCGTCTTCTCGGCCATTCGCGTCGGCGGCCTCGAAGGACGTGCCGCGGACGAGCGCGTCGCCCTGGCCGAGGGCGTGCTGGGCCAGGAGACGGTGGGCGCGGGCGGGGTCGCGTACGGACTGCGGACCGTTCCGGTGGCCCGTGCGATCGCCCGCAGGATCGCCCGCGTGGCCCCCGAGGCCTGGGTCATCAACTTCACCAATCCGGCCGGCCTGGTCACCGAGGCCATGGCCGAGGAGCTCGGCGACCGGGTGATCGGCATCTGCGACTCGCCGGTGGGCCTCGGCCGGCGCATCGCCCGGCTGCTGGGAGCCCGCCCGGAGGAGGCCTGGATCGACTACGTCGGCCTCAACCACCTGGGCTGGGTACGCGGCCTGCGCATCGGCGGCCGGGACGAACTGCCCCGGCTGCTGGCCGACACCAAGGCGCTGGAGTCCTTCGAGGAGGGCCGCCTCTTCGGCGCCGAGTGGCTGCGTTCGCTGGGCGCGATCCCCAACGAGTACCTCCACTACTACTACTTCAACCGTGACACCGTACGGGCGTACCAGGAGGCCGGGCAGACCCGCGGGGCGTTCCTGCGCGACCAGCAGCGCGGCTTCTACGCCGAGGCCGGCCGGGCCGGGCTGCCGGCCGGCGCGGCGCTGGCCGCCTGGGACCGGACCCGGGCCGAGCGCGAGGCCACGTACATGGCCGAGAACCGCGAGGCGGCCGGAGTGGGCGAGCGCGACGAGAGCGACCTGGAGTCCGGCGGCTACGAGAAGGTGGCCCTGGCGCTGATGCGGGCCATCGCCCGGGACGAGCGGGCCACGCTCATCCTGAACGTCCGCAACGGCTCGACGCTCTCCGTCCTGGACGCCGCGGCGGTCATCGAGGTGCCCTGCCTGGTGGACGCGAACGGCGCCCACCCCATGGGCGTGGAGCAGCTGCCGCTGCACGCGGTGGGGCTGGTGACGGCCGTCAAGGCGGTGGAGCGGGAGGTCCTGGCGGCGGCTGCGAGCGGTGCGCGGGCGGACGCCGTCAAGGCCTTCGCGCTCCACCCGCTGGTCGACTCCGTGGCGGTGGCCCGACGGCTGCTGGACGGCTACGCGCAGGCCCATCCGGGCCTGGCCCACCTGCGCTGATCCGCCCCTGCGGGCGCCGGGACGGGCCGGGCGCGGGCACGGGTGGGGGGCCGGGCTGGGGGCCGGGTACGGGTCCCTCCGACGGCCCAGCGCCGCATGCGGCGCGGCGGGCCGCCTGTGAGAGTGCGAGATGTGACCACTGCCCCCGCCGCAGCCGCCGCGCCCCCCGTGCTCGACCGGCGGCGGCGCAACGTCGTCTTCGGCACGATCATGCTGGGCGTGCTGCTGGCGGCGCTCGACCAGACGATCGTCGGGACCGCCCTGCCCACGATCGTGGGGGACCTGGGCGGCGGCGACCACATGTCGTGGGTGGTGACGTCCTACCTGCTCGCGGAGACCGTGGCGACGGTCCTGGTCGGCAAGTTCGGTGACCTCTTCGGCCGGAAACTGATCTTCCAGATCTCCGCCATCGTCTTCATCAGCGGCTCCTTCCTGTGCGGCCTGTCCGGCAACATGACCTTCCTGATCGTGTGGCGCGGCGTCCAGGGCGTCGGAGCCGGCGGCCTGATGGTCACCGCGATGGCCCTGATCGCCGACGTCGTGCCCCTGCGCGAACGCGGCAAGTACCAGGGCATGATCGGCGCCGTCTTCGGCGTCGCCACCGTCATCGGGCCGCTGCTCGGCGGCTTCTTCACCGACCAGCTGACCTGGCGGTGGTGCTTCTACGTCAACGTCCCGATCGCCATCCTGGTGGTCGTGGCGGCCGCCAAGACGATCCCGGCGGTACGGGCCTCGGGCAAGCCGGTCATCGACTACCTGGGCATCGCCCTGGTGGCGATCGGCTCCAGCGCCCTGATCCTGGCCACCAGCTGGGGCGGCAACGAGTACGCCTGGACCTCGCCCGTGATCATCGGCCTGTTCGCGGGCGGGGCGGTCGCGCTGGCGCTGTTCTGCCTGGCCGAGACGCGTGCCGTCGAGCCGATGATCCCGATGCGGCTCTTCCGCAACCCGGTCTTCGCCGTGTGCTCCGTGCTGAGCTTCGTCGTCGGGTTCGCGATGCTCGGCGCGCTGACGTTCCTTCCGACCTACCTGCAGTACGTCGACGGGGACTCGGCCACGATCTCGGGCGTCCGGACCCTGCCCATGGTCTTCGGCCTGTTGATCGCCTCCGTCTTCAGCGGCAACGTCGTCAGCCGGACCGGCCAGTACCGGATCTTCCCGATCGTCGGCAACGCGGTCATGGGCATCGGCCTGTACCTGCTGTCGCGGATGGAGCCGGGTACCAACAGCCTGCTGGAATCGCTGTACATGTTCGTGCTCGGCACCGGCATCGGCCTGTCCATGCAGGTGCTGACGATCGCCGTGCAGAACACCGTCGACTACGCCGACCTCGGCACCGCCACCTCCGGGGTCACCTTCTTCCGTACGCTCGGCAGCGCCTTCGGGACGGCGGTCTTCGGAACGATCTACGCCAACCAGCTGGGACCCGCCCTGGAGGCGGCGGTCGCCGACGCGGCGAGAGCGACCGGGCAGGACCCGGCGCAGCTGGCCGGGGCCGCCTCGACCCCGCAGGGGGTGCACGAGCTCGATCCGGCCGCCGCGACACCGGTCATCGAGGCGTACGCGGGGGCCCTGCAGACCGTGTTCCTGTGGACCGTGCCGGTGGCGGTGTTCGGCTTCGTCGTGGCGCTCTTCCTCAAGCAGGTCAAGCTGCGCGACAGCGCCCGGGCGGGATCCACCGACATGGGCGACGGCTTCGGCTCGCCGGCCACGGCCTCGGGGGACTCGGCCAAGCTGCTGGAGCTGGCGGTCGGCAAGCTCGTACGGAACATGGGGGCGGACACGGCGCGGGCGATCGTCGAATCCTCCGACACCCGGCTGGACATCGCGGGCGCGTGGACGGTGATGCAGGTGGAACTGATGACCAGGACGATCGGTTCCTGCACCATCGGCCTGGTCGCCGGGCGGCGTTCGCTCCCGCCGGAGGTACTGCTCCCGGTGTTCGACCGGATGGTGGAGGAGGGCTTCCTCACCCGGGAGGGCGCCTTCTTCAGCCTCACGACCGCCGGGCAGCGGGAGGCCGACGTCATCTCGGCGGCGTGGGCCCAATGGCTCGGCGACCAGCTGGAGAAGGACCGGGGCCGGCCGCGCAGCGCCGAACTGCGGGTCGCGGCGGACGCGATCGCCAAGCGGCTGCTGGCCGAGGACCTGGGCGACGGGAACTTCGCACCGAAGGTGGTCGTACGGCACTAGGGCGTGTCTTTCGGACGCCTTGTCGATCATGCTGGCAGGTGGGGAACTCGGGGCGGCCTCACGTCGTCCTTCCCTTCGAGAAGCACGAGGACCTGGGGGCGACGCACATGGGGAACACGATCACGCTGGCCGAGGAGGTCATGCTCCTGTCCCTGGACGACGGGTCCGGGGTGGTGAGGCAGCGCCAGTCGGTGGCACCGGCTCTGGCGGGCGCGATCCTGCTCGAACTGGTCCTGGCGGAACGGGTGTCGATCTCGGGGAAGCACCTGCAGCTCAGGAGCACCGAGCCGACCGGGGAGCCGCTGCTCGACGGGCGGCTCCGGCTGATCGAGACCTGGCTGCGCGGCCTCGGCCGGCGCCGGGTGACGGACTGGCTGACGAAGGACTACATGAAGGCGACCGGCCCCGTGCTGGAACGCCTCGGCGAGCGCGGGCTGGTGGCGGAGCAGGTGCGCAAGGTGCTGGGGGTGTTCCCCCAGCGGCGCTACCCCGAGGTCGACGGCACGGTCGAGCGCGCACTGCGGGAGCGGCTGACCGCGGCCGTCATCGGGTGCGCCCCGCCCGACGACCGCACGGCGGGCCTCATCGCCCTGCTCCACGGAGCGAAACTGCACCGCCTGGCCTTCCCGGGCCACAACCCCGCCGCGGTGAAGCCGAGGATGGCGGAGATAGCCGGCGGCCAGTGGGCGGCCGACGGCGTCCAGGCGGCCATCCGCGACATGCAGGCCGCCATGGTGGTGATGATGGCGGCCACGGTCGTCGCGGTCAGCTGAGCCGCTACTCCGACTCCGGATGCATCTGGACCCACCGGCCGCCGACGGACTTCATCTCCACCCCGTAGTAAGGCTGGGGCGCGGTGGGGCGGCGGGCCGCGCCGGCGCCGGGCCGGGGAGCGGCCTTCGCCTTGGTCGTGGCCGCCGGCTTGGGTTTCGGCTTGGCCTTCGGCTGGGGCGATCTGGGCTGGGGCCGGGCGGCGGCCTTCTTCCTGGCGTCGCGCGCCCGCAACTCCTCGATCCGCTTGAGGAGTTCGGCGCGGCTCATCGGCTTCTGCTTCTGCTTCGGCTTCTGCTGCTTGGCGAGGGCAGTGGCGGCAGGGGCAGCGCCGGGGGACGGGGCGACGCGTGGCCGGCCGACGGCCGACGGCCCGCAGGCGCGGTGCGCCGACCGTCCTCCCTTGAGGGTGATGAGCTTCTTCCTGGCCACCGGATTTCCGCAGACGGCACACCGGTTGGGTATGGCAGCGCCCGGCACGGTTCCCCCCGATCTCAGCATCTCGTCGAGGCGGAACGATAGCCGCCGCAGGGGCGCTTCGGGGGCGAACCGTGGCCGCGGGCATGAGGGAGCCGCCCGGGAGGGCTCAGGCGCTCGAAGTCCGGCCCGTCGTCGGGTAGTCGTACGAGGGGACGGGCGGGAGTTCCGTGAGGTCCGGGCGCCAGGCGCGGAGCACCGCCGCGGAGGGGGCGTACAGCGCCGACGGGATCTCGGCGGGCGCGAACCACTCCCAGCGGGCGATCTTGTGGGGTTCGGTGACGGAGAGCACGCCCTCCGCCGTGGTGGTGACCGCGGCCGCCGTCAGCCGGGTCAGGGTGGACTTCGCCTCGATCTGGACGGACAGGACGCGCACGCCCCCGGGGGCCACCCGCAGGTCCGTTTCCTCGGCGAGTTCACGGGCGGCGGCCTCCTCGAAGCCCTCTCCCGGGTCGACCTTCCCGCCGGGCAGTTCCCAACGGCCGTCGTGCGCCTGGCCGAGCAGCACGCGGCCGTCGTGGCCGACGACGACGAGGCCGACGCCGACGACGGCGTTCGGCTGCGGAACGGCCCGTTCGGGACGCTCGCGCTCGGGGTGCTCGGGGGTGGTGGTCATGGACGTCCTTCCGGAGGAGTGGCGGGACGGGCGCGGACGTGGATCCGCTCGCCCTGGGGGCCGAAGAGGCTGAGGAACTCCGCAGGCTGCGGACCGGCGTTGCAGAAGGCGTGCGGCGTACGCGTGTCGAACTCGGCGGCCTCTCCGGGTTCGAGCACCAGGTCGTGTTCCCCGAGCAGCAGCCGGACGCGCCCGGACAGCACGTACAGCCACTCGTACCCTTCGTGGACCTTCAGTTCGGGTACGGGCGGGGCGCCCTCGACGGGCGGGAGGATCTGCTTGAAGGCGTGCACCCCGCCGAAGTTGCGGGTCAGCGGTACGTAGGTGTGGCCGTGCCGGACGAAGGGGCGCGGGCGGATCCGGGGGTCACCCGTCTCCGGCGCGCCGACCAGCTCGTCCAGTGCGACCCGGTGCGCCTTGGCCAGCGGCAGCAGCAGCTCCAGCGTCGGTTTGCGCTGTCCGGACTCCAGCCGGGAGAGCGTGGAGAGGGAGATCCCGGTGGTTTCGCTGAGCTGGGCCAGCGTGGTGCCGCGCTGCCGGCGCAGGGCCCGCAGCCGCGGGCCGACGGCGGTGAGCACGTCGGTGAGTTCCTCGTCCTGCTTCTCGGGGGCCATGGCTCCATTTGCCGCTTCGGCAAGAACATTTGTCAAGTGAGGCATTCGGGCGGACCCTCGCACCATGGACAACGCAAGGGACGCAAGGGATGCAAAGGGCGAATCGTTCGACGTGGTCGTCGTCGGTGGCGGCGCGGCCGGACTGGCCGGGGCGCTCACCCTGGTCCGGGCCCGCCGTTCGGTACTGGTGATCGACTCCGGCAGCCCGCGCAACGCCCCGGCCGCGCACATGCACGGCTACCTGGGCCTGGACGGCGGGAGTCCGGCCACGCTGCTCGCCACGGGGCGTGCGGAGGTGGAGGGCTACGGAGGCCGGATCCGGCCCGGCACGGCCGTCGCCGCGGACCGGCTGCCCGACGGGGGCTTCCTGGTCCGCTGCGGGGACGGCTCGACCGTGCGGGCGGGGCGGCTGCTGGTCGCCACCGGCCTGGTGGACGAGCTGCCGGCGGTGCCGGGGCTCGGGGCCCGCTGGGGGCGGGACGTGCTGCACTGCCCGTACTGCCACGGCTGGGAGGTCCGGGACCAGCCGGTCGCGGTGCTGGCCGACGGGCCGCTCGCCGTGCACCAGGCGCAGATGTGGCGGCACTGGAGCGACCGGACCACGCTGCTGGCGCACACCTGGCCGCTGGGGGAGGACGAGCGGGAGCTGCTCGCGGCCCTCGGGATCCGGGTCGTCGAGGGCGAGGTGACCGGCCTGGCCGTCGAGGACGACCGGCTGACCGGGGTCACCCTGGCCGGCGGGGCGGGGGTGGAGTGCCGGGCGCTGGTGGTGGCCCCGCGGTTCACGGCCCGTTCGGGGGTCCTGACCAGCCTGGGCCTGCCGACCATCGACATGACGCGGGACGGGCACGTGATCGGCCGTAGCGTCGAATCCGACCCGGCCACCGGCGCCACCACGCTCCGCGGGGTCTGGCTGGCGGGCAACGTGACCGCGCCGCTGGAGAAGGTCGCGGGGGCGGCCGCCCAGGGCGCGCAGGCTGCCGCCGCCATCAACGCCGACCTGATCGAGGCTGAGTCCAGGCGGGCGCTGGCGGCCCACCGCACGGGCGCGGCCGCCGGTGCGCTCCACGGCTGACCGGACGGACGGCGGTGGGGCGGACATGTGTGCGGGTTTCGGCCCCTCTCCATACGCGCAGGCTCTGAGCGGTGTGATCGTCGTACGGTCCAACGGTTCGGGGGGACGCTCCATGGCACATGTGCTGGTCATCGGCGGAGGGATCGGCGGCCTCGCCACCGCCCTGCTCGCGGCGCGGCGCGGACACACGGCGGAGCTCTTCGAGCGCGACACGCGCGCCCCCGGCAGCGCGCTCGACCGCGACTTCTTCGGCTGGCGGCGGCCGACCGTACCGCAGGCCGTCCAGCCGCACGCGCTGCTGGGAGCCGCCCGCAACGTCCTGCGGGACGAGCTGCCCGACGTCTACGGGGAGATGCTCCGGCTCGGCGCCCGCGAGCGGCACGAGCTGGACTGGTTCGAGGTACGGCCGCCCGAGCTGCCCGGCGACGAGGACCTCGTCATGCTGCAGGCGCGGCGCATCGTGCTGGAGAGCGCGCTGGCCACGGCACTGCGCGCGGAGCCCGCAGCGGTCCTCCGCCACGGGGAGCCGGTCTCGGGACTCACCACCGCGCCGCAGTCCGGGGACGACCCCGGCGCCGCTGCCGGTATCCGGGTGACGGGAGTGACCACCGAGGCGGGCAGCTACGAGGGGGACCTCGTCGTGGACGCGGGCGGCCGCCGCGGCGGCATCGAGCGCAGGCTCGGCGCGGCGGGGTGCCGGCCGCCCGTCGTGGAACGGCACCGCACGGGGCTCGCGTACTTCTGCCGCTGGTACCGGCTGCCCGCGGGCATGGACGAGGGGCCGCGACGGCCGTGGGCGGTGACCGGCGGCGCTTTCGCCGGGTGCGCCGTCTTCCCCGCCGACAACCGGGTCTTCGCCGTGACGCTCTTCGTGCACACCGCGGACACCACGCGGTCGGCGCTGCGCGACCCCGCGGTCTTCGAACGGGCCGCACGTTCCTTCCCGCCCGGTGAGGCCTGGCTGGCGCTCGGCGCCGAGCCCCTGTCGGGCGTACTGGCCACGGCGAGCCTGGACAACCGCTGGAGCGCGCTCGTGGACGAGCGGGGACCGGTGGTGACCGGGCTGGTGCCGGTCGGCGACTCGATCACGCACACCAACCCGACCCTGGGGCAGGGCACCTCGCTCACCCTGTGGGCGGCGCGCAGGGTGGCCCGTACGGCGCACATGGAGCCCGGGTCCGAGCGGTTCGCCGTGGCGCACCACGAGTGGGCGGTGCGGACCCTGAAGCCTTGGTTCGACTTCCAGGTGGTCGCCGACGCGGCCATCGGCGAGCGCTTCGCGACGCGGGCGGGGCGTACCGGGACGGCGCGCGAAGTGGCCGCGCTGTTCGACTGCGCGCTGGAGGACCCCGACGTGATGCGGGCCCGGGCGCGGGTCAGGCACCTGGCCGAGCCTCCGGAGCGGGCGTACGCGGACCCGGAGATCCGGGCCCGGGTGGCGCGCTGGCTGGCGGCGCGGCCGGAGTACGAACCGAACGAGGTGGGACCGGACCGGGAGGAGTGGGAGAAGCTGACGGCGGGCTGACGCGCCGGCCCCCGGACCCGGCGGCCCCCGGACCCGGCGGCCCCGGACCCGGCGGCCCCGGACCCGGCGGCCCCGGCGCCGTCCCGCCTCAGCCGGCAGGGGCCGGGCCCAGCACCTCGGCGAGGTCGTAGCCCACGACCTCCTCCAACTGGGAGTAGGTGCAGCTCTCGGGGGCCCGGTCGGGCCGCCAGCGCCGGAACTGGGCGGTGTGCCGGAAGCGGTCCCCCTCCATGTGGTCGTAGGCGACCTCGATGACGCGCTCCGGGCGCAGCGGTACCCAGGAGAGGTCCTTCTTGCCGGTCCAGCGGCTCTGTGCGCCGGGAAGACGGGCGCTCTCGTGCGCCGACTCCTCGGCCCAGGCCGCCCACGGGTGCCCCGTCGGGTCGGGCATCCGCAGGGGTTGGAGCTCGTCCACCAGCTCGGCCCGGCGTTTCATGGGGAAAGCGGCGCAGACGCCCACGTGCTGGAGGGTGCCCTGCGCGTCGTGGAGGCCGAGCAGGAGCGATCCGACAATCGGACCGCTCTTGTGGAAACGGAAACCGGCGACGATGACGTCGGCGGTACGTTCGTGCTTGATCTTGTACATGAGGCGCGCATCGGGCCGGTAGGGGAGATCGAGCGGTTTGGCGATCACCCCGTCGAGCCCGGCGCCCTCGAACCGCTCGAACCACTCCTGCGCGAGCGCGGGGTCGGTGGTTGCGGGCGCGACATGAACGGGGGGCCGAGCGGTGGACAGGGACGCGACCAGGGCGGTACGGCGGTCGGTGAGCGGGGTTTCGAGGAGCGCCTCGTCGTCGAGGGCGAGCAGGTCGAAGGCGACGAAGCTGGCGGGGGTGGTCTCGGCCAGAAGGGCGACACGGGACTGCGCGGGATGGATCCGCTCGGTCAGCCGGTCGAAGTCCAGACGCCCCCCATGGACGATCACGATCTCGCCGTCCACGACGCACCGGCCGGGCAGATTCGCCTTCAGGGCCTCCACCAGCTCGGGAAAGTACCTGGTCAAGGACTTACCCGTGCGGCTGCCGATCTCGACCTCGTCGCCATCGCGATGCACGACCGCCCGGAAGCCGTCCCACTTGGCCTCGTACTGCATGCCGGGCGGGATCTTCGCCACTGACTTGGCGAGCATCGGCTTGACCGGCGGCATCACTGGCAGATCCATGCCTCCGATTCTGCGGTGGTGCGTCCGGACCCGCCCGGTATGCGCCCGCGGTCCGGCCCGCCTACCGTGGCGCACATGGGTGCTGCTGGCAATGCGATCGAGCTGGAGGCGGCCGGGCGGACGGTACGCCTGTCCAGCCCGGACAAGGTCTACTTCCCGGAGCGGGGCCTCACCAAGCGGCACGTCGCCGAGTACTACCTGGCGGTCGCCGACGGGATCGTCCGTGCCCTCCGCGACCGGCCGACGACCCTGGAGCGCTATCCCGACGGGGTGGAGGGCGAGTCCTTCTTCCAGAAACGGGCTCCGAAGAACCTCCCCGACTGGATCCCGACCGCCCACATCGCCTTCCCGAGCGGCCGCACGGCCGACGAGATCTGCCCGACCGAGCCGGCCGCCGTCCTGTGGGCGGCCAACCTGGGATGCCTCACCTTCCACCCCTGGCCGGTCCGCCGCGAGGACACCGACCGGCCCGACGAGCTGCGCATCGACCTGGACCCGCAGCCCGGCACCGACTACCACCACGCGGTGGCCGCCGCCCATCAACTGCGCGCCCTGCTGGAGGAACTGGGACTGCGCGGCTGGCCCAAGACCTCCGGCGGCCGGGGACTGCACGTCTTCGTCCCGATCGAGCCGCGCTGGACCTTCACCGAGGTCCGCCGCTGCGCCATCGCCCTCGGCCGGGAACTGGAGCGCCGCATGCCGGGCAAGGTCACGACGGCCTGGTGGAAGGAGGAGCGCGGCGAGCGGATCTTCGTCGACTACAACCAGACGGCGCGCGACCGCACGATCGCCTCCGCCTACTCGGTCCGCCCGCGCCCGCACGCCCCGGTCTCAGCGCCCCTGCGCTGGGACGAGGTGGACGACGCCGAGCCGCGGGACTTCGACATCGTGACGATGCCGGCCCGCTTCGCGGAACTGGGCGACGTGCACGCGGACATGGACGACCACGCCTTCACCCTGGACTCCGTACTGGAACTCGCGGACCGCCTGGAACACGAACACGGCCTGGGCGACATGCCCTACCCCCCGGACTACCCGAAGATGCCGGGCGAACCCAAGCGCGTCCAGCCCAGCCGGGCCAAGCACGAGGACTGAACCCCGGGCCGCCCCGGGCCCGTCCACGAGTCGACGGCGAGCAGCTTGTCAGTGGGGGATGCGATGCTCTCGGGGCGGCGGCGTACGCCGTGTTGATCAGGCGTATAGCGGACGTCCATCCGCGCTGAGCAGTATCTGCGGCATGTCTATCAACACCTCTACCGCAGCCACCGACACCGCCGCCTGGTACGAACTCGCCCTGTGCGCCCAGACCGGCCCGGGCTTCTTCTTCCCGGAGCCGGGCTCCTCATTGCGTGATGCGAAGCGGCTGTGCGGGGCGTGCGAGGGGCGGGCGGCGTGCCTGGAGTACGCCCTGGCCAATGACGAGCGCTTCGGGGTCTGGGGCGGCCTCTCGGAGTCGGAGCGTCTCGCGCTGCGCCCCGGCCGCCGCTGATTCAGGTCCGCGTGGCCTTCCCACTGGCACGGACCAGCCCCACCCGCCGCGCGAGGTCGAACCCCTCGCCACCGCACTCCTCGCGCCGCGGCGTATGGGGTACGACCCGCACGGGGTAATGCCCCCCGACGGGCGACACGACCCCACCGAATCGAGGATCCCCCGCGAACCAGATCCTGTCCGGGTGGTCGTTCTCCAACTGCGCGAGCGCGATGGGGAACGGGAGAATCCGCAGCGTGGCAGTGAAGTCCTCCCGGAAGGGAATCGCGATGGTCGCGGGGCTCCCGGGCGGCCGGCGAGGGTACTGGCACGGCCACTCGCACCAGGGGTAGGCCCGTAGTACGGCTCTGACGCGCTGGCGCCGGAAGAAGGCGATGATCACCCAGGGCAGGTAGGGCGCGACGGCCAAGATAGTCAGGGCAGAGACCATCCCCGCGTGGGGGACGAGGTCGATGCAGGCTAAGGCGACCAATGGTGGGGCGCCGAGGCTGATCACCCACCCAAGGCGGCGGATGACCAATCGCCTGTAGCCGACTTCCGTGGGCGGGTGGTCCCAGGCCACCTTGGTGAGTGCGAGGCTCACAGCAGCACCTCCAGAATCCGCGAGGTACCGGCTGCCTTCGGCGCGTTTGCCTCGGGGTCGGAAAAGAGGATCGTGTGTGCGACTGCCTCCAGGATGTCCGTGTACGCGTCGGCGTGCTGGGTGGAGGCGCTAGTCAGATCGAGGACGAGCAGGTGGAGTCCATCCGGAGGAACGGTCGCGACTCTGGCCTGAAACAGACGATGTTCGACGTCCGGCACGGAAAGAGTGCCCGCAACCAGGCAACAGGGGAGACCCGACGCGAGATCGATGAACCGACGGACAGAACTGGTCCAGTGTGGCGAGCGTGCGATGCCCAACCCTGCTCGCGCCACGGTGAGCCGAGGATTGGGCTGTTCGGCTGGCTGCACGGTCAGTGAGAACAACGAGGTTGCAACGCCTACCGGTTCTTCCGGGTGAAGGCCGATCGCGGTGTGAACGACATGGTGGTCGGCGAGTTCTTCAAGGCCATCGATGAGCTGGGACAGTTCCCGCTGGGTGTCGGGGCTGCCCAGGGCCTCGGCGAATGCGTCCAGTGCCGACCTGTCTTCGGGGCCGATGTCATGGAAGCCCGGGGGCAGACGGAACCAGACCGGCGGGGTTGAGATCTCAAGGGTCATGGCCTCAACACCGACCAGGCGCGACCGGACCTCTTGATGGCCGAGGGGGCATCGTCGAGGACTCCTCGGGTGCCGTCCACCGCTGTGGAGCCGTGTTCCAGGTCCTCGTTGTCAGGGCCATAGTCGCACCCCGCGGTTACCGCTCCTGTAGTGGCCACGAGCACCCCCACACGGTCGCGGGTCTCCTGGGTCGATGACCGCATTGCCCATCCCGTGAGCGGGCTCTCGATCTGACGTAGGTCGTCCGATGTGGACCAGGCCGCCTGTCGGAAGGCAGTGGTTCCCGGGGCGAGTCCCGTCAGCGCGCTGGCTTCAGGGGCGGCCGCCGTTGCCGCGCGGGCGGCCGCCGTGCCGGCCTTGGCGCCGGAGGCGATCGCGGCCACGCCGGGGACGGAGCCGGCGGTGTCTCCCAGGAGGGTGACGCTGCTCTTCCAGAAGTCCGCGTCGAACTGGCCCTTGGTGAAGCCGTCCGTCAGGGACTTGCGGAACTTCGCGTCCGAGACGTGCATGGCCAGGGCGGCCAGGGATAAGCCGCTGCCCACCAGCATGATCGCCAGGCCCGCCGGTGGGAAGAACAGGGCTACGCCGGCGCCGATCGCGCCCAGGATCGCCGAGGCGTTGGAGAGGGCGTCGGCCGGGTCTTCGGTGATCTTGTGCCAGATCGAGGACAGGAGGCCCGGTTCCTTGGGGGCCAGCTTGTCCGTCGCCGCGTTCAGCGTGGCCGCCACGCGGCGGGCCGCCGCCGCGTGTTCCGCGGCCAGTTCGCGGGCCAGGCGGCGGACGTCGGTGAGGGCCTCCGGCGTCTTCGCCGCCGCGGCCTGCGCCTCGTACCGGGCGGCCAGCTCGCGGTGGGCGACCAGCGTGTCGTGCCACCCCGTGAGCCGGCGGGCGGCCTCCGCCAGGGAGGTGTGGGCCGAGGCCAGGTAGCGGGGGAGGTCCCGGGAGAGGGAGGCGCGGAAGGCGGTCGCCGCCTCGCCCTGCCAGGACGAACTGTGGGAGACGAGGTCCGTCACCACCCGCGAGGCCTCGCCGAGGGACTTCGCCGACGCGCCGAGCTTCCCGGTCAGTGCCAGGACCGCGGCGGGGTTCCCGGGGGCCGGGTCGAAGCCCAGCGCCGCGTGCTCAGCCATGGGTGGCCGCCGCCCGGAGGAAGGCCGCGCGGACGGCCTCCTCCAGCTCCGCGTACTGCGCGGCGCTGCGGTCCACGCCCTCCCGTACGGTCTTGACCCGTTCGGTCAGCTCCCGCGTGCCGTAGGCCCACCGTTCCTGGAAGCCGTCGCACGCCGCATCGAGATCCGCCGTGCCCAGCTGGTCGGGCCGTACGTGGGCCAGTGCCCGCCGGGCCTCCCGCAGGGAGCTCAGCGAGGAGTCCAGGGCCCGGGTCAAGCGGGTCAGCTGGTCGATGTCCACCTGCAGTGACGTCATGACGCGAAACCCTGGCAGAGCAGTGCTCCACCAGGGCAATCGGCGTCACTCGCCCGAGCGGGCGGAATCCGGTCAGGTCAGCCCTTGCGGGCCGCCAGGCGGGCCGCGCGGGCGGCCAGGCGCTCGTCGAACTTCTTGGCCTCCGAGTCCAGGCCGTTCATGAACAGTCCCAGCTCGTCCTGGGCCTTCTGCCCCTCCGGTCCGAGGTCGGCGATGTCCATGACCTTGAGGAAGCGCAGCACCGGGGCCAGCACGTCGTCGTGGTGGATCCGCAGGTTGTAGACCCCGCCGATGGCCATCTGCGCGGCCATGCGCTCGAAGCCGGGCATGCCGTGTCCGGGCATCCGGAAGTTGACGACGACGTCCCGCACCGCCTGCATGGTCAGGTCGGGGGCGATCTCGAAGGCCGCGCCCAGCAGGTTGCGGTAGAAGATCATGTGCAGGTTCTCGTCCGCCGCGATGCGCGCCAGCATGCGGTCGCAGACCGGGTCACCGGACTGGTGGCCGGTGTTGCGGTGCGAGATGCGCGTGGCGAGCTCCTGGAAGGCCACGTACGCCACCGAGTGCAGCATCGAGTGGCGGTTGTCGGACTCGAAGCCCTCCGACATGTGCTGCATCCGGAACGCTTCCAGCTTGTCCGGGTCCACGGCGCGCGAGGCCAGGAGGTAGTCGCGCATCACGATGCCGTGGCGGCCCTCCTCGGCCGTCCAGCGGTGCACCCAGGTGCCCCAGGCGCCGTTGCGGCCGAAGAGCGTGGCGATCTCGTGGTGGTAGCTGGGGAGGTTGTCCTCGGTCAGCAGGTTCACGACCAGCGCGATCTTGCCGATGTCGGTGACCTTGGACTGCTCCGGGTCCCAGGCTTCGCCGTCCTCGAAGAAGCCCGGGAAGTTCCGGCCGTCGCTCCACGGGACGTACTCGTGGGGCATCCAGTCCTTGGTGACCTTCAGGTGGCGGTTGAGCTCCTTCTCGACCACTTCTTCCAGCGCGTACAGCAGCTTGGCGTCGGTCCACGCCTCCGAGCTGCCGAGGTGGGGAGAGGTGATCGTCACGGGTACTCCTGGGTGCAAAGCGAATTACCTACGGTTCCGTAGCCTACGGAGTCGTAGGTTAAGCGCGACATCAAGGCCAGCCAAGCCCCGGGTGTACCTATGTCCGGTTACGTCCAGTTATTTACGCAGTTTGGGGGGGCTCAGACGGGGCAGCGAAAGGGCAAAATCACGCCAGCAGGTGGTCCGCCTCTCCCGCCTTGACGGCCGCGACGAGCGCGCGGAGGGCGTCGACGGAGTCGGTCACGAACGCGGCGGACCCGGTCGTTCCGATGTACGCCCGCCCGGCGGTGTCGCGGCCGAAGCGGAAGCAGTTCGCGCCCTCGCTGCAGAAGGGCACCGACCAGACGATGTCCGACCAGGCGACGGCCGGCCCGGTGACGCCCGGCCGGAAGGCGCCCGTGCCGTCCGGCGCCGCGGTGGCCGGAGCGGCCTCACAGGTGGCCTCGAAGGCGGCCTCGGGGGTGCTCATGTCGTTCTCCGGTCTGCGCGAGGGGTCACAGGTCCCGCACGACGGTGCGGATGAAATCGCGGGAGGCGGCCTCCGGCAGCGCCAGGGCGCGCAGCCGCTCCAGCAGCCCCCGGTAGCGCGTGAGCGTCGGGCCCGAGTCGATCAGCGCCGAGCCGTGCGAGCTGTCCAGCTGCACGGTGTCCAGCCGGCTCAGCGCCGCCGCGGCGTACGTGAAGGACTGCCCGGACCCCGGGAAGCCGCCGGCGCTGAACGGGATGACCAGGATCGTCGTACGCTCCCGCTCCGACTGTGCCAGTACGTGCTCCAGCTGCTCCCGGACCACCCCCGGCCCGCCGAAGCGCATCCGTAGCGCCGCCTCGTGCACCACCGCCTCGTACAGCGGCGGCCGCTCCCGCGCGAACACCTGGCGGCGGGCCATCCGCAGCGCGAGCCGGTCCTGCAGCTCGGGCTCCGCCAGCGGCGGGTCGGCGACGCCGAAGACGGCCCGCGCGTGCGCCTCGGTCTGGAGCAGCCCCGGTATGTGCGTGGTCACCGCGGTGTGCAGCCCGACCGAGTGGTGCTCCAGTTCGCAGATGTCGAGCAGCCCGGGCGGCAGGGCCCCCCGGTGCTGCTCCCACCACCCCTTGTCCCGCTCCCGCGCCATCGCCGCGAGCAGGTCCACGAGCTCGGGGTCCGCGCAGCCGTAGTGGCCGGCGAGGGTGCGGACGCGCTCCGCGCTGACGCCGATCCGGCCCGATTCGATGTTCGGGATCCTGGTGCGGTCGACGCCCAGCAGGCCCGCGGCGTGCCGGACCGACGTGCCCGACTCCTCGCGGAGTCGGCGCAGCTCGGAACCGAGGCGCCGCTGCCTGGCGGTCGGTGTGCTCCTGGGCGGCACGGTTCCCCTCTCCCGCTGCACCGCGTTTCGCTACGGTGTGTAGCGCAAGTCTCACACGGGGCGACCGTCGCGCCCCGTATGACTCACCCTGGCGCGGGGAGGGAACCCGCAAGCGCCGTGCCCCGTCAGGCGGTTATCCGTGCCACAGCGCCTCCCGGACCTCTTCGGCCGTGGTCGGCCGGAGCTCGCCGTCCAGCAGCAGCCAGCGCGTGACGCCGATCGACTCCAGGAACGGCACGTCGTGGCTGGCCACCACGAGCGCGCCCTGGTAGGACTCCAGGGCGTCCGTCAACTGCCGCACGCTCGACAGGTCGAGATTGTTCGTCGGCTCGTCCAGCATGAGGAGCTGCGGGGCGGGCTCCGCCAGCAGCAGCGCCGCCAGCGCCGCCCGGAACCGTTCGCCGCCCGACAGGGTGCCGGCCGGCCGGTCCGCCCGCCCGCCCCGGAAGAGGAAGTGGGCGAGGCGGGCCCGGATCATGTTGTTCGTGGCCTGCGGGGCGAACCGCGCCACGTTCTCCACGACCGAGCTGTCCTCGTCCAGTACGTCCAGCCGCTGCGGCAGGAACCGCGTGGCCACATGGGTCACCGCGGTCCCCGACTCGGGTGCGAGCTGCCCCGCGATCGTGCGCAGCAGGGTGGTCTTCCCCGAGCCGTTGCGGCCCACCAGGGCGATCCGCTCCGGGCCCCGCAGTTCCCACTCGCCCGGTACGGCGGCCCCGTGGGGCAGGCGCAGATCGCTGAGGGTCAGGACGCGCCGCCCGGGCGGGACCAGGGTGGCGGGCAGCTGGATGCGGATCTCGGCGTCGTCGCGGACCGCCTCCACCGCCTGGTCCAGCCGCTCCTTCGCCTGGGCCAGCTTCTCGGTGTGCATGATCCTGTGCTTGCCGGCCGATTCCTGCGCCGCACGCTTGCGTGCGCCCATCACGATCTTCGGCTCGCGCTTGTTCTCGAACATCTTCTGGCCGTACCGCTTGCGACGCGCCAATTTGACCTGGGCGTCGGCCAGTTCGCGCTTCTGTCGCTGCACGTCGGCCTCCGCCACCCGGACCATCCGCTCGGCCGCCTCCTGTTCGGCGGCGAGCATGTCCTCGTAGTCGCTGAAGTTCCCTCCGTACCAGCGGACTTCGCCGTCGCGCAGATCGGCGATCTGGTCGACCCGTTCCAGCAGCTCCCGGTCGTGGCTGACCAGGAGCATCACCCCGGACCAGGACTCGACGGCCGCGTAGAGGCGGCCCCGGGCGCGCAGGTCGAGGTTGTTGGTGGGTTCGTCCAGCAGCAGGACGTCGGGCCGGGCCAGCAACAGCGCGGCCAGGCGCAGCAGGACGGACTCGCCGCCCGAGAGCTCACCCACGGTGCGGTCCAGGCCGATCCGGGCGAGACCGAGCTGGTCGAGCGTGGCCAGGGCCCGCTCCTCCACGTCCCAGTCGTCGCCCACCGCGGCGAAGTTCGCCTCGGTGGCCTCGCCCGCCTCGATGGCGTGGAGGGCGGCGCGGGCGGTGCGGATGCCGAGTGCCTCGTCCACGCGCAGCGCGGTGTCGAGGGTGACGGTCTGGGGGAGGTAGCCGACCGAGCCGGCGACGGACGACTGGCCCTCGGACGGCTTCAGTTCGCCGGCGATCAGCTTCAACAGGGTGGACTTGCCACTCCCGTTGAGTCCGATCAGGCCGGTGCGGCCGGGGCCGACGGCCAGCTGGAACCCGTCGAACACGGGAGTGCCGTCGGGCCAGTCGAAGGACAGGGCGGAGCAGGTGATGAAAGCAGGGGCGTGACTCATGGAGGCCTCCAGGTTGCGTGAGTGGTGCGTGCAACGCGGGGAGACAGCCGACGCTCGGATCAGCGACCGTGACGGTGATGCGGGATCACGGTGGTGTTGACGGTCGCGGTGGTCGCGGGGGTCGCGGGTTTCGCGACGGTCGCGGTGGTCGCGGTGGTCGGTGTCTCGGACCTCAGAAGAGCAACGTCCTGCTCCGTTCGACGGCAATGGGGCGTCTACGAAGCTACGGGCGGCCCCGGCCGCCCGCAAACGATTTACGGCGGGGGTGTCAGCAGGTGTCGCGCATGAGCTCGGCGAGGCTGTGGTCCATGTCGAGGTAGAGGTGCTCCAGGCCGGGCGGGACCACGGTCGCGGCCCGCTCCAGGAACCGGTGCAGCTCGGCCGTCAGCATCAGCACGATCGCGACCCCCTCCACCGCGTGGAACTCGATCGTGGTCCGGTCCCCGTCGTACGGCCGTACGCGCACGTCACCGCAGCCGGACGGGCGGTCCAGGCCGGACTCCAGCAGTTCGCGGGAGAAGGTCCACGAGACCTCGACGCCTTCCAGCGTGGCCGGGGCGGGGAAGGCCATGCGCACGGCGAAGGGATCCGCCCGGTCGTAGCAGAGGGTGACGGGAACGCTCTCGACCTTCGGCGCGGTGGCGACCAGACGGGCCTGCGCGGCCTGCTCGATGACAGTGATCAAGGCTCACTCCCTTGCGGCGGATCTGCTGCCGGACTGTGGGGTGGGGCCCGGCAACCCGATAGACGCCGGAATCGGCAAATCCGTGCATGGGCGTTTGAGTGAGCTGTGTCACCGACTGGCCGGAACCAGCCTGTGCGATCGCACAGAGTGACCGGCGGGCGGAAGTGCCCGAAGGCGGGCCGGTGTGCCGCGCGGGGACGGGAGGCGCCGCAGAAGGGCCGGTTGTCGCTCACTCCACCGGCGCAACGTGCGGTCGGACGCCCTCTGGACGGCGGATCCGGGGTGCGTTAGCTTCCGGCGCCATGAGGCTTCTGGATGTTGGAATTGGCATGTCCGTGGCAATCCTGGCGGTCGGGGTGCTCGCCGGACCCGCACACGCCGCCCCGGGCCCCGGCACCGAGCCGGGGCCCGGCCAGGGACAGGACGTGACGACCGCCGAGTGGGCCCTCAAGGAGACCGGGAAGACCGCCCGCTTCCGGGGACTCTCCGCCGTCAGCCGGAGCACGGCCTGGGTCGCCGGCTCCAAGGGCACCGTGCTGCGCACCCTCGACGGCGGCCGCAGCTGGCAGGACGTCTCCCCGCCCGGCGCGGTCGCGGAGGAACTGGAACTGCGTGACATCGAGGCGTTCGACGCGCGCCGCGCGGTGGCCCTGTCCATCGGCGAGGGCGAGGCCTCCAGGGTGCTGCGCACCGAGGACGGCGGCGCCACCTGGACCGAGACCTTCCGCAACCCCGACCCGCGGGCCTTCTACGACTGCCTCACGTTCTTCGACGCCCGGCACGGGCTGGCCATGAGCGACCCGGTGGACGGGAAGTTCCGCATCCTGTCCACGGACGACGGCGGCCGCCACTGGCGGGTGCTGCCCAGCGGGGGCATGCCCGACGCACTACCGGGCGAGGCGGGCTTCGCGGCGAGCGGCCAGTGCCTGGTCAGCGCCGGCCCGCGCGACGTATGGCTGGCCACGGGGGGCGGGGCGAGCGCGCGGGTCCTGCACTCCGCGGACCGCGGCCGCACCTGGCGGGTGGCCGAATCCACCCTGCCGGCGGGCGACCCGGCCCGAGGGGTCTTCGCCCTCGCCTTCCGGGACCGTACGAGGGGCCTCGCCGTGGGCGGCGACTACCGGCCCGGGCAGGCCTCCCCGCAGGCCGCCGCGGTGTCCTCGGACGGAGGACGCACCTGGCGCCGGGCGACGACACCGCCGCCGGCCTACCGGTCCGGCGCGGCCTGGTACCCGTACAGCGGGGGGACGGCCCTCGCGGTCGGGCCCACGGGCACGGACGTGACCACGGACGGCGGCCGCAGCTGGCGGCCGCTGGACGCCGGTTCCTTCGACACGGTCGACTGCGCCGCCGACACGGGATGCTGGGCGGCGGGGGAGAAGGGCCGGGTGGCACGGCTGGAACGCCACTGACCGGCGGCCCCGCGCGGACCGCGGACGCCCCGGCGGACACCCCCTGGGGTGCCCGCCGGATCAGGGCCGGACACCCCCTAGACGACCGGGTTCTCCCGTACCGTCGCCAGGTCCGCCGACGTCTTCGTCGCGATGAACTCGGTGATGCGGTATTCGCAGACGCCCGCGACCGCGAAGGGGTCCTCGGCCGCGATGCTCTCGATCTCGGCCCGGGACACCCCTCGCGCCAGGATGAGGCCCCCTTCGCGCGGGACCTTGCGTCCCGACGCGAGGAAGACGCCGGAGGCGTAATGGCCGTCGAGCCAGGCGATGTGGGCGTCCATCTCGTCCTCGACGGCTTCGAGCGGCGCGGTGTAGGTGAGCTCCATGACGAACATGATCGCCAGGCTACTCTCGCTCGTCATGACGAGTGTGAAGACCCCCGCCGACGAGGCCGAGGCCCGGGCGATACAGGACGAGCTGCGCCACCGCGTCGTGCTCACCGAGTCCGGACCCCCGCCCGGCCACGGGCTCGTGACGGGAGTGGACGTCGCCTACGACGACACCCGCGACCTGGTCGCCGCCGCGGCCGTGGTCCTCGACGCCGCCACCCTGGAGGTCGTCCAGGAGGCCACCGCCGTCGGGCACGTCAGCTTCCCCTACGTGCCCGGGCTGCTCGCCTTCCGCGAGCTGCCGACCGTACTGGCCGCCCTCGACGCCCTGACCGTCGAGCCGGGCCTCGTGGTCTGCGACGGCTACGGCCTGGCCCACCCCCGCGGCTTCGGCCTCGCCTGCCACCTCGGAGTGGTCACCGGGCTCCCGTCCATCGGCGTCGCGAAGAACCCGTTCACCTTCACCCACGAGGAGCCGGGCACCCGGCGGGGCGACGTCGCCGCGCTGCTCGCCGCCGACGGGACCGAGGTCGGACGGGCCCTGCGGACGCAGGACGGGACCAAGCCGGTGTACGTCTCCGTCGGGCACAAGGTGTCGCTCGACAACGCCTGCGCGCACGTCCTGGCCCTGAGCCCCCGCTTCCGGATCCCGGAGACCACCCGCCGCGCCGACTCCCTGTGCCGCAGGGCGCTGCGCGAGGCCTCCTGAGCCGGGCGGTCCGTCAGCGGGCGTCGGCCACCCGGAAGGTGATCCCCGCCTTCTGGAGGCGCTGGGTCAGGGCGTCGCCCATCGCCACGGCCGTCGTCACCTGGCCGGCGGACTCCGGCAGGGCGTCGTGGGCCAGGCAGAGCGCCGACTCCGCCAGCATCTTCGCGGTCTCCCCGTAGCCGGGGTCGCCGCCCGACACCTCGGTGAACACGCGCCGGCCGCCGCCCTCGCCCACGAACCGCACGGTGAACCAGCTGCGCGCGCGCCGCTCCGCGTCCGGACCCCGGCCCGGCTCCCAGCGGTTCGTCAGCCACCGCCGGGCCGGCGGCACCTGCGCCAGGGCCGCCGTCGCGCCCACCGCCGCCGTACCGCCCACCGCGACGGGCAGGTGCTTGACGGAGGCGTAGTGCCGGTAGCGGAAGTCCGGGCCGTAGCGCTCCAGCGCGGCCGCCGAGCGCGTCACGATCCGCGGGTCCAGCGACGGCAGCGGCAGCGCCCACGTGCCGGTCTCGCGGCTGAACCGCGGCACGCCCAGGGGCCCGCGGGCCCGCCGCCCCAGCAGCCGCGGTTCGTGCAGGCGGCGGGCGTGCCCGGCCGCCAGGGTCTGGGGGCCGCGGCCCAGCGCGGTCAGCGCGGAGGCCAGGGTCCCGCCGGAGAAGAACGCGTTGGAGCGCATGAAGCCGTCGACCTTCAGCGGGACCCCCTCCGGCAGCCGGCGGACCGTGAAGTACGCGCCGAGGTCGGCCGGGATCGAGTCGAAGCCGCAGGCGTGCACCAGCCGGGCCCCGGTCTCGCGGGCCCGCGCGTCGTGTTCCACGTACATCCGGTCCACGAACTCCGGCTCGCCGGTGAGGTCCACGTAGTCGGTGCCGGCCTCGGCGCAGGCGGCCACGAGCCCGGCGCCGTACCAGATGTACGGACCCACGGTCGTGGCCAGTACCCGGGTGGACGCGGCCAGTTCGCGTACGGCCGCGGCGTCCTGGGCGTCGGCCCGCAGCAGCGGCAGCGTCGCGCACCCGGGGTCGATCGCGGCCAGCCGCTCGCGCAGCCGCTCCAGCTTCGCGAGGTCCCGGCCCGCGAGGGCCCACCGGCAGCCGGCGGGCGCGTGCTCGGCGAGGTACTCGGCGGTCAGCGCGCCGACGAACCCGGTGGCGCCGAAGAGGACGACGTCGTAGGCACGTTCCGATCGGTCCTGCGGGACCCCTGCGTTCATGAGCGCTCCTCCGAGTGGGTGTCGGTGGCCGAGGCTAGCGCGGGACCCGGCCGTTCGCGCGGGCAGGTGGCCGGCGCGTGCCGGGAACCGGCCCCGCCGCGACGACGGCGCCCCGGGAACGGCCGTGCGGCCGCGCCCGGGGCGCCGTGGGGTTCACCTGCCGGTGGATCAGCCCTGCTGGTAGAGGCCGAAGAGGTCGACGATGAGGTCGATGTCGTCCCAGCCCCGGTTCCAGAGGTCGATGATGCCGTTGCCGCCGGTGCTCGCCTGGACCAGGTTCGGGACGGTGGCGCCCTTCGTCCAGTTCAGGTTGGAGGAGTTCGGCGGCGTCGGCCAGACGTCCACGCGGTTGATGTAGTCGTCCATCGAGTTCGGGTCCGGGGTGACCGTGAGGTACCCGTCGCCCTCGGTGTTGGTGACCGTGGAGTTCAGCACGAAGCCCGTGATGCTCGGGTCGTCGTAGGACATCGGCATGTAGATGTAGCTCTGGCCCCACAGCTTCCCGTAGACCGGGTCGTTGGGGTCACGGGTGTCGACCAGGCGCTCCGGCGAGAGCGGCAGGAAGGCGCTCGTGCTGTCGGTGCTGTAGTAGCCGACGACGTCGACGACGACGTCGGCGCCCGCCCAGGCGCCGTTGAAGACGCTGATCTTGCCGTCCTGGCCGACGGGGACGATCACCGAGTTGGCGATGGTCTGGCCCGCGGTGAAGTTCAGGTTCGACGCGGTCGGGGTGGCGCCGCCGCCCGGGAAGACCGACAGGTGGCCGGCCTCCTTCGGGTTGGTGACCGTCACGTTCAGCGCGACGGCGCTGATGCCCTGGGGCACGCCGCGCAGGCCGCTGATCTGGGTCGAGAAGGTCTTGCGGCCGCCGAGCTGGCCCTTCGCCGTGCCGAGGCCCTCGCGGGTGTCGACGAAGCGGGACGGGGTGACCGGCGTGTAACCGCTGGAGGCGGTCTTGGAGAAGTAGCCGGTGACGTCGGCGATCAGGTCGACGGGCGCGCCGCCGCGGTTGGCGATCTCGACGTAGCCGTTCTTGCCGACCGGCACGATGACCAGGTTCGGGACGGTCTGACGGGCCTTGTAGTTGACGTTCGACGTGGTCGGACGCTCGGTGCCCTCGGGGAAGGCGGTGATGTGGCCGTCGGTGGAGGTGTTGGTGACCGTGACGTTGAGGACCACGGCGGTGACGCCGGCCGGGATGCCGCCGTTGCCGCCGATCTTCACGCGGGTCGAGCTGTACGGCTGGACCATGCCCATCGGCGCGCCGGTGCCGTTGCGCGTGTCCAGCAGACGGGTCGGGGCGTACGGGGTGAAGTCGGAGCCGTCGGTGACGAACGTGACCTCGTTGACGGCCGAGACGTTGTTCGCGGCGTCGGCGACGGTGACCTTGATCTTGTAGGAGCCGACCTCGGCGTAGACGTGGGCCGTGGTCCGGTTGTCGGAGCCGTAGGCGTCGAAGACGTCCGTCTTCCCGTCGCCCCAGTCGACGGTGACCTTGAGCGCGGTGTCCGCGCTCGAGATGGTGGTGTCCACCTCGGTCCCGTGCGCCGTGGTGCCGTAGGCCGTCACGCCGACCGCGAGGGTCGGGTTGCCGGCGACGGACTGGGCCTGCGGGGCTGCGGCCGCACCGGTCTTGGCGGACGGCAGGGCCTTGCGGACCGAGCGGTCCGCGGGGCTGCTGAACGCATGGCCCTTGGCCTTGGCGTCCTTGCCCAGGTCCAGGTCCGGCTTGGTGGTGCCGCGCGCGTCCGGCTTGGCCGGTTCGGCCTGGGCCACGCCCGGTATGAGACCAACGCCCGCCGCGATGGCGGCAGCGGAGATTACAAGACGGCGACGACGCACCGGTCCCCCATTTATCTGATTGAACGCTTGATCAGCTCGAAAGCGAGTTCAGAGTACAGAGTCCGGGGGCGATCTTTCAGGGGGGTGGCCCATGGATCTTGCGGCCGTTCCGGGGGGCCGGATCCGCCAAAGCCGGCCGATCCCGCCGGAGCCCGGCCAGGGGGCTTGTGCTCGGTGGAACACGTTCCTAGCATCACCGGTGTTACATCAGTTGTGTCACACAGTCGCACACCAGGCACACGAGGCGTACCAGGCACACGAGGCATACCAAGCACACCGCAGACGCTGGGGGCTCGATGGCAGTGACAGGGAACGGGACCGGGACCGGCACCGGGACGGCCCGCGGCCGCGGCCCGCTCGCCGGAGTGCGCGTCGTCGAGCTGGCCGGCATCGGCCCGGGACCCTTCGCCGCCATGCTCCTCGCCGACCTGGGAGCGGACGTCGTACGGGTGGACCGGCCCGGCGGGGGCGCACTCGCGGTCGACCCTGCCTACGACATCACCAACCGAGGCAAGCGCTCCGTCCTGGTCGACCTCAAGTCCGCCGACGGGCCCGCCCGCGTCCTGGACCTGGTCGAGCGCGCCGACGTCCTCGTCGAGGGCTTCCGCCCCGGGGTCGCCGAGCGGCTCGGCGTGGGCCCGGCCGACTGCCACGCCCGCAACCCCCGCCTCGTCTACGGGCGGATGACCGGCTGGGGCCAGGACGGCCCGCTCGCGCACGCGGCCGGCCACGACATCGCCTACATCGCCGTCACCGGCGCCCTCGGCATGATCGGCAACCCGGGAGAGCCCCCGGCGGTCCCGGCCAACCTGGTCGGGGACTACGCGGGAGGCTCGCTCTACCTGGTGATCGGCGTCCTCGCCGCCCTCCAGCACGCCCGGGCCACCGGCACCGGCCAGGTCGTCGACGCGGCCATCGTCGACGGCACCGCCCACCTCACCGCCATGATCCACGGGATGATGGCGGCGGGCGGCTGGCAGGACCGGCGGGGCGCCAACCTCCTCGACGGCGGCTGCCCCTTCTACGGCACCTACGAGACCTCCGACGGCGGGTACATGGCGGTCGGCGCGCTGGAGCAGCAGTTCTACGACACCTTCACGGAGCTCCTCGGCATCGCGGAGGGGACGCCGGCCCGCAAGGACGTCGCCCGCTGGGGCGAGCTGCGCGAGGCCGTCGCCGCCCGCTTCCGGACCCGTACGCGGGAGGAGTGGACGGCGGTCTTCGAGGGCACCGACGCGTGCGTGGCCCCGGTGCTGTCGCTGCGCGAGGCCCCGGACCACCCCCACCTCGCCGCCCGGGGGACCTTCACCGACTTCGGGGGGATCGTCCAGCCCGCCCCCGCCCCGCGGTTCTCCGCGACCCCGGTGTCCGTCACGAGCGGCCCGGCCCGACCCGGCGCGCACACCGAGTCGGTGGCCGCCGACTGGGACGTACCGGCCCTGCTCCCGAAAGAGGCCTGATGGAACTGTCGATGATGCTCGACTACGCGGGGAACCCGCGCCGGGCAGCCGACGAGGCCGCCGCCCTGGAGTCCGCCGGACTCGACGCCGTGTGGGTGGCCGAGGCCTGGGGGTTCGACTCCCCGACGATCATGGGCTACCTCGCCGCCCGCACCGAGCGGCTGAAGATCGGCTCGGCGATCATGAACGTCTATTCGCGCACCCCCGGCCTCATCGCGCAGACGGCCGCCGGACTGGACGCCCTCTCGGGCGGCCGGGCGCTCCTCGGCCTCGGGGCCTCCGGCCCGCAGGTCGTCGAGGGCTGGCACGGGAAGCCGTACGACAAGCCGCTCGGCCGCACCCGCGAGACCGTCGAGCTGTGCCGGCGCATCTGGCGCCGGGAGACGATCGACCACCACGGCATCACGGACATGCCGCTGCCGCCCGACAAGGGCGGCCGGCACGGCAAGCCGCTGAAGATCCTCACCCGGCCGGTGCGCGACGCCATCCCCGTCTACATCGCCTCCCTCGGCCCGGCGAACGTGCGGCTGACCGCCGAGATCGCGGACGGCTGGCTGCCGACGCTCTTCATCCCGGAGAAGGCCGCCGCCGTGTGGGGCGGCCCGCTCGCCGAGGGCGCGGCCAAGCGCGCGCCGGAACTCGGCCCGCTCCAGACCGTCGCGGGCGGCCTGCTCGCCATCGGCGAGGACGCCGCCGCGGTACGGGAACGCGCCCGCCCGCAGATCGCGCTGTACGTCGGCGGCATGGGCGCGGTCGGCAAGAACTTCTACAACGACCTCGCCGTCGCCTACGGCTACGGGGACGCGGCCCGCCGGATCCAGGAGCTCTACCTCGCCGGACGCACGCGCGACGCCGCGGCGGCCGTGCCGGACGAGTTCTGCGAGCTGATGACCCTGTGCGGGCCCGAGGGCTACGTACGCGAGCGTGTCGAGGCCTTCCGAGAGGCGGGCGTCACCATGCTCAACGTCACACCCGTCGGCCCCGAGCCCGCCCGGCTGGTCGAGACCGTCAAGAACTGGCTTTAACCGGCTTTAAGGAGCCTTTCCGATGCAGCGAGCCGTCCGATGAAGCGCCGGATCTTCGACGCCGACCACGAGGCGTTCCGCGAGACCGTCCGCACCTTCCTCACGAAGGAGGTGCTGCCGCACTACGAGCAGTGGGAGGAGGACGGCATCGTCAGCCGGGAGGCGTGGCGGGCGGCCGGCCGCCAGGGACTGCTCGGGCTCGCCGTCCCGGAGGAGTACGGGGGCGGCGGTAACACCGACTTCCGCTACGCCGCCGTCATCGCCGAGGAGTTCACCAGGGCGGGCGCCCCCGGACTGGCCATCGGCCTGCACAACGACATCATCGGGCCGTACCTGACCTCGCTCGCCACCGAGGAGCAGAAGCGCCGCTGGCTGCCCGGCTTCTGCTCAGGCGAGACCATCACCGCCATAGCGATGACCGAGCCGGGCGCGGGCTCCGACCTCCAGGGGATCCGGACCACCGCCGAGGACCGCGGCGACCACTGGGTGCTGAACGGCTCCAAGACCTTCATCTCCAACGGCATCCTCGCCGACCTGGTGATCGTGGTCGCCAAGACCACCCCCGAGGGCGGGGCGCACGGCCTGTCGCTGCTGGTCGTCGAGCGCGGCGCGGAGGGCTTCGAACGCGGCCGCAACCTCGACAAGATCGGCCAGAAGGCACAGGACACCGCCGAGCTGTTCTTCCACGACGTGCGCGTGCCGAAGGAGAACCTGCTCGGCGAACTGAACGGCGCCTTCCTCCACCTGATGACCAATCTGGCGCAGGAGCGGATGGGCATCGCGATGGCCGGGATCGCCGCCGCCGAGTACCTGTTGGAGATCACCACCCAGTACGTGAAGGAGCGCGAGGCCTTCGGGCGTCCGCTGTCCAAGCTCCAGCACATCCGGTTCGAGATCGCGGAGATGGCCACCGAGGTCGCCGTCACCCGGACCTTCCTCGACCGGTGCATCACCGACCACTCGAACGGCGAGCTGGACCACGTGCACGCCTCGATGGCCAAGTGGTGGGCCACCGAACTGCAAAAGCGCGTGGCGGACCGCTGTCTGCAACTCCACGGCGGATACGGCTACATGACCGAGTACCGGGTGGCGCGGGCCTTCACCGACGGCCGCATCCAGACGATCTACGGCGGCACGACCGAGATCATGAAGGAGATCATCGGCCGGTCCCTCCTCAGCTGAACCCCCTCATCCCGCACCGCGGCCCCGCCGAGGACCTTCCCAGGACCTTCCAGCACACCGAAAGGCTTGACCAGTGAGCACCGAAGCTTACGTATACGACGCGATCCGCACCCCGCGCGGCCGCGGCAAGGCCAATGGCTCCCTGCACGGCACCAAGCCGATCGACCTCGTCGTCGGACTCATCGACGCCCTGCGCGAGCGCAACCCCGGCCTGGACCCCGCCACCATCGACGACATCGTGCTCGGCGTCGTCGGCCCGGTCGGCGACCAGGGCTCCGACATCGCCCGCATCGCGGCCATCGCGGCCGGGCTCCCGGACACGGTGGCCGGCGTACAGGAGAACCGGTTCTGCGCCTCCGGCCTGGAAGCCGTCAACCTGGCCGCCGCGAAGGTCCGTTCCGGCTGGGAGGACCTGGTCCTGGCGGGCGGGGTGGAGTCCATGTCCCGCGTACCGATGGCCTCGGACGGCGGCGCCTGGTTCGCCGACCCTATGACCAACTGGGACACCGGCTTCGTCCCGCAGGGCATCGGGGCCGACCTGATCGCCACCATCGAGGGCTTCTCCCGGCGCGACGTCGACGAGTACGCGGCCCTCTCCCAGGAGCGCGCCGCCGCCGCGATCAAGGACGGCCGCTTCGCGAAGTCCGTCGTCCCGGTCACCGACCGCAACGGCCTGGTCGTCCTGGACCACGACGAGTTCGTCCGTCCGGGGACCACCGCCGACACCCTCGCCAAGCTGAAGCCGTCCTTCGCGGACATCGGCGAGCTCGGCGGCTTCGACGCCGTCGCCCTCCAGAAGTACCACTGGATCGAGAAGATCGACCACGTCCACCACGCGGGCAACTCCTCCGGCATCGTCGACGGCGCCTCGCTCGTCGCGATCGGCTCCCGCGAGGCGGGGGAGCGAAACGGCCTCACCCCGCGCGCCCGCATCGTCTCGGCCGCCGTCTCCGGCTCCGAGCCCACCATCATGCTCACCGGCCCCGCTCCGGCCACCCGCAAGGCCCTCGCCAAGGCCGGCCTGACCATCGACGACATCGACCTGGTCGAGATCAACGAGGCCTTCGCCGGCGTCGTGCTGCGCTTCGTCAAGGACATGGGCCTCTCCCTCGACAAGGTCAACGTCAACGGCGGCGCCATCGCGCTCGGCCACCCGCTCGGCGCCACCGGCGCGATGATCCTCGGCACGGTCGTCGACGAGCTGGAGCGCCAGGACAAGCGCTACGGCCTCGTCACCCTCTGCGTCGGCGGCGGCATGGGCGTCGCCACCATCGTCGAACGCCTCTGAACCGTCCTGTATCCCCCGACCCCTCCGACACGGAAGTAGCGAACATGAGCGAGTCCACCACGATCCGCTGGGAACAGGACGAGACCGGCGTCGTCACCCTGATCCTCGACGACCCGGACCAGTCCGCCAACACGATGAACCAGGCCTTCAAGGACTCCATCGCCGCGGTCGCCGACCGCGCCGAGGCCGAGAAGGACTCCATCCGCGGCATCATCTACACCTCCGCGAAGAAGACCTTCTTCGCCGGCGGCGACCTCAAGGACATGATCCGCCTGCGCCCCGAGCACGCGCAGCTCGCCTTCGACACCGGCACCGAGATCAAGCGGTCCCTGCGCCGCATCGAGACCCTCGGCAAGCCGGTCGTCGCCGCCATCAACGGCGCCGCCCTGGGCGGTGGTTACGAGATCGCGCTCGCCTCCCACCACCGCGTCGCCCTCGACGCGCCCGGCTCCAAGATCGGCCTGCCCGAGGTCACCCTCGGCCTCCTCCCGGCGGGCGGCGGCGTCACCCGCACCGTCCGCCTGATGGGCATCGCCGACGCGCTGCTCAAGGTGCTGCTCCAGGGCACCCAGTACACCCCCCGGCGCGCCCTGGACAACGGCCTCGTGCACGAACTGGCCGCCACGCCCGAGGAGATGCTCGACAAGGCCCGCGCCTTCATCGACGCCCACCCCGAGTCGCAGCAGCCCTGGGACGTACCCGGCTACAAGATCCCCGGCGGCACGCCGTCCAACCCGCGCTTCGCCGCCAACCTCCCGGCCTTCCCGGCCAACCTGAAGAAGCAGCTGAACGGGGCCCCGTACCCGGCGCCGCGCAACATCCTCGCCTGCGCCGTCGAAGGTTCCCAGGTGGACTTCGAGACCGCGCTGACCATCGAGGCCCGCTACTTCACCGAGCTGGTCACCGGACAGACCGCCAAGAACATGATCCAGGCGTTCTTCTTCGACCTCCAGGCCGTCAACGCCGGCCGCAGCCGCCCGCAGGGCGTCGAGCCGCGGCAGGTCCGCAAGGTCGCCGTCCTCGGCGCCGGCATGATGGGCGCCGGCATCGCCTACTCCTGTGCCCGCGCCGGGATCGAGGTGGTCCTCAAGGACGTCACCGCCGAGGCCGCGGCGAAGGGCAAGGCGTACTCCGAGAAGCTCCTCGACAAGGCGCTGTCCCGCGGCCGGACCACAGAGGCGGGGCGCGCGGAGCTGCTCGCCCGGATCACCCCGACCGCCGACGTCGCCGACCTCGCGGGCTGCGACGCCGTCATCGAGGCCGTCTTCGAGGACACCGCCCTCAAGCACAAGGTGTTCCAGGAGATCCAGGACGTCATCGCGCCCGACGCGCTCCTGTGCTCCAACACCTCGACCCTGCCCATCACCGGGCTCGCCGAGGGCGTGAAGCGGCCCGCCGACTTCATCGGACTGCACTTCTTCTCGCCCGTCGACAAGATGCCCCTCGTCGAGATCATCAAGGGGGCGCGGACCGGCGACGATGCCATCGCCCGCGCCTTCGACCTGGTGCGCCAGATCAACAAGACCCCGATCGTGGTCAACGACTCGCGCGGCTTCTTCACCTCGCGCGTCATCGGCCAGTTCATCAACGAGGGCGTGGCGATGGTCGGCGAGGGCGTGGAGCCCGCGTCGATCGAGCAGGCCGCCGCCCAGGCCGGCTACCCGGCCAAGGTGCTCTCCCTGATGGACGAGCTCACCCTGACGCTGCCGCGCAAGATCCGCAACGAGAGCCGCAAGGCCTTCGAGGCGGAGGGCCGCACGTGGACCGAGCACCCCGCCGACACCGTCATCGACCGGATGGTCGACGAGTTCGGCCGCCCGGGCCGCAGCGGCGGCGCCGGCTTCTACGAGTACGACGAGTCGGGCAGGCGCACCCGCATCTGGCCGGGCCTGCGCGAGCACTTCGCCAAGCCGGGCCACGAGGTGCCCTTCGAGGACCTGAAGGAGCGGATGCTCTTCTCCGAGGCCCTGGACACCGTCCGCTGCCTCGACGAGGGCGTCCTCACCTCGGTCGCCGACGCCAACATCGGCTCCATCATGGGCATCGGCTTCCCGGCCTGGACCGGCGGCGTCATCCAGTACATCAACGGCTACGAGGGCGGCCTCGCCGGCTTCGTGGCGCGCGCCCGCGAGCTCGCCGGCACCTACGGCGAGCGGTTCACCCCGCCGGCCTCCCTCGTGGAGAAGGCCGAGCGGGGCGAGACCTACACGGACTGATCCGGTTCGGACACCCCCGGGCCCGCGCGAGCGGGGGCCCGGGGTGTCCTGCGGTCAGCGCTCGGACGCGGCCAGGCGGGCGAACTGCCCGTGCCGGCGGGCGCCGTCCGGGGCGGACCACCCGGCCAGTACCCGTCCCGCCGCGCCGTCACCCGCGGGGGCGGGACCGGGACGGAGCACCCGGCACAGGGTCAGGGTCGAGACCGGGCCGTCCTGCGTCGACGGGCCCACGGTGACGAGGCTCGCGTCGGCGGTGTCCGTCACGGCCCCGGGGCCGGTCAGGCCCTGCGGCACCCCGGGCCCCTCGGTACGGACCTCGACCGTCGGGTCGGGGACGTCGCTCGCGTTCTGGTCCTGGGCGGCCGTACGCCCCGCCAGCAGGGCGAGCAACTGCTCCACCAGGACCACGTCGTGAGCCCCGTCGTAGATCCAGCGCCGGCCCAGCACACCGTGCTCGGACGTGCCGATCAGGCCGTTCTCGGCGTGCTCCAGCGGCGTCCCGCGGTAGGTCAGCGGGACCTGATAGGTGACGGGGGAGTCCCCCGAGGTGTCGGTGACCACCATGAACTCGATGCCGACCTCGCCCTCGGGGTCGTCGAGCCGGAAACCGCCGGCCTTGGCGAGCAGCGGCGCGCCCCCGCCCCGGTACCAGGGCTTCGACGGCATCCAGGCGGCGAGGAGTTCGAGCTTGCCGGGTGACATGGTCGTACGGTGAATGACTGCCATGCGCCGTGAAGTTACCCGATCTCGCAGGGTCACTCGTCGCCGGACGTGAACGCCGCCCGCAGCTCCTCCCGCAGCGACCGCTGGAAGGCCGTCACCAGCGCCTGCACCACCATCGGCTGCATGTGCGCGGACAGCGCCTTCATCGACTCCACCCGCTCCGGATCGCTCTCGCCCTCCGTGAACGGCCCCCACACCTCGTCCCGGAACAGCGCCGTCAGCTCGTGCGCCGCCGACCGGGTGTGCTCCACCAGCACCTTGCGCGCCGCCAGGATCGTCTCGTGCGCGATCGGCACGTCGAGCAGCGCGACCCCGAGCCGCAGCAGCCCCACGTCCACCCGGAACCCGTCCCCCGAGGCGGCCAGTACGTTCATCGCCGTCAGCCGCCGCACGTCGGTGTCCGACAGGCTGCGCCCCGCCCGCTTCTCCAGCTCCTCCCGCGAGGCCTCCCGGGCCGCGTCCGGGGCCCAACTGGCCACCATCGCCCGGTGGATGGCGAGGTCGTGCGCGCTCAGGTCGTCGGGCAGCGCGTCCAGGTAGCGCTCGATGGCGGACAGGGTCATCCCCTGGTGCTGGAGCTCCTCGATCAGGGCCAGCCGGGACAGGTGTTCCGGCCCGTAGTGCCCCACCCGACGCGGACCGATCACGGGAGGGGGCAAAAGCCCGCGGGTGCTGTAGAACCGTACCGTGCGCACGGTGACGCCCGCCCTGGCCGCCAGCTCGTCGACGGTGAGCATCGGCTCGGGTGCCTGGTCGGCCATCGTCTGCGCCTCGCTCTCTGCTCCACAGCTTGGGTTCAACAGTATTGCTGTCGCACCAACGATGTGAAACGGCCAGGAGCTGCCCATGACCACGAACCTGCGACTGCCCGGACGACCCGAAGAGATCACCTTCTCCGCCCTGCTGGCCCGCAACGCCGCCGAGCACGGGGACCTCCCCGCCCTCTCCTGGCGGGCCGGCCCCGACGCGGCCGGGTGGACGACGCTCACCTGGAGCGAGGTCCGCCACAAGGTCGCCGTCCTCGCGGCCGGCTACGCCGCCCTCGGCGTCGGGCGAGGCGAGCACGTCCTGCTGATGATGGGCAACCGCCCCGAGCACTGGCTCAGCGACCTCGCCCTCTTCCACCTCGGCGCCGTGCCCGTCACCGTCTACGGGACCTCCGCGCCCGAGCAGATCGCGCACATCGCCCGCCACAGCCGGGCCCGGGTCGCCGTCGTCGAGGGGGCCCGCGAACTGGCCCGGTGGGAACCGCTGCTGGCCGCCGCCGACGTCCCCCTGGAGCGCCTCGTCGTCGCCGAGGCCGCCGAGGCCGGCCGGCACGGCACCTACGCCTCGCTGTACGCGAGCGGCGCCCGGATCCACCGCGCCGACGCCTTCGAGAAGGCCTGGCAGGAGACCCGCCCCGAGGATCCGCTCACGGTCGTCTACACCTCGGGCACCACCGGCGACCCCAAGGGCGTACGCCTGACCCACCGCAACCTGATCCTCCAGGGGGTCCGTCTCGACCGGCGCGTGGACCTGCCCGAGCACGCCGAGCACATCTGCTACCTGCCCTTCGCGCACATCGCCGAGCGGGTCCTCGGCATCTACCTGCCCCTGCTGAGGGCCTCGCACGTCATGCTGTGCGCCGATCCCACCGCCGTGTCGGCCGCCGTCCGCGAACTGCGCCCGGTGCAGTTCTTCGGGGTGCCCAGGGTGTGGGAGAAGCTCGCCGCCTCCGTCCGCGCGGTCCTCGCGCAGCTCCCCGAGGAACAGCGCAGCGCCATCGAGGCCGCCAACGACCTCGCCCGCGCCCGGGCCGGCCACCACGAGCGGGGGGAGGAGGTGCCCGCCGCGCTCGAAGCCTCGTACGCCTCGGCGAAGGAACGGACGCTGGACCCGCTGCTGCGGTTCGCGGGCATGGACCGGCTCGCCTGGACGGCCAGCGCCACCGCGCCGATGCCCATCGACGTGGTCCGCTTCTGGGCCGGCTGGGGCATCACGATCATGGACGCCTGGGGGCTCACCGAGACGGCCGGGGTGTGCACGCTCAACAGCGCCGCCGGCTTCCGGCTGGGCTCGGTGGGCCGGCCGATCGAGGGGGTGGAGCTGAGGATCGCCGAGGACGGGGAGGTCCTCACCCGCGGAGCGACCGTCTTCGGCGGCTACCTGCGGCCGGACGGCTCGGTGGAGAGCGCCTCCGACACCGAGGGATGGTTCCCCACGGGGGACGTCGGCCGGATCGACGAGGACGGCTTCCTCTGGATCACCGACCGCAAGAAGGAACTGATCATCACGTCCAACGGGAAGAACGTCTCGCCCGCGCTGGTGGAGAACACGGTCAAGGAGCACCCCCTGATCGGCCAGGCGCTGGTGCACGGCGACGGCCGCTCCTACCTGGTAGCCCTGCTGGTCCTGGACGCGGAGCTGGCCCCGGTCTGGGCGGCCGCCCGGGGCATCGAGGCCGCCTCCCCGAGCGCGCTCGCCGAGCACCCCGCCGTCCGGGAGGAGATCGCCCGCGCGGTCGAGGCGGCCAACGCGCGGCTCAACCGGACCGAGCAGATCAAGCGCTACCGGCTGCTGACCGAGGAGTGGGGCCCCGAGACCGGTGAACTGACGCCCTCCCTCAAGCTGCGCCGCCGGGTCGTCCGCGACAAGTACGGCGCGCTGATCGACGGCCTGTACGAGGAGCCGTACGAGGCGGTGTGAGTCCGGACGCCGCCGGCCCGCGGGCGCTTTCGCGCTCTCCGGCCGGCGGCGCGGGAGTCAGCGACCGATCAGCGGGTAGTGGTCGGAGAGGTTGGTGTAGGTGTAGGAGGTGCCCCAGCTGGAGACCGTCCAGGGCGCCGACTCCTCCTTGACCACGTTGTTCTCCCAGCCCGCCGGGCGGGCGTTGCCCTTGCGGTAGAGGACGTAGTCCAGGTCCTCGCGCGGGTCCGTCGGGTAGCGGTAGTTCGCTATGGAGTTCAGCGCGGTGTCGAAGGAGTACGGGTGGCCCGTGCGCGCGTCGGAGTCGGCCAGGTCGGCGTCGGCGAGCAGACTCGCGTACTCGGGGGTGCGCGAATCGACGTTGAGGTCGCCCGCCAGGATGACCTGCTCGTTCGCCGGGATGTCCTTGCCGTCCAGGAAGGCGTCGACGGACCGGAACTGACGGGCCCGCATCTGCGCGGCCTCACCCGCGCCGCAGCCCGGGTCGGTGGACTGCGCGTGCGTGCCGACCACGTGCACCTTCGTGCCGTTCACGTTCAGCACGACGTAGGCGAAGCCCTTGTTGGACCACCAGTCGGCGCCGCAGGCGTCCTTGTAGACGAACTGCTCCTTGCGGACGATCGGCCACTTGCTGAGGATCGTCACGCCGCCGTCCTCCGGGGTGGTGGAGGAGTAGGCGCCGCCCGTGGCGTCCCAGCCGCTCTTGCTGCGGCCGACGACCGGGGTCTGGTACGGGTACTGCGCGGCGGAGTTCGCCTTCAGCGCGTCCGAGGAGCTGTTGTCGAAGGCCTCCTGGAGAACGACCACGTCGTGGCCCTTGTAGAAGGACGTCTTGGGGATCTCCGCGGCCCGGTGGTCCTGGCCCCAGTTCGGGTAGAGGTTCTTGCTCATCAGGAACACGTTGTACGACAGGACGCTGAGCCGCGGGGCGGCGGCGTTCTCCGCGGCCGTGGCGGCGGGCGCGGTGCTGGCGGCCAGTGCGCCTGCGGCGACCGCGGCGACGGCCGTGGCGGCGGCGCGGCGCGAGCGGGTCGTGGAAAGCAGCATGAAGGTCTCCGTCATTCCTGCGGGGGAAGATCGACGCCGTCATACAAGCAGCAGCAGTTACCTCTGGGTAACACCCGTGCAGCGACTTTCTGTCCGTGAGACGGCCGTCCGGTGCTCGCATACTTGTCATATGACGAAGACGGACTCGGCACACCCCGCCGGACCTGCGGCCACGCCCCGCACCGACCCCGCGCCGCCCCCGCCGGGCGGTGTGCTGTGGACCATCGCCGGCGACGTCCGCGCGCTGCTGATGCTGCCCGCCGCCTTCACCATGCAGGTCGCGCACCCGGCCATCGCGGCCGGCGTCGACGAGTACTCCGTCTTCCGCACCGACCCCTGGGGCCGCGGCGAGCGCTCCCTGCGCTCGGTCCAGCTGTGGGTGTACGGCGGCGAGGAGGCCGCCGAGGAGGGCCGCCGGGTACGCCGCCTGCACAAGGACATCCAGGGCACCGACACCCGCGGCCGCCGCTACCACTCCCTCGACCCCGCCTGCTACGCGTGGGTGCACGCCACCGGCTTCCCGGTCTACCTCTACGCCGGGCGCTACCTGCTGCGCCGCTTCACCCCCGCCCAGGAGCAGCAGCTCTACCGGGAGTGGCTCCAGGTCGGCCGGATCCTCGGGCTGCGCGACCGGGACATGCCGCAGACCATCGAGGAGTACTGGACCTACTGGGGGCGGATGCTGGCCGAGGAGATCGAGCCGACCGCGGTCGCCCGCGAGCTGGTCGCCACCGACGTGCCGCTGCCCCGGCCCGAGGGCGGCCCGTTCCCGGTACGGCTGCTGCTCCGGCTGACCTGGCCCGCCGTGCGGGCGGCCTTCCTGCGCCTGCGGGCCTTCGTCACCGCGGGGTACATGCCGCCGGAGGCCCGCGCCGCGATCGGGCTGGAGTGGAGCCCGGCGCAGGAACGCCGGCTGCGGCGCTTCAGCACGGCCGTCCGCCTGATCGTCCCCCTGCTCCCGGAGCGGCTGCGCTACCTGCCGATCGCCTACCGGGCCCGCGCCGCATGGCACGCGGGACGCCGCTGACCGACGCCGGGACGCGCGGCCCCCGCCGGATGCGGGGGCCGCGCGCGGTGCGCGGGGCGGCGCGGGCTCAGTGCCGGTGGCCGGGCCCGGAGCCGTGCTCGGTGTCGTGGACGGTGTTGGTCTCCGCGATCTTCTTCCAGGACTTCGGCTCCGCGGCGGGCTTCGCCGGGGCGGACTGCTGCGCCGAGCGGGCCTTGGCCGTGGGCGCGGCCGGGTTCAGCGCCGACGCGTCGGGCTTGCCCGGGGTGTAGAGCCAGGTCTCGAACAGCTGGGCCAGCGGCTTGCGGGAGACCTTCTCCGCGTACCGGACGAAGTCCCCGACCTTGGCGTTGCCGTAGGCCCGCTCGGTCGGCCAGCCCTTGAGGATCTGGAAGAACGCCTCGTCGCCGATCTCGTTGCGCAGCGCCTGCAGTGCGATCGCGCCGCGGTCGTAGACGGCCCCGTGGAACTGGTTCTCCGGACCGGGGTCGCCCGGCTTGACCTGCCAGAAGGCGTCCTCCGCCGGGCGCAGGGAGTAAGCCCAGTCGGCGAGCTCCTGAGCGGTGCCCTCACCCTCCTTCTCCGACCACAGCCACTGGCTGTAGCGGGCGAAGCCCTCGTTGATCCAGATGTCCTTCCAGCCCTCCACGGACACGCTGTCGCCGTACCACTGGTGGGCCAGCTCGTGCACGACCACCGAGACGTTCGCGCCGTTCTGGAACTGCCGCGGACCGTAGAACGGCCGCGTCTGGGTCTCCAGGGCGTAGCCGGCGTTCACGTTCGGCACGTAGCCGCCCAGCGCGTTGAAGGGGTACGGCCCGAAGACCCCCTCCAGCCACTCGGTGACCTCGCCGGTCCGCTCCACGCTCGCGCGCGCGGCCCCCGCGTTGTCACCGAGGTCCTTGCTGTACGCGTTGACGATCGGGAGCCCGCTCGCCGTCCTGTCGGTGGTGATGTCGAACTTGCCGACGGCGAGCGTGGCCAGGTAGGTGGCCTGCGGCTTGTTGGAGCGCCAGTTGTACCGGGTCCAGCCCAGCCGCGAGGTCTGCGACTGGAGCACGCCGTTGCTGATGGCCTGGGTGCCGTCGGGCACGCTGACCGAGACGTCGAAGGTGGCCTTGTCCAGCGGGTGGTCGTTGCTCGGGAACCACCAGACCGCCGAGTCGGGCTCCTGCGCCGCGACACCGCCGTCGGGGGTGCGCTGCCAGGCCGTCCAGCCGTCGACCTTCAGCTCGGACGGCTTGCCGGCGTACGTGACGACCACGGTCAGCGGGGTGTTGCGGGCCAGCGGCTTCGCCGGCGTCACCTCCAGCTCGTGGTCGCCGGACGTGGCGAACTTCGCCTTGGCGCCGTTGACCCGGATCTCGCTGACCTTCAGGCCGAAGTCGAGGTTGAAGCGCGACAGGTCCTGCTTCGCCGTGGCGATCAGGGTCGCGGTGCCCTCCAGCAGGTCCGTCGTCGGCTGGTACTTCAGACGCAGGTCGTAGTGCGACACGTCGTATCCGCCGTTGCCGCTGGCCGGGTAGTAGGGATCGCCGATACCCGGGGCGCCCGGACCGGAACTCGCCGCCGACGCCGGGATCACCAGCAGCAGGGAAGCGGCGAGCACGCTCGGGACGATGACTTTGCGGTGCACGAATGACTCCAAGTGGTAGGGGAGACAGCTCGGTTCAAGGTCGTCGCTCGACCGTATTCACCCCTGGACCCTCAGGTCATGTCCATGGCCCCCGCTGTCACACGATCGCCATTCGGCCGTCACGCGTCCGCGGTTGCCGCCGCCGCGGCAGGCGCCCCACCCGGGGCTCCGCACCCCGGTCCGCCCGCCGTGACCTGCGGGGCCGCCCGCCCGTCCGGCCGCGGGCACACCCCCCGGCCGGTGCGGCCCCACCCCCACGGATCGTCCGGATCGAACCTGCCCCGCCCGCGGGCCGGGGCCGCGTCCCGGTCTACCTGGCGTACCGAGCAGTCGGTATCGTGCCGCGCATGACCCTTCACCCGCTCGCCGCGCGGCGCTGTTGGCATGCTGCCATCAACCCGCTGCACGCCACCGTCTACTTCTCCCCGGAGATAGCCGAGGAGTTCGCCGCCCTCGGGGTGACCGACCCCGTGGCGGTCAACCTGGCGCACCGCTCCGCCGCGCTGGGCGCCGTCGGGGCCGGCGCGGTCACCGCCACCTTCTACAACTACCGCCACGACCTCGTCGCCCGGCACCTGCCCGCCGTCTGGAACACCGTCACCCCGGGCCAGGCCCTCGCCGCCCGGCTGCGCGCCGCGGACGCAGCCCTCACCCGTCTCCTCGGCGCCGACACGGTCAAGTCCCCCGAGGTGGCCGAGGCCGCCGACCTGGCGATGCGCGCCACCGAGGGCTGCACCCGGCACGCCCGCACCCTGTACGCGGCCCACGCCGACCTCCCCGTACCCGAGGAACCGCACCTGCGGCTGTGGCACGCCACCACCCTGCTGCGCGAGCACCGCGGCGACGGCCACCTCGCCGCCCTCCTCCTCGCGGGCCTGGACCCGGTCGAGGCCCTGGTCAGCCACACCGCCACGGGCAAGGGCATGACCCCGAAGTGGCTCAAGGGCATGCGCGGCTGGACGCAGGACGACCTCGACGCCGCGGCCGGCCGCCTGCGCGAGCGCGGCGTGCTCGAAGCCGCAGGCGAGCTGACCGAGGACGGCGCGGCCCTGCGCGAGCGGCTGGAGAGCGACACCGACCGCCTCGACGCAGCCCCCTACGAGCACCTCGGCGCGGACGGACTGGCCCGCCTCACCGAGCTCGGCGGGGCCCTCGTCGTCAAGGCCGTGACCGCGGGAGCCTTCCCGAGGGACCTCATGGGCAGGGCCTGACGGGCAGGGCTCCCGCGGTCCGTCACGACCACCTGCCACAATTGGCAGCCTTCCAGTGCAAACGAAGGCAGGCGGGACCCGATCGTGACGATGTCCATCGAAGGCAGGATCGCCGAGGAGCTCGGCGTACGGGAGCGGCAGGTCAAGGCGGCCGTCGAGCTGCTCGACGGCGGCTCCACCGTGCCGTTCATCGCGCGCTACCGCAAGGAAGCGACCGAGATGCTCGACGACGCCCAGCTGCGCACCCTGGAGGAGCGGCTGAGGTATCTGCGCGAGCTGGAGGACCGGCGCGCGGCGATCCTGGACTCCGTGCGGGAGCAGGGCAAGCTCGACGCCGAGCTGGAGGCCCGGATCAACGCGGCCGACACCAAGGCGCGCCTGGAGGACATCTACCTCCCCTTCAAGCCCAAGCGCCGCACCAAGGCGCAGATCGCCCGCGAGGCCGGTCTGGAACCCCTCGCGGACGGCCTGCTCGCCGACCCGTCGGTGGAACCGGCCGCCGCGGCGGCCGCGTTCGTCGACGCCGCCAAGGGCGTCGCCGACCCGGCCGCCGCCCTGGAGGGCGCCCGCGCCATCCTCACCGAGCGGTTCGCCGAGGACGCCGACCTGATCGGCGAGCTCCGCGAGCGCATGTGGGGCCGCGGCCGGCTCGCCGCGAAGGTCCGCGAGGGCAAGGAGGAGGCCGGCGCCAAGTTCGCCGACTACTTCGACTTCGCCGAGCCGTTCACCGCGCTGCCCTCGCACCGCGTACTCGCCATGCTGCGCGGCGAGAAGGAGGACGTCCTCGACCTCAACCTGGAGCCCGAGGCCCCCGAGGACGCGGACACCCCCGGCCCCTCCGCGTACGAGGTCATGATCGCGCGCCGTTTCGGCATCGCCGCCCCCTCGCAACACAGCCGGCCCGGCGACAAGTGGCTCGCGGACACGGTCCGCTGGTGCTGGCGCACCAAGGTCCAGGTGCACCTCGGCATCGACCTGCGGATGCGGCTGCGCCAGGCCGCCGAGGACGAGGCCGTACGGGTCTTCGCGTCGAACCTGCGCGACCTGCTGCTCGCGGCGCCCGCCGGCACCCGGGCCACCCTCGGTCTCGACCCGGGCTTCCGCACCGGTGTGAAGGTCGCCGTCGTGGACGCCACCGGCAAGGTCGTGGCCACCGACGTGATCTACCCGCACGTGCCCGCCAACAAGTGGGACGAGTCCCTGGCGAAGCTGGCCCGCCTCGCGAAGGAGCACGCGGTCGAGCTGGTCGCCATCGGCAACGGCACCGCGTCCCGGGAGACCGACAAGCTGGCCGGGGACCTGATCTCCCGCCACCCCGACCTCGGGCTCACCAAGGTGATGGTCTCGGAGGCGGGCGCCTCCGTGTACTCGGCCTCCGCCTTCGCCTCGCAGGAACTGCCCGGCATGGACGTGTCGCTCCGCGGCGCCGTCTCCATCGCCCGCCGCCTCCAGGACCCGCTGGCCGAACTGGTCAAGATCGACCCGAAGTCCATCGGCGTCGGCCAGTACCAGCACGACCTGTCCGAGGTGAAGCTGTCCCGCTCCCTCGACGCCGTGGTCGAGGACTGTGTGAACGGCGTCGGCGTCGACGTCAACACCGCCTCCGCGCCCCTGCTCTCGCGGGTCTCCGGCATCAGCGGGACCCTCGCCGAGAACATCGTCGCCCACCGCGACGCCAACGGCCCCTTCCGCAACCGCAAGGGCCTCAAGGACGTGGCCCGCCTCGGCCCCAAGGCGTACGAGCAGTGCGCCGGCTTCCTGCGCATCCGCGGCGGGGACGACCCGCTGGACGCCTCCGCCGTGCACCCCGAGGCCTACCCGGTGGTCCGGGCGATGGGCAAGACGGCGGGCGGCGAGGTGGCGGCGCTCATCGGCAACACCGGCGTCCTGCGCTCCCTGCGGCCCGAGCAGTTCGTCACCGAGGCCTTCGGTCTGCCCACGGTGACCGACATCCTGCGTGAGCTGGAGAAGCCGGGCCGCGACCCGCGCCCCGCCTTCAAGACGGCGAGCTTCAAGGAGGGCGTCGAGAAGATCGGCGACCTGGCCCCCGGGATGATCCTGGAGGGCGTCGTCACCAACGTGGCCGCCTTCGGCGCCTTCATCGACATCGGCGTCCACCAGGACGGTCTGGCGCACGTCTCCGCGCTGTCGAAGACCTTCGTCAAGGACCCCCGGGACGTGGTCAAGCCGGGCGACATCGTCCGCGTCAAGGTCATGGACGTGGACATCCCGCGCAAGCGGATCTCGCTGACCCTGCGGCTGGAGGACGAGGCCGGGGCGGAACGCGGCGCCGGCGCGCCGCGGCAGCGCGACGAGCGGCGCGGCGGCGGCCGTCCCCCGCAGCAGCGCGGCGGTGCGGGCGGCCAGGGCGGCGGCGGCCGCAACCAGGGCGAACGCGGCCAGGGCCAGGGCGGCGGCCAGGGCCGGCGGCAGGGGGGCGGCGCACCCGCCCCCGCGAACAGCGCCATGGCCGACGCCCTGCGCCGGGCCGGTCTCACCGCCCCCGAGGAGCGCCGCAAGCGGTGACCGGGGCGTCGTGGGCGTGCGGGAGGGGTCCCGTACGCCCGGGGGCGGCCTCCGGCCACCCGGCGCGTGAGGATCTTCGTACGTGATGGCCGAATAGGTTCCCCACCTGGGGACTTTCCTTGCCAACTCGCGTACAAGATCTGTAGGCATGGTGGAACGCCCGTTCGTCACCCGGCGGACGGGCGTCCGTGTTTCCTCCCTCAGGACCGCATTCCCCGTGGCCGCCTTGAAGGCACAGGACGTCATGCCCATGCCCACACACGCCTACCGACGCTGCCCCGGAAAGGGTCCGAAGAGGGATCACATGCCCCACCGGCAACTCAGCATTCGCAAAAGGTGCGAGAACATTCTCGGCCATCTGGATCTGACCCACCCGTTCTCCCTCGACGTCCTGTGCGCACGGATGGCCGAGCAGCGCGGCCGCCCCATCCGGCTCCATCCGCTCCCCAAGGAGGCGGCGGAATCCGGGGTCTGCGGCCTGTGGGTGGGCACGGCCAGCGTCGACTACGTCTTCTACGAGGCCCAGACCACCCCGCTGCACCGCGAGCACATCGTCCTCCACGAGCTCGGCCACATCCTCTTCGGGCACAACTCGCTGGAGGGCGAGGACACCGACGGCAGCGCCCCCGTCGTGCTCGGACGCACCAACTACACCACCCGCCAGGAGCAGGAGGCGGAGATGCTCGCCAGCATGATCCGCATCCGCACCGCGAACGCCGGCCCGCGCACCCCCGCCCGGGACCGGGGCACCCTGGCCCGGCTGGAGTCCGCCATGGGCTACGAGCGGGGCACCGATGGCGGCTGACCTGACCGACTTCGGCAACTGGCTCGCCGTCCCGAGCGTGGTGTGCCTGTGGGCCGCCGTCCTGCTGCGCGCCCCGGGCGCCCTGCGCTCGCCCCAGCAGCGCGGGCTGTGGCTGGCCGTCGCGACCGCCGCCGCCGCGATGACCCTGAACCTGCCGGACGTCGTCGCCCGGGCGATGGACCGGGGCGCGGCCCACGCCCACACCATCGGCCTCGTCCGCAACCTCATCGGGGTGCTGTCGGCGGGCGCCGTGCTCTACTTCGTCGCCGCCGCCACCCGCGGCCGCCGCCTCCAAATCGCCTCCTGCGCCGCCACCGTGGCCTGGCTGACCGCCCTCGTGGCCCTGGACGCCGCCGCGCCCGGCCACGGCACGCACACCATGCCCCCGGTCGGCGACCCGGTGCCGTCCCTCGCGTACTGGCTCGTGCTGATCTCGGCCCACGTCATCGCCAACACCGTCTGCGTGGGCCTGTGCTGGCGCTACAGCCGGCGCACCGAGAGCCGTGGTCTGGCGGCCGGCCTGAGCCTCTTCGGCCTCGGCACCGCGCTCGCCGGACTGTTCTGGCTGGCCTACCTGGCCAAGGCACTGTTCGCCAGCACCTGGGCGATGCCCGCCCTCCCGCTGCTGATGAACCTGCACGGCCTGCTGCGCGCCGCCGCGATCCTCGTGCCCACCCTGTTCACGCTCCGCCGCACCTTCGCCGACATCGCCACCGCCTGGCGGCTGTGGCCGCTGTGGCGCGACCTGGTCGAGGCGGTCCCGCACGTCGCCCTCAACAAGCCGAGGAGCTCCCGGGTTGCGGAACTGCTGTGGCCGCCGGTCCAGCGCGACCTGCTGGTCTACCGCAAGGTCATCGAGACGCGCGACGCCATCCTGATCCTGGGGGAGTACGCCCGCCCCGGAGCCCTGGAGCAGGCCCGCGGCCACGTCGCCGGCCACGGGATCCCCGAGCAGCGGCGCACCGCGGCCGCGCTGGCCCGCGTACTGAAGGACGCCCGGCGGGCCAAGCTCGCCGGACTGCCCGGGCAGGCGGGCGAGGCGGCCGCGCTGGAACTGCCCGCGGCCATCCAGAGTTCGAACGAAGGCGGGGACCTGGCGGACGAGGCCCGGTTCCTCGTCGACGTCGCCGAGGCCTACACCTCGCCGGCCACCACCGAGGAAGTGAACGCGTCGTGACCACCGTACTGATCACCGGAGCAAGCGCCGGACTGGGCGCGGCCTTCGCCCGAGGATTCGCCGCCAAGGGCTGCGACCTGGTCCTCGTCGCCCGCGACAAGGACCGGCTCGACGCCGTCGCCGGCGCACTGGCCCGCGAGTACGGCACCGCCTCCGAGGTGCTGCCCGCCGACCTGCTGGACCCGGCGGACCTCGACGCGGTCGCCGAACGGCTCGCCGACCGCGCCCGGCCCGTGGACATCCTGGTCAACAACGCGGGCTTCGGGCTCCCGGCGCCCTTCCCCTACAGCCCGGTCGAGGACGAGGAGCGGATGCTCGACCTCCTCGTCAAGGTCCCGCTGCGGCTCACCCACGCCGCGCTGCCCGGCCTGCGCGCACGCCGCCACGGGGCCGTCGTCAACGTCTCCTCGGTGGCCGGACTGCTGCCCACGGGCACCTACGGGGCCGCCAAGGCCTGGATCACCGCCTTCAGCGAGTCCCTCCGGGTGGACATGGAGCCCCACAACGTCCGGGTCCTGGCCGTCGTCCCCGGCTTCACCCGCACCGAGTTCCAGGAACGCGCCGGGATGGACGTCAGCGCGCTGCGCGACGCGGTCTGGCTCGAGCCGGCGGCCGTGGTCGAGCAGGCGCTCAAGGACCTGGCCCTGCGCCGCCCGGTCAGCATCACCGGCCGGCGCTACCAGGCCTACGCCCTCGCCGTCCGCCACCTCCCGCGCACCTTCGTCGCCCGGAAACTGGCCCGCAGGCGCCGCCCCCCGGCCGACCTGGACGCATGACCGCCCAGGCCGCCGCTACAGCTCGGTGACCCTGCCCGCCGAGACCTGCAGGCGGCGGGTCACGTGGACCGCGTCGAGCATCCTGCGGTCGTGCGTGACCAGCAGGAGGGTGCCCTCGTAGGACTCCAGGGCGGACTCCAGCTGCTCGATCGCCGGCAGGTCGAGGTGGTTGGTCGGCTCGTCCAGGACCAGCAGGTTCACCCCGCGGCCCTGCAGCAGGGCGAGGGCGGCGCGGGTGCGCTCGCCGGGGGAGAGGGTCGCCGCCGGGCGCAGGACGTGGGCCGCCTTCAGGCCGAACTTGGCCAGCAGCGTGCGCACTTCGGCGGGCTCGGTGTCGGGCACCGCCGCGCAGAACGCCTCCAGCAGGGGCTCGTCGCCGAGGAACAGGCCGCGCGCCTGGTCGACCTCGCCGACCAGGACGCCGGAGCCGAGGGTGGCGGAGCCGGAGTCCGGGGCCAGCCGGCCCAGGAGCACGGCGAGGAGGGTGGACTTGCCGGCGCCGTTGGCACCGGTGATCGCCACCCGGTCCGCCCAGTCGATCTGCAGGCTGGCCGGACCGAAGGCGAAGTCCCCGCGCTTGACGACCGCCTCGCGCAGGGTGGCCACCACGGAGCCCGAGCGCGGGGCGGCCGCGATCTCCATGCGCAGTTCCCACTCCTTGCGGGGCTCCTCGACGACCTCCAGCCGCTCGATCGCACGCTGCGTCTGGCGGGCCTTGGCGGCCTGCTTCTCGCTGGACTCGCCGCGCAGCGCTTTGCCGATCTTGTCGTTGTCGGTGGTCTTGCGGCGGGCGTTGCGCACGCCCTTGTCCATCCAGTTGCGCTGCATCTGGGCCCGGCCCTCAAGGGCGGACTTCTTGTCCGCGTACTCCTCGTACTCCTCGCGGGCGTGGCCGCGGGCCCGCTCGCGCTCCTCCAGGTAGGAGTCGTAGCCGCCGCCGTAGAGGTTGATCTGCTGCTGCGCCAGGTCGAGTTCGAGCACCTTGGTGACGGTCCGCGTCAGGAACTCGCGGTCGTGGCTGATCACGACGGTGCCGGCGCGCAGCCCCTTGACGAACCGCTCCAGCCGTTCCAGACCGTCCAGGTCCAGGTCGTTGGTCGGCTCGTCGAGCAGGAAGACGTCGTAGCGCGAGAGCAGGAGCGAGGCCAGGCCCGCACGGGCCGCCTGGCCGCCGGAGAGCGCCGTCATCGGAAGGTCCAGGCCGACCGCGAGACCCAGCTCGTCGGCCACCTCCTGGGCGCGTTCGTCCAGATCGGCGCCGCCGAGGTCCAGCCACCGGTCGAGCGCCGTCGCGTACGCGTCGTCGGCGCCGGGCGTGCCGTCCACCAGGCCCTGCGTCGCCGCGTCGAGTTCCGCCTGGGCGGTGGCCACACCCGTACGCCGGGCCAGGAACTCCCGGACCGACTCCTCGGGCCGGCGCTCCGGCTCCTGCGGGAGGTGGCCGACCGCGGCGGTGGGCGGCGAGAGCCGCAGCTCCCCGGTCTCGGGGGTGTCCAGCCCGGCGAGCAGGCGCAGCAGGGTCGACTTCCCGGCGCCGTTCACGCCGACGAGACCGATGACGTCACCGGGCGCGACGACGAGGTCGAGATCGGCGAACAGGGTGCGCTCACCGTGCGCGGCGGTGAGCTTCTTGGCGACGAGGGTTGCAGTCATGATGAGGCCGATCCTATCGGCGCGCAGGACCGGCCCCGGCTGGCGGCGAGCCTGTGGTCACCCGGTGCGGTCGCGTGAACACGGTACGTTTTCACGGGCCGGTGCGGGGGGTGCAGGGACCGGGCCGCAGCCGTTCGACCGCTCCGGAGGAGCCATGCAGATCGCCGTACTGCTCTACGACCGCTTCACAGCCCTCGACGCCGTCGGCCCGTTCGACACCCTCGGCCGGCTGACCGACGCCGAGGTCGTCTTCGTCTCCGAGCGGCCCGGGCCCGTGCGCACCGACAACGGGGCGCTCGCACTCGTCGCGGACAAGGGGCTCGACGAGGTCACCCGCCCCGACATCGTCCTCGTGCCCGGCGGGCCGCACCCCGAAGTGGAGATGGCCAATCCGGTGGTCATGGACTGGCTGCGCACCGTCGACGCCACCACCACCTGGACCACCTCGGTGTGCACCGGATCCCTGCTGCTGGCCTCCGCCGGGCTCCTGGAGGGACGTCGGGCCACCAGCCACTGGCTGTACCTGGACCGGCTGCCGAAGCTCGGTGCCGAGCCCACCGGCGAGCGCGTGGTGTTCGACGGGAAGTACGTGACCGCCGCCGGGGTCTCCTCCGGGATCGACATGGGACTCACCCTGCTCGGCCGCATCGCGGGAGACGACTTCGCCCGGGCCGTGCAGCTGATGACCGAGTACGACCCCCAGCCGCCCTACGACGCAGGCTCGCCCGAGAAGGCCCCGGCCGCCCTCGTCGCGCGGCTGCGGGGGGACGACACCCCCTAGGCCGTGGCCCGCCCCGTCGTCACGGCGTCCACGTGAAGCGCGGAGCCCGGCGCTCCAGGAACGCGGCGACCCCCTCGGCGGTGTCGTCGCTCCCGGCGGCCTGCGACTCCCAGTGGCCGTCGCGGTCGGTGCGGCCGTCCGCGAACTCCTTGGCCGCCGCCTGCGTCAGCTGCGAGCGGACGGCCAGGACCCTCGTGAACTCGGCCACCCGCTTGTCCAGCTCACCGGCCGGCAGCAGCTCGTTCAGGAAGCCGGCGCGCAGCGCCTGCTCGGCCCCGATCAGCTCCGCGGAGAAGAGGAGGTACTTGGCCCAGGCCGGCCCCACCAGGGAGGTGAGCCGGCGCGTGGAGGACGCCGGGTAGACGATGCCCAGCTTCGCCGGGGTCACCCCGAAGGACGCCCCCTCCTCGGCGAAGCGCAGGTCGCAGGCGGCCGCCAGCTGGCTGCCGCCGCCCACGCAGAACCCGCGGATCGCCGCCAGCGTCGGCTTCGGGAAGGCGGCAAGGGCCTCCTCCGCCGCGACGGCCAGGGCCCGCGGGTCGTCGTCCCCGGTGAGGGAGGAGATGTCGGCGCCCGCGCAGAAGGTCGGCCCGGCCCCGGTCAGGACGAGCACCCGTACGGCCGGGTCGCCCGCCAGGCCGTCCAGCAGCCCGGGGAGCGCCCGCCACATCGCGGCGGTCATGGCGTTGCGCTTGGCGGGGTGCGAGACGACGACGGTGGCGACCCCGTCGGAGACCGTGTGCAGGAGGGTTGCGTCCTGGGCTGCGTCCATGCGCCGGATGCTATCCCGGGCGGTGAATCCTATGATCAAGGGAGTCCGCCGGGGGGCGTCGGGGGTGCGAGGAGGTGGCACGTCCATGGGCGCAGACCGTGCGCAGCGCACCGCGGCGCGAACCGGGAACCGCAGCGTGAGAAGACGAAGGTCAACCGCGGCTTCGGACTGATGGCCGTGCTCGGGGTCCTCCTCGTGCTGGCAGGCCTGGTCGGTCTCGTCTACACGGGCCTGGCCACGCTCACCTCGATGTTCCTCTTCGGCTGGCTGCTGCTCATCGGCGGCGTGGTCGGTCTGGTGCAGGCGGTGCAGTCGCGCGGGAGCAGTTACTTCTGGCTGGCCGTCATCGTCGCCGCGATCAACATCGCGGCGGGCTTCGTGATCCTGCGCCGCCCCGAGGCGAGCGCCGAGGCGCTGACCATGTTCGCGGCCCTGCTCTTCCTCACCGGGGGACTGTTCCGGCTGGTCGGCGCACTGGTGGTGCGCGGAGCCAACTTCGGTCTCGCGCTCGTCCAGGGCGCCTTCGGCGTGCTGCTGGGCTTCCTGATCCTCTCCAACTGGCCGGGCAACAGTCTGTACGTGATCGGAACCTTCTTCTCGCTCGCCCTGCTGTTCGACGGCCTGAGCCTCATCGCCATGGGCATGGGGGCGCGGCGCATCCTGGGCTTGGTCAGGGAAGACGAGGCGGGGACGGCGGCGGGGACGGAGACCGGCGTCGCGCGGGGGACGGGCGAGGCGGCCGAGAAGCGTCCGGAAGAAGATCAGGAACAGACCAACAACTGACGCTGTCATAAGCCAGCGGTCAGAAAGTGTCCGATTGGCGCTGACTTCTGGTCAGCAGTCCGGCCCGGACCCACCCCTTCCCCACTCTTGTCGCGTGGAGACGATCGAGCGTGAAGACGGGGGCCGGAAGATGGACGCCAGCGGGAGCGGCCCACAAGCCGAGGAGGGGGCGCCGGTGGCCCCGGCCGGCCCCCTCGCCTACGAGGGCGTGTGGAGGTTCACCGCTCCCGCAGTAGAAGAATCCGTTCCGCAGGCCCGCCGGGCCGTCCGGGACCTGCTCGGGCGCCAGGGGGTGCCGGCCCATCAGGACCTCGTGTACTCCCTGCTCCTGATCGTCTCCGAACTCGTGACGAACTCGGTCCGGCACGCCGCCCTGCTCTCGCCGGAGGTCGCGGTCGAAGTCGCGATCGGCCGCGAGTGGGTCCGCGTGGCCGTCGAGGACAACCACCCCTACCGCCCCAAGGCCCTGGAGGCCGACTTCGGCCAGACCGGCGGCCGCGGCCTGCTGCTCGTCCGGGAGATCACCCTGGAGTCCGGCGGGGTCTGCGACGTCGAGCACACCTCGACCGGCGGCAAGGTCATCTGGGCGGCCCTCCCGCTCGCCACCCCGCCGACCGTCCGCTGAGCGGCGGACGGCGGGGTGGCGAGCGGCGGGGGAGACGGGGACGGCCTACGGGCTACCAGCCCGCCGCGTCGCCGGTCAGCTCGCGGATCGCGGGCCGCGCCGCGTCGAGCACGGTCATGAACCAGGCCGAGAACGGCACTTCGGCATGCCGCTTCGCCAGCTCCTCGGCGGTGACGAAGGCGGTGTCCTCGACCTCTTCCGGATCGGGCCGCACGGCAGCCTGCGCAAGTCCCACGAACAGGTGATTGAACTCCTGCTCCACGAGCCCCGACGCGGGGTCCGGGTGGTTGTAGCGCACCGTTCCCGCCTGCGCGAGCAGCGACGGCGACAGCCCCAGCTCCTCGTGGGTCCGCCGGGCCGCCGCCGCGAACGGGGACTCCCCGGGGTACGGGTGGCCGCAACAGGTGTTCGACCAGACGCCCGGCGAGTGGTACTTCCCGAGGGCCCGCCGCTGGAGCAGCAGACGGCCCTGCTCGTCGAACAGGAACACGGAGAACGCCCGGTGCAGCTGCCCGGGCGCCTGATGGGCGGAGAGCTTCTCCGCCGTGCCGATGGTGTTCCCGGACTCGTCGACCAGTTCGAGCATGATCGGTTCTTGAGTACCGGTGCCGTTGGACGCGCTGTTCGCGGCGGTGGCTGGTGTGGTCGGCATACCCATCCTTCGCTTCGGACTTCGGCCTTCAGTCTGCCGTACAAAAGAGGCTTGTCCCCACTTCGGAGATCCGCGCATGTCCGCCCCCCGTCGCGTGCTAGGCCCTGGGCGACGGGGGGCGGATCACGTCACGTACCGCTCACGCGCGTCAGACTCCGAACGGGGCCGGATACGCGATCGTGCCCGCCGGGACCGGGACGGAACCGTCCAGCACCAGCGCCATCACGGCCTCGTCCGCAACCTCGAAGGGCGCCCGGATCCCGAACCGCGACGCCGCCGTGAAACCGAAGCGCGGGTAGTAGGACGGGTGCCCCAGGACCAGCACCAGCGATTCGCCCCGCTCCCGGGCCGCCGCCAGCAGGGCCCGTACGACCGCACTGCCCGCCCCCGAGCGCTGGTGCGCCGGATCGACGGCCACCGGGGCCAGCGCGAGCGCCGGGGCGCCGCCGACCTCGCACCGGGTGAGCAGGGCGTGCGCCGCGACCGACCCGTCGGGGGCCTCGGCCACGTACGACAGCCCCGGCAGCCAGGAGCCGTCCGTGCGCAGGGCGTCCACGAGATCCGCCTCCAGCGGGGTCTCGAAGGCCGCCAGGTTGACCGCCCGTACGGCGGCCGTGTCGGCGGCGGTCTCCGGCCGGGCCGGCCAGGCGCCGCCGTCACCGGCCTCCACCGGGCGCAGGACGTAGCCCGTGTACCCGTACTCGTGCCCGTGACGGGCCCGTACGTCGAGCTCCTCGCGGGTGGCGGCCAGGGCCCGCGCCATCGCGGGGGAGGCCCCGCCGGTACGGGCGCGGACCCGCTCGGCGAGCGGACCGTAGTACTCGTCCCAGTCGGAACCGGGCAGCGGGTGCACGCCGAGGACCCGGTAGCCGGCGGCCTGGGCGGCCGCGAGGTTGCCGGCGGTGGAGCGCAGCGGGTAGTGGGCGTCCCAGAAGGCGCGTGCGCCGGCGGACGGCTCCGCGGCCGTCCACTCGCACTCGGTCAGTACGAGCGTGCCGCCCGGGGCGAGCAGCCGCTTCCACCGCGCGAGCGCGGTGTCGAATCCCAGGATGTATGCGGAGCCCTCCGCCCAGACGAGGTCGAAGGAGCCGTCCCCGGCCTCCTCGGCGGGCAGCGCGGCCATGTCCGCCTCGACGGTGCGGATCCGGTCGGCGAGCCCGCGGGCCGTGGCGGCCGCGCGGAGCTCGTCGAGGAAGGGGGCGTGCAGGTCGACGGCGGTCACCTCGGCGCCGCCGTGGCCGGAGCCGCCCGCCTCGGCCGCGAGGAGCAGTGCGCTGCGGCCCGGACCGCAGCCCAGGTCGAGGACGCGGGGCCGCTCGGGCAGGGGTCCGCACAGGGACAGCAGACGGCGGGTGCTCGCGTCGGAGCCGGGAGCCTGCCGGGGCAGTCCGTGGTGAAGGGAGAAGAACGCCTCGGTGGCGTCGTCGATGGTGCCGGTGAAATCGGTGTCGTCGGTCAACGTGAACCCTTGGAAAAGGGGCTCCGGCCGATCTGGGGGTCCCCGCGGCGCACGCCGGGGGACGGTGGATCAGGCCCGGCCGGTCGCCCGGGGGGAAGTGGGGATGCACCGGAGTTCGCAGCGCTCGGCCGCGACCACTGCGACGGTCATCAACCCACCTCTTTCCACTCGACACCTTCAGGGGCGTGTCCACCGTAACATCCACGCCGTTTGTGGTACCGCGCCGTGATCACCGATGATGATCGCGACCCCGCCCGGAGCCCGGATATCCGGCTTGTCGGGGCGTGAACGGGTGATGAACCCCTGCTTCCATTCATCCGATAGCCTCAGCCGACGTGCCGCCGCCCCACGGGCGCGCCCGTTCGCAATCCGTTACAAGGAGTGAGTTCGTCTGCCGACCGTCATCCTCACCGGCCTGCCGGTCCCCGGATCGCCGCTCGCGGACGAGCTCCGCTCCCTCGGCTTCGAGGTCCGCCCGGCCGCCGGTCCCCAGGACGCCGCCGCCGCACTGGCGGGCGTACCCGCCGATCAGCGGGTGGCCGTCGTGGACACCGCCTTCGTCGGGCACGTCCACGCGCTGCGGCTCGCGCTGACCGACCCGCGCTTCGACGCCTGCGCCGTCACCGGCGCGCTTTCCGTGCAGGCGGGTGCCCGCGAGGCCCTCGACAAGGCCGTCGCCGCCGAGGGCGCCGCCGGATCCGGCCCCTACACCGACCGGCTCGCCGCCGCCGTCGAGGCCACCGGGACCGCCGTCCAGCGGCCCGAGCTCGGCAGTCTGGTCGCCGCCGTCCCCGCCGACGCGGACGAGCGCGCCGCGGCATCCGCCGCAGTCGCCGCCGTGGACGAGGAGGCCGTACGGCTGCGCTCCGCCGTGAAGTCCCGCGACGGCTTCTTCACCACCTTCTGCATCAGCCCGTACTCGCGCTACATCGCCCGCTGGTGCGCGCGCCGCGGCCTGACCCCGAACCAGGTCACCACCGCCTCGCTGATCACCGCCCTGATCGCGGCCGGCTGCGCCGCCACGGGCGAGCGCTGGGGCTACGTCGCGGCCGGTGTGCTGCTCATCGTCTCCTTCGTGCTGGACTGCACCGACGGGCAGCTCGCCCGTTATTCCCTGCAGTACTCGACCATGGGGGCCTGGCTCGACGCCACCTTCGACCGGGCGAAGGAGTACTCCTTCTACGCGGGCCTCGCGCTGGGCGCGGCCCGGGGCGGCGACGACGTCTGGGGCCTCGCACTCGGCGCGATGATCCTGATGACCTGCCGGCACGTCGTGGACTTCTCCTTCAACGAGGCCAACCACGACGCCACCGCCAACACCAGCCCGACGGCCGCCCTCTCGGACCGGCTCGACAGCGTCGGCTGGACGGTCTGGGTCCGGCGGATGATCATCCTGCCGATCGGCGAGCGCTGGGCGATGATCGCGGTCCTGACCGCCTTCACCACCCCCCGGATCGTCTTCTACGCCCTGATCGTCGGCTGCGCCTTCGGCGCGCTCTACACCACAGCCGGCAGGGTGCTGCGCTCGCTGACCCGCAAGGCGCGGCGCACCGACCGCGCCGCCCAGGCGCTCGCCGACCTCGCCGACTCGGGACCCCTGGCCGAACTGGAGGCCCGCATGCTGCGCGGCCGTGCCGGATCCTTCGGCTCCGTGTACGTCGCCGCCCTCGGCACCGTGCTGATGGCGGGCGCCGCCCTGTACCTCCCCTTCGGCGACCCGCGGCTGATCGCCGTCGCCGTGATCTACGTCATGACCGCCGGCCTCGCCGTCGCCGCCCCGCTGGGGGGCGCGCTCGACTGGCTGATCCCGCCGCTGTTCCGCGCGGCCGAATACGTGACGGTCCTCGCGCTCGCCGCCAAGGCGGACGTCCCCGGGGCCCTCCCGGCGGCATTCGGCCTGATCGCGGCGGTCGCCTACCATCACTACGACACGGTGTACCGCATTCGCGGCGGCACCGGCGCGCCCCCGCACTGGCTGGTGCGGACGATCGGCGGCCACGAGGGCCGGGTCCTGCTGACCACGGTCCTCGCCGCCGTCCTCGTGGACCGCGCATCGGACTTCCCCGTCGCGCTCACGGCCCTGGCCGTGTTCGTGGCACTCGTGGTGCTCGTGGAGAGCATCCGCTTCTGGGTCTCCTCCGGGGCACCCGCCGTACATGACGAAGGAGAACCAGCATGATCGGCCTTGTCCTCGCTGCCGGTGCGGGACGCCGCCTGCGTCCCTACACCGACACCCTGCCCAAGGCCCTCGTGCCCGTCGGCCCCGAAGGCGACGAGGAGAGCCTGACGGTCCTCGACCTGACCCTCGGCAACTTCGCCGCGGTCGGTCTCACCGAGGTCGCGATCGTCGTCGGCTACCGCAAGGAGGCCGTCTACGCGCGCCAGGCCGCGCTGGAGGCCAAGTACGGCCTGAAGATCACGCTGATCGACAACGACAAGGCCGAGGAGTGGAACAACGCCTACTCCCTGTGGTGCGCGCGTGAGGTGCTGGGGCGCGGTGTGATCCTCGCCAACGGCGACACCGTCCACCCGGTCTCCGTCGAGGAGACCCTCCTCGCCGCCCGCGGCAACGGCCAGAAGATCATCCTCGCCCTGGACACCGTCAAGGTCCTGGCCGACGAGGAGATGAAGGTCGTCGTCGGCGACACCGGCGTCCAGAAGATCACCAAGCTGATGGACCCGGCCGAGGCCACCGGCGAGTACATCGGTGTCACGCTGATCGAGGCCGAGGCCGCCGAGGCCCTCGCCGAGGCGCTGAAGACCACCTTCGAGCGCGACCCGGACCTGTACTACGAGGACGGCTACCAGCAGCTCGTCAACGACGGCTTCACCGTCGACGTGGCCCCCATCGGCGACGTCAAGTGGGTCGAGATCGACAACCACGACGACCTCGCCAAGGGCCGGACGATCGCATGCCAGTACTGACGAGGCTGATCCCCTCGCCCGTCGTCGTCGACATCAGTCGCGGGGCGATGGACGACCTGGCCGGCCTCCTGGCCGACCAGCGGATCTCCGCCTCCGGCAAGCTGGCCATCGCGATCAGCGGGGGCTCCGGCGTGGCGCTGCGCGCCAAGCTGGAGCCCGTGCTCCCGCACGCCGACTGGTACGCCGTCGTCGACGGCACCATCGACTCCGCGGTCAAGCTGGCCGACGACATAAAGGGCCGCCGCTACGACGCCGTCGTGGGCCTGGGCGGCGGCAAGATCATCGACGTGGCCAAGTACGCCGCGGCGCGGGTCGGGCTGCCCATGGTGGCCGTCGCCACCAACCTCTCGCACGACGGCATCTGCTCGCCGGTGTCCATCCTGGACAACGACAACGGCCGCGGCTCCTACGGCGTCCCCACCCCGATCGCCATGGTGATCGACCTCGACGTGATCAAGGAAGCCCCGGTGCGGTTCATCCGCGCCGGCATCGGTGACGCGATCTCCAACATCTCGGCCATCGCCGACTGGGAGCTCTCGCACAAGACCACCGGCGAGCCCGTGGACGGCCTGGCCGCCGCCATGGCCCGTACCGCGGGCGAGTCCGTGCTGCGCCACCCCGGCGGCTGCGGCGACGACGAGTTCCTCACCGTGCTCTCCGAGGCGCTCGTGCTCTCCGGCATCGCCATGTCGATCAGCGGGGACTCCCGCCCGTCGTCCGGCGCCTGCCACGAGATCAGCCACGCCTTCGATCTGCTCTACCCGGGCCGCTCCGCGCTCCACGGCGAGCAGGTCGGCATCGGGGCGGCCTTCGCGATGCACCTGCGCGGAGCCGCGGACACCGCCGGCCACTTCGTCGAGGTGCTGCGCAGGCACGGCCTGCCGGTGGCGCCCGAGGAGATCGGCTTCAGCATCGACGAGTTCGTCGCGGCCGTCGAGTACGCCCCCCAGACCCGCCCGGGACGCTTCACCATCCTGGAGCACCTCAACCTGTCCGCCGCCGAGATCAGGGACGCTTACGCCGACTATGCCAAGACCATCCGTAGCTGAACTGAGGCCCGTCGTTCACCCCGCGGGCGTGAAGGACCGGGTCAGCGGCGAGCACTGGGGCGGGCGCCTCTACATGCGCGAGATCTCCCTGCGCATCACCCGCTTCCTGGTCACCACCAAGGTCACGCCCAACCAGCTGACCTACCTGATGACCCTCGCGGGCGTCCTCGCCCTCCCGGCCCTGCTGGTGCCGGGCATCTGGGGCGCCGTCCTCGGCGTGATCGCGGTCCAGATGTACCTGCTGCTCGACTGCGTCGACGGCGAGGTCGCCCGCTGGAAGAAGCAGTACTCGCTCTCCGGGGTCTACCTGGACCGGGTCGGCGCCTACCTGTGCGACGCGGCGGTCCTGGTCGGCTTCGGCCTGCGCGCCGCCGACCTGTGGGGCACCGGCGGTGCCGACTGGCTGTGGGCCTTCCTGGGCACCCTCGCGGGGCTCGGCGCCATCCTGATCAAGGCGGAGACCGACCTGGTCGGCGTCGCCCGTCACCAGGCCGGCAAGCCCGTGGTCAAGGACGCCGCGGCCGAGCCGCGAGCCAAGGGCATGGCCCTCGCGCGCCGCGCCGCCGCCGCGCTCAAGTTCCACCGCCTGATCCTCGGCATCGAGGCCTCGCTCCTCATCCTGGTGCTGGCCGTCCTCGACCAGATGCGCGGCGACCTGTACTGGTCCCGGGTCGGCGTCGCGGTCCTCGCGGGCATCGCGATGCTGCAGACCGTGCTGCACCTGGTGTCGATCCTCGCGTCCAGCAGGCTCAAGTGACCGCGCCGATGCGGCTGGGCGCCGTGATCATCACCATGGGCAACCGGCCCGAGGAGCTCAAGGCGCTCCTCGACTCGGTGGCCCGCCAGGACGGCGACCCGATCGAGGTCGTCGTCGTGGGCCAGGGCGTGAAGGTCGCCGAGGTGGCGGACCTGCCGGCGGGCGTCCGCTCCGTCGACCTGCCCGAGAACCTCGGCATCCCGGGCGGCCGCAACGTCGGCATCGAGGCCTTCGGCCCCGGCGGCCGCGACGTGGACGTGCTGCTCTTCCTCGACGACGACGGTCTGCTGGAGCGCACCGACACCGCCGAGCTGTGCCGCCAGGCCTTCGCCGAGGACCCCGCGCTCGGGATCATCAGCTTCCGGATCGCCGATCCGGACACCGGGCAGACGCAGCGCCGTCACGTGCCGCGGCTGCGGGCCTCGGACCCGATGCGGTCCTCGCGCGTGACCACCTTCCTGGGCGGCGCCAACGCCGTCCGCACGACGGTGTTCGAGCAGGTCGGAGCCCTGCCGGGAGAGTTCTTCTACGCTCACGAGGAGACCGATCTGGCCTGGCGCGCGCTCGACGCGGGGTGGCTGATCGACTACCGGGCGGACATGGTGCTGCTCCACCCGACGACTGCCCCCTCCCGGCACGCGGTCTACCACCGTATGGTTGCCCGTAACCGGGTGTGGCTCGCCCGCCGCAACCTGCCCGCCCCGCTGGTCCCGGTCTACCTGGGCGTCTGGCTCCTGCTGACGCTCGTACGCAAGCCCTCGGGACCCGCGCTCAAGGCGTGGTTCGGCGGATTCCGTGAGGGATGGACCACTGCCTGCGGACCCCGCCGCCCGATGAGATGGCGTACGGTCTGGCGGTTGACCCGCCTGGGCCGACCTCCTGTCATCTGACCGGCCCGCGTCTGGGAACATGGCGCGATCACGGGTCTCGAGCCACCAGCCTGATGCCCACCTGGCCGCATCTTGAAGACGAAAGTTTCAACTTGTGAGTGACACAACCCACGACGGCGCCCTCGCCACGAGCAGGCCGCCGTCCGCAGACGCGGGCCTCAGCGCCGCGGAGCTCGCCAGGAAGTACGGCCTCTCGGTCAGCGGCGCCCGGCCCGGCCTGGGCGAGTACGTGCGGCAGCTCTGGGGCAGGCGCCACTTCATCATGGCCTTCTCCCGGGCCAAGCTGGTCGCGCAGTACAGCCAGGCGAAGCTCGGCCAGGTCTGGCAGGTGGCGACCCCGCTGCTGAACGCGCTCGTCTACTGGCTGATCTTCGGCCTGATCCTCGGCGCGGGCCGGGAGATGCCGAAGGACGTCTACGTCCCGTTCCTCGTGATGGGCATCTTCGTCTTCACCTTCACGCAGAGCTCGGTGATGGCGGGCGTCCGGGCGATCTCGGGCAACCTCGGGCTGGTGCGGGCGCTGCACTTCCCCCGCGCCTCCCTGCCGGTGTCCTTCTCGCTGCAGCAGCTCCAGCAGCTGTTGTACTCGATGATCGTCGTCTTCGTGATCGCCGTCTCCTTCGGGAACTACCCGCAGCTCTCCTGGCTGCTGGTCATCCCGACGCTGGCGCTGCAGTTCGTCTTCAACACCGGCCTCGCCATGATCTTCGCGCGGATGGGATCGAAGACCCCCGACCTGGCGCAGCTGATGCCGTTCGTGATGCGTACGTGGATGTACGCCTCCGGCGTCATGTTCCCGATCGGGATCTACCTCAAGGACCACCCGCAGTGGATCAGCGACGTGCTGCTGTGGAACCCGGTCGCGATCTACATGGACCTCATCCGGTTCGCGCTGATCGACGACTACGGTTCGAGCAACCTGCCCCCGCACGTGTGGCTCTTCGCCGTGGGCTGGGCCGTGGTGATCGGTCTCGGCGGCTTCGTGTACTTCTGGAAGTCTGAGGAGCGTTACGGCCGTGGCTGACAACACCCAGGGGCGCGTCCCCACCGTGATCGCGGACGGCGTCCACATCGTCTACCGCGTCAACACCGGCAGCAGCGGCAGGGGCGCGGCCACCGCCGCGCTCAGCAAGATAGTGCGCCGGAAGAAGGGCGACGCGCCGGGCGTCCGCCGGGTCCACGCCGTGCGCGGCGTCTCCTTCACCGCCTACCGCGGCGAGGCCATCGGCCTCATCGGCTCCAACGGCTCCGGCAAGTCCACCCTGCTGCGCGCCATCGCCGGCCTGCTGCCCTGCGAGGAGGGCAGGGTCTACACCGACGGCCAGCCCTCCCTGCTGGGCGTGAACGCCGCGCTGATGAACGACCTCACCGGTGAGCGCAACATCGTCCTCGGCGGTCTCGCCATGGGCATGAGCCGCGAGCAGATCAAGCAGCGGTACCAGAGCATCGTCGACTTCTCGGGCATCAACGAGAAGGGCGATTTCGTCTCCCTGCCGATGCGCACCTACTCCTCCGGCATGGCGGCGCGACTGCGCTTCTCCATCGCGGCGGCCAAGGACCACGACGTCCTGATGATCGACGAGGCGCTGGCCACCGGTGACCGCTCCTTCCAGGTGCGTTCGGAGAACCGCATCAAGGAACTCCGGGAGAAGGCCGGCACGGTCTTCCTGGTCAGCCACAACAACAAGTCGATCAGGGACACCTGCGACCGGGTGCTGTGGTTGGAGAAGGGCGAGCTCCTGATGGACGGGCCCACGGAGGAAGTCGTCTCGGCCTACGAGAAGGCCACCAACGGCTGACCTCCGGGTCGCGCGGCGCCCTGCGGGGCGCCTCTCCGCTTCACCGAAGGCCCCCGCCGCGCAGCGCGGCGGGGGCCTTCGGGCCGTGTCTTTCGGATCACGCCGGGGCCGGGGCGTCCGGCACCGCCTCGCGACGTTCTCGTCGGTCGCCGACACACCACGTCGGCTCCCTCCTCGGCCTCGCGGTGCACGGCACCGGACGCCCCGGCCCGATCCGCCCTGAGCCAAAAGACACGGCCTTAAGCGTGCTCTCGCATTACGTCGCATGCGCGTTCTCGTATTGCGCGACGACATTCGGTGGCGCAGCGAATACCCGAGCGGCCTCCGCGACGTTCTACAGCGTAAGCTGATGCGGTCCTGAATCGCGGCAAGAGGGGACGATTCCCCGCAGGTGAACGGCCCTGGGGCGGCCCCGGTAAAACCCCGGCGGCGTGTCCGAAATAGGATGTAATGGGTCGGCAGTGTAGAACGGGAGATGTGACGGCAATGGCTACGGGAATTCTCCGGCCCCCAGGGACGGCGGCCGTCCCCGCCCCGGGCGGCGGGCGGTGAACCCGGGGCACGGCACCCGACCCCTGTCCGACACGGCCCACGTCAGCGCCACCCTCGACAAGGCGGCGGCGGAGAACTTCCCCGTCGCCCCCGCCTTCCTGCCCCGCGCCTGGCGCGACGGACTGACGGCCGTCTACGGCTACGCCCGCCTCGTCGACGACATCGGCGACGGCGACCTCACCCCCGGCGGACGCGACGCCGTGCTCCTCGGCCTCGACCCGGCCGCGGTGGACGACCCGCTCACCATGCTCGACGCCTTCGAGGCCGACCTGCTGCGCGTGTTCGGCTCCGCGGACGGCCCCCCGCGCCACCCCCTGCTGCTCGCCCTGCAGCCCGTGGTGCGCGCCCACGGCCTGACCCCCGAACCCTTCCTCGGGCTGATCGAGGCCAACCGCCAGGACCAGCGGGTCACGCGCTACGAGACCTACGGGGACCTCGTCGCGTACTGCGAGCTGTCCGCCAACCCGGTCGGCCGCCTCGTGCTGTCCCTCACCGGCACCGGCACACCCGAACGCATCCGGCTCTCCGACGCCGTCTGCACCGCTCTCCAGATCGTCGAGCACGTCCAGGACGTGGCCGAGGACCTGGGCCGCGACCGCATCTACCTGCCCGCCGAGGACATGCGGCGCTTCCACGTGTCCGAGGCCGACCTCGCGGCCCCGTCCGCCGGCGCCTCCGTACGCGCCCTGGTCGCGTTCGAAGCCGAGCGCGCCGCCGCACTGCTGGACGAAGGCGTCCCGCTCGTGGGCAGCGTGCACGGCAGGCTCCGGCTGCTCCTCGCGGGCTTCGTGGGAGGGGGGCGCGCAGCCCTGCGGGCCGTCACCGCCGCCGGCTTCGACGTACTGCCCGGCCCGCCCAAACCGACCAAGAGCGGCCTGCTCCGCGAGGTTGCCGCCGTCCTGCGCACAGCGCCGAGAAAGAGGTGAGCCCGACCGTGGAGGGCCCCACACACGCGTCCGCACAGACTGCGATGTCCGCACCGGTCTCGGCGGCCTACAGCTACTGCGAGGCCGTCACCGGTTCACAGGCGCGCAATTTCGCGTACGGAATCCGGCTGCTGCCCACCGACAAGCGCCACGCGATGTCCGCGCTCTACGCCTTCTCCCGGCGGGTCGACGACATCGGCGACGGCACGCTGCCCACCGAGGCGAAGTTCGCCCGCCTGGAGGAGACCCGCGCCGTCCTCGGACGGATCCGGGCAGGAGAGGTCGACGAGGACGACACCGACCCGGTCGCCGTCGCGCTGGCTCACGCCGCCCGCCGCTTCCCCATCCCGCTCGGCGGCCTCGACGAGCTCATCGACGGCGTGCTGATGGACGTCCGCGGCGAGACCTACGAGACCTGGGACGACCTCAAGACCTACTGCCGCTGCGTGGCAGGAGCGATCGGACGTCTCTCCCTCGGCGTCTTCGGCACGGTGAACGCACCGGGCCCGGGTGCGCCCGACGCCGCGCGCGCCTCCGAGTACGCCGACACCCTCGGCCTCGCCCTGCAGCTCACCAACATCCTCCGCGACGTCCGCGAGGACGCCGCCAACGGACGCACCTACCTGCCCGCCGAGGACCTCGCCAAGTTCGGCTGCTCGGAAGGCTTCCGGGCCGGCCGGCTCTCCGCCGGAGCCGACTTCGCCGGACTGGTCCACCACGAGGTGCGGCGCGCCCGCTCCCTGTTCGCCGAGGGCTACCGGCTGCTGCCGATGCTCGACCGGCGCAGCGGGGCCTGCGTGGCCGCCATGGCCGGGATCTACCGGCGCCTCCTCGACCGCATCGAGCGGGAGCCTGAGGCGGTCCTGCGCGGCCGCGTCTCGCTGCCGCCGCACGAGAAGGCGTACGTCGCCGTGCGCGGCCTGTCCGGCCTCGACGCCCGCACCGTCTCCCGCCAGGCCGTCCGGAGGCGGATGTGACGATCCGTACGAAGGCGGTCCCGCCGCGCGCCGGCGGCGCCCGGCGTACGGGCACGGCGTGCCGTTCCGGCCGCGCGCCGGCCGGGGCAACCACGCCGACGGCGGGCGCGTCCCTTCCTGCGGACCGGGGCCTGCCGGCCGGCCCGGAGGGCGAACGCACCACGGGGGAGGGCGCATGACGGGCACCGACCAGCACGCCGTCGACCAGCACGCCGTCGTCGTGGGCGGCGGCCTCGCCGGGGTCACGACCGCCCTCGAACTCGCCGACGCCGGACTGCGCGTCACCCTGCTCGAAGGCCGCCCCCGGCTCGGCGGGCTCGCCTTCTCCTTCAAGCGCGGCGACCTCAACGTCGACAACGGCCAGCACGTCTACCTGAGGTGCTGCACGGCCTACCGGTGGTTCCTCGACCGGGTCGACGGCGCCGCCCTCGCCCCGCTCCAGGACCGGCTCGACGTACCCGTCCTCGACGTCGCCCACCCCGGCGGGCCGCGCCTGGGACGGCTGCGCCGCGGCGGCCTGCCCGTGCCCCTGCACCTCGCCGGAGCACTGACCCGCTACCCGCACATGTCCCTCGCCGAGCGCGCGGGCGTGGGCCGCGCCGCCCTGGCGCTGCGCCGCCTCGACCCGGCGGACCCGGCGCTGGACGGACTGGACTTCGCCACCTGGCTCGGCCGCTACGGCCAGTCGCCGCGCACCATCGAGGCCCTGTGGGACCTCGTCGGCATCGCCACCCTCAACGCCACCGCCGCGCACTCCTCGCTGGGCCTGGCCGCCATGGTCTTCAAGACCGGCCTGCTCTCCGAGAAGGGCGCCGCCGACATCGGCTGGGCCCGCGTCCCGCTCGGCGACCTGCACGACACCCTCGCCCGCAAACAGCTCGACGCGGCCGGGGTACGGACCGAGCTGCGCACCCGGGTCACCGCCGTGACCCGCACCCCCGAGGGGGCCTGGCGCGTCGACACCGAGGAGGAGTCCCTCGAAGCGGGCACCGTCGTGCTCGCCGTACCGCAGCGCGAGGCGCACGGGCTGCTGCCCGCCGGCGCCCTCACCGACCCCGACAAGCTCCTCGACATCGGCACCGCACCGATCCTGAACGTCCACGTCGTCTACGACCGCAAGGTGCTCAAGCAGCCCTTCTTCGCCGCACTCGGCTCCCCGGTGCAGTGGGTCTTCGACCGCACCGACTCCTCCGGACTCCCCGACGGCGGCCAGTACCTGGCGCTGTCCCAGTCCGCCGCCCAGGACGACATCGACGAGCCCGTCTCGGTGCTGCGCGCCAAGTACCTGCCCGAGCTGGAACGGCTGTTGCCCGCCGCGCGCGGGGCCAAGGTGCGGGACTTCTTCGTCACCCGGGAGCGGACGGCGACCTTCGCGCCCACGCCCGGCGTCGGCCGGCTGCGCCCCGGGGCGCGGACCGACACGCCGGGGCTCTACCTGGCCGGTGCGTGGACTGCCACCGGTTGGCCCGCGACCATGGAGGGCGCCGTCCGGAGCGGACTGAGCGCGGCACAGGCCGCACTCGCCGCGCTCGGCCGCCACCGCGAACACCCTCTGCAGGAGGCGGCATGACGACCACCACCACCGGCTCGACCGGCACCACCAGCACAGCACGTACAGGAACAAGAGGAGAGCCAGTGAACCCGGGGAATCCGGCTGTCGAGAACACGGATGCCAGTGTGGGCGCAGCCGGAAGGGGCGTGGAGAAGGCGGACACCGTCGCCCTCCTGGAACGCGGCCGTACGCTGTCGACCCCCGCGCTCCGCGACGCCGTTGACCGGCTCGCCGCGCCGATGGACACCGTCGCCGCCTACCACTTCGGCTGGATCGACGCCCACGGCCTTCCGGCGGACGGCGACGGCGGCAAGGCCGTGCGCCCCGCCCTCGCCCTGCTCTCCGCCGAGGCCGCGGGCGCCGCACCGGAGGTCGGCATCCCCGGCGCCGTCGCCGTCGAGCTCGTGCACAACTTCTCGCTGCTCCACGACGACCTGATGGACGGCGACGAGCAGCGCCGCCACCGCGACACCGTCTGGAAGGTGCACGGTCCGGCCCTCGCGATCCTCGTCGGCGACGCCCTCTTCGCCCTGGCCAACGAGATCCTGCTGGAACTGGGCACCGTCGAGGCGGGCCGCGCGACCCGCCGGCTGACCACCGCCAGCCGCAAGCTCATCGACGGCCAGGCACAGGACATCTCCTACGAGCACCGCGAGCGCGTCAGCGTCGAGGAGTGCCTGGAGATGGAGGGCAACAAGACCGGCGCCCTCCTCGCCTGCGCGGTCTCCATCGGCGCGGTGCTCGGCGGCGCGGACGACCGTACGGCCGACAAGCTGGAGGAGTACGGCTACCACCTCGGCCTCGCCTTCCAGGCCGTCGACGACCTCCTCGGCATCTGGGGCGACCCGGAGTCCACCGGCAAGCAGACCTGGAGCGACCTGCGCCAGCGCAAGAAGTCCCTGCCGGTCGTCGCCGCCCTCGCCGCGGGCGGCCCGGCCTCCGAGCGGCTCGCCGAGCTGCTCGCCGCCGACGCCAAGAGCAGCGACTTCGAGAACTTCTCGGAGGAGGAGTTCGCGGCCCGCGCCGCGCTCATCGAGGAGGCGGGCGGCCGTCAGTGGACCGCGGACGAGGCGCGCCGCCAGCACGCCGTCGCCATCCGAGCCCTGGACGACGTCGACATGCCGCAGCGGGTCCGCGAACAGCTCGTGGACCTCGCCGACTTCGTCGTCGTACGCAAGAGGTGACCGCCACCCGACAGCGGATATGAATCGCGAGTCGCCGGCCGGAGCCCCCACCTGAGCGTGGCGGGCTCCGGCCGACGGCAGACCCCAGCACAGCACAGGACACTGTTCTAAGGGGAAGCCATGACAGCGACGACCGACGGCAGCGCGGAGAGCGCCGGCGCCGGCAGCGAATCCACGCCGGGCGGTCCGCCGCCCGGCCCCGCCGGGGCGGCCGCCCCGCGGACCGAGTACGGGCTCCAGGGCCCGCCCAACCCGGCCGCCCAGGCCGGCCCCCCGTCCGGCGCCGCGCCCTGCGTGCCGGTCGCGCTCACCGAGCGGATCACCGCCCCGCCCGACCCGGGCCGCCGAACCGGCCCGCCGGCCGCCTACCGGCCACCGGGCAAGCCCGCCGCGGGCCGGACGGCGACCGCGGCGGACCTGCCCCGGCCGCCCGCCGGCGGTCCGCGCGAGGTGTACGAGGCCACCGCGCGCGCCACCCTGCACCTCCTGGACCGCCAGGACCCGGCGGGCTGGTGGAAGGGCGACCTGGAAACCAACGTCACCATGGACGCCGAGGACCTCCTGCTGCGGCAGTTCCTGGGCATCCGGGACGAGGCCACCACCTACGCCGCCGCCCTGTTCATCCGCGGCGAGCAGCGCGAGGACGGCACCTGGGCCACCTTCCACGGTGGACCGCCCGAACTCTCCGCCACCATCGAGGCCTACGTCGCGCTGCGCCTCGCCGGGGACCCGCCCGACGCCCCGCACATGAGCCGCGCCTCGGCCTGGATCCGGGCCAACGGCGGGATCGCCGCCGCCCGCGTCTTCACCCGGATCTGGCTCGCCCTCTTCGGCTGGTGGAGCTGGGACCACCTGCCCGAACTCCCGCCCGAGCTGGTGTTCCTGCCGCCCTGGGTCCCCCTGAACATCTACGACTTCGGCTGCTGGGCCCGCCAGACGATCGTCCCGCTCACCGTCGTCTCCGCGCTGCGCCCGGTCCGCCCGGCCCCCTTCGCCCTCGACGAGCTCCACACCGACGCGAGGAACCCGTACCCCGCCACCCGCATGGCACCGCTGACCACGTGGGACGGCGCCTTCCAGCGCATGGACCGGGCCCTGCACGTCTACCGGCGGTTCGCGCCGCGCCGCCTGCGCAAGGCGGCCATGGACACCGCCGCCCGCTGGATCGTCGAACGCCAGGAGAACGACGGCTGCTGGGGCGGGATCCAGCCGCCCGCCGTGTACTCGGTGATCGCGCTGCACCTGCTCGGCTACGACCTCGGACACCCGGTGATGCGCGCCGGACTGGAATCCCTGGACCGCTTCGCGGTGCGGCGCGAGGACGGCGCCCGGATGATCGAGGCCTGCCAGTCCCCGGTGTGGGACACCTGCCTCGCCGCGATCGCACTGGCCGACGCCGGCGTGCGCCCCGACCATCCGGCACTGGTCAAGGCCGCCGACTGGATGCTCGGCGAGGAGATCACCCGCACCGGCGACTGGGCCGTGCGCCGGCCGGGCCTCGCCCCCGGCGGCTGGGCGTTCGAGTTCCACAACGACACCTACCCCGACATCGACGACACCGCCGAGGTCGTTCTCGCCCTGCGCCGGATCAGACACCCGGACCCGGTCCGGCTCGACGCCGCCATCGCCCGCGGCGTGTCCTGGAACCTCGGCATGCAGTCGAAGGACGGCGCGTGGGGCGCCTTCGACGCCGACAACACCAGCCCCTTCCCGAACCGGCTGCCCTTCTGCGACTTCGGCGAGGTCATCGACCCGCCGTCGGCCGACGTCACCGCCCACGTGGTGGAGATGCTCGCCTTCGAGGGCCGGGCGGGCGACGCCCGGACCCGGCGCGGCATCACCTGGCTGCTCGACGCACAGGAGCCGGACGGCAGCTGGTTCGGCCGCTGGGGCACCAACTACGTCTACGGCACCGGGTCGGTGGTGCCCGCCCTCACCGCGGCCGGCATCGCCCCCGGGCACCCCGCCGTCCGGCGCGCCGTGCGCTGGCTGGAATCCGTACAGAACGAGGACGGCGGCTGGGGGGAGGACCAGCGCTCCTACAAGGACCGGTCGTGGGCCGGCAAGGGCGCCTCCACCGCCTCACAGACCGCCTGGGCGCTCATGGCCCTGCTGGCGGCCGGCGAGCGGGACGGCAAGGCCGTCGAACGGGGCATCGCCCACCTGGTCGCCACCCAGCGGGAGGACGGCTCCTGGGACGAGCCGTACTTCACCGGCACCGGCTTCCCCTGGGACTTCTCCATCAACTACCACCTGTACCGGCAGGTGTTCCCGCTGACGGCACTCGGCCGCTACCTGTACGGGGAACCGTCCGCCCCGGCCGGCTCGGCCCCCGGGGGCCCCTGATGCCCGCCGCCGGAGGGGACCGGCCCGCCCGGTCCGGGCCGCTGCTGGTCGCGTGCGCGCTGCGCATCGAGCAGGTGGCGCTGCGCAGCGCGAGCCGAGGCCCCTTACGTGCGACCGGCGAGGCTCCGGCCGGGGCGTACACCCTGCTGCGCACCGGGATGGGCCCGCGCGCGGCCGAACGCGCCGTCCGCCGGGCCCTGGACCGGCCGGGGACGGACGGGGCCGCCGTCCTCGCCACCGGGTTCTGCGCCGGGCTCGTCCCCGGCATGAGCCCCGGCGACCTCGTCGTCGCGGAGGAGACCCGCGACCCGCGGGGGACCGTCCCCTGCACCGGGACCGCGCTGCTCGCCGAGGCGCTGGCCCGGGCCGCCCCCGGCCGGACCGTGCACACCGGCCCGCTGACCGGCTCCGACCACGTCGTCCGCGGCCAGGAGCGCGCGCAGCTGCGCGCCACGGGCGCCGTCGCGGTCGACATGGAGTCCGCGGCGACCCTCTGGGCCGCAGTCCGGGGCACGGGCCGCCCTGTTGCGGCCGTCCGGGTGATCGTGGACGCTCCGGAGCATGAGCTCGTCCGAATCGGCACGGTGCGCGGGGGAATATCGGCCTTCCGTGTCCTGCGTGCCGTACTGCCCGCGTTTTACGAATGGCACCGTTCTTCGCTGCTCCCCAGGAGGTGAGCCAGATGGCCATGCCGCTGCGCCAGACCGTCAGGGTCGGGACCTATCTGCTCGAACAGAAGCTCCGCAAGCGTGAGAAGTTCCCGCTGATCGTCGAGCTGGAGCCGCTCTACGCGTGCAACCTGGCCTGTGAGGGGTGCGGGAAGATCCAGCACCCGGCCGGGGTGCTCAAGCAGCGCATGCCGGTGGCCCAGGCGGTCGGCGCCGTGCTGGAATCCGGTGCGCCCATGGTGTCCATCGCGGGCGGAGAGCCCTTGATGCACCCGCAGATCCACGAGATCGTGCGGCAATTGGTGGCGCGGCGGAAGTACGTGTTCCTCTGCACCAACGCGATGCTGCTGCGCAAGAAGATCGAGAAGTTCACCCCCTCCCCGTACTTCGCGTTCGCGGTCCACATCGACGGCCTGCGCGAGCGCCACGACGAGTCGGTGGCGAAGGAGGGCGTCTTCGACGAGGCGGTCGAGGCCATCAAGGAGGCGAAGAGGCGCGGATTCCGGGTGACCACGAACTCCACCTTCTTCAACACCGACACCCCGCAGACGATCATCGAGGTGCTCAACTTCCTCAATGACGACCTCCAGGTCGACGAAATGATGATCTCGCCCGCCTACGCCTACGAAAAGGCACCGGACCAGGAGCACTTCCTGGGCGTCGACCAGACCCGCGAACTCTTCAGGAAAGCCTTCGCGGGCGGCAACCGGCGGCGCTGGCGGCTCAACCACTCCCCGCTCTTCCTGGACTTCCTGGAAGGAAAGGCCGACTTCCCCTGCACGGCCTGGGCCATTCCGAATTACTCCCTCTTCGGCTGGCAGCGCCCCTGCTACCTGATGAGCGACGGCTACGTACCCACGTACCGGGAACTCGTCGAGGAGACCGACTGGAACAAGTACGGCCGCGGAAAGGACCCGCGCTGCGCGAACTGCATGGCGCACTGCGGCTACGAGCCCACCGCGGTCCTCGCCACCATGGGATCCCTCAAGGAGTCCCTGCGGGCCGCCCGGGAGACGGTCGGAGGCAACCGGGACAGGTCGGCATGAGCCCGGCGGAAGAGGGGCGGGGCGCCGGTTTCGACCTCGGCGCCCTGCTGGCAGCGCGCGGGGCGGAGCGCTACGAGCTGCACGCCCGCCACCTCAACCACCAACTGCCCCGGATGCTGCACACCATCGGCTTCGACAAGGTCTACGAGCGGGCCGAGGGCGCCCACTTCTGGGACGCGGACGGCAACGACTACCTCGACATGCTGGCCGGCTTCGGGGTGATGGGCCTGGGCCGCCACCACCCCGTCGTCAGGCGGGCCCTGCACGACGTCCTGGACGCCCAGCTCGCCGACCTCACCCGCTTCGACTGCCAGCCGCTGCCCGGGCTGCTGGCCGAGAAGCTGCTCTCGTACAGCCCGCACCTGGACCGCGTCTTCTTCGGCAACAGCGGTACCGAGGCGGTCGAGACGGCCCTGAAGTTCGCCCGGTACGCCACCGGGCGGCCCAGGATCCTCTACTGCGACCACGCCTTCCACGGGCTGACGACCGGTTCGCTGTCGGTCAACGGGGAGGGCGGGTTCCGGGACGGCTTCGCACCGCTGCTGCCCGACACCAAGGTCGCGCTGGGGGACCTGGCCGCTCTGGAGCGGGAGCTGAAGCGCGGCGACGTGGCCGCCTTCGTCGTCGAGCCGATCCAGGGCAAGGGCGTCCTCGCCGCCCCGCCCGGCTTCCTGCTCGCCGCGCAGGAGCTGCTGCACCGGCGGGGGGCGCTGCTGATCGCGGACGAGGTGCAGACCGGACTGGGACGCACCGGGGACTTCTACGCGTACCAGCACGAGCCGGGTGTCGAGCCCGACCTGGTGTGCGTGGCCAAGGCCCTGTCGGGCGGCTACGTGCCGGTCGGCGCGACCCTGGGCAAGGACTGGATCTTCAAGAAGGTGTACTCCTCCATGGACCGGGTGCTCGTGCACTCCGCGAGCTTCGGATCCAACGCGCAGGCGATGGCGGCCGGGCTGGCGGTGCTGTCCGTCATGGAGGACGAGCAGCTCGTGGAGCGCGCCCGGACGACGGGTGACCTGCTGCGCGGACGGCTCGCCGCCCTGGTGGACGAGTACGAGCTGCTGCACGAGGTGCGCGGGCGCGGGCTGATGATCGGCATCGAGTTCGGCCGGCCGTCCTCGCTGGGGCTGCGCAGCCGCTGGACGATGCTCCAGGCGGCCCGCAAGGGCCTCTTCGCGCAGATGGTCGTGGTGCCGCTGCTCCAGAAGCACCGGATCCTCACGCAGGTCTCCGGGGACCACCTGGAGGTGATCAAACTGATTCCGCCGCTGGTCCTGGACGAGCGGGACGTCGACCGGTTCGTCGGCGCCTTCCGCGAGGTCATGGACGAGGCGCACGGCGGGTCCGGTCTGATGTGGGACTTCGGCCGGACCCTGGTGAAGCAGGCCGTCGCGGCGCGCTGACGGCCTGCCTCCCCGGTCTCCGTCGCGGTGTCCGTCGCGGTGTCCGTCCCGGTCCCCGTCTCCTGACCGTCGGATCAGACCAGCAGGCGGTCCCGGAGCCGGTCGAGGGTCTCGGGCGTCAGCCCGAGGCCCTCCGCCAGGTAGCGGTCCACCCCGCCCCAGACCTCGTCGATGGTGTCGAAGGCGGCGACCAGGTATTCGGCGCGGGCGTCGAAGAGCGGCGCGAGCAGCTCCATCACCTCCGGCGAGCGGGCCTCGGCCGACGCGGAGCTGCGGCGCACCCGGTAACGGCGGTGCGGGGCGTTGGACTCCAGGTAGTCCGCCACGATCGCCTCGCGCTCGACGCCGACCGCGAGCAGGGTGACGGCGACGGAGAGGCCCGCCCGGTCCTTGCCGGCCGCGCAGTGCAGGAGGGCGGGCACGCTGTCCTCGGCGATGGCGCGGACGACGCGGCCGTGCTCGGCCGTGCGGTCGCGGATGATCCGGCGGTAGGAGTTCGACATCCGGGCGGCCGCCTTGCCGTCGCCCAGGATCGAGCGGAGCTGGTCGAGGTCGCCGTCGCGGACCAGTCGCCAGAACTCCCGGCCGTCCGCCGGGTCCGAGAGCGGGATGTTGACGTTGCGTACGCCGGGCAGTTCGACGTCCGGGCCCTCCAGGGCGTGGTCGGCGCCGTTGCGGAAGTCGAAGACGGTGTGGAGACCGAGCGAGGTGAGGAATTCTGCATCGGTTTCGGTGGCATGTGCGAGATGTCCGCTTCGGAAGAGTCGTCCCGTACCAACCGTTCGGCCATCAGAAGTCGGCAATCCGCCCACATCGCGGAAATTGCGCACCCCGGTCAGCTCCGGCTCCTGTATCTGCTGGGTCAAGGGAACTCCTCCGCCTCTCGTATGGCCTCTGTCCGAATTGAGCTACTTGGCGCCAACTTGCCATAACCGGAGGCGAGATCGGGCACGTCCCCGTGAGCCAGATCATACGGTGACCGTGAGTGCCTGATCGCCGAAGCCGAATGGCCCGGTGGGGGCGGCTGTTGGCGGAGCGGAATGGACGGAGGGTGACCGGAATTCCGGCGGTCCCTCATTCCTGTGAATCCGTCAGGGAATTCACGGCTTGTTCGGCGTGCCCGCAAGGGATTACCTTCGCGATCGATCCGGGTGGATCGCCGAATCCTGCCGCCGCCCGGAAACCGCAACCGAACCATTTCGCGCGGCAGGAGCGGGGGAACCAGGTAAGCCGCTGTTCCGGAGATCTTTTCTCCGGTACGGCTCGGGGTGAAGCCGTTCATGTCCCGTACATGTACGGCCGGACATCTCCAGTCCGAACCCGACAGCTCACCTCGCAGGCGCCGGAGAGGAACCCGCCATGCCTGCAAAGGGTAAGCACCGCCGTCCCAAGTCCCTTTCCATTTCCCGCGGATTCGCGGTCGCAGGCACCGGCGGCGCGGCCCTCGCCCTGCCGCTGATGGGCGCCGCCGGCGCCAACGCGGCCGGTGCCCCGGCGGCGGCCCCCGCCGTCGCACCCGCGGTGGCCCCCCAGGCCCCCGCCACCCTCCAGGCCGCGCCCGCCGCTCCCGCGGCGGCCGTGCAGGCCGCGCCGACCGTCTACACGGTCGTCCCGGGCGACTGCCTCTCCGAGATCGCCGCGGAGCGCGGCCTCTCCGGCGGCTGGCAGCGGCTGTACGCCGAGAACCGTGAAGCGGTCGGCAGCAACCCGTCGCTGATCCACCCCGGCCTGAAGCTGACCCTCGGCGGCCGCGGCGAGGCCGCCGCCCGCGTCGACGCCGTCCCCGCCCCGCGCACCGCCCCCGAGGCCGCGCCGAAGGCGGCCCTCAAGGCGCCGAAGCCGGCCGGGCGGGCCGCCGCCCCGCAGGCGCAGCCGGAATCCGCCCCCGAGGCCCCGGCCCAGGCTCCCGCCGCGCAGCCCGCCGCCGCCGGCTTCGTGGCCCCGGTCAGCGGTGGCATCTCCACCCAGTACAAGGTCGCGGGCGCCATGTGGTCCTCCGGCTACCACACCGGTGTCGACTTCATCGCCGCCATGGGCACCAGCGTCAAGGCCGTGGGCGCGGGCACCGTCGTCTCCGCCGGCTGGAGCGGCGCGTACGGCAACGAGGTCGTCATCCGCCACGCGGACGGCAAGTACTCCCAGTACGCCCACCTCTCCCAGCTCTCGGTCTCCTCCGGCCAGAGCGTCACCGCCGGCCAGAGCATCGGTCTCTCCGGCTCCACGGGCAATTCGACCGGCCCGCACCTGCACTTCGAGATCCGTACGAGCCCGTCCTACGGCTCGGACATGGACCCGATCGCCTACCTCCGCTCGAAGGGCGCCAGCCTCTGACGGCACCGGCCGACGGAGCACCGACACGCGTGAGGCCGGGACCCGAGGGGGGTCCCGGCCTCACGTGTACTTATTCCTTATGCCCGGCGTGGTAGAGATCACGGCCCGTCAACCCCTCATTACGTTGGCGTAGGTTGCTTGCGGGAGTGAAGGATGGGTTCTCGTGGCAGCGACGACGACGAAACTCAAGACCATCGGCTCGTACGCGGCGATCGGGGACAGCTTCACAGAGGGCGTGGGGGACCCGGGGCCTGGGGATTCTTTTCTCGGCTGGGCGGACCGGCTCGCCGTGCTCCTGGCCGATCAGCGCGACGAGCACGACTTCCGGTACGCGAATCTCGCGGTGCGCGGGAAGCTCCTCGACCAGATCGTGGCGGACCAGGTGCCCAGGGCCAAGGCCCTCGCCCCGGACCTGGTCACCTTCTGCGCGGGCGGCAACGACATCATCCGGCCCGGCAGTGACCCGGACGACGTGGCGGAACGGTTCGAGGCGGCCGTGGCCGACCTCACCGGAGCCGTCGGCCACGTCATGATCACCACCGGCTTCGACACCCGGGGGGTGCCCGTCCTCAAGCACCTGCGCGGCAAGGTCGCGACGTACAGCGCGCACGTGCGCGCCATCGCCGACCGCTACGACTGCCCGGTCCTCGACCTCTGGTCGCTGAAGTCCGTACAGGACCGGCGCGCCTGGGACGCGGACCGGCTGCACCTCTCGCCCGAGGGGCACACCCGTGTCGCACTGCGCGCCGCGCAGGTGCTCGGCCTGCAGGTGCCCGCCGACCCCGACCAGCCGTGGCCGCAGCTGCGCCCGCGCGGCTCGGTGGACGTGACCCGCGACAACATCCAGTGGGCCCGCGAGTACCTGGTGCCGTGGATCGGCCGCCGGCTGCGCGGCGAGTCCTCCGGCGATCACGTCGAGGCGAAGCGGCCGGACCTGCTGCCGCTGTAGCAAGAGGACCTGCGGCACGAGGACGCGGACACGAGGGGGCGGGAGCGGCAGGCGGAATCCTTCGGGGCCGGTGTGCGTTGGGATGGTCGTAGCGATACGACCGCACCGACCCCACCCCTCCCTGGAGGCGCTTTGACCGGCTCCCGTCCCCTCCGTCCTCGGCTGCGCGCCCTGCGGCCCGAAGCCTTCGGCGCGGACCCGTCCGGCGCCCGGCTGGAGCGGATCCGCCGCTCGCCGAACTTCGCCGACGGCGTCTTCCAGAACCCGGTCGGGGCCCGGAACAGGCCGTCGGGGTCGATGGCCGAGTTCGCGAAGATCTACTTCCACCGCGAGCAGCGGATCCGGCGCAGCCCCGGTGCCGCGATCCCGGTGCACCCGACGACCCTCGCGGACCTGGCGAAGCCGCCGGTCAGCGGACTGCGCCTGACCTGGATGGGGCACTCCAGCGTGCTCGCGGAGATCGACGGGCACCGGGTGCTGTTCGACCCGGTGTGGGGCGAGCGCTGCTCCCCCTTCCCCTTCGCCGGCCCCAAGCGGCTGCACCCGGTGCCGGTCCCGCTGGCCGCGCTGGGCGAGGTCGACGTCGTGGTCATCTCGCACGACCACTACGACCACCTCGACCTGCCGACGATCAAGGCGCTGGCCGGTACGGACACGGTCTTCGCCGTCCCGCTCGGCGTCGGTGCGCACCTGGAGCACTGGGGCGTGCCGGCCGACCGGCTGCGCGAGCTCGACTGGAACGAGACCACCAAGATCGCCGGACTGTCCCTCACGGCGACCCCCGCCCGGCACTTCTGCGGCCGCGGCCTGCGCAACCAGCAGCACACCCTGTGGGCCTCCTGGGTGGTCGCCGGCGACGAGCACCGGATCTACCACAGCGGGGACACCGGCTACTTCCCCGGCTTCGCGGAGATCGGCGCCGCCCACGGCCCCTTCGACGCGACGATGATCCAGATCGGGGCGTATTCGGAGTACTGGCCCGACATCCACATGACTCCCGAGGAAGGCATGCGCGCCCACCTCGACCTCCAGGGCGGCGCCGCGCACGGCACGATGCTCCCGATCCACTGGGGCACCTTCAACCTGGCCCTGCACCCGTGGGACGAGCCCGGCGAGGGCACCCTGGCCGCCGCCGAGGGGGCCGGAGCGGCCGTGGCGCTCCCGATCCCCGGCCAGCCGTTCGAACCGGGAGCGGAGGGTGCGCCCGCCCAGCCGTGGTGGCGCCCGTTCGTGGCCGGGGCGACGGCGGCCGGACCCGTCGACGGGCCGGCGGCCGTGCCCGCGCACGAGGCCGGCGGGACGGCGGCGACAGCGGCCCGCGTGGCGTCGGCGGCGGCCGGCGGGCAGGAGAAGCCGGAGTCCGTCGGGTCGTAGCCCCCGGCACCGGAGACCGGCCGCCCCACGGCAGTGCTGTCGTGGGGCGGCCGACGCCGTTCGGGTGTCGTTCGGGTGTCGTTCGGGCGCCGCTCCGGCGGCGGTCCGGCGGCGGTCCGGCGGCGGGAGGGGGCGGCGCCGGGCGGCCGTAGCAGGCTGACCGGCGCATTCGGGCTGCTGTGCGAGCGCTCCATCGGGAGCGGGAAGCACCCCCGCGAAGTTCGCCAACTGACGGTCCGGGGCGGGACGGTGGGGTCTAGCGTGGGTATTCGGTGATCAACACCGGGCCCCGGGAACGCTGGGGGCCGGGCCCCACGTACCGAGGACGCCGATGTCCGGACTCCGCGCCGCCCGCCACGCCCCGTCGAGACACGCCGTCACCGGTCCCGCCCGGCAGATACGCCCCCAGCTGGTACGCGCCGCCCTCCTGCCCACGCTCGCCGCCGCACTCAGCGGCGCCGCCGCGGTGATCTTCACCCTCCAGCTCGGCGGCGGGGCCGGCGACCGCGACGCCCGGCTCTGGCCCGTGCTCACCGGCTGCGCCCTGCTCGTGGTCGGAGCCCTGGCCGCCGCCCTGCTCGGCGCGCAGCGCGCGGCCAAGGCCGTACGCGACCGGTGCGAAGCGCTGCGCCGCTCCAGCGTGCGCGGCCGCCAGGAGCTGCGGACGGCCGCCGAACGGCTGGAGCGGGGCGAGGCCCCGCCGCGGCCGGTCCGGGGCGGGCCGAACGCGCCGCTCACCGGCGGTGACCCGGCCGGCGTGGACGAGTTCTGGCTGCTCTCCCAGGAGCTGCGCGGCGCCCGAGAACAGGCCCACACGGCCCTCGTACGGCTCGCCGGGCCGGTCACGCCGTCCGACAGCGAGCGCAAGGTCGAGGTCTTCGTCAACCTCGCGCGCCGTCTCCAGTCCCTCGTCCACCGCGAGATCTCGCTGCTGGACGACCTGGAGGACACGGTCGAGGACCCGGACCTGCTCAAGGAGCTCTTCCACGTCGACCACCTCGCCACCCGGATCCGCCGCCACGCCGAGAACCTCGCGGTGCTGGGCGGTGCGGCGTCCCGCCGCCAGTGGACCCGGCCGATCGACCTGAGCGAGGTCCTCCGCTCCTCGGTCGCGGAGGTCGAGCAGTACACCCGGGTCAAGGTCGTGCCGCCGGCGGGCGGCAGCGTACGCGGACACGCCGTCGCGGACGTCGTGCACCTGCTGGCCGAACTCGTCGAGAACGCCACGGTGTTCTCCCCTCCCGACACCGACGTGGTGCTGCGCGCCGAGCGGGTCACCGCCGGGATCGCGGTGGAGGTGGAGGACCGGGGACTGGGCATGCCGGCCGAGGAACAGCACCGGATGAACGCCCTGCTCGGGGACCCCGACCAGATCAGCGTCCGGAGCCTGCTCGCGGACGGGCGGATCGGCCTGTACGTCGTCTCGGCGCTGGCGCGCCGGCACGGGATCGCCGTCGAGCTCAAGTCGAACATCTACGGCGGCGTCCTCGCGGTGCTGGTGCTGCCGCAGGAGCTGCTGGGCGCGGAGGCTGCCGAGGGCTCGCGGGTGACGCCGCCGCTGGAGCCGGCCCGGATCCCGATGCCGTTGCCGCGCCGGGCGGATGCCTCGCCCACGATCCCGGCGCCCCGCCCCGAGCCCCACGCGGGACCGGCCGCGCCGACGGCAGACCCCTGGCCGGCCCGCCCCACCGAGCCGCAGCCGGCGCCGGCCCTCGGCCCCGACCCGGCGCCGGGGCCCCACTCCGGGCGCTCACCGGCCGGACCCGGCACCGGGCAGGATGCCCGGCCAGGAGCCCCGGCCGAGCCCGGGAGCTGGGCGCAGCCCGAGACCCACCGGCCGGCCGGGCACGGGCCTGCTGCCGAGGCAGTGCCGTGGGCCGCAGCCGGGGCGGTGCCCCCGACGGCGGCTGCCGCCGATCCGTCGGCCGCCCCGGCGACCGGACGGCCGGTCGAGTGGGAGCCCGATCCTGCGGCCCGGTTCGAGGCCGTGCCGCAGGCCGTGCCTGCGCCTGGACAGCCGGCCGGTCAGGGGCCCGCCGCCGAGGCGGCGCCGTGGGCCGCAGCAGGTGCGGGACAGTCCGGGCCCTTGCCCCTGCGGGGGGCCGCGGCCGAACCGTCGGCCCCGCCGGTGCCCGCTCGACCGGGCGAGCCCGAGGGCGCACCTTCGGCTGGACGGTCGGCCGAGCGGGAGCCCGATCCTGCCCCGGCGCCGTGGGCCGCAGGGCAGTCCGGGCCGGAGGCTGCGCGAGGGCTCGATCCCGCAGCGGATGCCCGGGGCGGGGACGGGTGCGCCGCGGGCGAGCGGCCGGTGCTGCCGCGGCGTCGGGCCCAGCAGCACCTCGCACCCCAGCTGCGCGACGCGCCCGCACCGCGGCCCCCCGCCGACACCGAGCAACCCGTACACGACCCCGGCCTCATGGCCGCCTTCCAGCGGGGCTTCGGCCTCGCGCAGTCGGAGAACCAGGTATGACGAAGGAGCGCATCACCATGGGCGGCGAAGTGGCGACGAAGACCGGCGGCCGGCTCTCGGATCTCGACTGGCTGCTCAGCGGCCTGGTCCAACGCGTGCCGTACACGCGCAGCGCCGTACTGCTCACCGCCGACGGGCTCGTGAGCTGCGTACACGGCCTGGACCCCGACAGTGCCGACCACCTGGCGGCCCTCGCCTCCGGCCTCTACTCCCTCGGCCGCAGCGCCGGAGCCCGCTTCGGCGACGGCGCCGAGGTGCGGCAGGTCGTCGTCGAGCTCGACACCGCTCTCGTCTTCGTGTCCGCCGCCGGATCCGGCACCTGCCTGGCCGTCCTCGCCGACCGGGAGGCCGACGCCGGCGTGCTCGGCTACGAGATGGCGATGCTGGTCAAGAGCGTCCGGCCGTACCTCGCGGCCGCACCCCGGCGGCCCGCCGCGAACGTGGAGCGATGAGGGCCCAAGACAGGGGGGCACACGGGGCACACGGGGCGCCCGGCACGCACGGGGCTTGCGGAAAGGGGCGGGACACACCATGGCTCGACGGCTCGGCGGGGCGGGTGATGCGCCCGTACACCGCCAGCGGCGGCCGGACCAGACCGGGGGTCGCGCTCGACCTGCTGTCCCGGATGACCGCGACGGGGGTGCGCCCGCGCGTCCCGCTCGGCGCCGAGCACACCCTCGCGCTGCGGTTGTGCGCCGGCGCCGCCGCGCTCACCGTCGCCGAGCTGGCGGGGCAGCTGCGGCTCCCCGCCACGGTGGTGAAGGTGCTGCTGTCCGATCTCATGGAGTACGGAGCCGTCATGGCACAGGCGCCGCGGTTCCCGGGCGGAGGGTCGTTCGCCGCCGATGACCAGTCCCTCCTCCTGGCGGTGCTCGATGGCCTACGCAGACGACTGTGACGCCCCTGTCACCCTGAAGGTCCTGGTCGCGGGGGGCTTCGGGGCGGGCAAGACCACCTTCGTCGGCGCGGTGAGCGAGATCGAGCCGCTGAGCACGGAAGAGCTGCTCAGCGACCTCGGCTCGGGCGCCGACCCACTGCACGGAGTCGAAGCCAAGACCACCACGACGGTCGCGCTCGACTTCGGGCGGATCACCCTGGACGACCGCCACGTCCTCTACCTCTTCGGCACGCCCGGCCAGCACCGCTTCTGGTTCCTGTGGGAGGAGCTGTGCGCGGGCGCGCTCGGGGCCGTGGTGATCGCCGACACCCGCCGGCTCGCGGACTGCTTCCCGGCCGTGGACTTCTTCGAGCGGCGCGGGATCGGCTTCATCGTCGCCGTCAACGAGTTCGACGGCTGCCACCGCTACACGCCGGACGAGGTCCGGGACGCGGTGGGGCTCGGGCCGCAGGTGCCCGTCGTACGGTGCGACGCGCGCCTGACCAGTTCCGGGACGGTGACGCTGGCCGCCCTGGTCCGTCACCTGCTGTGCCTGTCGTCAACGTCAACGTCATCGTCAATGGAGTCGGGGGAAGCGTGATGCTGTACTACGAATCGACCGGACACCTGTTGCTCACGCCCGTGGACCGGGAGGCGCCCGCACGGGCGGTCCGGCTGCGCGAAATGGGACTGGGGGAGCGGGCGGACACCGAACTCGACGCCTTCGCGCGACGCGTGTCGGACGTCCTCGACGCGCCCCACGCGGGGGTGAACTTCGTCGGCGAGGAACGCCAGTTCTTCGCCGGCCTGCACCACGCGCCCGACGCCCCGGAGAGCGGCTACCCGGCCCGGGTCCTGGCCCGCGACCACGGATACTGCCCGCACGTGGTGGTGCGAAGGCGCGCGCTGGTGCTGGAGGACGTCCGGGACTTCGCCCGGTTCGCCGGGAACGCGGTGGTGGACGAGAGCGGGGTCCGGTCCTACCTGGGGGCGCCGCTGACCGACCGGCGCGGGGTCGTACTGGGCACGGTGTGCGCGGTGGACGTGGTGCCGCGGCGGTGGGGGACGGAGGGACTCGCCACCGCGAAGGGGCTGGCGGCGGAGCTGGTGGCCCTGCTGCACGAGCGGGAGGACCGGCGCGCATGAGCACGCCTGTCGGTGGTGGGGGCTACGGTCGTCGGACGAGGATCCACCGGAACCGGAGGCTGGAGAGGAGTCCCGGGGATGACCACCACGGTGCAGGACGTCCGCCTGATCGCACTGTCCCTCCCGGACAGCAGCGAAAAGCCGGCGTGGGGCATGCCGACCTTCCGGGTGGGCGGGAAGATCTTCGCCGCGCTCGCCGACGACGACACCTCGATCGGGGTGAAGTGTCCCAAGGAGGACCGGGCCGAGCTGATCGCGGCGGAACCGGAGAAGTTCTTCATGCGGGACGGCCACGACGACAACTACGCGTGGATCCGGGTCCGCCTGGCGGCGGTGCGGGACGAGGCCGAACTGCGCTCCATCCTGATCGACTCCTGGCTCCAGGCGGCCCCGAAACGCCTGGCCGCGGCCCATCCGGAGCTGACCGGCGGCACCGGCTGACCTGACCGCGACCCGACGGCGGAAAGGCGCGCGCGACCACCCACGGAAATGCGGTATCGTTCTCATGCGCGTTCGGCCAGGGGAAACCCCCAGGTCAGCGGGCATCGGGACGTGGCGCAGCTTGGTAGCGCACTTGACTGGGGGTCAAGGGGTCGCAGGTTCAAATCCTGTCGTCCCGACTAGGGGATGTTCCCGTAGTCGCAGATGAGGGCCTTGTTTCACTTCGGTGAGGCAAGGCCCTTGATCGTTTCCAAGACCGTGCGTGTCGCAAATCGTCACAGACGCTGTCGATCACGCCGCTCCGGACGGCAGCTCGCCGAGCTTTTCCGAGCCCGCCTTGAGGCTACTCTGTCGGGGGGACGTAGGCCCGCTTCGTGAAGGACAGGTCGCTGTGACCGGCCCAGGCTGAGACGACGGTGTCGTGCGCCGTTGTTCGCCATCCAGGACAGGCACGCATGGCGAGCGTCGTAGAGACGAACCCTGCGCACGCGGGCCTGGGCCATCCGCCGGTGCGCCTCGCGGCGAAGCTTGACCGACTTGAAGGGGCGCCCCCACTGTCGATCAAGCGGGAGACTCACTCCTTGGGCGCAAAGCGGGTAAGTAACTCCCGCGGTACCACGACGAACGTTTCACCGGGCAGTCCATCCCGCAGCTGCTCCAGAGCCTCTTCGCCAGTCAGCCTGTACTCCTGGACGACGATCTGACCGTCGTTGGTCTCGTAGAGGGTCGGGCACTTGCCGTCGTAGGACGTCGTACCGATGAAGGAGTTGCATCACACGCCTCCTGTTGATCGTTGTAACCGGACCGCTTCGAACCGTAGATGCACGATCAGGGGAAACAGAAGGGTGTAGCGGGATCCCGCAGCAGAAGCGGCTGCAAGCAGCCGGAACCGATCAGGAAGCAACAAGAAGCACGGATCCTCACAGGGCTGGGCCGCTCCTATCGTCCCGGGACATGGTGATCAAGCAGGCCAACATGAAGCCCACCGCTGCCGACACTGCATTCCAGCAGGCGTCCGGTGCCCATGACGCTGCGGGTCTCCCACGACAGTGGCCGAACCCTCGGCAGTCAGCTCGTCTACCCGGCCGAGCGAGCCAGCAAGCCGCTCACGCCCATGACATCCGCCCCATGGCCGCCCTGCAAGTGCCCTCGATGCTCCGCAACGACAAGGAAGGCACGCCAGTGACGGCCACCCAGCACGACACCACCAACGCTCTGTGCCTGATCAGTCCCAGCCTCCGGACCGACCTCATCACCGTTGTCCGCGAGGACTACTGGCCGGAGATCACCGACGACCAGGGCAACCGGGGTGTGGAACAGCTCGTTGCGTCCTTTGCCGTGGCCGGCACCACCACCGAGAAGGCGATCCCCATCCTCCGGGTGGACCTGTTCTCGCAGCCTTGATTCTGCACACGAAGCCGTACGCCGAGTTCTGCAACACGCTCGCCAGCGGCTTCATCCACCACGTCCCTGACCGCGACGGCGGCCACAACTCCGAGGAGGGCCGAGCCGCGATGCTGCGAACGGCGGAGATGATCCGCAAGGCCGGGTACGAAACGGACCCGGACTTCTGGCCCATCGGCAGCGCGTCCACCGATGCCGCCGACTGCACGCAGTCGTAGGCCGGATGCTCCGACAGCCCCGTCAAGTAGCCAACCCAGCCCAGCGCTTCAGCCGCCCGGTACTTTTCCGGGCGGCTGTCGCCATGAACCAGAACGGATGCCGATGACCGACGATCGCCGCACCGCATGGGACTTCTACTCGCAGAGCAAGCCGCAGCGCAGACTGAGCAATGCCAAAGGCGAAGCAACGTGGTTCAACTGGACGCAGTACGCCGATCACGGACCTGGTACCGAAGTGCTGGCCCTCAACCCGAGCCACACGGTGCTCGACCTCGGCTGCAGATCCGGCGGAAACCTCGCCCACCTCACCACCCTCGGTATTAGTGCCATCGGCGTGGACGTCTCCGGGAAGCAGCTCGACGAGGCCCACGAGCGGTGGCCCAGCATCCGGGGCATGGAACTGCACCAGGGCGACGCTGCCGCCTACCTCGCTTTACGATCTTCGACGCGGTGTTCAGCGTCTTGGGTACGGCGTGGTTCACCGACCCCGGCCTACTGCTGCCCACCGTTCACGCCAACCTCAAACCGGGAGGAGTGTTCGCCTTCTGCCAACGATCACCCGTTCAATGCCGCTATGCGTGCCAAGCGTCATACATCCCGCGGGGGTCCAGAAGACGACCCCGCCATCGTGAAGCGATGGGACTACCAGTCTGACATCTGGTGCGTGCTCCTCAGAGAGTGCGGATTCCCAGAGGTAACTGCGACAGTGCTCCCAGCTCCGAAACACGAAAAGCGCACCGCAGACACGCTCCTGGTTCGCCGTACGGGGGGACTAGCCCGAATTCTTGTAGGGCAACTGGACACGCCAAGCGACGTAACCGCGGACCCACTTCCGCGCAGCCGACTCTCGTCCTGAGGGTTTGGCCGGCCGTCTGGATCGTGGCGGGAGTGGGAAGGCCTTACGCTTGCCGGCGGATCGGGCAGCGTTGCAGCTGCTCCCTAATGTCCGATGAGGCCTTCCCGCGTTGGGCCCCCACCATGAGGCAGGTGGGTAAATTCTCAGGACCACCAGAGCAGTAACTCCGCCAGTGCAGGCACTACTTGGCAAACAGTTGTTAATTAAATCAACAGATGCCGGCGGCCAGTGTCTCACGAAGTGTCTACAAAAGATAGTCCTAGACGTACCGGCTGCCCGCTTGTTGTCCTGGATGTACCGAAAGGGCGATAGGGCGACCGGAGGGCTAATGACTGAAATCGACATGGCTTCGGGCTGGGCAAACCATGCAACCGCAGCTTTGATTCCAGGTGGAGTAGGTGGCACTGTATTTGGCCTGCTGGGAAGTTTCGCAGGGCCAGATCTGCTGGCTCAGAGCGGCAAGGTTTGGTGTGCTAGTGATGACACCATTTACCCGGCAGCGCCTGGGCTTGACCTAACAGCTGGTTGCCACCCAGCACTTGAGGTCCCCATCGTCGGGATGCCAATCATTGGTGCAGAAGCAGCGGGCCTTGCGGTGGGCGTTGGTGTTGCAATTGTGGTTTGGATCATCGTAACGGGATACAAAGTCTTCAACGGTTAAAGGCTTGTCTCGTAGACCTCAAAGTCTCGGTCACCCTTCAACCCCAGGCCTATTGGCCTATCTAGTGAGGGTGGACTTAGTCTACGGCTGATTTCTCATCACCACATAATGCCAGATGACTCTCTTCGCGAAAAGGGTACCTAGTGGTATGTGTGAGGCGCAGGCCTCGTTCAAGTGAAGTGCTAGAGCGCATACATAGGTGCCCTTGAAACCCCAGCAGGTCTGTTGGTAGCTGCGCGTGCGCAGCAGCGCGTGCGCCCATCAGACTTGCCTGGCAGACCCTTCAAACACTCAGAGTGGCGGATCCATCCACTCATCTGCTGCCTTACGAAGCAATAGGGAAACCGTCTCGGCTGTGGTATCTGGATTATCGTTGGAGGTGCTCACGCTCATAATTCCGCGGGTTCAGCTGAGCCAGTCACAGAAGTAGTTCCTCGTCTCAATGAGTCCCACTAGCTTTTCGGTGTCAAGGCGGACCGAATCAAAGCGTTGCACCTTGTCCCAGATGGCGCGTTGCACAGCGCCCTCGATTGAGACAGGCGCTAGGGTGACTGCCTCGATGAGTTGCTTCCCATGTCGCACCACCGTACGACGTATGCGAGGGTACGTGTACGCGGATCATTTGTTATCGCCGTGGGATTCGATGATGCCCGCTGCTGCCCCGCAAGGTTCACCATGGCTCTCACCCTGGACGGGCCGTGTTGTCAGTGGCTCGGGATACGGTGCGGTGTGATGGGTCGGACGGAGATCGTAGGAGACTCGCGACCGTGGGGGGTGGGTGGAAAGGTCCCCGGCATCCACCCCGGGACTGGATTTAGTATCCGTGGCCCCACCCCCCAACTCCGCCCACCAGTGGGGCCGTACGGTGAGGGCTCGGACGCCGTGATCACACCAGTCACGGCGAGATCATGCCAGGTAACCCCTACGGATTGAGCTCGACCAGGAATCCACGCTTTCCGGGGAAAGCGCCGGCTCTGCCCACGCCGCGAACCCAAGGACCGGGCGCTGAGCAGGTCTCCCGCTGGCGTCGTCGACAAAGCGTGCGCCGAACTCGCCGGCTCTGGCGCACCAGGTAGCGCAGACCCTCAATGTCCACGACCCCGCACTCCCCAGCACCGAGATCCACAGATACGCCTTCGACTGGGCTGACCTGCCACCCAGCCTGGCTGGCGAGATACACCCAGACCTCGAATGCCCGCTCCAGATCCGCGGCCATGAAGCTTGACCCTACCTTGGCAACGATCTGCACCGATCCGGCCGCACATCCACCGTCACGACATCCCTCTCTCTGCGACAGGATCATCGCAGCTCACGCCAGCGACTCCCGGAGCGACCACCACGTGTTTCCTACTGCGCTTTGCGGGACAGCCTTTAGCCTTCCCAGAGCCATCGCCTGAACGAAATCTCGTAGCGGCGGCCGTGGGGTGTTCGCCAGGATAGTGCGATGGCTGATGCAGACCCGAGCGACGGCTTGCTCCGTCTCGAAAACTTGATCACGAACGACCTGCACACCCGCATCGACCCGACGAACCGGGCCAGCATGATCGGCTGGGGCCTCTTCTTCACCGTGGCCCACCAGGTCAGAGCGGTCCTCGGCTTGCATACGGCCGGCGCGTGCAGGGCTGCCGCGCCCAACCGTCGAAGCGCCCTTGAGCACGCCATCACGCTGCGGTGGTGTGTCGACCAAGGCGACCGGATGGGCGACATCTACAACCGCAAGTTGCATAACGATCAGATCCAGCTGGCCAAGGCCCTTCGGGCAGACGGCACTGCCGACCGATACAAAGACGCGTATCAGGTCATGGCCGACACCGTGAAGACGGTGAAGGAGAGCATCGCACCGGACCCCAACGAGCGCCTCGCCAAGATCGAGCACTTGATGCAGGGGTACGGCCTCGACAGGGAGCGAACCTTCTACCAGGTCGACTCGCGCTTCGTGCACCCCACCCTCACTGGTGCCCAAATGTTCTTCAAAGACGACGGCGAAGCCTTCCACGTCAGCCAGATGCCGATCCATGAAGAGATCGTGGCCTGCCACCTGTACTCCTTGTGGATCCTCCACGCAGCGATGCTCGCCTTCAACGAGGTGCTCATCGGCAAGCCGTGGACAGCCGAGTTGGAGAAGATCGCCAAGGACTTCGGGTTCATGACCATGCTGCCGCAATGGCAGGAGCCTGAAGACCTACGCACAGTAAGTAAGGATGGCCCTCGTGGCACCGTGTAGATCCACTAGGCAGGCGTTCGTCTCCCGGTGATCAACGAGCCGACTGCGGCAACACTACGCGCAACCCGCTGACCTGGACGTTTGCTGGGTTTCATGGACTGGATGGACGACGAAGGTCAGAGGCCGTTTCCACCGGATGGTGGGAGCGGCCTCTTTCTGTTGATGATCGTCGGGTGGCCTCTGCCGGGGCACGGCACTGTTCCGCTCCCCGGCGAGCCGGTGGCCGGTGCGCTACAGCCAGCCCCGTTGGGCGGCCTTGAGGCCCGCTTCGAAGCGGCTGGTGGCGCCGAGGCGTTCCATGATCGAGGCCATGTGGCGGCTGACGGTACGTGACGAGATGCCGAGGCGCTGGCCGGCCGCGTCGTCGGTGAGGCCGCCGGCCAGCAGGCGCAGGAGTTGGCGTTCGGTGTCGGTCAGGCCGGTCGCGGGGTCGTCGGACCTCAGCGCGCCGAGCGGGACGGCGGTGGCCCAGGCCTGGTCGAAGAGGTCGAGGAGAGCGGTGACGAGGCCGGGTTCGGTGACGTGCAGGGCGCCCTTGCGGGTGTCGGCGGGGTCGATGGGGACCAGTGCGTGGGCCCGGTCGAAGATGACGAGGCGCTGGGGGAGGACGGGGGCGGTGCGTACCTCGCTGCCGCGGCTGAGGAGCCAGTGGGCGTGGGCCGTGGTGTGCGGGTCGTTGCGTGTGGTGTCCTGGTAGAGGGTCTTCATGACGACCCCGCGCGCCAGCGGTTCCTCGTCGGCGGCCCGTGCGGCCGCGAGGTCCTCAGGACGGTGGCTGGCGCCGGGGTGGACGCCCAGGCACTCGTGCGACATGCCGTGGGCCAGTTGCTCGATGCGGCGCTGGATGGCGTCCATCCCCAGGAGTCGTTCACCGTGGGTGGCGTGGGCGCCGGCGCGTTCGGCGACCAGACGTGTGACGGCCGCCCGGGAGGCGGCGAGCTGGGCCTGACGGGCGGCCAGGTCCGCCTCCTGGCGGGCGAGCATGTCCGCCAGGCCGACGTCGGGGGAAACGACACGCATTTCGCCGGGGTGGTCGGCGGAGGCCCGCACCAGCATCAGGCGGGCGAGTTCGTCCAGGCAGTCGTGCACCTGGGCGGGGGAGGCCCCGCACAGCTCGGCCAGCCGAGCGACTCCGTGATCGGTGTGGTCGAGCATGGCCCGGTAGACCCTGCTTCCGAGCACACTCAAGCCCAGCGCTTCCAGCATTGCGTCCCCCCCCCCGGGTTCCGCGTCCGAACCGTCCGCGGTCCGCACGCGCACCGCATCGTCGCACTTCGGGAACCAGCGCTTCAAGATCCTTTAAGATCTCATGACTTGACGCGTCCATGACAGGCTGTCGAGATGGCGCCAGGCGAGTTGACGACAGCCGCAGGTCCTTCCGGGGGCGTCGACCAACCGGCGAAGCTGTTCATCGCCGGCAGGGAACACCCCGCCGACCACGAGAAGGCACCGGAACGAGCGTCAACCGCGGGACGCGAAACGGGAACCGACTCACCGTCATCTCTCCAGCGAAGGACCAACGCCATGATCCGCACCCGTCTCCGTCTGGCCACCGCGGTCGCCGCCCTCGCCGCCGGCGTCGTCGCCCTGCTGCCCGTCGCGGCCGGCGCCGCCCACGCCGCCACCACCACGACGGCGACCGGTGTCACCACCTTCCCCGCCGGCAACGCCCAATGGGGCTAGACACGAGATGGACTGTGTCTACACGAGCCTGCGCCGCCGCCCCGAGGTGTCGCCCGCAACGGCCGGCGAAGTAGCCGAGGTCGTCGGCATCCTGTGGGCGCACACCACCCCGAAGGACGGCCTGGAACACATCTCCGGCTCCCTCGACAGCGACCGGGTCGATCTCCTCCTGTACTTCCTTTCGCCCGAGCCCACCTCGCCCGCGGCCCACGGCCCGCTGCACCGGGCTGCCGCGCTGCTCACCCGTGGCCACCAGGCATCACCCGCGCTGAAGCGGCGCTACCTGCCGCCCGCCGGGGCGCCGTGCCCGCAGGCCGACGACCCGCGGCGCGCGAAGGCCTGACCGCCCGCCGCACCCGCCTCGCCGAACGCGACAGCCGGCCGATCCGGCGGCCGAGGCTCCCGTGCGCCGTTCGCCACTCGGACGCCGCGCGCGCACAGGGCGGCAAAGACCCTCACCCACGCTTCGTTCCTAGGAGTCAGTTCGCAATGCCAGCAATCAAGTTCTCCATACGAGGATCCCGCCGGGCGGCAGCGCTGACGGCCGGCGCCGTCCTCGGCGCCGGTGCGCTGGGTCTGGTGGTGCTCGGCGGTGGCACACACGCGCTGGCCACGGACCAGGTCAAGGCGGCCACCACGGCGACGGCGCCCGCCGCCGGCACGTCGCCGACGCCCTCGACGCCGCCGACGCCCACGGCGAGCGCGTCGCCGGCGACGCCGAGCGCCGGCGGGGCGCCGGGCGCTGCCGCGACCCCCAGCGCTCCCGGGGCGCCGGCGAAGCGCGCCGGGGGGAACCCAGCTGCCGCACCGGGCAACCCCGCGACGGCACCCGCACTCGACGCCGCGACCAGCGCCAAGGTCCCCTCCGACCTCGCCGCCGTCACCGCCCAGTCGTGGACCGCGCAAGCCGCGGGGCCGGTGCGCCAGATCACCGGCCATGACATCGCGCTGAACGAGTGCGCGAGCGTGCACGGCGCCGCGACCTGGCAGCAGCAGCCGTACCTGAGCAGCGGCGGCAACTCCGCAGTGCTGGAGATCTACACCTTCGGCACCGAGGCCGCGGCCGGCGCCGCGTACGAGGGCGTCCGCTCCGGCATGAGCTCCTGCCAGTCCACGTCCAGGGCCTTGCAGAGCGCGAACCACCTCACGGCCGACGCTGTCTCACGGCAGACCGTCACCGCCACGGACGCGGCGGCGTTCGAACGTACCTGGACCGGGGTCGAGGGCCTCTCGGCCCACGGCGCGCAGACCAACCACCTCTACCTCGCGGCGCACGGCACACGGGTACTCGTCCTGCACTTCGACGAACTGGCCGAGGGATCTCCCGCCGCCGCTCCGTACGACACGAAGCAGGACCCGAACGTGCTGTCGCTGCTCACGAACTTGCTGGCCCGCCCGGCCGGCAGCACCCGCTGATCCGCTGAACACGCCGACCACCTAAGGAAAGCAATGTCTTCAACACCCAAGAAGCGTGGCGTCGCCGCGTTCGCGGCCGCATCGCTGCTCGGCGCGATGGCCGCGCTGATACCGGCCGGGGACGCGTTCGCCGGAACCGTACCCGTGGGCCCCGCCACCTCGATCGGGAGCCTCGGCCCGGCCGCGCTCGGCGGCCCGATCACCCAGGAGCAGATCATCGCCCGGGCCCACGACTGGATCAACAACGCCGTCCCGTACAGCCAGTCGCTCGCCTGGAAGGACGCCGCGGTCGGCGGCCCGTACCGCGCGGACTGCTCCGGCTTCATCTCCATGGCGTGGGGCCTGAAGGACAGCCTGGTCACCTGGACCCTCCCGGACGTCTCGACCGTCACCGCCACCAACGTCATCGGCTTTACCGGCCTGCAGCCGGGCGACGCACTGGACTACACCGCCGACCACGTCGTGCTGTTCGACTCCTGGATCGACAAGTCCGCAGGGACGTTCCACTACGACGCCGAGCACCGCCCGGGCACGGTGGCCGACCAGCGGCAGGGCAGCGTCTACGCGAGCACGCTCGACGGCCACGCCATCACCAACTACGAGGCCCTGCGCTACAAGAACGTCGTCGCCACCTCGGCCGCCGCCGCGACGTCGCCGGTGTCGATGGATGCCGGTGCGACGCACGTGGCGTTCGTGGACGGCGGCGGGAGTGTGGCGAACGACTGGGTGAGCAATGGTGCCTGGCAGGGTCCGG
>NZ_JOAK01000017.1 GCF_000720455.1 Streptomyces virginiae | reverse complement strand
CCCCCGCCCCGCCGCCGCGCCTTCCGCCCCCGACCGTGCTGGTCACGGCCGGTTTGGGCGGGTGGGCAACCGCCGGGTCGGTGTGGGGGTGCCGAGGGGGCGGAGACCCCGCCCCGCCCCCTCCCCACGTCACAGCTGCGCTGCAAGGCGACCCGCCCCCGCCGGGGGCCTGGCGTCGGCTCGTAGAATCGGCGGGGGGATACGACCTTGGAAGACCCCCTCGTCGGGCGTGTGCTCGACGGCCGCTACCGCATCGATGCCCGCATCGCGGCCGGCGGCATGGCCACGGTCTACCGGGCCGTCGACACCCGCCTGGACCGGATCCTCGCCCTGAAGGTGATGCATCCGGCGCTCGCGTCCGACGCCGCCTTCGTCGACCGGTTCATCCGCGAGGCGAAGTCCGTGGCGCGTCTCGCGCACCCCAACGTGGTCGCCGTGTTCGACCAGGGCACGGACGGGCCGTACGTCTATCTGGCGATGGAGTACGTCTCCGGCTGCACCCTGCGCGACGTGCTGCGCGAGCGCGGCGCGCTCCAGCCGCGGGCGGCCCTCGACATCCTCGAACCCGTCCTCGCCGCGCTCGGCGCCGCCCACCGGGCCGGCTTCGTGCACCGTGACATGAAGCCCGAGAACGTCCTGATCGGCGACGACGGCAGGGTCAAGGTCGCCGACTTCGGGCTGGTCCGGTCCGTGGACTCGGTGACCAACACCACCGGCTCGGTCCTCGGCACCGTCTCCTACCTGGCGCCCGAGCAGATCGAGAACGGGGTCGCCGACACCCGCGCGGACGTCTACGCCTGCGGTGTCGTCCTCTACGAGATGCTCACCGGCTCCAAGCCCCACCTCGGCGACTCCCCCGCCCAGGTGCTCTACCAGCACCTGCACGAGGACGTTCCGCCGCCGTCCGCCGTGGTGCCCGGGCTGCCCGTCGGCCTCGACGGGCTCGTGGCGTCCGCCACCGCCCGCAATCCCGACGTGCGCCCCTACGACGCCGCAGCCCTGTTCGGCCTCACCCGTGAGGCCCGCGCCGAGCTCACCGAGGCCGAGCTGGACGCCGTACCGCCGCAGGCGTACGCCGTCGAGCGGTCGTCCGCCGAGGACCGCACCGGCGTGATCGCGCGCCCGGTGGCCGCGCAGCCCGTGAACCTCACGTCCCGGCTGGAGTCGCCCCCGCTGGATCCGCCCGGTCCTACCGGTCCGCCCGCTCCGCCCGGGCGCCGGTCGGCGCCCGCCGCGCGCCCGCGCCGCGGAGTGCTGCTGGTGGTCGTCGGCGTGCTGCTGGCGCTGGGGATCGGTACGGGCGTCTGGTACATCAACTCCGGCCAGTTCACGAAGGTCCCCAACCTGCTCGGCAAGACCGAGGAGCAGGCCCGCGCGCAGCTGTCCGAGGCCGGGCTGGGCGTGAAGGGGGTCGACCGGAAGTTCAGCGACGCCTTCGAGCGGGGGACGGTCATGAACACCGACCCCGCGGGCGGCCGTCGGATCCGCGGCAACGGTGCGGTGACCATCACGATCTCCCGCGGCCCCGAGGTCGTGTCCGTGCCCAACCTCAAGGGCAGGCCCCTGGAGGAGGCCAAGGCCGAGCTGACCCGGACCGGGCTGGCTCCGGGGATCATCACGCAGGCCTTCAGTCAGGAGGTCGCCCAGGGCTCGGTGATCAGCACCAACCCGCCGGGCGGCGAGAAGCGGGCACCCGACACGGCGGTCTCGATCGTCGTCAGCAAGGGCCGGCCGGTGCCGGTGCCGGGGGTGACGGGGCTTCCCTTCGAGCAGGCGAAGGCCACTCTGGAGGGTCTGGGCCTGAAGGTGGTTGCGGCTCCCGAGCAGGTCAACGCGCCGTCGGATCCCGGTACGGTCGCCAATCAGTCGATCGGCGCCGGCACCCAGGCGGCGTCCGGGGACACGGTCACGCTGACGGTGTCCAAGGGCCCGCGGCAGCTGCCGGTGCCGAACGTGGTCGGTCAGGACGTGGACTCGGCCCGCAAGACGCTGGAGGCAGCGGGCTTCAAGGTGAAGGTGGACCGGCCGCTGATCTCCTTCAGCAGGACCGTGGACGCCCAGTCGGTGCTGCCCGGGCAGACCGCCGCCGAGGGCCTCACGATCACCATCCGGATCAAGGGGCTGTAAGCGCACGTGGTACGCAATCCAGTGGGCGGACACGTCCCCGTCGCGGGCGGTCTCGCCTCGGTCGGGCTGACGTACGCCCGGGAGATGGGCGCCGAGGCCGTCCAGGTCTTCGTCGCCAACCCGCGCGGCTGGGCCACCCCGGTCGGCAATCCGGCGCAGGACGAGCGGTTCCGTGAGGAGTGCGCGCGGGAGGGGATTCCCGCCTACGTGCACGCGCCGTACCTGATCAACTTCGGCTCGCACACCGGGGCGACGGTGGAGAAGTCGGTGGAGTCCCTGCGCCACTCGCTGCGCCGGGCCCGGCAGATCGGCGCGTCCGGGGTGGTCGTCCACACCGGCTCGGCTACCGGTGGTCGCCCGCGGGAGGTGGCGTACGCGCAGGTCAGGGAGCACATGCTGCCGCTGCTGGACGAGCTGACGCATGACGACGACCCGTTCCTGCTGCTGGAGTCGACGGCCGGGCAGGGTTCCTCGCTGTGCTCGCGCACCTGGGACTTCGGTCCGTACTTCGAGGCGCTGGACCACCATCCGAAGCTGGGGATCTGCCTGGACACCTGCCACATCTTCGCGGCCGGGCACGATCTGGCGGAGCCGGGCGGGACGAAGGTGATGCTGGACCTGCTCGTGGACACCGTGGGCGAGGGCCGGCTGAAGCTGGTCCACGCGAACGACTCCAAGGAGGGTGTGGGCGCGCACAAGGACCGGCACGCGAACGTCGGCCAGGGCCACATCGGCCGGGACGCCTTCGCGGAGCTGTTCACGCACCCGGCGATGGACGGCGTACCGTTGATCATCGAGACGCCCGGCGGCAGGGAAGGGCATGCGGCGGACGTGGCGCTGCTGAAGGAGCTGCGCGGCCCGCAGTGATCCACTGATCCTTGAGGAATACCCCTGGGGGGTATACGGTTCTGGTCATATCGACGGAACCGCTGCCCGGCTTTTCCCATCAGGGGGTTGTCATGGAGCACATGCACGAAGGGCACGACCAACCGCACCACCAGCACCACGGCCACGAGGGCGCCGGAGCCGGCGCCGGCAAGGTCAGCTGGGGCATGGCCGCCCGGGCCACCCTCCACTGCCTCACGGGGTGCGCCATCGGCGAGGTGCTCGGCATGGTCATCGGTACCGCGCTGGGCTGGGGGAACGTCCCGACGATGATCCTGGCGATCGTCCTCGCGTTCTTCTTCGGCTACGCGCTCACCCTGCGCGGGATCCTCGCCGCGGGCGTGGGCCTGCGTACGGCCGTCCGGGTGGCCCTGGCCGCGGACACCCTTTCGATCGCCGTCATGGAGCTGATCGACAACGGGGTGATCGCGCTCTGGCCGGGGGCCATGGACGCGCACCTGTCGGACCCGACGTTCTGGATCGTCCTGGCGATCGCGCTGGCGGCCGCGTTCGTGATCACGACCCCGGTCAACAAGTGGATGATCGGCCGCGGCAAGGGTCACGCGGTCGTCCACCAGTACCACCGTTGAGGGAAGGCCCCTCCGGGCCCTCGCGAGGCCCCTAGAGTTCGGGGCCGTCCCCCGGCTCCTCCTGGTACGAGTAGCGCTGCTCGCGCCAGGGGTCGCCGATGTTGTGGTAGCCGCGCTCCTCCCAGAAGCCGCGGCGGTCGGCGGTCATGTACTCGATGCCGCGGACCCACTTGGGGCCCTTCCAGGCGTACAGGTGCGGGACCACCAGTCGGACCGGGAAACCGTGCTCGGCGGTGAGCAGTTCGCCGCCTTCGTGGGTGGCGAAGACGGTGCGGTCGGAGGCGAAGTCGGCCAGCCGCAGGTTGGAGCTGAAGCCGTACTCGGCCCACACCATCACGTGCGTGACCTGCGGTGCGGGCGGGGCCAGGGCGAGCACGTCGCGGGCGAGCACACCGCCCCATTCGGCGCCCTGCATGCTGAACTTCGTGACGCAGTGCAGGTCCGCCACGACGGTGGCGAACGGCAGTGCCGTGAACTCCTCGTGGTTCCAGCAGTGCTTGTCGCCGTCGGCGGTCGCGCCGAAGACGCGGAACTCCCAGCGGTCCGGCTTGAACTTGGGCACGGGACCGTAATGGGTGACGGGCCAGCCCTTCTGCAGCCGCTGCCCCGGTGGAAGCTCCAGCTGCTCTGCTCCCGGAGATTCCCGGCTTTCCGGCTGACCCATGACTCCATGGTGACAGACTGGGCAGGGTGGTCATGACCAGGTCTGGGCCGATTCGGGCAAGTCGCGGTAACTCCCACTAAGGAGGTACTTACTGGACGGCCCTGAGTGGCGGTGCAAGGATGCGCGCAACTGCCCCGTCACATAGCTGACATTGCCTGGAAGGAGCCTCTGCGATGCAGGGCGACCCCGAGGTCCTTGAGTTTCTGAACGAGCAGCTGACCGGCGAGCTGACGGCCATCAACCAGTACTGGCTGCACTACCGCATCCAGGACAACAAGGGCTGGACCAAGCTCGCCAAGTACACGCGTGAAGAGTCCATCGACGAGATGAAGCACGCGGACAAGATCACCGAGCGCATCCTGATGCTCGACGGTCTGCCGAACTACCAGCGTCTCTTCCACGTGCGCGTCGGGCAGACGATCACCGAGATGTTCCAGGCGGACCGCCAGGTCGAGGTGGAGGCCATCGACCGGCTGAAGCGGGGCATCGAGGTCATGCGCGGCAAGGGCGACATCACGTCGGCCCGTCTTTTCGAGGAGATCCTGGAGGACGAGGAGCACCACATCGACTACCTCGACACCCAGCTGGAGCTCATCGAGTCCCTGGGCGAGGCGCTCTACATCGCGCAGCTCATCGAGCAGCCCAGCTGATCTTCCGGGCGGGACCGCTGCGGACCGGCTCCTAGGCCGCTTCCGCCAGCTCGGGCGAGCGCGCCGCTTCCGCGTCGGCGGCGAGCACGGACACCGCGTCGCCCTTCTCCAGCAGCTCCCTGCGCGGGCAGGCCCCGCGGCCGAGGATGCCCTGGATGGTGCGTACGCAGGAACCGCAGTCGGTGCCGGCCTTGGTGGCCGAGGCGATCTGGCGGGGCGTGCAGGCCCCGGCAGCCGCGTGTTCCTTGACCTGCTTGTCGGTGATCCCGAAGCAAGAGCAGACGTACACGCGGTTCACCTCCTGGCGCTGAGTGGTGCGGCGAGCCATCCCCTATTCGGTGAGGCTTACCTAACCGTACCCAAAGTTAGGGTGGCCTAAAAGCCCCGGGTACGACAGTGGGGCGCGGATCACATCGATCCGCGCCCCACAGTCGTAGGAACGCACCTACTGATCTCGACGACTAGTCGCGGTAGAGCTCCGCGACCAGGAACGCCAGGTCCAGCGACTGGCTGCGGTTGAGGCGGGGGTCGCAGGCCGTCTCGTAGCGCTGGTGCAGGTCGTCGACGAAGATCTCGTCACCGCCGCCCACGCACTCGGTGACGTCGTCACCGGTGAGCTCGACGTGGATGCCGCCGGGGTGGGTGCCGAGGCCCTTGTGGACCTCGAAGAAGCCCTTGACCTCGTCGAGCACGTCGTCGAAACGGCGCGTCTTGTGGCCCGAGGCAGCCTCGAAGGTGTTGCCGTGCATCGGGTCGGTGACCCAGCCGACGATCGCGCCGGAGGCGGTGACCTTCTCGACCAGCTCGGGGAGCTTGTCGCGGACCTTGTCGGCGCCCATGCGGACGACGAAGGTCAGCCGGCCCGGCTCGCGCTCGGGGTCCAGGCGGTCGATGTAGGTCAGCGCCTCGTCCACCGTGGTGGTGGGGCCGAGCTTGATGCCGATCGGGTTGGCGATCTGCGAGCAGAACTCGATGTGCGCGTGGTCCAGCTGGCGGGTGCGCTCACCGATCCACACCATGTGGCCGGAGGTGTCGTACAGCTTGCCGGTGCGCGAGTCGGTACGCGTCAGCGCGCCCTCGTAGTCGAGCAGCAGCGCCTCGTGGGAGGCGTAGAACTCGACGGCCTTGAACTCGGCCGGGTCGGTGCCACAGGCCTTCATGAAGCTCAGCGCGTTGTCGATCTCCCGCGCCAGCTGCTCGTACCGCTGACCGGACGGGGAGGACTTCACGAAGTCCTGGTTCCAGGCGTGCACCTGGCGCAGGTCGGCGTAACCACCGGTGGTGAAGGCACGCACCAGGTTGAGCGTGGAGGCGGAGGCGTTGTACATGCGCTTCAGCCGCTCGGGGTCCGGGACGCGGGCCTCTTCGGTGAAGGCGAAGCCGTTGACGGAGTCGCCGCGGTAGGTCGGCAGGGTGACGCCGTCGCGGGTCTCGGTGTCCTTGGAGCGCGGCTTGGAGTACTGGCCCGCGATGCGGCCGACCTTGACGACCGGCACGGAGGCCGCGTACGTCAGTACGGCACTCATCTGGAGCAGCGTCTTCAGCTTGGCTCGGATGTGGTCGGCGGAGACCCCGTCGAAGGCCTCGGCGCAGTCGCCGCCCTGCAGCAGGAACGCCTCGCCCTTGGCGACGGCTCCCAGACGGGCGCGCAGCTGGTCGCACTCACCCGCGAAAACGAGCGGAGGATACGACTCGAGGTCCGCGACGACAGCGCGCAGAGCCTCGGCATCGGGGTACGAAGGCTGCTGCGCCGCGGGAAGGTCTCGCCAGGTCGCCTTGGCGGCGGGGGCTTGGGTTTCAGCGTTCACGGTCACCTCGTACACATTACGGCGTTACGCGGGGCATCCAGCCCCCCGCCCACAACGTGAGACGGATTTCTCGAAGGCGGTGGACGCCCGGCGGAAGGCCAATCCATGGTTCAAAGCACGGCCCGGGGAGGATCCGGCGCCGGGCCGCCGGTCTGGGCTATGGTTCACCGCATGTACGCGCACACGAACCAGAACTGGTGGTGGCCCGCTCCCGGCGGCCCACTTCCTGCGCGTACCTGAAGACACGCACGACGCGAAGGCCGCCCCGAGGGGCGGCCTTCCGCGTTCGACGACCCCGGCGTCGGCAGCGAGAGCCGCTCCTCCCCTGACGGAAGGACGCTCCGCCCATGGAACCCAGCCGCCGTAACCTCCAGGACCGCCGAGACCGACAGCACCCGCTGAGCCGGCTGCTCGACGACTCCTGCCCGCCGTTCGCCCTGCTGCGCCGGCGCACCCCCGGCCGCGACCACGACACCGTCGAGGTGCTCCTCGGCCCGGTCCACGAGGCCGGGCGCCTCGCCGACCTGCCCGTCGGCCCGCTGCCCACCCTCGCGCTCGTGCCCTTCCGGCAGATCCGTGAGCGCGGGTTCGACGTGCGCGACGACGGCACGCCGCTGAGCGCGCTCGTCGCCGAGGAGGTGTACGAGATCCCGCTCGCGGAGGCCCTGGCGGAGCTGCCCGCGCACGCGGTGCGGGTCGAGGACGGCGGCTTCGACGTCTGCGACGAGGCGTACGCGGACACGGTGGAGCGGGTGATCCGCGACGAGATCGGCCGGGGCGAGGGCGCGAACTTCGTCATCCGGCGCACCTTCGAGGGCCGGATCGGCGGATTCGGCCGGGCGGACGCGCTCGCCCTGTTCCGGCGGCTGCTGGAGGGCGAGCGGGGTGCGTACTGGACGTACGTCGTCCACACCGGCGAGCGCACGCTGGTCGGGGCCAGCCCCGAGGTCCACGTACGGATGTCCGCGGGGACGGTGGTGATGAACCCGATCAGCGGGACCCACCGGCATCCCGCCACGGGACCGACCGTCGAGTCGCTCCTGGCCTTCCTCGGAGACCGCAAGGAGACCGAGGAGCTGTCGATGGTGGTCGACGAGGAACTGAAGATGATGTGCACGGTCGGGGACCGGGGCGGGGTGGTCGTCGGGCCGCGGCTCAAGGAGATGTCCCACCTCACGCACACCGAGTACGAGCTGCGCGGACGCTCCTCGCTGGACGTGCGGGAGGTGCTGCGGGAGACGATGTTCGCGGCGACGGTGACGGGCTCGCCGGTGCAGAACGCCTGCCGGGTGATCGAACGGTACGAGGCGGGCGGGCGCGGCTACTACGCGGGCGCGCTGGCCCTGCTGGGCCTGGACGCGGCCGGGGCGCAGACGCTCGACTCCCCCATCCTCATCCGGACCGCGGACATCGGGGCGGACGGGACCCTGCGGGTGCCGGTGGGCGCCACGCTGGTACGGCACTCCGACCCGGCCGGCGAGGTGGCGGAGACGCACGCGAAGGCGGCGGGGGTGCTGGCGGCGCTCGGGGTGCGCCCGGCGGCGCCGCGGCCGGCCGTGGAGGGGGCGCGCCTGGCCGAGGACCCGCGGGTGCGGGCGGCCCTCGCCGCCCGGCGGGCCGACCTGGCGCCCTTCTGGCTGCGGCTGCAGGAGCGGCCGACGGCGCCGACGGGCCGTGCGCTGGTGGTGGACGGGGAGGACACCTTCACGGCGATGCTGGCGCACGTCCTGCGGGTGGCCGGGCTGGAGGTGACCGTACGGCGCTTCGACGAACCGGGGCTGCGGGAGGCGGCCCTGGACTGGGAGGGCCCGATCGTGCTGGGCCCCGGCCCGGGCGATCCGGCGCACGGCGCCGACCCGAAGATGCGGATGCTGCGCGGGCTGACGGCGGAGCTGCTGGCCGGGCACCGGCACGGCCTGCTCGGGGTCTGCCTCGGGCACGAGCTGCTCGCCGCCGAGCTGGGTCTGCCGCTGGTCCGCAAGGCGGAGCCGGCGCAGGGCGCGCAGATGCGGATCGGGCTGTTCGGGGCCGAGGAGGTGGTCGGCTTCTACAACACGTACACGGCGCGCTGCGACGACGCGGGCGAGGCGCGGCTGGCGCGGGCGGGTGTGGAGGTGTCCCGCGACCCGGTGACCGGGGAGGTCCACGCGCTGCGTTCGGTCGGCGGCGGCTTCGCCGGGGTCCAGTTCCACCCGGAGTCGGTCCTCACCCTGCGCGGCGCGGACCTGCTGCGCGAGCTGGTCGCGGAGGTGACGGCCGCGGTGGTGTAGCCGCGGCGCGGCGGCCCGGACGGGCGGGCCGGGGCCGTCGGTCGGTCACGCGGCGGCCCGCTCCGCCGTCCTGCGGCGGCGGGGTGCCCGGGCCGCGCGGGCGGCTCCGGCACCGAGCACCACTGCGGTCAGGGCCAGGCCCGCCCCGAAGAGGTACGCACTGCCGAGCGCGCCGCCGACGGCGGTCACCAGCCCGGCGCACTGGTCCGCGACGTCCCACCGGCGGGCGGGCCGGCCGGCGGGTTCCGTCCGGCGCAGCCGCCGGAACTCCCGAACCAGGCCGGCCACGGCCAGGAGGGTCAGGCCGGCGAAGATCCAGCGGATGATCTCGGGGAAGTCCACGCGAGGAATGTACGCCCCGCCCGCCCGCGCCGGGGGTCGGCGGGGTGAACGCGATCCGAAGTCCGGGGGCTACGGGGCCTGCGGCGCGTCCGGGACGAGGACGTTCTCCGAGTGGCGGCCCGCCAGGTAGTCGGCGACGTTGGCGGCGGTGGTGTCGATGATCTGGCCCACCGCGTCGGTCGTGTAGTACGCCTGGTGGGAGGTCACCACGACGTTCGGGAAGGTGACCAGCCGGGCCAGGGTGTCGTCCTCGACGGGATCCAGGGACCGGTCCACGAAGAAGACCCCTGCCTCCGCCTCGTACACGTCCAGGCCGACGCCCGTGAAGCGTCCGGCGCGCAGCTCCGCGACCAGGGCGTCGGTGTCGACGAGCCCGCCGCGGCTGGAGTTCACCAGGATCGCGTCGTCCTTCATGAGCCGCAGCGCCGCCGCGTCGACGAGGCGGCGCGTGGACTCCACCAGCGGCACGTGCAGGCTGATCAGGTCCGAGGAGGCGAACAGCTCCTCCTTGTCCACGTACTTCATGCCGAGTTCCCCGCAGGCGGGGTTGCGCGCCACGTCCCATCCGAGCAGGTTCATGCCGTGGCCGTGCGCGATGCGGGTGAACGCCTCGCCGATCTTGCCGGTGCCGAGCACGCCGACCGTGCGGCCGTGCATGTCGCGGCCCATCAGCCCGTCGAGGCGGAAGTCGAAGTCCCTGGTCCGGGTGGCGGCCCGGACGATGCGCCGGTTCACGGCCATCGCGAGGGTCCAGGCGAACTCGGCCACGGAGTACGGGGAGTAGTGCGAGACCCGGCTCACCGTCAGGCCGAGCTGCCGCGCGGCGTCCAGGTCGACGTTGTTGAAGCCGGTGGAGCGCTGGGCGATCATCCGGGTCCCGCCGGCGGCCAGGACGCGCAGCACCCGCCCGTTCAGGTCGGCGTTGACGCTGGTGGAGACGATCTCGTGGCCGGCCGCGATGGGGGCGGTGTCCTCGGTGAGGAAGACGTCCAGGCAGCGCACCTCGTGCAGGCCCGCGAACGCCGCCTCCAGCATCGGCTTCTCGTCCGCCTGCACGCCGAATGCCAGGATTTCCACGTTGACTCCCGTACGCCGGACCATGGGCCGTTCGTCACGATACGACCCATGGTGTGTCAACGCCCGGCGGCTCAGCCGAAGAAGACGCCGACCTCCGTGTAGAGGGCGGGGTCGACCGTCTTCAGCTTCGCCGTCGCGTCCGCGATGGGTACCCGGATGATGTCGGTGCCCTTCAGCGCGACCATCTTCCCGAAGTCCCCTTCGTGGACGGCGTCGATCGCGTGGAGCCCGAAGCGGGTGGCCAGCCAGCGGTCGAAGGCGCTGGGGGTGCCGCCGCGCTGGATGTGCCCGAGCACCGTCGTGCGGGCTTCCTTTCCGGTGCGCTCCTCGATCTCCTTGGCCAGCCACTCGCCCACGCCGGAGAGCCGGACGTGCCCGAAGGAGTCCTTGGTGCCGTCCTTGAGCACCATGTCCCCGTCCTTGGGCATCGCGCCTTCGGCGACCACGACGATCGGCGCGTAGCTCGCCTTGAACCGGGAGGTCACCCAGGCGCACACCTGGTCCACGTCGAAGCGCTGTTCCGGGATGAGGATGACGTTGGCCCCGCCGGCGAGCCCGGAGTGCAGGGCGATCCAGCCGGCGTGCCGGCCCATGACCTCGACGACGAGGACCCGCATGTGCGATTCGGCCGTGGTGTGCAGGCGGTCGATGGCCTCGGTGGCGATGCCGACGGCGGTGTCGAAGCCGAAGGTGTAGTCGGTGGCGGACAGGTCGTTGTCGATGGTCTTCGGCACGCCGACGCAGGGGATGCCGTACTCCTCGTGGAGGCGGGCGGCGACTCCGAGGGTGTCCTCGCCGCCGATGGCGATGAGCGCGTCCACCTCGTACTTGGCCAGGTTGTCCCTGATGTCGCGCACTCCGTTCTCCGTCTTGAACGGGTTGGTGCGCGAGGAGCCGAGGATGGTGCCGCCGCGGGGCAGGATGCCGCGGACGGCGGGGATGTCGAGGGGGACCGTGCGCCCCTCGACCGCGCCCCGCCAGCCGTCCTTGAACCCGACGAACTCGCAGCCGTACTCCTGGTGGCCCTTGCGGACGACGGCCCTGATCACCGCGTTGAGTCCGGGGCAGTCGCCGCCACCGGTCAGCACTCCGACCTTCATTGCATCTCCCTTCGCCATGACGGTCACGCTAGTGGTGACACAGGTCACATCAAGGGCTTGGGAAGCGGCAATTCAGGTGGAATCGCGGGGCGTTGAGTACGCCCGTTCACTCGTACGAGGACGTAAGTACGATCGACGCCCGCGCGGGCGGCCCTCAGGCGTCGTCGAGGCCCGCCTCTATGGCGTACCGGACGAGCTCGACCCGGTTGTGCAACTGCAGCTTGCCCAGGGTGTTCTGGACGTGGTTCTGCACGGTGCGGTGCGAGATGACCAGCCGCTCCGCGATCTGCTTGTACGACAGCCCCTTCGCCACCAGGCGCAGCACCTCGGTCTCGCGGTCGGTGAGCTGAGGCGCCTTCGGCTCGTCGGAGGCGGTCGGCAGCGGGTCGGTGGCCAGCCGCCGGTACTCGCCGAGCACCAGTCCGGCCAGCCCCGGGGTGAAGACCGGGTCCCCGACGGCGGTGCGGCGGACGGCGTCGATCAGCTCTTCGGCACCGGCGGACTTCAGCAGGTAGCCGGTCGCGCCGGACTTCACCGCCTCCAGGACGTCGGCGTGCTCACCGCTGGCCGACAGGACCAGGACCCGCAGCGCCGGGTTGGCGCCGACCAGCTCCTTGCAGACCTGTACGCCCGGCATGCCGGGCAGGTTGAGGTCGAGGACCAGGACGTCGGGGGTGACGGCGCGGGCCCGGCGCACCGCCTCGGGGCCGTCCCCGGCGGTGGCCACCACGTCGAGGCCGGCGGCGGCCAGGTCGCGGGCGACCGCGTCGCGCCACATCGGGTGGTCGTCGACGACCATCACCCTCGTCTCGCGCTGCTCCTGCGGCTGCTGCGGGTTGTTCACGTCGGTGTGCTCGCTCACTTCTTGTCCGTCCTGCCCCTGGGTACCTTCAGTTCCACTTCGGTGCCCTGCCCGGGGACGGACACCAGATCGGCGCTGCCGCCGAGGTCGCGCAGCCGGCCCCGGATGGACAGCGCCACGCCCATCCGGCCCTCGCCCTCGGCCTGGTCGAGGCGGCCCGCCGGGATGCCGGGGCCGTCGTCGCGGACGGTCACGATCACCTCGTCGCCCCAGTCCTCGACCAGGATCCAGGCGCGGGCGCCTTCCCCGGCGTGCTTGCGCACGTTGTCGAGGGCGGCGCCGACGGCGGCCGCCAGCTCCTTCGCGGCGGGGACGGGCAGCGGTACCGGGGTGCCCGGCTCGGCGAAGCTCACCCGGGACCCGGCGTGCGGGGCGAGGAGCGAGCGCAGGTCCAGGTCCCCGTCGTCCGCGCCGGGCTCGTCGTCCTCGTACGTGTCGACCAGCGCGCCCCGTGACTCGTCGCGGCAGACCCGGGAGGGCTGCACCAGCCCGCTGGAGACCAGCGTGCGCAGCGCCACCTCCTGCTCCCCCGCCATCCTGCCGAGTTCCTCGGCCTCGCCGCCCAGTTCGGCGCCGCGGCGCTGGACCATGGCGAGGACCTGGAGGACGCCGTCGTGGATGTCGCGGGCGAGGCGCTCGCGTTCGCGGGTGGCGGCCTCGATCTCCAGGGCGCGGGCGAGGGTGTTCTCACTGGCCCGGGCGACCTCGACGACGTAGCCGATGGCCACGGAGGCGACCCAGACGAGCAGGACGTTGTGCAGGGTGTCGCGGGTGGGCTGGCCGCCGTGGATCACGATGTTCGCCATGGCCACGAAGGTGGAGGCGAAGCAGGCCCAGCGCCAGCCGCCCTTGATGGCGAAGCCGAGGACGGCGCCGGCCGTCCAGATGGTGGGGAGGGTGGGGCCGCCGGCGGCGATCCGCTCCTGGGTGTCGACGATCGGCGTGAGCAGGACACCGGCGATCGCCACGGTCAGGTCGGCGACGAGGAAGCCCTTGGTGCAGCTGGCGGCGTTCGAGACCTTGCGGAAGGTGGCGAGGGTCCACACGGCGAGGACGGCCAGGTAGCCGGCCGCGGGCCAGGGGTGCGGGAACTCCTTGTACGCCGAGGCGAACAGCAGCACCGCGTAGACCATGGTCAGCAGCCGGTACGCGGTCAGGGCACGCCAGAGCGGCTGCTCGACCGACATGCGTACGACGCGTTCGCGTTTCGCCATCTCCCCCACCCCCCTGACGGGCGGTACCGCCCGCCGCTACTCGCTCTTGTCGGTTCTGTCCGCCTTGGCCGCCTTCTCGGCGTCCTTGGCGGCCTTCTCCGCGTCGGCGATCTGGCGCTTGGCCGCCGTCGCGTAGATGTCGACGTACTCCTGGCCGGAAAGCTTCATGATCTCGTACATGACCTCGTCGGTCACCGAGCGGAGGATGAAGCGGTCGTTGTCCATGCCGTGGTAGCGGCTGAAGTCCAGCGGCTTGCCGATCCGGATGCCCGGGCGCATGAGCTTCGGGATGACCTTGCCGGGCGGCTGGATCTTCTCCGTGTTGATCATCGCGACGGGGATCACGGGCGCTCCGGTGGCCAGGGCCACCCGGGCCAGGCCGCCCGGCTTGCCGCGGTAGAGGCGGCCGTCGGGTGAACGCGTGCCCTCGGGGTAAATACCGAACAGCTCACCGCGTTCGATGACCTCGATGCCGCTCCTGATGGCGGCCTCACCGGCCCCGCGGGCGCCGGAGCGGTCCACCGGGAGCTGGCCGACGCCCTTGAAGAACGCGGCGGTCAGCCTGCCCTTGACGCCCGGGGAGGTGAAGTACTCCGCCTTGGCGATGAAGGTGACCTTGCGGTCCAGCACGGCCGGGAGGAAGAGCGAGTCGGAGAAGGACAGGTGGTTGCTCGCGAGGATCGCCGGCCCCTCGGCGGGAACGTTCTCGATGCCCTCCACCCACGGCCTGAAAGCGAGTTTCAGTGAACCGCCGATGGAGAACTTCATTGCGCCGTAGATCAACTCGAAAGCCTTCCTGTGTCTGTCGAACAGACCTTATCCCGTGCCCCCGTCGGCAGGGGCCCGACGACCCTGGTCGGTGCCACCCCCGTCGCGTACGGTGAAGTCACACAGAGCAAGCACCCGCCCGACGTACGTCATGATCAAGGAGACCCTGGTGCCCGTCCTCCCTGGAGCCGAGCCGTTCCGCCACGAGGGCGGAGAGGTCGGCGTCCTCCTCTGCCACGGCTTCACCGGTTCCCCGCAGTCCCTGCGCCCCTGGGCCGAGTACCTGGCCGGGCGGGGCCTGACCGTGTCGCTGCCGCTGCTGCCCGGGCACGGGACGCGCTGGCAGGACATGCAGCTCACGGGCTGGCAGGACTGGTACGCCGAGGTCGACCGCGCCCTGCGGGAGCTGCTGGACCGGTGCGAGCAGGTGTTCGTCTTCGGGCTGTCGATGGGCGGCGCGCTGACCCTGCGGCTGGCGGCCAAGCACGGGGACGCCATCAGCGGCATCGTCCTGGTCAACCCGGCGAACAAGGTGCACGACCCGCTGGCCTTCGCCCTTCCCGTGGCGCAGCACTTCATCCGGTCGACGCCCGGCATCGCCAGCGACATCGCGAAGCCGGGCTCGGTGGAGGTCGGCTACGACCGGGTCCCGACGCGGGCCGCGCACTCGCTGCGCAAGTTCCTGCAGCTGGTGGACGCCGAGCTGCCGCAGGTGACGCAGCCGCTGCTGCTCCTGCACAGCCCGCAGGACCACGTCGTGCCGCCGGTCGACTCGGCGCGCGTGCTGGCCCGGGTCTCCTCGACGGACGTCACGGAGACCCTGCTGGAACAGAGCTACCACGTCGCGACGTTGGACCATGATGCGGAGCGGATCTTCGCGGACAGTTTTGCGTTCGTCGGCCGACTGGCGGAGAGCGTGGGCAGGGAGGGGGCGGAGGCCGGTGGCTGAGCACGAGGAGCAGTCGGGCGGTATCCCGCCGCTGGACGAGGAAGCGGCGTGGGCCGCGATCGTGGCCGGGTACGGGCAGGAGCCGCCGGACCCGCCGGGGTCCCGGCCGTTCAGGCCGATCGAGAACCTCCTGCTGCCGGAGGAGGACGTCAAGCCGCTGCCCCCGGAGCCGGGCCCGGACGCCGAGCCCGAGCCGCCGGCTGCGCCGGCGCCCGCGCTGGGCAGCTCGGTGGTCTTCGCCCCGGGCGTGGGCATGGCGGGCCCCCGCGACCACTCGCTGGCGGAGCCTGACGACGACGACCCGGCTGCGGCGGAAGAGGGCCATTTCGTCCAGCCCGAGCCGGAGCTCCCGCCGGCGGACACGACGGCGAAGTTCGCATGGCTCGCGGTGGTCGGCGGCCCGGTGCTCCTGCTGCTGGCGGTGCTGCTGCAGTGGGACATGACCTGGTGGCTGACGACGCTGGGCATCGGCGGCTTCCTGGGCGGCTTCGCGACGCTGATCGCCCGCATGCAGCACGGCGACGACGAGGACGACGACCCGGGCCGCGGCGCGGTGGTCTGACCGAAACACCGGCGGGGCCGCCCTTCGGCCCCGCCGACGTTCGTTCCGGCCCCGCCGGCGTTCGAGGCGCGGGGTCCGGGGCGGAGCCCCGGTCCTTCAGCCCCGCCCGGGCTACGGCGCAGCCGGCAGCCGCAGGGCCGCCAGCACCGGCAGATGATCCGTGGCGGACCGCAGGTCGCCGGCGCGGACCCCCGCCAGCCCCGCGGGGACCCCGCAGGCCAGCACTTCCACCCCCGCCGTGGCGAAGACGGCGTCGATCCGCCGGTCCGGCGCCACCGCCGGGAAGGTCCGCTCCCCGCCCCAGGGGGCGACGGCCCAGCAGTCCTGCAGGGCCGAGGCCAGCCGTGCGAAGGCGGGGCCGCCGGGTCCCTCGTTCACGTCGCCCGCGGCGATCCCGTACGGGGTGTCCAGCGCGGCGACCCGGTCGAGGAGGAGGTCCGCCTGGGCCAGCCGCTGCGCCCGGTCCAGCGACAGGTGCGCCGAGACCACGCCCACGCGTACGCCGCCGATCCGGACGACCGCGGTGGCCAGACCCCGGCGGTGCAGCCCGGGCGTGTGCGGCAGGAGTACGTCCTCGGTCCGCTCCACGAAGACCCGCAGCGAGCACAGCAGCAGCGGTCCGGTGGCCGTCGCGCCCCCGCCCAGGACCACCAGGTCGCATTTCCTGGCCAGCCGCGCCGCGTGTTTGCGCCACCGGAAGAACCGCGGCGCCTCCTGTACGAAGACCAGGTCCGGCTCGCAGGCCCGGATGACCCGGACCAGCGCCTCCTCGTCGTCGCGCAGCGAGCGGATGTTGTAGCCGAGGACCCGGATCACGGCAGAACCGTCGTGCTCCGTACGGGACTTCGGCAGTGGAGGCGGCAACTGGTCCATGTCCATGCACCGCAAGATACGCAGCCGCCCGCCGCTCCCCCAAGGGGCGCGGCGGGCGGTCCGGGTGGAAGGGCCGGCCGGGGTCAGCCCTGGCGGGCCAGGTCGGCCGCGCCGACGAGTCCGGCCTTGCCTCCGAGCTGCGCGGCGAGCACCTGTGCGTGCGGGCGCCAGGCGCCGCCGACCAGCCAGCGCTTGAAGGACTTGCGGATCGGGTCGAGGACGAGGTCGCCCTCGTCGGAGACGCCGCCGCCGACGATGAACGCCGACGGGTCGAAGAGGGAGGCCAGGTCGGCGAGGCCGGCGCCGGCCCAGCGGGCCAGCTCGCGGAAGGCGTCGACGGCCACCAGGTCGCCCTGGCGGGCGGCCTCGCTGATGTGCTTGCCCTCGATGCCCTCGGGGGTGCCGTCGCCGAGCGCGAGCAGGATCGTCGCGTTCTCGGGGGTGGCGTTGGCGCGCTGCTTGGCGTAGCGGACGAGGGCGCGTCCGGAGGCGTACTGCTCCCAGCAGCCCTGGCTGCCGCAGCCGCACAGCAGGCCGTCCGGGACGACCCGGATGTGGCCGAACTCGGCCGCGACGCCGAAGCGTCCGCGGCGCAGCTTGTTGCCGATGATGATGCCGCCGCCCAGGCCGGTGCCGAGCGTGATGCAGATGACGTCGTCGTGGCCCTGGCCGGCGCCGAAGCGGTATTCGCCCCAGGCCGCGCAGTTCGCGTCGTTCTCGACGACGACGGGCAGGCCGATGCGCTGCTCGACCTTGTCCTTGAGCGGCTCGTGGCGCCAGTTGATGTTCGGCGCGAAGAGTACGGTCGCGCGCTTGTCGTCCACGTATCCGGCGGCACCGATGCCGACGGCCTCGATGGTGTGGTTGCTGCTGACCTCGGAGACGGCGGCGCAGATGGCCTCCGTCACTCCGTCCGCGGTCGGCGGGGTGGGCACCTTGTACGTCTCAAGGATCGTGCCCTCTTCGTCGACCACGCCGGCCGCGATCTTCGTGCCGCCGATGTCGACGCCGATGGTGAGTCCCATTAGTCCCTCGGTTTCCGGTCAAACCCCGCCACGGCCAACGGTACCCGAGGGCGCCGGGGGTTCAGTCGAGATCGATCCGCTCGGCGGGACCGTCGTCGGGGCCGTCCCCGCGCGGGTCGCGGTCGTCGGACGCCTGGCGGGGTGCCCGGGTCTCGCCCCGGGTCCAGCGGCCCTCGTGGCCCTCGACGGCGGAGCGGTAGGCGGCGAGCAGCTCGGAGCCGGCTGCCGCGAGGTGGTCGAAGACCTCGGGGTTGCGTTCGATGACGGGCTTCGCGGCGGTTTTCGCCTGGTCGACGATCTGGCGGACGGCGCCCTGTGCGGCGGCGCCGAACAGCGGGTTGTTCAGGCCGGAGACCTTGTCGGCGACTGCCTCGAAGAGCTTGAACAGTTCCTCGGCCGCGGTCCCGGTGGCTCCGGGGCCGGCCTGGCCCTGGCCGCGCAGGCGCTCCTTCTCGGCGGCGAGGTCCTCGGCACAGGCCTTGGCCCAGGCGTCGTCGTCGGTGGGGCGGTCGGTGGCCTCGCTCATGGCGGACTCTCCTGCGGCGGCTGCTGGGCGTGCGTGCTGTCTACCTTCGACGGTACCCGAACGGGGGTATCGCGTTCAGCGCGTACGGGGCCACAGGCCGGGGTCCGGGGTGAAGCGGATGCGGAGCTCGCCCTCGGTGAGGGCGGCGCCGGAGACGGTGCAACGGCGCAGCGCCGAGGGCAGGGGAACGATCCTGCGGTACGGGCCGGCGGTGAGCAGCAGCTCGTCGCCGCGGCGGACGAGGTCGAGGTCGCGTTTGTGCGCGCCGGGCAGCGGAACCACCCAGACGAGGACGCCGTCGTCGGTGAGCCGGTCCTCGACGGTCCAGGCGCGGCGGGGTGCGGGCACGTCCGGGACGAGTGCGCCGGAGGCGGCGAGCCGGTCGAGGTCGTCCTGGCCCTGGGGGTCGGGGCCGAGGTGGGCGAGGGCCAGCACGGGGCTCTCGCCGGTCCACTCGGCGGCGTACTTCTCCTGCTGGGCGGCGAGCCCGGCGAGCCAGGGGTCGGCGGATCCGTGGGGGACCATCCGGTTGGCGACGACGTCGGAGACGGTCAGCTGCTGGAGGGCGAGGCCGAGGCGGCCGAGGCGGAGCGCGTCCGCGGCGGCGGGTCCGGGCTCGGCGACGAGGCGTACCCCGGTGGTGTCGGCCTCGATGACGGCCTGGACGGCGGCGAGCTCCTCGTCCCAGCGTGCGGCGGCCTCGTAGAGCCACTGGGCGGGCATGGGTACGCCGGCCAGCTGGGCCAGTACGGGGCGCAGGGCGCGGGCGGCCTGCTTCTCGGCGGGGAGCAGGCGGGCGAGGTAGCGGCGCAGCTGGGCGGGGAGGGCGAGGGTGGCGACGGCCTGGTGGAGCGGGGGCAGGTCGACGACGACGAGGTCGGTGGCGGGTGTGGTGGCGGCTCGTCGCAGGGCGCGGAGCAGGGCGAACTGTTCGGATCCGGGCAGTTCGGTGAGTTCCTCGGCGGCGAGGGGGCGGGCGCCGACCATGGAGAGGAGGGCGGATCCGCGTTCCTGGAGGGCGACGAGTTCGGCGCGGAACTCCTGGCCGGAGTCGACCCGGGCGATGCTCAGGCCGGGCGGGAGGGGGTCGCCGAGCAGGTCGGCGAGCGGGTCGCCCGGGTCGCCGGTGAGCAGCAGTACCCGCCGGCCCCGGCGGGCCGCGGCGAGGGCGGTGGCGGCGGCCACGGTGGTCCGGCCGGCCCCGCCGGGGCCGGTGACGAGCAGGGTGTGCATGTGCGGGTGCTCCGGATCGGTGGGGTGCGCCGCCGTGCGGGGTCGGTGGTGGGACCCCGCGGGGGTGCCGCGCCGGGTCGGGCGCGGCATCCCCGGGTGCTGGGTCAGACGGACTCGACGCGCTTCTTCAGGCCCGCCAGCGCGCGGTCGATGATGACCTTCTCGGCCTTGCGCTTGATCATGCCGAGCATGGGGATCTTGACGTCGACGGTCAGCTGGTAGGTGACCTCGGTGCGCTTGCCGCCGTCCACCGGGGCGAGCCGGTAGGAGCCGTCGAGCTGGCGCAGCATCTGGGACTTGTCCAGGGTCCAGCTGACCTCGTCGGTGCCCTTCCAGGTGTAGGCGAGGGTGTGGTCGTCCTTGATCGCGCCCGCGTCGAGCAGCAGCCGGACCTTCTCGGCCCGGCCGTCGGCGTCGGTGGCGAGGACCTCTGCCTCCTTCACCTCGCCGGTCCACTCGGGGTAGCGGGCGAAGTCGGCGATCACGGCCATCACGTCGCCGGGCGCGGCGTCGATCGTGATGCTTGAGCTGGTGTGTTCCGCCATCGCGGTCGCTCCTCCGGAGATTGTTCGAGGATGTGTACGGCCTCCGGCCGCCGCGTGAAGGCTACCGCGCGTGCGGACGCCGCCACTCCAGAGGCTCCCCGGGCCCGGTGCGGAAGCGGCTGGTTCTCACCACTCCATGACCCAGGGGCGGCCGGTGGAGGCGAAGTGGCCGACGTTCACGCACTCGGTGGCGCCGATGCGCATCCGCCGGGCGAGGGGCTGGTGGACGTGTCCGAAGAGGGCGTAGCGGGGCCGGGTGCGGCGGATGGCGGCGAGCAGGGCCTCACTGCCGCGTTCGAAGCGGCGGGCGACGGTGTCGTAGCAGAGCTCGGGCACTTCCGGCGGGATGTGCGAGCAGAGCACGTCCACCTCGCCGAGGGCCTCGACCTTGGCGGCGTACTCCTCCACGTCCACTTCGTAGGGGGTGCGCATGGGTGAGGGCAGGCCGCCCCCGACGAAGCCGAAGACGCGGCCCGCGATCTCGACCCGCTGTCCGTCGAGGACGGTGAGGCCGTGGCGGTCGGCGTACTCGGGCCACAGCGTCGGGATGTCGACGTTGCCGTAGGTGGCGTAGGTGGGGCGGGGGAAGGCGGCGAACATCTCCGCGTACTGGCGGCGTACCGCGTCCTCGATCATCCGCTCGCGGTCGAGTCCGGCCCACAGCCGCCGGCCGAGGGCGTGGGCTTCGTCGAAGCGGCGCTGGGTGCGCAGCTCGACGATGAGGTCGGCGTTCTCGACGCCGAACAGGTCGGGGAAGATCCCGCGCGAGTGGTCGGCGTAGTCGAGGAAGAGGACGAGGTCGCCGAGGCAGATCAGGGCGTCGGCGCCGTCGCCGGCGCGCGCCAGGGCTTCCGTGTTGCCGTGCACGTCGCTCACGACGTGGACCCGTGTGCGGCTCGATCCGCTCGTGCCGCTCTTCCCGCCCCGCATGCTGCCAGCCATGCGGACAACCCTAGGGGGGCTGGTGAGGACCTGGTAGTGGCGCTGTGAAAGCCGGGCCTACCTGCGGTTACTTCCGAGTCGCCGAGGGGGTCGACTACTGTCGGCCCGTCGGGGCCGGACCGTGTGAGTGCAGAATGTGACGCACGGAACATCTGGCCGGTTCCCTCTATCGGGAACCCACTACCGGTGGGTAACGTCCGGTCGGTCCACATGGTGGCGATGGCGCCCAGAGGAGCAGCAGTCTTGCGCGAGTTCAGCCTTCCGGCCCTGTACGAGGTCCCGTCGGACGGGAACCTGACGGATCTCATCCGCCGCAACGCCGCCCAGCACCCAGACACCGCCGTCATGAGCCGCAAGGCCGACGGCCGGTGGCAGGACGTGACGGCGACCGAGTTCCTGGCCGAGGTCCGTGCCACGGCCAAGGGCCTGATCGCGGCCGGCGTGCGACCCGGCGACCGGGTCGCCCTGATCTCCCGCACCCGCTACGAGTGGGTGCTGATCGACTTCGCGATCTGGAGCGCGGGCGGCGTCACCGTCCCCGTGTACGAGACCAGCTCCCCCGAGCAGATCCAGTGGATCCTCGGCGACTCCGGCGCCGTCGCCGTCGTCGTGGAGAGCGCCGGGCACTCCAAGGCGGTGGCCTCGCTGCGCGACCGCCTGCCGGAGCTGCGCGAGGTCTGGGAGATCGAGCAGGGTGCGCTGGAGACGCTGAAGGCCGCGGGCGCGGCCGTCACCGACGCCGAGGTCGACGAGCGCAGCAGCCTCGCGAACGCCGACGACCCGGCCACCATCGTCTACACCTCGGGCACCACCGGCCGCCCCAAGGGCTGTGTGCTGAGCCACCGCAACTTCTTCGCGGAGTGCGGCAACGCGGTGGAGCGCCTGAGCCCGCTGTTCAAGACCGGCGAGTGCTCGGTGCTGCTGTTCCTGCCGGCCGCGCACGTCTTCGGGCGCCTGGTGGAGGTGGCGGCCGTACTGGCGCCGATCCGCCTGGGCTGCGTACCGGACATCAAGAACCTCACCGACGAGCTGCAGTCCTTCCGCCCCACGCTGATCCTCGGCGTCCCCCGGGTGTTCGAGAAGGTCTACAACTCGGCGCGCGCCAAGGCGCAGGCCGAGGGCAAGGGCAAGATCTTCGACGCGGCCGCGGACACGGCCATCGCCTACAGCCGTGCGCTGGACACCCCGCGCGGCCCGTCCTTCGGTCTCAAGCTCAAGCACAAGGTCTTCTCGAAGCTGGTCTACAGCAAGCTGCACGCCGTCCTCGGCGGCCGCGGCGAGTACGCGATCTCCGGCGGCGCGCCGCTGGGTGAGCGGCTCGGTCACTTCTTCCGCGGCATCGGCTTCACGGTCCTGGAGGGCTACGGCCTGACCGAATCCTGTGCGGCGACCACCTTCAACCCGTGGGACAAGCAGAAGATCGGTACGGTCGGCCAGCCCATGCCGGGCTCCGTGGTGCGCATCGCGGACGACGGCGAGGTGCTGCTGCACGGCGAGCAGATCTTCACGGGCTACTGGAAGAACGAGGCGGCGACCGCCGAGGCGCTGACCGACGGCTGGTTCCACACCGGCGACGTCGGCACCCTCGACGAGGACGGCTACCTCACGATCACCGGCCGCAAGAAGGAGCTCATCGTCACGGCGGGCGGCAAGAACGTGGCCCCCGCGGTGATCGAGGACCGGATCCGGGCGCACGCGCTGGTCGCGGAGTGCATGGTGGTCGGAGACGCGAGGCCGTTCGTGGCCGCGCTGGTCACCATCGACGAGGAGTTCCTCGGCCGCTGGGCCGCGGAGAACGGCAAGCCGGCCGGGGTGACGGCGGCGGAGCTGCGCGAGGACGCCGACCTCGTCGCCGCCGTCCAGAAGGCGATCGACGACGGCAATGCGGCGGTTTCCAAGGCGGAATCGGTGCGGAAATTCCGCATTCTGCCCTCCCAGTTCACGGAGGAGTCGGGCCACATCACGCCGTCGCTGAAGCTCAAGCGCAACGTGGTGGCGAAGGACTACGCGGACGAGATCGAGGCGCTCTACCGCGGCTGATCCCGCCCTGGCGGGGCCCGCGGCCGCGGGCCGCTGTCAGCGGGGGTCCTCGGCGAGGATGCGTGCCATGTTCCGCTCGGCGAGGGCGGTGATGGTGACGAACGGGTTCACGCCGAGCGACCCCGGGACCAGGGAGCCGTCCACCACGTAGAGCCCCTGGTAGCCCTTGGCCCGCCCGTACGCGTCGGTCGCGTTCCCGAGGACGCAGCCGCCGAGCGGGTGGTAGGTGAAGTCGTCGGCGAAGGCCCTGTTCCCGCCGAAGAGGTCGTAGCGGTAGATGGTGAAGTTGCGCCGGTTGATGCGGTCGAAGAGGTTCTTCGCCGCGTTGACCGCGGGCGCGTTCTGGTCCCGCCGCCAGTTGAGCCGCGCGGAGTCGCTCGCCGCGTCGTAGGTGAAGTGCCCGCGCTCCGGGTTCTTGGTGATGGCCAGGTACATCGAGATCCAGTGTTCGAGGCCCATGGGGAGCGGGGCGATCTCGGCGAAGACCGGGTTCGCGGCGTTGTCCCAGTCGTCGATGCCCAGGGCGGGCATGGTGGACTGGTTGCCGCCGACCGTGTCCCACAGGTGGTTGGCGCGCGCGGTCATGACGTTGCCGTTGGGGCCCCAGCCGCGTCCGACCTCGCCGCTGAGCGCGGGCAGCGCGCCCGTCTCGCGGGCGCGCAGCAGGATCTCGGTGGTGCCCAGGCTCCCGGCGCCGAGGAAGAGCTGCCGGCAGCCGAGTTCGCGGACCTGGGTGACCTTTCCGGTCACGTCGCTGGTCCGTACCGTCAGCACGTACCCGCCGGCCGGGTCGGGCCGTACGCCGACCACGCGCTGCATGGTCTCGATGGTGACGTTGCCGGTGCCGAGGGCGGCGGCGAGGTAGGTCTTGTCGACGCTCTTCTTCCCGTGGTTGTTGCCGTAGATGACCTCCCCGGCCAGTGCCGAGCGGGGCGCGGTGCCGGCCGCCTCGCGCTTCATGTGCTCGAAGTCGTAGACGTTGGGCACGAAGACGGTCCTCAGGCCGGTGTTGTGGGCGTGCTTGCGGGAGATCCGGGCGAAGCGGTACCACTCGGTGGACTCGAACCAGCCCGGGTCGATGTCGCCCACGCCGAGCATGGCGCGGGCTCGGGGGTAGTAGGTGCCGTACATCTCGTCGGCGTCGACGCCCGGGAAGACCTCGGTGAAGTACGAGCGCCTGGGGGTGGGCGCCATGCCGCCGTTGACGAGGGAGCCGCCGCCGACGCCGCGTCCCACGTAGACCGACATGTCGCCGTAGTTCACGCGGTCCAGCACGCCCGGGTACGGGCTGATGTCGCGGTTGACCACGTCGAGCCAGAGGAACTGCGCGAGCGGGGCCTCGGTGCGGGTGCGGAACCACATGGAGCGGTGGTCGGGGGCGGACGTGGAGGGGAAGACCTTGCCGTCGGGCCCGGGGGTGTTCCACAGCCGGCCCATTTCGAGGACGACGGTGCGCACGCCCGCCTGCCCGAGCCGCAGGGCGGCCACGGCGGAGCCGTAGCCGGAGCCGACGACGATGGCAGGGGCGTAGTGGGCGGCGGCGGGCTCGACGGCGGCGGCGGAGGCCGCTCCGATCCGTGTGAAGCCGAGCGCGGCGGCGGTCGAGAGGGCGCCGAGCCCCAGCATTTGACGGCGCGTCAGGTTGGGTGTCATGGCCGCATCATGAGCGGATTCCAGCCGTCCGCCCAGACGCGGTGTTGACAGACATCTGAGGAACAGTCAGACATGGCGGCGCAGCTGGTTGCCGGCGGCTCCGCCGTCGGGGCTCCGCCGAATTCAGCCCCGCCGGCGTTTGAGGCGCGGGGGTCCGGGGGCAGGGCCCCCGGCAGCGGCGCCGCACCAGCACCGGCACCGGCACCGGCACCGGCACCGGCACCGGCACCGGCTACAGCAGCTCGCGCAGGCGGTCCGCCAGGAGGTCCCAGCGCCACTTCTCCTCGACCCAGGCGCGGCCGCGCTCACCCATGCGGGCACGCAGGTCGGCATCCTGCAGCAGGGCCACGATCCGGTCCGCCGCCTCCTCGGGCACGCCGCCCCGCACGACCCAGCCCGTCTCACCGTCCAGCACCGCGTCCGGCGCCCCGCCGGAGTCGCCCGCGACCACCGGCAGGCCCGTCGCGGAGGCCTCCAGGTAGACGATGCCGAGCCCCTCCACGTCGAGGCCGCCCCGCCGGGTCCGGCAGGGCATGGCGAAGACGTCGCCCGCGCCGTAGTGCGCGGGGAGTTCGGACCAGGGGACCGCTCCCGTGAACACCACCGAGTCGGCCACGCCCGTGGACGCCGCCAGCTTGCGCAGGTCCTCCTCGTACGGGCCGCCGCCGACGATCAGCAGTACGGCGTCCGGCACCGCGGCCAGGATCCGCGGCATGGCCTCGATCAGCGTGTCCTGGCCCTTGCGCGGGACCAGCCGCGACACGCACACCACCACGGGCCGGTCCGAGAGGCCGAGCCGCGCCCGGATCCCGTCGCCGCCCGACGAGGGGTGGAAGGTCTTCTCGTCGACGCCCGGCGGGAGTTGCACCATCCGCGCCGCCGCCCGGTCCGTGACCGCCGAGGCGATCCGGGAGCGCGTGTACTCCCCCAGGTACGTCAGCGTGTCCGTGCCCTCGCCGATCCGCCGGAGCAGCTGCCGCGCGGCCGGCAGCTGGGCCCAGCCCGCCTCGTGCCCGTGGGTGGTCGCCACGATCCGCCGGGCGCCCGCCCGCCGCAGCGCCGGGCCCATCAGCCCGAGCGGGGCGGCGGCACCGAACCACACGGACTCGCAGCCGTGTTCGCGCAGCAGGCCGACGGCCCGCCGCGTCACGCGCGGGGTCGGCAGCAGCATCGTCGTCCGGTCGCGGACCACCTGGAACGGCTGCTCCGCGTCGAAGGCCGCGGTGGCCTCGCGGCCCTCCGCGCTGTGCTTCCACGTGGAGGCGTAGACGACGACCCGGTCGGGATCCAGCCGCAGCGCCATGTTGTGCAGGAAGGCCTGGATACCGCCCGGTCGCGGCGGGAAGTCGTTGGTCACGATCAGGGTCTTGTGCATCGCCTGCCGACAGTACCCGCTCAGCTCAGCTCCTCGCGAAGGGACTCCCGCCAGGCCTCCGTGAGCCCGGCCCGGTCCACGCCGAGGGTCTCGCGCAGCGCTGTCTCCAGCGGCTCGCGGCCCGCCCGCCCGTACAGGTCCGCCAGCGCCTTCTCGCCCCACTTCGCCGCGATCAGCCGGCAGGCCAGCCACGCGCCCTCGTACGCCCGCGCCGCCGCCTCGGGGTCGCCGCCGAAGGCGAAGTCCTCCGTCCTGGGCAGCTCCCCCGGCAGCTCGCCGCGCCGCACCGCCCTGGCGAGCGCGGGGGCGGCCCGCCCGGGTGCCGCGGACGCCCCCCGGTACGCCGCCCAGTCCGCGAAGCCCTCGGACAGCCACAGCGGGGTGGTGGCGGTCGTCGCCGCGCGCGTGGCCACGTGCGTGACCTCGTGGGTCAGGATGATCCGCCGGCCCTCCGCGCCCAGGCCCGCGTACCCCTCCGGATTGACCACGACCCGGTCCGCGGGGGCCGGGCCCGCGCCCACCCGGCCGGTGGTGACGGCGCCGAGGCCCCGGTAGGTGTCGGCGGGCCGGCCCAGCAGCCGCCCCATCGCGTCGAGGGAGCCGGGGACCAGTACGACCACCCGCCCCGCCCAGGGCCCGGGCCAGGCGGCGCTCGCGGCGGGCACCGCCCGGTCGGCCTCGGCGGCGATCTCCCGCAGCGTGCCCGCGCTCTGCCCGGCCCCGCCGAGGACCAGGGAATGCGTACCGGAGGCGACCGAGACCGCTCCCTGGTCCCACAGCTGCGGCAGGGCGCCCGGCGCGGGCCGGTCGGCGCTCACCCGCCAGGTCCCGCCCGCCCGGACCAGCTCCATCTCGCGGGCCGACTCCTCGGGGGCGGTGTCGTAGCCGGCCAGCCGGTAGCGCAGCCGGGCCCGTACGAGGGCCCGCTCGCCGTCGCGCCGGACCGAGGCGACCTCGTACGCCCGGTCGGCGAACGGGATCCCGGCGAGCCCCTCGGCCGTCACCCGCGACCAGTCGGCGACGGCCCGGCGGACGTCCCGCTCGGCGGTGTCGGCGGTACCGGCCGGCCGCGGACCGCATCCGGCGAGCAGCGCGCACAGCAGGACCGGCACGAACGGCCGGATGCGCGACGGACGGCGAAGGCGGGGCATCCGCCGATCGTACGCAGGGTGCCGGGGGCGGCGCGGGCCGCGGGGGTCAGGGGCGGGTGACCGCCGAGACCGGCATCATCCCGACCGGGTCGTAGCGCACCCGGGCCCCGGGGTAGGGGGCGTGGACGACCTGGCCGTTGCCGACGTACATGCCGACGTGGCTGGCGTCGGAGCGGTACGTCACCAGGTCGCCCGGGCGGGCCTGCGACAGCGGGACCTGCCGCCCGGCGTGCCGCTGGGCCTGCGAGGTGCGCGGCAGCGAGACGCCCGCCTGCCGGTAGGACCAGACCATCAGCCCGGAGCAGTCGAAGCCGGACGGGCCCGTGGAGCCCCACACGTACGGGCGGCCGACGGCGGCCCTGGCCGCCATCACGGCGGCCGCGGCGCGGCCCGAGGAGGGGCCGCCGGCGCCCAGGGGGCCCAGGTCGGGCAGTGCCTCGTGGCGTCCTCCGGAGCGCGAGGAGCGCTCGAAGTCGGCCCGCTCCTCGGACGGCATGGAGTTGAGGAGCCGCCTGGCGGCGGCGAGCTTCGCGGTGACGGAGCGCTTGTGGCGGGCGACGTCGGAGCGCAGGGCGTCGAGTTCGGCGAGCTTGCGGGAGGCCTCCGACCGCACCTGGCCGAGCCGGCGCTGCTCCTCGCGCAGTTCGTGGAGCTGGCGGGCCTGACGCTCGGTCAGCCGGTCCAGGGCGGCGGCCTGGGCGAGGTAGGCGTCGGGGTCCTCGGCCAGCATCAGTCCGACGGCGGGGTCGATGCCGCCGCTGCGGTACTGGGCCCCGGCGAAGGTGCCGAGGACGCCGCGCATGGTGTTGATCCGCTCCTGGCCGCGGGCCACCGCGTCCTGGGCCCGGTCGACCTCGGTGCGGAGCCTGGCGGCCTTCTCCCCGGCCTCGTTGAAGTGCTCGGTGGCCTGCTCGGCCTCCTCGAAGAGCCGGTCGACCTGGGCGCTGACGCCGGATCTCCCGCCGCCGGGCTCGTGCGGGAGGCCGGGGGCCGCGCTCGCGGGTGCGCCCGCCATGGCGACCGCGGCGGTTGCCGCGGCGGCGGTGAGGACGGTGACCTTCGCGTTCCGGTCGAGGCCGCCGAGCCCCGGCCGACGATGTGACGCCACGTGCACCCGCTCCCTTCCGCTGAGCGGGGCCCGGGTCCGCCCTCCGTGGGCGGCCGTGTGCCGGGTTCCGCGCTGGCAGACAGTAGCCGTGCCACCACGCACCGACCAACGACCGCCGGAGGGCGCACACACCGACGCCCCACCGGAGACGCAGGTCACCGGCGGGGCGTGTGGTCAGAGCGGGGCCGTGGAATTCGCCCGGATGGGCGGCGTACGGCGCGTCCCGCGCTCGCGGTGGAGCGGGTCAGCCGATGCGGACGCCGAACTGGAAGGGCATGTTGTCCATCGACTCGTACTTGATGCCGCCGCGCGGGTTCGAGGCGTGCAGCGTCATGTTGTTGCCGGCGTAGAGGCCGACGTGGTGCAGGTCGCCGTAGAAGAAGACCAGGTCGCCCGGCTGCAGCTGGCTGCGGCTGATGCGGGTGCCGTCGTTGGCCTGGGTGTAGGTGACGCGGCTGATGTTGACGCCGGCCTGCTTGTACGCCCACTGGGTCAGCCCGGAGCAGTCGAAGACGCTGGGGCCGGTGCCGCCGGACTGGTAGGTGAAGCCCAGCTTGGTCTTGGCGGCCGCGAGGGCGGCTCCCGCGCGGCCGGACGCCTTCACGTCGCCGAGGTCGACGCGCTGGCCGTCGGCGCGGCTGGCGCGCGTCTCGTCGTCCTTGAGGGCCGCGCGCTCCTGCGCCGTAAGGGTGTTGAGGAGGGCCTGGGCGGCGGCGAGCTTCTCGGTGGAGACCTTCTTCTTCTCGCCGAGCTCCTTGCGGGTGGCGTCGAGGTCGGCGAGCTTGCCGGCGGCCTCCTGGCGCTGCTGCGCGAGGGTGCGCTGCTTCGCCTGGATCTTCTGGACCGCTTCGACCTGCTTGCCGCTCAGGTGCTCCAGGGTGGAGGCCTTGTCGAGGTAGCTGTCGGGGTCCTCGGAGAGGAGGAGGGCGAGGGAGGGGTCTATGCCGCCGTTGCGGTACTGGGCGCTCGCCATCGAACCGAGCGCGCTGCGAAGGTCGTTGAGCTCGCTCTGACCGCGCGCGACCTGGTCCTGGATCTGCCCGATCTCCTTCTCGAGGGTCTCCTGGCGCTCCTTGGCCCCGTTGAACTTCTCGGTGGCCTGTTCCGCCTCTTCGTAGAGGGCGTCGACCTGGGTCTTGACCTCGTCCTTGCTCGGCTTCGCCGGAGCGGCGGAGGCGCTCTGCGCGGTGAGGGCGACGGCCGCGGCCGCGACCGAGGTGAGGACGGTCACACGAGCGCGAGTCGGCTGCTTGGGTCGACGGTGGGACGCCACGAAGGCGAGCTCCTTCTTCCTAGAGCCGCCGAAGAACGCAACTCGGCAGCACCTTCGCCGCCACCCCGAATGAGTGATCTACCGCACGAAGGTTTGAGCAGACCCTAGTGACCCAGCTGTGATCAGTTCAAATCCTGCCGGGAAAAAACTCGGCCCCCGACCAGGTTCTTTACCTTCACCGCACGCTCCGTGCCGGGCACTTGACGGTGCGTCCTCCACATGACCCACCAATTCCGGCATTCGGGCTGGGAGTTAGGAAACGCGCGAAAGCCGCTTCAGCAACAAAGCGGACGTTACGGGCCGCGCTCCGGCCTTGGCCACGCCGTCGGCGACCTCACGGTCCGTGGAGACCACCACGACCGGCCGGCCGGGCGGCTCCGCCCGCACCAGCTGGCGGATCAGCTCGTCGGCCGTCACCCCGGCCTTGGAGAACAGCACCCGCACGCCCCGCGGCGGCGCGAGCAGCACGGGGGCCGCCAGCTCCGCGCCGTCGAAGACGCACGTCATCTCCGCACCCGTCTGCGCGGCCAGCATCGACAGCCCGCCCAGCAGCCGCAGCCGCTGCTTCTCCAGCGGCATCGTCGGATAGCCGGTCTTGGTCACGTTGTAGCCGTCGACGACCAGATGGGCCTGGGGCAGCGCCAACAGCTGGTCCAGCAACGCCGGATCGGTCTCCGACAGGGCGCGCGCCGCGATGTCCTTCGGCGTCATCCGGCCCGGCTCCACCGCCTCCACCGTGTCGGCCGGGCGGGTGTTCACCGGCGGCAGCGCCAGCTCACGGCGCAGCCCCTGCGCCGCGTCCAGCACCGTGTCCAGCAGCAGCCGCAGCCGCATGTCCTCGATGCTGCGCCCCTCTCGGGTCGCCCGGCGGGAGGTCTCCAGCGCCGTCTCCACCTCCGCGAGCCGGGACTTGAGCCGCCGCGTCTCGCTCTCGGCCGCCGCCACGCGGGCCGCGGCCTCGCCGCGGATGCCGTCGATCTCGGCGGTCACCTTGCGCAGGGCCGCCTCGCCGCGCTTGACGTCGCTCAGGGCGCTGCGCAGCCGGCGCTGAAGCGATTCCGCTTCCTTCCGCGCCGCCTCCAGCTCGACCCGTACCTGCTCACCGCCCGTGCGCTGCAGTTCCCGTACGTGCTCCAGCTCCTCGCGCAGGCGGTCCAGCTCGCGCCGGGTCTCCTCGCCCACCCGCTCGGCGTCTGCGCGCTGCGCCTCCTCGCCCGCCGCGGCCACGAGCTTGACCCATCCGGTGGGCCTCAGGACGAAGGCGGCGGCGGCCACGTCCAGCGGATCCGCGGCGGCCGGCGGCGCGCCGGACTCCAGCGCGGCGGCCAGGTCCGCCTGCGCCTCGCGCAGCTTCTCGGCGACCCGGCTGCGGAACACCGGATCGGTCTCGACCGCGGCGGCCATGGCGTTTCCGGCGAACTTGGCCCGCCGGGTCGGGGTGAAGCGGGCGTACTGGCGCAGCTGCGCCGGCAGGTCCGCGACCGTCAGCGCGCCGAAGGCGTCCGAGACGAGCGCGACGACCCGGCGCCGCACGCCTTCCGGCAGCGGGCGGTCGAGCGCCTCCGCGGCGTCGCCGGCCGCGTCGGCCGGCCCAGCGCCGCTTGCTGGCTCCACAATCCGTCACCCCTACCGTGATGGTCTACCTGCCGACGGGGCTCCGTCAGGAGTCCGCGCCCGGCCTGTCCACGAGCTCGATCTGGTCCACCGCGTTGCACCAGCGACATCGGACCGACTCGATGGTCTCATTGACCACCTCTCGCTCCTCGACCTTGGGCTCCCCGGCGAGGTCCAGGTGGACGTACTCGACGACCTTCGACGAACGGGTGACGTCGAAGCGCGTGAGGTTGCCGCACAGGGTGCAGCGCCACCGGGTGGTGTCGGTCGGCAGGGGAACCGTCATCGGCCTGCTCACTCCTTCGTAGCTCATTCAATTAAAGCGGTCGTTCGGCCGTCCGCGTCGGCCTGTGGACCGCAGCTCGTAACCCTACGGCCTGCCACCGCTTCAGGTGGGGCACGTTGCGTCATGCTCTGTCACATGATCGTAAGGTGGCAGGCTGTGCGCGAGGCTGCCCGGGGACCGGTGGTCACCCACGCGCTGATCGCGGGCTGCGGTGTGGTGTTCGTACTGAGCCCCGCCTCGGGGCTCAATCCGGTCTACGGGACCGGCGACGAACTGCTGAGCGCGGGCACCGCGTACTTCCGGCGCTGGGGCGTGGTCCCGGACGAACTCTTCACGGACACCCCGCGCGCCTGGCTGACGCCGCTCACCGCGCTGTTCGTCCACGGCAGCTGGCTGCACCTGCTCGGGAACATGCTGTTCCTCTTCGTCTTCGGCGCGATGGCCGAGGAGCGGATGGGCCGTCCGGCGTTCCTCGTCTTCTACCTCTGTACGGGCTACCTGGCGCTGGCGGCCTACGCGGCGGCCAACGCGGAGTCCGCGCAGACGCTGGTGGGTGCGTCCGGTGCGATCTCGGCCGTCCTGGGGGCGTTCCTCTATCTGCTGCCGCGGGCACGGGTGACGAGCCTGTTCCCCTTCCTGTTCTTCCTGCCGCTGCGGTTCCCGGCGTGGCTCGTGCTGCTGTTCTGGTTCGCCCTGCAATGGGTGGCCGCGCACCGCGCGGAGAGCGGTCCGGGAGTCGCCTATCTGGCCCATCTGGTGGGGTTCTCGGTCGGCTTCCTCTACGCGTGGGCCCGCTATCGGGGTACGACTAGAGTGAGTCGACCAGCGACGGCCACCGAGGGAGACAGCCAGCCGTGATCACCGCGATCGTGCTCATCAAGACCAGCGTGGACCGCATCCCCGAGATCGCCGAGTCCATCGCCGCGCTGGACAGCGTCAGCGAGGTCTACTCCGTGACGGGGACCTACGACCTGATCGCGCTGGTCCGCGTGAACCGCCACGAGAACCTGGCCGACATCATCCCCGGGCGCATCAGCAAGATCCCGGGCGTCGAGGCGACGGACACGCACGTGGCGTTCCGGACGTACTCGCAGCACGACCTGGAGGCGGCGTTCGCCATCGGCCTCGACGCCTAGCGCCGGCTCCGGCGCGGTCTGGTGCGCTGCTCGCGCCGTTAGCCGGGCTGTGCCCGGACCCGCGCCTCAAACGCCGGCGGGGCTGGAATGGTGCGGCCTGCTCTGCGAGCGGCTCGGCGGTGTACGGCTCGCTTCGGCGTGGCCGGGGTCGGTGCGGTCGGTGCGGGGGGCCGGGGTGGGGTGTCTCCTCGGCTCGGCGCGTTCGAGCGGTCTCGGTCGTACCCGGTGGTCGCGCGCTCGTCCTGCGGGGACACCCCACCCCGCCCCCCCTCCCCTCCACCCGCGAAGCCGCATGGGCCGGAGACCCCAACGGGATCCCCGGCACTGCCGGAGTCGGCAGGGGGGTGGAACCCAACGGGATCCCGGATTGCTGCCGAAGCGGGCGGTGGGGTGGGGACACGTAGGAGGGTCCCCGCAGGACGAGGCGCGACCACCGGGCACAGCCGCGACATGCCCGAACGCGCCGAGCCGAGGAGACCCTCCTGCGGGGCACCACCCCACACCGGCACACCGACAAGCACCCCGACGGGCCCGGGCCGTACACCGCCGGGCAAGCCCGCAGGGCACCGGCAAGCACCCCTACGGGCCCGGGCCGCACACCGCCGAGCACCCCGCAGGGGACGGGCACCACCCCACACCGGCAAGCACCCCGACCGGCACGAGCCGTACACCGCCGAGCAAGCCCGCAGGGCAGGGGTTACGCCCGGGCGGACGCCCCGCGGAGCGGGACGCAGCGGCCTTCCTCCGTGCGGTACTGCCACTTCGCGCCGTCCGCGACCAGCTCCCGGACCGCGCCGAGGAAGCGGTCCACGTGCTCGTCCGGGGTGCCGGCGCCGAAGCTGACGCGGATGGCGTTGAGGGAGCGCTCGCCCGGGGCGGCCTCGGGGGCCCCGCACTCGCCCTGGGCCTGCGGCTCGCTGCCCAGCAGGGTCCGCACCAGCGGGTGGGCGCAGAACAGGCCGTCCCGTACGCCGATCCCGTACTCGGCAGAGAGCGCGGCGGCGAAGTGGGAGCTGTTCCAGCCGTCCACGACGAAGGAGATGACGCCGACCCGCGGGGCGTCGTCCCCGAAGAGGGACAGGACCCGTACGGCCGGGACGTCGGCGAGGCCCTCGCGGACCCGGGCCACGAGCCGCTGCTCGCGCGCCACCAGGGTCTCGAAGCCCGCCTCGGTCAGGGCCCGGCAGGCGGAGGCGATGGAGTAGACGCCGATGACGTTCGGGGAGCCGGCCTCGTGGCGGGCGGCCGTGGTGTGCCATTCGACGTCGACGCCGCCGTCCTCGCGGCGGGAGACCTTACGGGAGGCCCCGCCGCCCGCCAGGTACGGATCGGCTTCCTGGAGCCAGTCGGCGCGGCCGGCCAGGACGCCCGAGCCGAAGGGCGCGTACAGCTTGTGCCCGGAGAAGGCGACCCAGTCGACGTCGAGGTCCCGCACGGAGACGGGGTGGTGCGGGGCCAGCTGGGCGGCGTCCAGCACGATCCGCGCGCCGTGGGCGTGCGCGGCGGCGGCGAGTTCCTTCACCGGCCACAGCTCGCCGGTGACGTTGGACGCGCCGGTGACGCACACGAGCGCCGGACCGTAGGGGTCGCGGTCGGCGAGCGCCCGCTCCAGGATGGCGACGGCCTCGTCCGGGGTGCGCGGCGCGTCGAGGTAGGTGACCTGCGCGTTCGTCCACGGCAGGAGCGAGGCGTGGTGCTCGGTCTCGAAGACGAAGACCTGGCAGCCGGCGGGGAGCACCGCGGCGAGCAGGTTCAGGGAGTCGGTGGTGGAGCGGGTGAAGACGACCTGGTCGGCGGGGCGGCAGTCGAGGAACTCGGCGACCGTGACCCGGCTCTGCTCGAACAGGTCGGTGGAGAGCTGCGAGAGGTAGCCGGCGCCGCGGTGGACGCTGCCGTAGTACGGGGCGTAGGCGGCCACGTCGTCCCAGACGCGCTGGAGGGCGGGGGCGCTGGCCGCGTAGTCGAGGGCCGCGTAGGTGACCTCGCCGCCGGTGACGAGCGGGACGGTGACGTCGCGGCCGAGGACGGCGAGCGGCTCGGCACAGGCGGGGTCCTGGGCGGCGGTGGTGGCGGTGGCGACAGTGGCGACGGCGTTCAGGGATGCGGACATGGCGGTATCTCCCGGCAGGCAGGGCGGAATGGCTTCGGTGTGCCCGTACGCGGGTACGGCGGTGCGGCCGTCCGGGGTACGGGAGGGTCCTCGGACCGGACTGTCGGGGTACGCGGAAGTGACCCTGGTCCGAGGGGGTGAAGTTGGGGCGTCAGTCGCCCTATCGCATTCGCTTGCTCACGGAAAACGCTCCTCGAGAGACCAGGACCCCTGGTGTCGAGGGATCCGCGCTTGCCGTAGGCCTTGCTGCCTACGACCTGGTCATCACCCGGGGCACCCCGCCACGGAAGGAGGGTTGCCGGACAGCAAGCCGGGGCCTAAACGCTGTCACTCGTGACCTGGTCAGCATCCTGCCACAAGATCCGCCGCGCACAAGACCCCGGTCCGAATGGCGGACCGGGGTCTGGCGCGAAACGTGTGCCGGGTCAGGCGTTGCTGGCCGTCACCCAGCGCTCCAGGGCGGCCCGGGCGGCACCGGAGTCGATGGACTCGGCCGCACGGGTGATGCCGGCCGCGATCTGCTCCTCCAGGGTGCCCGTGCCCGGGTCGAGGGCGACGAGGGCCGCAGCCGAGTTCAGGAGCACGGCCTCGCGCACGGGGCCGGTCTCGCCGGCCAGCAGGCGGCGGGCCACGTCGGCGTTGTACGAGGGGTCCCCGCCGGCCAGTGCGGAGACGTCGACGAGGGAGATGCCGACGTCGCGCGGGTCGAAGGACTGCTCGGTGACCTTCCCGTCGCGGACCCACCAGACGCGCGAGGTCGCCGTGGTGGTCAGTTCGTCGAGGCCGTCGTCGCCCCGGAAGACGAGCGCGGAGGAGCCGCGCTCGGCGAGCACGCCCGCCACGATGGGGGCCATCCGGGGGTCGGCCACGCCCGTGGCCTGGGCGCGGACGCGGGCCGGGTTGGTCAGCGGGCCGAGGATGTTGAAGGTGGTCCGGATGCCCAGTTCGCGGCGGGCTCCCGCGACGTGCCGCAGGGAGGGGTGGAACTTGACCGCGAAGCAGAAGGTGATGCCGGCCTCCTCGGCGACCTCGACGACCCGGGCGGTGCTCAGGTCGAGGTTGACGCCGAGCTTCTCCAGGACGTCGGAGGAGCCGCTCGCGGAGGACGCGGCCCGGTTGCCGTGCTTGACGACCTTGGCGCCGGTGCCGGCCACCACGACCGCCGACATCGTGGAGATGTTGACCGTCTTGGCCCCGTCGCCGCCGGTGCCGACGATGTCGACGGTGCGGCCGGGCACCTCGATGAGGTTGGCGTGCCCGTACATGGCCCGCACCAGGCCGTTGATCTCCGCGACCGTCTCCCCCTTGGCGCGCAGGGCGACCACGAAGCCGGCGATCTGGGCGTCGGTGGCCTCCCCGCGCATGATCCGGTCCATGGCCCAGGCGGTGTCGTCGGCGCTGAGGTCCTGGCCGGTCAGCAGGGCGTCGAGGACGCCCGGCCAACCACGGGCCGCCACGCTGTCGCCGCCTGCCGGGGTCGCAACGTTCATGGTCCGCTCCTGCTGTTGATGGGGGTTCCACGTCGAATGGGTCGGAGATCAGCCTATCCAGCCCCGGTTACGGCAAAGAGCCCCGTCCAGACACTGGACGGGGCTCTCGCCGTGGCGACACCAGGACTGACCGAAATCAGTCCCTCATGCGGTGGTGCGGGAGATCAGTGGTGGCCGTGGCCGGACTGGATCTCCTTGTACTCCTCCACCGTGGGCTTCGGAATCTGGTTGCCCTCGGCGTAGAAGCCCTTGCTGAGCTTCGCGCGCAGCTTCTCGGTGGCCTTCACCTTGCGCTCGACACCGTTCTCGTCGACCGTCGGGCCGATCTCGATCGGCTTGTACTGCTCGTGCGCGGTGAGGGTGTGCAGCGTGCCCTGCGGGAGCGGCTCGTGGACCTCGACGAACTCACCGTGCGGCAGACGCTTGATGATGCCGGTCTCGCGACCGTGCAGCACCTTGTCGTGGTCCCGGCGCTGGAGGCCGAGGCAGATCCGCTTGGTGACGATGAAGGCGAGGACCGGGACGACGAAGAAGCCGATCCGGACGAACCACGTGATCGAGTTGATCGACAGGTGGAAGTACTGGGCGAACATGTCGTTGCCGCCGCCGATGAGGAGCACGATGTACTCCGCGATCCAGGCGACACCGAAGGCCGTACGGGTCGGGACGTTGCGCGGGCGGTCCAGGATGTGGTGCTCGCGCTTGTCGCCGGTGACCCAGGACTCGATGAACGGCCAGACGGCGATCGAACCGAGCACCAGCGGGAAGAGCAGCAGCGGGATGAACACGCCCAGGACGAGCGTGTGGCCCCACAGGTTGATCTCCCAGCCGGGCATGGCACGGATCAGGCCTTCCGGCATACCCATGTACCAGTCGGGCTGCGCACCGGTGGACACGTGGTCCGGGCGGTACGGGCCGAGGGCCCAGATCGGGTTGATCGAGGCGACGGCGGCGACGACCGCGATGACACCGAAGACCAGGAAGAAGAAGCCTCCGGCCTTGGCCATGTAGACCGGCAGCAGCGGCATGCCGACGACGTTGTTGTTCGTCTTGCCGGGGCCCGCGTACTGGGTGTGCTTGTGGTAGAAGACCAGGATCAGGTGGGCCACGAGGAGGCCCATCATGATGCCGGGCAGCAGCAGGATGTGCACCGAGTAGAAGCGCGCGACGAAGTCGCCGCCCGGGAACTCCCCGCCGAACAGGAACATCGACAGGTACGTGCCGACGACCGGGACGGACAGGATGGCGCCCTGCATGAAGCGGACACCGGTACCCGAGAGCAGGTCGTCCGGCAGCGAGTAACCGGTGAAGCCGGTGAACATGCCGAGGACCAGCAGCAGGAAGCCGAAGATCCAGTTGACCTCGCGCGGCTTGCGGAACGCGCCGGTGAAGAAGACGCGCATCATGTGCACGATCATCGCCGCGACGAAGATCAGCGCCGCCCAGTGGTGGATCTGGCGGATCAGCAGACCACCGCGGACGTCGAAGCTGATGTCGAGCGTCGAGGCGAAGGCCTCGGACATCAGCACGCCCTGCATCGGCACGTACGAGCCGTGGTACTCCACCTCGTTCATGCTCGGGTGGAAGAACAGCGTCAGGTACACACCCGTGAGGATGATGATGATGAAGCTGTAGAGGCAGATCTCACCGAGCATGAAGGACCAGTGGTCCGGGAAGATCTTGCGCATGTTGGCCTTGGCGAGGCTGTAGATGCCCAGGCGGCCGTCCGCCCAGTCCGCTACGCGCTCTCCGGCCGGCGCTTTGCGCGCCTTGGTGTCAGTGGCGGTGCTCATCCGCGCTCCCAGAATGCAGGACCGACGGGCTCTTCGAAGTCGCCGAGCGCTTCGAGGAAGCCTTCGTCATTCACGCCGATCCGCAGCTGCGGAAGGGCGTGCCCGGCCGGGCCGAAGATGACGCGGGCGCCGTCGGAGAGGTCGAAGGTGGACTGGTGGCACGGGCAGAGCACGTGGTGCGTCTGCTGCTCGTACAGGCTGATCGGGCAGCCGACGTGGGTGCAGATCTTCGAGTAGGCCACGATCCCGTCGTGGGACCACTCGAGTTCCTGCTTGTCCTTGATGTCGTCCGGCTGGATGCGGACGATCATCAGGGCGGCCTTGGCGATCTGCGTCTGGAAGTCGTGCTGGTGCTCGTCCAGGCCCTCGGGCATGGCGAACGTCAGCGAACCGACGAGCACGTCCTCGGGACGCAGCGGCTCCATCGTGTTCTGGTTGATGAGCAGCTTGCCCTTGGCCCACATGGTGTGGCGCAGCTTTTCCTCGGGCAGCGGGCCCAGGTCGCGCATGATCACGACGGCGGAGAGCGGCAGCATGGCCAGCGCGCCCAGCATCGTGTTGCGGATCAGCGGCCGGCGGCCGATGCCGGACTCGTTCGCACCGTCGGCGAAGTCCTGGAGGACCTTCGCCTTGACCTCCGGCGGAGCGGCGATCTCGTGGCGGTCGTCGGCGACCTCGACGTCGGACATCAGGGTGCGGGCCCAGTGGACCGCGCCCGCGCCGATGCAGAAGAGGGCCGTGCCCAGCGTCATACCCAGGGCGAAGTTGAGCGCGCTGACCTTCCCGAGCGGGAAGATGAAGACGATCTTGTCGACCGGGAAGATCACGTACGAGGCGATGAAGCCGATCGTGGCCAGCATCGACAGCGTGAACAGCATGGCGACGGTGCGCTCGGAACGCTTCGCCGCACGCTCGTCGATGTCCTGGATGCGCGGCTTGTGGACCGGCAGGCCCGGGTCGGCGAACGGGTCGTCCGCCACTGCTACGCCACCGTGGTGGGCGTCGCCCTGCTCGCTCGGCAGGTGCTTCTCTTCGGGAATCTCTTGGCTACTCATGACTTCTTGGCCTTAGCGGTGTGGGCCGCGACCCAGACGGCGACAGCGATCAGCGCACCCAGAGCGAAGATCCAGCCGAACAGACCCTCGGAGACGGGGCCGAGGCCACCGAGCTTGAGACCACCGGGGTTGGTCGACTTCTCACCGTTCACGTTCTGGAGGTACGCGATGATGTCCTTCTTCTGCTTCTCCGGCATGGTGCTGTCGGGGAAGGAGGGCATGTTCTGCGGGCCGGTCTGCATGGCCTCGTAGATGTGCTTCGGCGAGACGTCCTCAAGGTTGGGGGCGTACTTGCCGTTGGTCAGCGCGCCGCCTTCACCGGTGAAGTTGTGGCACTGCGCGCAGTTGTTGCGGAACAGCTCACCACCGTTGGCGATGTCGGCGTCAGCCGGGTCGTACTGCTTCTCGGTCGGCGTGATCGGGCCGGCACCGAGGGAGGCGATGTACGCGGCCAGCTGGTCGATCTGCGCCTGGGTGTAGATGACCGGCTTCTTCGGCACCTGGGCGCCGGGCTGCTGGGCGGGCATGCGGCCCGTGCTCACCTGGAAGTCGACGGCCGCGGAGCCGACGCCGACCAGGCTCGGGCCGTCAGAGGAACCCTGACCGCCGGTTCCGTGGCAGCTTGCGCAACCCACGGCGTAGAGCTTCTTGCCCTCCTCGATGGCGAGGGACTGGGCGGTTTCATCGGCCTGCGCCTTGCCCGCGGGAGCAAAGGCGGCGTACAGCCCCCCAGTGGCCGCCAGCGCGAGGAGTAGAACGACGACCGCCGCCAGCGGATGGCGTCGTCGTGCGGAGAGCTTTTTCACGGATTACCCCGGTGTCAGGATCTTCTGCGTCGGTGTGTCTGGATGGAGTGCCGGGTCGGACCCGGTGACGTGTTCGCTACTTGATCAGGTAGATCGTGGCGAAGAGGCCGATCCAGACGACATCGACGAAGTGCCAGTAGTAGGACACGACGATGGCCGACGTGGCCTGTTCGTGGGTGAACCTCTTGGCCGCGTACGTCCGGCCGAGGACCAGCAGGAAGGCGATGAGACCGCCCGTCACGTGCAGACCGTGGAAGCCGGTGGTCAGGTAGAAGACCGAGCCGTACGGACCGGACGAGAGGCTCATGCCCTCGTGCTTGACCAGCTCGGTGTACTCGAACACCTGGCCGCCAATGAAGATCGCACCCATGACGAACGTGATGATGAACCACGTCCGGAGCTTCTTCACGTCACCGCGCTCCGCGGCGAATACGCCGAGCTGGCAGGTGAGGGAGGAAAGCACCAGGATCGTCGTGTTCGTCGCCGAGAAGGGCAGATTCAAGGCCGAGGCCTGCTCTGTCCAGTACTCGGGACCTGTCACGGATCGCAGGGTGAAGTACATCGCGAAGAGGGCCGCGAAGAACATCAGCTCGGAACTCAACCAGATGATGGTTCCGACGCTGACGAGGTTCGGCCGGTTGACCGTCGGGTGCGCGTGCCCGGTATCTACTGTCGTTGCTGTCGCCACGACCGACATTATGTCGGTCGCTTATCCCGCCCTCACCCCGGGGGGTGCCGTTCGGAGTGTCAGGGGCGTGTGCAAGGCCCGAACGGCCCATCAGATCACCTCTCCGAACGGCCCCGTGCACATGTCCGAACCGATGTTGACGGGGCGGTGGGAGGAGTAGCATCCCGCGCAACATCAACGTGATTCATGGGACACGTGGAGGATCGAAATGCGGGCGACTGCGCGGGTTCTGGTCTACAGCGACGACGCGGGCACCCGGGAGCAGGTGAGACTGGCGGCGGGCCGCCGTCCCGCCGCGGATCTGCCGCCGGTGGAGTTCCTGGAGTGCGCGACCCTGCCGGCGGTCCTGTCGGAGCTGGACGCCGGCGGCATCGACGTGTGCGTGCTGGACGGCGAGGCGGTTCCGGCCGGCGGCATGGGTGTGTGCCGGCAGATCAAGGACGAGATCTTCCGGTGTCCCCCGGTGCTGCTGCTGATGGGGCGTCCCCAGGACGCCTGGCTGGCCACCTGGAGCCGTGCCGACGCCGCCGTGACCCTTCCGGTGGACCCGGTGGAGTTCGCGGACGCCCTGGCGCGCCTGCTGCGTTCCCGGCTGTCCTCCTCGGCGGCCTGACCCCCGCCTGCGGCCGGCCCCCGGACCGGGTCCGGGGGCCCTGCCCGCGCGGGCTCAGACCGTCGGCCTGAGGCGGGCCTGGTCGACGTGGCTGCGGCCGTCCTGGGTGCCCTTGAGGAGGGCGCTGCCCTCGCGCCAGTCCTTCCAGTCCATGTTCCAGTCCCCGAAGCCGTTGCCGAAGATGTCCATGTCTTCGCCGATGCTGTTGATGACCTGGACGATGTCGCCCTCGGTGATGTTCTCGTAGAACCAGGCGGCGTTGCCGGTGCTCATGCCGGTGCAGCCGTGGCTGACGTTCGCGTAGCCGTGGGAGCCGACGGACCACGGGGCGGCGTGGACGTATTCACCACTCCAGGTGACGCGTGTGGCGTAGTAGACGGGCAGGTTGTAGTACTCGCTGCCGCCGATGCCGACGGTGTCCCCGCGCATCTGTACGTAGTACTGCTTGCCCAGCACCACCTTGATGCCGTTGCGGGTGGAGAACCCGGGCTTGCCGGTGGTGACCGGGATGGAATTGATCACTTCTCCGTTGCGCTTGAAGGTGAGCCAGTGCGAGGAGGCGTCGGTGGTGACCTCGACGCGGTCGCCGATCTCGAGCTTCAGCGGCTTGGCGGCGGCTCCGTGGAGCTCGTCGGTGATCTTGATGCCCTCCAGGTTGCTCCGTACGGAGACGGTGGTGTTGGCGGGCCAGTAGTCCTTCGGGCGGTAGTGCAGGTTCTTGTCGTCGACCCAGTGCCAGGCGCCTTCGACCCCGGCCGGGGCGTCGACGACCAGGCCGCGTTCGACGACTGCGCGTGCCGCCTTGTCCTTGACGGGCTCGTTGAGTTCGGCGGTGAGGGGCTGGCCGACGCCGTACTTGCCCTCCTCCGGGCCGAATTCGACCTTCAGGACCCCCTTGGACGGGGTGGTGTCGAAGGCCATCGTGCGCTGGCCGGGGGTGCCCCGCTGGTCCTCCGTGCGCACGGTGACGGTGTAGCGGACGCCTGCGGCCATGGGGGCGGTGCTGTGCCAGCGGTCCCCCTTGGCGCTGAGTTCGCCCGCCAGGCGGCGGCCGTGGGTGTCCACGGCCGTGACGTCGGTGATCCGGCTGCCCTTGTTCTTGGCAGTGATCTCCAGTGGCCGGTTGGGGTCGACGGGGCGCCTGCCTGCGGTCTGGTTGAAGGCGACCTGATCGCCCGCGTCGACCGGGCGGGCTGACAGCGGGTTGTCGCCGGACCCGCATGCGGTGGCGCCGGCCCCGAGGGACGCGACCAGCAGGGAGCAGCTGAGTACCGTCCAAAGACGCGGTGAGTGCTTCATGGGGCCAACGCTATGAAGATATGACAATTACGGCGCGCGGGGTGACTGCAAACGAGGGGCCCGGACTCCTCCGAAGAGGTGTCCGGGCCCCACGTGGTGCGCGGCCGGGCCGCGCGGGTACCGCTTGTGACTACTGGTTCGCGTTCTCACCGCGGTAGTACTCGTACACCCAGCCCCACAGACCGATCATGATGATCGGGGCCGAGAAGTACATGAGCCACCAGCCGAAGATGACGCCCATGAAGGCGAGCGCGCCACCGATGCCCAGCGAGAGCGGCTGCCAGCTGTGCGGGGAGAAGAACCCCAGCTCGCCGGCCTCGTCGGCGACGTCGGCCTCCAGGTTGTCCTGGGCCATCTCGTCGACTCGCTTGGCCGTGAAGGCCAGGTAGTAGCCGATCATGACGCTCAGGCCGAAGGCCAGGAAGAGCGCGGTGGTGCCGACGGGCTCCTTCGACCACACGCCGTACACGACGGCCATGATCAGGATGAAGAAGGAGAGCCAGAGGAACATCTTGCCCTGGATCTTCACTTGCCGGCCTCCTTGCCACCGGTGACGGCCGCCTTGGCGCCGTGGTCCTCGAGGTGGTCGAGCGCCGCGATCTCCGGGTGGTGGAGGTCGAAGGCGGGCGACTCGCTACGGATGCGCGGCAGCGTGAGGAAGTTGTGCCGCGGCGGCGGGCAGGACGTCGCCCATTCGAGCGAACGGCCGTAGCCCCACGGGTCGTCGACCTCGATCTTCTTGCCGTACTTGGCCGTCTTCCACACGTTGTACATGAACGGCAGCATCGACAGGCCCAGCACGAAGGAGCTGATCGTGGAGATCGTGTTCAGCGTGGTGAAGCCGTCGGCCGCGAGGTAGTCCGCGTAACGACGCGGCATGCCCTCGGCGCCCAGCCAGTGCTGCACCAGGAAGGTGCCGTGGAAGCCGATGAACAGCGTCCAGAAGGTGATCTTGCCGAGGCGCTCGTCCAGCATCTTGCCCGTGAACTTCGGCCACCAGAAGTGGAAGCCGGCGAACATCGCGAAGACCACGGTGCCGAAGACGACGTAGTGGAAGTGCGCGACGACGAAGTACGAGTCGGAGACGTGGAAGTCCATCGGGGGCGAGGCCAGGATGACGCCGGTCAGACCACCGAAGGTGAAGGTGACCAGGAAGCCGATCGTCCAGAGCATCGGGGTCTCGAAGGACAGCGAGCCCTTCCACATGGTGCCGATCCAGTTGAAGAACTTCACACCGGTCGGTACCGCGATCAGGAAGGTCATGAAGGAGAAGAACGGCAGCAGCACACCGCCGGTGACGTACATGTGGTGGGCCCACACGGTCACCGAGAGGCCGGCGATCGCGATCGTCGCGGCGATCAGGCCGATGTAACCGAACATCGGCTTGCGCGAGAAGACCGGAATGATCTCGGAGACGATGCCGAAGAACGGTAGCGCGATGATGTACACCTCTGGGTGTCCGAAGAACCAGAAGAGGTGTTGCCACAGCAATGCGCCACCGTTGGCGGCGTCGAACACGTGCGAGCCGAACTTGCGGTCGGCCTCCAGCGCGAAGAGCGCGGCGGCCAGCACCGGGAAGGCGAGCAGGACCAGGACACCGGTCAGCAGCACGTTCCAGGTGAAGATCGGCATGCGGAACATCGTCATGCCCGGAGCGCGCATGCAGATGATCGTGGTGATGAAGTTGACCGAGCCGAGGATCGTACCGAAGCCGGAGAAGGCCAGACCCATGATCCACATGTCGGCGCCGATGCCCGGCGAGCGGACCGCGTCCGACAGCGGGGAGTAGGCGAACCAGCCGAAGTCGGCGGCGCCGTTCGGCGTCACGAAGCCGGCCACCGCGATGGTCGAGCCGAAGAGGTACAGCCAGTACGCGAACATGTTCAGCCGCGGGAACGCCACGTCGGGCGCGCCGATCTGCAGCGGCATGATCCAGTTGGCGAAGCCCGCGAACAGCGGGGTGGCGAACATCAGCAGCATGATCGTGCCATGCATGGTGAACGCCTGGTTGAACTGCTCGTTCGACATGATCTGCGTGCCCGGACGAGCCAGCTCGGCGCGCATGAAGAGCGCGAGCAGACCGCCGATGAGGAAGAACACGAACGAGGTGACCAGGTACATCGTGCCGATGGTCTTGTGGTCGGTGGTGGTGAGCCACTTCACGACCACGTTGCCCGGCTGCTTGCGCCGCACCGGCAGCTCGTTCTCGTACGAGTCAGCTGCGGCGGCACCCTGGGATTCGTTGAGGATGCTCACAGTTTGTTCACTTCCGCATTCCGGGCCGGGTCGGTCTGCTGGATGCCGGCGGGGAGGAAGCCGGTCTGACCCTTCTCCGCCAGCTCCTTCAGGTACGTCTTGTACGCCTCGGGCGAGACGACCTTGACGTTGAAGAGCATCCGGGAGTGGTCGACGCCGCAGAGCTCGGCGCACTTGCCCATGAAGGTGCCCTCTTGGCTCGGGACGACCTCGAAGACGTTGGTGTGGCCCGGGATGACGTCCTGCTTGAACAGGAAGGGGACCACCCAGAAGGAGTGGATGACGTCGTTCGACGACAGGATGAAGCGGACCTTCTCGCCCTTGGGGAGGACCAGGGTCGGACCCGGGTTGCCCGTCTGCGGGTTCCGGTCGCCCGGGACGCCCTTCTCGTAGACGCCCTCGGCGCCCGCCGGGAAGTCCTTGGTGAAGCGGTCCGGGATGGAGGCGAGCTCCTTGGGAACCGAGCCGGCCTTCGGGGTCGCCGCGTCGCCGTCGACGTTCTCGATGTAGTTGAAGCCCCAGCTCCACTGGAAGCCGATCACGTTGATCGTGTGCGGCGGCTTCGGGGTGAGGGCGAGGAGCTTCGACTCGTCACGCGCGGTGAAGTAGAAGAGCACCGAGACGATGATGAGCGGGACCACGGTGTACAGCGCCTCGATGGGCATGTTGTACCGGGTCTGCGCGGGGACCTCGATCTTCGTCCGGCTGCGCCGGTGGAAGATGACGCTCCAGATGATCAGGCCCCACACCAGGATGCCCGTGACGAGCGCGGCCGCCCAGGATCCCTGCCACAGGGAGAGGATGCGCGGCGCCTCCTCGGTTACCGGAGTCGGCATTCCGAGGCGGGGGAAGTCTTTCCATGTATACGAGCAACCAGTGGCGGTCGCCAGGACCACGCCCGCAGTCAGCGCCTGCAGCAGCTTCCGCCGCATCGGGCGCCGCGGCGAGCGGTCGGAGCCGTAGGGACTCACGTAGCGCCTTCCCGAGAGTCTCGGCCCGCGCGGCCGGCCGCGGCCGTGTTCGGGTCGGTCGCCGGCCCTGACGCAGGCAGGGGTTTGGATGTTTATGCGGACCAAACCCTACTGGACGCTATTTGGGGTCGCGCGGGGAGGGTGCCCAACGCGCCGCTACTGTCCCCGAAGGGATGGATCCGCCGTACGGGGGACGGCGCGAATGGCCCTGAATGGCGGGCTCCGGGGCGCATCTGACGCCCCCTGACCTCGAACGCCGGGGGCTGGAGCTAGCGTGGCCGGATGCCGTACTTCGACAGCGCGTCCGCCGCTCCCCTGCACCCCGTGGCCCGGCAGGCGTTGCAGGCCTCCCTGGACGAGGGCTGGGCCGATCCGGCCCGGCTGTACCGGGAGGGCAGGCGCGCGCGGCTGCTGCTGGACGCGGCGCGGGAGGCCGCCGCGGAGGCGGTGGGATGCCGCGCCGACGAGCTGGTGTTCACTCCTTCGGGGACGCACGCTGTTCACACGGGCATCGCCGGTGTCCTCGCCGGCCGCCGGCGCGTCGGCAACCATCTGGTCGTATCAGCGGTCGAACACAGTTCTGTACTGCATTCGGCGGCGGCGCACGAGGCGCGCGGCGGAAGCGTCTGCGAGGTCCCGGTGGACCGGTCGGGCGCGGTGTCCGCCGCCGGGTACGCGGACGCGCTGGTCCCGGCGACCGCACTGGCCTGCCTGCAGTCGGCCAACCACGAGGTGGGCACGGTCCAGCCGGTGGCCGAGGTCGCCGAGGTCTGCGGGGCGGCCGGGGTGCCGCTGCTGGTGGACGCGGCGCAGTCGCTGGCCTGGGGTCCGGTGGAGGCGGCCTGGTCCGTCCTGGCGGCGAGTGCGCACAAATGGGGCGGCCCGCCCGGTGTGGGCCTGCTGGCGGTCCGCAAGGGGGTGCGCTTCTCGCCCCAAGGCCCCGCGGACGAAAGGGAGTCGGGCCGCTCCCCCGGCTTCACGAACCTTCCCGCGATCGTGGCGGCGGCGGCCTCACTGCGGGCCGTACGGGCGGAGGCGGACGCGGAGGCGGCCCGGCTGCGGGTCCTGGTGGACCGGATCCGGCGGCGGGTGGTGCGGCTGGTCCCTGACGTGGAGGTGGTCGGCGACGCGGACCGGCGGCTGCCGCACCTGGTCACCTTCTCCTGTCTGTACGTCGACGGGGAGGCGCTGCTGCACGAGCTGGACCGGGCGGGCTTCTCGGTCTCCTCGGGCTCCTCCTGCACGAGCTCCACGCTGACCCCCAGTCACGTGCTGCGGGCGATGGGCGTGCTGTCGGAGGGAAACGTACGGGTCTCCCTGCCGCCGGGCACCCCGGCGGAGGAGGTCAACGCGTTCCTGGAGGTGCTGCCGGGTGCGGTGGCGGGCGTACGGGAGCGGCTCGGTGTGACGGAGGCGCCCGTGTCGCTCCCGGAGGCGGACTCCCTGGAGCTCGACGCGCTCGGCCTGCGGTGCCCCCAGCCGGTGATCGAGCTGGCCCGGGCCATCACCCGGGTCCCGGTGGGCGGCACGGTGACCGTCCTGTCGGACGACGAGGTGGCCCGGCTGGACATCCCGGCGTGGTGCGCGATGCGGGGCCACGACTACCTGGGCGAGTCCCCCCGCCCCACCGGCACGGCCTACACGGTCCGCCGCCGGTCGTAACCCCTCCGGCTGCGCCGGCCGAGCCCAGCCCCTCGGGCCGAGCCCAGCCCCTCCGGCGTTTGAGGCCCGGACCCCGCGCCTCAAACGCCGGCGGGGCTGGAAGTGCCCCGGCCGGGCCGGAGCTGCTGGTCCGGGCGGAGCCCGGGAAACGGAGAAAGGGCGGGGCGGGGACAGAACCTCCCCGCCCCGAGGGCCCGGCTCGGGCCGGCGTCACGCCAGGTGGGCGCGGACCTCCGCCGCGGCCTCGTCGCCGTAGGCCTTGGTGAAGCGCTCCATGAAGTGGGCACGGGCCAGGGTGTACTCCTGGGTGCCCAGCGTCTCGATCACGAGGGTGGCGAGCATGCAGCCCACCTGCGCCGCGCGCTCCAGGCCGACGCCCCAGCCCAGGCCCGTCAGGAACCCGGCGCGGAAGGCGTCGCCGACGCCGGTCGGGTCGACCTTCGCGTTCTCCTCGGGGCAGCCGACGACGATCGCGGCCTCGCCGGCCCGCTCGATCTTGACGCCGTTGGAGCCGAGCGTGGTCACGCGGGTGCCGACCTTGGAGAGGATCTCCTCGTCCGTCCAGCCGGACTTCGACTCGATGAGGCCCTTCTCGTACTCGTTCGAGAAGAGGTAGGTCGCGCCCTCCATCAGGGTGCGGATGTTGTCGCCGTCCATGCGGGCGATCTGCTGCGAGAAGTCGGCGGCGAAGGGGATCCCCCGCGTCCGGCACTCCTCCGTGTGGCGCAGCATCGCCTCGGGGTCGTCCGCGCCGATGAGGACGAGGTCGAGCCCGCCCACGCGGTCGGCCACGGACTTCAGCTCGATCAGGCGGGCCTCGCTCATCGCGCCCGTGTAGAAGGAGCCGATCTGGTTGTGGTCGGAGTCCGTGGTGCACACGAAGCGCGCGGTGTGCAGCACCTCGGAGATGCGGACGGAGTCGGTGTCGACGCCGTGGCGCTCCAGCCAGGCGCGGTACTCGTCGAAGTCGGAGCCGGCGGCGCCGACCAGGATCGGGCGGCTGCCGAGCTGCCCCATGCCGAAGCAGATGTTCGGGCCGACACCGCCCCGCCGGACGTCGAGGTTGTCGACGAGGAAGGAGAGGGAGACCGTGTGCAGCTGGTCGGCGACCAGCTGGTCGGCGAAACGGCCGGGGAAGGTCATGAGGTGGTCGGTGGCGATGGAGCCGGTGACTGCGATGCGCACGGCGTGGACGCTCCTGCTGAGGACGGCGAGGGACAGTCAAAACTACCCGGTAAGTGACCCCTGGCCGAACCCCAGAAACTACCCCTTAGTAGGTCTTTCTTCGCGAGAGCTCCGATGCCTACGGTGCCTCCATGACCTATACCGACGGTTACGGCTACTGCGAGTACACCGCTGAGAGGCGCGCAGCGGAAGCCCCGGGACGGGCCGGCTTCGCCCGGCTGCTCGGGGACTGCGCCCGGATGGCCCCGCACTGGGGCGTCGAGGAGGGTCCCCGGCCGGTCCGGGTGGCGCCCTCGCAGATCCACGGGGTCCGGGTGCCGGCCGCCTCGGCCCGGCTGATCGCCTCCACCGCCGCGTACGGGGACCAGTAGGGACCCTTCGGGGGACCCGCGGGGAACCGGTTGGGCGCCTGTTCCGTCACACCCGCATCAGACACTGCGGGACCAGTGAAGGAGCGATGCGGTGACCAGCGAAGAACCCGGTACGACAAGCGGCACACGACGGCGGCCCGCCTGGGTCGTCGGCTCGATCGCGGCCGCCGTCCTGCTCGTGGGCGGCGGTACCGCCTACTGGGCGTCCGCGGCCCAGGGCGACGGCGGTACGGCCCGCCGTACGGGTGACAGCGCCTCCGCGCCCCGTGACGCGGGAGACCCCTCGGGCCCGGGCATCGCACCCGGGGAGCCGGATCCGTCCGGCGCGGGCGTGGTCTACCGGGCCGACGTGAAGCTGCCCGAGGCACCGGCGTCGGCGCCCGCCTACAGGGTGTCCGGTGAGGTCGCGGAGGCCGACGTGGCCCGGCTCGCGGCGGCCCTGGGCATCTCGGGCGCGCCGCGGCTGGAGGGGGACGTCTGGCTGGCCGGGGAGGCCGCCGACGGTTCCGGGCCGCGGCTCACAGTGGCGCGTACGGCTCCGGGCACCTGGAACTTCAACCGCTTCCAGGCGGGCGGCGACGGCGCGGGCAACGGCGCCGGGGACGACTGCGTGCGCGGCAAGGACACCTGCGGCCCGGCCACCCTCCCGCGGGACGCGGGCGGTACGGGCGGGAGCGGCAAGCCGGTCTCCGAGGAGGCGGCCGGGGCCGCCGCGGCCCCGGTGCTGAAGGCCCTCGGGCAGGACGGGGCCAAGCTGGACGCCCGGCTCACCCAGGGCGCGGTGCGGGTCGTGAGCGCGGACCCGGTGGTCGGCGGGCTGCCCACGCAGGGCTGGTCCACCAAGGTGAGCGTGGGCGCGGACGGCTCGGTGGTCGGCGGCAACGGCGAGCTGAAGGCGCCGGTACGGGCGGCCGACCAGCCGGTGGTCGGGGCCGTGGAGGCGCTGGCCCGGCTGAACGCGAGGTCGGGCGGCGGGGGCGGCAACCCGGAGCCCAGCGGCTGCGCGAGCGCGGTGCCGCTGGGGGCGGACCCCGCGGGGGGTGCCACGGACACGGTGCCGTGCAATCCGGAGCCGCGGCCCATGAAGCCGCCGCGGACGGAGACGGTCAAGGGCGCGGTGCTCGGGCTGGCTCCGGGGACGGTCGAGGGCTCGCGGGGCCTGGTCCCGGCCTGGCTGTTCGAGGTGGCGGGCCAGGGCGGCGCGCCCGGCCACACGGTGAGTGAGCCGGCGTCCGCGCAGCAGGGCACGCCGGGCCCGAAGGACGGCCGTACGGTGCCCGGGTTCTCGTACAAGGAGGAGGACCGGAAGCTGACGGTGAACTTCTGGGGCAGCGCGTGCAGCACCTACGCCGTGGAGGCGCGGGAGCAGGCGGAGTCGGTCATGGTGAAGATCACGGACACGCCGAACAAGCCGGGTCAGGCCTGCATCATGCTGGCGGAGGAGAAGTCCCTGTCGGTGACCTTGAAGGAGCCGCTCGGCGACCGGAAGGTGCTGGACGCCACGACGGGCAAGCCGCTCCCCAAGCAGTAGCGGCGGCCTCCTGGGCACGGGCGAGGGCCCGTCCCCGGTCGGATGCGACCGGGGACGGGCCCTCGTCGTGCGTGCGGTTCAGGCTTAGCTGAACGAGTCGCCGCAGGCGCAGGAGCCCGTGGCGTTCGGGTTGTCGATCGTGAAGCCCTGCTTCTCGATGGTGTCGACGAAGTCGATGGAGGCGCCACCCAGGTACGGGGCGCTCATGCGGTCCGTGACGACCTTCACACCGTCGAAGTCCTTCACGACGTCGCCGTCGAGGGAGCGCTCGTCGAAGAAGAGCTGGTAGCGCAGGCCGGAGCAGCCGCCGGGCTGGACTGCGACGCGGAGCGCCAGGTCATCGCGGCCTTCCTGCTCCAGCAGGGTCCTGACCTTCTCGGCGGCGGCGTCGGACAGGAGGATGCCGTCGCTCACAGTGGTCTTGTCGTCCTGTACGGACATCTGCATTCACTCCCGAAGTGGGCGGCTCCCCGCCGGGGGCGGGGAAACGTCGGACTCTTGCCGTCGGTGGCAACGAGCGGGACCGCGGATTCATTCCGGGACCCGACGCTTGTTTCAGATATTCATGCTCGCACACCGCGCGCGGGGGCGGGCCCGGCGAATCGAGGGCTGATGCGTCACATTGACACTATCGGCATCGTCAAACTGACGTGAAGCGGTTATGATAGATAGCGTCAAGTAGACGAGAAGTGTCGAAGCGATGATCCTGAAATCCCTCGTCGCAGAACAGAAAGGGTGCGTGTCGTGACCACCGCCCAGCCGTTGGACGTCCAGCCGACGCCCCTTGCCCTGCTGCTGCTCGGCCGTGAGGCCGACCCCAAGAGCGAGCGCGGGGTGGAGTGCCCCGGCGACCTGCCCTCGCCGTCCGACCCGGACCTCGTGGAGCGCGCACGCGCGGCCAAGGAGAAGCTCGGGGACAAGGTCTTCATCCTCGGCCACCACTACCAGCGTGACGAGGTCATCGAGTTCGCCGACGTCACCGGTGACTCCTTCAAGCTGGCCAAGGACGCGGCCGCCAAGCCGGAGGCCGAGTACATCGTCTTCTGCGGCGTCCACTTCATGGCCGAGTCCGCGGACATCCTGACCTCGGACGACCAGAAGGTGGTCCTGCCGGACCTGGCCGCCGGCTGCTCGATGGCCGACATGGCCACCGCCGAGCAGGTCGCGGAGTGCTGGGACGTGCTGACCGAGGCGGGCGTCGCCGGCTCGACGGTCCCCGTCTCGTACATGAACTCCTCCGCCGACATCAAGGCCTTCACGGGCAAGCACGGCGGCACGATCTGTACCTCGTCCAACGCGAAGAAGGCCCTGGAGTGGGCGTTCGAGCAGGGCGAGAAGGTGCTCTTCCTCCCGGACCAGCACCTGGGCCGCAACACGGCCGTCCGCGACATGGGCATGTCCCTGGACGACTGCGTGCTCTACAACCCGCACAAGCCGAACGGCGGCCTGACCGCCGAGCAGCTGCGCGACGCCAAGATGATCCTGTGGCGCGGCCACTGCTCGGTCCACGGCCGGTTCTCGGTCGACTCGGTCAACGACGTCCGCGCCCGCATCCCCGGCGTGAACGTCCTGGTCCACCCCGAGTGCAAGCACGAGGTCGTGGCGGCCGCGGACTACGTCGGCTCGACGGAGTACATCATCAAGGCGCTGGAGGCGGCCCCGGCCGGCTCCAAGTGGGCCATCGGCACCGAGCTGAACCTGGTCCGCCGCCTGGCGAACCGATACGCCGCCGAGGACAAGGAAGTCGTCTTCCTCGACAAGACGGTCTGCTTCTGCTCGACGATGAACCGCATCGACCTCCCGCACCTGGTGTGGACGCTGGAGTCCCTGGCCGAGGGCACCCTCGTCAACCAGATCCAGGTCGACAAGGAGACGGAGAGCTTCGCGAAGCTCGCCCTGGAGCGCATGCTCGCCCTCCCGTAGCGGTTGTCGTACATCGAGAAGGGGGCGCCCGACACTTGTCGGCGCCCCCTTTGCCGATCCTCCAGGCGGCCCAGGCACAGGGGCGGGCGGTGACTGTCCGGCGCATCCTGGGAACCATGGGCGATCCGGCAGGGCAGCGCTTCCGCACGGGACACACCTGGGTCGCGAGCATCGCCTCGATGGCCGCCCTGGCGTTCTCGGCCTACAACTTCGCGGAGACGCAGGAAGATCCGCAGACCGTGGTCACCCTTCCGCTGTCCCTCAAGATGATCCGGTCCGGTGACCAGACCTCCGTCTTCATCCAGCCGAGTGTGTCCACGCGGTTCGACACGGAGGACGTGGAGATGGTCACCCACGTCCGGCTGCGCCTGCGGCCGGAGGCCGGGGGCCCCGAGCCGGAGTTCTTCTGGCAACAGAACGTGAAGTGGTGGGTGAACCGCGATGCAAAGGCCTTGGACAAGACGAGCATCTGGTGGGAGTTCGCCTCGGACCCGACACCGTTCGTCGTGACGAAATCCGACGTCAAGCAGCCTGTCATGCAGTTCACCTCCGGCAGCTGGGACATCCGGCCCGGCCGTTTCGACGGGACCCTGACCGTCGAACGGGCGAGCACGAGCGCACCCATCAAGCGTCCCTTCTGCCTTGTGCTCCTGCAGGAGCACATCACGACCCTGTTGAAGAACGACGGCTGGTACGAATTGCGCACGGACGTTCCGGGACACCGTGAAGGCGGCTGCTACCACTGGTACGGGTGAGGCCCCGGACACCGCTCGCGGCGGCGTCCGGGGCCTCTGCGGCAGGTCCGGTCAGACCTTGGCGGGCTCGTCGTTCTCCTCGGTCGCGGACGGAGCGGCCGGGACCACCGTCAGGCGGGCCTCGCGCTTCGCGGAGCGCTTGGCGCGGCGGCGTTCCTTGCGGAGCTCCACCATCGTGTAGAGGGTCGGCACCAGGAGCAGCGTCAGCAGGGTCGAGCTGACCAGGCCGCCGATCACCACGACCGCGAGCGGCTGCGAGATGAAGCCGCCCTCGCCGGTGACGCCCAGCGCCATCGGCAGCAGCGCGAAGATCGTGGCCAGGGCCGTCATGAGGATCGGCCGCAGACGGTGCCGGCCTCCCTCGACGACCGCCTCGACGACGCCGAGGCCCTGGGCGCGGTACTGGTTGACCAGGTCGATGAGGACGATCGCGTTGGTCACGACGATGCCGATGAGCATCAGCATGCCGATCATCGCCGGGACGCCCATCGGGGTGCCGGTGACGAGGAGCAGGCCGAGTGCGCCGGTCGCCGCGAACGGGATGGAGACCAGCAGGATCAGCGGCTGGACCAGCGAGCGGAAGGTCGCCACCAGCAGCATGAACACGATCGCGATGGCCGCGAGCATGGCCAGGCCCAGCGAGCCGAACGCCTCGTCCTGGTCCTCGGAGACGCCGCCGATGGAGGCGGTGGCGCCCTCGGGCAGGTCCAGGGCCTTGAGCTTCGTCTGGAGCTCGGCGCTGACCGCGCCCGTGTTGTCGCCCTGCGGGCGCGCGGTGACGGTCGCGGCGCGGGCGCCGTCGATCCGGGTCATCGCGACCGGGCCGGGGACCTCCTTGACCTCGGCGATGTCGCCGAGCTTGACCGGGCCGACCGGGAGCGCCTGCAGTTCGGCCAGGGTGGTGGCCGGCTGCGCGGACTTGATGACGATGTCCCGCTCGGTGTCGTCCAGTACGGCCTTGCCCGCCGGGTTGCCCCGTACGGCCTGGGCGACGATCGCGCCGAGCGCGGCCTGGTTCAGGCCCGCCTCCGCCGTCTTGGGGGTGGCGGTCACCGAGATCCGGGGCACGGACTGGGACAGGTCGCTCTGCACATCGGTGACGTTGTCGAGCTTGGCGACCTCGGCGCGGACCTGCTCGGCGGCCTTGGCGAGGACCTCGCCGTCGCCGGCCTTGACGACCACGCTGAGGTTCTGGCTGCCGAAGGCGTCGCCCGCCGCGATGCGGGTCTCGCCGATGCCGTCGAGGGCGGCCAGCCGGTCCTCGATCCGCTTCTTCACGGCCTCGCCGTCGCCGGCGTCCTTGAGCGTGACCTGGTAGGAGGCCTGGTTGGAGCCGGTGCCGCCGCCGAAGGCCGCGAGGAAGCCGGAGGAACCGACGGTGACCTGGTAGCTCTTGACGCCGTCGACCGAGCCCAGCACCTTCTCGATCTTGCGGCTCGCCTCGTCGGCGGCGGCCAGCGAGGTGCCCGGGGCGAGTTCCTGCTTGACCGTCAGGAGGTCCTGCTCGCCCTGGTCGAAGAAGTTGGTCTTCAGCATGGGGGTCATGCCGAAGGTGCCCAGGAGGACGACCACGGCGATGGCCACGCTGGTCAGGCGGCGCCGGGTGGCGAAGCCCAGGACGCGGACGTAGAACCGCTGGAGGCGGCCGCGCGACTCCTTCTCCTCGGCCTCGCGCCGGACCTTCGCGACGCTCTCGGCGTCCCCGGCGACGATGCCCTTGGGCGCGCTGAGGAACCAGAACGACAGGACCGGAACGACCGTCAGGGAGACGAGCAGCGAGGCCAGCAGGGCCGCGGTGACGGTGAGCGAGAAGGACCCGAAGAGCTCGCCGATCATGCCGCCGGTGAGGCCGATGGGCAGGAACACGGCCACGGTGGTGAGCGTGGAGGAGGTGACCGCGCCGGCGACCTCCTTGACCGCGGTGATGATCGCGGCCTCGCGCTCCTCGCCGTAGCCGAGGTGGCGCTTGATGTTCTCAAGGACCACGATCGAGTCGTCGACGACCCGGCCGATGGCGATGGTCAGCGCGCCCAGGGTCAGCATGTTGAGCGACAGGTCGCGGGTCCACAGCACGATGAGCGCGAGGACCACGGACAGCGGGATGGACACCGCGGTGACCAGCGTCGAGCGCAGCGAGGCCAGGAAGACCAGGATCACGATCACCGCGAAGAGCAGGCCGAGCATGCCCTCGGTGGTGAGGCTGGAGATGGACTTGGCCACCGCCGGGCCCTGGTCGCTGACGACGGTCAGGTCGGCGCCGGCGCCGAGCGTGGAGCGCAGCCCGGGCAGCTTGTCCTTGACGGCGTCGGAGATGGCGACGGCGCTGCCGTCCTTGTCCATGGTGAGGACGAGGGCGAGGCTGGGCTTGCCGTTGGTGCGGGTGATGGAGACGGCCTTGGCCGGCTCCTGCTTGACGACGGCGACGTCGCCGAGGCGGACCGCGGGCTTGCCCGGGCCGGGGCTCAGCCGCAGGTCCTCGACCTGGGCGAGGGAGGTGAAGCCGTTGCCCACGCGGACGGTGCGGTTCTTGCCCGCCTCGTCGAAGGAGCCGGCGGGGACGGCGGCGCCGCCCGCCTGGAGGCCCTGCGCGAGGGCCGCGCCGTCGAGGCCGGCGGCGGCGAGCTTGGCGTCGTCGGGGGTGACGGTGACCTGGAGGTCCTGGACGCCGTCGACGCTGACCTGACCGACGCCCTCGATGTCCGACAGGACGGGCACGACGGACTTCTCCAGCTGGTCGGCGAGCGCCTGCTGGTCCTTGTCGGAGGTTACGGCCAGGATGACCGTCGGGATGTCGTCGGTGGAGCCGGCCACCACCTGCGGGTCCACGTCGGCGGGCAGCCGGACGCGGGCCCGGTTGACGGCCTGCTGGACGTCGGCGACGAGCTGCTTGGTGCCGCTGTCGCCGTAGTCGAAGGTGGCCATGATGAGGGCGTTGCCCTCGCTGGCGGTGGAGGTGATGCCGGTGATGCCGTCGACGCCCTTGAGCATGGACTCGATGGGTTCGACGACCTGCTTCTCCACCACGTCGGGCGAGGCGCCCTGGTACGGCGCGAGCACGGACACCATCGGGAGTTCGATGGAGGGCAGCAGCTGCTGCTTGAGCTGCGGGATGGCTATGGCGCCGAAGAGGAGCGCGACGATCGACACGAGGCCGACCAACGCCCTTTGGGCAAGGCTGAAGCGGGACAGCCACGACATGGGTATGGGATCTCTCTGCAGTGACGAACGCGAGGGCACTCCCACCCTGTCCCATCGGGCGGGGACGTTTCGTCGCTCGCAGGTGCCGTCCTTATGTGCGGCATACCGCGTCTGTAGTACGCCGCACTACTCCGCTCCTACTCCACGCGGGGCCGGACGAGTCCCGATTCGTAGGCGATGACCACCAATTGCGCCCTGTCGCGGGCGCCGAGCTTGGCCATGGCCCGGTTCACGTGCGTCTTGACGGTGAGGGGGCTGACCTCCAGCCGGACGGCGATGCCGTCGTTGGACAGCCCGGCGGCGACGTGTACGAGGACCTCGCGCTCCCGGACCGTCAGCGCGGCGAGCCGCTCCGCGTGGCTCCCGGCCGAGGCGCCGGCGGCGGCCGGGTCGGCGCCGCCGCCCTGGGCCAGGAAGGTGGCGATGAGCCCCTTGGTGGCGGCCGGGGAGAGCAGCGCCTCACCGGCCGCGGCGACGCGGATGGCGTTGAGCAGCTCCTCGGGCTCGGCGCCCTTGCCGAGGAAGCCGGAGGCGCCCGCCCGCAGGGCCGAGACCACGTACTCGTCGACCTCGAAGGTGGTCAGCATCACCACGCGCACGGCGGCGAGTTCCGGGTCGGCGCTGATCATCCGGGTGGCGGCGAGCCCGTCGGTGCCGGGCATCCGGATGTCCATCAGCACGACGTCGGGCCGCTCCTGCCGGGCGACGGCGAAGGCCTGCGCCCCGTCGGAGGCCTCCCCCACGACCTCCATGTCGGGCTCGGAGTCGACGAGCACCCGGAAGGCGCTGCGCAGCAGGGCCTGGTCGTCGGCGAGCAGCACCTTGATGGGCGCGCCCGGCTCGGCGGGCGTCGCGGAGGGCAGGTCCGTCGGAGTGTGGTCCACGGGGTGAGGGTACGCGTGGGCCCGGGAGGTCCCGTCGTGCAGGACAGGTCTCAGCCCAGGGCGAGGACGATGAGGGCGGTGGTCGCGGCCACCTCGGCGAGGGCGCCGAACACGTCGCCGGTGACCCCGTCGAAGCGGCGTACGCAGCGGCGGAGCAGCAGTTCCGCGGCGAGCAGGGCCACGAGGACCGCCGCCGCGGACCGGGCCGCGGCGGGCGGGCCCGCCGGGAGGGCGGCGGCCGCGGCCGCGGCGGTGACGAGGACGGCGACGGCGACGGCCGCGGCGCGCGGGACGACCCCGGCGACCGCGGCGCCGAGTCCCTCGGGGCGGGCGGGCGGGACGCCTTCGCGGGAGGCCAGGGTCATGGCGAGGCGGGCCGTGACGGCGGCGGTGACGGCGGCGAGGGCGCCGCGGATCCAGCTGTCGGCGTAGACCTCGCAGAGGGCGGCCGTCTGGACGAGCATGACGATCACCAGGGCGATCACGCCGAAGGGTCCGATGTCGGACTTCTTCATGATGCGCAGCGCCTCGTCGGCCGGTTTGGCGCTGCCCAGCCCGTCGGCGGTGTCGGCCAGTCCGTCGAGGTGGAGGCCGCGGGTCAGGGCGGCCGGTACGGCGACGGTGACGGCCGCCGCGAGCAGGGGCGCCGCGCCGAGCAGCAGGAGCAGTACGCCGGGGACGGCCGCGAGTACGCCGACCGCCAGTCCGGCGAGCGGGGCGCAGGCCATTCCGGTGCGGGCCGCGGGGCGGTCCCAGCGGGTGATGCGGGCCGGCAGCACGGTGAGGGTGCCGAAGGCGAAGCGCACGCCGTCGGGGAACGAGGCGCGTTCCGCGGGCGGCGTGAGGGGCGGTTCGTCGAACGAATCTGTCATCGGCGCGAACGCTACCCGCTCGGAGCGGGCGGTAAATTACCCATTACGTTCCAAATAGGGAGTCAGTGGGATGGGTCACTGGTGGTATCGGAACATCATCGAGCCAGGAAAGCTGCCCATGCTGCTCGCCCTGGTGTCCTTCGTGACGTCGTTCCTGGTCACCCGTGTGATCACCCGTATGATCCGGGCGGGCCGCGGCCCCTTCAAGAACGTCACGCCGGGCGGTCTGCACATCCACCACGTGGTGCCGGGCGTGATCCTCGTGATCATCGGCGGCTTCGGTGCGATCGGCAGCGCCCGCAACAGCTTCGGCGCGGCCCTCTCGGCCGTGATCTTCGGGCTGGGCGCGGGGCTGGTCCTGGACGAGTTCGCGCTGATCCTGCACCTCGACGACGTCTACTGGAGCGAGCAGGGCCGCAAGAGCGTGGAGATCGTGGTCGTGACGGCCGCGGTGGTGGCCCTGGTCCTGGGCGGGTTCGTGCCCTTCGGGGTGAACGACCTGACCCCCGAAGAGCGCCAGAGCCGCGGACTGGTCGTGATGAACGCGGCCGGCAACTTCTGTCTGGCCCTGATCGCCCTGTGGAAGGGCAAGGCACGCACCGCGCTCTTCGGTGTCGTCATCCCCTTCGTGGCGCTGGTCGGCGCGATCCGGCTGGCCCGGCCCGGCTCCCCGTACGCGAAGCGGTTCTACGTGAACCGGCCGCGCGCCCGGGCCAAGGCCGGGCTGCGGGCGTTTCACCACGACCGGCGATGGACGCGGCGGCGGCGCAGGTTCGAGGAGTTCATCGGCGGGGCCCCGGACCCGCGGCCGGTGTCCCCGGAAAAGCCGCCGGTGTCCCTGGAGAAGCCGCCGGTGCCGCTGGAGCAGCCGCCCGAGCAGCGGGACTGAGCCGCGGGACCGAGTCGCGGTACCGAGTCGCGGTACCGAAGCACGGAACTGAGGCGTGGGGCACGGCCCGGGCACACGCGACGGCGGGCCCTCCCCCTGCCCGGGGAAGGGCCCGCCGTCGTGTCGGTGCGTCCGGTTCGTCCTCAGCCCGGGATCAGGCCGTCGTCGCTGAGCATCTCCCTGACCTCGTCGAGGCCCGCGTCGGGCGCCGGCAGGATCAGCTCGGACGGCTCCAGCGCGTCGTCCGGGAGCGGCGTACCCAGCCGACGCACGGCGTCGAGGAGTGCGCCCAGCGTGCGCCGGAAGCCCGCCTCGTCGCCCGACTCCATCTCCGCGAGGAGCTCGTCGTCGAGCTTGTTCAGCTCGGGGAAGTGGCCGTCGGCCACCTCCAGCTGGCCTTCCCCCATGATGCGAACGATCATGACGGGCCCCGTCCTACTGCTTGTCGAAGCGGTGCTGGGTCTGCGGCTGCTGTGCGTCGCCCTGGGCGCCGCCCTCGATGGCCTGCTGCTGCGCGGACGGACCGCCGGCCAGCTCCGCCTTCATCCGCTGGAGCTCCAGCTCGACGTCCGTGCCGCCCGACAGGCGGTCCAGCTCGGCCTGGATGTCGTCCTTGGAGCCGAGGCCGCTCTGGTCGTCGAGCGCGCCGGAGGCCAGCAGCTCGTCGATCGCGCCGGCGCGGGCCTGCAGCTGGGCGGTCTTGTCCTCGGCCCGCTGGATGGCCAGGCCGACGTCGCTCATCTCCTCGGAGATGCCGGAGAAGGACTCCGCGATCCGGGTCTGGGCCTGGGCCGCGGTGTAGGTGGCCTTGATGGTCTCCTTCTTCGTGCGGAAGGCGTCCACCTTCGCCTGGAGCCGCTGTGCGGCCAGCGTCAGCTTCTCCTCCTCGCCCTGGAGGGTCTGGTGCTGCACCTCCAGGTCGCTCACCTGCTGCTGGAGCGAGGCGCGCCGGGACAGGGCCTCGCGTGCCAGGTCCTCGCGGCCCAGGGCGAGGGCCTTGCGGCCCTGGTCCTCCAGCTTGGCGGACTGGCCCTGCAGCTGGTTCAGCTGCAGTTCGAGGCGCTTGCGGGAGGTCGCCACGTCGGCGACCCCGCGGCGTACCTTCTGCAGCAGTTCGAGCTGCTTCTGGTACGAGTAGTCGAGGGTTTCGCGCGGGTCCTCGGCCCGGTCAAGGGCCTTGTTCGCCTTCGCGCGGAAGATCATCCCCATACGCTTCATGACACCGCTCATGGGCTTCGCGCGCCCCCTTCTAGACGGACTGTGCTCCAGGTCACCGACAGGACCCACAGTACGGGCCCTGTCTCCATTACCGCACTGTTCGAGGACGGATGCGCTCCTCCTCCAGGACGACTACGCCCCGCCCGTATCAGGCGTGAGGAGTAGGTGGGTCCCCGACCGTGCGGAGGGGTGGCCGCCGCACGGACCGTGCACAGGGAAGGACGCCCGCCGTTGCCGGATCGTTCCCCGCCGGGGTGGGGCCCGTGCCCGCAACCACGTAGGCTTGGGTTTTGTGTTTGGTAGCCGCTCCTCCAAGGAAGAGAAGGCCGCCGCCACCGACAAGGTGAGCGCCGACCTCTCGCAGCCCCGTGACCCGCAGGCCCCCAAGGGCCGCCCTACGCCGAAGCGCGCCGTGGCACAGTCGCAGCGCAAGTCCGTCGTGGCCTCGACCGGCAACCGCAAGGAGGACGCGAAGCGAGCCCGTGAGCGTCGCCGTGTGGAGATGGCCAAGCAGCGCGAGGCGCTGGCCAACGGCGACGAGCGTTACCTGCCGGCCCGGGACAAGGGTCCCGTTCGCAGGTACGTCCGTGACTTCGTGGACTCCCGCTTCTCGGTCGCCGAGATGTTCCTGCCGCTGGCCGTCGTCATCCTCGTGCTCAGCATGGTGCGGCAGCCCGCGATCCAGAACATCGCGCTGCTGCTGTGGCTCGGTGTGATCGCGCTGATCATCCTCGACTCCATCGGTCTGGTGTTCCGCCTGCGCAAGGCGCTCAACCAGCGCTTCCCGAACGAGCCGCGCCGCGGCGCCGTCGCGTACGGCCTCATGCGCACTCTGCAGATGCGCCGGCTGCGCCTGCCGAAGCCGCAGGTCAAGCGCGGGGAACGGCCCTGAGCGGAGGGACGCCCGGCGCGTCGGGGGAAGGCTTCGCCGAGGGGGCAAGGCTCTGGCTGGAGGGCCTGGGCGGACTGCGCAACGCGGTCCGTCAGGAGCTCGTGGGCCGGCAGGTCGACGAGCAGATCGCGCAGCGCTTCCCCGTGGGGCAGCGGCTGCGCGTTCTCGACGTCGGCATGGGCCAGGGAACCCAGGCGCTGCGCCTCGCCCGTGCCGGGCACATGGTGACGGGTCTGGAGCAGGATCCGGGCATGCTGGCCGTCGCCCGTGAGGCGCTCGCCGTGGAGCCCGCGGGGATCCGTGACCGGGTCAAGCTGCTGGAGGGGGACGGGCGCGAGACCGGCGCCCACTTCCTTCCCGGCAGCTTCGACGTGGTGCTGTGCCACGGGGTGCTGATGTACGTGCCCGAGCCGGACGCCATGCTCGCCGGGCTGGCCCGGATGCTGGCTCCCGGCGGACTGCTGTCCCTGCTGGTGCGCAACGGCGACGCGCTCGCCATGCGGCCCGGGCTGGACGGCGACTGGAAGGGCGCGCTGGCCGCCTTCGACAGCACCGACTACACGAACCGGCTGGGCCTGGACGTACGCGCCGACCGGCTGGCCGGGCTGACCGCGACGCTGTCGGGGATCGGTGCGCCGCTGCAGTCCTGGTACGGCGTACGCGTCTTCACCGACGGCACCGAGGCGGGCGAGACCCTGCCGCCCGACGAGGAGCTGGAGCGGCTGCTGGCCGCCGAGGACCGTGCGGGCCGCACCGACCCCTACCGGGGTGTCGCCGCGCTGCTGCACCTCTGCGGAGTCCGGGGCTGAGCGGAGCACCGCACCGGACGGCCCCCTCGGTCCATGACCGAGGGGGCCGTCCCGGATGTGCCGCACCCCGGAGGGGTCAGGCCTCCAGCGCGGAGCGCAGGCTCATCGTGTAGAGCTCGGTGCCGCTGTCGTCGGACAGTTTCACCTGTTCGGTACCGCCTTCCAGCAGGTCCTTCCAGTACTCGCCGATCCACGACTCCGCGTCGCCCTGCGTGGTGAACTCCTCGGGTACCACCGACGGGCTCGTCTCCGCGCCGTCGGCCGTCTCGAACCGCCACGTCCACGCCATGTCCGCCTCCGTTGCTCGTCCGCTGCTCACACGCTTCTCGCCTTGAGTGTGCCCGCAGAGTAACCGGGCGCGCAGCAGTCTCCGCGACGCGGGAGGATCATCCTGTGGAACTCACTCTGCTCGGCACCGGCACCCCCGAGGGGCTGCCCCGCCCCGGCTGTCCCTGTGCGGCCTGCGCCGTCTGCGTCGGTCCGCGCTCGCGCGCGGCCACGGCGGTCCTCGTCGACGGGGCGCTGCTGCTCGACCTGACCCCGGGCGCGGTGCTGGCGGGCGCCCGGGCCGGGCATTCGCTGACCGGTGTGCGGCAGGTGCTGCTGACCCACCCGCACGACGGGCCCGCGGTGGAGCTGCCGCCGGGCCTGCCGACCGCCGGGCGGGTGCCGGACGGGCAGGAGCTGTCGGTGATCTCCGGGCACCGGGTGCGGGCGGTACCGATGGACGCGCCGGGCACCGGGTACGAGGTGACCGGCCCGGACGGCAGCAGGCTGCTGTACCTGCCGCCCGGCGGGGCGCCGGCCGGGGCCGACGGGCGGGGCGGGCAGCGCCCGTACGACGTGGTGCTCGCCGACGTGCTGGGCCGGCCCGAGGCCCTGGCCCGGCTGCGGGCGGGCGGGGCCGTCGGCCCGGCCACGGACGTGATCGCCGTCCACCTCGACCACGACGTGCCGCCGGGCCGGGAACTGGAGCGCCGGCTGGCGGCCTCGGGGGCGCGGGCGGTGCCGGACGGGACCACCGTGCTCGTCGGGGAGTACCACGCGCTGCCGGACCTGCCGCGCCGCACGCTGGTGCTGGGCGGGGCCCGCTCCGGCAAGTCGGTGGAGGCTGAGCGGCGGCTGGAGTCCTTCCCCGAGGTGGTCTACGTCGCCACCGGCGGCACCCGGGACGGGGACGCGGAATGGGCGCGGCGGGTCGGTCTGCACCGGGAGCGCCGGCCGGCGACCTGGCGGACGGTGGAGACGTGCGACCTGGTGCCGCTGCTCGCCGCCGACGGGCCGCCGCTGCTGATCGACTGTCTGGCGCTGTGGCTGACCGACGCCATGGACCGGGCCGGGGCCTGGGACGACGAGGTGTGGGCCGAGCACGGGCGGCGGCAGCTGGGTGAGCGGACCGCCGATCTGGTGGCGGCCGTGCGCGCGACCCGCCGCCAGGTGGTCCTGGTGAGCAACGAGGTCGGCTCGGGCGTCGTCCCGGCGACCGCCTCGGGCCGGCGTTTCCGTGACGAGCTGGGCCGGCTGAACGCGCGCGTGGCGGGCGAGTGCGAACACGTCCTGCTCGTCGTCGCGGGGCAGGCGAGCGTGCTGAAGGAGTAGACGCCGGCGCGGACTTCGCCCGGCTCGACGCGCCCGGGAGGGGCCCGGTGCGGGCGGACCCGGTGAGGCCTGAGGGAGGGCTTCACCGGCTGTACTCTCTGGCAGATGAGCACGCTGAATCTCGACGACTTCTCCGATCTGATCGAGCGTCCCGACGGGGGCGTCCGGCGTGATGCCGAGGAACGCCGTGAGCGCCTCGCCGTACCGCCCGGCGCGCTGGGGCGGCTCGACGAGCTCGCCGAGTGGCTCGCGGCAGCGCAGGGGCAGGTCCCGGTCAGGGCCATCGAGCGGCCCCGCGTGGTGCTGTTCGCCGCCGACCACGGGATCGCAGCCGAGGGGGTCTCCGCCCGGGCCGCGTCCACCGCTCACGAGCTGGTGCGCTCCGTGCTCGACGGCTCCAGCCCCGTCGCGGTCCTGGCCGGCCGGTTCGGCGCCACCATACGGGTCGTCGACGCCGGGCTCGACTGCGATCCCGGGCTGCTCCCCGACGACGTGGTGGCGCACCGCGTCCGGCGCGGCAGCGGCCGGATCGACACCGAGGACGCGCTGACGGTCGAGGAGGCGCAGGCCGCGCTGCGCCTCGGCATGCGGATCGCCGACGAGGAGGCCGACTCCGGGACCGACCTGGTCGTCCTCGGCGACCTGAGCGTCGGCGGCACGACCGTCGCCGCGACCCTCGTCGCCGCCCTGTGCGGAACGGACTCGTCGGTGGTCACGGGCCGCGGCGGACGGCCCATCGACGACCTGGCGTGGATGCGCAAGTGTGCGGCGATCCGCGACGCGCTGCGCCGGGCCCGTCCGGTCCTGGGCGACCAGGTCGCGCTGCTGGCGGCGGTCGGCGGCGCGGACGTGGCCGCCATCACCGGATTCCTGCTCCAGTGTGCGGTGCGCCGTACGCCCGTCATCCTCGACGGTGTTGTTTCGGCCGCGTGCGGACTGGTCGCGCAGCGGGCCGCGTTCCGGGCTCCTGACTGGTGGCTGGCGGGTCAGGCGAGCGGCGAGCCGGGTCAGGCGAAGGCACTTGACCGAATGGCACTCAACCCCGTGCTCGATCACGGCGTCACAGTAGGTGAAGGCACCGGGGCATTGCTGGCTCTCCCCCTCGTCCAGGCGGCCGCCGCGCTCGCGGCGGAGCTCCCTGAACGGGCGGCGGAGGAGCCGACGGAATGAGTCGCCGGGGTCCGCGGTCCTGACCAGGCCGTGGGCCCCGACCGCACCATCACGGACAGCGACGCCCCATATGATCGCTTTTTATGGGAGAGGTCCGTTTGACCAGCGCAGAGACCGACCGCACCGCCGTACCGGCGCCCGGTCCGTCATCCGGCAGGAAAGAGACCGGCGCAGACCCCGCCGGCAAGGCGGCGGGGGGCGGCCGGGAGACCGGTCGGGGGAGCGCCCGCTCACAGCGCGGAGCCGCTTTCGCGGTCTGGTACCTGCGCGTCGTCACCTTCATCAACTTCCTCAGCGCGGTGTGGGTCTCCCTCGGGCAGGACCTGCGGCGCCACAACATCGAGGACTTCTACACCCCGTACATGCTCACCGCGGGCTTCGCGTCCGGCCTGTTCACACTGCTGCTGGCCGTCACCCTCGGCCGCCGCAAGCGGGCCTCCTGGATCCTGAACCTCGTCCTGAGCGGCCTCCTCGCACTGCTGCTCGCCTACGCGCTCTTCGCGTACGAGGAGATCCGCGAGCACCCGCAGAACTGGGTCTCCCTGGCCCTGACCGCCGCCTTCACGGGCGCCCTGCTGCTGGGTCGCCGCGAGTTCTACGCCAAGGGCGACCGCTCCAACCCGGCGTTCGCCGCCGCCGTGGCCGCCGTCGGCCTGCTCGTCACCTCGCTGGTCGCCGCCCTGCTCGTGGGCGCCGCCAACACCTCCCCGGACAGCGCCGGCGTCTCCTTCCCGGAACGCTGGAAGTACGGCGTGATGCGGCTGATCACCCTGGCCCCCGACGACCGGGCCTCCGCGGCGATCACCCCGCCCGGCTGGGTGGACGTCTTCATCAACGTCATGTCGATGCTGCTGCTGCTCGCCGTGCTGTTCGCCGCGTTCCGCTCGCGCCGCGCCGTCGACCCGATCAGCGAGGAGGACGAGGAGCGGCTGCGGGCGCTGCTGGCCCGGCAGGGCGACCGCGACTCGCTCGGCTACTTCGCGCTGCGCCGCGAGAAGTCCGTCATCTGGTCCCCCACCGGCAAGGCCGCCGTGACCTACCGCGTCGTCGGCGGGGTCTCCCTCGCCTCCGGCGACCCGATCGGCGACCCGGAGGCCTGGCCCGGCGCCATCGACCCGTGGCTGGCCGAGGCCCGCGAGCACGGCTGGGTGCCGGCCGTGATGGGGGCGAGCGAGGAGGCCGGGCAGATCTACGCCCGGCACGGCCTGGACGCCCTCGAACTCGGCGACGAGGCGATCGTCGAGACCGCCGACTTCACCCTGGAGGGCCGTGCCATGCGGACCGTCCGGCAGGCCTACAACCGCGTCAAGCGGGCCGGGTACACGGTCCGCATCCGCCGCCACGCCGACGTCCCGGCCGAGGAGATGGCCGAGCTGGTGCGCCGCGCCGACGACTGGCGCGACGGCGCGACCGAACGCGGCTTCTCCATGGCGCTGGGACGGCTGGGCGACCCCGCCGACGGCCAGTGCGTGATGCTGGAGTGCACCGACGGCAACGGCGACCTGCGTGCCGTGCTGTCCTTCGTGCCGTGGGGGCCCAAGGGCCTGTCGCTGGACCTGATGCGCCGCGACCGGGACTCCGAGAACGGCCTGATGGAGTTCATGGTCATCGAACTCCTCGAACGCTCCAAGGAGATCGGGGTCACCCAGGTCTCGCTCAACTTCGCGATGTTCCGGTCGGTCTTCGAGCGCGGGTCCAGGCTCGGAGCGGGTCCGGTGCTGCGGATGTGGCGCTCGCTGCTGAGCTTCTTCTCCCGCTGGTGGCAGATCGAGTCCCTCTACCGGGCCAACGCCAAATACCGGCCGATCTGGGAACCGCGGTTCATGCTCTTCGAGAAGAGTTCGGACCTGCTGCGGATCGGTGTCGCGGCCGGACGGGCCGAGGGCTTCCTGGAGGCCCCCGGCCTTCCGAAGTGGCTGCACCGCAGACACCTGGAGACCCGCCGTTGACAGCGCGGAACACCACCTCACTGCGGCGGTTCGCCCGCCGCGAGTGGGGGCCCATGTTCTGGACCGTCCGGGACGCGCTCGTCCACGACAAGTGGCGGGCGATCCCGATGACCCTGGGCGCGGTCTGCCTGACCTCGGTCTTCCAGATCGTCCAGAACACCTCGTGGGGGTTCCAGCCGGTGCAGAACCTCGGGTCGGTCAAGGCCGCCGACCCGTTCTGGCTGGCCCTGCTGCGCACTCCCCTGTCGTTGTTCGTCCCGGCCCTCGACCTGCCGGTGTGGGGGGCGCTCGCGCAGATGCTGCTGGTGTTCGGCATCGCGGAGATCTGCATCGGCTGGTGGCGCACGCTGGTGATCGGCTACGTCGCCACCCTCGCCGGGACCACGTACGCGCGGATCGGCCTCGCGCTGGGGCCGGAGCACCCCTTCGGCCTGCCGGTGTCCGACCGCATCGTCAACGACACCGGGCCCTCGGCGGCGGTGGTCGGCCTCGCCCTCTACGTCTGCTGGCGCTACCGGGCGTACCTGACCGGGGCCCTGGTGATCCTCGTCATGATCGGCGAGGTCCTGATCAAGAACAACCTCGCGGGCAAGGAGCACCTGGCGGCCCTCGTCGCCGTCATGGCCGTGTGCGTGGTCCGGGCGCAGTGGGGTCCGGTGCGGTCCCGCGTCCCGCTGGGGCATGGCCCTCCGCCCTGATGTCCGCCCCGGCAGGCCGTACCGTATCGGGGTGACGACAGACCTCGGGCGGTTCGCCCCCACCCGGCAGTGGATGCGGGCCCATCCGCTGGCCACCGACGCCGTGCTGGCGTTCGGCGCGCTCGTCGCCATGGTCGTCGGCTCCTTCGCCGATCCGCACGGCCCCCACGGGCCCACCTTCGGGACGCGCACCCCAGAGCCCTTCTCCCTGCTCCTGATGCTCCTGGGCGCGGCCGCGCTGGTGTTCAGGCGCCGGCGGCCTCGCGCCGTCCTCGGGGTGACCTGCGGGCTCTCGCTGCTGGAGCTGACCACCGGGGAGCCCCGGGCGCCCGTCGCCATGTGCACGGTGATCGCCCTGTACACGGTGGCGGCCCTCACCGACCGGCCCACGACCTGGCGGATCGGCCTGCTCACCATGGCGGGCCTGACCGGGGTGGCGATGCTCGCCGGGCCGCTGCCCTGGTACGCGCAGGAGAACCTCGGGATCTTCGCCTGGACGGGCATGGCCGCGGCCGCCGGAGACGCCGTGCGCAGCCGGCGGGCCTTCGTCGACGCCATCCGGGAACGGGCCGAGCGCGCGGAGCGCACCCGGGACGAGGAGGCGCGGCGGCGGGTCGCGGAGGAACGGCTGCGGATCGCCCGGGACCTCCACGACGTGGTGGCCCACCACATCGCGCTCGTCAACGTGCAGGCCGGGGTGGCCGCGCACGTGATGGACAAGCGGCCGGACCAGGCCAAGGAGGCGCTGGCGCACGTACGGGACGCCAGCCGGTCGGCGCTCAACGAGCTGCGGGCGACCGTCGGCCTGCTGAGGCAGTCCGGCGACCCGGAGGCACCGACCGAGCCGGCGCCGGGGCTGGGCGTCCTCGACGAACTGGTGGACACCTTCCGCCACGCCGGGCTGCCGGTGGAGGTGATCGTCCAGCTGGACTGCGGGACGGGGCCGCTGCCGGCCGCGGTGGACCTGGCGGCGTACCGGGTGATCCAGGAGGCGCTGACCAACGTGCGCAAGCACGCGGGGCCCGATGCCCGGGCCGAGGTGAGCGTGGTCCGGGTCGGCCCGTCGGTGGAGGTGACCGTGCTGGACGACGGGGGCACCGAGCCCGCCGACACCGAGCCGGGGGGAGGCCACGGCCTCCTCGGCATGCGGGAACGGGCCACCGCCCTGGGCGGCTCCTGCTCCACGGGCCCCCGCTTCGGCGGCGGCTACCGCGTCCACGCCGTCCTGCCGTGGGCCTAGGCGCAGCCGTCGCAGCCTCGGCCGGGCGCATTCAGCCTCGGCCGCGCCGTTTCCAGCCTCGCCGGCGTTGCTGAGACGGCTATGGGCAGGTTTTGCGCCACGCGTCGAGGTCGTACCGCTTCTGGATCGAGCTGAGCTTCGCGGCACGCGACGTCGCACAGAAGCGGGACGTCGACAGTTCGTACTCCGCGTGGAAGACCGCCTTGCCCGCCTCGATGAAGGGGGCGAGGCGGTCGCACTCGTCGTACTGCGCGCACTGCTCGTTGACCGCGAAGTCGAAGTCCCCGACGAGCTGAGGGATCTGGTCGAGGTCGTTCTTCAGGCCGACGGCCATGCCCCGGTCGTGGGCGAGCTTCGCGATCAGCCGGTTGTAGCGCAGCTGGTCGTCGGCGGTGAGGGGGAAGCCGGAGGTGTTCTGGTAGCCGTCCATGTTGTCCGGCTCGACCGCGTCGAAGCCCTTTTCCCGGCACATGTCGAACCGCTTGGCCATCAGCGGTTCCAGTTCCGCCACCCGCCGGACGTCCAGCCAGCGTTCCCCCTCCCAGCCGTTGCCCTTGCCGAGCAGGTCCTGCGGGAAGGCTTCTGCGTCCGGCCGGAAGTCCTCCCAGGCCCCGGTGGAGAGGTAGCAGATGGTCTTGCGCCCGGCCTTCTTCAGGACCGCCACCTGCTCCTTGGTGGTGTTGAAGCCGTCGACGTCGTAGACGGGCGCCTTGACCGAGGTGTCGAGCCTTCCGGTGAGCTGCCACTGCCAGCCGGTGCCGGGCGGCGGCTGCCAGCGTTGTCCGGGGGCGAGTTCCGGCCAGCGGTGCGGTTCGTCGTCGCCCTCGTCGTCCGGTCCGGCCGTGCAGGCGGCGAGCAGCAGGAGGGGCAGGACCAGCAGGAGGCGTAGCGTCCGCGGTGCCCTCATCCCGCCGCCTCCAGGGCGTACGGGAGGGTCCCCCACGGGTGCGGTCCGCTGCCGGGGACGGCGCAGTGCACGCCCGCACCGCGCTGTGCGGCCAGTTCCCCGGCGAGCCGGGCGGCGAGTTCGCCGGGCGGGACGGCGTAGACGAGGTGGCAGAACCGCTGGGCTGGGTGGTCGGCCGTCCAGGGCGGTGGTGCGGCTGCCTCCCGGTAGGCGTCCCAGGGCCCTTCGAAGGTGACGAGCAGATCGGCGAGTTCGACGTAGCCGGGATCCGGGTGGGCCCCGTGGTTGAGGACGAGGGTGTGGGCGCCCGCGGCCCGGGCGGCGACCGTGAGCCGCCGGTAGTGCGGGAGCAGTTCGGGGTCGGCGGAGGCCTGGTCGAGGAAGGCCCCGTCGGTGGCGTACCAGTCGCGGTGGCGCAGCAGGTCCTGCACCACCGCGGCGTGCGGGCGCCGCCCGTAGTCGGTGTCGGCGTAACCCAGTACGGGTACTCCGGCCTCCCGGAGCCGCTCGGCGACGAGGGCGAACCGCTCGTCGCGGGCGGCGCCGGGCCCGCTGTCGGGGTTGAGCACCACCGAGTGCAGCCGGTCCGCGCAGCGGATGAGCCGCTCCCAGGCGTCGGGCCGGTCGGCGGGATGCTCGTAGAGGGGCACCAGCAGCATGGGGTCCTTCTTCTCGTCCGTTTCGTACGTCTCGTGCGTCTCGTGCGTCATCGGTGGGCGGTCGCGCGGCCGAGGAGCAGGCAGACCAGGGTGGCCAGGGCCGCCGCGGCCGTGCCCGCCACGACCAGCTGGACGACCCGGGGCTGGCCCAGCCCGGTCAGCAGGGCCAGGCTCTGGGCGACGGCGGCCGAGGCGCAGACCACGGCCGCGGGCCGGACGGCTCCGAAGGACTGCAGGAGCAGCCCGCTCCACATCACCGCCCCGAGCAGCAGCAGGGTGGCGACGCGGACCCCGGTGAGCCCGGGGGCGCCGGGCCACAGCAGGGTTCCGGTCACTCCGAGGGCCAGCAGCACCGCCAGGTAGATGCTCAGGCAGCGGGTCAGGGTGGTGAGCATCCGGGCCCGGAACTGCCGGGGCGAACGGGCCCCCTGGAGCCCGGAGAGGCTGCCGCTGCGGAAGCGGTGCAGCAGCCACTCGGCGGGTCCCATGCTGAGGGTGAGGGCCACCGCCGAGGGTGCGGCGACGGCTTCGGCGGGGCCTCCGGCGAGTACCTCGCCCAGGGCGGCGTAGAGCACGAGCAGGCCGGTGCCGAGGCCGAAGACGCCGAACGGCACCGAGTCCCCGAGCCGGGGTCCGCGGGGGGTGTACTCCTCCTCGGCTCCGCGCAGCATCTGCCAGCGCACGGGGCCGACCCTGGCGGGCCGGCGGGTCGCCCAGCTCCGGATCCGGTGTGCGGCGGTCCGCAGCCCGTCGGCCAGCGGCAGTTCCCGTACGGCCAGGGTGCAGGCGGCCAGCAGGGACACCACGAGCAGGGTCACCCGGACCGGCACGGGCAGGTCGACGACGAGCACGGCCAGGGCGCCGACGGCCATCGGGGCGAGGGCGGCGAGGAGCAGCCGCTCCCGGCCGAGGACCAGCAGGACGGTGGCGGCCCCCACGTAGAGGGCCTGTCCGGCGGCGAAGGCGTAGGAGAACGGCGGCCCGCCGGGCACGGCCAGCGCCGCGGCGGTGCCCAGCAGGGCTCCGACGGGGGCGCCGACGAGCAGGGTCCGCCCGGCGGCGGCCCGGTCGCCGAGGCCGAGCCAGGAGTAGGCGCGGTGGGACAGGGTCTGGTCCCAGACCCAGCCGATGAGCGCCCCGGCGAGCAGGGTCAGCGTCCCGGCCGGCAGGCCGAGCCGGTCCTGGGGGCCTTCGAGGAGGGGCGCGCCCAGCAGGTAGGCCAGGCCGGGCAGGGCGAAGATGACCCCGCGCAGCAGGCAGGCGGCGAGGGAGACCCGCCAGGGGTCGGGGGCGGGCCCCGGCTCCGGGAAGGAGCGGGGCACGCGGGCGTAGAGCTCCTCGGCGAGGGCGAAGGAGTCGTCGCGGCCGTAGGTGAGCCGGATGTACTCGTCCGTCATGCCGTCGGATTCGAGGACGGCGGCGATCTCGTCGGGGTGGACGGCGGAGGCGATGAACACGTCGAGGCGTTCGGCCAGTTCGTCCATCGGGTCGGCGGCGGGCCCGGGGTCCCCGGTGCGCGGCCGGGGGATCGCCGGGAGCGTGCCGGAGCCGGAGCCCGGTCCTGAGCCGGGTCCGGGCGGCTTGAGCCAGAGGGATCCGCTCACCACAGGCTCCCGTCGGCCGCGAGTTCGCGGTACCAGGGGTCGGCGAGCCGCTGGGTCCAGGCGTCGCCCGCGTGGACGGGCAGGACGGGCTGGCCGGCGAGTTCCCGGTAGATGTGGCGGAAGCCGTCCACGGACTGGTGGAGGGTGAACTTCTCCACGACCCGCCTTCGGGACATCCGGCCGAGTTCGGCGCGGCGTTCGTCGTCGCGGAGCAGGGCGAGGGTGGCGCGTGCCATGGTCTCGGGCTCGCGCGGCGGGACGACGAGGCCGGTGTCGCCGACGGCCTCGCGGACCCCGCCGACGTCGGTGGAGACGGTGGTGCGGCCGCAGGACATGGCTTCGATGATGCTGAAGGGGAAGCCCTCGCTGATGGAGGACAGCATCACGACGCTGCCGGCCGCGTAGGCCTGCGCCACCTGCTCGATGCGGCCCTCGTAGGTGATCCCGTCGGTCACGCCGAGTTCTGCGGCGAGCTTCTCCAGGCGGAGCTTGTAGTCCTCGCAGCCGGCCGGGACGGGACCGAAGAGGCGCAGTCGCAGGGCGGGCAGTTCCTCGCGCATGAAGGCGTAGGCCCGGATCAGGGTTTCGAGGTCCTTGATCGGGTCGATGCGGCCGCACCAGCTGAGGGTGGGCACGTCCGGTTCGGGGCCGGCCTCGGGGAAGGCGTGCGGGTCGACGCCGTTGTAGACGGTGCGGATCCGTGTCGAGTCGGCGCCTCCGCGCTCCTCCCAGCGGCGGTTGTACTGGTTGCAGGGGGTGATCAGGTCGGCCTGGCGGTAGCCCTCGGTGTTGAGCTCGCGGTAGAAGCCGAGCATGAGGGCCTTGACGGGCCAGCGCTGTTCGGCGGTGCGGTAGCCGAGGTAGCGCTCGCGCAGGTAGATGCCGTGCTCGGTGAGGAGGAAGGGCACCCCGTCGAGGTGTTTGGCGGCGAGGGCGGGAAGGGTGGCGAGGCCGCTGCTGACGGCGTGCGCGACGCTGTCGGGCGGGATGCGCACCGCGAGCGGGCGCAGCGCGTGTTCCAGCAGGTCGGTCGCGGTGAGCGCGTCGTGGATGGTGGGTGCCGCCTCGGCGGTGGACAGTCCGGGCCGGGTCCAGACGTTCATCAGGAGGCGCAGAACCGATTCGGAGCGCAGGGCCGGGGCGAGTTTCCCGGCGCGGGCCAGGACGGCCAGTTCGCGCAGGGCCTCGGAGAAGGTGCGGTCGGCGGGGTCGGCCGCCGGGTCGAGCAGGGAGAGCAGGAAGCTCTCGTAGACCTGGGTGAAGCGGCGGTGGGCCCTGCCGCGCAGGGTGGACCGGCGGCCGCGTCCGGGGGGCGGACCCCAGAGCGGGACGGCTGTGTGCCGGTAGACGTTGCGGGGCAGTTCCCAGGTGACCGGCTCGCGTCCGGAGCCGGTCAGGGCTATGACGTTGAAGTCGACCTCCGGCATGCCGCGGACCAGTTGGTCGCACCAGGTGCTGACGCCCCCGTGGACGTGTGGATAGGTGCCTTCGGTGAGCATGGTGACGTGACGCCCATGACTCATGCGGTGTGTCCCCCCAGGACGGAAAAGGGGCCGGCGCCCGTGGGTTCGCGGAGCGCCGGCGCTGGGTGCTACTCGGTGGTGTCGTGCTGGACGGTCAGCTGGGCAGCTTGAGCGTGACGGCGCTCTGCAGCAGCTCGGGGCCGGTCCAGGTGGAGCGGTTGCCGGCGTAGGCGGTGCCGAAGTCCGCCGTGCCGAGCAGCATCTGCTTCTTGGTGCCGTTGGGGGCGGTGACCGGGGCGACGACTCCGGAGGGCGCCTTGATGGTGACGTCCGTGCCGATGCGGTAGGCGGTGACCTTGCCGTCGGCGAGGGCCTTGTCCCAGGCCGCGCGGCGCTGGAGCTCGACGCCGGTGTCCTTCATGGACTGGTTGACGATCGGCGCGCTGGGAGCGTAGAGCGCGCGGTAGGTGTCGAGGACCTGGTTCAGGACGGGGTAGAGGGTCCGGTCCTCGGCGAGGTTGGACTGGTGGACGTAGTGCGGCCGCGGGTCGTTGGCCAGGACGTGGCGCAGGGCGGTGCGCGCCTCGGCCGGGACGATGTAGTTGACGTAGCCGGTGTTGACGTCCAGCGGGGCGGCCAGGCAGGTGGAGGTCGCCGGGTTGTCCTCGCAGACGCCGCTTCCACCGTGGGCGCGGCTGGTGTAGATCCAGTTGTACTCGTCGGCCATCTCGGCGTTGGTGCCCGTGTTGTAGTACACGTTCATCGGGTGCCGGGGGACGGTGAGGGCCGCGCCGACCGCTCGCTGGGCGGGCTCGCGGGAGTTGTCGCTGCCGGCCCACTTGACCCCGTTGTCGGCGAGGGCGCCCGCCAGGTTGGGGTTGTCCACGGGCTGCTGCGGAGCGGTCTTGAGACCGGAGTGCTCGCCGGTGACGAGTTCGCTCTTGTCGAGAGTGATGCCCTTGGAGGCCGCCCAGTTGTTGTTGTCCCGGATCTGGGCGGAGATCTCGGCGCGGCTCATGTACTGGATCGCACCCTGGGCGTTCTTCGTACAGGTCCACGGGGTGACGGCGGTGTTCTGGACACAGCCGAGGAACGGGTGGGTGTAGGTGTGGTTCATCCAGCGGTACTTGGCGCGGTCGGCGACGAGCTGGGCGGTCAGCGCGTCGACGCCGCCGTTCTCGGCCTTCCACTCCTCGCCGGCGCCGCCGTTGAAGAGCATGTCGAGCTTGAAGTTCTTGGAGGTCTGCCACTGCGCCGCGTACACGGCGTCGGCGGCGGACATCCGGATGGTGCTCTCCTTGCCCTCGCCGCCCGCGCAGGCGTAGTCGCCGGGCGTGCAGTTGAGGTCCTTGTTCCAGCGGGCGTCGGGGGCGAAGACGTCGTCGACGTGGACCGCGAAGTAGTTGCGGCTCTGGCCGAGGTGCACCCCCTGGGTCAGCCAGTCGACGATGCCGCGGGCGAGCAGCCGGAACTGCTGCTGGTACTGGTTGTAGCCGAAGGTGACGACCAGTTCGCTGCGTCCGTCGTGGGCGTACTCGCCGACGAGGGAGGCCCGGCCGGAGCCGACGGGGGCGTCGACGTAGCTGGTGTAGCCGGGGCGCGGCTTGCCCATGTACCCGTAGCTCTCGGGGACCAGGGCGGAATTGTCCTCGAAGGTGACCTGTCCGCCGAGGTAGGCGAACGGGCCGGCCTTGCCGGCGGTGGTGACGGCGGCCTGGGTGCCGTCGAGCTGTCCGCTGTAGCCGCCGTTGTCGGTGTATTCCAGTCCGACGCCCGGGTGCGCCCAGGTGTAGGCGTCGACCTGGCGGATCCCGTACGTCGTCTCGTACGCGGCGAGCGCGGCCATCTCGGCGGAGCCCTCGCCGAAGGGGTTCTCGTTGGGCAGGACCACGCCCTGGTACTTGGCGCGCGGCCGGCCGTCGACGGTGTCGCTGAGGAACGCCGCGTTGATGACGGGACGGCCCGCGCTGCCCAGCTGGACGCGGGTGTAGGGCACTCCGGTGTCCCGGAGCTCCGCGGTGATCGCCTCGACCGAGCTGCCGCCGTCGTCGACGACGAGCACCTTGAGGTCGATCCGCGGTGGTGTCACGGCCGCCTGGGCGGTCGCGGCGGGTACTGCCACGGACACCAGGGCAGCCGCGGCCATGACGGCGGCCAGCCTGTTCATCCGGTTCTTGTTGACCATTTCGGCCTTTCCCCCCGCAGGCATCCCTCGACACGGCCCTTGGCGGTCGGCCGGGCCGGGGAGGCACTGTGGAAATCATGCAAAGGAACCCCGCGTCCCCTTGCGAGAGTGGACCGAGTCTTTCGGACCTCGTCAGGTCTACGGGGCAAACCTGGAGCAGAGTCCACGGATGGGTGAACCTGATGGCTGCTTGATCGAACAACTTGCCAAACCTTCGAGTGACGTACGGGCGAGTCCGTGCGCGTAGGCTCCTTTCAGGCGGCCGTCGGGCCCCGAATACGATCGCTACGGATGGCCGTCCACCCACTCGGCCCACACACACAAACGGAAGCGAGACTTCACCACCGTGACTGCTCTGACTCTCAGCACTGCCGGCGCGGGGACGCTGCGCGCCGACGCCCTCGTCGTCGGTGTCGCCAAGGGCCCCAAGGGCGCGATCGTCGCCGCGGGCGCCGAGGCCGTGGACAAGGCGTTCGACGGCAAGCTCGCCGGTGTCCTCGACGCACTCGGCGCCTCGGGTGCCGAAGGCGAGGTCACCAAGCTGCCGGCCCCGGCAGGCCTCAAGGTCCCGGTCGTGCTGGCGGTGGGGCTCGGCTCCGTCCCGGAGAAGGACGAGTCGTTCGACGAGGAGGTGCTGCGCCGCGCCGCCGGCGCCGCCGCCCGCGCGCTGCACGGCAGCAAGAAGGCCGGCTTCGCCCTCCCGCTGGAGGACGCCTCCGCCGTCACCGCCGTCGCCGAGGGCGCGCTGCTGGGCGCGTACGCCTTCACCGCCTACCAAGGCGGCGAGAAGAAGGCCGGCAACGGCAAGGACTCCGGTCCGAAGCAGCCGCTCGCCGAGGTGGCCCTGCTGGGTGCCAAGCCGCGCGACAAGGAGCACAAGGCCGCCGCCGAGCGCGCCGCCGTCGTCGCCGCCGAGGTCAACGTCGCCCGTGACCTGGTGAACACCCCGCCGAACGACCTGACCCCCGAGGCCTTCGCCGCGGTCGCCTCCGCGGCCGCGAAGGAGAACGGCATCAAGGTCCAGGTCCTGGACGAGAAGGCACTGGTCAAGGGTGCCTACGGCGGCATCATGGGCGTCGGCAAGGGCTCCGAGAACCCGCCGCGCCTGGTGAAGCTCACCTACACGCACCCCAAGGCGGAGAAGACCCTGGCCTTCGTCGGCAAGGGCATCACCTACGACTCGGGCGGCATCTCCCTGAAGCCGGCCGGCCACAACGAGACGATGAAGTGCGACATGGCCGGCGCCGCCGCCGTCTTCGCCTCCGTCGTCGCGGCCGCGAAGCTGGGCCTGCGGGTCAACGTCACCGGCTGGCTCGCGCTCGCCGAGAACATGCCGTCCGGTTCCGCCACCAAGCCCGGTGACGTCCTGCGCATGTACAGCGGCAAGACCGTCGAGGTCCTCAACACGGACGCCGAGGGCCGCCTGGTCCTCGGCGACGCGCTGACCAAGGCCTCCGAGGACAACCCGGACGCGATCGTCGACGTCGCCACCCTGACCGGCGCCATGGTGCTGGCCCTCGGCGACCGCACCTTCGGGATCATGGCGAACGACGACGCCTTCCGCACCTCGATCCACGAGATCGCGGAGGAGGTCGGCGAGTCCTCCTGGCCGATGCCGCTCCCCGCCGAGCTGCGCAAGACCATGGACTCCCCCACCGCCGACATCGCGAACATGGGTGTCCGCATGGGCGGCGGCCTGGTCGCCGGTCTCTTCCTGCAGGAGTTCGTCGGCGAGGGCATCACCTGGGCCCACCTCGACATCGCCGGCCCCGCCTTCCACGAGGGCGCTCCGCACGGCTACACCCCCAAGGGCGGCACCGGCTCGGCCGTGCGCACCCTGGTGCGGCTGGCCGAGCGCACGGCCACGGGCGACCTGGGCTGACGCACCCGGTGTGACGCGTACCGCACCCCGGGACCCGGTCGGGTCCCGGGGTGCGTTCTGCCGACAACGAAATCCGTAGGTTTCTACGCAGCGGTAACCCGCGCTTCGGAGAGAACGCCCTCTCACAACGTGGGCCCGGCGTCCCGCGTTCCCCCGACAAATGCGAAGATGGGTTCTCGGCAGGACAGGGCCCCCACCACAGGGCCGAAGAAACAGCGGCCGATTACCAGCCGCCGCCCGGTCACAGAGGACCGGTGCCCGGCGCACATGCATGGAGGACGTGACGTGGCGAACGACGCCAGCACCGTTTTCGACCTAGTGATCCTCGGCGGTGGCAGTGGCGGTTACGCCGCGGCGCTGCGCGCATCCCAGCTGGGTCTGGACGTTGCCCTGATCGAGAAGAACAAGCTCGGCGGCACCTGCCTGCACAACGGCTGCATCCCCACGAAGGCTCTGCTGCACGCGGGTGAGATCGCGGACCAGGCTCGCGAGGCCGCCCAGTTCGGTGTGAAGGCCACCTTCGAGGGCATCGACATCGCGGGTGTGCAGAAGTACAAGGACGAGGTCATCTCGGGCCTGTACAAGGGCCTGCAGGGCCTGGTCGCCTCCCGCAAGGTGACCTACATCGAGGGTGAGGGCCGCCTTTCCTCGCCGACCTCCGTCGACGTGAACGGCCAGCGCATCCAGGGCCGCCACATCCTGCTGGCGACCGGCTCCGTGCCGAAGTCGCTGCCGGGCCTGAACATCGACGGCAACCGCATCATCTCCTCGGACCACGCGCTGGTCCTGGACCGCGTGCCCGAGTCCGCGATCGTCCTGGGCGGCGGCGTCATCGGCGTCGAGTTCGCCTCGGCGTGGAAGTCCTTCGGCTCCGACATCACCGTCATCGAGGGCCTCAAGCACCTCGTGCCGGTCGAGGACGAGAACAGCTCCAAGCTGCTGGAGCGCGCCTTCCGCAAGCGCGGCATCAAGTTCAACCTCGGCACCTTCTTCGACAAGGCCGAGTACACGGAGAACGGCGTCCGCGTGACGCTGGCCGACGGCAAGACCTTCGAGGCCGAGGTGCTGCTGGTCGCCGTCGGCCGCGGCCCGGTCTCGCAGGGCCTGGGCTACGAGGAGCAGGGCGTCGCGATGGACCGCGGCTACGTCCTGGTCGACGAGTACATGCAGACCAACGTGCCGACGATCTCGGCCGTGGGCGACCTCGTCCCGACCCTCCAGCTCGCGCACGTCGGCTTCGCCGAGGGCATCCTGGTCGCCGAGCGTCTGGCCGGTCTCAAGACCGTCCCGATCGACTACGACGGTGTCCCGCGCGTCACCTACTGCCACCCCGAGGTCGCTTCCGTCGGCATCACCGAGGCCAAGGCCAAGGAGATCTACGGTGCGGACAAGGTCGTGGCCCTCAAGTACAACCTGGCGGGCAACGGCAAGAGCAAGATCCTGAAGACCGCGGGCGAGATCAAGCTCGTCCAGGTCAAGGACGGTGCCGTGGTCGGCGTCCACATGGTCGGTGACCGGATGGGCGAGCAGGTCGGCGAGGCCCAGCTGATCTACAACTGGGAGGCCCTGCCGGCCGAGGTCGCGCAGCTCATCCACGCGCACCCGACCCAGAACGAGGCGCTCGGCGAGGCCCACCTGGCCCTGGCCGGCAAGCCGCTTCACTCCCACGACTAGTTCGTCCCGGGCGCGACGACCACTTCCGCACTTTCGTAAGGAGCAACAGAAACCATGTCGGTTTCCGTAACCCTTCCGGCGCTCGGCGAGAGCGTCACTGAGGGCACTGTCACCCGCTGGCTGAAGGCCGAGGGCGAGCGCGTCGAGGCCGACGAGCCGCTGCTCGAGGTCTCGACCGACAAGGTCGACACCGAGATCCCGTCGCCCGTCGCCGGCATCCTGGCCTCCATCAAGGTCGCCGAGGACGAGACCGTCGAGGTCGGCGCCGAGCTGGCCGTCATCGACGACGGCTCCGGCGCTCCGGCGGCCGCTGCGGCTCCGGCCGCCGAGCCGGCCGCCGCCGAGGCCCCCGCGGCCGCTCCGGCCCCCGTCGCCGAGGCCCCCGCGGCCCCGGCTCCGGCCGCCGAGGCTCCGGCCGCCGCCCCTGCCGCCTCCGGCACGGACGTCGTGCTCCCCGCCCTGGGCGAGTCCGTCACCGAGGGCACCGTCACCCGCTGGCTGAAGGCCGTCGGCGAGTCGGTCGAGGCCGACGAGCCGCTGCTGGAGGTCTCCACGGACAAGGTCGACACCGAGATCCCCGCGCCGGTCTCCGGCACGCTGCTGGAGATCCGGATCAACGAGGACGAGACCGCCGAGGTCGGCACCGTCCTGGCCGTGATCGGCGCTGCGGGTGCCGCCCCTGCCGCTGCCGCTCCGGCCGCCGCTCCGGCTCCGGCCGAGGCTCCGGCCGCCGCCCCGGCTCCCGCCGCTGCTCCGGCTCCGGTCGCCCCGGCCGCTCCGGCCGCCGCCCCGGCTCCGGTCCAGGCCGCCGCCCCGGTGGCCGCTCCGGCTCCGGTGACCCCGGCTCCGGCCGCGGCCCCGGCCGCTCCGGCCGCCGCCCCGGCGTCCGCCGGTGACGAGGCCGCGTACGTGACCCCGCTGGTGCGCAAGCTCGCCTCGGAGTCCGGCGTGGACCTGTCCGCGGTCTCGGGCACCGGCGTCGGTGGCCGTATCCGCAAGCAGGACGTCCTGGCCGCCGCCGAGGCCGCCAAGGCCGCTGCCGCCGCTCCGGCTCCGGCCGCTGCCGCTCCCGCCGCCAAGGCCCCGGCCGCCGCGGTGTCCGAGCTGCGCGGTCAGACGGTCAAGATGACCCGCATGCGCAAGGTCATCGGCGACAACATGATGAAGGCCCTGCACTCGCAGGCGCAGCTCAGCTCCGTGGTCGAGGTGGACATCACCAAGATCATGAAGCTGCGCGAGAAGGCCAAGGCCGGCTTCCTCGCCCGCGAGGGCGTCAAGCTGTCCCCGATGCCGTTCTTCGTCAAGGCCGCTGCCCAGGCGCTGAAGGCCCACGCGGTCGTCAACGCCCGGATCAACGAGGACGAGGGCACCATCACCTACTTCGACTCGGAGAACATCGGCATCGCCGTGGACTCCGAGAAGGGCCTGATGACCCCGGTCATCAAGGGTGCGGGCGACCTCAACCTGGCGGGCATCTCCAAGGCGACCGCCGATCTGGCCGCCAAGGTCCGCGGCAACAAGATCACGCCGGACGAGCTGTCGGGCGCGACCTTCACCATCAGCAACACCGGTTCGCGCGGTGCGCTGTTCGACACGGTCATCGTGCCGCCGAACCAGGTCGCCATCCTGGGCATCGGTGCCACGGTGAAGCGCCCGGTGGTCATCGAGACCGCCGAGGGCACCAACATCGGCATCCGCGACATGACGTACCTGACCCTGTCCTACGACCACCGTCTGGTGGACGGCGCGGACGCGGCCCGGTACCTCACCGCGGTCAAGGCGATCCTCGAGGCCGGCGAGTTCGAGGTCGAGCTCGGTCTCTGAGCCGAACGGCTTGTAACCAGCCTCACTGTCGGCGCCCCCGTCCGGGATACTCCCGGGCGGGGGCGCCGCCGTATTGTCTACGCATCAGGCCCCGCCGTGTCCCTGCACACCCACCAGGAGATGAAGCCCCGATGATCACCCCACCCGTCGTGCACTCGCTGCGCGAGCAGATCCGCGAGCACATCGTGGAGGGGATCGTCAGCGGGCGCTGGAAGCCCGGTGAGCGGATCGTGGAGCGGCGCATCGCCGTGGAGCTGGAGGTCAGCCAGACCCCCGTACGGGAGGCCCTGCGCGAGCTGGAGACGCTGCGGCTGATCGAGTCGGCGCCGAACAAGGGCGTGCGCGTACGCAACCTCTCCGCCGCCGACCTGGAGGAGATCTACCCGGTCCGGGCCGGTCTGGAGCAGATCGCCGCAGAGCTGGCGGCGCCGCGGCTGGCGGCCGACTGCTCGGCGCTGGAGCCGCACGTGGCGGCCCTGTGGGAGGCCGACCGCAGCTCGGACGGTACGGCGCAGGTGCGGCACACGGTGGGGTTCCACCGGGAGATGGTGCGGGCGGCCGGGAACAGCGTGCTGCTGCACACCTGGGAGAGCCTGGGCATCGAGGTGTTCACGGCCCTGTCCATCCGCTGGCTGGGGACCGTCCAGAAGTCCTACGCGGAGGAGCACGAGGCGCTCGTCGAGGCCTTCCGCAGTCGGGATCCGGACATCGGCGTGCTGGTGAAGCGGCACGTCCTGGGGTGCGCACCCCGCGCCTGAGTGACCGTTTTACCCCTGTTTGACCGGCACCGCGTGCCCGTTTCGCTGGCACCCGGTGCCGACTTTTGTCGGATCGACGTTTCTTCGTCACTTTTATTTGATCGATCATCGATCAGGGATTTACAGTCGTCGCGGACCTCAACCAGGTCCATCGACCCTGTCCTGCCCCGTCAGGGATTTTCTTCACCACCTCTCCTTTGTCCGGAAGGCGGCGCACAGCGATGTCCGACCCCGTAGGAAAGCTTCCGAGCGAGCTCGACCAGCTCCCGGACCGCGACACCGAGGAGACCGCCGAATGGGCGGCCTCCCTCGACGCCGTCGCACAGGCCGCCGGTACGCGCCGCGCCGAATACCTGCTCCGCCGCACGCTCCAGCACGCCGAGGCCGCCGGCCTCGCCCTGCCGAAGCTGCTGGAGACGGACTACGTCAACACCATCCCCACCGCCGCGGAGCCCGAGTTCCCGGGTGACGAGGCGATGGAAGCCAGGATCACCGCCTGGAACCGCTGGAACGCGGCCGCCATGGTGACCCGCGGCTCGAAGTACGGCGTCGGCGGCCACATCGCCACCTTCGCCTCCGCCGCGTGGCTGTACGAGACCGGCTTCCAGCACTTCTTCCGCGGGAAGGAGGCCGACGGATCGGGCGACCAGCTCTACATCCAGGGCCACGCCTCCCCCGGCATCTACGCCCGCGCCTTCCTCGACGGGCGCATCTCCGAGCAGCAGCTCGACAACTTCCGCCAGGAGTCCGGCGGCAACGGCCTGCCGTCCTACCCGCACCCGCGGCGCCTGCCGTGGCTGTGGGAGTTCCCCACGGTCTCCATGGGCCTCGGCCCCCTCTCCGCGATCTACCAGGCGCGCTTCAACCGCTACCTGCAGAACCGGAACATCAAGGACACCGCCAACTCGCACGTCTGGGCCTTCCTGGGCGACGGCGAGATGGACGAGCCCGAGTCGACCGCCGCCCTGGCCCTGGCCTCCCGCGAGCAGCTCGACAACCTGACCTTCGTCATCAACTGCAACCTGCAGCGCCTCGACGGTCCGGTCCGCGCCAACTTCCGCGTGGTCCAGGAGCTGGAGGCCCAGTTCCGCGGCGCCGGCTGGAACGTCATCAAGACCCTGTGGGGCTCGGCCTGGGACGAACTGTTCCAGCTCGACACCACGGGCGCCCTGGTACGCCGCCTGCGCGAGGTACCGGACGCGCAGTTCCAGACGTACGCGACCCGCGACGTGGCCTACATCCGCCAGCACTTCTTCGGCGCCAACGCCGAGCTCGTCGCCCTCGGCGGCCTGCTCTCCGACGCGAAGATCGCCGAGTGCTTCCACACTTCGCGCGGCGGCCACGAGCCCCGCAAGGTCTACGCCGCGTACAAGGCCGCCCTGGAGCACAAGGGCGCGCCGACGGTCATCCTGGCGCAGACCGTCAAGGGCTACACGCTGGGCGCCGGGTTCGAGTCGAAGAACGCGAACCACCAGATGAAGAAGCTGACGATCGACGAGTTCAAGGGCATGCGCGACCTGCTCGGACTCCCGATCCCGGACAGCGCCTTCGCCGACGGCCAGGTCCCGTACGGCCACCCGGGCGCGAACAGCCCCGAGGTGCAGTACCTGAACGAGCGACGCGCGGCCCTCGGCGGCCCGGCCCCGGCCCGCAAGGTCCACCACGTGGCCCTGCCCGCCCCCGCGGACCGTTCCTTCGCCCCGCTGCTCAAGGGCTCCGGCAAGCAGGAGATGGCCACCACCATGGCCTTCGTCCGGCTCGTCAAGGACCTGATGCGGGACAAGGAGACCGGCAAGCGCTGGGTGCCGATCGTCCCCGACGAGGCCCGTACCTTCGGTATGGAGTCCCTCTTCCCGTCGGCCGGCATCTACTCGCCGCTGGGCCAGACGTACGAGCCGGTCGACCGCGACCAGCTGATGTACTACAAGGAGGCCAAGGACGGCCAGATCCTCAACGAGGGGATCACCGAGGCCGGCGCCATGGCCGACTTCATCGCCGCCTGCACGTCGTACGCGACGCACGGCGAGCCGATGATCCCGTTCTACATCTTCTACTCGATGTTCGGCTGGCAGCGCACCGCCGACCAGATGTGGCAGCTCGCCGACCAGCTCGGCAAGGGCTTCATCGTCGGCGCCACCGCCGGCCGCACCACGCTGACCGGTGAGGGCCTGCAGCACGCGGACGGCCACTCGCACCTGATCGCGTCCACGAACCCGGCGTCGCTCAACTACGACCCGGCCTTCGCGTACGAGATCGCGGTGATCGTCAAGGACGGTCTGCGCCGCATGTACGGCGAGACCCCCGAGGACGTCTTCTACTACCTCACGGTCTACAACGAGCCGAAGGTGCAGCCGGCGATGCCGGAGGGCGTCGAAGAGGGCATCCTCAAGGGCCTCTACCGCTTCAACACGGCGGCGGACCTGGCGGAGGCGGCCCCGGCCGCGGACGCCCCGAAGATCCAGCTGATGGCCTCCGGTACGGCGATCCACTGGATCCTGGAGGCGCAGAAGCTGCTCGCCGCCGACTGGAACGTGGCCGCCGACGTCTGGTCCGCCACCTCCTGGGGCGAGCTGCGCCGCGACGCGCTGGAGTGCGACGAGGCGCTGCTGCGCGGCGAGGTCCGCACCCCGTACGTCACCCGCGCGCTGGAAGGCGCGGCCGGCCCGGTCCTCGCCGTGTCCGACTGGATGCGTCAGGTCCCGGACCAGATCAGCCAGTGGGTGGAGCAGGACTACACCTCGCTGGGCACGGACGGCTTCGGTCTGTCCGACACCCGTGAGGGTGCCCGCCGCCACTTCGGCGTCGACGCCCAGTCGATCGTGGTGGCCGCGCTGGCCCAGCTCGCCCGCCGCGGCGAGGTTCCGGCCTCCGCGGTCAAGGAGGCCCGGGAGCGCTACGGCCTGTAGGCCTCGCCAGACCGGTACGACCCGCCCGTGAGGCGGCCCGCCCAGGAGGGGACGGGCCGCCTCACGGCGTTTCGGCGGGTTCTCCCCGCGCGGTGCCCCCGGTGCCGGTCGGCGGCGTCGCGGAGCGGCTGCCGCCCTGGCGACGCAGGCCCGCGCGGACGGCTCCGTGCCGCATCCGGACGTGGAGCCTGCGTGCGTACTCGCCGGCTTCCGGGGGCGGGGGCGCCGACTCGTCCCCGGGCCGTACGGCGGAAGGGGAGGGCTTCTTGTCCCACAGGCCGCTGCCCGGCGCACCGTCTTCCTGGTGCCGGACCCACACCTCGATCAACGCCCTCAGTCTGGTGCCGACGGCCCCGACGACGGCCCGCCCGAGGATGGTGTCGGCCCGTCGGCGCGCGGACGCCACCGTGCGGCGGGCCGTCTCCTCCGCCTCGGCGCGCCGGGCGCGCGCCTCGTGCACGGCCTCCTCGGCGGCGTCGACGGCCCGGACGGCGGCGGAACGCGCCTGTGCGAGAACGGCCCGGGCCTGCTCGTGCAGGGCCTCGGCGGCGCGTTCCGCGTTCTCGCGGATCTCCGCCGCGGTCCTCTCGGCCTCGCCGCGCAGAACGGCCGCCTCCTCCTCGGCCCGGCGGCGCAGCCGCGCCGTAGCCGGCGGGAGGTGCCCCTCGGCGGGGCCGTGGGCGTCCAGTTGCGCACGTAATCCGGCCACGACCTGGGCAGCGCTCTCGGGGCGTTCCGCCGGGTCCTTCGCGAGCAGACGCATCACCAGCGCGATGACGCCTTCGGGGACGCCCGGGACAGCTTCCGCGGTCAGCGGCGGGGCCGGCGTGTGCACCTGCTGGAAGAGCAGCGCGATCCGCTCCCCGGCGAAGGGCGGCCGCCCCGTCAGCCCCTCGTACAGCATGCATCCCAGACTGTAGAGGTCGGTCCGGGGGCCGATGTCGGCGTACCCGGCGCACTGTTCGGGTGACGTGTAGGCGAAGGTGCCCATCGCACTGCCGTCCGCGGTGCTCCGCCCGACCCTGAGCGAGTCGGTCAGTATCTTGGCGAGGCCGAAGTCCAGGACCTTGACGACGCCCGTCTCGGTGAGGAGGACGTTCTGCGGCTTGATGTCCCGGTGCAGGATGCCGCGGCGGTGCGCCGCGGCCAGCGCCTCGGCCGTCTGGCAGCCCCAGTTCACCAGGTCGTACCACGGCAGCGGCCGGTCCTCCCGGAACACCTGGGCCAGCGTCCGCCCGCGGAGGAGCTCCATCACGAGGTAGAGCACGCGGCCTCCCGCCAGGGCGGCCTCGCCCCAGTCGTGCGCGGTGACCGTGTGCCGGTGGGGCAGGTTGCCCAGCGAGCGGACCTCGTGGGCGAACCGCCGCTCGGCCTCCTCGGCCTCCGCGCCGGGCGCCATGCGTACGAGTTTCACGGCGACCGGCCGGCACATCCGTTCGTCCTCGGCGGCCCAGACGTCGCCCATCCCGCCACTGCCGAGCCGGCGCTTCAGGTGGTAGCGGCCACCGAGCGTCGTCCCTTCCATCGGTCCCCCTCACCCCGGCCCCGCCCCCCGCGGCGGAATCTCGCGGTGGCGGTGCGCGCCCCCACCCATGATGCTGGATCCCGTGATGGACGAGACGGAGTTCTGGGAGATCGTGGACCGTACGCGCGACGCCGCCGACGGCGACGCGGAGGAGCATGCCGAGCTGCTCGTGGAGCGGCTGGTGCAGCTCGATCCGGACTCCGTCCTGGACTTCGCCCGGCACTTCGAGTCCCGGTACAACCGGGCGTACACGTGGGACCTGTGGGGCGCGGCCTGGGTGCTGCTCGACGGGGCGAGCGACGACGCCTTCGACTACTTCCGCTGCTGGCTGATCGGGCAGGGGCGGGAGGTCTTCGAGGGCGGTGTGCACGACCCGGACCATCTCGCGGAGCTGCTGGGCGACTTCGACGAGGAGATCGACGGGGACGGCGAGGAGCTCGGGTACGCGGCCGACGAGGCGTACGAGCAGCTGACCGGGGCGGTGGCCCCGGATCTGGGCGTGCCGTTGCAGGCGGCGGAGCCGGAGGGCGCCCCGCTGGACTTCGAGAACGAAGCCGTGCTCGCGGAGCGCTTCCCCCGGCTGTGGGACCGGTTCCGTGCCTGAGGGCGCGCCCGGTCAGTAGTGCGTGCCGCCGTCGATGCGGATCTCGGTGCCGGTGATGAAGGCACCGTCCTCGGAGCCGAGCATGGCGACGACGCCGGCGACGGCCTCGGGGCCGGCGAAGCCCTGGCCGATGGCCGGGGCGAGCTTGGCGAAGAGGGACCAGTCGGTGTCCTCGGGCAGGCCGGGGCCGGTGCCGGTGGTCATGCCGCTCTCGATGGAGCCGGGTGCGACGCTGACGAAGCGCAGGCCCTGCTTGCTGTACTCGGCGGCCAGTGCGTGGGTCATGGACTGGATGCCGCCCTTGCTGGCCGCGTAGGCGGACATGTAGGGGTGGGCGAAGGACGCCGAGGTGGAGCTGAAGTTCACGACGACCGGCCGGTCTCCCTCCAGCAGCGCCGGGAGGGACTCGCGGATCATCAGGAAGGTGCCGGTCAGGTTGACCGCGATGATCTGGTTCCACAGGTCGAGCGTGGTCCGGTGGGTGTGCGCGGAGCGCAGGATGCCCGCCGCGTTGACGAGTACGTCCATCCCGCCGAGGGCGCGGGCTGCGGCGGCGACGCCTTCCCTGACGGCGTTCTCGTCGGATATGTCGAGGAGCGCGGTGGTGAGCCGGTCGGCGTGGCCCGCCGCGGCGGCCTGTTCGGCGGTGGCCGCGAGGCCGGCCTCGCTGACGTCGACCACGTGGACCCGGCCGCCTTCGGCGAGCAGGCGGTGGACGGTGGCGCGGCCGATGCCGGAGCCGCCGCCGGTGATGAGGACGCGTCGTCCTTCGTAACGGTTCATGGCGTGAGCGTACCGAAGGAGTGGCACGTTTTGTCATGCTGACAAAAAATGCCTTCCCTGAGAGAGGCGAACGGTAGGCTGCACCCGTGAAATCCCCTCGCCCGTACGCCCCCCAGGCCGGCCCCGGAGCCCAGTCGCTGACCGAGCGACGCAAGGCGGCGACGCAGCTCGACATCGCCCGCGCCGCCTGCGAGCTGTTCGCCGAGCACGGCCCCGACGGCACCACCGCCGAGGACATCGCCCACCGCGCGGGCGTGGCGCTGCGCACCTTCTACCGCTACTTCCGCAACAAGCAGGAGGCCGTGGCCCCGCTGCTGGCGGGCGGCGGCGACGCCTGGCGCGCGCTGCTCGCGGAGGAGGATCCGGGAACCCCCCTCGCCCAGGCGCTGGAGCGTGCCGTCACCCGGTCGCTGAGCGGCCCGCAGGCGGTCGAGGAGGGCCTGGAGGTGACCCGCGGCCTGCTGCGCGCGGCGGCGGGCGACCAGGCGTTGCGCGCGGTCTGGTACCGCGTGAACCAGGACTCCGAGGAGGGCCTGGTGCCGGTGATCGGCAGGCTGGCGGGGCCGGACGCGGACCTGCGGGAGGTACGGCTGCTGGCCGCCGCGGCCACGGACGCCATCCGGGTGGCGCTGGAGCTGTGGTCGGCGACGGACGCCCCGGTCTCGGGGCCCGGCTCCCCCGCCGAGCTCGCGGTCCTGTGCCTGCGCGACCTCACAGGAGCGATGCCCCTGCTGCGCTGAACCAGCGCAGCAGGGGCATCGCCCCGGTCCCACGGCCCTCCGTGGTCAGACGGGTGTCAGGGGCTCAGCGGCCGCCACCCCAGCCGCCACCGCCGCCGTTGCCGCCACCGCCGCCGTTGCCGCCGCCCCAGTCACCGTTGCCGCCGCCACCGCCGCCGCCCCAGTCACCGTTGCCGCCACCGCCGTTGCCGCCGCCCCAGTCACCGTTGCCGCCGCCGCCGCGGCCGCCCCAGTCACCGTTGCCGTCGCCGCCGCGGCCGTTGCCCCAGTCGCCGTTGCCGCCGCGGCCGTTGCCCCAGTCGTTCCAGTTGCCGTTGCCGCCGCGGCCGGAGTCGTTCCAGTTCGCGTCGTGCCAGTTGTTGCGGCGCCAGTCGGAGTCGTTCCAGTTGCTGTCGCGCCAGTAACCGCGGTCGCCGCCCACACCCGCGTTGTCCCAGCACCAGCTGGGCCGGTCGCGCCAGTCGCGGTTGCAGCAGTAGTCCCACCGGGCGTCGGAGCGGTTCGAGGGGTACCGGTAGCAGTCGTAGCCGCCGTTCCCGCCGCCGCCACCACCGGTGACGACCGCGGCCGAGGCGGCGACGGGCAGCAGACCGATGGCTATACCTGCGGCTCCGGTCATGGCTGCCGCAACGATCCTACGGCGCATTCTCATGCACCTCCGAACATGTCTCGCTTATGAGGCCTTTAGGTCATTTCCACCCTTACTCCGCCCGGGCGGCCTGTCAAAGCGGAAAGGCCCCCCGCCTCGCTCCGTGGAGCGTGGCGGGGGGCCTCCCATCAGGCATTTTTAGAGGTCGAAGTACAGCTCGAACTCGTGCGGGTGCGGGCGCTGCGCGATCGGGGCGATCTCGTGCGTGCGCTTGTAGTCGATCCAGGTCTCGATGAGGTCGGGGGTGAAGACACCGCCGGCCAGGAGGTACTCGTGGTCCTCCTCCAGGGCCTTGAGGACGTCCTCGAGGCTGGTCGGGACCTGCGGGACGCTCGCGTGCTCGTCCGGGGAGAGCTCGTAGAGGTCCTTGTCGATCGGCTCCATCGGCTCGATCTTGTTCTTGATGCCGTCGAGGCCCGCGAGGAGCAGGGCCGAGAAGGCCAGGTACGGGTTCGAGGACGGGTCCGGCGCGCGGAACTCGACGCGCTTGGCCTTCGGGTTCGAGCCCGTGATCGGGATGCGCATGGCGGCGGAGCGGTTGCGCTGCGAGTACACCATGTTGACCGGCGCCTCGAAGCCCGGCACCAGGCGGTGGTAGGAGTTCACCGTCGGGTTGGTGAAGGCGAGCAGCGACGGGGCGTGCTTGAGGATGCCGCCGATGTAGTAGCGGGCGGTGTCCGACAGGCCCGCGTAGCCGGCCTCGTCGTAGAAGAGGGGCTCGCCGCCGGCCCACAGCGACTGGTGGACGTGCATGCCCGAGCCGTTGTCACCGAAGATCGGCTTCGGCATGAAGGTCGCGGTCTTGCCGTTCTTCCAGGCGACGTTCTTCACGATGTACTTGAAGAGCATCAGGTCGTCGGCCGCGGCCAGCAGCGTGTTGAACTTGTAGTTGATCTCGGCCTGGCCACCGGTGCCGACCTCGTGGTGCTGGCGCTCGACCTGGAGGCCCTGGGCGTCCAGCTCCAGGGAGATCTCGGCGCGCAGGTCCGCGAAGTGGTCGACCGGGGCGACCGGGAAGTAGCCGCCCTTGTAGCGGACCTTGTAGCCGCGGTTGTTCTCCTCGGAACCGGTGTTCCAGGCGCCGGCCTCGGAGTCGATGTGGTAGAAGCCCTCGTTCGCGGTGGTCGCGAAGCGCACGCTGTCGAAGATGTAGAACTCGGCCTCGGGACCGAAGAACGCGGTGTCGGCGATGCCGGTGGAGGCGAGGTACGCCTCGGCCTTCTTCGCGATGTTGCGCGGGTCGCGGCTGTAGGCCTCACCCGTGATCGGGTCGTGGATGAAGAAGTTGATGTTCAGCGTCTTGTCGCGACGGAAGGGGTCCAGGCGCGCGGTGGTGATGTCGGCGCGCAGCGCCATGTCGGACTCGTGGATCGCCTGGAAGCCGCGGATCGAGGATCCGTCGAAGGCGAGCTCCTCCGCCGGGTCGAATGCCCGCGCCGGGATCGTGAAGTGCTGCATCACACCAGGCAGGTCGCAGAAGCGGACGTCGACGAACTTGACGTCGTTCTCCTCGATGTACTGCTTGACTTCGTCGGCGTTCTGGAACATCCAACTCCTCCTACTCCCGGCCCCGGGGGAGGGACGGGCTTTATAGCTCGTGGTGCGTCAGTGCGGTGCCGCACGCTGACCCGACCATAAGCAGACGGGATTTCCCAAGCATGACCCATTTGTTTCGCACAAGTTAACCAGGGTCCGGCCGGAGTGCCGTGAGGCGCCACCGGTACCGTGGTCGGGTGGACAACAGACAGGCAATCGGATCCTGGCTCTCCGGCCCCAAGGCGGCCGCCGAGGAGATGGGTGTCGACTTCGGCTATCCGGGCCAGCGGCTCGGCCTGCCGCAGGAGGGGCCCGGCTCGGTGGCACGGTTCGGGCGCCGGATCGCGGCCGTGGCCCTCGACTGGATCGGCTGCCAGCTCATCGCGTACGGGCTGATCACCGGCGGGAACCTGGGCGCCGCGGGCAACTGGACCCTCGGGCTCTTCGTGGCCCTGACGATCCTGACGGTCGGCACCGTGGGCTTCACCCCCGGCAAGCGGGCCCTGGGCCTGCGGGTCGTCGCCGAGGACGGCGGCCGGCTCGGCATCGTCCGGGTGGTCGTGCGCACGCTGCTGCTGGCCCTCGTCATCCCCGCACTGATCTGGGACCGCGACGGCCGCGGCCTCCACGACCGCCTCGCGCGCGCCGTCCAGGTCCGCATCTGACACGTTGCGGTACGAGACGGGGGTGCCCCCGAGCCGGCCGGCTCGGGGGCACCCCCGTCTCGTATACGAAAATCAGCTGAGCGCGTCGGCGTGTCAGCGCATCTTTCCGCCGCGCGGCATCTTCATGCCCTTGGGCATGGGGCCCTTCGGCAGCGGCATGTTGCTCATGAGGTCGCCCATGGCCCGCAGCTTGTCGTTGACCTGGGTGATCTGGGGGCCCGCCAGGACGCGCGGCAGCTTGAGCAGGGTGGTGCGCACCTTCTTGAGCGGCACCTCGCCCTCGCCCGTGCCCACGATGAAGTCGTGGACCGGCACGTCCGGCATGATCCGGGCCATCTTCTTCTTCTCGTTCGCGAGCAGCGGCTTCACGCGGTTGGGGTTGCCCTCGGCGATCAGCACGACGCCGGCCTTGCCCACGGCGCGGTGGACGATGTCCTGCTGCCGGGTCATCGCGATGGCCGGGGTGGTCGTCCAGCCCCGTCCCACGTTGTCCAGTACGGCCGCGGCCGCTCCCGGCTGTCCCTCCATCTGCCCGAAGGCAGCCCGCTCGGCCCGTCGCCCGAAGACGATCGCCATCGCGAGGAACGCCACCAGGAAGCCCAGGATGCCCAGGTAGACCGGGTGGTCGATCAGGAAGCCGATCGCAAGAAAGACACCGAAGGTGACGATTCCCACGCCCGCGACGATCAGACCGACCTTCGGGTCGGCCTTGCGCGTCATCTTGTACGTCAGGGCGATCTGCTTCAGTCGCCCGGGGTTCGCAGCAGTCTCTGCGTTTGACTTCCTCGCCATACAGCGAAGTTTACGTGGCCTGCGGGGTTCGGGTAGCCGCGGCCTCAAGTACGTGTTCGGTTTCGACCCGGTCCTTGGCCCTCTTGCGATCCTCCAGGACGGCCGTCCAGGCGTTGCGGCGGGCCCCGCTCATGAGGAGGGACTCGATGCCGCGGAAGGCGTCGGAGAGCGTCGGGATGGCGATTGCGCGTACTGGCGCGGCCTGCATGATGTCGATCCCTTTCGCGATGCTCACGTCTGGGGGGAGGTGGGCGGTGTGTACGGTGCGTGGACCAAGCGTCACTGACTGGTGTTACCAGGGCGTGACCGGCCGGTCAAATGTGATTGACACGTTGCATACGCCGACGCGGCCCGCCGGGTTCTTTCCTCAGGAAAGAGCCTAGGGGCCGCGTCGGTGCGGGATTACCCGTTGGTAGCACTTTGTGCGCGACTTCACACGCACGGTTGCGCTCCTCGTCAGAGGGTCGCGCGCTTCTCGTTCTCCCGGTCGAGATCGGCCTCGCCACTGCTGCGCTTCTCCATCGCCTGCTGGTACAGACGACCCGCCCGGTACGACGAGCGGACGAGCGGGCCGGACATCACGCCGGAGTAGCCGATCTCCTCGGCCTCCTTCGCCAGCTCCACGAATTCGGCCGGCTTCACCCAGCGCTCGACGGGGTGGTGACGAGGCGAGGGCCGCAGGTACTGGGTGATGGTGATGAGCTCGCAGCCGGCCTCGTGCAGGTCCTTCAGGGCCTGCGAGACCTCTTCGCGCTCCTCGCCCATGCCGAGGATCAGGTTCGACTTGGTGACCAGGCCGTAGGCGCGGGCCTTGGTGATCACGTCGAGCGAGCGCTCGTAGCGGAAGCCGGGGCGGATCCGCTTGAAGATCCGCGGCACCGTCTCGACGTTGTGCGCGAAGACCTCGGGGCGGGAGGCGAAGACCTCCTCCAGCAGCTCCGGCACCGCGTTGAAGTCGGGGGCCAGCAGCTCGACCTTGGTGTGGCCGGCCTCGCGGCCCGCCGTCTGCTGGTGGATCTGGCGCACGGTCTCGGCGTACAGCCAGGCACCGCCGTCGGCGAGGTCGTCGCGCGCGACGCCGGTGATGGTGGCGTAGTTCAGGTCCATCGTGACGACGGACTCGCCGACGCGGCGCGGCTCGTCGCGGTCCAGCGCCTCGGGCTTGCCCGTGTCGATCTGGCAGAAGTCACAGCGCCGGGTGCACTGGTCACCGCCGATGAGGAAGGTGGCCTCGCGGTCCTCCCAGCATTCGTAGATGTTGGGACATCCGGCCTCCTGGCACACCGTGTGCAGTCCTTCGCCCTTCACCAGGGCCTGCATCTTGGTGTACTCGGGACCCATCTTCGCCCGCGTCTTGATCCACTCGGGCTTGCGCTCGATGGGGGTCTGGGCATTCCGGACCTCCAGGCGCAGCATCTTGCGTCCGTCGGGTGCGACTGCGGACACGACCGGCTCCCTGTGACTTCGATTGTTCGGGCGCCCACCAGGGTACGCCCGTAATTTCGTACGCTCTTACGTCGCCCAACCTGCGAGCGGCCGGACGCATTCCCGGGGGCTCCCGGGGCTTCCCGGACGGCTAGGCGGTCTCGATCTCGCGGGGCCGCAACTCGGCGTGCTCCAGTACGTCCTTCAGGTGGCGCTCGGCGACCGGGAGCACCTCGGCGATGGTGATCTCGCGGCCCAGTTCGTACGAGAGCGAGGTCACACCGGCGTCCCGGATCCCGCAGGGGATGATCCGGTCGAACCAGGTGCTGTCCGGGTTCACGTTGATCGCGAAGCCGTGCATCGTGACGCCCTTGGCGACCCGGATCCCGATGGCGGCGAGCTTGCGGTCCTCGCGGCGCTGGCCGGCGTTGGACGGGGCGTACTCGGGGCCGTTGAGGCGGGGGTCGAACTCCTCGTCGTGCAGGCGGGGGTCCAGCTCCAGGGAGAGTCCGCCGATCTTCGGGCGCTCCTCCACCGGGTCGCCGAGCACCCAGACGCCGGAACGGCCCTCGACCCGGGTGGTCTCCAGGCCGAACTCGGCGGCGGTGCGGATCAGCGCCTCCTCCAGACGGCGGACGTGGGCCACGACGTCCACCGGGCGGGGCAGCTTCATGATCGGGTAGCCGACCAGCTGGCCGGGGCCGTGCCAGGTGATCTTGCCGCCGCGGTCGACGTCCACGACGGGGGTGCCGTCCAAAGGGCGCTCACTGGGGTCGGTGCGCCGTCCCGCCGTGTAGACCGGCAGGTGCTCCAGCAGCAGGCAGGTGTCCTCGATCTCGTCCGCGAAGCGGGCCGCGTGCACCCTGCGCTGCTCTTCCCAGGCCCGGGTGTACTCGACGGATTCAGCTCCGAAGCCCAGACGGACAAACCCAAGCTCAGCCACCGCAGCGCCTCCTCATTGAACCTGCTGTGTGCACGTACTTCACTGAGCAAGGGTACGGCTGCCCGTACGGGCCCCTTCAGGGCCCCGTGTCCGGCCGCGGCCGGGGCTCCGGGCGGGCCTCCGGCCCGGCTTCCGGCCATGACTCCGGCCCGGGCTCCGGCATGCGCCACGGCAGCTGCTTCGGCCGTCGGCGGCCCTTCGGCGGGCGGTCCGGGTCCTCGTCCGCGCGCGGCAGCCGCCGGTGGCCCTCCGAGTGGTCGTTCACCCAGCCGCACACGCCGCACGCGTAGCGCCCGTCGAGCCCCGCGATGTAGGTGCCGCAGCGCCGGCACTCGGCCTCGGTGAGCTCGGGCGCGGGCAGCGGAGCGGTGGAATCGGGCCGCTCCTCGGGGAGGTGCGACCGGTGGGGCCGGCGGGTCATGGCCCGCAGCGTACGCGGGCGGAGGGGGCGAGTCCGTAAAGAGCCCTACCGATTCTGCACACGATCGGATGAATGTGGGGCAGAGAGGGCGGCATGAGCGGAGTTCGCCGCTACATTCACGCCGTTCAAGGGCCGGGACTCCGGTCCGTCACGTCAGGAAACCGTGGAGCCGATGACGGAACGACCTGCCCAGCGTGTCCCCAACCGGCAGCTCGCGGCGCTGATCGCGGAAGCCGGGTTCTCCAACGCCGGGCTCGCCCGACGCGTCGACCAGCTCGGCCTGGAACACGGTCTCGACCTGCGGTACGACAAGACGTCCGTGACCCGCTGGCTGCGCGGCCAGCAACCCCGCGGAACCACCCCCGCGCTGATCGCCGAGGTCTTCACCCGGCGGCTGGGCCGCCGGCTCTCCGCGCAGGACCTGGGTCTGGACGCCTGCGCCCCGGTCTACGCGGGGCTGGAGTTCGCGGCCACCCCCGAGGAGGCCGTGGACATCGCGAGCGGCCTGTGGCGCAAGGACTCCGGATCCCACGCCGAACTCCGGAAGATCGCCTTCACCCCGGCCGGCCTGGTCGTCCCCAGCCGGGACTGGCTGATCGGGCGGCCCGACGAGCGCGTGGCCCGCGGCGCGGAGCCGGCGGCCGCCCGGATCCCGCTCCAGGGCCGGGCCACGGTGCCGCGGCAGCGGCAGATCGACCGTGGCCCCGGGCAGCGCGTGACGGCCGGCGACATCGCCGCGCTGAGATCGGTGAGCGACCTCTTCCGGACCCTGGACCAGGCCTACGGCGGCGGGCACGCCCGCCAGGCGCTCGTGCGGTACCTGGAGCACGAGGCCGAGCCGATGCTCCGGGGCACCTACGGCGAGACCACGGGGCGGCGGCTGTTCGCGGCCGCCGCGGACCTGACCCGGCTCGCGGGCTGGACCTCGTACGACATCGCCGCGCACGGGCTCGCACAGCGGTACTTCGTACAGGCCCTGCGGCTGGCGCAGGCGGCCGGGGACCGCCCCTACGGCTCGTACGTGCTGATCACCATGAGCCGGCAGGCGGTCTACCTCGGGCACGGCCGGGAGGCGGTGCAGCTGGCCCGGGTGGCCCAGCAGGGCGTCGGCTCCGGCCCGCCGCCGGTGGTGCAGGCGATGCTGCACGCGGCGGAGGCACGGGGGCACGCGGTCCTCGGCGAGGTCCGGGCGGCGACGGCCTCGCTGGTGCGGGCCGAGCGTGCGCTCGGCGCCGCCCGTCCGGGGGACGACGTACCGCACTGGGCGCGCCTGTACGACGAGGCGCAGCTGGCGGACGAGTTCGGGCACTGTCACCGGGACCTGCAGCAGTACCGGGCCTCGGCGCAGCACGCGGAGCGGTCCCTGCAGCTGAGGGCGCCGGGGTTCGCGCGGTCGCGGCTGTTCTGCCGGGTGGTGCTGGCCACGGCCCGGCTGGGGCTGGGCGAGCTGGACCAGGCGTGCGCGCTGGGTGCGGAGGCGGCGCAGCAGGCGATGGAGATGCGGTCGGTGCGGGCGGTGGAGTACGTACGGGACTTCGAGCGGCGGTTGGAGCCGTACCGGGACGCGGCGGCCGTGCGGACGTACCGGGACCGGGTGGCGGCGCTGTCCTAGCGGGACCGGCCCCGCCGGGGCGTGACAGGGGCCCGGTCCCGAGGCGGTGGACCGGGCCCCTGTGGCCTCTGTGGTTCTCAGGCCGCCACCGGGAGTGCGGGCTCCGGGGCGACCGGGAGCGGGATGCCGAAGTCGCGCAGGATCGCGCCGCCGGCGCGGCGGGCCGAGTGCAGGGCCCCCTGGACGGTGTTGGTGTCGCGGTGGTCACCGCACACGTAGAGCCCGGCCAGGACCCGGACCGGGCGGCGCCGGTCGTGCGGCGGGGGCATGGCGGGGACGGCCTCCGGGGTGTGGTGGACGGCCAGCAGCTCCCATTCGCGGGTGGGGGTGTCGTAGAGGCGGGCGAGGCGCGAGGCGACGGTGCGCACGGGCGGCGGCGGTCCGAGCACGGTCGTGGTGACCAGGCTGCGGCCGGCGGGGGCCCGCGTCGGGTCGACCGCGCTCATGACGGCGGTGTGGCAGACGGGCCAGTGGGGGTCCCCGTCCAGGATCAGCGAGCCGTCCCGTGGCAGGGGGGTGGCGGTGGCGTGGTGCAGGACGGTGACCTCGTGGAACGCGGGCACGCGCAGGCCGGGCAGGAGCTCGGCGGCGGCGCGGGCGCCGGTGGCCAGCAGGACGGAGCGGCAGCGGAAGTCGCCGTGCTCCTCGGTGGTGACCAGGTTGGTGGCCACCGACCGGACCCTGATGCCGGTCCGTACGGTGCCGGGCGGCAGCCCGGAGGCGAGCAGGTCGGGCAGGGCCGCGGCGCCGCCCTCGGGCACGGCGAGGCGGCCGCGGGCGAAGGTGCGCAGGGCGAGGTCGGCGACCCGGCTCGACGTGGTGAGTTCCGGGTCCCGGAGCAGGGCGGCGAGCAGTGGCCTCAGCACGCCGCCCAGGGTGCGCTGCGGCAGGCCGCGGGTGCGCAGGGCGGCGGAGGCGGTGCGTTCGGGCCGGGCGAGCAGCTTGTCCTCGGGCAGCGCGGCGAGCCTGCCGAGGGCGGCGCTGAGCCGGGCCTGGTCGAGGGATCCGCTGGCCAGGGCGCGGGCGGGGGTGAGGGACCCGGCCCGCAGCTGCCTGCCGTCGGTGTGGACGAGGACCCCCGGTGTGAAGGGGCGCAGGACCAGGGCGCGCAGTGCGTGGGTGCGTTCGAGTTCGCTGTACGCGGTGTTGAGCAACTGGGCCGTCCGGTCGAGCCGGAACCCGTCGGCCGTTTCGGTGGCCATCCGCCCGCCGGGGTCGTCCGCGGCCTCCAGGACGGTGACCGTGACCCCGGCTGCGATCAGGTGGTGCGCGGCCGCGAGTCCTGAGACTCCGGCTCCTACGATGACGACGTCCGCATGGTGTGCGGCATTGGGTGCGCTGCTGAGCACGTGCCCCTCCCCGAGGTCGGCGCGGCTGTGTGGGGATCCTCCTTCCCTCAACCGGCTGCGGGGGAACCCGAGTTCGGCCGGGTATTACGGACAACTCCGGTCGCACGACGGTCGCATCCGGGTCACGAACGGTCGCACACGGTCGCACGCCGACTATCGGAGTGCGGCTCGGATGGCTTGCTCGATGCCGGGATCGCGGAAGACGAAGCCGGACCCCAGCAGCCGGGCGGGGCGGGCCCGCTGACCGCCCAGCACGTCCTCGGAGAACTCCCCGAGCACGACGCGCAGGGCCACGGCCGGTACGGGCAGCACCGCCGGCCGGCGCAGCACCCGGGCCATGGCGGCGGTGACCTGGCGGTTGGTCAGCGGTTCGGGGGCGGTGAGGTTGACGGGGCCGCTGAGGGCCGGGGTGTCGATGATGTGGCGCAGGGCCGCGACCTCGTCGTGGAGGGAGATGAACGGCCAGTACTGGCGGCCGTCGCCGAGCCGGCCGCCGACGCCGGCCCGGAAGAGGGGGAACATCCGGCCCCAGGCCCCGCCCTCCTTGGCGACGACCAGTCCGGTACGGGCGAACGCGGTGCGGATCCCGGCCTCCTGGGCCGGGGCGGCGGCGGCCTCCCACTCCAGGCAGACGGAGGGCAGGAAGCCGTGCCCGGCGGGGGCGTCCTCGTCCACGACGCGGTCGCCGGTGTCCCCGTAGTAGCCGACGGCGGAGCCGCTGACCAGGACGCCGGGCGGTGCGTCGAGTCCGGCGAGCGCGTTCGCGAGCGCGGCCGTGCCGAGCACCCGGCTGTCGCGGATCTTCCGCTTGTACTCGGCGGTCCACCGGTGGTCGCCGATCCCTGCCCCGGCCAGGTGCACGACGGCGCCGCAGCCGGCCAGGGCGGCCCGGTCGACGTGGCCGCGCTCCGGATCCCACCGCGCCTCGTCCGCGCCGGCCGGCTCCCGCCGCACGAACCGCACCACCTCGTGGCCGTCGGTCCGCAGGGACCGCACGAGTGCACTGCCGATGAGCCCGGTCGACCCGGTGACTGCGATGCGCATGTCCCCATCCTGCCGGGTCGCTGCGCTGTGTTCGGGCTGTTCGGGGCGCGTCGTCGTCCTTCGCCGGACGGGCGCGCCCGTCGGGCGTCACGACACGGCGCTCCGCGCCCGCGCCCCGAACGCCGGCGGGGCTGCTTTCCGGAGCCCGGTCCGTCAGGCGGTGGCGGTGCCGAGCCAGGTGCCGACCGCGTAGGTGACGGCCATGGCCAGCGCGCCGCCGGCCACGTTGCGGGCGACGGCGCGCGGTACCGGCGCACCGCCCAGCCGTGCGCTGAGCACCCCGCACAGCGTGAGCGCCGCCAGGACCGCCACCACCGTCACCGGCACCCGCGACGACGGCCCCGGCAGGATGATGGCCAGCAGCGGCAGCAGCGCCCCCACCGTGAAGGCGATGAGGCTCGCGAAGGCCGCGTGCCACGGGTTGGCCAGCTCGTCCGGGTTGATCCCCAGTTCCACCCGGGCGTGGGCGCGCAGCGCGTCCCGTTCCGTGAGCTGCTCGGCGGCCTCCCGGGCGACGCCCCGGCTCAGGCCCCGCTCCACCAGGAGGTCGGTGAGCTCCTCCAGCTCCGCCTCGGGCTCCTCGGCCAGCTCCCGGCGTTCCATGTCGAGGGCGGCCCGTTCGGAGTCGCGCTGGGAGCTGACGGAGACGTACTCCCCCGCCGCCATCGACAGCGAGCCCGCCAGCAGCCCGGCGACGCCCGCCGCCAGGATCGTCGCGCGCGAGGTGGTGGACCCGGCCACACCGACCACGAGACCCGCGGTGGAGATGATCCCGTCGTTGGCGCCGAGCACCCCCGCGCGCAGCCAGTTGAGCCGCGTGCTCATCTGTGCGCTCGCCGCCCCGTCACCGGCGCCGTGCGCCTCGACGTGGGCACGGCCGGGCGCCCGCCCGGGGCCTTCGTTTCCCGTCACGCCACCACTGTGGCCGCGCGGAGCGTACGAAGCCACCCGGCGGGCCGGTCCGGGGTGCGCGGGCCCGGCCCCCGTACCAGGGTGGAGGGGTGAGACGCGGACGCGATGAGCCGGGCGGGCTGCGCGGCGAGCCACCGCCGCGCTGGGCCCGGATCGCGCCCGCGGCGGCTCTGGTGGCCCTCGTCCTGGCGCAGGCGCTCACCACCGACGTGGAGCTGGGCTTCTTCCTGGCGGGTCTGCCGCCGGTGGCCGCGTTCGCGTACGGGGCGGCCGGGACCGCGGCCTTCGCCGCCATCGTCCTGCTGCTGCTGGGGGTGCACGACATCGGCGTCGCCCATGCCCGGGGCACGGACCTGGCGACGGTGGCCGTCGTCGGGCTGCTGAGCGTGGTCATCGCCTGGGTCCGCCAGCGCCGGGACGAACAGCTGGTCAGCGTGCGGACCGTCGCGGAGGCGGCCCAGCTGGCGGTGCTGCCGCCGGTGCCGGACCGGGTGGGTGCGGTGCGCTGCTCGGGCCTCTACCGGGCGGCGCAGCGCGGCACCCTGGTGGGCGGCGACCTGTACGACGTACGGGTGGGGCCGTACGGGGTACGGGCGCTGGTCGCGGACGTGCAGGGGCACGGCCTGGCGGCGGTGGCCACGGTGGCGGCGCTGCTCGGGGCCTTCCGCGAGGCCGTGCTCGACGACGCGGAGCTGGCGGCGGTGGCGGTGCGGCTGGACCGGCGGCTGCTGGCGGACGCGGCGGACGCCCATGTGGACCATCCGGAACTGTTCGCGACGGCGGTGCTGGTGGAGTTCCCGCCGGGGCTGGACCTCGTACGGTTCGTGTCGTGCGGGCATCCGCCGGCGCTGAGGCTGCGCGGGGCGGCGGTGGACGAGGTGACGGTGGAGCCGGGCCCTCCGCTGGGCCTGGGGCTCGCGGGACCTGATCCGCCGAAGGTGGTGGAGCTGCCGGTGCTGCCCGGGGACCAGTTCCTGCTGCACACCGACGGCGCGACCGAGGCCCGGGACGCGGCGGGGCACTTCTACCCTCTGGCGACCCGGGTGCCCGTCCTGTCCCGGGACCCGGTGGGCCTGGTCGGGGCGGTGTGGCGGGACCTGTCGGCCTTCACGAACGGCGGACCGGGCGACGACGTGGCCCTGCTGCTGCTCTCCCCCGACGGCCGCCCGTGACCGGCCCGGACCCCGCCCCGCCCGAGGTCAGGGGCGGGGCGGGGCCGGGGCATGCGGTGACGAGCCGTCACGATTCCTTGATGAACGCGCGCACCATCTTGCAGGTGACGTTGGACGGGCGGTGGATCCCCGTCCGGACGGCCATCGTCCGGATCTTCCGGTTGGTGGCGCGCCTGGCGTCATACGTCCCCGAGTCGAGCAGGGATATCGCCAGCCGCATCGCCTTCAGACGGCGGTTGTGGCTCTCGTACCACTCGCGGGGCAGGCCCGCCGGCAGCGGCTTCTTCTGGACGGGCCGGACGGTGCTGGCAGTGGCCATCTACAGCCTCCCAAACGGTAGTTGGCTTCCTGTCGTTCTCCCTCGATTTTACCGGGGACCACTGACAAAAGCCCCTGGCCAGACGGGCCCTGGGTAGGGTTGGGGCCATGGAGATCTGGATCAACCCCGCCTGTTCCAAGTGCCGCAGCGCGCTCACCCTGCTGGACGCCGAGGGCGCCGACTACACCGTGCGCCGCTACCTGGAGGACGTGCCGTCGCAGGACGAGATCCGCGAGGTGCTGGGCCGTCTCGGGCTGGAGCCGTGGGACATCACGCGCACCTCGGACCCGCTGGCCAAGGAGACCGGCGTGCGGGACCTGCCGCGCGAGGAGTCGGACGCGGCGCGGGCCCGGTGGATCGCCCACCTGGCCGCGCACCCGAAGCTCATCCAGCGCCCGATCATCACCGCCGAGGACGGCACGGCCGTGGTCGCCCGCTCCGAAGAGGCCGTCCGCGACGCCCTGTCCCGCAATGGCTAGCCAGTGTCCGCAAAGTAGCCGGACCCCGCCGGGCAGGCGGGGCGTTGCGGACACGGTCTAGACGCGGCGGGCGATGACTTCCATGCAGGCGCGGTAGCGCTCGCTGACCGCGTAGTGGAGGGGCTCGAAGCCGTGCTCCTCCATCAGCTCGTAGAGGCGCCGGCGGCTGAAGTTGTGGAAGTGCTCCAGCTCCCCCCAGTAGGGGTTGGCCTCGCCCGCGTCGAGCAGGCGCCAGACCGAGCAGTCGTAATTGGGCATCGACGCGAAGATCACGCCGCCGTCGCGCAGCAGACGGTGCGCTGCGGCCAGGCCCTCGCCGGGGTACGGCATGTGCTCCAGCACGTCGGCCAGGCTGATCACGGAGTACCGGCCGGGGGCGTCGAGTGCCGTGAGGTCGGCGCAGTGCGCTTCGATGCCGAGCCGGCGCAGCCCCTCCGCCGTCGACGGCCGCAGATCGAGGCCGTGCGGCTCGAAGCCCCACTCCTCGGCGGTGAACAGCAGTGATCCGTTGCCGAAGCCGACGTCGAGCCAGCGGCCGTCCGCCGCGAAGCGCGCGACGCGTTCGACGATGCGCGCCGAGGTGTAGCGGTTCTGCTCGAAGCCCGCACCGGGCTGCTGGTTCGGGTTGGTCGCGGAGAAGATCTCGGCCGAGACCTCGTCCGAGAAGTAGCCGTCGGTGAAGACGTGCCCGCAGGCGGCGCAGCGCATCCAGGTCATGACCGGTGCGACGACGGGCTTGTAGAGCGGGTGCCGCGAGCAGTCCCCGGTCCTCAGGACGGAGATGCCGGCGTCGGAGCAGAGCGGGCAGGCGTCGTACAGCAGGCGCGGCTGGGGGGACGCGAGCGGGACGGTGGCGGAAGTGGCCGCTAGGGCCTGACCGGCGGACATATCAGGAAAATAGCGACTCTACGGGTCGATGCGCCGCTGACGCGCGGGTTCCTGGTCGGCGAGCAGGCGGGCGATCTCGGCGGCGGCCGTCAGGGGCAGGCCATGGTGCGAGACCCCGGGCAGTACGTCGACCCGCGCACCCGGCAGCGCCTCGCGGGCGGCGCGGGCCGCCCGGACGGCATCGTGGCAGCGCGCCCGCCCGGCGAAGAGGACGTCCACCCGGACCCCCGCCCGCCCACCGGGCGGCTTCGCGAGCGCGCCGAGGTCGGGGCGCGGTCCGGTGACGGGCCGGCCGGTCGGGAAGCGGGCGGTCTCGTCCTGGAGCCGGAGCCAGGCCGGATCGAGGGCCGCCCCGCGGGTCTCCCAGGCGAGGAAGGAGCGGATCCGCCGCGGGGTGGGCCGCAGCAGCACGGGCAGGGCGCGCAGGACGTAGCCGGGGCGCAGTCCCGCGAAGACCTGGGTCGGGTCGAGCAGGACGAGGCGGCCGAGCCGGGCGGGCCGCCGGGCGGCGTGGTGGGCGGCGATCCAGGCCCCGTACGAGTGCCCGCCGAGGGTCACCGGTCCGTGCGGGGCGAGCCCGTCGAGCACCGCGTCGAGCCAGTCGGTCAGGTCCTCGGCGGTCCGCGGGGCCCGCCCGGGCTCCGGGACGCTGAGCCCCGGTTCGCCCAGCAGGTCCACGGCGTGCACGCGGTGGGTGCGGGCGGCTCCGGCGGCGGCGCAGGCGCCCCACACCGCGGAGGTGGCCCCGCCGCCCGGCAGCAGGACCAGCGGCGGGGCGTCGGCCGGGCCGCAGCTGGTGACGCGGGTGGTCCCGTAGGGGGTCGGCAGGTCGACGGCCTCGACGGGGCCGGGCCATCCGGCGAGCACCTCGTCGTAGGCGGCACGGAAAGAAGAGGAGCAGTGGGGAGAGGACACGGGCTGCTCCTATGTCTCGCCGGGCGATAATCTCGCTGAACGAGATATTACGTGGGAGGCGATGTGCACGACAACCACGAGCCGGGTGGTCCCGGTCCACTCGGCCGCGAGCCGGACAACCTTCAGCTGGTGCACCTGCTGCGGGCGGTGACCGTCGACTTCGGCCTGCGCCAGGCGGAGTTCGCCGCCCGCAACGGCATGCACCCCACCGACGTACGGGCCCTGATCTGCCTGTTGGACGCGGACCGCGCGGCCGAGCCGGCCACGGCGGGCCTGCTCGGCGCCCGGCTCGGCCTCAACTCGGCGGGCACCACCGCCGTGATCGACCGGCTGGAGCGGCTCGGCCACGTGGCCCGGATCCGGGACGACCAGGACCGGCGCCGGATCCTGCTGCGGGTGGAGCCGGGGGCGGTCCGCCTGGGCCGGGAGTTCTTCGGGCCGCTGATCGACGGGGTGCTGAGGGTGCTGGACTCCTTCGACCCCTCCGAACGGGACACCGTCCGCCGCTTCCTGACGTCCGCCCGCGCCGTCTTCGCGTCGGAGCCGCGCCCGTGACCGCCCCCACCCCCGACCCCGAGTCCGGCTCGGGCGCCGACCTGCACCTGGATCTGCCCGCCGAGGGCCCCCGGCGCACCGCCCTCGCCCAGGCCCTGCGCGCCGCCGTGCGCAGCGGACGGCTGGCCGGCGGGACGCGGCTGCCTCCGTACCGGGCGCTGGCCGCCGACCTCGGGCTGGCCCGCAACGCGGTCGCCGACGCCTACGCCGAACTGGTCGCCGAGGGCTGGTTCACGGCCCGGCAGGGCTCCGGCACCCGGGTCGCGGAAGGGGTGGCGAGTCCGCCCGCGCCGGCCGCCGGGACCGGACCGCCGCCCGAACCGCCCCGGCACGACCTGCTCCAGGGCAAACCGGATCCGGCCTCCTTCCCGCGGGGCCCCTGGGCCACCAGCGCCCGGCGGGCCCTGGCCGAGGCGCCCACCGAGGCCTTCGGGCCCGGCGATCCACGGGGCCGCCCCGAGCTGCGGCGGGCTCTGGCCGGCTACCTGTCCCGGACGCGGGGCGTGCGCACCGGCCCCGAGAACATCGTGATCTGCTCCGGCTTCGCCAACGGGCTGCGGCTCCTCGCGTCCCTGCGCCCCCGGGACTGGGCCGTGGAGTCGTACGGACTCCCCTTCCACCACGGCATCCTCGACGCCGCCGGGGTCCGGCCGCACCCCGTCGCGGTCGACGAGGACGGCGCCCGGACCCAGGAACTCCCCCTGCGGGCGCGCACGTTGCTGCTCACTCCGGCGCACCAGTTCCCGACCGGGGGCCGCCTGCTGCCCGCCCGGCGCGCCGCCGCCGTGGAGTGGGCCCGCAGCACCGGCGGCGTGATCGTGGAGGACGACTACGACGGGGAGTTCCGCTACGACCGCAAACCGGTCGGCGCGGTGCAGGGGCTGGCCCCGGAGCACGTGGTCTACGCGGGCTCGCTCAGCAAGAGCCTCTCCCCCGCGCTCCGCCTGGGCTGGCTGGTCCTCCCGGACCACCTGGTCGGGCAGGTCGTGGCGGCGAAGGGGCTGCGGGAGTCGTGGGCGAGCGCGCTGGACCAGCTGGCCCTCGCCGACTTCATCGACTGCGGGGCGTACGACCGGCACGTGCGGCGGATGCGCCTGCGCTACCGCGGCCGCCGCGACCAGCTGGTCTCCGTCTTGGCCACGCGCGCCCCGCAGGTCCGGGTCACCGGCATCTCGGCCGGCCTGCACGCCGTGGTGGAACTCCCGCCGGGTTGTGAGGCCCGGGCACTCACGGCCTCCGGCGCCGCCGGGCTGGCCCTGGACGGCCTCTCCTCCTACCGGCACCCCGCCGACCGGAACCCGCCCCGCGAGGGTCTCGTCGTCGGCTACGCGGCGCCCCCGGACTCCGCTTTCGGCCGCGCCCTGGACGCCCTGGCGGAGGTGGCCCGCCGAGCGGCGGCGGGCCGGTAGCCGGAAGCCGGCACTCCGGGGGCGGCCCGGTCGGTCGCCTTCATCTCGCCCCCACCTCGCACCTCGTAGGGTGGCCCGGAGCACCGAAGTGGGACGTACCGCACCAAAGGACTCGCCGTGACCGAGCAGCAGCCGCAGGAAACCGCCCCCGGCGCGCACCCGTTCCCCCCGTCCCGGCGGGGGGTCGACTGGATGTTCGGCGGGGTGTACGGGACGGTCCTGGCCAGCGGGCTACTGGCCGCGCTCGACCAGAAGGGCGGGGACTTCACCCCGTACTACGACGCCAGCTGGGTGCTCGTCACGGCGGCCACGGCCGGGCTCGCCCACGGCTACGCCCACCACATGGCGTCCCACGAGGAGGGCTCGGCCGGGCACCGGTGGCGACTCCTGGCCGTGGCGCTGTGGAACGAGTGGCCGCTGATCGTGGCCGCCCTGCCCACCGTCCTGCTGCTGATCGTCTCCGGGATCTTCGACTGGGACTCGTACGGGGTGACGGCCGTCGGCCTCGGCCTGAACACCGCCCTGCTGTTCGCCTGGGGTTCGGTCGTGGCGCTCCGCGTGGGCTACCGGCCCGGTTCGGCCCTGCTGATCGGCTTGGCCGACGCCACCATCGGCCTCGCCATCATCGTCGCCAACGCCCTCATCAAATAGCGGGCCGGACCTCACACGGGGAGCTGCGCCTCCGCCTGCGCCAGGATCTCCGTCAGCCGCGCCCCGAACTCCGCTCCGCGCGGATCGGGCACGCCCGTCCGGGCGGCGGTGAGCAGCGCGTCGAGGGCCCGCCCGTAGGCACCCGGCACGTCGCTCCAGCCGGGCAGTTCGTGCACGCCCTCGGTGCCGCGCAGTTCCAGCCCCACCCCGGCGGCCGCGCGCGGCGCGCCCAGGCTGAGCACGGCGGTACTGGCCGCGCCGGAGGCGTGGCGCAGCGCCAGCTGGACGACGTCGGAGGGGCCGCGGGTGGCGCTGACCCCGGTGACGTCCCCGAGGATCGGGATCAGGACCGACAGGGCGTGCGGCCCGACGTCCCACAGCCCGCCCTTGGCCTTGCGCCAGGGCGAGTCGGCGTAGGCGCTGGGCGTGCCGTCGGGCGGGAAGACGGCGCCGAGCCAGTGCGCGGCCGCCGTGAACCAGCCGGTGCGGGCGGCCTGCTCGGCGACCCAGCCCGCGGTGGGCTCGGCGAAGCGCAGGGTGAGGAAGACGACGGAGGCGACCTGGTGGCGGTCGACCGCGTCGGCGACGGCCCGGGCGTCCCGGGGCGTCGTCGCGACGGGCTTGTCGAGCAACAGGTGACATCCGGCGGCGGCCGCGCGCACGGCGAGCGGGGCCTGGACGTCGGGCGGCAGGGCGAAGGCGACGACGTCACAGTCGGCGAACAGCGCGTCGGGGTCTTCGTACACCTTCACGCCGTACTCGTGCGCCAGCTCCGCAGCGGCTTCGGGCCGGCGCCCCCACACTCCGGCGAACTCGGAGCCGGCGTGGGCGGCGAGGGCGGGGGCATGGGTGCGGTGCGCCCAGGGGCCGGTGCCCAGCAGCCCGACCCGGGGGCGGGAACCTACGGGGGCCTGACCGGCGGCGGTCGCGGCGATGGTCTCGGCGGCGGACCCGGCGGGATCTCCGGCACGGTCTCCGGCGGGGCTCAAATCAGACGAAATGCTCACGCGGTCAGTCTGCCCCACCCGGACGGGTGCTCGACCGCCAACCCGCACATGCCGCCCGACCAGCGGCGTAAACCTCGGTAACACGGGGTTCACACACGGGCAACGGAAGAGAAATCGCGGGCGGGCACGCTGCGGTCAACACCGCAGCGATGAAGCAGCGTCCAGCAGCACCCGCAGAGTCTGAGGATGGGGCCCGTGAGCTACAAGGCTGAATACATCTGGATCGACGGCACCGAGCCGACGGCGAAGCTTCGCTCCAAGACGAAGATCCTGGCCGACGGCGCCGAGCTGCCGATCTGGGGCTTCGACGGATCGAGCACCAACCAGGCCGAGGGTCACGCGTCCGACCGGGTCCTGCAGCCGGTGTTCTCCTGCCCGGACCCCATCCGCGGCGGGGAGAACGTCCTGGTGCTGTGCGAGGTCCTGAACATCGACATGACCCCGCACGAGTCGAACGCCCGCGCGCTGCTGCGTCCGGTCGCCGAGAAGTTCGCGGGCCAGGAGCCGATCTTCGGCATCGAGCAGGAGTACACCTTCTTCGACGGCGCCCGTCCGCTGGGCTTCCCGGTGGGCGGCTTCCCGGCCGCGCAGGGCGGCTACTACTGCGGTGTCGGCTCGGACGAGATCTTCGGCCGCGAGATCGTCGAGAAGCACCTGGACCACTGCCTCGCGGCGGGCCTGAGCATCTCCGGCATCAACGCCGAGGTCATGCCCGGCCAGTGGGAGTTCCAGGTCGGCCCCGTCGGCCCGCTGGAGGTGTCCGACCAGCTGTGGATCGCGCGCTGGCTGCTCTACCGCACCGCCGAGGACTTCAACGTCTCCGCGACGCTGAACCCGAAGCCGGTCAAGGGCGACTGGAACGGCGCGGGCGCGCACACCAACTTCTCCACGAAGGCGATGCGCGAGGACTACCGCGCGATCATCTCCGCGTGCGAGGCGCTGGGCGAGGGCAGCAAGCCGCTCGACCACGTCAAGAACTACGGCGCCGGCATCGACGAGCGCCTGACGGGCCTGCACGAGACCGCCCCCTGGAACGAGTTCAGCTACGGCGTCTCGGACCGCGGCGCCTCGGTCCGCATCCCGTGGCAGGTGGAGAAGGACGGCAAGGGCTACATCGAGGACCGCCGCCCGAACGCGAACGTGGACCCGTACGTGGTGACCCGCCTCATCACGGACACCTGCTGCACCGGCCTGGAGAAGGACGGCCTGGTCTGACGACCGCGCCCGACACCGACACCGACGCCCGTCGAGCCTCCCGAGGCCCGGCGGGCGTTGTCAGTGCCGGGTGGCACGGTGGACCCATGTTGGCGATCAGGATCCACACGGAGCGCGGCGAGTCCCGCGAACGGCCCGCGCTCGGCTTTCTTTCCGAACTCGTGGCGCGCATCGGCGCGGACGGGGACCACTTCGTCATCGTCGAGCGGCTGACGGCGGATCCGGACGAGTACGTACAGGTGTGGCACGACGAGGGCGAGGACTACCAACTGGAGCACCGCGCCGGCTCCGCCGACCGGCACTTCCGGACGTATCTGCCCACGGCGGCCGAGGTGGCGGCCTACATGGCCCGCTGGGCCCGCGGGGAGAAGGACTGGGACACCGGTCCCCACTGGGAGCGCCTCGACTTCCCGCCGGAGCCGGAGCCCGCCGACGCACCGCCGCTCGATCCGCAGGTGAAGGGGAGTTGACGGAGGCGGTCCGCGGACGGCGGCGCTGCGGCCACGACGGCCGGGAGGTCGTCACGACACCCGCTCGGGGGCCGGGGTGGGCGCGGGGAGGGCGTGGGGAGACTCCGCCCACGATGCGATACGGGTGACGGGACCGGACTGGCGGAAGCGGTTGGCGAGTTGATGGATTGTCCCGGTTTGCCGGGCAGGAGGACCGGATGGTGAGACATTGGTCCGCGATACGAGACACGGCCTGCCCCGGAGCCGGCACTTCTGCTTGAATGGGGCCATGGCCAGCCACCCGCACACCTCGTCAGGTCGCAGCGACCTCGAGCCGTTCTGGCCGTCCCGTCAGGACCACGACTTCGATCGTGAGTGTTGCCGCGCGAAGAACGCGCCGGCCCTCTAAAGCCTCCGGGACCTCTCCTCCGGGTTTCCCCGAGGCCTTCGGTCTGCGCGGTACGACATCGATGACGCACGTACGTCTCCTGCCGACCACTCCGCGTGAAAGAGCTGACCACTCATGGCGAACACCCGCTCCCTGACCTCCGCTGCGACCGCCACCTCCCCGGCCTATCCGCCCAGTCCCCGCCACCGGCTGCGCGCCGTGGACCGGGACGAGGTGGCCCGGGTCGTGGACTTCCTCCCGCCCGGTGCCACCTGGCTGCCCGCGCCCCAGCACACCCTTCCGGCGCTGCCGGGCCAGCCGCCGATGGTCGGCTACCTGGTCCTCGTACCGGCGGACCAGCAGCCTCCGATCGCCTTCGCGCCGCAGGCCGTGGCCGCCCCGGTGCAGCCCGTCCCCGGCCCGGCCGGAACCCCCGACCAGGACGACGACGCCCTGATCCGGATCGACGCGGCGCAGCGCACGGCCGAGGTCGACGGGCGCGTACTCGACCTGACGTACCTGGAGTTCGAGCTGCTGGCCCACCTCGTGCAGCACCCGCACCGGGTGCACAGCCGGGACCAGCTGGTCACCACGGTCTGGGGCTACGGCCATGTCGGCGACGGCCGGACCGTGGACGTCCACATCGCCCGGCTGCGGCGCAAGCTGGGCGGGTCCCACCGCGGTGCGATCCAGACCGTGCGCCGGGTGGGCTACAAGTACGCCCCCTGACGCCCGGCCCCGGACCGACCCGAAGACGACGGTGGGCCCGTACTCCCCCGGGGAGTACGGGCCCACCGCGTTCACCGGTCCCGGGCTACGCGGCCGCGGCCGCCGCCGCCCGACGCCGTGCCACGAAACCGAGCAGCAGGTCCACCACCAGGAAGGCGGCCAGGCTGATCCCGAGCAGCGGGATGAACCAGCCCACCAGGGCGGTGACCGCGGCCAGCGGCAGCACCACGGTCACGGGCAGCTTCCGCCAGGCGCCGCGCGGCTGCGCGCGGCCCACCGACAGCGTGCGGTCCTTCGTCGGCCGGCGCAGCCACCACATGCGGTAACCCCAGAAGACGAGGAACATCAGGGCGACGGCCAGCGCGGCGAGCACGATCTGGTTGACGAGGCCGAAGGTCTGGCCCATGTGCAGGTCGATGCCGAAGCGGGTCATCTTGGCGAGGACGGGGTAGTCGGCGAAGCGCAGTTCGTCCATGATGCGGGCGTCGGCGGGGTCGACGGCGACCGTGTCGAAGTGCACCGGCACCTGCTTGTCCTGCTCCTTGATCACGTATCCCTTGCCCTTGGCGGGCAGGGTCACGCGGATCGCCTCGGTGACGCCGGCGTCACGGGCGGCGGCCACGGCCCGGTCGATGCCGACGTCGGCGGTGGGCGCGGGCGGGGGTGTCTGCGCGCCCCCGGGCATGTGGTGGCCCGCGTGCTCGTCGGCGCCGCCGGCCTCCGCGCCCGGGTTCAGCTTGGCGGAGACGGCGGGAGTGGCCCCGCCGAGGCCGTCCTGGAGCTGCCCGATGTTCTCACCGGCGTACTTCGACCAGGTCAGGCCGGTGGCGGAGAGCACGACGAGGCCGGCGACGGACCAGAGGCCGACGACTCCGTGCCAGGACAGGGTCCGGCGCCGCCCGGTGGCCCCCCGGTCCGGGAGGACGAGCTGCGCCTTGCGCTTGCGGCGGCGGCCGATCCACAGGGCGAGGCCGCCGAGCGCGACCACCCACATCCAGCTGGCGGCCATCTCGCTGTAGTTGCGGCCGAACTCGCCGAGCTGGAGGTTGGAGTGGAACGTGCTCAGCCAGGCCCGCAGCGGCAGGGCGTCGCCGACGGTGGTCAGCTGCCCGCGCACCTCGGCGGTGTAGGGGTCGACGAACACGGTGAGGGTCTCGCCCTCCGCGAGGCCCGAACTCTCCATGATCACACGGGTGGTGGCCTCGGCGTCGGGGCCGGGCCAGACGGACACGACCTCGCCCTCCGGCGCGGCGCCCTTGGCGGCCTCGATCTGGGCGCTGAGGGGCAGGGCGCCGTCGCCGACGCGGGCGACGGTCAGTTCGTCGGCGTAGACGATCTTCTCGGCCTGCCAGGAGGCGGCGTACAGCAGCCCGGTGGCGGCGGCGAGGAACAGCAGCGGGGCGATGAGCAGGCCCGCGTAGAAGTGCATGCGCAGGAGCAGCGGGCGTATGGCCGCCCAGTTGCCGCCGCGGCTCTTGGAGGTGGCGGGCGGGTCGGAGTCCGGGGTGCGGACGTCCTGAACCTCGTCAAGGGACATGTCGGTCCTCGGGGTTGGCGAAGGCATGGGGACTGCGGCCCCGGACCTCGCCTCCCTCGCACGGTTGCGCCGTGGAGGTGCGCCGGATCAGGCGCGGGCAGGACGGCCGGGGGCCGTGAAACGGTGTGCGCTGCCGCCCCGGGGCGGCCCGCGGCGCACCACGGCGTGGGCGTGGACCGCTCCGCGCAGCCGGCGCGCCCGCCGACGGGGGTGCCGGGCGCGGAAAGCGGGCGGGGCCGGTACCGCCGCCGCCCGGGCCCGCACCAGGTCGAGCGCGCGGGCCAGCGGCCGGGCGGCGTGCAGGGCTGCGGCGCCCAGGACCCGTGCCAGCCGGAAGACCGCGGCCTCGCCCCGCGCGAGCCAGGCGGCGCAGAGCAGCCCGGCCAGCACGTGCGCGGCGATCATGCCGAGGCCGCCGTGGCCGGCCATACCGGCCATGTCGGCGACACCGGGGGCCTCGGCGGCGGTCAGGCCCGCGTCGGCCGCGGGCACGTGGTGGTGCTGCTGCATCGCGGCGGGCCCGGTGGCGTTCTTCGCCGCCTGGCTGCCGGAGAAGAGGAGGTGCAGCACGCCCTGTACGGCGAGTACCGCCAGGGTGATCCCCACGGGTCCCCGCCGTCGTCCGGCGGCGAGCCAGGCGAGGCCGAGGGTCACCGCGAAAGCACCCAGAAGGCCGAAGAAGGGGATGTCAGTGCCGGACATGTACGAATGCCCCACCGCGCCCAGGGCGACGCACACCGCCGCGAACATGGCGGCTCGGGTGGCACGCAATGGCGCGAAGGATTCGAACATGGCCGGGACATGTTCGCACGACGCCCCTTGGCTTCCGCCAGAGGCTTATCCGATCATGAGCATGTGAATCCAATTCCATGGGGCGCGGTGTACGCCGGCGGAGTCCAGCTCGGGGCGTACGCCCTGGAGCGCACCGGACCGGCCGATCGGGAGCGGCTGCTCCGGGACTGCTCGACGAACGTCGACAATCTCGCCGCCGGGCGCTGGGAGACGCTGCTGAGCAGCGCTCTCGTCGTCGAAGAACCGATGCCCCTGCCGTACGCGCTGCTGCTGGTCGCGGTGCTCGGCTACGCCGAATACGCGTACGGGGCCTGGTGGACGGCCGCGGTGTTCCTCTTCGGGCACGCCGCGGCGACCCTCCTCGTGTACGGGGCGCTGCGCGGGCGCGCCGATTCCGCGACCCGGCGCGCCCTGGACGTGGGGACGAGCTACGGGTTCAACGCCGTCCTCGGCGCGCTGACCTCCGCCCTGCCCCGCGGGGCCGTCCGCACGGCCGCCCGGGCCGGATTGCTGGCGCTCGCGGCGGCGCCGGTCCTCAAGCGGGGCCGGACCTTCACCGACGCGGGGCACCTCGCGGCGCTCGGGATCGGCATGGGGGTCTCACTGGCCCTCGATTGCCTCCCCGGTACGAAACATCAGAAAATAGCCTGAATCGACACACCGCCGCGCCGCACACCACGCACACAAACCGCACGACCACGACCGCACGACCACGACCGCGTCACCGCATCACCGCATGACACGAGTAACTCGAACACCGCTGGAGCCGCCACGATGACCGCCACCCCGTCCACCACCGTCGCCAACCTCCGCGACCTCGGCGGCACCCCGCTCTCCGGCGGCCGCACCGTCCGCCCCGGCCTGGTCCTGCGCTCCGGCCAGCTCGACCGGCTCGACCTCGACGCCGACCCGGTGGTGGCGGCGCTGGGCGTGCGTACGGTCATCGACTTCCGCACCGACGCGGAGCGCGCCGACCACCCCGACCGCATACCGGCCGGGGCCCGGCTCCTCGTCGGCGACGTCCTCGCGGACAAGCTGCGGGCCGCCGGCAAGAAGCCCGCCGCCGCGCAGCTCAAGGACCTGCTCTCCGACCCGGTGGTGGCCGAGGAGCACCTGGGCGGCGGCAAGGCGCAGGCCCTCTTCGCCGACACCTACCGGTCCTTCGTGCACTCCGGCTCGGCGCAGGCCGCCTACCGCATGCTGCTCACCGAGGCCGCCGACCCGCAGGCGGGCCCGCTGCTCTTCCACTGCACGGCCGGCAAGGACCGCACCGGCTGGGGCGCGACCGTCATCCTGGCGCTGCTCGGCGCGGACGACGACACCCTGATGGCCGAGTACCTCTCCGTGAACCCGGCGGTCAAGCAGGCCTTCGCCCCGATGATCGAGGGCTTCACCGCGGCCGGCGGCGACCCGGACATCGCGCTCGCGCTGATCGGGGTCTTCCCCTCCTACCTGGAGGCCGCCCTCGACGAGGTCGAGACGCGCTACGGCTCCATGGAGAAGTACGTGCGCGAGGGACTCGGTGTCCCGGACGAGACGGTCGAGGCGCTCCGGGCCCGCCTGGTGGGCTGAGCCCGCCGCAGGCGGGCAGGGGGGTGACCATCCGACGATTCGCTCGTTCTGCTGAACGTGACTGCGCCGGATACCGCCACCCGCCCCCTGCCCCCCGTGGCTCCCGTGCCGCCGGACGTCGAGCAGGCCGAGGCCGCCATCGTCGAGCACTACCCGCGGCTGGTGCGGCTCGCCTATCTGGTACTGCCCCCCACCCTCGGCCGCAACCGGCGGGTGCTCACCGCGCACTCCCTGGTCCAGCGGGCACTGCCGCGCGGGCGGCGGGACGCGGCGGCAGGCGCCGCGGCCGTACAGGGCGGGGTCCCGGGGCAGCGGGGCGGGCCCGAGGACTCCGGGTACGCGTACGTCCGGCTGCGGGTGCTCCGCGCCGCCCTGGAGGCGGGGCTCCCGCTGACGTTCCGGGCGCTGCCCCGGCGTGCGCAGCTCCCCCCGGCGCTGCCCCAGGTGTGGGGCCTGCGGCTGTTCCCCCGCTCGGGCGGGGCCGAGGAACTCGCCCTCGACCAGTGGCTGGCCACCCTCGACGGCCCCGGCCGGGCCGCCTGCGTGCTGCGGGCCCTGGAGCGGCTGTCCGAGCCGGAGGTGCTCCGGGTGCTCGACGAGGCCGGTGTCCCGGACCCGGCCGCGGCGGTCCGGGAGTCCGGGGATCCGGCGAACGACGCGCTGTTCGCCTCCCCCGAGTTCGACCCGTGCGTGCTCCAGGCCCGGCCCACCGACCTACTGCGGCGCCGCCGCCTGACGCGGGCCGCGCTGGCCGCCGCGGCCGCCCTCGCCGTGTGCGGGGCGCTGCTCGCGCTGCCCGGCGGGGGCTGGGGCGCGGACGGGGCCGCCGCTCCGCCGTACGCGCGCAACGCCGCGGCCGAACTGGCCCTGGATCCGGCGAAGCTGGTCCGGGCCGCGCCCGCGCTCTGGCACACGTCCTCCCGTACGGACTTCTCGACCTGGCCGGCCCGCGGGGACCGCGCGGACGACACCGCGCTGCTGCGCCGGGCGCTGGCCGTCTGGGCGCGGCCCGGCACGTCCGTGGTCGTCTCGGCCACCCCGGGGACCCCGTCCGGGCCGCCGATGGGGCCGGCGCAGCTGCTGTTCGCGGGTGCCGTCGACCAGGCCGTGGTGGTCCTGCTGTACGACGGTCTGCGCGTGGTCCGCTACGCCGAACCGCGCTCCGGATCGGCGGGCGCGGCCCTGGACTTCGCCCGGACCGACGGCGCCTCCGCGGACACCGCGACCGCGCTGGTCGTGAGCCGGGTCGACGGCAACGTCCGCTATCTGACCGCGCCCTGGGTGACGGGGGCGGCCCTGCGGGACCTGCTCAAGCCCGGCGGCCCGGCGACGGCGCTGAAGCCGACCCAGGACGGCGTGACCCCGCCGGTGCCGGGTCCGGCGCCGACGGGCGACTGCACGAGCTGGAACGCCCTGTCGCTGACCGGGGACGGAGCCACCCGGCTGATCACCGACCTGGGCGAGCTGACCCCGGCCCGGCTCACCTCGGGGGCGCCGGGGGCCGAGCGGAACGTGACGGAGGCCGCGGAGCTCGCGGACTGGTCGAGGATCGCCTGCCTGCTGCCGTCGGTCCGCTCGCACGGGGTCCGTACGGTCAACGCCTGGACGTACGCGAAGCAGCCGCTGCCGGAGGGCGACGGGACGGCGACCTGGCTCTGTACGCGGGCCGAGACCTGGCAGGGCGCGGCGGACCGCGTGCAGGCCCAGTTCCTGGCGCCTGGCTCGGCCGCGGCGGCGCAGGCGGCGGCCGCGGAAGGGGCCGCCGCCTGCGGGCCCCGGGAGCCGCGGGTGCTGGCGGGCGTGCTGTGGAAGTCGCGGGCGGGCCAGTGGTACGTCCTGGCGGCGGGCAGCGCGCAGTTCGCCTCGCTGTCGGTGTCGGGCGGCGGGGTGAACGGTTCGGCGAACGGCAACCGGCTGGCGGTCAAGGCGCCTGCGGGTGCTCAGGTCGACCTGTCGGGGAAGCTCACGGACGGGACGAAGGCGGGCGTGCTGCGCTGACGGCCGGGGCCGGGGCGGAACAGCCGCGAAGTCGTGTGAAGATTCAACGACCAAGCGGCTGAAGGGAGTTGGCGGGATCCGGGCATGACGGCCACTGCGCACACATGGCATGATCGGATTCCGGTTACCGCTCGGTAATCCCCCACATCCCTGCCCCTTTTGAAGGTCCACCACGTGCGCACGCTTGCCCGCAGCCTCCTCCTCCCCGGTCTGACCGCCCTCGCGCTCACCGCCACCGGCTGCGCCTCGACATCCCACACCGGCGCCGCCGAACCGGCCGCGCCCGCCCCCCTCACCCCGTCCGCCGACGGCACGTCGCAGCAGCTGGACGTGGCCGCCGCGCCCCAGGGCGAGCCCACCCCCGCGGCCGTCGCCCGCGGCGGCCCCAAGGGCCGGACGGAGAAGTCCACGCTGAAGGTCGCCTCGTACGACGCGGCCACCGGACGGGCCGTCATAGCCAAGGCCCCGCCGAAGGGGCCCTCCGAAGCACCCTCGAAGGACAAGTCACCCGAGGCCGACAAGCCCGTCGCGGCGGGCGACGTCATCGCCAGCGCCCCGGCGCCCGGCGCCCCGAACGGCCTGCTCGCCAAGGTGACCGAGGTCGTCGGCAAGACCGACCGCGGCACCGAGGTCAAGACCGCCTCGACGACACTGGCCGCCGTCCTCAACGACGACAAGGCCGACGGCAAGGTCCCCGTCGACCCGTCGTCGGTCGTCGTCGAGCCCCTGATGAAGGGCGTCACCTTCTCCTGGGCCAAGGGCGACGGCCTGAAGTTCGGTCCCGAGGGCGCCAAGCTTCCGCTCGGGAACCTCCGGCTCGACGTGAACGCCTCCGTCGACACCGCCCCGGACGCGCCCGCCTCGGCCGGCGCCTCCGTCTCCGGCTTCGTCCAGCTCGCCCCGCAGGTCGAGTTCCAGTACGACGGCACCCAGGGCGGCGGCTCCGGCCCGCGCGGCGCGTTCCTCGGGATGAGCGGCGACTGGTCCTCGCAGTGGAAGCTCCAGGGCCGCGCCGCCGCGAGCACCGGGGCACCCAAGCGGATCCCCTTCGCCAAGCTGCACAGCTCCCCGGTCATCCAGGTCGGCCCGGTGCCGGTCGTCGTCAACCTCGGCCTGACCTGCTACATCCAGGTGGAGGCCGACGGCAAGGTCACCCTCGACGTCCAGCAGGACGTCAAGGGCGACTTCAAGGTCGGCGGCAGCTACGCCTTCGGCAAGGGCTGGACCCCGGTCAGCTCCTCGAACGTGAAGAGCACGCCGGTCCAGGCGACCGTCACCGCCGCCGGGAAGGTCAAGGGCGCGCTCGGCGCCGAGGCGTCCGTCGGCCTCTACGGTGCCGTCGGCGTCACCGGCGACTTCGCCCCGTACCTGCGCGGCGAGGCCGACGTGAAGGCGACCGCGTCCAGCGACGGCAAGGCCTCCGTCAGCGGGGCCTGGGCGCTGTACGGCGGGTTCGACCTGAGCGGCCAGCTCCAGCTGCAGCTCTCCCTGTTCGGCACGCCCGCCTTCGAGCGCAGGATCCCGCTGGGCGCCCTGAACCGCGAGTGGGCACTCGCGAGCGGCAGCACCGGGCGGTAGCCGGACGGGTCCACCCGCCGGACCGGACCGCGGCGGGCGCGAGAAGTCGGCGCAGGGGTCTTCTCACCCCCTGTACCCATCAGTACATTGACGCCATGTCTAATACGCCGCTCGCGCCCGCCCCCGTGGCGTCGGAACACGTGGACCTCAGGCCCCGGAACGTGTCCTTCGGCTGGGAGGACACCCCGCTGCACTGGCTGCCCGGCGAACCCTTCGCCGGGCACATGATCAACGTGCTGCACCTGCTGCTGCCCGCCGGCGAGCGGTGGTTCGTGCACGTCTACAAGCAGGCGCTCCCCTACATCGAGGACGAGCGGCTGCGGGAGGACGTCGTCGGCTTCATCGGCCAGGAGGCCATGCACGCCGCCGCCCACGACGACGTCCTCCCGCACCTGAAGCGGCTGGGGCTCGACCCGACGCCCTACACCGCCCAGGTGGACTGGCTGTTCGAGAAGCTGCTCGGGGACCGGACCCTGCCGCCGGGCCGGGCCCGGCACTGGTGGCTGATGGAGCGGGTCGCGATGATCGCGGCGATCGAGCACTACACGGCGTTCCTGGGCGACTGGGTACTCAACGCCGACGCCCTCGACCGGCGGGGCGCCGACCCCACCATGCTGGACCTGCTGCGCTGGCACGGCGCGGAGGAGGTCGAGCACCGCTCGGTGGCCTTCGACCTCTTCATGCACCTCGACGGCGGCTACCGGCGCCGGGCCCGGACCTGGGCGACCGCCTTCTCGGCGCTGGTCTTCCTCTGGCAGCGCGGGGTGCGCTTCTTCATGGAGAACGACCCCCACCTCGTCGGCGGCAAGGCCTCCTTCGGGCAGTTCTTCCTCGCCGGGCGGCAGGGCGTACTCCCGTCGACGGGCTCCATGCTGAGGTCCATCCCGAAGTACCTCTCCCGTACGTACCACCCCTCGCAGGAGGGCTCGACCGCCCAGGCGGTGGCCTACCTCGCCTCCTCCCCCGGCGCGAACGGCGGGGTGCGGGCATGAGGCGCGCCCTCGCGGTCACGACGGCCACGGCGGTCGCGGGTGCGGCCTGGGCGGCGCGGCGGGCCCTGAACCGCCGCATCGGGCGATCCCCGCTGTGGCCGCTGCCGGCCCTGGAGGTCCCGGTCTCGGGCCACTCCCCGCGCCGCGCACTGCGTGCGCTGATCGTCTCCCGTACACAGCCCGCGCAGGACGTTCTGGAACTGACCCTGGAATCCCCGGAGCTGCCCGCGTGGACGCCGGGCGCGCACGTGGACGTCACCCTGCCCTCGGGACTGGTGCGCCAGTACTCGCTGTGCGGCGACCCGGCGGACGAGGGCCGCTACCGGCTCGCGATCCGGCTGGTCGAGGACGGCCGCGGCGGCTCCCGCGAGGCGCACGCACAGCTCGTCGAGGGCGCGGAGCTGGAGTTGCGCCCTCCGCGCAACCGCTTCGAGCTGCTCCCGGCGCCGTCGTACGCGTTCGTCGCGGGCGGCATCGGCATCACCCCGATCCTGCCGATGCTCCGCGCGGCCACCGCCGCGGGCGCCGACTGGACCCTCCTGTACGGGGGCCGCTCCCTCGACTCGATGCCCTTCCTGGACGACCTCGCGGCCTACGGGGACCGGGTCACGGTCCATCCCGAGGACGAGGTGGGCCTGCCGGACCTGACCCCGCTCGCCGGGGCGGCGCCCGGCACCCTGGTCTACTGCTGCGGGCCGGAACCCCTGATGCGGGCCGTCACGGAGGCCGCCCACGATCCGGCGGCCGTGCACCTGGAACGCTTCGCACCGTCGGCCGCGCCCGGTCCGGCGCGGGCCTTCACGGTCGAACTGCGCCGCTCGGGACGGGCCGTCGAGGTCGGCGCCGGGGAGAGCACGCTCGCCGCGGTGCGCAGGGAGCTGCCGGACACCCCGTACTCGTGCGAGCAGGGTTTCTGCGGGACCTGCCAACACCGGGTCCTCGCGGGCGAGGTGGACCACCGCGACGACCTGCTCACCGACCAGGAGCGCGGGGAGTCGATGCTGCTGTGCGTCTCGCGCGCGAAGGGGGACCGCCTCGCCCTGGACCTGTGAACGCTCCCCAGTAGGGTGTCCGCATGACGACCGGAGTGCGGCGCAGGATGGGTGTCGAGGAGCGGCGGCAACAGCTGATCGGGGTTGCCCTGGAGCTGTTCAGCCACCGGTCGCCCGACGATGTGTCGATCGACGAGATCGCGGCGGCCGCGGGGATATCCCGGCCGCTGGTCTACCACTACTTCCCCGGCAAGCTCAGCCTGTACGAGGCGGCGCTGCGGCGGGCCGCCGACGAGCTGGCGCAGCGGTTCGTGGAGCCGCGGGAGGGGCCCCTCGGGGCGCGCCTGCTGCGGGTGATGGGGCGGTTCTTCGCGTTCGTCGAGGACCACGGGCCGGGCTTCTCGGCTCTGATGCGGGGCGGTCCCGCCGCCGGCAGCAGCCGAGCCAACGCGATGATCGACGAGGTCCGGCAGGCGGCGTACGAGCAGATCCTCACGCACCTGGGGATCGGACTCGACGAGGTGCCGGCCCGGCTCGAACTCGTGGTGCGCTCCTGGGTGTCGCTCGCCGAGTCCACGGCGCTGATCTGGCTGGACGGGCGCCGGATCCCGCGGGGCGAGCTGGAGCTGCAGCTGGTGCACGACTTCGCGGCGCTGGCCGCGGTGAGCGCCGCCTACGACGCGGAGATGGCGGGGATCCTCGTACGGATCCTGGCCGACGAGCCCGCCGAGGGGCCCTTCGGGGAGCTGGTCGGGCGTCTGGTGGGGCTCGTTCCGGGTGGCGCGGCCCCCGTCGTGTGAAGGGGCGCGCATACCGCGCCCTCTCTTGATCACGACCGGTGGTGATCACCGATAATGCCCGCGTGATCATTGACGACGGGATCTTGTTCCGGCCGGCCGTGGAGAAGGACGCCGGCACCCTGGTGCGGCTGTACGACGAGGCCGCCCGCTGGATGGTGAAGCACGGGATCGAGCAGTGGAAGCCCGGCGACAAGGACGCCGCGCACTTCCGGTCGAAGATGCACGACGGAGAGGTGTGGCTCGCCGGCGATGCCGACGGGCGGGTGTGCGGGGCCTACGAGTTGTGGTGGTCCGACGAGGAGGCCTGGGGGATCCAGCCGCCCGTGGCGGGCTACGTGCACCGGCTGATGGTGTCGCGCGAGACCGCTCCCGCCGGGGCGGGGCGCCGGCTGCTCGAACATGCCGAGCGGCGGACGGCCAGGACCGGGCGGGAGCGGGCGCGACTGGACTGCGTCTCCACCAACCCCCGGCTGCTCGCGTACTACCTGGACGCGGGCTACCGGGTGGTCGGGGAGCTCCCCGACAAGCGGGGGAAGGACGGCAGGACCTACGGGGTGATCCTGCTGGAGAAGCGGCTCGACCGGCTCACCGTCGTGTGAAGACGGCCACGGTGCGCGCCGGGACGGTGAACTCTCCTGTCGTCACGTCGTAGGCGGACTGCCTGACGGTGGCGTCGGAGCCCGCCGCCTGCACCGGGTGCAGGCGGTAGGCGGTGCCCGCGAGGGCGCTGACGCGCTGGGGCCGGGCGGTGGGGGTGGCGTTGAAGACCACCACCAGGTCGCCCAGGGTCATGGTGATCACGCCCGGGGTCTCCTCCCGGCCCGAGAGCGGGAACGCCAGCCGGGACTGGACGGCCTCCGCCGTGGCGAGGGCGAACTCCGGCTCGGTGGTGCGGATCTTCAGCAGGTCGCGGTGGGCCGCCGCGGTGGCGTTGATGTCGGTGCAGGTGGGCGCCGGTCCCGTCAGGAGCGGCTTCGCGTAGGGCCACTTCGGGGCGTTGTCGGCGGCCGGGGGCAGACCGCGGCCGAAGCCGTTGCCGGCGCGGCAGTCCCACTGGATGGCGTTGAACCAGTCGCCGCTGTCGTAGGAGTTGCGGTCCAGGGACTTCGAGCGCAGCAGGTCCGTGCCGGCCTGGGACAGGGACGGGCCCTGGGAGAGGGTGGCCGTCGCCATGGCCAGGACCTGCATGCGGGCCTTGTCGGCGTGGGCGGTGGCGGGCGGGAGCTTGAAGGTCAGGGCGTCGGCGAGGGTCTCGTTGTCGTGGGCGTCCGCGTAGGCGAGGGCGTCGCCGGGGGCGGCCGCGTAGCCGGCGGGGGCGCCGTTGTAGTCGACCTCGGAGCCCTTGACCCGGCGCCCGGAGGTGTCGGTGAAGGCGTACGAGGCGAGGTTGCCGGAGAGGCCGACCTTGATCAGGTCCTGGGCGTGCAGGAGGCGGGCCTTCTGCTGCTCGGGGGTGCCGTTGGCCGGCGAGTCGTTCGGGGCGGTGAACAGGCCCGACGCGAAGCCCTGGACGCGCGGGTCCTCGTCGAAGGGGCCGCCGCCGCGGACCGCGTCGCGCGCCCGGTCGGAGAAGGTGGCGATGCCCGTCCCGGCCATGTTCTTCTGCGTGGCCTGCACGAAGCGGGCGTCGTCGGCGATCTCGCCGAAGTTCCAGCCCTCCCCGTAGAGGACGATCTTCTTCCCGTCGACGCCGTCCTTGGCGGGCGTCAGGGCGTCCAGGGCGGCCCGGACCGCCAGGATGTTGGCCTTCGGGTGGTGGCCCATCAGGTCGAAGCGGAAGCCGTCGACCTTGTACTCCTTCGCCCAGGTGACGACGGAGTCCACGACGAGGCGGCCCATCATGGCGTTCTCGGGGGCGGTGTTCGCGCAGCAGGTGGAGGTGGCGACGCTGCCGTCGGCCAGCAGGCGCTGGTAGTAGCCGGGGACGATGCGGTCGAGGACGGACTTGTCCGACTGCCCGGCGGCGACGGTGTGGTTGTAGACGACGTCCATCACCGTGCGCAGCCCGGACCCGTTCAGGGACTGGACCATCCTGCGGAACTCGACGGTGCGGGCCGTGCCGTTCGGGTCACTGGCGTAGCTGCCCTCGGGAACGGTGTAGTGCAGCGGGTCGTAGCCCCAGTTGTAGGAGTCCTTCGCGGCGGCGGCCGCCACGCACGCCTGCTGCTCCTGCGAGTCCGGCGCGTACACCGTGAGGTCACAGGCGGGCTCGGTGCGGTCCGCGGCCTTCTCCGGGATGGTGCCGATGTCGAAGGCGGGCAGGAGGTGGACGTAGGAGGTGCCGGCGGTGGCGAGGTCGCGCAGGTGGCGCATGCCCGCCGAGGCGGTGTCGGTGAAGGCCAGGTACTGGCCGGGGTGGCCGCTGGTGCGGTCCGCGACGGAGAAGTCGCGGATGTGCAGCTCCTGGATCTGCGCGGAGGTGAAGGGCACGGCCGCGGGCTTGCGCAGGGTCTTCCAGCCGGGCGGGGCGAGCTTGGGGTCGGCGAGGTCGACGGCCAGGCTGTGGGTGGAGTCGGCGGTCAGGGCGGTGGAGTAGGGGTCGGTGACGAGGTTGCGGACCACCTGGCGGGTGCTGGGGGCCCACACGGTCACCGCGTAGCGGTACGGCTTCCCGGTCCAGGAGCGCTCGCCGCGCACCGACCAGACGCCGGTGGTGTCGTCGCGGCGCATGGCGACGGTGCGGCCGTCGAGTTCGAGGGACACCTGCTGGGCGGTGGGCGCCCAGACGGAGAGGGTGGGGCGGCCGTCCTTGAAGACCGGGCCGAGGGCGGCGGTCGTCGCGTACAGGTCGTCGAGGACGCCGGCGAGCTGGACGCCGGTGGCGGCGAGCACGGCGCCGTTCGCGGCGCGGGCGGAGGCGACGAGCTGTCCGCGCAGGGCCTCCCGTACGCGGTCGCGGTCGCGCGGGTCCACGCTGAACGCGGCGTACGCGGCGAGGTGCGGGAACTTCTGCTTCTGGGCGGCGGTCAGTTCGGAGCGGCCGAGGCGCAGCCACTGGGCCGGGCCGGTCAGCGTGCCGTTCTCCGCCTTGACGGCGCCGTCGCGGGAGGCGAGGAGCTGGACGGACGCGGCGGCCGCGGGGGCGTTCCAGGCGACGGTGTCGCGGTCGATCCAGACGGCCTGGGACTTGGTGAGGTCGAGGGCGGCGGAGGAGCCGGCGGGCTGCGGCAGGAGGTACTTCTCCTGGCCGCCCAGCATCCACACCTCGTGGCCGGTGGCCTTCAGGTCCAGGGACTGGTCGGTGGGCAGGTCCTTCTCGTCGCCCTTGTGCAGGATGTAGCTGAGGCTGGTGGCGCCGGCCGCGAGGGGGACCTCGTAGACCGCGCCGTAGGCGTCGGTACGGGCCGGGAGCAGCGGCTTGGACCAGTCGGTCGGGGTCGCGGCCCCGGTCCAGACGTGCAGGCCCCAGCCGTCGTAGGCGCCGTCGGGGCGCCGGTGGTGCAGGACGGCCTTGCCCTGGTCCTGCGGCGGGTACGCGGGGCGGTCGGTGCGGGCGGGCTCCTTGCCCTGCTCCAGCCAGATCTCGCCGGTCTTCGTCACGTCGATGGTGCGGTCGGCGGCGACGTCCTTGTTGCCGTCCTTGTCGATGACGAGGTAACCGACGGAGGAGGCACCGGGCTTGAGCCTGACGTACGCGAAGGCGCCGTAGGCGTCGCGGCCGGTGAAGCCGTGGCCGGCCGGCCACGGGGTGGCCTCGCCGTCCGCGATGTCGCCCCAGGCGTACAGCCGCCAGTCGGTGTAGTCGCCGTCGGGCCGGTTGTAGTGGACGACCGCGTAGTCGCGCTGGGTGGCGGTGGGCACCTCGACGGGCGGGGCCTGGCCGGCGACGGACGCGGCGAGGGCGCTCGCGGTGCGGCCGGCGGAGTCGACGACGACGGCCTTGTAGCGCAGCGGGGTCCCGGCGGGCGCGGTGACGTGCTGGGTGACCTTGTAGGGGGCGTGGTCGGCGGAGCCGAGGACCTGCCACTTCTCGTTGCCGGTCTGCGCGGCGAAGACGACCCGGTTCAGGCCGCCGCCGCTGACGTCGGCCGACAGCTCGACGGTGCCGGCGGCGCCGGGGGCCGGGGCCTTGAGGGTCAGGGCGGGCTTGGCGGTGGGGGCGGCGAGGGGGGCGACGGCCCGGAGGACGACCGAGCCGAGGGCGGGGACGACGACGGTGAGCTTGCCCGCGGCGGAGGCGCGGATCAGGGCGGTGCCGCCGTACAGGGTTCGGTACTGGGTGCCGGCCGGGGCGTCGATCTCGACGGTGCGGGACTCGGCGCCGTTGTTGGCGGCCACCAGGTACTCGGTACGGGTACGGGCGTCGGTACGGGCGAAGGCGTACACGGAGCCATCGGAGAATCGTTCACTCTGGATGCCGTCGCGCAGCGCCGGGTGGGCCTTGGTCAGCTTCGAGAGAGCACTGATCTCCTTGTAGAGAGGGTGCTCCGGATCGTAGGCGTCGCTCGCGTGCGTGCGCGCCGTTCCGAGCTGGTCGTCGTCCAGGTAGTCGGCGACCTTCGAGGCGAACAGCGGCTGGCGCGAGTCCTTGTCGCCGCCCGCGCCGGTGAAGCCCTGCTCGTCACCGGAGTAGACCACCGGGTTGCCCCGGGAGAAGAACATCAGCTCGTTGGCGAGCCGGTAGCGGCCCAGCAGCTCCTGCTCGGCGGCGCCGGGCCGGTCCTGCTTCAGGAAGGCACCGAAGCGGCCCATGTCGTGGTTGCCGAGGAAGGTCACCTGCTCGTAGGCGTTGGCCTTGCCCGAGGTGTAGCGGTAGTCGTCGGCGAGGACGGAGCCCAGCCGGGAGGCCGCCGCGCCCTGGGAGGCGTACGCGCGGATCGCGTCCTGGAGCGGGAAGTCCAGGGTGGCGTCCAGGCGGCCGCGCGTCACGTACGGCGAGGTGACGGCGGTGTCGGCGGAGTAGACCTCGCCGAACATGAAGAAGTCGTCGCGTCCGCGCTCGGCCGCGTACGCGTCGAGGGCCGTCGCCCACTGGGTCCAGAACTCCGTGTTGACGTGCTTGACCGTGTCGATGCGGAAGCCGTCGATCCGGAAGTCCTTGACCCACTTCTCGTAGATCTTCTCCATCCCGCTGACGACCTCGGGACGCTCGGTCCACAGGTCGTCCAGGCCGAAGAAGTCGCCCTGCTCGGAGGACTCGCCGGCGAAGGTGGAGTCACCCCGGTTGTGGTACATCGTCGGGTCGTTGAGCCAGCCGGGCACCTTGAGGTTCTTCTTCGCGGCCGGCACGAACGGGGTCCTCGGGAAGGACTCTCCGTCCACCTTGGGGAACTTCCCCTTCCCGTCGGCATAGTCCTTGTCGTCGAACGGCACCCCGTCCTTCGTCAGGTAGGGGAACGCCCCCTTCGACAGGTACGAGTAGGAGGCCTCCCGGTAGTCCACGACGTCGGCGGTGTGGTTGGTGATGACGTCGAAGAAGACCTTCATCCCCTTCGCGTGCGCCTTGTCGATCAGCCGCTCCAGGTCCGCGTTGGTGCCGAAGTGCGGGTCGACCTGCGTGAAGTCGGTGATCCAGTAGCCGTGGTAACCGGCGGAGACGTCGTCGCCCTTGCCCTGCACCGGCTGGTTCTTGAAGATCGGCGCCATCCAGATGGCCGTGGTGCCGAGCCCCTTGATGTAGTCGAGCCGGTCGGTGAGCCCCTTGAGGTCGCCGCCCTGGTAGAAGCCCTTGTCGGTGGGGTCCAGACCGGTCTCCAGGCGGGAGCCGGTCAGTCCGCCCCGGTCGTTGCGCGGATCACCGTTCGCGAACCGGTCCGGGAGCACGAAGTAGAACTGCTCGCGGGTCAGGTCGTTGCGGGCCGGTTCGCCGGCCAGTTTCGCGTCCGACGGCGGGGCGGGCACCTTGGCCTCGGCGGCCGCGGCGGGGAGGGCGGGCAGGAGCGTCACGGCCAGCGCGGCGGCGAGCACTCCTGCGGCAGGGCGTATCAAGGCGGGTCTCCTTGTGTACGTGTCGCATGGATGAGGGCCGCCCGGCGGGGGCGGGGCAGGTGGTGCCGGGCGGCCCTGGTCTGTGGGGCGGGTTCAGTTGCGCCAGGTGTCGCTCAGCGTGACCTTGCCGCTCGCGGGGACGGTGGCCGTACGGTTCGCGCCGCTCTCCCAGGTGACGTTCCCGGCGGCGTCCTTGCGGACGTACTTGTACGCGAACGACGTGCCGGCCGGGAGGGAGACGTCGAGCTTCCACACGGGGTAGGCGGCCGGGTCCAACTTGAGCGCGGCGCCGGTGTTCCAGCCGCCGAGCTCGGCGCGGTCGCCGGTGACGTAGATGTTCTGGCCCGGCACGGTGGTGGCGTTGACGGCGAAGGCGGCGCCGCCGGGGCCCGCGGGGGTACCGGCGCACGTACGGGCGTTGACGTGCAGGGCGAGGGCGGTCCCGGCGCCGAGCGTGGCGGTGAACTGGCCGCCGGAGCCGACGGTGACGGTGCGCCCGCTCTGCACGTCGCAGTAGTCGCCGGCGGGGAGCGAGGTCTGGAAGGTCCTCGTCAGGGCCGATCCCTCGTGGTTGATCGCGACGTAGGCCTTGGAGCCGCGCCCGAAGGCGATCTGGTCGCCGCCGTTGTCCCACCAGTTCACGACGCCCTGACCGCGCGCCGCGTTGCGGAAGCCGACCATCGAGGAGATCTCCCGCCAGGCGTGCTGGCACTTCCATCCGTCGGTGTAGCAGGCGTTGACCGTGCCGCCGTTCGGCGGGCCGGCGTCCTTGTCGGTCCACTCGTAGCCGGAGTGCACGTCGGGGGAGCCGTAGGGCCAGGCCAGCGTGAAGACGCTGGCGAGGGTGTAGGCGGACCCGTCCTTGTAGGTCAGCGTGTCCCCGCCGCGCTCTGTGTCGTGGTTGTCGACGAAGACGCCGCTCTGGGCGGAGGGCATGTACCCCCAGGCCTCGCCGAAGTTCTTCAGGTGGGCCAGGTTCTCGTTCTGGAAGACGCGCTTGAGGTCCCGGGCGTACCGGAACTCCTGCACGTCACCGCTGCCGAGGTACTCGCTCGGCTGGACGGCTTCCCCGGCCCCGTATATCGCCTCCTGCTTCCAGTAGACCCCGGGGTTGGTCAGCCTGGACTTGATGTTGGCGAGGTCGGCGGCGGGCATGTGCTTGGCGGCGTCGATGCGGAAGCCGTCGACGCCCAGCGACAGCAGGTCGTTGAGGTAGCCGGCGATCCGGCCCCGCACGTAGTCCTCGCCCGTGTCCAGGTCCGCGAGCTGCACGAGCTCGCAGTTCTGGACGTTGCCGCGGTCCTGGTAGTTGGAGATCGCCGCCCGGCAGTCGTCCAGGTCGGAACCGGAGTAGATCCCCGGGTAGTTGTACTTCGTGTACGAACTCCCGCCCGTCCCCGTGAAGGTGGCGCCCGCGTCCGCCGGGCCCGCCATGTGGTTGACGACCGAGTCGACGACGACCTTGACGCCCGCGGCGTGACAGGTGTCGACCATGGCCTTGAAGGCCGTACGGTCACCCAGCCGGCCGGCGATCTTGTAGCTGACGGGCTGGTACGAGGTCCACCACTGGCTGCCCTGCACGTGCTCCTGCGGGGGCGACACCTGGACGTACCCGTACCCGGCGGGGCCGAGGCTGCCGGTGCAGGCCTTGGCCACGGAGTCGAAGCGCCACTCGAAGAGGACGGCCGTCACGTCCTTGTCGCCGGGTGGCGTGGCGGCGGCCTGCGGCGCGACGGCGGTGAGCGTGGCGGCGGTGGCGAGTGCGGCGGCGGTACTGAAAAGGGTTGCAGCTCTGACGGCCCTGGCAGGCATGCGGGGTCCTCCTGGGGGGAGAGGTGGGGATTGGAGCGACCGTAGGTGCCAGGTAGGAGCCCTGCAAGACTTTGCGCAAGAGATTGCAGAATTGTTTCCGAGGCGTGTCCTGCTGCACGGACGTCTCGACTGGGGCCCCTGGAGGGCGAGTTCACCGCTCAAGGACACGCACGGCCGCGGCCTCGCCGACCATTGGATGTCAATTCCTGCGAAATGCAGCCGAGCTGGGTGAAAGGAGCGGGCTTCCCGAGCCACGACCACGGCCACGGCCACGGCCACGGGAGAACCCCGGGGGCACCCCCATGCCCAAGACCCGCGGGGGGGCTTCGGGGGGCGGGATGCACAGACTCGGCGGTCAGAGAAGTCCTGGGGGTTTCCCGTCAGTCCCATCGTCTCTCCGCGTCGGGCCGGCCCCTCAAGGGCGCTCCTTCGTCGCGTCGCTACGCGATGGCCTTCGGCCACCCTTGACCGCCCGCCCCGCCACGGACATACGAGGACAGCCGGGAAACCCCCAAAGGAACGGGCCGGTTCCAGATTCAGGGACGGGCGGCCAGCGATGCGCGGCCGGAGCCCGGGGCGCCCCAAATCGCTACGCGCTCCTGCCGGACGGCGCCTGCGAGCCCCCTGGGCCGGGCATAGGCCGCCACCAATCGCTACGCGCTTCTCGACGACCGCGTCCGGCCCCCGTCTGGGGCTGAGAAGGGCGATACGAGGGACGCGGAGGGGGCATCCATCGGCTCAGCCGATGCCAACCCCCATCAAGACCACGGTGAGACCCCACCCCCCGGTACAGACAGGGGCAATTGGGTCATATTGAGGGCTCTTTGAGGCGCACACTCACCCAGACATGGATTGGCATCGCCCCAGCCGTCATCTGACGCTTTCCCTCCCCACGCAGGGGCCGGACGCCGTCCACGGGGGGTGGCGGAAGGTTTCTGCGGCTTGCGACCAGCCCCGGACGGCTTGCGGACGCGTGATGGAGGAGCGGGCAGCGATCGATGGCGGCTTATGTCCA
>NZ_JOAK01000016.1 GCF_000720455.1 Streptomyces virginiae | reverse complement strand
GTGGCGGAAGGTTTCTGCGGCTTGCGACCAGCCCCGGACGGCTTGCGGACGCGTGATGGAGGAGCGGGCAGCGATCGATGGCGGCTTATGTCCAGCCCACGGGGCTCGCAGGCGCCGTCCGGCAGGAGCGCGTAGCGATTGGTGGCGGCTTATGCCCAGCCCCAGAGACTCGCGGACGCGTGAAGGAGAAGCACGTAGCGATCAATGGCGGCTTATGTCCAGCCCAAGGGGCCCGCAGGCGCCGTCCCGCAGGAGCGCGTAGCGATGAGACGCGCCCTCGACCGCCGCCGCGCATCTCCGACGCCCCGTCCCTGCAAAGCTGAGACCGGCCCGTTCCTTTGGGGGCTTCCCGGCAGTCTTTCGGATTTCCGTGGCGGGACGGGCGGTCAAGGGTGGAGCGCAGCGACATCGCGAAGCGACGCGACCGGAGGGAGCGCCCTTGACGGGCCGGCCCGACGCGGAGAGACGATGGGACTGACGGGAAACCCCCAAACCATCCCTGATCCCGCCCGAGCGGCTCCCGACCCCCGAAGCCCCCGCCCCGCCAGATCCCGACCCCCGAAGCCCTCGCCCTGCGGCTCCCGCCCGCTACGGCGCCGTGAGCCGGCGGACGGACTCGATCACGGCCGCGCGGTGGGCCGCCAGGCGGTCGGCGGCCCAGGCACTGCCCGCGGCTCCCGCCGCCGGGCCGCCCACCGCCGCGAACCAGGCCTGCGACAGGCCGATGACCAGCGTGAGCACGTCCGCGGGGTCGATGCCCGCGTCGATGCGGCCCGCCTCCTGCGCCTGCCGCACGGCCGCGATCTTGCCTTCGTAGGACGCTGCCTCCGCGCCCGTCGACCCGGGGCGCTCCAGCTGCTTCCACAGTACGAGCCGCATCAGCTCGGGCCGCTCGACGAGGTGGTCGAAGACGGCGCCCGCGTAGCCGGGCAGGTCGTCGGCGTCGAAGGGGACGGATTCCGAGCCGGTCTCCAGGGCCCGCTGGAGCACGGCGTCGAAGAGCTGCTCCTTGTTGCCGTAGTAGACGTAGATGAGCCGCTTGTTCGCCTGCGCGGCCTCGGCAATGCGGTCGACGCGCGCACCGGCGATGCCGTACGTCGCGAACTCGGAGAAGGCCGCGTCGAGCAGGCGCGCCTTGGTCGCGTTGGAATCCCGTGCCATGCCCGCAGCCTAGCAAGTAACTATCCAGTTATTGACAAGGCGCACCGATCCGTCGCAGACTCTATCTATCCGGTTAGTTACTTTCTTTCGAGGAGCACACCATGGAGATGCGCGCACTGGGCCGCCAGGGTCTGAAGGTGGGGGCCGAGGGCCTCGGGCTGATGGGCATGAGCGCCCACTACGGCGCCACCGACGAGACCGAGTCCCTCGCCACGATCGACCGCGCCCTGGAGCTCGGCGTCACCCTTCTCGACACCGCCGAGGGCTACGGCCCCTTCCGCAACGAGCAGCTGCTCGGCAAGGCCCTGTCCGGCCGCCGCGAGGCGGCCGTGGTGGCCACGAAGACCGGGATCGAATTCACCGACGAGGGCGCCTTCCTCGGGCACAACGGAACCCCCGAGTACATCCGGCGGTCGGCCGACCGATCCCTGCGCCACCTGGGCACCGACCACATCGACCTCTACTACCTGCACCGCGTCGACCCGAACGTGCCGATCGAGGAGAGCGTCGGCGCCCTGGCCGGGCTGGTCGAGGCCGGCAAGGTCCGCCACATCGGCCTGTGCGAGGTCTCCCCCGCCACGATCGCCCGCGCCCACGCCGTGCACCCGCTGGCCGCGGTACAGACCGAGTACAGCCTCTTCGAACGCGGCATCGAGCACGACGGCGTGCTCGACACCCTCCGCGAACTGGGGATCGGGCTCGTCGCCTACTCCCCGCTCGGCCGCGGGTTCCTCTCCGGCGCCATCACCAGCCCCGACGACTTCGCGGCGGACGACTTCCGCCGCACCGACCCTCGGTTCCAGGGTGAGAACTTCCACCGGAACCTGGCCGTCGTGGACCAGGTCCGCCAGCTGGCCGCCGAGAAGGGCGTGACGCCCTCGCAGCTCGCCCTGGCCTGGACCCTGCACCAGGGCGCGGTGCCCATTCCGGGCACCAAGCGCCGCCGCTACCTGGAGGAGAACGTCGCCGCCACCGCCGTGACGATCACCCCGGCCGAACTGGCCGCGATCGACGCCGTGGCCCCGCACGGCGTGGCCTCCGGCGACCGCTACGCCCCCGAGCTGATGGCCTCCCTGAACGGCTGACCGGGTGGAGGGCGCCGCGGGGCTCACAGCATGACGTGCTTGACCCGGGTGTAGTCCAGGAGGCCCGCCATCGACAGGTCACTGCCGTAGCCCGAGTGCTTGACCCCGCCGTGGGGCATTTCGGAGACGGTGGTGCCGTGGGTGTTCACCCAGACGATGCCGGTGTGCAGGGCCCGGGTCGCCCGCATCGCGCGGTCGTGGTCGGTGGTCCACACGCTGGCGGCGAGGCCGTGGCGGACGTCGTCGGCCAGCTTCAGGGCCTCCTCCTCGTCGGCGAAGGCCTGCACGGTCACGACGGGCCCGAAGATCTCCTCCTGCACGATCTCGTCGTCCTGGCGCACGCCCGCGACGACCGTGGGCTCGTGGAAGAAGCCGGGTCTCGGGAGCCGGTCACCGCCGGTGACGATCTCGGCGCGGTCCGACAGCCTGCCGAGCAGGTCCTGCACCGAGGCCAGCTGGGCGGCGTTGTTGAGGGGGCCGAAGTCGGCGTCGGGCTCGTCCGGGGAGCCCGGGCGCAGCGTGCGGGTCTCGGCCGCGAACGCGGCGAGGAACGCGTCGTGGATCCGGTGGTGGACGAGGAAGCGGGTGGGTGCGGTGCAGTCCTGCCCGGCGTTGTAGTAGGCGACGGCGGCGAGGGCCGCGGCGGTGGCCTCGACGTCCACGTCGTCGTGGACGAGGACGGGGGCGTTCCCGCCGAGTTCCAGGTGGACGCGTTTGAGGTCGACGGCGGCGGCCGCCGCGATCTGCCGGCCCGCCCGCACGCTGCCGGTGACGGCGACGAGGGCGACGTCGCGGTGGGCGACGAGTTCGCGGCCGGTGTCACGGTCGCCGCAGACCACGTTGAGCACGCCGGGCGGCAGGTGCTCGGCCGCCATCCGGGCGAGGAGCACGGAGGACGAGGGTGTCGTGTCGGCCGGCTTGAGCACGGTCGTGTTGCCCGCGGCGATCGCCGGGGCGATCTTCCACACGGCCATCATCAGCGGGTAGTTCCACGGGGTGATCTGGGCGCAGACCCCGACCGGTTCGCGGCGCAGGAGGGAGGTGCGGCCTTCGGTGTACTCCCCGGCCGCGGCGCCGGGCAGGTTGCGGGCGGCGCCCGCGAAGAAGCGGACGCTGTCGACTATGGCGGGCAGTTCCTCGGTCCTGAACAGGCGGGCCGGCTTGCCCGTGTCGGCTGTCTCGGCGGCGACGAGGGCCTCCGCGTGTTCCTCGATGGCGTCGGCGATGCCGAGCAGGGCGCGCTGCCGTACGGCAGGGGTGGTCGTGGACCAGTGCGCGTACGCCGCCGTGGCGGCCGCGCAGGCGGCGTCGGTGTCGGCCCCGCCGGAGCGCGGGGCGCGGCGGTGGACGCGGCCGGTGGCGGGGTCGACGAGGTCCATCGTCGCGCCCGTGGCGGCGGGCCGGTCGGCGCCGGCGATGTGGTTGAGGAGGGTGTCGGTGTCAGCCACGGCGCAGTGCCTCGCGCGCCGCGTCGCGTCCGGTGCGGACGGCGCCCTCCATGTAGCCGGCCACCCACTGGTCGGATCCGCAGACGTAGAAGGGTGGTTCGTGGGTGCCGTGACGGGGGCCGACGGCCGTGACGTCGCCGGGTGTCCACTGGGTGACGTACCCCTGGGTCCACGGGTCGGTGCCCCACATCCGGATGTGGGTGGCGAGCGGCCGGTGGGCCTCTTCGCCGTAGAGGCGGGCGATTTCGGCGAGGAGTTCGCCGGTGCGCAGGGGGGTGGGTGTGCCGAGCAGCACGGCGAGCCTTTCGGGTGGTACGAGGGCGGAGAGGATGCCGTCGTTCTGTGGCCAGGTGCTGCCGAGGACCCCTTCGCATTCGGAGAGGCCGCTGCGGCCCCGGTCGCGCCAGAACGGCCGGTCGTAGGCGGCGACGAACTTGGCGGCGAGGGCGTGGCGTTGGCGGTGCAGGGAGGCGAGTCGTTCCTCGGAGACGCCGGTGACGGTGACCGAGCGGAGCGGGCCGACGGGCAGGGCGCTGACGACGGCGCCGGCGGTGAGGGTCTCGCCTCCGGCCAGCCGTACGGTGCAGGGGCCGGGGCGGCGGATCGTGACGGCCTCGACGGGCGAGCCGGTACGGACGCGGCCGCCGAGGGCGGCGGCCATGCGCAGGGCCACCGTCGCGGATCCCTCGGCGACCCGCAGGCCCTCCCAGGCCTCGTAGTCGTAGTGGTCGGGGCCGGGTACGGGGACCGCGGCGTGCTTGCGCAGGGCGGCGAGCAGGGAGGTGCGCTCGTACGAGCCGTCGGCGAGGGCGAGCTGGCCGATCTCCCAGAGGCGGACGACGGCCGGGGTCGCGCCCTCGGCGCGCAGCCAGTCGCCGACGGAGAGCCGGTCGAGGGCGGTGGCGTCGGGGTGGGCCCAGGGGTCGTCCGGGTCGACGGTGCGGGCGAGTGCGCAGAAGGCGTCGGTGACCTTGCGGTGGCAGGTGTCGTCGCCGGGGCCGAACCAGTGGGGCGGGTCGCCCGCGGAGACTCCTTCGGGGGTGGCGCGGGTGAGGGCGCCGGGTTCGGCGACGTAGCTGGGGGTGAGGGTGAGGCCGAGTTCCGCCGCCAGGGTCGTGTACGCGGTGTGGGCGCGGCCGACGACCTCTCCGCCGAGCTGGAGCAGTCGGCCGTCGGGGAGTTCGGTCTGCTCGACGCGTCCGCCGACCCGGTCGCGGGCCTCGACGACGAGGACGTCGGCTCCGCCGGCGGCGAGGTCGCGTGCGGCGGCGAGGCCGGCCAGGCCGGCGCCGAGCACGATGACGTCGTGGTTCATGGGGTGTTCCTCCGGTCAGTGCAGGACGAGGCAGTGCTCGGGCTTCCAGCCGATCTCGACCTGCTCGCCGCCGCTCCAGCGGTCCTCCATGCGGGAGCGGACCGTGTTCTGCTCCAGTACGGACACCGTGACGCCGGGGGCGAGTTCGATCAGGTAGGTGGTGGTGGGGCCGCAGTAGACGGTCTCGCGGACGACGCCGCCGACCCGGGCCATGTCCGGTTCCAGGTCGGACAGCCAGATCTTCTCGGGGCGGATCGACAGGTTGACCCTGCTGCCGTCGGTGAGGGCGGGCCGGTTGCCGACGGGCAGTTCGGGGCCGGCGTCGAGGACGACCCGGCCGGAGCGGTAGGTGCCGGGTACGAGGTTGGATGTGCCCATGAAGGAGGCGGTGAAGCTGCTGCTGGGCCGCTCGTACACGTCTTCCGGGGTGCCGCACTGTTCGACGTGTCCGTCGTTCATGACGGCGATCCGGTCCGACATGGTCAGGGCCTCGTCCTGGTCGTGGGTGACGAAGACGAAGGTGATGCCGACCTCGCGCTGGATCTGCTTGAGCTCGACCTGCATGTGCCGGCGCAGCTTCAGGTCGAGGGCGGCCAGCGGCTCGTCCAGCAGCAGCACCTGGGGCCGGTTGACCAGGGCGCGGGCGAGGGCGACGCGCTGCCGCTGGCCGCCGGAGAGGGTGGCCGGCTTGCGACCCGCGAGGTGTCCGAGCTGGACGAGGTCGAGCATGCCGGTGACGCGTTCGCGGATCTCGGCGCGGGGGACGCCCTTGCGCTTGAGGCCGAAGGCCACGTTGTCCGCGAGGGAGAGGTGGTCGAACAGGGCGTAGCTCTGGAAGACGGTGTTGACGTTGCGCTTGTTGGGCGGCAGGCCGGTGACGTCCTGGCCGTCGAGCAGGACGCTGCCCTCGGTGGGGTCGGTGAAGCCGCCGATCATCCGCAGCAGGGTGGTCTTGCCGCAGCCTGAGGGGCCGAGGAGGGAGAAGAACTCGCCCTGGGCGATGTCGAGTGCGACGTCGTGCACGGCGTAGGTGTCGTCCGCGGCGGGGTAGCGCTTGCTGACGTGGTCGAGGCGGACGGCGGGGGTGGGGTGCACGGGGGTCGGGTGCATGGGTGTCACTTCCCGGAGAGCAGGTCGAGGCCGCCGCGGCGCCCGAACAGGCGCGGTATGGCGAGGGCGAGGACGATGAGGCCGACGGATCCGGCGAGCATCAGGGTGCCGACGGCGTTGATGGTGGGCTGCACGCCGAACCGGATCGCCGAGTAGATGCGCACGGACAGCGGCTGCGGGTCGACGCCGGTGGTGAAGTAGGCGAGGACGAAGTCGTCGAAGACGAGGGCGAAGATCAGCACGGCGGAGGCGAGGATGCTCGGGAGCAGTGCGGGCAGGGTGACCAGGCGCAGTGCCTGCCGGCGGGTGGCGCCGAGGTCCATCGCGGCTTCCTCGACCTCGGGGTTGAGGGCGGCGATGCGTGAGCGGAGGATGACGGTCACGTAGGAGATGGAGAAGGTGATCTCGGCGAGCATCACGGTGGTGGTGGACAGGGTGATGCCGAGGCCCTTGAAGAGGAGCATCGCGGCGACGCCGGTGACGATCTCCGGGGTGATGAGCGGGACGAGCATGACCAGGCCGGCGAAGGAGCCGAGGCGGCTCCTGCTGCGTACGAGGCCCAGGGCGAGGGCGACGCCGAGGACGAGCGAGCCGGCCATGGCGACCAGGGAGACCCGCAGGCTCATGCCGAGCGAGTCGAGGATCACGTCGTCGTGGAGGAACGCGGTGTACCAGCGGAGGCTGACGTCCTCGAAGACGGTGAGGGACTTCTGCGAGTTGAAGGAGAACAGGACGACGACGCCGACGGGGAGGTAGAGGAGGGCGAAGAAGAGGGCGGTGACGGCGATGGCGAAGCGGGGGCGGCGCTCGGCCGCGCGGCGGCGGCGTCGCTGCTTCCTCGGAGCGCCGGGCGTGCCCGGGGCGTGCGCGGTGCTCGGAGCGTGCGCGGTGCTCGGAGCGTCCGTGGTGGTCGCCGTGTTCCGTGCGCCCGTGGTGCTCGCGGTGTTCCCGTTGTTCATCGGGCCGCCTCCGCCTCGTCCTTGCGGGTGCGCCGCAGGTAGCCGAGCATCCCGAGGAACAGGACCGCCATCAGGAGCATGGTGAGGGCCGAGCCCAGCGGCCAGTTCTGGCCCTGGAAGAACTTGTCCTGGATCAGGTTGCCGATCATGATCTGGTCGGGTCCTCCCATGAGCTGTGCGCTGACGAAGTCGCCCATGGCGGGCAGGAAGACGAGGACGCAGCCGGCGGCCGCTCCCTGCCGGGTGGCGGGGACGGTGACGTAGAGGAAGGTCCGCAGGGGGCCGCCGTAGAGGTCGCGGCCGGCTTCGATGAGCGAGGTGTCCATGCGTTCCATCGCCGCGTACAGCGGGATGATCATGAAGACGACGAAGCCGTAGACGAGTCCGGCGATGACGCCCGCGCCGGTCTGGAGGATCTTGGTGCCGTCGTCGGCCACACCGATCGCGCGCAGGAACCTCAGCAGCGGGCCGTCGTCGGAGAGGACGACGGACCAGCCGTACATCCGTACCAGGTAGTTGGCGAAGAACGGGACGACGATCGCGGCGATCAGCAGGTTCTTGAAGCGTCCGCCGCGCAGGGCGATGGCGTAGGCGACCGGGTAGGCCACGGCCAGGCAGATGAGGCAGGTGATCAGCGCGTAGCCGAGGGAGCGCAGCAGGACGGTGCGGTAGGCGGGGTCGGCGAGTGCGGTGAGGTTGTCGGGGTTGAAGCCGAAGCGCGGGTTGCCGAGGGGGTCGGTGGTGCCGAGGGCGAGGGTGGCGACGAGGAGGAGGGAGGCGACGAGGAAGCCCGTCATCCAGAGGGTGCCGGGGAGGAGGAGCCAGGTCCACAGCCTGGGCCCCCTCGCTTTGGTGTCCGCCATGTCAGCCGGCCTTCACGTCGGTCCAGGCGGCGTCGCGGGCCTGTTCGGCCCGGGCGTCGCCGTTGCGGAAGAAGAGGTCGGCCTTGAGGTCGTCGGCGGTCACCACGCACTGGGGGAAGGGTTCGACGAGTGCGGCGTACGTGTCCTCGGTGCCGCGCACCGGCATGGGGTAGCCGATGTACTCGATGTTCTTCTTCACGTTCTCGGGGCGGAGCATGTAGTCGATGAAGAGCATCGCGGTGCCGGGGTGCTGCGCGTTGGCGGGGATGGCGTAACAGTCGGAGTTGACGGGGGCGCCCTCGCGGGCGACCTCGAAGCCGAAGACGGCCGGGTCCTCGGCCTGGGCGAGCATGGCGGCCATGTCGCCGCTCCAGGCCTGGGTCATGTCGGCGTTGCCGTTGAGCAGGTTGTTGTAGCTGTCGCTGGAGAATCCGCGCAGGCGGGGGCGGAGCGAGCGGAGGGTGTCGGTGACGCGGGCGAGATCGCCGTGGTCGCCGGTGGTGAGGTCGAGGCCGAGCTTGAGCGCACCGAGGCCGAGCACCTCGTCACGGTCGTCGAGGACGAAGACCTTGCCCTTGGCCTGGTCGTTCCACAGGTCGTCCCAGGAGCCGGTCAGGTCGCCGAGCCGGTCCCGGCGCCAGCCTATGCCGGTCTTGTACATGGTGAAGGGCACGGTGTGGGCCGAGCGCGCGTCGTACCAGGGGTCGGCGAAGTAGCCGTATCCGCCGAACACCGAGTCGGCGTTGCGCAGCCGGGAGTGGTCGATCGTGCGCAGGCGGCCGCCGTCGGCGAGGCGCTGCGCCCATTTCGCGGTGGGGAAGACGATGTCGTAGCGGTTCCCGGCGTTGAGCTTGGCGGCCATGCCCTCCATGGAGTCGTAGTTCGACTGGATGACCTTGACGCCGTACTCCTTCTGGAAGCCTTCGAAGACGGCCGGGTCGACGAAGTCGGCCCAGTTGAAGTAGACGAGGTCGCCGTCCACCCGGACGTCGATGGGGGTTTCGGCGGTCTTCCCGTCGGCCGGGTCGGCTTCGGACGCGAAGCCGCAGCCGGCGGTGGTGAGGGCGAGGGCGGCGGCGGTGCCGACGCGCAGGAACTGGCGTCTGGTCGGGGGGAGTGCCTCGGGGGACATGGGGTCCTCTCCGTAGGGCCGCAGGGGGACGGCGGGAACGAGCGGAAGGTGGGGGCTCGGTCGAACGGTGGGCGCGGGGACGGCGGGCGCCTACGCCGGGTGCGTAGGGCGGGGTGCGTACGGCGGGGGGCGGTGCCGTGCCGTGCCCGGGGCGTGGCCGGTGGTGCGGTGCGGTGCGGGTGGGGCGCGGTGGGGGTGCGGCGCCCGGGGCGTGCGGGGAGGAGTCCGTCAGGTCGGACCGGCCTGACCGGCGAGACTCCCCTACGGTTCGGCGCCGTCGAGGGCGGCGCGGATGCGGGCGGCGAACCAGCCGACGGCGGACTCGCGGCGCGAGAGCGGTCCGGGCTCGAAGCCGGGGGTGGTGAGCCCCTTCTGGACGCGGGCGACCAGTTCGGCGTCCTCGTCATTGGTGATCCAGCCGATGTGGATGTTCAGGCGCCGGGCGAGGCGGGTGCGCCAACTGGTACCCCGCCGGGTGTAGAAGGCGCCGGGCACGGCCACGCGGTCGACGGCCGTGGGGATCGCCGTCCAGGCCAGTACGTGGTCCGGGTAGAAGTCGATGAGGGTGTTGGGGTAGATGACCGCGTACCGCCAGATGCGGCGGTCGGCCTCGGCGAGGCCGGGCATGGGGGCGGCGATGCGCTGGTAGAGGCGTTCGGCCCAGTTCGAGGACGGCTTGTCGCGCAGCGGGGAGGCGAACAGCGCGTAGTTCTCCTCGATCTCGCAGGTGTAGCCCTGGTAGTCGAGCAGGCGCATCAGGCCGGGGTGGGCCACCGGGACGTGGTAACCCTCCAGGTAGTTGTCGACCGCCACCTTCCAGTTGGCCTGCTGCACCTCGGCGCCGGCCAGGTGGTGGATCCGGGCCCGGCCTACGGGCACGAGGTCGGCTCCGGCGTAGTGGCCGACCGCGTCCGCGAGGCCCGCGCAGCTCTTGGCCAGCGGTACGGCGTCGGGGTCGAGGCTGACGAAGACGAAGCCGAGGAAGGACTCCACGGAGGCCGGGAACAGGCCGAGCTTCGGCTTGTCCAGGCAGGGGATCTGCCGGGCCTCCGGGGCGCCGACCAGGCTTCCGTCGAGGCGGTACGTCCAGCCGTGGTAGGGGCAGCGGATCGCCTTGCCGGCCGGTTCGGGGTTGGTGACCAGGCGTGTGCCGCGGTGGCGGCAGACGTTGAGGTGGGCGGCGAGGCCGCCGTCCTCGGTGCGGACCACCATGACCTCGCGGTCCGCGACGGTGGCGGCGAGGCGGGATCCCGGTTCCGGCAGGTCGGACTCGTGGCATACGAGCTGCCAGGACGCGGCGAAGACGTGCCGGGTCTCGGCGGCGGCGATCCCGGGATCGGTGTAGTAGCGCGCCGGGAGCGCGGGGCCCGGGGTGCCGGGGGCGGAAGCGGGGGCTCCGGGGGCCGGTGCGGCCGGCGCGGGGGCTCCGGGGGCCGGTGCGTCCGGCGCGGGGGTTTCGAGGACCGGCGCGTCCGGGGCGGTGGTCGCGTCGGCGGGCCGGGCGGGCGCGGTGACCCGGCCCGGCGGGCCGGTGCGGCCGGCGCCGTCGGTGCGGCCGGAGGGCCCGGCGGGGCCGGCGTGGCCCGGCGGTGTTTCGGGAGCTCGGGAATGCATCGTGACTCCTCCGTGCCGCCCGTGCGGCGATCGGTGTCGGCGTTCGATGTCGAGGCGGCCCAGCAGTGGACAGGCGGTCGGGGCGGGAAGCCGGGACCGGGCTGACCGATTGGACAGTCAGACTGCTGGCTTGTTTCCGCCGGGTCAAGACTTGTTCACTGACCGATCGGTCAGCTAGCGTGATTCTTGCCTGACCGATCGGTCAGCAAACGTGCTTTCCTGTCGCCGACCCGGTGCTGCCCCGCGTTCGCCCTGTTCACCAGGGCGCGGGCAGGCCGGGCGGCCCGCCCGGCACCCGCCCGGGCCCGCACCCCTCGATCCCCGCTCCCCCGCCACCCGGCTCCGTCGGGCGCCGGGCCGACGGCGGCATCCCACCTCCCGGAGGCACGCATGAGCGGTCGTCGGCGTCTGGACTGGCTCGGGCTCACCCCCGAACCGGAGCGAGAACTCCCCACGGCGGTCGCCGCCCTGCGTGCCTCGTCGCGCACCGGGCCCACGGTGCGTCCGGCTCGGCCCCGGGACCGCACACCCGAAGAGCTGGCGGCCGCCGAGCGCCGCCGCGTGGAGCGCCTGATCCTGCGCGGCAGCCGGCACAGCTGGCTCCGCTACCTCGCCGAGGTCACCGACCTGGTGACCGGCGTCGCCGCCGGGTCCCGCAGCGGCGACCCCGCCGCCGCTCTGCTCGCCGGCGAGGTCGTCCTCGACCACCACCGCATGCTCATCGGACTCCCGGGCCCGGGATACGGCCGCACCGCGGCGGCCCGTACCGCGCTGGAGAGCGCCGTACGGGCCCTGCGCACCCGAAGCAACACCCCCACCCACACACCCGTCCCCACCCACACCCGGACAGGAGGCAGCCGATGACCACGACCACGGTCCGGCTCCCCCCGGCGCAGCCGCCGGGCACCGTCCTCGGGACGGCTCCGGCCATCGCGGAGAGCGCCGACGCCTACCGCGCCTCGGGCGGCTACGGGGCCACCACCGGCCCCGGTGAACTGCTCGCCCACCTCGCCGCCTCCGGGCTGCGCGGCCGCGGCGGCGCCGGCTTCCCGGCCGCCGTCAAGCTGCGTTCCGTACGCGACCGCGGCGGCCACCCGGTCGTCGTGGCGAACGGCGAGGAGGGCGAACCGGGCTCGGCCAAGGACCGCTGGCTGCTGCGGGCCCGCCCGCACCTGGTCCTCGACGGTCTCGCCCGCGCCGCCGCGGTCACCGGCGCCGCCCGCGGCTTCGTCTACCTCTCCGACCCGGCCGCGGGCGAGAGCGTACGCCGGGCCCTCGCCGAGCACCCGCCACCGCTGCCCGTCGAGGTCGTCGAGACGGACCACACCTACGTCGCCGGCGAGGAGACGTCGGTGGTCCGCAGGATCGACGGAGGACCGGCGCTGCCCACCGCCAAGCCGCCCCGTCCCTTCGAACAGGGGGTCGGCGGGGCACCCACCCTGGTCTCCAACGTCGAGACGCTCGCCCGCATCGCGCTCACCGCCGCCCGGCCCGACCTGCGCGACACCATCGCCCGCAGCACCCTGGTCACCCTGTCCGGCGGGCCGGTCTCCCCCCTACTCACCGAGGTCCCGTACGGCATCCCGCTGCGCGCCCTGGCCGACCGGTACGGGAATCCCGGCGCCGCCGGAGCCCTGATGGGCGGGCTGTTCGGCGGGCTCGTGGACGCCGACGCGCTGGACCTCCCCCTGGAGCCCGACGCGCTCATCGCCGCGGGCACCGCCCTGGGCTGCGGAGCGATCCACTTCCTGGCCCCCGGCCGGTGCCCCGTGACCACCGCCGCCGACGCGGCCGCCCACCTCGCGGCCGAGAGCGCCCGCCAGTGCGGGGTCTGCGTCTCCGGCACCGCGGCCGTCGGCAAGGCCCTGTACGGCCTCGCCGCCGGGACCGCCGGCCCGGACACCGCGGACAGCCTGGACCGCTGGGCGCGGGGGCTGCGGGGCCGTGGCGCCTGCGGGCTGCTCGACGCCGCCGCCGGCATCGCGGGCAGCCTGCTCCGCTCCTTCCCCCACCTCGTCCGCTCCCATCTCGCCGCGCCGTGCCCGGTGTGCGCGGGCGCCGCACCCGCGGACGGCCGCCACCGCCTCACCGTCGCCGTCCCGGTGGTCGCCGGCGCCCCCGTCCCGGCCCGGCCGCCCCGGCCGGCCCCCTCCCCCACCCCCTTCCCGCTGCCCGCGCTGAAAGGAACGCCATGAAACTCCTGCTGGACTCCACCCGCTGCCAGGGCTACGGACTGTGCCAGGAACCCGCACCCGACCTGGTCGAACTCGACGAGTGGGGCTACGCGCGGCTCATCACCCTCGTCGTCCCGCCGGGCGCCGAGGACGAGGCCCGCGCCTGCGCCGAGAGCTGCCCCAACTCCGCCCTGCGCCTGGAGGGATGACATGGGCCGTGATCTGACCGCCCTCTTCGACCCCCGCTCGGTCGCCGTCGTCGGCGCCAGCGACGATCCGGCGAAGTACGGCCACGCCGTGGCCGCCCAGGCCCTGCGCGCCCCCGACCGGCGGCCCGTGCACCTGGTCAACCGGCGCGGCGGCACCGTCCTCGGCCGGACCGCGGCCACCTCTCTCGCCGCGATCGGCGAACCCGTCGAACTGGTGGTGATCTCGGTTCCCGGCGCAGGCTTCGAGGCCGCCGTCGACGACGCGCTGGCCTGCGGGGCGAAGGCGATCGTCGCCATCACCGCGGGCTTCGCCGAGGCCGGGCCCGCGGGAGTGGCCCGCCAGCGGGCGATCGCCGACCGGGTGCGGGCCGCCGGAGCGGTCCTCGTCGGCCCCAACTGCCTGGGCATCGCCGACAACACCACCGAGCTGTACCTCGCCTCCGACCGCTTCGCCCCCGGCGCGGTCGCCCTGCTCAGCCAGAGCGGCAACCTCGCGCTCGAACTGCAGCTGCGCGGCGAGCCCCACGGCCTGGGCTTCTCCCGCTTCGTCTCCCTCGGCAACCAGGCCGACGTCACCCTCGTCGACCTCGTCGAGGACTGCGCCCGCCACGGGGCCACCTCCGCCATCGCCGTCTACGCCGAGGACTTCGGGGACGGCCGGGCCTTCGCGGCGGCCGCCGCCGCGGCGGGCAAGCCCGTGGTGCTGCTGACCGCCGGACGCGGCAGCGCGTCCGCACGCAGCGCCCAGTCGCACACCGGGGCGCTGACCACCTCGGCCGACGTGGTGGCCGCCGCCTGCCGCGACGCGGGGGTCGAACTCGTCCGCACCCCGAGGGAGATGACCGTCGCGCTGGCCGCGCTCGCCTCGGGTCCGCGGACCCGGGGCCGGCGTACCGCGGTCCTCACCGACGGCGGCGGGCACGGCGCGATCGCCGCCGACGCGGCCGAGGACGCCGGGCTCGACGTACCGGAGCTCGGCGGGCCGACGCAGGACCGGCTGCGGGCCGTGCTGTGGGAGCAGTCCTCCGTCGGCAACCCCGTCGACCTGGCGGGGATGGGGGAACAGCGGCCCCTGTCGTACGCGGACACGGCGCGGGAGCTCCTGGCCGCGGGTGAGGTCGACGCCGTTCTGATGACCGGGTACTTCGGCGGGTACGCCGCCTCCGAGGGCGGGCTGGGCGGCGGCCCGTCGGGAGGTTCCGTACTGGCCGACGGCGAGGCCCGGGCCGCCAAGGAGATCGTCGCGCACCTCGCCGCCACGCCGAAACCGCTGGTACTGCAGTCGATGTATCCGCAGTCGCCGAGCTGCCGGGTGCTGGCCGAAGCCGGGGTGCCCGTGTTCGCGGCCACCGAGGACGCCGCCCGCGCGCTGGCGGCGATGACGGGCCGGACGGCGGCCGACGCCGCGGGGATCCCCTCCCTGCCGCCCCCGGCGGCGCCCCTGCGGGACCCGGGCTACCACGGGGTGCGGGCGCTGGTCGGCGCCGCGGGGGTTCCCTTCCCGGCGGCCCGCGAGGTCACGGACGAGGCCGGACTGCTGGCCGCGGCCGCCGAGTTCGACGGCCCGTACGTCCTCAAGGCCCTGCACCTCCTGCACAAGTCCGACGCCGGCGGGGTGGCGCTGCGCCTCGCCGACCGGGACGCGCTCCTCGCCGCGTACCGGGAGATGCACGCCCGGCTCGGTGCGCCCGCCCACTCGGTCGAGGCCATGGCCGACCTTTCGGACGGCGTCGAGCTGATCGTGGGCGTGAACCAGGACCCCCGGTTCGGGCCGGTCGCCATGGTCGGGCTCGGCGGCGTCCTCACCGAGACCCTCCGCGACGTCGCCTTCGCCCTCGCGCCCGTACCGGCCGCGCGGGCCGAGGCCCTGCTGCGGGGCCTGCGCAGCGCGGCCCTGCTGGACGGCGTACGCGGCCGGCCGGCCGTCGACGTGGCCGCGGCGGCCGCCGTCATCGAGCGCATCACCACGGTCGCCGCGGCGCACCCGGAGATCGCCGAGCTGGAGGTCAACCCCCTGCTGGTGCGCCCGGACGGCGCCCTCGCCCTGGACGCGCGGGCCGTCCTGCACTGACCGCTCCACCCCACCCCTGTGCTCTGGAGGACACATGGACTTCCGCTACACACCCGAACAGGCCGACCTGCAGGCCCGGGCCGCCGACTACGCGCGGCTGCTGATGCGCTACGAGGACCGGTCCGAGGAGGCCGGCGGCCCGCTGCCCGCCGACACCGTCCGGGAACTGACCCGCGCCGCCATGGACGCGGGGGTCTACGCGATCAACATGCCCGCCGAGTGGGGCGGGGCGGGCCTGTCCCTGCTGGACCAGGTCATCGTCGAGGAGGAGTTCGGCAAGGTCACCAACTGCCTGTGGGACATCCCCTGGCGGCCCGCGAACGTCCTCGCGCACGGCACCGAGGCGCAGCGGGAGAAGTACCTGCTGCCGGTGATCCGCGGCGAGCGGTTCGACGCGTTCGCGGTGACCGAACCGGGTGCGGGCTCCGACCCGGGCTCGGGTACGAGCACCGCGACCCGGACCGACGGCGGGTGGCTGCTGAACGGCGAGAAGTGGTTCGTGACCTGCGGTGACATCGCTGACTTCCTGCTGGTGCAGGCCGACGCGGGTCCGGAGCGGGCGGCGACGCTGTTCTTCGTGGACAAGCAGGCAGCCGGTGTGGAGATGACCCGGGTCCCGCGGTTCATGCACTCCGCGGTGAACGGGCACCCCGAGTTCACCTTCACCGATGTGTTCGTCCCCGACGAGGACGTGCTCGGCGGCGTCGGCAACGGCTACGAGCTGACGAAGGAGTGGTTCACCGACGAGCGGCTGATGATCGCCGCCCGGACCGTGGGCGCGGCGGAGCGTGCGCTGGAACTCGCCCGGGACTGGGCGGTGGAGCGCCGCCAGTTCGGCTCCCCCATCGCCGACTTCCAGCTGATCCAGGGCATGCTCGCCGACTGCGCCGTCGACATCGCCGTCAACCGTGCCTACACCCACCAGGTCGCCTGGGAGGCGGACCGGCCGGAGACCGACCGCAAGACGCTGCACGCGAAGGCGTCGACGGCGAAGCTCGCGGCGAGCGAGGCCGCCGGGCGGGTCATCGACCGGTGCGTGCAGATCTTCGGCGGCCGCGGCTACGACCGTTCCTACCCGGTGGAGCGCATGTACCGGGAGCTGCGCGTCGACCGGATCTGGGAGGGCACCTCCGAGATCCAGCGCCTGATCATCGCCAACGAGCTGATCAAGCGCGGTACGCGGGCCCTCGCGCTGCCCACCTCCTGACGACCGCCGCCCCTTGAAGACCCACCTCCACCCCGACCCAGAGGATAGACAGCACATGGACTTCCGTCTCACCGCCCGTCAGGAAGAACTCCGGGGCGCGGCGCGCGAACTCACCGAGTTCATCATGAAGTACGAGATCGACTGCGAGGAGAACAACGGCCTGCCCGCGCAGGCGCACACCGAGATCCGCGACGCCGTCCTCGACAGCGGGCTGCAGGCCGTCAACATGCCGGTGGAGTGGGGCGGTGCCGGCCTCACCGTCCTGGAGCAGGTCACCGTCCAGGCCGAGCTCGGGCGGCTCACCGGCGCGCTGTGGGACATGGTGTGGCGGCCGGCCAACGCCCTGTCCTTCTGCACGCCCGAGCAGCGCGAGCGCTACCTCGTGCCCGTGATCCGGGGCCGGCGCCGGGACTGCTACGCGGTGAGCGAGCCCGAGGCGGGCTCCGACCCGCAGAGCATCGTTACGACGGCGACGCGGGCCGACGGCGGATGGGTGCTGAACGGCGAGAAGTGGTTCGTCACCGTCGGCGACCACGCCGACTTCATGATCGTGCTGGCCGCCGCCGGGGAGGAGCGCGCGCCGACGCTCTTCCTCGTCGACAAGGACACGCCGGGCATCGAGATGACCCGGGTGCCGCGCTGGATGCACACCTTCGTCTACGAGCACCCCGAGTTCACCTTCACGGAGGTTTTCGTCCCCGAGGACGCGGTGCTCGGCGAGGTGGGGCAGGGCTACGACATCACGCGGTCCTGGTTCACCGAGGAGCGGCTGATGATCGCGGCCCGCACCATCGGTGCGGCGGAGCGTGCGCTGGAACTCGCCCGGGACTGGGCGGTGGAGCGCCGCCAGTTCGGCTCCCCCATCGCCGACTTCCAGCTGGTCCAGGGCATGCTCGCCGACTGCGCCGTCGACATCGCCGTCAACCGTGCCTACACCCACCAGGTCGCGTGGGAGGTCGACGCCGGCGTGGTCGACCGCAAGACGCTGCACGCCAAGGCCGCCATCGCCAAGCTGGCGGCGAGCGAGGCCTCCGGCAGGGTCGTCGACCGGTGCCTGCAGATCTTCGGCGGCCGCGGCTACGACCGCTCGTACCCGGTCGAGCGTCTCTACCGCGAGCTGCGCGTCGACCGGATCTGGGAGGGCACCTCCGAGATCCAGCGCCTGATCGTCGCGGGCGAGCTCGTCAAGCGCGGCACGGGCGTCCTGCGGATGCCGTCCGGGGGGTGAGGTGTCAGCGGTGGTCCGGGCGGCGGCCGCGCAGGTCGGGCGCCGCCCGGACCACCGCCCGCGTACGTGTCGTAGTGGCCGAAGTGGTGGAGGGAGGACGAGGCGATGAGCGATGTCGAACGGGTCGGGGTCGTGGGCTGTGGACTGATGGGGTCCGGGATAGCCGAGGTGTGCGCCCGGGCCGGACGGGACGTCGTGGTGGTGGAGACGTCCCGTACGGCCGCGGCCGCCGGCCGGGAGCGGATCAGCCGCTCGCTGGAACGCGCCGCGGCGTCCGGGAAGCTGACCGCGGCCGAACGGGAGGCCGCCGCCGGCCGGATCGAGGTGACCGCGGACATGGACCGGCTGGCGGACCGGGACCTCGTCGTCGAGGCGGTCGCCGAGGAGGAGCGGGCGAAGCTGGAGGTCTTCGCGCTGCTCGACCGGGTCGTGCAGCGGCGCGACGCCGTCCTGGCGACGAACACCTCTTCCATCCCCGTGATCCGCCCGGCCGGAGCCACCTCGCGGCCCGAGCAGGTCATCGGCCTCCACTTCTTCAATCCGGTGCCGGTTCTTCCGCTCGTGGAGCTGGTGCCGTCGCTCCTCACCGGCGAGGAGACCGTCCGGCGGACGCACGCGTTCGCCTCGGAGGTGCTGGGCAAGGAGGTCGTCCGCGCCCGGGACCGGTCGGGGTTCGTCGTCAACGCCCTCCTCGTGCCGTACCTGCTGGCGGCGGTCCGCATGGCCGAGTGCGGCACCGCGTCGGCCGAGGACATCGACCGTGCCATGACCCTGGGTTGCGCGCACCCGCTGGGACCGCTGGCGCTGGCCGACCTCATCGGCCTGGACACGGTGCAGGCCATCGCGCGGTCGATGTACGCGGAGTACCGCGAACCGCTGTACGCGCCGCCGCCGCTGCTGTCCCGGATGGTCGACGCCGGTCTGCTGGGCCGCAAGGCGGGCCGGGGCTTCCACCGTTACGGAGGTCCGGGAGGCGGCGCGATGCGCGAGGATGAGGGGGTGGTGGCCGCGGCCAGCGGGCCCAGCCGCCCCGACCACGGGCGCCGACACGGGGAGCAGACGACGTGACCAAGGCCGATCGCGCACTGGAGACGCGTGAGCGCATCCTCACGGCCGCGTGCGAAGTCATCGCCGACATCGGCTTCGAGAACGTCAGCATGCGCAAGGTGGCCGAACACGCCGGGGTTTCGAAGGCGCTGCTGCACTACCACTTCGACACGCGGGAGAAGCTCTTCGCCGAGGCGATGACGCACTCCTTCGCGCAGACCGGCACGGACACGGACGGCGACGCCGAGGGCGGTTCGGTCCCGGCCGCGGTCGTCCTGGCCCGCATCCTGCGGAGCATGCTGCCGTCGGACGCGGAGCTGCGCCAGGACTGGAAGCTCTGGCAGGAGCTGTGGGTGCGCGCCCAGCGCGACGCGGCGGCCCGGCACCTGGCGGTCGACCTGTACGACCAGCTGCACGCGTGGGTCGGCGGGGCCGTGGAACGGGGCATTCGCTCGGGCGAGTTCGCCGACTGCGACGTCGCTGCGCTGAGCACCCTCGTCATGGCCCTGTGCGACGGTCTGGGCATCCGCCTGATGCTGGACGATCCCCGGGTGGACCTGGCGACGGCCCGCTCGACGATCTGGCGGACCATCGCCCCCACGCTGGCGGTGGACCCGACGTTCCCGGAGGTGTGACGGACGCGTCCGGCGAAGGCGGCCGGCCGGGGCCGCAGGAAATGTCAGCGGAACGGGTCGGCGGGGTCGGATGTGAGGGCCGCGGCCGCCGCGAAGAGGCGGGCGCAGCGCCGGGTCATGGCCTCCGGGGACTGGTCGGGGTGTTTGACCCACCAGCGGACGAGGGTGGCGACCAGGTCCCGCCACACGTACTTGAGCGCGTCCGCGTCCAGGGGGTCGTCGGACCCGGCGGCGCGCAGCAGGTCGGCGGTGCCGCCGGCGGCGAGGGCGTCGATGGCGGACCAGTACTCGGCGGCCCGGCGGGCGGCCGCGCCGTCGGCCGGCAGGGAGGTGTCGTACAGGACGAACCACGCCTCCCGCTGCCCCTCCAGGGCGGTGAAGATGCTCTGGAGCACGCGCAGGGGGGTGTGCGCGGTGGTGCCGTCGCGGCCCATCGCGGTGCGGACGGTGTCCAGCAGGCGGTCCCCGACGGGCACCAGGCAGGCGAGGTACAGATCCTCCTTGGTGCCGAAGTACTGGTGCAGCAGGGTCTTGGTGACCCCGACGCGCTCGGCGATGGCGGGGAGGGAGGCGGCCGCGTAGCCGCGGGTGCCGAACTCCTCCGTGGCGGCGGCCAGGATCTGCTGCTGGCGGTGCTGCCGCGGGACTCCCTTGGTACCGGCTTTCGAGCGTGGGGTTGCCATGGACGGATATTATCAGTAAGTAATTTACCGCAAGGTAAGTTCCTCACGTTCCCGTCCCGCGATCTCTGGAGCGCCCCATGCCCGGTACGACGCCGCAGCCGACCTCCGCCACGCGCACCCGGTCCTGGTGGGGGTGGGGGTGGGCGGACGCGCACCCCGACGACGCGGAGTGCGCCGCGATGGGCGCCCTGATACCCGGCACCCTCGCCCACCCCCTTCCCGTCCCGCGCGTCCGCGACCTGGACATCGAGCGGCCCGCCGTGGAGCCTCCCGCCGGCCTGGCGCACCTGGTCGCCACCGGGCCGCGGGAGCGCGCCGCCCACGCCATGGGCAAGGCCTACCGGGACGTCGCACGGGCCCTGCGCGGACGCCCCGGCCGCATCCCGGACCTCGTCGCACGCCCGACGGAGGAGCGGGAGGTGGCCGACCTGCTGGACTGGGCCGGCGAGCGGCAGGTCGCGGTCGTCCCGTACGGCGGCGGCTCCTCGGTCTCGGGCGGCGTGGAGTACCGCGGCGACGCCCACCGCGCCGTGCTGTCCCTGGACCTGACCGCCATGGGCCGCGTCCTGGAGGTCGACGCCGTCGGCCGGGCGGCGCGCATCCAGGCCGGCACGCTCGGCCCGAGCCTGGAGGACCAGCTACGGCCCCACGGACTGACCCTGCGGCACTTCCCGCAGAGCTTCGAGTTCTCGACGCTGGGCGGCTGGCTCGCCACCCGGGCCGGCGGCCACTACGCCACCGGGCGCACGCACATCGACGATTTCGTCCAGTCCCTGCGCGTGGTCACGCCCGCCGGCACGAGCGCCTCCTGGCGGCTGCCCGCGTCCGGCGCGGGCCCCTCCCCCGACCGGCTGTTCCTCGGCTCCGAAGGCGCGCTCGGGATCATCACCGAAGCATGGGTGCGGCTGCAGGAACGCCCCACCCACAAGGCGTCCGCCTCCCTCGCCTTCACCGACTTCCACGCCGCGCTGGAGGCCGTGCGCGCCATCGCCCAGTCGGACCTCTCCCCCGCCAACTGCCGGCTGCTGGACGCCGGCGAGGCCGCCCTGTCGGGCGCCTCGCACGACGGCTCCGCCGTGCTCGTCCTGGGATTCGAGTCCGCGGACGGGCCGGTCACCGCCCGGCTCGGGCAGGCCGTCGACCTGGCCCGCTCCCACGGCGGCAGGCGCGGCGGCGTGGACGGCGTGGACGGCGCGGACACCGACGCGGCCGTCGGCGCCTGGCGCTCGGCCTTCCTGCGGATGCCCTACCTCCGCGACGGTCTGGCCCGGATGGGAGCCGTCGCGGAGACCTTCGAGACGGCGGCCACCTGGGACCGGATCCCCGGCCTGATCGAAGCGGTCCGTACGGAGGTCGGGGAGGCCGCGCTGAAGGCCTCCGGCCACCCGGCGACCGTCAACTGCCGCCTCACCCACGTCTATCCCGACGGCGCGGCACCGTACTTCACCGTCCTCGCCGCCGGCCGCCCCGGCGACGAGGTGGCCTTCTGGGACGACCTCAAGGCCGTGGCGAGCGACGTCCTGCACCGCCATCGGGCCACGATCACCCACCACCACGCCGTCGGCCGCGACCACCGCCCGGGCTACGACCGCCAGCGCCCCGACCCCTTCGCCCTCGCGCTGCGCGCCGCGAAGGGCGCGCTCGACCCGCGGGGCATCCTCAACCCGGGCGTGCTCGTCGACTGAGCGGCGGCGCAGCGCCGCCGCTGCGGCGGGCCCGAAGATGACCGGAGCGTGCGGCGTACGGTACGAAGACTCCTGTGAAGGAACAGATCCAGCCCTCGACCGTCCGCGTGTTCATAGCGCTCGCCCCGCCCGACGACGCCAAGGAGGAGCTCGCGCGGGCGCTGCGGCCCGCCTACGCGGCTTACCCGGGCATGCGGTGGAACCGGATCGAGGACTGGCACATCACCCTGGCGTTCCTCGGGGAGCTGCCGGTCGGGACCGTTCCGCTCCTGCGGCCGCCGCTGGCGGACCTGGCGGCGGGCCACCGCGCCCTCGAACTGGCGCTGCGCGGCGGCGGGCACTTCGACGAGCGGGTGCTGTGGAGCGGTGTCGACGGCGACCTCGACGGCCTGCACCTGCTCGCCTCCGAGGTGCGCGCCGTGGTCAAGGAGTGCGGTGTGCCCTTCGAGGACCGCCCGCTGCGCCCGCACCTCACCCTGGCCCGGACCCGCCGCAACGATCCCGCCTGCGTGGTGGAGGCAGCCGCCGGACTGGCCGACTTCTCCGGCCGCCGATGGCGGGCCGCCCGCCTGCACCTGGTGGGCAGCAACATCGGCCGCGGCCCGGGCCCGATCCACTACCGCGACATCGAGGCCTGGAGCTTCCGGCAGGGCGGCTAGGTCGTGTCCGCTAGAGGGGTTCGGCCGCCGTACGGCGCCGCGCGGAGGTGCGCCACCGAGTCCGCGGGGGCGCCCAGGGCGAGCGGGCGGAACAGGACGGCGGCCGCATGGTCGTCGGCGTACGCCTCGTCCGGGAGACCGACCTCGCCGCCGCGGCACGTACCACCCTCGCCCTGCGCAACGCCGCCAGCAGCTGACCTGCCTGCTCCACGCCGAACTGGTCCACGACGTCTTCGAGGTGTCCCCGCCGGGCCACGCACCCGCCGGCTGACGGCCCCGCGCACGGGCGCGGCGGGGCGCCCGGTCAGCCCGCCGACGCGTCCACGTCCTCACACGCGCTGCCGGCCGGCGTCTCGGGCGGAGTGGCGATCGCCTCCCGCCAGTGTTCCCGCTCCCCCGTCAGGCCCCGGTCGGCCGGCTCGGCGTACCAGGCCCACGCCTCGGTGCCCGCGGTACCCGCGGTCGATCCGGACTGGACCGCGACGACGTACTGGCGGCCGGGCTCCAGCACCGCGTAGCGGTCCGGGTCCTCCGTGGCGTACCGGCCCGGGGCCCCGCCGTTCTTCACCCCCTGCGTCACGTGGACGACGTCGCCGAACTCGCCCTTGAGAGCCGCCAGGGTCTTCACCCGGGTCGTGAGGTAGGCGCTGCCGCCGTCCTCCCGGTAGCGGGTGTTCTCGACGGCCTCGACGACTGCCACCGCCTGGGACTGCGCGGCGACGACGTCGTCACGGCCCAGATCGGGACCGCACACCGCGTGCGTGGTCCCGGCCTCCTGGGAGGCGGCGAACCAGGCCGCGCCCGCCGCGGCGACGGCCGCGACGAGGCAGCCGCCGACCCATACCTTCACGCCCATGATCAGCCCCACAGCTTCTTCAGGTTGGCCTTGTCGACGTCGGTCGGGGCGTCCGGGTACTGGGCTGCGTCCGGCCACATCACCGAGGACACCGCGTTCTTCCCGCTGCCCGACTTGTGGCACAGTCCGAGCGCGTGCCCGAGCTCGTGCGCCGCGACCATCCGGCGGGTGGCCGGGTCGTAGGTGTCCATGCGCGCCTTGTTGAAGCGGACGAGGTCCGTCGCCGCCGGACCCGGACGCCGCGACCACAGCCCGGCCGCAGAGCTGCGCGGGTCGGAGAAGTCCTCGTAGTTCAGGTCGTTGACGGTCGTCGCCGCATCCGGCGCGATCCTGATCCTCGCCCCCGGGTACGACCACGCCCGGTTGGCGTGGGCGTACTCGGCCTTGTACTTGGTGCTCGCCGTCCACCGGATCTCCCCGTCGTCGACCGAGCTGTCCTCACGCGTCTCGGTGGCGTCACTCCCCGACTTCGCGATGCACGGCGCCGCCACCGCGGCGTGCGCGGGGGCCGGAGCGAGGAGCAGCACGGCGGCGAATGCCGCCGGACCCGCTGAGAAGTTGCGCATCCCATCAACGGTAGGGCAGCCCCCGCCGGGGACGATCGTTTCAGCACGGCCACCCGCCACCCGGCCTTCCCTGCGCAGGGGGCGGCCGTCATGAGCCGGAGGGGGCTCCGGGCGGCCCGGGGGTGGTGCCCGCGTTCCCCGGCTCCGATGCCGGTCCCGGCCTCACGGACGGCACTGCGCGCAGGAGGGGAAGGCAGGCCGACAGGAGCAGGCCCGCCAGGGCCCAGGGGGCGTCGAGCCCGGTGTGCTGGGCCAGGGCTCCGCCCGCCGACGCGCCGATCGGCATGGCCCCCCAGGCGGCCAGGCGGTAGCCGCTGGTGACGCGGCCCAGCATGTGCGCTGGCGCGAGGCGTTGCCGGAGCGACACGGTGCACACGTTCCACAGCACCACTCCGGCGCTGTTGAGGGCCAGCATGAGGGCGACCAGCGGCCACCACGGCAGCACGGCGACCACCAGATAGCTGAGCGCCGACACGGACACCGCCACCTTCAGGCTCCGCCCGGACCCCAGCCACCGCGCGGTGCGGGCCGCCGCGCTCGCTCCGGCGAGGCTGCCGACGGCGGCCGCGACCAGCATCAGGCTGTAGCCGTAGCCCGGCAGCCCGAGTTTCCGTTCCACATACACGACGAGAACCGCGTAGACCGCCTGCTGCCCCACGCCCAGCACCGCCACCACCACCATGAGCCGGCGCAAGACCTGGTCCCGCCCCAGGAACCGCAGTCCGGCCCAGGTGCCGTGCAGCAGGCTCCGCAGGCCCCGCTCGTCGGCTCCCGACTCCGAGGGCGCGGTCCGCGACGGCAGGCCCATCAGCAGCAACGCCGAGGCCAGGAACGTCACGCCGTCCAGGAGGAACGGCAAGGGGTGCCACACCGCCCACGACGCGGCCCCGACAGGTGGCCCCACGAAGCCGGTTCCGGTGATCTGCGCGGCGATGACCCGGGCGTTCGTCCGCTCCAGTTCGTGGTCCGCGGCCAGCATCGGAACGACGGCCTGCGCGGCGCAGTCGAAGAACACCTCGGCCACGCCCGAGGCCAACGCCAGCAGCACCAGTGCCGTCACCGACGTCCGCCCCGTCGCCACGACGGCGAACAGCAGGAGCAGCATCACGCAGCGCGCCAGATCTGCGCCGACCATCGATCGCCGCCCCGGCATGCGGTCCACCAGGGTGCCGATGACGGGTGCGAGCAACCAGGCCACCCGGCCGGCGGCCGCGACCGCGGACACCCAGAACACGTCGCCGGTGCTCCGGGCCGCCAGGAGGGGAAGCGCGGCGAACCGCGCGCCGTCCCCCACCGAGCTGAGCGCGTTGGCGGTGACGAGCCGTCGTAGGACCGGCGTTCGTGACCCTTCGGCCGGACGAGAGGGAGAACCGGCGAATTTCATGGGCAGCGGATTCTTTCGTCGGCAGGACGTCGCGGGCGCGCACACGAATCCATCCGAAGGAGCGGATGTGTCACAGGAACTGCAGCAGGCACACTTCCGCCCTCGCCTGCCCCGTCCGCGGCTGACCATTCATGCTGACGGAGGTGCACGACGGCCGGACCGGCCGGCCCTCCCCCACCCGCACCTGCGAGCGGACGGCGCCATGACACGTAGGGATGTCTGGCGGGGGGGTCCGCCTGGCCGACGGGGGGGACCTCCAGTCCTTGGCCGCCGGTGTACTCGCCGGGTGCGGTCCGACGACTGACGATGCGAAGCCGGGCGGCAGCACGTCGGCGGCGGCCGCGAGAGCGGGAGGTGCCGGGGTTGCTGCGCGGGGTCGGGACGCCAGGCGGTGGTGAAGGGGTCGTGGCGGCGGCCGATCCGGGATCCTCACGCAGGGCCGCACCGGCGATCAGCTGTCTGCGGAGAGGTCCCCGGCAAGGAGCCGTGCCGTGAGTTCCATGCACCGCGTCCGGGCCGCGGAGAAGCCGTAGGGCATCTTGGTCACCGCTTCGAAGGCACTCATCGTGGGGTCCGCCTCGCCGCTCGCCTCGGCGTCGTAGATCTCGAAGAGCTTCTCCTCGGCCACGTCCAGTCCGGCGGCTTCAATGGCCTGGAGCAGGGCCTCGTGGTGGGCGCAGTGTTGCGCGGCGAGTTCCTCGACCCGCGGGTCGTGGGGGTCGACGGTGTCATCGAGGGCGGCGTCGGCCGCGTCGAGGCGGTCTGCCTCGGCCCGCAGGCCGGGATGGGTCGCCAGGGTGATGAACACGCTGGCCTGAACTGCGGCTCCCAGCGGCCCGAAGATCCGTTCCGTGACCAGCAGGGCGTCCAGGTCGGAGGGGCGCAGTGCGTCAGAGGGCAGATGGCCGAGCCGGTCGGTGACCAACGGGGAGAGCAGGCCCAGTGGGCTGCCCACGGCCCGCAGGCGCTGGACTGCCGCGCGCTGACGCTTGATGTCGGCCTCCTGGGCGGCCAGGGTCTCCTCCAGCCGGCCCAGGACGTCCTCGACGTCCCCCGCCTCGTCGAAGGCGGCCCGCATGTCGTCCAGGCTGATGCCGGCCTCGGACATCTTGCGGATCCACAGCAGGCGGATCATGTCGTCGTAGCCGTAGCGGCGGCGTCCGTCTCCGCCTCGTCCGGGCTCCGGCAGCAGACCTATCTGGTGGTAGTGACGAATGGCGCGCGGGGTGGTTCCGGCGAAGGCGGCGGCATCGCCGATCCTGACCTCGCGGGGAGGCATGGCGGAGGGGTACATCGCAGACAGGGCCTTTCGTGCTGTGGTGCCCTCGACGACACCACATGCCGCTACGGCATGTGCAAACAGGGACTGGGGATTTGCAAGGAGCCCCGGCCACCAGGGCGGCCGGGGTACCGCCCTCGGTTCCGACCGCGCCGACTGCCCGCGTCAGTCGCAGGTGTGGAACGTGCACAAGCGCAGATCGACGACCTCCGGCAGCTGCAGGATCTGCTCCTTGGGCCTTTCCTGGCTCTGCCCTTCCGCGAAGGCGTCGGGTATCCCCACGTCGAGTACGAACTGACCGGTCCCGCGCTCATGGACCGAGACCCGCGTGGCGCCGAAGTCTCGCAGCCGTTCCTTGCGCTGATGGAAGTCCCGGTCGAAGTCCCGGTCGTGGACCCGGGTGCCGATGTCGAGTGTCGCGTTGAACCACGGTGGCGGTTCGTTGTCCGGGTCCGGCGGCTGGAGGTAGAACCCCGCCACGACCGCCGCAGCCGCGATGGGCGCGGCCAGGGTCAGCCATGCGCCCGGGCGGTTGCCGGCCGCGGCGAAGGCGGCGACGAGCAGCAACAGGGCCGCCGGGATGAACAGGAACATGCCGATGACGGCGCCGATCATCGCCCAGGCCAGCAGGCCCACCCCGACGACGAGACAAGCCCGGGCGAACAGCTTCGGCTGGTTCCGCATCATCAACGGGACTACGACCGCTGCCGCGCTGATGATGAACAGCCCGGCCAGGTAGGGGCCCATCACGAGCCCGAAGGCCGTCACCAAGGCTGCCGCCACGACCGCCGCCAGCGCCCACCCCCATTGCCGGGCGGACACCCTCTGAGATTCCCCCACCACAAACCCCCGATTGAACGCGTTCAACATACGTGTCGTCAGGGCAGCCTGGCAAGGCGCCCGGCGCGGGCGACTCACGCCGCCGCGTACCTCCGCAACCGGCGTGTGAACGAGGTCCGCAACCCCTACGGCAAGACTCCCGACAGCTACCTCACCCGGACCACCCGATCATCACGACTCGATGTGCCCGTAGGTGACGCGCTGAGGTGCCGGACGCCAAGGGCGGGCAGGAGTTGAGTCAACGGTCGACCAGCCGTGGGTGCGGGGCCTCACCCCCGGATTCCGCGTCGGGGTCGTCGGTGCCGACCGGGCCGCGGGGAAGCATCCGGTCCAGCCACTTCGGCAGCCACCAGTTGGTCCGGCCGAGGAGCGTCATGGTCGCCGGTACCAGCACCATGCGTACGACCGTGGCGTCGATGAAGATCGCGGTGGCCAGGCCGAGCCCGAACATCTTGGTGGAAGGGTCGTCTGCGACGGCGAAGGACAGGAAGACCGCCACCATGATGAGGGCGGCCGACGTGATGATCCGGGCGGTGCCCGCGACGCCCTCCACGATCGCCGTGCCGTTGTCGCCGGTGCGCACGTACTCCTCGCGCACGCGCGAGAGGAGGAACACCTCGTAGTCCATCGACAGGCCGAACAGGATGGCGAAGAGGAACATCGGGATGAACGACACGATCGGAACCGTCGCCTCCAGCCCGATGAGCGCACCGCCCCAGCCCCACTGGAAGACCGCGACCATGACCCCGTAGGCCGCGCCGATGCTCAACAGGTTCAGCAGCACCGCCTTGAGCGGTACGACGACCGAACGGAAGACCAGCATCAGCAGCAGGAACGAGAGCGCCAGCACGGCGGCGACGAACGCCGGCAGGCGTTCGCTGGTGCGTCGGCCCACGTCGGACAGGCTCGCGGCGGCGCCGCCCACGTGCGCCCTGGCCGGGCCGTGCCCGATCGCCGTAGGCAGCACCTCGGTGCGCAGCCGGGCGATGGTGTCGGCCGTGGCCCTGTCCTGAGGGCTGGTGGTCGGGAACACCACGAGGATCGCGACGCCGGTGGCACCGTCGATGTGCGTCGGCGCGACGGACGCGATGCCCGGATCCGCCGCGACCGTCGCGACGAGACGGTCCACCACTCCCGGATCACCGGCGGGGTCCGCGGCGATGACGAGGGGACCGTTGGTGCCCGGGCCGAACCCCTCGGCGACGAGGTCGTAGGCACGGCGCTCGCTACGGCTCTGCGGCAGTGAGCCGTCGTCGGGCAGGCCGACGCGCAGGCCGAGCACGGGCAGCGTCGCCGTCAGCAGCAGCGCCGCCGCGCCGACCGCGTACGCCACCGGGTGCCGGCCGACGTGCCCGATCCAGCGCCGCCACCCGGCGGCGGGGACGGCGCCCGCCGCCGTGTCCCGCCGTCGGCCGAGGCGGCCCGACCGCCCGGCCCGAAGAGCCCGGCCGATCCGGCCGGCCCGGCCCAGCCGCGGACCCGCCGCGCCGAGGAAGGCTGGCAGCAGCGTCACCGACGCGAGCACCATCGTCAGGACGACGATCGAGACGGCAACCCCGCCCACCGTCATGAACGGCACGTTCGCGACCGCCAGGCCGAGGATCGACACGACGACGGTGCCACCGGCGAAGACCACCGGCCGCCCCGCCGTGGCCACCGCTCGTCCGGCAGCCGCGTGCGGATCGAGCCCGCGCGCGAGGTACTCCCGGTGCCTGGCGAGCACGAACAGCGCGTAGTCGATGCCCACTCCGAGCCCGACCATGCTGCCCAGGACCGGTGCGAAGGTGGGGACGTCCGTCACCCCCGCCACTACCGTCATCGTGGCGACCCCGACGGTCAGCCCGAAGACCGCCATGCCGATCGGCAGCGCGGCGGCGACGAGCGAACCGAACGCCAGGAACAGGATCGCGGCCGCGGCGAGGAGGCCGATCAACTCGCTCGCGCCGCCGTCGGGGTCGGAGAAGGCGTAGAAGAGGCCCCCGCCCATCTCGATGCGCAGGGGCAGTTCGGCGCGCAGCCGGTCGCCGAGATCGACGAGGGCGTCGAGGTCTTCGGCCGACAGCCGGCTCTGGCCGGGGTACTGCACCCGGACGACCGCGATCCGCCCGTCGGCCGAGACCAGGCCGCCGCGCACGGCGGTGTCCCCGCCCGCGCCGAGTGCCCCCGCCGGGTCGCTCGTGCCGAGCACGTGCGGCAGCCGCTGCACCTCGGCCCGCAGCCGCGTGAGAGCGGCGCGCACGTCGTCGTCGAAGAACGTCGCACCGTCGTCGCGGGGGGTGACGACCACTTGGGCGGTCATCCCCTCCTGGCCGGTGCCTGCCCGCTCGATCAGTTCCGCGGCCCGTCGGGAGTCCAGTCCCGGAGCGGTCATCGAGTCCGCGGTCCGCCCGCCGAAGGCGACGGCGGCGAGGACGGCGAGCGTGGCGGCGATCAGCCATGCCGCGATCACCCGCCAGGGATGGCGGGCGGCACTTGCGCCCAGGCGCAACAGGGCTTTCGAGAGCATCGGGTCCTCCAACCACCTCGTCGGCCGTCCTTGTACGGCCGCCGATGCCGAGGCTCGTCGCCACGGCGCTCCGCGGCATCGGCCCGCAGGCCGCGGATCCGTCGGCCCCGGGGCGGAGTGACGACCCGTCCTTTCGGCCGATGCGCGGCACGCCGCGGTCCCTAGGCTGAGAACCGTGCACCGAGACGACCTGCGAACCCTGTGGACCGAACCCCGGCCGCCCGACGCGCCCGCCCGGGTGTGGCGGGACTGGGCGCTGCTCGCCGCGGGCCTTGCCGGTGTGGCGCTGGAGGCCACCCTGCGCGAGAACGTCGTGTGGCGGCCGGTGGCGGTGGTGTTCACCGTATGGCTGTGCCTGCTGCTCCTGTGGCGCCGGACCCGCCCGCTGGCGATGGTGACGCTGGCGTTCGGCTCGGTGATCCTGCTTCCGGTGGCCTCGCTCGTCGCAGCACCGGCCGAGCCCGTCGGCCTGTACACCGGCGCGGTCGTGCTCGTGCTCGTGTACGCGCTGCCCCGGTGGGGATCGGGACGGGAGATCGTGCTGGGCGGCGCGGTGGTCCTCGCGGTAGGCGCGCTGTGTGTCGTCACGGACGAGACCCCCGTCGTCGAAAAGGTCGTGGGCTTCGTCTTCCTGCTGCTGCCCGGCGTGGTCGGGTCTGCCGTGCGGTTCCGGGTGACCGCTCGCGAGCGGCAGTTGGAGCAGTTGCGCTCCCGCGAGCGCGAGCAGCTCGCCCGGGAACTGCACGACACGGTGGCCCACCACGTGTCGGCCATGGTGATCATCGCTCAGGCGGGCCGGGTGCTCGCGGGCACCGACCCGTCCGCCGCCGTCGAGGCGCTGGAGGGGGTCGAGGAGGAAGGGGCGCGCACGCTGGAGGAGATGCGCGCCATGGTCGCCGCGCTGCGCGACCGCGGGGTCGGCGCCGAGCTGGCGCCGCCTGCCGGCGTCGCGGATCTGGAACGCCTGGTGCGCACCCCGGGTGGTCGCCTCAGGGTCGACCTGGGACTCGACGGCGAGCTGGACGCGCTGCCCCCGGCCGTGGACGCGGCCGTCTACCGGATCGTGCAGGAGTCGGTGACCAACGCGATGCGCCATGCGGTCGACGCGACCGAGGTCGTCGTCCGGGTCGCCGCCGAACGGCACGCGGTGCGGGTGAGCGTGCGCGACAACGGCCGGCGCACCGGCCGGGGTCGCGACGGATACGGACTTACCGGATTGCGCGAGCGCGCGACGCTGCTCGGCGGCACACTACGAGCCGGCCCCGGTACCGACCGGGGCTGGCACGTCGACGCCGAACTGCCGAGAGCGAGGAGCGAGAGCGGTGTCCATTCGCGTCCTCGTCGCTGACGACCAGACGATCATCCGCACCGGGTTGCGGATCATGCTGAACGCCCAGCCCGGCATCGAGGTGGTCGGCGAGGCCGCCGACGGGCGGGAGGCGGTACGTCTGGCCCGCGAACTGCGCCCCGACGTCTGTCTGTTCGACATCCGCATGCCCGTACTCGACGGGCTCGAGGCCACCCGGCTGGTCGCCGGCCCGGGCGTCGCCGACCCGCTGGCCGTCGTCGTCATCACCACGTTCGACCTCGACGAGTACGTCTACGGCGCGCTGCGTGCCGGCGCCCGCGGATTCCTCCTCAAGGACACGGGACCGGACCTTCTGGCCCAGGCCGTGCGGTCGGCGTCCGGCGGTGAGGCGCTCATCGCGCCCAGCGTCACCGTCCGTCTGCTCCAGGCGTTCGCGGACCTGCCCGCCGGCCGGCCCGTGGCCCAGCCGGTCTCCCCCGTCACCGCCCGCGAGGAGCAGGTGCTCCTCGCCGTCGCTCGCGGGCTGACCAACACCGAGATCGCCGATGCACTGCACATCAGTCTCAGCACGGTGAAGACGCATCTGGCCAGCCTGATGGCCAAACTCGGCGCCCGCAACCGGGTCGAGATCGCGATGTGGGCCTACGAAACGCGCCGCATCCTCCCCGGAACCTGAGCCGGGTGCCGGGGCCATGTCCCATGTCCCATGTCCCAGCCCGGACATCAGTGCACCGGTCGGCTTCACCGGGCGCCCCGAGGAGTGCACCGCGGGCCGGATCCTCACGCAGGGCCCTCCCCGCAACCGGCGAACGGTGCGGCCGTCTTCGACCGAGTCCTTTCGCCATCGGCTACGGGCCGTGGGGTGCTTGTGGTTCCTCCCCCGCGTACATCCCCGTGAGTTCGGCGGCGATCCGGGCCAGCCACTGTCGTACCTCGGGCGGCTCCAGTACCTCGACCCCCGCTCCCAGCCCGGCCAGATGTCCTGCCAGGGCCTTGGCGGCCGGGCCGTCGACCCACACCTCGGTCCAGCCGTCGGGCAGCGGACCTCCGACGCGCACGCGGCCGCCGAGGAACCGTTGCAGGAGGGCCAGCGTGCCGGGGTGGACGCGGGCCCGGGCGGTCACCGCGTTCATGCCGTCCTGGAAGGCTCCGGACAGCGTCCGCCACGCCGTGGCGAGGTCGAAGTCGGGCGGCCGGACCACCGGTTCACCGGTCGGCTCGACGGAGGTGACCCGGCTGAGCCGGAAGGTGCGCAGGCCCTTGTCCGTACCGGCGACCAGGTAGTCCACGCCCGCCTTGGCCACGAGCCCGAGGGGGTCGACGGTGCGTTCGCCGACTGGTTTGCCGACCCCCGCGTACCCGAGGCGGACGCGGATCCCGTCCACGACGGCGCCCTGGAGCGCGGAGCGGTGGGCGGCATCGGCGGTGACGGCGTTGCGGGACCAGTCCGTGGCGTCGACGACCCCCGCGCGGGTCGCGGCCTGGGCCTGCGCCCGCATGGTCGGCGGCAGGGCCCGGACCAGCTTGCGCAGCGTGGTGCGCAGTTCGGGGGTGGCCGACAGGGGGCCTGTGACGAGGAAGAGCGCCCGGATCTCGTCGGCGGTCAGTCCGGTGAGGTTGGTACGGGCCCCGCCGACGAGGGACCAGCCGCCGCCGCGGCCGCGCTGCGAGTAGACGGGGATGCCGGCCGCGGCCAAGGCCTCCAGATCTCGGCGCGCGGTGCGCTCGGAAACCTCCAGTTCGGTGGCCACTTCGGGGACGGTGACGCGGCCGCGTTCTTGGAGGAAGAGCAGGGTCGCCACCAGCCGGTCGGCTCTCATCTGGCCTTTTCCTCCTTCGTGGGTGCCGCGTCGTCGCCTTTCATTCTCGTCGGAAAACTGGCCAGAAGGTGGCCACTTTCGCTTGCACGATGAACCCATGAACAAGACCGAGCAGCTCATCGACACCCCGTCCGACTCCACCGGCGACGTCGCCGCCCCCTCCTCCCCCTCCCCCTCCCCCTTCGATCCGCGGACCGACCTCGCCGCGGCCGTCGAGCTGGCGGGCCGTACGCTGGCCGCCGTGCGGCCCGAGCAGTACGACGCTCAGACCCCCTGCGACGAGTTCGACGTACGGCGGCTGTCGAGCCACCTCGTCGCCGTCGTCCGCCGGATCTCGGTGATCGGGCGCGGCGAGGACCCGTTCAGCGTCCCGTCCTTCGCCGACGAGATCGCCGACGGCGCATGGGCGCAGGCCTGGGTGCCGGGCGCCCGCGAGGTCGCGGAGGTGTGGGCGGATCCGGGCATCCTCGGCCGGCAGCTGCGCCTGCCGATGGGCGTCCTGCCGGGCGCGGCCGCAGCGGCCGTCTACACCCACGAACTCACGGTGCACACCTGGGACCTGGCTAGGGCGACGGGACAGCACCCGGACTGGGACGCGGCCCTCATCGAGCGTGTGATCGGCGTCGTACGCCGTGCGTTGCCGGCCGAAACCCGCGGCGGGCGGATCCCCTTCGCAGAGGTGGTGGACGTGGACCCCGGGGCCCCGGCCATCGACCGGCTCGTGGCCTGGGCCGGACGCCGGCCCTGAGGGCCCCCGTGCGGCGGGCCGCCTCCTGGATCAGTCTGCCGGAAGGGGCTGCTCAAGGTCAGCCCCGCAACCCCTCCAGACAGAGCCCGCGACGCCGCCTTGGCACTACCCGTGCGCGCGGCCCGGGCGATGCTCCGTCCGGCCGTACCGTTTTGTCGAAGCCGTCCGTCGGACGCGGGTGAGCCGCCGTCGTCCTGCCCTTCGGAGGGTCCCGCAGATGGGACATACGCGGGGCAGGGTCGGGTTCCGCGGCAGCGGGTGCAGGCGGGAAGGGAATCAGATGGGGCGGACCTGCTGCGCCTGGGGACCCTTGGGTCCCTGGCCGGTGGTGAACTCCACCCGCTGGTTCTCCTCGAGCGACCGGAACCCGGACGCATCGATCTCGGAGAAATGCACGAACACGTCCGGAGTACCGTCATCCGGCGAAATGAAACCGAACCCCTTCTCCGCGTTGAACCACTTCACAGTCCCCTGAGCCATGACACGCCTTTCCTGTCCACCCCGGCCCGCGAACACCGCGGCCGGCAGCAACCCGATGTTCCCCCCACCCTTCACAGGCGAAACACCTCCCGAGAGTGAACCAACCGGGCGCGGTCCTGTCGTAGCCGCGTGCGAAGGTGGGCCACGACATTGCCCATGAAGTGGGACGGGAGACAAGATGGCGGCCGCCTTGGAGAGGCTGAAGGAACTGCTGGGCGAGCCGGCCTGCTGGGGCTGGGCACGGCCGCGCCTCTGGGAGGCCGCCGAGGAGCACCTCGGCGTACGCCTGCCCGCCGACTACAAGGCGTTCCTCGACCTGTACGGCCCTGGCGCCTTCGACGGCTTCCTTTGGCTGTCGCGGCCCGTGGACGGCACTCCGGAGGAGCTGGAACGGCTCTGGCCCCGGTCAGGGGGCAAGCTCGATCTGCACCTCACCGATCCCGGCCGCTACCCGTTCCCGTTCCACCCCCGGCCGGGCGGCCTGATCGAGTGGGGCGGAGAAGAAGACGGCACCGTCTACTACCTCCTCCCGGAGGAACCCGACCCGGCCGACTGGCGCGTCGTCGTCGAAACAGAAGACGGCGAATGGCACGAGACTCCGGGGCCCGTAACGGAGTTCCTGCTCACCCTCGCCGAGGAACCCCACCGCCTGACTTTCCTGGGGCGCTACCGCCCCGGCCCCGAAATCCGCTACCACCCGGCCCCAACCCCCGCCCCGTGACGGAAGCGTGCGGCCCCGCCGGGGTCAAGAGGCGGCGCAGGCGTAGTGGTCGGCGTATTCCTGGAGGCGGGGAGCGAGCGGGCTCTCGGCGCCTGCGGAGTTGGCCCGCATCCACAGCTCGTTCTCCACGACGAAGCGGTACGCGAACTCCTCGAAGGTGTCGGCGCACCGCATCAGCGAGGAGGCCACCGCTGCCCGGACCTCCTCGGTCGGCTCCCCTTCCGCCCACCAGCCGGCGGACTCCAGTTCCAGATGTGAGAAGACCACGAACGCCTCGCCGGAGGGGCGCAGGTACAGGTACCAGATGACGCAGTCCTGCTGGTCGCGCAGGAACCGTACGAGACGGGCGCCCTCCTCGGCCGGGCTGGGCAGCGGGCCGGAAAGGTGGCTCCAGCAGGCCGTCACCGAGACCTCGTCGAAGGCGCGGGAGAGGTGCTCGCTGCCGTAGAAGGCGGCGAAGCCCTCGGGGAGCGACAGTCCGGCCTCGGCCAGTTCCCGCTCCATGGTCGCGAGATGCTCCGCGTGCGCCGATCGCGGCCCGCCCGCTCCGCCCAGCCAGTCGAAGCCGTCGCCGAGGTGGGCGGCCTCCAGCGGCGGCAGGCTCTCCAGGGGGTACACCTCGTAGGTGTACGCGCACGGCCGCAGGCTCCCCAGGTCCGTGGCGCACCAGCCGGTGGGGAAGGAGACGGCCGCGGCATCGGCTGCGGGACCGGAAACGGAATCGGAAACGGACATGGAGAACCCTTCAGAAGTGGGCTGGTTCAGCGGTACGCCCGCATCCTCTCGCCCCCCACTGACAACGGCCGGCCGGACACCGGCAGGGGTCAGGCCGCGGCGCCGAGGGTGTCGTCGAGCCAGTCGTAGATGCGGGCGATGGACAGACGCATCGCGCCGGGGTGGCAGTGGGCGCCGGCGCCTTCCTCCGTGGTGAACAGCATGAGGGTCCTGGGGCAGGTCAGGTGGTCGTAGAGCTGCTCGGGCTGGCCCTTGAAGAAGATGTCCTCTTCGGCGTCGCACACCAGGGTGGGGCACTGGATCCGCTCGGCGATGCCCCCGGCGAGGGTGTGGTCGAGGTAGGAGGCGTTGAAGGCACGGGGGGTGTCCACGCCCATGACGTACATGCCGTGGTTGATCGCCCAGCGTGCGATCGGGTCACTGTTCATGGCCTGCTCGAAGGCGGCGTCGAGTTCCGGGGCGGACGCGGCGCGCAGCAGTCGTTCGGCCTCCTCGCGGGTGCCGGGGACGTTGCGTACGGCGATCTGGCCGAGGTCGTAGAGGCCGTCCACGGCGATCAGCGCGGCCAGACGGTGCTCGAACGCGGCGGCCCGGGGGGCGAGGAGACCGCCCATGCTGAGTCCGATGAGCGCGATGCGGCTGTCGTCGACCTCGGGGAGGGTCTCGGCGAAGTCCACGACGGGAGTGATGACGTTCTCCCAGTCCGGGCGGAAGACCAGGCCCTGGTGGTGACGCGGGCCGGGCATGCCGGGGCCGTCGAAGGCCAGTACGTTGTAACCGCGCTCGACGGCGGCCATCGCCCCGAAGAAGTGCAGTTCCTCCGCGGTGCCGTCGAAACCGTTGTGCATGATCAGCGTCGGACGGGGTGTCCCCGAGTCGTCGACCCGGTAGAAGTAGCCGGGCAGGGTGGTGTCCTCGTAGGGGATCTCGACCGGCTCGATGACCGGGGTGAACAGCGCTGCCGCCGCCCTGAAGCAGGCCACGGAGCGGTCGTAGACGTGGTCGTGACGCGGGTCGCAGGGGTGACCGTGGAGGAAGAACTCCGCAGACCGGTAGTAGTTCGACGCACGCAGGAACCCGTCTCGGGCACTGATCCGGTGGCCGGCTGCCAGCGCCTTCTCCGCCTCGCCCGACACACGGTCCGCGGTGGCCGTCCACTCGACGAACCAGCTGTCGTAGTCGCCTTCGGTGATCCGCTCGCCGGTGGAGACCACCTCACCGAAGTCCGCACCTCCGTAGGCGATGTGGCTCATCGACCGCAGGGTCTCGTACCAGAACTGGACGTTGTTCGGGAACAGCAGCGGCTTCATCGGATTCTCCTGTCGTTCGAAACGTGGGTGTGCACGCCTTGGCACTTGGCGAGCGTGTCCGCTCGACCGTTCACCGCCGCCTTCGCGGTGCGCTCTCCGGCGTGGTCCAAGATTCCGGCAGGACGATGTCCACCTTCCAGGCCGCACGGGGACGATGACTGTCCACCCTTGTCCGCTGGTGTCCGGCCGCTCGACCGGACCGCTTTTTCGTCACGGCGTGTTGGTGAAAGAGCGGCGGTAGGAGCGGGGCGGCACTCCGCGGCGGCGCACGAACTGTTCCCGCAGGATGGCCGCGCTTCCGTATCCGACGCGGCGGGCGATCTCCTCGACGGGCAGGTCCGTGGTCTCCAGGAGTTCCTCGGCGCTGCTCAGGCGCAGGCTCCGCAGCCAGGCGTGGGGGGTGGTGCCGGTCGCGGCGGTGAAGCGGCGGGCGAAGGAGCGTTTGCTCATCAGGGCTCGCCGGGCCAGTTCCGCGACGGGAAGCGGCTCGTGGAGGTTGGCGCCGGCCCACGCGAGAACCTCGGCGAGACGCTCGTCGGTGCAGTCCTCGGGGACGGGGGCGGCCAGGTACTGGGCCTGCCCACCCTCGCGGTGGGAGGGCAACACCACGTCCCGGGCAACAGCGTTGGCCACCGCGGCTCCGTACTCCCGGCGCAGCAGGTGCAGGCAGAGGTCGAAGCCCGCGGCGGCTCCGGCGCCCGTGAGGACGGTTCCTTCGTCGATGTAGAGGGCGTCGGGTTCGACGGAGACTTCGGGGTGGCGGCGGGCGAGCAGTTCGGCGAACCGCCAGTGGGTGGTGGCCCGCCGGCCGTCGAGCAGTCCAGCGGCGGCGAGCGCGAAAGCACCGACACAGTGGGCCGCGACCACTGAGCCGCGCTCGTGTGCGGCCGACAGCGCATCGAGCACAGCGGGATCGGGTGGCGAGCGGAAGCCGGCCCACGGCAGGGCGATCACCAGGTCGGCCGAGGCGAGCCGGTCCAGGCCGTGCGCGATGCTGAGCGGCACGCCGAGGTCGGTGGGGACCGGCCCGGGCCGGTCGGTGCACAGGGTGAAGTCGAAGCCCGGCAGTTCCTCGCCGTGCGGGCCGAAGACCTCGGCGACGATGCCGACGGCGAGCATGCCGACTCCGGACGGGGCGTACGCGGCGACGGACACGAAGGGAGACACGCGTGCAGTGTGGCACTAATCCTGCGATCAGTGGCAGCTGTGCCAATCGTGAACGGCCGCTCCGGCCGGGAGGATTGGGGCCATGACAGACGCACCGTTCGGCCGCAGCGCCGTGTACACGATCCTGACCACCGGATACGTCGGCTCCACCGGCCCTGGAGTCGCCGCCACCGTCTCCTACATATCCGACGCCGGCCGCCATGTGATCTTCGACCCGGGCATGGTTGCGAGTACCGACCTCATCCTCGCCCCGCTCGCCGGGTTGGGGATCGAGCCCGACGACATCACCGACGTGGTGCTCAGCCACCACCACCCGGACAACACCATGAACGTGGGCCTGTTCAGGCGGGCCCGGGTGCACGATCACAAGGTGGAATACCTCGGCGATCAGTGGAGGAACCGCGACGCCGAGGGCTACGAACTCACCCCGGCGCTGCGCCTGATCCGGACCCCGGGGCACAGCACCGAGGACATCACGCTGCTGGCGGGCACGGACTCGGGCGTGGTCGCCTTCGCCGGTGACCTGTGGTGGCACGCGGACGGCCCGGCGGACGACCCGGTCGCCCCCGATCGTGAGGTGTTGCGCGCCTCCCGGCTCCGGGTCCTGGCAGCCGCGGACCTGATCGTGCCCGGCCACGGCGGGCCGTTCAAGGCCGACGACACCACGCCCCGCTGAGTCGGTGCGGGTCGGCCACCCGTCTCGGCCGGTGGCGTTCCGCAACGGACGGCGGCGGACCGCTCGCAGGACCGTATGCGGCCGGCCACCTGCCGTAGGGGCCTGACCACGTGTGTTCCGCTCGGCTTGGCACCCCCTACGCTGTGCGGGGGTCGGCCCCGGGCGCGGGGTCCAGGGGGCAGGGAACAGGATGTCGACAGAACGTCACATAGCGGGGCTGCTCCAGCAGATCGCCCGTCAGCAGGAGATCGTCGAGATCGCCCCCCAGGGCTCCGCGCCGAAGGCGGCCGCCCTGGCACACGTGGCGGAGCAGTACGGCTACACGTACGGCACGGCGTACAGGACCGGGTTCAAGAACTCGCTCGTCCAGGTCCGGATGTACCGGGACCGGCGGCCCGAAGCGCGCGTGCGCGAGGCGGCCACCATCACCGCCCATCCGCAGGCGGGCAACGGCGGGACAGTGCCGGGGCTGGAGCAGGGCTCGCTGACGCCGCTTCCCGAAGCGGTCGGTGCCGTGGCCGTGCTGAGGGACCTCATCACCTTCGACGTGATGGCCATGTACGTCGCCGACCGGGGCCAGAAGGTGAAGGGCTACCTCGCCTGCGCGGCCCTGACCGTCCTCCTGCTCGTCGACAAGTCGCCGGCTGAAGCGGTCGTCTCCGGCGGGGCGGTCGCGCTGCTCTTCACCGTGGCGTTCAACGTGGGCGAGATCCGCCGCAGGAAGATCGCACAGCGGCTGACGGCCGCCGGGTTCTTCGCGGTGCGCGACGAACGGGGCAGTCAGCGGTTCCTGCGCCCCGGACAGCAGTTGCCCGGCCACGTCAACCCGTTCGGCGCCTGAGGTCCACCCCTGGCTGGTGCTTGTGTTGGACGGCGCCGTGCCCCGATCCGCCGGTCACTGCGGAAACGGGGCACGGGGCACGGGCAGGATTCGTCCCGGGGTCGTCTTCCGGCGGGGTCAGACCTCGGCGGGACGTGGGCGGGGCTGATGCTGTGCCGGCGCCGGGGCGTTCGTCATGCCGGTGTGCGGTTACCGGGGGCCGGGACGGTGGCCGTGGTTGAGCCAGTCGAGGCGCGGCTTGCCGTGACCCGGCTTGCCGTGGTCGGGCTTGTCGTGGCCCGGGCGGTCGTGGTGCGGGTGCTTGGGCTGCTGCTTCCTGTCGACGGTGGTGGTCGCGGTGGCGATGCTGGTGCCGGTGGCGCCGCCGCCGGTGACGGTGGCGGTGTTGGTGACCTGCCACGGCGCGTTGCGGGCGATCTGGACGGTGAGGGTGAGGGGCGGGTAGCCGGCGCCGGGAGCGAGGATGTCGCTGCGGGTGCAGGACAGCGGTGTGAGGGTGCAGGTCCATCCGGTGCCGGAGAAGCTGACCGGGGTCAGGCCGGCGGGGAGGGTGTCGGTGACGGTGACGGTGCTGCCGTCGGTGGGCAGGTCGCCGGTGTTGGTGACGGTGAGGGTGTAGGTGCCCTGCCCGCCCCTGGTGAACGTGCCACCGGCGGTGAGCTTGATCAGCGTCAGCACCGGCGCCGGCCGGGGCACGACCCCGATCGCCACCCCGAACGGGAGGTCGCCGACGGGGACGGTGGCCACGACGGTGTTGGTGGCGGTGTTGATCACGGACACCGTGTCGTCGTTGGCGTTGGTGACGTAGGCGCGGGTGCCGTCCGGCGACACCGCCACCTCTCGAGGCGCATCGCCGACGGGGACGGTGGCGACGACCGTGTTCGTCGCCGTGTTGATCACGGACACCGTGTCGTCGCCGGCGTTGATGACGTAGGCGCGGGTGCCGTCCCGCGACACCGCCACCCCCTGGGGTGCATCGCCGACGGGGACGGTGGCGACGACCGTGTTCGTCGCCGTGTTGATCACGGACACGGTGTCGGCGCCGTAGTTGGTGACGTAGGCGCGGGTGCCGTCCGGCGACACCGCCACCCCGAACGGGAAGTCACCGACGGGGACGGTGGCGACGACCGTGTTCGTCGCCGTGTCGATCACGGACACCGTGTCGCCTTCGGAATCGGTGACGTAGGCGCGGGCGCCGTCCGGCGACACCGCCACCCCGATGGGAGCGTCGCCGACGGGGACGGTCGTGACGACCGTGTTGGTGTTCGTGTCGATCACGGAGACGGTGTCGGCGCCGTAGTTGGTGACGTAGGCGCGGGTGCCGTCCGGCGACACCGCCACCCCGAGGGGCTCAAGGCCGACGGGGACGGTGGTGACGACCGTGTCCGTCGCGGTGTTGATCACGGACACCGTGGCATCGGCGCGGTTGGTGACGTAGGCGCGGGTACCGTTCGGCGACACCGCCACTCCCCACGGCGCATCGCCGACGGGAACCGTGACCACCACCGCGTTCGTCGCCGTGTCGATCACCGACACCGTGTCGTCCTGGAAGTTGGCGACGTAGGCGTAGGTGCCGGGCGGCACGGCCTGGGCGGGCTGCGGGACCACCATGGGCAGGGTCAGGCCGGCCACGAGGACGAGACCTGCCACCAGCGCCCGCAGCAGCCCACCCCACCGGGAGCGACGCACTCGAAGACCGGGCGGCGGCGCCGACGACGGGAGGGCCTCCTGCGCGCCCACCCCCCTCACGGTTTGACAGATGGTCACAGCAATCCTCCCGACCGGACTGACAGAACGGGACGGATTATTACAGTTCGCCGCATTCGGCATGACGGGGACACGCGACCGCCGACCACGGGCCGGGGCGGTCGGTCGCCTGGACGCTCGTGCACCCCACCGAGCGGGACGGGGCGGGTGCGGGGGCGCCCGACGCGGCGCGCGACGGACGCCTCCGTCGCGCCTCAGCCGCGATGGATGACCACTTACCTAACTTCAACGGGAGGGGCGGGAGTTCGGTGCCGTCGGATCCGAGCGGCCGCACACGGCCCCGCAATCCCCCGCGAGGATGACCCCACCCTGTTCGAGCGAGTTTCAGCACCGCCGGCCAAGCCCGCACGGCCCACCACCGGCGGCCCGAACATCCGTTCACGGACTGCCCCCGGAACGGCCGTGACGGGGCCGGTCCCGAACCGTTCTCGGAACCGGCCCTCCCCCGGAACTGTGAGGTACACGTGTCCCCGTCCCACTCCCACATCCGCGGCGTCGTCGCCGCCCACATCGTCGGCGTCCACCTCTATCTGGAACGCGACGGCAAGATCCTGCTCGGACTGCGGCACCCGGACTGCGCCTACGCGGGCTCCACCCACCACTTCCTCGCCGGGCACTGCGAGCAGGAGTCCGCCGTGAGTTGCCTGGTGCGGGAGGCGCAGGAGGAGGCGGGGCTCGTCATCGACCCCGCCGACGTCGAACTCGTCCACCTGCTGCACGTCGTGGACCGTCCGGGCGGGCAGCCCCGCATGCAACTGGTCTTCCGGGCCCGGCGCTGGCTCGGCGAGCCACAACTGCGCGAGCCCGACCGCTGCGTGTCGTGGGCCTGGTGGCCCCTCGACGCCCTGCCGGAGCCGATCGTCCCCTACACCCGGGCCGCGGTCGAGGGCATCCGCGCCGGACGCCCCTACACCGAACTCGGCTGGAGCCGCCCCGGGAGCGCCGGATGACCGCCCCGCAGAGGCACACGCTGCCGGTCGACGTCCACCTCCTGCTGCGCCGCGACGGCGACCGCGGCCCCGAGGTCCTGCTGTCGCGGCGGGCCGGACCGGTGTACGCGACCGGCATGTGGCACCTGCCGTCCGGCCACCTGGAGGCGGACGAGGACTTCGTCGAGGCCGTGATCCGGGAGGCCCGCGAGGAGACCGGGATCCTCATCGACACGGCGGACGTGCGGGCTGCCGTCACCGTGCACCACCGCCCCCCGAGGGGCTCGTCGTCCCGTATCGGTGTCTTCTTCGAGGTGCGCAGGTGGTCCGGCCGGCCCCGCGTGACGGAGCCGGACCGGTGCGACGGCATGGGCTGGTACGCGCTGAACGCGCTGCCGGCGCCGATGGTCGCGTACTGCCGTGCCGGGCTGGACGCCTACCGGGCCGGACTCCCGGCGGCCGTCCACTTCCAGCGGCCGGGCGACCCCGTGGAACACCGGGACGGCGGCCCGGGCGCGGGCCTGGAACCGGGCCCGGGCCTGGAACCGGGCGCGGGCCCGCGCCGGACCGGGATCCCCCGCGGGACCGTGGGAAGCGCGGAGACCCGGCTCGTGGTCGTCCGGGGCAACTCGGCATCGGGCAAGTCCTCGGTGGCGACGGGGATCCGCGACCGGTTCGGCCGCGGCATGGCCCTGGTCGGACAGGACAACCTCAGGCGCATCGTGCTGAGGGAGCGCGACGTGCCCGGCGGCGCCAACATCGGACTGATCGACACGGTCGCCCGCCACGCGCTGGACGCCGGCTACCACGTGGTCGTCGAGGGCATCCTCTACGCCGACCGCTACGGTGACATGCTCCTGGGCCTGCTCGGCGACCACCGCGGCGTCTCGCGCTGCTACTACCTCGACGTCCCGATCGAGGAGACGCTGGCGCGTCACGCCTCGAAGACCGATCCCGGCCTGCTGGCCCGGGTCACCCACCGGGAGCTGCGCGCCTGGTACCGCGAGCGCGACCTCCTCCCCGGCGGCGTCGAGACCGTCGTCGGAGCCCACAGTGCCCTCGCCGAGACGGTCGGGCGCATCATGCGCGACACGGGCCTCACGGAACTGCCGGCCCGGCCCGACTGACATCTGGGAGGAAACAGGCATAAGGCCGCGCATCCGTGGTAGACGCCCTGCATACCGGTTCGACAAGAACCAGGAGGTAGTCATGATCGTTCTGGGCGTCATCCTGCTGATCATCGGCTTCATCACGGGGATCTCGATCCTCTGGACGATAGGCGTGATCCTCGTCGTCATCGGCCTGGTGCTCTGGCTGCTGGGAGCAGTCGGGCACGCCGTGGGCGGCCGCAAGCACTACTACTGACGCCGGGGCATTCCTGGCGCTCCCGGCGGACCCGGGCCCGCCCCGGTCAGGGGCGGTTGCGCCCCCGATCAGGGGCGGTAGCGCAGCGGATGGTCCGCCGGGACCTCCACAACGGCGATCCGTACGCCGTCCGGGTCCGCGATCCACATCTCGACCAGTCCCCATGGTTCACGCAGCGGAGGCCGCAGTACCTCGGCGCCGCGGCTGTGCAGCTCTTCGTACGCCGCCTGTACGTCGGCGACTTGGAGCCACAGCCGCAGGCCCGGTACGGGCGGCGCGTCGGCCCGTCCCGACACCTCAAGGAAGCCGCCGCCCAGGAAGTACACCGTGCCGCGCTCGGGTCCCGTGCCGAACTCGCGATACACGGCGAGGCCGAGGGTCTCGCCGTAGAACGCGCGGGAGCGCTCCGGGTCCGTGGGACGGAGCAGGATCCTGCTGCCCAGTACATGCACCATGCCCCCACCCTCGCGCACGGGCCGCCCCCGCGCACGCACATCCCGCTCGCTCACTCCACCGGCTTCGCGGCCTTCGCGCGGCCGCGCCCGCGGGTCCACGCCCGCAGCCTGCCGGTATGCCGGGTGCGGGCGTGCTGGTCGAGTTCCTCCAGCAGGCGCTGCGAGCGCTTCTCCACGCCCAGCTCGTCGAGAACCCGGTCGATCTCGGTGAGCAGCGCGCCGCGCAACTGCCAGTGCTCGGGGTCCTCGCGGGCGGAGGCCAGCAGCAGGTCCGCGAGCCGGTCGCGGTGGGCCCGGGCCACGGCCAGCTCGCCGGTCAGGCGGGCCTCGGCCTCTTCCGCGTTGGCGCTCACCTGTGCGGTGATCAGCTGGGCGAAGCTCTCCACGGCGATCGCGGTGTGGCGCAGCACCTCGCGCAGGGCCACGGCGGTCGCGGGCTCGAACAGCGGGCCGTCGGGGCGGGTCTTGGCCAGGTCGGTCAGGGTCCGGCACGCCACGCGGAGGACCACCGCGCAGATCTCCAGGGTGTCCAGGCCGGTGCGCAGCACCAGCCGGAAGAGCAGGCCCTCCTTGACCCGCGGATTGAGCCGGATGCTGTCCTCGGCCTGCCGCAGGGCGGTGTCGACCTGCGCGATGTCGTTGTCGAGGCGGCGTGCCTCGTGGAGCCGGGCGGCGGCCTGCTCGACCTTTCCCGGGCCGAGGGATTCCTCGCCGAGGTGGTCGAGCAGGCGGCTCATGCGCAGGGCGAGGTCGGTGATCGCGGCGCCCGCCGGGCCGATCCAGAGGGGTGGCGCGAGGAGGAGGTTGACGAGCAGCCCGACCACCGCGCCGATGAGGGTTTCCAGCACCCGGTCCCAGGCGGTGTCCGCCACCTGCGTGACGCCGAGGACGAGCATGGCGCTGATCGCGACCTCGGGCACGAACTCGTCCACGCGCACCAGATGGCCCACCACCAGGGAGGCAAGGATCAGCAGCCCGAGGCTCCACCAGGTAAGGCCGACGAGCACGCTGAACCCGATGGCGATCAGGACTCCGACGACCACCGAGTTGACCCGGCGGATGCTGGTGGTCAACGTGGAGTAGAGCGTGACCTGGACGACGAGCAGCGCCGTCAGCGGCGCGGTCAGCGGGTTCGGTTCGCTGCTCAGGCGCAGCGCGACGACGTAGCTGATCACGGCCGCGGCGGTGGAGCGGAGCGCCTGGACGGCGACCGGCTCGCGGCGGCGCCGCACGACACGGGTGGCGAAGCTGCTGATCGTTTCCGGCATGTCTGGGCATCTTCCCAGCCTGTGACGGATGACGCGTACCGGAACAGATGGGTCCGGTCGTGTCGCGAGTGACCCGTGGGGTAGGTGGAGGACGTCCGAAGTCCGCACGATCGGATCTGCGAGGGAGCGACAGCCATGAAGGGTACGGAGGACAGGCGTCAGGAGCCGGTGGGGGGCCGCGAGGAGCAGGCCCAGGAACATCCGGGTCCGGACCCGGTGCACCCCGAGGCCAGCAAGCCGGTCGCCGGCAAGACGCCGGAGGAGCTGCGCATCCGCCAGGAGCGGAAGATGTCCCACCCGCGGGACCGGGACGCGAAGTGACGCCGCCGGCTCACGGGCGCCGGCCGCCGCGCGGGCCGGGTCAGGTTTCCCAGGGGCCTTCGTCGTAGGTGCCGGCCTCGACTTCCAGGGCGAGTTCCTGGAGCACCTCGATCGAGGAGATGTCCGTACGCCCGTCGTCGTGGGCGATCGCGAGGCTGGTGAACGCCAGGCTGAAGCCGGAGACCATCGTGTGCAGGGCCGGGCCCAGCGCCTGCGCCACCAGCGTCGCCACCTGCTGCGGTGACGCGTCGGCGGGCACGCTGATCGACGGCAGCATCTCGTTCAGCAGCTGCGTGGCCACTCCGGCCGTCTCGGCCGGGGCGTCCGCGTCCGACCCGGCCTCGGCGGCCCGGCGGATGTCCTGGGCCTCGGTGAGGATGCCGATCACTCGCCTGAGTACGTCTGCGCGTTCCATCCTGTGGAGCGTAGTGCGCCCGCGCCCGCGGCCGGGCCGGGTCGGGTCGGGCGCGGGTCCGGGTGCGGGTCCGGGTGCGCGCGCCGCGGGCCGACCGCACCATGACCGTGTACCCGTGTACGCGCACCAGCCTCAAGGGAGACCGCCATGTCCTCGGACGCAGGGCCGCACACGACCGGGTGCCGACTGCTGCTGGTGCGGCACGCCAAGGCGGTCCCGAAGGGGGACCCCGCCGAGGACTTCGAGCGTGCCCTGGGCGAGCGCGGCAAGGCCGACGCCCCCCGGACGGGACGCTGGCTGGCGGAGAACGGCTACAGGGCCGACCTGGCGCTGTGCTCGCCCTCGCGCAGGACCCGCCAGACCTGGCAGCTGCTGGTGCCCGCCCTGCCCGATCCGCCGGACGCCGTCTATGACGAGAGGCTCTACGACGCGGCGCCGAACGCGCTGGTCACCGTATTGACGGAGCGCGGAGCGGGGCTCGGCTGCGTGGCGCTGGTCGGCCACAACACCGGCATCCACGAGCTGGCCACGGCCCTGTGCGGGACCGGGCCGGCGGAACTCCTGGAGCAGCTGAGGGACGGGTTCCCGACGGCCGGTGTCGTGGTGGTGGACCTCGCGGGCGGCTGGGCGGACCTGACTCCCGGCCGGGGGCACCTGGCCGCCATGTGGTCACCGGCCCACTGACGCCGACGCCGGCCGGCCGCCCCGGAAGGGAGCAGGACGGCGCTGCTCAGGCGTCCAGGTCCTCGGCGGGCGGCAGTTCCTCGACGACGTGAACGGCGGCCTCCTCGGCCGAGGCGGCGCCGCCGTCGATCCCGACGTCACGGGCCAGTACGGAGATGTGGCGCTGCGGAGCCGAGTCGTCCACCGCGGCGAGGCGGCCCGCCCGGTCCGGTCCGGCCAGCATGGCGTCGCCGGCCTCGTCGGAGACCTCGTCCTGGTCCGACACCTCCGGCTGCTCCCGCGCCAGTCGCTGTTCGAGCGTCTCGCCCGTGCGCGCCTCGGCGGCGGTGGTCCCCCGGTCGTCGACCGCCAAGGGGCGGTCGAAGGGCACGTACGCGGTGTCGAGGGTGTCGTCGAGGCCCGGTTCGTCGAGGGTGTTCTCCATGTCGGGCTGCGCCTCGGCGGACTCGTCGGTCTCCTGCGGCTGGTAGACGTCGTCGCCGTAGGTTTCGTCGGCGCTGGTCATCGAGTTCTCCGATCGTTCGGGGTCGGCGTGCCGCCGGCTGGGGGCGCACCGGTCCCCGGAGCGCTCAGCCGGGCACGGAGGCGTCCAGGGGGAAGGAACCGCTCGACCCGGTGAGTTCGAGCAGGCGCAGCAGCTGGTGGCTGGGGGCGGCCAGGCGCAGGACGTGGCCCGTCCGGGCGCCCTGCCGCCGGGCGTCCAGCAGCGTGTTGAGGCCCGTGGAGTCACAGAAGGAGGAATGGCGCAGGTCCACGGTGATCTCGGCGCCTTCGGGCGCCTGCGACAGGGCTGCCGCGAGCGTCGCCCGCAGCTCGCCCGCGTGGTCCAGGTCCATGTCGCCGCTCACCCGCACCACATAGTGGTCGCGGTGCTCGGTGCCAGCGGCGGCCTCCGGTGCGGGCACGTCCTCGGCAGCCATGACGTACCTCCTCGTACAAGGGGCACCTGCCCGACGCGGTACCTCTCAACCGTCCCAACCGTCCTACCGTCCATGGGACCGCGGAGCGGCGCCGGGCGCATACTGGGCGCATGGCGAGCCCGACGACGGCCGTCCGGCGGATCAGGCGGCAAGCCGGCGAGGCGGTGTTCCTGCGCGTCGCCGGGCCCGACGGAGCCCGCAACCGGGAGCGGATCCACTCGACTCCGGGACCCCGCTGGTTCGCCCCGGACCGGCCGGTCAGGCGGGTCCACGGGGACGCGTCGATGTTCGTCGGCGGCCTCGCCGCCCTGCTGCTGCAGTCCCTGCACCCCGTGGCGATGGCGGCCGTGGCGGCGCACTCCGGGTACCGCGGCGACCCGTGGGGGCGTCTGCACCGGACCAGCACCTTCCTGGCGGTCACCACTTTCGGTACGAGCGCCGACGCCGAGGCGGCGGTGGCACGCGTCCGGGAGGTGCACGCCCGGGTCCGCGGCCGGACGGCCGACGGCGTGCCGTACCGGGCCGACGACCCGGAGCTGCTGGCCTGGGTGCACATCGCCGAGGCTGACTGCTTCCTGCGCGCCCACCAGCGGTACGGCAGGCACCCGCTGGATCCGGCGGGCTGCGACGCCTACCTCGCCGACACGGCACGGGTGGCGCGGGCACTGGGCGCGGACCGGCCGCCCGAGGACGTGCGGGAACTGGCGTCGCGGATGGCGCGGTTCAGGCCCTGCCTGCGGCCGACGGCCGCGTCCCGGGACACCGCCCGTTTCCTGCTGACCGATCCGCCGCTGCCGGGGGCCGCCCGGCTGCCGTACGCGCTGCTCGCGGCGGCCGCCGTGGACCTGCTGCCGCCGTGGGCCAGGGCGGCCGTCACCGGCGGCTCGGGTTCCGCGGCCGAGCGGCTACCGGGCCCGGCCGCCCGCGCGGGCGGCCATGCGGTGACCCGGGCGATCCGCTGGGCCCTGCCCCCGGCTCCCCCGCCGTCACCGCGCGGCTGAGCGGGCGAGACACTGGGGGAGGCAGCCGCCCCGACGCCGACCCCGACCCCGACCGGAGAAGTGAACGATCGATGACGCCCCAGCTCCAGGAAGGCCAGCGGGTCAAGCTGGCGGCAGATCTCAGGCTGGCCGGGACGGTCGTCACGGCCGGGCACTCCCCGGCGGGCGAGGAAGCCGCCGTCGGTTCGCTCGCCCTCGCGTCGGGCACCGCGGGCACCGTCGAGCGGGTCGACGCGCCCCGGGAACGGGAGCAGAGCCACGAAGTGCGCGAGTACGTGCGGCTCAAGGCGCTCCTGGACGACTTCGGCCACCAGATGCCCCCGGCCAGCAGGCAGCAGCTGGCCGAGCAGGTCGCCTTGCTCGAAGCCGAGTGGATCGCCCACGGGCAGCACGGACCACGGGTGACGGTGCGCGTCCGCCTGGACAACGGCTTCGTCCTCGACGACGCGCACGCGGACCTCTTCGCCCCCGCCTGACCGGCCCGTACGGGCCCGCGCCGACCTGCTCGTACGGGCCCCGGCCGACCGGGGGGCGGCCCGCTCTGGCAGCCGTACGGGTACCGGGTTTCACTGGAGAGTGCCGTGACAGCGCGCCCGTGCGGGAGCCCCCTTCCGGTCGCCGGAACTCCGCCGGGCATACGCCGGGAGGTTCCGTGAACACGCACACGCCGCCCCGTTTCGACCCCACCCGTGTCCCCCATCTTCTGGGGTCGTTCGCCCCGGTCTCGGAGGAGGTCGACGTGGCCGACCTGGAGGTGACGGGCGAGCTCCCGCCCTCGCTGGACGGCCTGTACCTGCGCAACGGCCCCAATCCGCGGTTCACCCCGATCGGCTCCTACCTGTACCCCATCGACGGTGACGGCATGCTGCACGGGGTCTGGGTCTCCGGGGGCCGCGCCCGCTATCGCAACCGTTTCGTGCGCACCCCCGCGCTGGAGGCGGAGGAGCGGGCCGGACGCGCCCTGTGGGGCGGCCTGGAGTCGCTGATCATGCCGAGCGCCGACCAGGTCGGTCCGGAGCTCGCGGGCACCTTCCGGGACCTCCCCGACATCAACGTCGTCCGGCACGCCGGGCGGATGCTGGCCCTCGCCGAGTCGGGGTGCCCGTTCCGGGTCGACGCGGACCTGGCGACCATCGGCCGCGAGGACTTCGACGGGGCGCTGCCCGCCGGCATCACCGCCCACCCCAAGGTCGATCCGGTCACGGGCGAGATGGTCGTCTTCTGCTACGGCCTGGAGCCGCCGTACCTCACCTGGTCGGTCATCGGCCGCGACGGCGGTGTCACCCGTGGGCCCACGCCCGTCTACGGGGTGGACGAGCCGATGATGATCCACGACATGGCCCTGACCGGCCGCTACGCCGTCCTCGTCCTGGCCCCGGTCTTCTTCGACCTGGCCGCGGCCATGGCGGGCGGCTCGTTCCTGTCCTGGCGGCCCGAGCGCGGTACGCGCGTGGCGCTGATCCCGCGCGACGGCGGGGCGCCGCGCTGGGCGTCGGACGAGGCGTTCTGGTTGTGGCACACCGTGAACGCCTACGACGACGGCCCCGGTGGGGACGCCCCGGTGGTCCTGGACTACGTGCAGTGGAGCAGGCTGACCGTCGGCGACGCGCCGGGGGCGGACGCGGAGCCCGTGCACGGCGGCCTGGTGCGGGCGCGCATCGACCCTGCCGCCGGCCGCATGGCCCGCACCTCGCTGGACGACTCCAGGGTGGAGTTCCCCCGGGTGGACGACCGGCTCATCGGCCGGCGCCACCGGCACGTCGCGCTGGCCACCGAGACCGGACGGACGGACCTGCTGGCGGGCGAGTACGACGCCGTGCGCTGGTACGACACGGAGACGGGGAGCTGCCGCGTCTGGGACGCCGGGAACCTCTCGGTCGGCGAGCCGGTCTTCGCCCCCGAGCCCGGGCGGGACTCCGAGGAGCACGGCCACTGGCTGACCTTCGCCACCGACCGTACGGACGGGGCGAGCTGGTTCCTGGTCATCCCCGCCGAGGACCCCGCGGCGGGGCCGGTGGCCCGAGCCCGCATCCCCGTCCGGGTACCGCTCGGGCTGCACGGCAGCTGGCTGCCCACGGAGGCGTGAACCCCGCCGTCGGCCGCCGTCAGTGACGTTTCTGTGGTGAACCGGCTGGGCCATCGGGGTGAGTAAAGCGTTCATCCGCGAAAGTTCTGCTCTTCATCAAGGAAGTATCTGCTTTAGGTAAAGAGTCCTGGTGGCGCGGCTCTCTGCCCTCCCTGTGCCGATGCGCTCCTCGGAGGAACCGAACGATGACTTACGGGAACAAGCTGCGGGAACAGATCGCGATGCCGGGCACCACGCCGCTCATCGGGGTGTACGACATGTACTCGGCCTCGGTGGCGGCCGCGCACTACGACGGGATGTTCGTCTCCGGCTTCGGGTTCGCCGCCTCCTACTACGGGCTGCCCGACATCGGATTCATCGCCTGGCCCGACATGGTGGCCTTCGTCCAGCGACTGCGCGGCGCCTTCCCCCGTCACCACCTGCTCGTCGACATCGACGACGGCTACGTCGACCCCGAAGTGGCCTGCCACGTCGTGGAGGGGCTGGAGCGGATGGGCGCCTCCGGCGTCATCCTGGAGGACCAGAAGCGTCCCCGGCGGTGCGGGCACGCCGACGGCAAGCAGGTGCTTCCGCTGACGGAGTACCTGGAGAAGCTGGAGATGGTCCTGGCGACCCGCAAGGACCTGGTCGTCGTCGCGCGGACCGACGCGACGGAGGAGGCCGACATCATCCACCGCGCGCAGGCCCTGGCGGCGACCGACGCGGACGTCGTACTCGTCGACGGGGTGCGCAGCGTGGAGTGGATCGAACGCATCCGCGAGGCCGTGGGCGGCAAGCCCCTGCTGTTCAACCAGATCGCCGGCGGCAAGTCACCGCGGCTCTCGCTCGGCGAGCTGACCGACCTCGGTGTCGACGTGGCCATCTACAGCACCCCGTGCCTCTTCGCCGCGCACAAGGCGATGGACACCGCACTCGCCGAACTGCGGCTCGCCGACGGGCGGCTGCCCGCGGCGGACGGCGGCGAGGAGGTCGGTGTCGGCGAGTCCACGAGGCTGCTGACGAAGAACATCTCGCGCCACCACCCCGTACCGGTGGCACGTGAGAGCGTGAAGGTGTGACGGGCGCGCGCATCCGGGCCGCGGCCGCGCTCGCGGTGGCCCTCATCGGCGGCGGCGCGACGCCGGCCGCCGCGAGCGGCAGCCTGATCACCGTCATCGACAACTCGCACTCCGACTCCGTGGTGGAGGTCGACCGCACGGCCAACCTCCAGAGCGGCAGCGGGACGGCGGGCAGCGACCACGACAGCAGCGCCGTCGAGGTGCTCGCCACCCTCGTCGAGGCCGTGCACCCCGGCGACGAGGCGGACTGACCGGACCGCTCGCCTTGCGAGCGGCCCGGCGGTGTGAGGACCGGGCTCTGCCCGGACCCGCGCCTCAAACGCCGGCGGGGCTGGAATGGTGCGGCCTGCTCTGCGAGCGGCTCGGCGGGGTCCGGGGTGCTTCGGCGAAGCCGGGTCGGTCCGCAGTGCCGTTGCCCTGCGGGCCGGCTCGGCGGTGTACGGGTTGCTTCGGCGTGGCCGGAGTCGTGGCCGTTGCCCTGCGGGCCGGCTCGGCGGTGTACGGGTTGCTTCGGCGTGGCCGGAGTCGGTCCGGGCGGTGCGGGGGGCCGTTACCCTGCGGGCCGGCTCGGCGGGGTCCGGTTGCTTCGGCGTGGCCGGGGTCGGTGCGGTCGGTGCGGGGGGTCGGGGTGGGGTGTCTCCTCGGCTCGGCGCGTTCGAGCGGTCTCGGTCGTACCCGGTGGTCGCGCGCTCGTCCTGCGGGGACACCCCACCCCGTCCCCCCTCCCCTTGGCCGCGGAGTACTGCCGTAGCGGGCGGTGGGGTGGGGGCACGTAGGAGGGTCCCCGCGGTGGGGTGGGGGCACGTAGGAGGGTCCCCGCAGGACGAGGCGCGACCACCGGGCACAGCCGCGAGGTGCCCGCACGCGCCGAGCCGAGGAGACCCTCCTGCGGGGCACCACCCCACACCGGGACACGGCAAGCACCCCGACCGGGCCCGGGCCGTACACCGCCGAGCACCCCGCAGGGCACCGGCAAGCACCCCGACCGGCCCGCGCCTCACCCCGCCGAGCACCCCGCAGGGGACGGGCACCACCCCACACCGGGACACCGGCAAGCACCCCGACGGGCCCGGCCGTACACCGCCGAGCACCCCGCAGGGGACGGGCACCGCCCCACACCGGGACACCGGCAAGCACCCCGACGGGCCCGGGCCGCACACCGCCGAGCACCCCGCAGGGGACGGGCACCAGCCCACACCGGCACACCGACAGCCCCGCGCCGAAGCAAGCCGTACACCGCCGAGCACCCCGCAGGGGGTGGGTGCGGCCGACGGTGACATGCATGGCGGAATCGGCCGTGCCACGCTGTTCACAGGCCTCGGGGACGGCAGCCGCGACGAACGGAGCGCGCTGTGAACGGACCGAACCCCTCCGGGCCGCTGCGCCGCGGCCTGGCCGCCGCCTGCGCCGCGCTCCTGTTCGTGGCGCTGGCCTCGGGCTCCGCGACCGGGGCGGCCCCCTCCCCGACGCCCACTCCCACCCCCTCCTCGTCCGGCGGCGCGGACACCGGCGGGCTCGACCCGCGCATCACGGAGATCATGCGCAAGCCGGAGTACCGCAACGCCCAGTGGGGTCTGCTGCAGACCGGGCCGGACGACGGCCGCGTGGTGCACAGCATGTACCCCGACCAGTTCTTCGTCCCCGGGTCCACCGCCAAGCTGGTCAGCGTCTCCGGCCCGTGGCACACCCTCGGCTCCGAACACCGCTTCGTGACACCCGTCCACGCGGTCGGCGACCGCAGCGGCGCCACCCTGACCGGCGACCTCGACCTCGTCGCCCAGGGCGACCTGACCATGGGCGGCAGGACGCGCCCCGACGGCACGGTCGCGTACACGGACCTCGACCACACCTACGCCAACGACTTCACGGGCGCGACCCTGACCCCGGAGAACCCCCTCGCCGGGATCGACGAGCTCGCCCGGCAGGTACGCGCCTCCGGCATCACCCGCGTCGACGGGGACGTGATCGTCGACAGCCGGCTGTTCGCCCCCGACCCGGTCCTCGACCCGACCCCGACGCCGCTGATCATCAACGACAACCTGATCGACCTCCTGAGCACTCCCGGGGACCGGGCGGGCGCCGCCGCCCGGCTGGACTGGCGGCCGAAGGTCGCCCCGTACCAGGTCAGTTCCACGGTCAAGACCGTCGCCGCCGGCAAACCCACCGACATCACGGTGACGGCCACCGACGGCGGCACCCGGATCCGGCTGTCGGGCACGATCGCGGCCGACGCCCAGCCGCTGCTGCGCACCTCCCCCGTGACCGACCCCGCCGCGTTCGGGCGCGCCGCGCTGATCCAGGCACTCGGGCGCGCCGGGGTGGAGGTCACCGCGGACCCGGCCGGCCCCAACCCGGTCGCCAGGCTGCCCCGCGACTACGACGGCAGCCCGCGGGTGGCCGCGTACACCTCCCCGCCCTACGCCCAGTACGCCAAGCTGATCCTGAAGGTCAGTCACAACCTCGGCGCCAACCTGGGCATCTGCCTGATGGCCGTCACGGCCGGCAGCCGCCAGTGCGAGGACGGCTTCCCGGTCCTCGCCGACTTCCTGGACGAGGCGGGCGTCGACCGCGAGCAGCTGCAGCTGGCGGACGGCCGGGGCGGCAACCCGGCGGACCGGGCGACACCCGCCGCGCTGGTGCAGATGCTGGCGTACTGGCAGCGGACCCCCGACGCGCGGCTCTTCCGGGAGGCGCTGCCCGTCCTGGGCGTCGACGGACTGCTGGCCCTGAACTGCCGCGACTGCCCGGCCCGCGGGAAGGTGTTCGCCAAGACCGGTGCGGCGGTCGGAGGGGACTACCTCAACGACCGGCTGGCTGTCGGGGCCATCACCATCGCCGGGTACCTGGACCGGGGCGGCGGCCGCTTCGACCCCTTCTACGCGGGGGTCAACGGCGCCTCCACCCCCGGCCCCGACACCCAGGACGTGGTGGCCATCGCCAACGACCTCGCCATGATCGCCGCCTACCTCCAGGAGGCACCGCCCGCGCCCTGACGGGCGATCGAGTGCCGCGACGAGGGGGGAGGGATCCTCCTGCACCGCCTGAGGAACTCGGCGTGACGGCGCGGCGGCCTCCCGGATGCCTACAGGCGGGCGGCCGTGACCAGGTAGTAGTCCAGGATCCGCTGCTCCCAGGCGGCCATGAAGTTCCGCGGCCAGGTGCCGGGCGCCCAGAGTCGGGCGAGCCAGCGGTCCCAGCCGGGCCAGACCTGCGGGCCGATCGAGTCGGCCCGGACGTCGCCGAATCCGGCTTCGCCGAGGGCCTCCGCGAGCCGGGACACCGGCCGGGCGATGTCGAGTCCGCTGGCGAACGTCTCCAGCAGGCCCGCGAGCCGCTCCTCGGGGGCGGACGCGCCGTCCACGGTGAAGAAGCCGGCGACCGCGACCCGCCCCCCGGGACGCAGCACCCGCGCCGCCTCCCGGGCGAACGCCGGCAGGTCGGGGAAGTGCTGGACCGCCTCGACGCTGTACAGGCAGTCGAACTCCGCGTCGCCGAGCGGCAGGCTCTCGGCCGCTCCGAGTACGAAGCGCAGCCGGCGCGGCTGCGCGGCGAGGAGCGGGGAGTTCGCCTCGCGGGCCCGTCGGAGCTGCTGGGGATGGATGTCCACTCCGGTGACCGTGGTGGGTCCGTACTCTTCGAGGGCCAGGGCGCATCCGAGGCCGAGGCCGCAGCCGACCTCCACGGCGCGGCCGCCGTCGGGGGCGAGCGCGTCGAGCACGTGCCGGTAGAGGTCCTGCTCGCTACGGATCCGGTCGTCCTTCGAGAGCGGCCCTTCGAGGTCGACGGAGTGCCAGTAACCGAAGTTGATGAACCCTCCGGCGAACACCGGCACGGCACTGAGATCGGCCGGTCCGTACGTCTCCCACACCTCGGGCCGTACGGCCGGGGCGGGCCGCTCCGCAGGGTCTTCCGACACCACGCCACCGCCTCCTCGTGACGGGGGCGCCGCACCCCCGGGCCTCCAGTGTGGCCCGTGAAACCCCGTCAGGACAGAGGGCACGCCCGGGGCGGGACACCCCCGGGAGGGGTGCCCCGCCCCCTAGGCTGCCGGCATGGATCATGCCGGGGCCGATGCCGGAGCCGTCGATTCGCCCGCCGACGTGGCGGCGGCTGCCGCCGCCCGGCTGAAGGAGCGGCTGTACGCGACGATCACCATGATTTCCGTGGTGATCGGTCTGGCCGTCTCGGAGCACGCCGACGCCGCCGGGACCGCGGCCACGGTGCTGACCGCCGCCGTCGGGCTGTGGCTGGCCACGCTCGTCGCGGACCAGCAGGCCCACCGCGTGGTCCACGGCCGGCTCGCCACCGGGGCCGAGTTGCGGCACATGCTGTGGGTCGGCAGTCCCCTGCTGCTGTCCGCCGTCGCCCCGTTGATCCTGATCGCCTCCTCCGCCCTGGGGGTGATGGACCTGCGGACCGCCCTGTACGCCTCGGCCGGCGTGAGCGTCGCCAGCCTCTTCGGCTGGGGCTGGTACGGCGGCGTCCGCATGGGCAGCGGCGCGGCCGTCGCCCTGCTGGCCGGCGCCCTCGACGCGGCGATCGGCCTGGCGGTGGCCCTGGTGAAGGCCGCGGCCGGGCACTGAGACCTCGGACAGGAAGAATGGTTCGCCGTATACCGAAATCATCGGGCATCCTGGACGCATGAACGAGTTGCATCCCGGGCCCCCCTCGGACGCCCCGGCCCCCGCGGCCCGACTGGCGGCCTTCGCCGCCGCCCTGGCCGACGAGACACGGGCCTCGATCTGCATGACGCTGCTGGAGGGCCGCGCCTGGACCGCCGGCGAGCTCGCCCGGATCACCGGGGTGGCGCCCTCGACCGTCTCCGGCCACCTGACCCGGCTGCTCGATGCCGGCATCTGCGTGACCGAGCGGCAGGGCCGGCACAGTTACGTGCGGGTCGCGGACGCCGCGACCGCCCGCCTGCTGGACGAACTCGCCTCCTACGCGGTCCCGGACCGGGACGCCGCGCACGCCGTTCCGGTGGTCGGCGCACCGGATCCGCTGGCCAGGGCCCGGACCTGTTACGACCACTTCGCCGGGCGGCTGGGCATGGCGGTGACCGACGCGATGGAACGACGCGGACTGCTGCGCACGGACGGTGTGTTCGAACTGACGGAAGCCGGCCGGCTCTGGTGCGCCGAGGCCGGCATCGGCCTCGCGGGCGAAGGCCGCAGGCGGCCGGCGAGTTCCTGCCTGGACTGGACCGAGCGGCGCCGCCATCTGGGCGGCCTGGCGGGGGCGCGGCTGTGCGCGCGGGCACTGGCGGAGGGCTGGGTGGTACGCCCACCGGGCGGCGGGCGCGCACTGGAGGTGACCGCGGCCGGCGAGCGGGCCTTCGGCGACCTTCTCGGGATCACCTCTCAGGAATGGGCCTAGAACCCGAAACAATATTTCGGTCGACGCCGAAATGTTGTGGTCGTAGAGTGGTCGCATGACGTTCCGCTCGAGTTCGATCCCGCCCGGCGTCCTCACGGTCGGCGCCGTCACCTTCACGGTGTTCGCCTGGGCCTCCGCCTTCGTCTCCATCCGCAGCGCGGGCGCCGCGTACTCCCCGGGCGCCCTGGCCCTCGGCCGGCTGCTGGCCGCCTCGCTCGTGCTCGGTGTCCTGCTCCTGATCCGCCGCCAGGGCCTGCCGCCCCGCGAGGCCTGGCGCGGGATCCTGATCTCCGGCGTGGTGTGGTTCTGCGGCTACACGGTCGCCCTGAACTGGGGTGAGCGGCTGGTCGACGCCGGTACGGCGTCCCTGCTCGTGAACACCGGGCCCATCCTGATGGCGCTGCTCGCGGCCCGCCTCCTCGGTGAGGCGCTGCCGCCGCGCCTGCTGGCCGGCATGGCCGTCTCCTTCGTCGGGGCCGTGGTGGTGGGCCTGTCCATGTCGTCGGGGGACGGCGGCTCCACCTCGCTCCTCGGAGTGGTCCTGTGCCTGCTGGCGGCGGTGGCCTACGCGACGGGCGTCATCGCCCAGAAGCCCGCCCTCTCCTACGGAACGCCCCTCCAGATCACCGCGTACAGCTGCATGACGGGCGCCGCGGTCTGCCTGCCGTTCACGGGCCGGCTGCTCGACGAACTGCCCCGGGCGCCGGTCTCCGCGACCCTGAACATGGTCTACCTGGGCGTGGTTCCCACCGCCCTCGCCTTCACCACGTGGACCTACGCCCTGGCGCGCATGCCCGCCGGCCGGCTGGGCGCGACGACGTACGCCGTCCCGGCCATCGTCGTCCTGCTGAGCTGGGCGCTGCTGGGCGAGGTACCGGCCTGGCTGACGCTGCTCGGCGGGCTGCTGTGCCTGGCCGGCGTGGCGGTCTCCCGGTATGCGCCGCGCACCTCGCGGTCCCCGCGGACTCCCGTCGACGGCACTGCGCCGGCCCCCACGAAGAGCACCCGCACCTGAGGACCCCCTCGACGCCGGAGCCGGCGGCGGTGTCCGAGGCGGCCCCTCACCCGGATGCCCCGTCCAGTGGGCGTCCGGGGTTCGCCGGGCCTTTGACTGGGAGGCCCGGAACACCCTTGGAGGCGTGGTGGCGACGGTCGCGTGGACTCGTGGTGCGGCAGGTGTGGTGCTGGCGGCGGTGGCGCTCGGCGCCGCGGGCTGTTCGGGCGGCGACGGCGACCCGGCCGGGGCCGTCTCCAGTGCCGCGTCCGCGGTGAAGTCGGCCGGCGAGGCCGTCTCGTCGGCCGCCTCCGAGGCCGCGAAGGCCGCCGAGTCCGCGGCCGCCGTCGCGAAGGACAAACTCGCGGACGTCAAGGACGGGGTGGGCGCCAAGGACCAGGTGTCCCTGGGCACCGTGGCCACGGACGCCGACGGCTACACGACGGTCGCCGTGAGCGTGCGGAACACCGACGACGCCACGAAGTCCTTCGCGGTGCAGGTCGAGTTCAAGGACGAGAGCGGCAATCTCGTCGACACGGTGGTGGTGACGGTCTCCGACGTAGCGGGGAAGGGCACGGGCCAGGGCACCGCCCGCAGCACGCACAAGCTGTCCGGCACGGTGTCGGCGCAGACCGCCAAGGCCCTGCGCTACTGAGCCCCTGCGGGCACGCCGGGCCGGCGCGCCGGCCCCGCGGCCGGCCTCGGCGACGGGTGCAGGCTGGCGTGGTCGAGGGGCGCGGACGGGTCGATCGACAGGTCCAGCTGCGCCGGTCGCGCCCCGGCCCGTACGAGCAGGTCCCCGACGGCGGCGATCATCGCACCGTTGTCCGTGCACAGGGTCAGCGGGGGCACCCTCAGCTCCACCCCGGCGGCCGCGCACCGCTCCTCGGCCAGGGCGCGCACCCGGGAGTTGGCCGCGACGCCGCCCACCACGACCAGCGTGCGCACCTCGTACGCGCGGCAGGCGGCCAGGGCCTTGCGGGTCAGTACGTCGGCGACGGCCTCCTGGAGCGAGGCGGCGCCGTCCGCGACGGGGATCTCCTCACCGCTCTGCCGGTGCCGCTCGGCCCAGCGGGCGGCGGCGGTCTTCAGCCCGGAGAAGGAGAAGGCGTACGGATCGTCGCGCGGGCCGGTCAGCGGCCGCGGGAACGCCACCGCGCAGGGGTCGCCGGCCCTGGCCGCGCGGTCGATGGCGGGGCCGCCGGGATAGGGCAGCCCCAGGACGCGCGCGACCTTGTCGAAGCACTCGCCGGCGGCGTCGTCCACGGTGTCGCCGAGGTGCAGGATCGGATCCCGTACGAGGTCGCGTACGAGCAGCAGCGAGGTGTGGCCGCCCGAGACGATCAGCACCGTGCACGGATCGGGCAGCGGGCCGTGCTCCAGGGTGTCGGCGGCGACGTGTCCGGCGAGGTGGTGCACCCCGTACAGGGGCACCCCGGCCGCGTAGGCGAGGGTCTTCGCGCCGGCGAGGCCGACCTGGAGCGCGCCCGACAGTCCCGGCCCGGTGGTGACGGCGACGGCGTCCACGTCCCGGATCCGCAGGCCCGCCCGGTCGAGGGCCTCCCGCACGACGGGGTTGAAGGCGTGCAGGTGGGCGCGGGCGGCGATCTCCGGCACCACCCCGCCGAACCGTGCGTGTTCGTCCATGCTCGACGCCACGGCGTGGGCGAGGAGCCGCCCGCCGGACACGATCCCGACTCCCGTCTCGTCGCACGACGACTCGATGCCCAGCACCACCGGAGCGCCCACGGATCCACCTTTCGCATAAGAAGTGCAGTTGCAATTAATGTGCAACAAGATACGGGGAAATCGCGGGCGCCCCGCACGCGTCCACCGGGAGGTATAACGGCGACCCGCGCGCTAACCTCCCGCCATGATTGACATGGACATGCTGCGAATGCGGTTCCGCGGTCGCCTGCGCCGTGCGCTCCGGAGGGGGCACGCCCGTCGCACCGCGGCGTGCCTCCTCCTGCTGGCACTGCTGGGCGCGGCGACCACCGCCACCACTGCGACCGCCACGACCGCTTCGACCGCCTCGGCCGCGGCGGCGGCGCCCGGTGCCCCGGCCGATCTCGCGGCCGCCCGCTGGGGTGAGCGCCGCCTCGACGAGGTCTCCTTCCTGACCACCCACAACGCCTTCACCAACTACGAGGACTCCCGCTGGAGTTCCGTCAACCAGTCCGAATCGGTGCGCGCCCAGCTCGACGGCGGCGTCCGCGGCATCAGCCTGGACACCCACTGGTACGAGCGCAGCACCTGGCTGTGCGTCATCAGCTTCGGCAGCGACTGCTACCCCAGCGACGTGTACCTGTGCCACGGCGACTGCAAGACCTTCGCCGGTGCCACCTACGCCCTGCCCCGCCAGTCCTTCCACGGCACGATGCAGACCGTGGTGGACTTCCTCGCCGCCCACCCCCAGGAGGTCGTGACCGTCTTCCTCGAGGACTACGTGAGCGCCGACCAGCTGAGCCGGTCCCTCGGCCGGGTCCGGGGGCTGTCCGACATGGTGTTCCGGCCCGACGAGTGGGGCGTGCGGCAGAACGGCTGGCCGAAGGTCGCCGACCTCGTCACCTCCGGCAAGCGGCTGCTGGTCTTCTCCGACCGGTCCGACCGCGAACACCTGGGCGTCATGTACGACAGGTCGTGGACGGTGAGCAACTACTGGAGCCTCGGCGACCTGGGCAACGACACCTCCTGCGTGACCCGTTGGCCCGACGTGCCCCTGGACCGGCAGGAGCCGGGCTTCCGGCGCCTGTTCACGATGAGCCACCACCGCAACGTGCCCACCGTGCTGACGGCGGCCCTGGACAACGGCGCAAAGCTCAGGAACCGCATCGCCGGTCAGTGCCGGCCCGCGGCCGGCGGCCGCGACCCGAACTTCGTCTCGGTCGACTTCCACCGCCTGTCGGACAGCAGCGGTCACACCCCGGCCTCGATCGTCGCCGAGCTCAACGCGAGCCCGTAGGAGCTGACTTGCGCCCTACCGGGCGGGGCCGGGTTCGGGCAGTATGACCCGGCGCACCGCCGGGTCACGCGCGGCCGCGCCCCGCCCGGTCCCGAGCGCGTTCCGGAGGTCCCCCTTGACGTGGCACGACGAGCAGGCACGGCGTGACGAGCTGTACCGCGACCCGTACCCGCTGTACGACGGCGCCCGCCGGGCCGAAGGGCTCACGTACGTGCCCGAGTTCGACGCGTGGCTGGTCGCGCGGGACCGCGAGGTACGGGAGGTGCTGCTGCGCGCGGAGGACTTCTCCTCCGCGAACGCCCTGCTCCCGGACGTCCCGCTGTCCCAGGCGGCTCTGGGCGTCCTGCCGCGGGGGTTCGGGCCCCGGCCCACGGTCGTGTCCTCGGACGGCGCCGCCCACCGCCGGCACCGGGCCCCGCTGAACCGGGGGCTGTCGGCCGCGCGGGTGGCGGCGCTGGTCCCGTACGTGCGCACGTGCGCCGCGGAGCTGGTGGACGGCTTCGCGGCGGACGGGTCCGCGGAACTCGTGGAGGCGTACGCGCAGCGGCTGCCGGGGATGGTGGTCGGACGGCTGATCGGGCTGGACCCGGCCGATGTGCCCGCGGCCGTGCGCGGCGGATACCGGGCCGAGGAACTCCTCTTCCGGCCGCTGCCGCCGGAGGGCCAGGCCGCGGCGGCCGAGGACGTGGTCGCGCTCCAGCACCTGCTGGACGGCTACGTGCGCGACCGGCGCGCCCACCCCCGGGACGACCTGTGCTCGGCCATGGTGGCCGCACTCGCCCCCGGCACGGGCGAACTCACCCTGGAGCAGCGCCATGAGCTGGTGACGAGCCTGCAGAACCTGCTGATCGCCGGCTTCCTCACCACCGGCGCCCTCATCGCCACCACGCTGCTGCACCTGCTCGACGAGGACCGGCGGCAGTGGCGGATGCTCTGCGCCGATCCCTCGCTGATCCCGGCGGCGGTGGAAGAGGCGGCCCGCCACGACACCGCCATCCAGGCCTTCCGGCGGACCACCACCCGGCCGGTCTCGCTCGGCGGGACCGAGCTGCCCGCCGGCGCCGCCGTACTGGTGGCGTACGGAGCCGCCAACCGTGACGGGGAGCGGTACGAGCGGCCCGGCGAGTTCGACGTGACCCGGCCACTGAACCGGCAGCACCTCGCCTTCGGGCACGGTCCCCACGGCTGCCCCGGATCGCAGCTCGCGCGCGAACAGCTCCGGCTGACGCTGGAAGTGCTGACGAGCCGCCTGCCGGGGCTGCGCCCGGACCCCGGCCGGCCGCGGCCGAAGATGCGGCCCACCCTGATCCACCGCTCGCCGGAGGCGCTGCACGTGAGCTGGTGACCGCGACGGGCAGGGGCCCGCACGGGGCGCCGGTTGTTTCCGGAGCGTGGCAGTCGTGTGGCGGGCCCGCCGGGATCCGGCCGGGCCGCCCCGCGGGTGTCTACCATCCCCGGCATGGCTCCGGCGGCGGGCCGTACCGCACCCGTGCGGCACGCCGCCGGGCCTTCCGCTCCGCTCCCCCACGCCAAGGACCAGGTCCGCCATGAGCGTCCCCACCTCACTCGACGTCGAGCAGGCGCACCCACGGCTGCGCGAACTGACCGTCGTCGACGTCCGCACACCGGCCGAGTTCGCGTCCGGCCACCTCCCGGACGCCGTCAACGTCCCCCTGGACCGGCTCGTACGGAGCCTGCCCGAGCTGCGGCGGGCCGCCGATGGCGGCCCCCTGCTGATCGTGTGCGCCTCCGGAGCCCGCTCGGCCGGCGCCGTCGCGGCGCTCGCCCCGCACGGCATCCCCGCGTCGAGCCTCACGGGCGGCACGGAGGCCTGGGCGGCCGGCGGCCACGCCCTGGAGTACCCCGGCGGCGCCCGGTCGCGGGCCGTGTGGGCGATGGAACGCCAGGTCCGCTTCGCGGCGGGTGCCCTCGTGCTGGCCGGCCTGCTCCTCGGGCTGCTCCTCCACCCGGCCTTCTCGCTGCTGTCCGCGGCGATCGGGGGCGGACTGGTCTTCTCCGCGCTCACCGGCACCTGCGGGATGGCGGTGGTGCTGGGCCGGCTGCCCTTCAACCGGAGGTCCGCCTAGGACACGCCCCAGCCGTCCCCGAGGTCCGGACCCCTACCGCGGCAACCTCAGGGGCGCGGACCGCGTCCTCTCGTACAGGACCCGCCGGCCGAGACGGCGCGTGCACCGCTGAGAGGACATGTGATGAGTGAGAAGGCCCGGCGGTTGTTCGACGCCCTCGACCTCGACCAGGACGGCACCCTGACGCGGGCCGAGGTGATCGGCGCCCTGCGCTCCAAGGGACCGACCCTGGCCGCGCAGGGGGCGATCCCGTTCTGGGGCGTGGGGGACACCGAGGAATCCTCGGCGCTGTTCGACGCCGCCGACCAGAACGGCGACCGCGTGCTGAGCTTCGAGGAGTTCGCGGCCGTCGTCGACCGCCGCTTCGGCTGGTAGCCGCCGCCGGCCGTCCGGCGGCCGCCACCAGGTGCGCGGTCGTCCCGCGTGCGGGCCCCGCCCGGCGGCGGGAGAATGACGCATGGGCGACGGGGCGCCCACGCGGGCGGTTACGGCCCCGGCCGGCCCGCGGCACGGTCAACCGGACGGGGCGGACGAGTCAGGTGATCGCACATGTGCCGGTGGCTGGCGTATTCGGGAACCCCTGTGCTGCTCGACACGATCCTGTACAAACCCGCCCACTCGCTGATCGACCAGAGCCTCCATTCGAAGCTGGGCGTGGAGACGACCAACGGTGACGGATTCGGCATCGGCTGGTATCCGGACGGCGGCAGCGGCGACGGCACACCCGCGCTGATGAGGGACGTCGGTCCCGCGTGGAACAACCGCAACCTGCGGGAGCTGTCGGACCACGTCACCTCACCCGTGTTCTTCGCCCACATCCGGGCGTCGACGGGCACGGCGGTGCAGCAGACGAACTGTCACCCGTTCCGGCACGGCCGCTGGATGTGGATGCACAACGGAGCCGTTGCCGGTTTCCACGCGATGCGGCGGGACCTCGCCCTGCTCGTCGATCCCTCGCTGTTCGGGGAGATCGAGGGCACGACGGACTCCGAGGTCATGTTCTACCTGGCGCTCACCTTCGGCCTGGAGGAGGACCCCCCGGGCGCCGTGGCCAGGATGGTGGGGGTGGTGGAGCGCGTCGGCCGCGAGCACGGGGTGGAGTTCCCGATGCAGATGACGGTGGCCGTCACCAACGGGGCCACCGTGTGGGCCTTCCGCTACTCCAGCCAGGGCGCCTCGCGGTCGCTCTTCTACAGCAGCCGGGTGGACACGCTACGCAGGCTGCACCCCGACATCCAGTTCCTCCAGGGCGTGTCCGACGAGACCCGGCTGGTGGTGTCCGAGCCGCTCGGGGATCTGCCGGGGGCGTGGAACGAGGTGCCGGAGAGCAGTTACGGCGTCGTGCAGCCGGGTGGGGACGGGCTGTACCCCTTCACCCCGCTGGCCGCCTGAGGTCGCCGCGGGCCTCGGTACGCCGCTCCGGGCCGACTTCCGGCGAGGGCACCGCGGTGGACGTGGCGACGCGGGGCAGGGCGTACGGATGCTTCTCGGCCAGCCAGCCGACCAGTTGCTCGCGCACCTCGCAGCGGGCGGTCCACAGCCGGTCCGCGTCCTGGGCGGTCACGATCGCCCGGACCACGATGGTGGTGGGGGTGGTGTCGGTGACGGACAGGTCCCAACCGCGGCCGTCCCACGCCTCGCAGCCGTCCAGGATCTCCTTCAGCTTCTCGCGCATCAGGGAGACGGGGGCGGTGTGGTCGCAGTGGAGGAAGACCGTGCCGGTCATCTGGACGCCGCCGCGCGACCAGTTCTCGAAGGGCCGCGAGGTGAAGTACGAGACGGGCATGGTGATCCGGCGCTCGTCCCAGGTGCGCACGGCGATCAGGGTGAGCGTCACCTCCTCGACCACGCCCCACTCCCCGTCGACGACGACCGTGTCGCCGATGCGCACCATGTCGCCGAAGGCGATCTGAAAGCCGGCGAAGAGGTTGCCGAGAGTGGACTGGGCGGCGACGCCCGCGACGATGCCGATGATGCCGGCGGAGGCCAGTACGGAGGTGCCGACGGCCCGGAAGGCGGGGAAGGTGAGCAGCATCGCGGCCGCCGCGACCACGGCGACGACGGCGGTGACGATTCTCCTGATGAGCGTCACCTGGGTGCGGACCCGGCGTACGCGCGAGGGGTCGCGGGTGCCCAACGCGTAGCGGGCGTAGGAGGATTCCACGATGGCGGAGGCGACGCCGACGACGCACCAGGCGCCCGCCCCGATCAGCACGAGCGTCAGGGTCCGGCCCACGGCGGCCTCGTGCTCGCGCAGCGGCTGCCATTCGATCTGCCGGTAGGCCCCGCGCAGCACCGCCGTGAACAGCAGCACCCGCACCGACGGACCGCAGCGGCGCAGCATGTTCCACAGTGGTGTCTCGGGGTGGCGGGCGTCCGCCCGCCTCAGCAGCAGGTCGGTGAGGCGGCCCACGACGAGGGTGAGCACGACGGAGCCGCCCAGGACGGCCAGCAGTCGGACGAAGCTGTTCATGACTCCCCGGTGTCAGGTCTCGGGAACGGTTCGGGGCGGTCGGGCGCCGATGGGCGCCCGGCCCCGTGAGGTCCTCCGACCGCGGTCAGTCGTGCAGCATCTCCTCGCGCAGGGTCTCCAGCGTGCGGTTGAGCAGGCGGGAGACGTGCATCTGGGAGAGTCCGACCTCCTCGCCGATCTCCGCCTGGGTCATCTCCTGGCCGAAGCGCAGCTCCAGGATGCGGGTGCTGCGTTCGTCCAGGCCGGCGAGCAGGGGTGCCAGGGCCTGACGGTCCTCGACGGCCTCCAGGGCGGGGTCGAGGTCGCCGACGGTCTCGGCGAGGGAGCGGGCGGGCTGTCCGCCCGCGGAGGTCCCGGTGCCGCCGGCTTCGGTCTGGGGCGCGTCGAGGGACTGGGTGGAGTAGGCGTTGGCGGCCACCAGGCCCTGGCGGACCTCGTCCTCGGAGAGGCCCAGGTGGGCGGCGAGTTCCGCCGGGGTGGGCGCGTGGTCCGTCTCGGAGGTCAGCTCCTCCGTGGCCTTCGCGAGCAGCAGGCGCTGCTCCTGGAGCCGGCGCGGGACGCGCACGGCCCAGGTGGCGTCGCGGAAGTGGCGCTTGATCTCACCTGTGATGTAGGGCACGGCGAGCGTCGTGAACTGGGTGTTGCGCTCGGGGTCGTAGCGGTCGATGGCCTTGATGAGGCCGATGATGCCGACCTGGACGATGTCCTCGTTCTCGGGGCCGCCGGGGCGGTCGCGGAACGGGCGGGCGGCGAAGTTCACGAGTGAGATGTTCATCTCGATCAGCGTGCTGCGCACGTACTGGTACTCGCGGGTTCCCTCTTCGAGGCTCCGCAGCCGCTCGAAGAAGACCCGGGTCAGCTGCCGGGCGTCGACGGTCGACAGTTCCCGCGGGCAGGGCACCTCGGGCAGTCCGCTCAGCGCGGGGCCCACTGCGGCGCCACCGGTGGGGGTGGCGGCCGTCGTGGGGGGCGTCGTCGAGGTGGTGGCCTCGGTCGTGGCCGTCATGGTCATCGTCTTCGCTCCTTGGGCACAGGTGCTTGCGGCGCGTTGCGCGATCTCTCGGTCGCTCGTTGCTCGGTCGCGGCGGAAGTCCCCTTCCGCTTCCCTGCACCCTGCCGGGGCCCCGGACACACGTCAAGTTATACCGGAAAAACTTTTCTGGATTTGCTTTTCGCGAGTCGTCACTCAAGAATGTCGGAGTGGAGAACGAGCACACGGGTTCCCGCCGGAACCACTGGACCTTTCTGACGAACCACGCCCGGGTCCTGATCGCCATCGCGCGCGACCCGGGGATCCGGCTGCGCGACATCGCGGCGAGCTGCGACCTCACCGAGCGCACCGTGCAGGCGATCGTCACGGACCTGGAGACCGACGGGTACCTCACCCGGACCCGGGACGGCCGGCGCAACCGCTACGCCATCGCCCCCGGCGCGCGCTTCCGCCACCCGGCGGAGGCAGGCCGTGAGATCACGGGCCTCCTGACCTACCTCGCCGGGCCGCTGGGCGCAACGACGGCGCCGCCCGGGCCCGAGGGCGCGGACGGCGTACCCGACGGCAGGGCCCTTCCCCTGCTGTGACGCATCTCGCTACGAGGCGCCCCGCTGCGGGGCGCCTGTTTTCGTGGACCGCCGGCTACGGGGCCACCTTGCAGGCGGTCACCGCGGTGCCGTTGGTCACGCCGCCGCCCTTGGTCAGGGCCGTCACACACCCGGCGTGGTCACCGCTCTGCCCGGTGGCGCACGCCGTCCTGACGTAGGACGGGGCCTCGCCGCCCTGCAGCTCCCGTTCGACCTGGTTGATGCAGGCCGTGACGTCCGCGTGCGCGACGGGGGCCGTGAGGGCCGCGCCGCCGAGTGCGAGGGTCAGACCGGTGAGGACACCTGCGACACGTGTCGACGTACGCATGGAACACACCTGCTCTCAGGGTTTTCTCGCGGCCCGGCGCCCGGATGCCTCCGGATCCGCATGGAATGCGCCGCCGAGCGCCCGCGGCCGACCATACGGCCACCGGGCCGGCTCGGCCGGATCTCCCCTCCTTCGACGCTAGAGCAGCCGCCTGCCGCACGCACCCGCTGGGGTGTCCTGCCGATCGTGCCGGGCTCACGACGTCAGCCGCAGCTCCCCGATCCGGCCTGACCGGCAGGACACCCCTACCGGTCCGCGAGCAGGCCCTCGAAGAACTCCCAGTCCAGGCGCTCCGCTTCGGCACCGGCCGGAACCGCCGCCCACGTCTTCTCCAGCCAGGACTCCAGCCCCGCCCGGTCCACCAGCAAGAGGGCGTACGGGGGCGCCGTCCCCAGCCGCAGGAGGACCTGTCCCGCGCGGCCCGGCCCGGCGCACGGCCGGACCCGCACCTCCCCCGTTCCCGCCAGGGTGCGCAGGCCCCTGGCCAGGAGGTCGCGGCCGATCAGCCAGGTCACGTCGTCGCCCCCCACCGGGTGGAAGGTGACCTCGACACCCAGCGGGTCACCGGACGACCACTGGAACGTGGCTCGCAGGGGGAACCTCAGCCGGGTCCTGACCTGGTGGATCTCGGTCGTCCAGGTCAGGTCCTGCTCGGGGACGTGGGGCCGGTGGTCCATGATGACTCGTCTCTGCAGGAGGGCGGCGGACGGCCGGGGGCCGGGATCGCACCTCCCGGCCGGAGCGGCACGAGGGCACGACGGCACTGACGACACCGGGTGCCGTGGCTCGCGTCTGCTCGTTCGTGCGCGTCCGAAACAGCGGGATCCGGACATGCGCCCGAACAGAGGCACGGCGCGACGGCCCGCGGGCCATTGGAGGGAACCACGGACGTGTCGGCCCCGAAGTCCCCCGATCCGCACGGATAGTCGTGACGGGCACTCTCGACCGTCCGCGGTCCGCCGCGGCATGCCCGCGCCGATGTCGTCGCAGAAGAGGGCCGAAAATGAAGAAGTCCGTATTGCTGTGTGCGCTGGCCGCGGGCCTGGCGCTCGGCCCGCTGGGCGGCACCGGGTGGGCCGCCGCCGCGCCCCGGGCCGCGTACCCGGTCGGCGAGGTCGTCTCGGACGCGCCCCTCCACGTACGCGAGAAGCCGACGGTGTACTCCGGCGTCGTCAAGTCGCTCCGCCCCGGCCAGCGGGTGCTCCTCAGCTGCCAGAAGCGCGGCGGGTGGGTGGACGGCAACCCGATCTGGTACCGCCTCCAGGGCTCCCGGGGCTGGGTGTCGGCCCGCTTCGTCCACGACCACCAGCCGGTCCGCGCCTGTTGACGGTCCGCCGGGCCGCGTCCCCTTCGTAAGGGTGCGGCCCGCAACACACCCCCTACGTATGCGGCTCGTCGGCCTCGCGGCCGTCTACGTAGGTCGCCACCACCTCGATGTCGCCGATGCGCGAGACGTCGACGCGCCGCGGGTCGTCGCCCAGGACGACCAGGTCGGCGCGCTTGCCCGGGGTGAGGCTGCCCGCGCTGTCCTCCCAGCGGCAGGCGTGGGCGCCCGCGACCGTATACGCGTACAGGGCCTCGTCGACGGCGATCGCCTCGTCCGGGCCGATCCGGCGCCCCGACTCGGAGGCGCGCTCGACCATGAACTGGACGGCCCGCAGCGGGGAGCCGTCCGTCACCGGGCGGTCGGAGCTGCCGACCAGTGTGATGCCGTGGTCGAGGAAGCCCCGGCCGCGATACAGCCACGCAGCCCGCTCCTCCCCCATGATCGCCGCGTAGTCGTCGCCGAAGTAGCGCAGGAAGCCCGGCTGGACCACCGCGCTGATGCCCAGCCGCGCGAGCCGCGGGAGCTGGTCGGGGCGGATGAGGCCGGCGTGCTCGATGCGGTGCCGGGCGTCGGGCCGGGGACGCAGGCGCTGGGCCTCCTCAAGGGCGTCCAGGGCCACGTCGGCCGCCCGGTCGCCGATGGCGTGCACGGCGAGCTGCCAGCCGGCGAGGTGGCCGTCGACGATCGACCGGGCGAGGACGTCGGGGTCGTCCTGCAACTGGCCGGCGTGGCCCATGCCCTCGTACGGGGCGCTGAGGGCGGCGGTGCGGGCCATCATCCCGCCGTCGGTGAAGATCTTGAGGGCGCCCACGGACAGCCAGTCGTCGCCGAAGCCGGTGCGCAGGCCGAGGTCGAGGGCCCTGGGGATGCCGTCGGCCTCGTGCGCGCCGACCGGACGCAGCCGGTCGGCGGAGACCATCAGCTGGACCCGCAGCGGCAACAGTCCCTTTTCGCGGGCGAGTTGGTAGGCGCCCAGTTCGACCGGGGTGTGCCCGAAGAGGGCGCCGCCGATGCCCGCCTCGGCGCAGGCGGTGATGCCCTCGGCCAGGCAGGTGCGGGCGGCGCGCCCGATGGATTCGGCCAGTTCCTCCTGGGAGTAGGGCAGTCGCAGCGCGCGGGCGGCTCCCATGGCGCCCTCGGCGAGGAAGCCGTTCTCGTGCGGGACGTCCGCGGGGAGCAGGTCCAGGACGGGGGTGTTGACGACGCAGCCGTGCCCGGAGTCGTGCAGCACGTACAGCTTGTGGCCGCGGCCGACCCGGTCGAGGTCGGCGGCGGTCAGGTGGCGACCCAGCGCCCGCTGGTCGTAGCCGACGATGCTCACCCAGGATCCGGGCGAGTCCTCGCGGGCGACCGCTTCGGCCACGACCGCGAGGGCGTCGTCGATCCTGGTGCAGCCGGCCATGCTGGCGGTGTTCTGTTTGAAGCCGGTCCAGGGCAGGTGCACGTGGGAGTCGATGAACCCGGGGAGCACGGTGGCTCCCTGGAGGTCTATCACCTCGCGGGCGGGCAGGGCGGCCACCGCGTCGTCCAGGCCGACGATCCGGCCCCGCCAGATGCCGAGTTCGCGGGCGACCGGATGGTCCGGGTCCATGGTGAGGAAGCGGGCGTTGGTCAGCCTGGTGCAGAGCATCGTGCGGGGTCCCCCGGGAGGTCGGCCGGCGCCGCCGGCGGCGTGCCGGACATGAGGTGGAGGGGCGGTGGTGGGGCGGTGGAGGTCAGGCGTCCATCCTCCGGGCGAGGGAGCGGGGGCGCAGATCGGTCCAGTTCGCCTCGACGAAGTCCAGGCACGCCTCCCGGCTGTTCTCGCCGAGGGCGATCGTCCACCCGCCGGGGACGTCGACGAAGGACGGCCAGAGCGAATGCTGGCCCTCGTCGTTCACCAGGACGAGGAAGCGGCCCTCGGCGTCGTCGAAGGGGTTGGTGCTCACGGTCATTGCCTCCCCGGAACGTCACGATTAGGTTAGGCTCGCCTAATTGCAACGAGCTTAGTCTCTCCCCTTGCTGCTCACAAGGAGACCCGCATGCGCCTGACCGAGGACGCCTTCGCCGCGTACGGACTTCCCGGCGAGCCCGGGTCCGAGGGGTTCTGGGCGGCGGCGGGAGCACCCGCGTCGGTAGCGGCGCAGGACGGCGGCTGGACGACCCTGTTCCTGTGGCGCGGCTCCTCGGCGAGCGTCGTCTTCGAAAGCTGGTCGGAGCCGGTGGCACTGCGCCGGTGGGCCGACACGGACTGCTGGTACGCGCAGGTCCGCATGCCCGCGCGGCTGCGGGTCACGTACCGGTTCCTCGCGGAAGGCGCGGAGTCCGCCGACCCGTTCAATCCGGCGGGTGCGGGCGGCGACCGGTCCATCGCCGCGACCCCGGACGCGCCGGCCCAGCCGTACTGGCCCGCCCTCGGCGCCGACCAGGTGCTCCCCCTGCCGCGCACCCGGGTCCGCTGGGCGAGCGAACGCCTCGGCGGGCGGCGGACCGTACGGGTCCACCCGGCAGGCGGCGGCGGACCGGTGGTGCTGCTTCTCGACGGGGACGACTGGCTGTACCTGCACCCGGCCGTGGCGGCCTTCGACGCGGCCGTCGCGGCCGGCGGGATGCCGCCCGTCACCCTCGTCTTCCTGCCGACGAGGGACCGGGCGGCGGAGTTCGGATGCCGGCCCGGACTGTGGGAGGCCGTACGGGACGAACTGCTGCCGCTGGTGGCGGACACGGGCCTGCCCGCGGACCCGGACCGCCTGGTGGTCGCCGGGCAGAGCCTCGGCGGGCTGAGCGCGATGTACGCGGCACTGGAGTTCCCGGACCTGGTGTCGCGCGTCGCGTGCCAGTCCCCGTCGTTCTGGTGGGCGCCCGGCGCCCCGGACCTCGCGGACCCGCTGGGCGGTCCGCTCGGCGGCGCCGTCGCGGCGCGCCTGCGCGAGCGCGTCGACCTGTCGGGGCTGCGGGTCGCCTTCGACGTGGGGGAACACGAGACGCGGATGCTGCCCCACTGCGCGCTGGTCGAAACCCTGGCCGCCCGGGCCGGTGCGACCGTACGCGTGTCACGCTCGCCCTCCGCCCACGACCGCGCGGGCTGGCGCCACGCCCTGCTCAGGGATGTCGCGTGGGCCCTGGGCTAGCGCCGGCCACCACCACCCCTGTGTAACATCCAAATTCAGGCATCAGTCGTTACCCGGAGGGGTGTCCGCATGTGGGAGCTCGCGCGTTCGTGGGTCGAGGGATGGGCCGTCTCGCGGCGGACGCCGAAGCCGGTGGACGAGCCGTGGGGGCTGAGCATCCAGGTCGGACTGCCTGACCAGGCGGTCCGGCACGTCCTGCTCGACACGGACACCGAGACCGCTCGCGGACTCGTCGGCGCGATCACCGAACCGGCCGCCTGCGTCAAGGGGTTCTGGGAACCGGCCGTCATGGAACCGTGGTTCCCGCCCGCGTGGGAGCCGGTCGACCCCTGTTTCCTGATGGCCACCGATCTGCGTCCGTGCGCCGTGCACGCGCCCGACGGTTACACCGTCGGGGTCGTCCGGACGGCCGACGGTGTCGTGGGCGTGCGCGTTCTGGCCGCGGGCGGGGAGCTGGCCGCCAGCGGTCTGATCGGTCTGACGGGTGCCTCCTGCGTCTTCGACCAGATCGTCACCGAGAAGGCCCACCGGCGCCGCGGCCTCGGTACGGTCGTGATGGGCGCACTGACCAACGCGGCCGTCGAGAGCGGCGTGGCGACCGGCGTCCTGGGCGCGACCGTCCAGGGCCGGGCGCTCTACGAGACGCTCGACTGGAAGGTCCTCGCACCGCTGACCGGTTTCACCCACCGGCCCGTCGTGGCCTGAAACCAGTGAATCCGGCCGTACCCGAACCGCTCATCGGGCCACCGCCAGACAGTAGTCCCGGTCGGTGGCGAGCAGGTTGCGGTGGGTGTCCTCGGCGGTGATCACGCCGTCGTCCAGGACCAGGACCCGGTCGGCGGCGTCCAGGAGGGCCGGGCTGCTCGTGATCACCACGGTGGTCCGGCCCCTGCGCAGCCGGGCGATGTTGCGCGCGATGAGCTGTTCGGTGACGGCGTCGACGGCCGTCGTCGGGTCGTGCAGGACCAGGACGTCGCTGTCGGCCGCCAGGGCCCGGGCCAGCGACAGCCGTTGGCGTTGCCCGCCGGACAGGTTCGCGCCGCGGTCACGGACGGCGTAGTCGAGTCCCTCGCGGTGGAGGGCGACGACGTCGGTCAGCATGGACGCCTCGACGGCCTCCGCGACCGAGCGGCTGCGGCCCGACGGGTCGATGTTCGTGCCGAGGGTGCCCGCGAACACCTCCGCGTCGTACGGGTTCACGAGCATGTGCTCGCGGACCGCCTCCACCGACAGCTCACCGATCTCCTGCCCGCTGACCCGTACCGCTCCCTCGTAGGCGTGCGGCGGGACCTTCACGGCCAGGACCGCGGCGAGGTCGGCCGCGGCGCGCGGCAGGTAGGCGGCGACGGCCACGAACTCGCCCGCCGCAACGTGGAACTTCAGTGCGCGCAGGGCGCCGTGGCGGACGCCGTCGATCTCCAGGTCGCCGCCGGGGGCGGGGCGCCCCGGGCCCGGGACCGAGACCGGCGGCGCGGTCAGCACCAGCGCCATCCGCTCGGCCGAAGCCCGCGCCATCATCACGTACTTGGGCATGTCCGAGAACATCTTGAGCGGTTCCATGATGAACTGCGCGAGTCCCACCGCCATGACGAGTTCGCCGATGGTGATGCGGCCGTCGAACGCCAGCCAGCCCGCCGTCAGCGTCACCGCGACCGCCAGGGCCGCGTTGAGGGCCGTGGCGGTGCCCGCGTACGCGCCGTTCACCCCGGCGACGGTGACCGCCTGGTGCTTCGCCTCGGTGCTGACCGTCCGGTAGGACCGGAAGGCCGCGTGGTTGCCGCCGAAGCCGTGCAGTGGGCGCAGGCCGGTGATCAGGTCGGCGACCTTCGCGCCCGCCCGGGCCACCCGGGCCTGCTGTTCGCGCGTACTGGAGCCGATCCGCCGGGACATCACCGACAGGATCGACAGGATCGCGACGGTGCCGACGATGACCAGCAGGCCGAGCCGCAGGTCCGCCAGCCCCAGCGCGACGGCGGCGACCAGGACCGCGACCAGCGAGCTGATCAGCAGGGGCACCACCTCGATGATGTCGGCCGTCTGGTCGGCGTCCTCGGTGGCGATGGTCAGGACCTCGCCGGACTTGAGGTCGACGTCCCTGGCCACGGGCTGGAGCCCGCAGTCGGCCACCCGGACCCGCCAGCGGTGCGCCTCGGTCGTGTTGGCCTTCTGCAGGATGCGCATGCCGAAGCGCCACGACAGCGACACCGTCGTGATGATCACGGCCAGCGCGGCGATCGACAGCACCAGGGCGCCGGGGGCCCGGTCCTGCATCGTGTGCTCGACGATCAGGCCGAGTGCGATGGGGAAGGCGGTCTCGCCGGCCTGGTACAGGCCCATGAGCACGGTGCCCCAGGCCATGGCGCCGACGTTGCGGCGCAGTGCGATGCGCAGGATGTCGGACCCCGAACGGGGCCGCTGCGTGTCAGGAGTTGTCATCATCGAGGTGGCGGGCAATCGCTTCCGGGGTTCGCAGGGTGAACAGATCGCGGATCGTGATGACCGGACCGTACTCCCGGCGGAGCAGCCCGATCAGCCGCACCGCCAGCATGGAGTGTCCGCCGAGGGACACGAAGTCGCTCACCGCGCTCACCTCGTCGTCGTCCAGGTCCAGTGCTTCGGCGAAGAACTCGCAGACGACGGTCTCGGTCGCGGTCCGCGGTCCGCGCTCCCCCGCCGTGGTCAGCGCGCCCAGCGGCCGGGCCTCGGGCAGCGCCTTGGTGTCGGCCTTCCCGTTCACGGTCAGCGGGATGCCGTCGACCTGGGCGTAGTGCGTCGGGCGCAGGAAGTCCGGCAGTGCCGCGCCCACTTCGGCGGCGACCGTCGCCAGGTCGCAGCCGTCCAGTACGAGGTAGGCGGCCAGCCGGTACGCGCCGTCGACCTGGGGGTCGGGCTGGGCGACGGCGGCGGCGAACCGGACCGCCGGGTGGGCGGCGAACGCGGCCTCCACCTCGCCCGGTTCGACGCGGTGCCCCCGGATCTTCACCTGCTGGTCGGTGCGGCCCAGGTACGCCAGATTGCCGTCGGGCCGCCGCGCCACCAGGTCGCCGGTGCGGTACATGCGTTCGCCGGGACCTGCGAACGGGCAGGCGACGAAGCGGTGTGCGGTCTGGGCGGCCTGCCCGAGGTAGCCGCGGGCGATGCCGATGCCCGCCACGTACAGCTCGCCGGGGACGCCGTCCGGGAGGGGGCGCAGCCACGGGTCCAGGACGTACACGTCGGTGTTGTCGATGGCCACGCCCACCACCGGGTCCTCGCACTCGAAAGTGCCGACGCCGAGGGTGTTGATGGTGTACTCGGTGGGTCCGTACAGGTTGTAGCCGGCCGTGCCGTCCGTCTCGGCGAGCCGCTGCCACAGCGTCGGCGTGACGGCCTCGCCGCCCAGCAGGACGAGGGCGGGCCGCCGCTGCGGGTCGTCGAGCAGGCCCTCGGCCACCAGTTGCTGGGCGTAGGTCGGGGTCACGTTGACGACGTCGATACCGTTCCGGAGGCAGTACTCGACGAGCCGGGGGGCGTCGCGGCGCAGTTCCTCGTCGCAGACGTGCACCTCGTGGCCGTCGGCGAGCCACAGCAGCTCCTCCCACGACATGTCGAAGGCGAACGACACGGTGTGCGCGATCCGGAAGACCCGGTGGCCGTGGTCCGCCAGCACGGGCTCGAAGATCCGGCGCTGGTGGTTGATCAGCATGTTGGTCAGGCCCGCGTACTCGGTCACCACGCCCTTGGGCCTGCCGGTCGATCCGGAGGTGTAGATGGTGTACGCGGGGTGGCGCAGGCGGTGCGGGTCGTCCGGGGCGAACGTGGCGAGTGGCTCGGCCGCGGGCAGCGGCCGGTCCAGTTCGATCAGGTCGCCGGGCAGCCGGCCCAGCCGGGGGGAGACGGCGCCGACGGTGAGGATCACCTCCGGGCGGGCGTCCGCGACGATCGCGGCGATCCGCTCGTCGGGGTGGTCCAGCTCCAGCGGCACGTACGCGGCGCCCGTGCGCAGTACGGCGAACAGCGCCACGATCGAGTCGAGGGAGCGTGGGACGGCGATTGCCACGGTGGCCTCGGGGCCGATGCCGCGTCCGGCGAGGACCCCGGCCACGGCGCGGCTGCGGTCGCGGAGGTCGGCGAAGGTCATGGTGCGTCCGTGGGCGACGAGGGCGGTCCGCCCGGGGGCGCGGTCCGCCGCCCGGTCGAACCGGTCGACGACGGTGTCCGTGCCCACGTCGGTGCGTTCGGCGGGCTCGGGAAGCGGCCCGGGGCCCCGCAGCGCGCCGACCGGTCCCGTGGCCCGGGCCAGGTCGTCGAGGAGGCGCAGGTAGTCGTCCAGGAGCCGCCGGGCGGCCGGGGTGTCGTGGTCGCGGTACTCCAGTTTGACCGTGAGCCGGTCGCCGGGGGTGACCACCCAGGTGTACGGGTAGTGGGTGGAGTCGTCGGCGCGGACCCCGGTGATGCCGTGGCGGGCGTTCATCTCGGCGAAGGCGTCCATGTCCAGGAAGTTCTGGAGCACGAAGAGGTTGTCGAAGAGCGTGTCGTGTCCGCCGGCCCGCTGGATCTCGCCGAGCCCGATGTGCTCGTGCTCCATCGCCTCGACCCGGCCGGCCTGCACGGCCGACAGGTATTCCCGGACGGTGTCGCCCGGCCGTGCCCGCGTCCACATGGGCACGGTGTTGAGCAGTACGCCGACGATGCCGCCACGGCCTTCGCCCTCCCGGCCGGAGACGGTCACGCCGAAGACGGCGTCGCCGCGGCCCGTCCGGGCGCCGAGCAGCAGGCCGAAGGCGCCGGTCAGCACCGAGTTCAGGGTGACGCCGTGGGTGCGGGCGGCGTCCCGCAGCAGCTGCGACCGGTCGGCGGTGAGCGTGTGGAGCAGGGTGCGGGGCGGCCCGTCGGCCAGGGCCGGTGCCGGTCCGGCGAGCAGCGTCGGGCCGGGGAGGCCGGTCAGGTACCGCGCCCAGAACCGTTCGGCCGCGGCGGTGTCCTCGGCGGCGAGGGCCCGGGCGTGGTCTTCGAAGCTCGGGGTGGCCGGGGCGGGTGCCTCCAACCCGCCGGCGACGGCGGCTTCGTAGGCGCCGAACAGGTCACGGAGCACGATCTCCCGGGACCAGCCGTCCCACAGCAGGAGGTGGTAGCTGAGCAGCAGGCCGTCATGGCCGTCGGGGCGGCGCACCACGGTCAGCCGGATCAGCGGCGGCCGGCCCGTGTCGAATCCGGTGTCGCGGTCCCGGGCCAGCAGGGCGTCGACCTCCGCGTCCGTGGCGAGGTCGACGGTGCGGACGTCGACGCGCCGGCCGGCCGCGAGGACCTGCACGGCGTTGCCGTCGTCGTCGGTGGCGAAGCCTGCGCCCACCGCCGGGTGGCGTGCGATCACCCAGGCCATCGCCTCGGCCAGGGCGTCGGTGTCCAGACGCCGGTCGAAGGTGAACCAGCTCTGCGCGACGTAGTGTCCGGCCGGTCCGGCCAGCTGGGCCTGGAAGAACAGGCCGCGCTGCAGGGGGGTGACGGGCGCGGTGCGCTCGGCGGTCGTGGCGGCCGCCGCGATGCGCTCCAGTGCGTCGCGCCAGTGCCCGGTGATCTCGTCGGGGACGCCGTCGGCGAGGGTGAAGACGGCGTGCAGGCTGCCGGTGGCCGCGTCCGTCCAGGCGTTGACCTCGACGGCGTAGGGGCTGGTGTCCCGGTCGCCGCGGGTGACGGGCAGGGCCTGGGACTCGCCGCTCCGGCCGAGGTAGTTGAACAGCACCTGTGGGTGGGCGTCCAGGAGCGGGGCCGTCTGCGGGTCGAGGTGGCGGAGCCGGCCGTAGGCGAGGTGGGCGCGTTCGTCCGGGCGGCGTGCGGCGACCTCGCGGGCCGCCTCGACCGGGTCGGTGTGCGCGGTGAGCCGGACGGGCGCGATGGAGGTGAACCAGCCGACGGTACGGGTGTAGTCGTGGTGGGGCAGTACCGGGTCGCGGCCGTGGCGCTCCAGGTCGACCGCGAGGTCGGTGGGCGCGGGCTGGACGCGGGTCAGCGCGGTGCGCAGCGCGCCGCACAGCAGTTCGGTGAGGCCGACGCCGAGGGCGGCGGGCGCGGTGCGGGTGACGAGGTCGCCGACCTCGGGCGGGAGCACGACGGTGGTGTCGCGCGGCGCCCGGACGGCGGGCAGCAGCGGGGGTGCCTGGAGGGTGGTGATCCAGTGGCCGAGGCCGTCGTCGGCGGGGTGGGCCGACGGGTCGGCCAGGGCCCGCGCGTACTCGGCGTAGGAGGTGGTCGGCGGCGCGAGCGGGTTCCCGCGCAGGGCGATGGCGATGTCGTCCAGCAGGACCAGCCAGGACACGGCGTCGACGGCGAGGTGGTGCACGGCGACCACCAGGGTGCGGCTCGCCTCCAGCCAGGTGAACGCGATGACGTCGCCGGTCTCGGGGTCGAGCCGTCCGGCGGCTTCGTCCGCGGCGGCCGTCGCGTCGGGGGCGTCGCTGCGTACGACGGTGACCGCACGGGCGGGTTCGGTGCGCAGGGCCCATACGCCGTGCTCGACGCGCAGGCGCAGCCGCAGGGCCGGGTGTGCGGCGACCACGGCGTTGGCGGCGCGCCGGGCGTCGGCGAGTCCGGTGCCTTCGGGCGCGGTCACGGCCCGGGCCTGGGCGAACCGGGCGAGGGAGCCGCCGAGTTCGCGCTGCCGCAGGATGATCGGTGTCGGTGTCAGCGGACCGTCCTCGTGGGCGGCGGGTGCGGGTACCGCAGTGCGCGGTGTGCCCGTCGCCAGGTGGGCGGCGAGAGCGCGGGGTGTCCGCAGCAGGAACACGTCGCGCGGTGAGATCGCGAGGCCGAGGGCCCGGGCCCGGTTGACGACGGTGATGGCGAGGATGCTGTCGCCGCCCGCCCTGAAGAAGTCGCAGTCGCCGTCCACGGCGGTGCCGGGCAGAGTGTCGGTGAAGATGGCGGCCAGCGCCGTGAGCGCGGTGTCCTGCGCCACCACGGTCACGTCGTGCTCCGCGCCCGCGTCCGCCGTACCGGCCCGTTCGGTGAGGGCCTCGCGATCCAGTTTGCCGTTGACCGTCAGCGGCAGGGCGTCGACCGGCAGCACCCGGGCGGGCACCATGTGCGCGGGCAGCTTCGCCGCGAGCCGGCCGGTGAGGTCGCCCGGCACCCGGCCCACGACGTGGGCGACGAGGTGGTCGCCGCTGTCCGCCACGGTGACGGCCGCGTCGACGACGCCGTCGAGTTCCCTGATCGCGGCCTCCACCTCGCCCGGTTCGATGCGGAAGCCCTTGAGTTGCACCTGGTCGTCGGCGCGGCCGGTGAACTCCAGTTCGCCGTCGAGCGTGCGGCGGGCGAGGTCTCCCGTGTGGTACATGCGGGCGCCGCCGCCGGCGAACGGGTCCGCGACGAAGCGGCCCGCGGTGAGCCCCGGCCGGCCCAGGTAGCCGAGCGCGACCTGGTCGCCGGCGACGTAGATGGCGCCCACCCGGCCCGGCGGCACCGGCCGGAGCCGGTCGTCGAGCAGGTGGGTGACCAGCCCGGGGATCGGGCCGCCGATCGGGCTGACGCCGTCGCCGCGCTCGAAGTCCTCGTCGGTCAGCACCCGGTGGGTGACGTGCACGGTGGTCTCGGTGATGCCGTACATGTTGACGAGTTCGGGCGAGGCGGTGCCGTGCCGCTCGACCCAGCCGCGCAGCCGCCCGAGGTCCAGCGCCTCGCCGCCGAAGACGATCCGGCGCAGTGCGGGGAGCGGCTCGGCGGCGCGGCGGTCGGCCTCGATGAACTGGTGGAAGGCGGAGGGGGTCTGGTTGAGCACGGTGACGGCGCGTTCGCGCACCAGCCGGTGGAAGTCCACCGGAGAACGGGTCAGCGCGTACTCCGGCACCAGCAGCTCGCCGCCGTGGACCAGGGCCCCCCACAGCTCCCAGACCGCGAAGTCGAAGGAGTACGAGTGGAACTGGACCCACACGTCGCTCGGTCCGAAGTCCATGGCGGGGCGGGTGTTGGCGAGCAGGGCCACCACGCTGGAGTGCGGGACGACGACGCCCTTGGGCCGGCCGGTCGAGCCGGAGGTGTGGATGACGTACGCGGGGTCGTGCGGGCCGGCCGCGGGGGCGGGGGCGGGCGGCCCCTCGGCGGCCTGCGGCAGCGGCTCCCCCTGGACGAGTACGCGGGCGGCGACGCCCGCCCGGTCCAGCAGCCGGGTGAAGCGGTCGCGCTGCCCGGGGCCGACGAGGACGACCTGCGGGGCGGCGTCGGCGAGGACGTGTTCCAGCCGGCCGTCCGGGTAGGCGAGGTCCAGCGGTACGTAGGCACCGCCCGCGGTGACGACCGCCACGAGGGCGACGACCTGTTCCAGGGAGCGCGGTACGGCGACGGCGACGCGCTCACCGGGGCCGACGCCGACGGCGCGCAGGGTGGCGGCCAGTGCGTCGCGTTCCGCGGCCAGTTCGCCGTAGGTCAGCGAACGGGTGGCGCCGTCGAGGGCGCACTGGGTGACGGCGGTGGCGGCCGGGTCACGGCGGGCGGCGGCGTCGAAGAGGGCGCCCAGGGTGGTCGGGGCGGCATCCGTGCGTGCCGGATGCCGGGCGGTGTCGGGTGCCAGGTCGTCGACCAGGGCGTCCGGCCGGGCGAGGAGGGCGGTGAGGGTGCGGGTGAAGGCGGACAGGATCGCGCGGGCGCCTGCCTCTCGCAGGAGCGTGCCGTCGTAGATCAGGTTGAATCGGGGGCGGCCGTCGGGCGTGCGCTCCGCCACGAGAGTCAGCGGATAGTGCGGGGCGCCCTCGTTGACGATGCCGGTGATGAACAGGGAGTCGTCGGGGCCGCGCAGGGCGGCGGTGTCGGTCGGGACGTCGAAGACCACCAGGGTGTCGAACAGCGGGCCGGTGCCGGTGTGGCGGCTGATGCGGGCCAGGGAGACGTGCTGGTGCGGCAGTACGGCGCCCTGGTGCTCGCGTACGGAGGCGAGCAGGTCGCGGGCCGTGGTGGCGGCGGTCCAGCGGGCGCGGACGGGGACGGTGTTGATGAACAGGCCGACCATGTCCTCGATGCCCGGCACCTGCGCGTCGCGCCCGGACACCGTGGAGCCGAAGACGACGTCGCGGTCGTGCAGGAGGCCGCCGAGAGCCACCGCCCAGGCGCTGTGCACGGCGACGCTGAGGGGCACCCCGGCCGACCGGACCGCCTCGTCGAGGTCGACGTCGGGCTCGACGGCCGTGTCGGCGAACCGGTCGGACGGTGTGTGCCCCTCGGCGACCAGTGAGGGGCCGGGCAGGCCGGCGAGCTGCTCGCGCCACACCCGGTCGCTCTCGTCCTCGTCCCGCCCGGCGAGCCGGCGCACGTAGTCGGTGAAGCCGCCGACGGGGTGCACCGTGCCCGGTGCGTGGTATTCGGCGAGGAGGGCGCGGAGCATCGGCGGCACCGACCAGCCGTCGGCGATGATGTGGTGCACGGTCTGGACCAGGACGGTGCGGCCGGATCCCGCACGGATGAGGGTGTACCGCATGAGCGGGCCGGCGGCCAGGTCGAATCCGGCGCGGCGGTCCTGTTCGGCGTGGTCGCGGATCTCCTCGTCGGTGATGCCGGGCCGGTCCAGGACGGTGAAGGGGGCCCGCGTGCCGCTTTCGAGGACGGAGACCACGCGGCCGTCGGCGAGGGGCGTGAAGCGGGCGGCGAGGTTGGGGAAGAGGGTGAGCAGGCGGGTGGCCGCGGCCGCGAGCCGGTCGGCGTCGACGTCTCCCTCCAGGGTCAGCAGCTGCTGTTCGACGTAGTTGCCGGCGGAGTCGTCGTCGAAGACGGAGTGGAAGTAGAGGCCTTCCTGGAGCGGGGTCATCGGCAGGACGTCGTGCAGGGCCGGGCCGTCCAGTTCGTCGACGTCGGCCTGGGTGAGGGCGACCAGGGGGAAGTCGCTGGGAGTGTGGCCGCCGTGGTCGAGCGCGGCGATCGAGGCGAGGGTCTGGCGGTAGTAGGCGCCGATGGTCGCGACGTCCTCGTCGGTGAGCAGCCCGTCGGGCCAGGAGATGGTGGTGACCAGTTCGTAGGCGCCGCTGGGGTCGGGTTCGGCGACGGCGTTGAACTCCAGGGCGCGCGGCAGCCGCATCCGCGGGTCCCGCCGCTCCCCCAACTGGCCTGTGCTGCCGGCGAGTTCCCAGTCATCGGAGGAGCCCGCGCCGAAGCGGCCGAGGTAGTTGAAGAGCACCTGCGGTGCGGGGGTGTCGAAGCGGACTCCGGCCAGGTGGCGCAGGACGCCGTAGGACAGGCCGTTCCTCGGGACGCGGGCGAGGTCTTCCTTGACGGCCTTGAGGGCGGCCGTCAGGTATGCGGGATCAGTGGGGTCGGCCGCCGGGCCGGGGTCGACGGTGACCGGGAAGAGGGTGGTGAACCAGCCGACGGTCCGGGACAGTTCGGGTTCGAAGCCGGCGCCGTCCGCGACGAAGCGGGCTTCGCGGCCGTGGCCCTCCAGTTCGACGTGGGTGAAGCTCTGGTCCTGGCCGAGGTCGCGGCGCCATCGGGCGAGGGTGACGGCGAGGGCGGTCAGCAGCACGTCGTTGACGCCCGCGTGGAACTGGGCGGGGAGGTCGCCGAGCAGGGCGGCAGTGATGTCGGGGCCGACCGCGATGGTCGTGGTCCGCTCCCGCGCGACGGTGTCGGCCGCGCAGAGCGCGCGCCGGCCCAGTGGTGCGTCCGTCCCGGGCAGGGCGCGCCGGTAGTGGGCGCCGTCGTCGTCGAACGCCGCGTGTTCCAGCAGCTGGGTCCACCGGCGGAACGAGGTCCCCACGGCCGGCAGTCGGACCGGCTCGCCGGAGGCGTACCGGTGCCACGCGGTGGCGAGGTCCTCCATCAGGATCCGCCAGGACACGCCGTCGACCACGACGTGGTGGGCGACGAGGACGAGCTGCCGGGCGTCGCGGCGCCACACGGCCCGCAGCATGACGCCGCGCTCGGGGTCCAGCGCCCCGGTGGCGAGCGCGACGCACTCCTGGAGCGGCCGGTCGCTCTCCTGCCACCCGGCGGCGGTGCGGTCCGCGGGTGCCGGGACGTCGAAGCTCCAGTGGTCGCCGCGGACGAGCCGGGCGCGCAGCATGTCGTGGCGTTCGAGCAGGGCGGCGAGGATCGTGTCGAGGGCGACGGCGGTCAGGTCCGCGGGGGTGTTCAGCACGACGGACTGCACGAAACCGTCGACGGCGTCGGTGGTCTCGCCGAGCCAGCGCACGATGGGCGACCCGCCGACGGGGCCGGTCGCGACGTCGTCGTGGTCCTCGGCGGCGGTGTCGGCGGGGGTCGCCACCGCGGCCAGCGCGCCGATCACGCTGTGGGTGAAGATCTGCCGTGGTGTGACGTGGAGGCCCTCTTTGCGCAGCGCGCCGAGCAGCGAGATGGCGAGCAGGCTGTCGCCGCCGAGCCGGAAGAAGTCCTGGTCGACGCCGACCGCGTCCAGCCGCAGGAGAGTGGCGACCGCGGTGCACACCAGGCGTTCGTTGTCGGTGACGGGCGGGGCGAGCGGGCCCGTCCCGGTGCCGGGCTCCGGGAGGGCGCCGCGGTCGAGCTTGCCGTTGGCGGTGAGCGGGAACTCCTTCATGACGACGATGCGGGCGGGCACCATGTACTCCACCATGTGTTCCGCGGCCCAGTCCGCGACGTCCTGCGCCCGCAGGTCCGCCGCTCCGGCAGCGGGGATGACGTAGCCGACGAGGTAGGTGCCGCCGGCGGTGTTCTTCTTCGCGACGACGCAGGTGTGGCGTACGCGCGGGTGTTCCGCGAGGCCGGCCTCGACGTCCTCGATCTCCAGCCGCATGCCGCGGATCTTGATCTGGTTGTCGGCCCGGCCGAGGAAGTCCAGCGTTCCGTCCGGCGTGTACCGGGCGAGGTCACCGGTCCGGTACAGGCGCGAGCCGTCCCCGGCGAAGGGGTTGGCGACGAACCGGGAGGCCGTCAGGCCGGGGGCGCCGGCGTATCCGCGACCGAGGAGGAAGCCGCCCACGTACAGTTCGCCGCCGACGCCGGCGGGGACCGGGCGCAGCTCGTCGTCGAGGACGTAGAGCTGGGTGTTGGGATTGGCCCTGCCGATCGAAGTGGACAGGCGTTCCGCCGTTCCCCGGTAGATGACGTGGGAGACGCCGATCGTCGTCTCGGCCGGGCCGTAGCCGTGGTACATGGGTATGCCGAGCCGGGTGCGGAACCGCTCGTACAGCTCCGGGGTCAGCACTTCGCCGCCGCACCACACGTGGCGCAGGCTGTCGAGCCGGCCGGAGTCGCCGGCGATCTCCAGCAGCACGTCCAGCATGGACGACACCAGGTAGGTGAAGGTGACGCGCTGGTCGGCGATCACGCCGAGCAGGTGGTGCGGGTCGCGTTCGCCGCCGGGCCGCAGGACCACCAGGCGGCCGCCGGACACCAGCGGCAGGAAGATCTCGTTGATGGAGATGTCGAAGGACAGGGGTGCCTTGAACAGTGAGGCGTCGTCGTGGCCGAAGCCCAGGATCTCGTCGACCTGCCACAGCAGGCGCTCGCTGATCGCCTCGTGCCGGATCATCGCGCCCTTGGGCCGGCCGGTGGAGCCGGAGGTGAAGATGACGTAGGCGAGGGCGTCGCCGGGGGTGGTGATGCCGGTGCCGCCGCCGGGGCGGGAGCCGTGGCGCCAGTCGCCGAGGTCGACGGGCACGGCGGCCGGGTCTCCGGGGTCGTGTTCGCCCGAGTCGTTGAGCTGGAGCACGACGGCGGCGTCCTCGATGACGACGGCCCTGCGTGCGGCGGGCCACTGCGGGTCGAGGGGGACGAACGCGGCGCCGGCCTGGAGTACGCCGAGCAGTGCGACCACCATGTCGGCGGAGCGGGCCAGGGAGATGCCGACGACCTGTTCGGCGGTGATCCCGCGGGCGAGGAGTTCATGGGCCAACTGGCTGGAGAGGCACGTGACCTGACCGTACGTGAGCGTGCGGTGCTCGTCGACGACGGCGACGGCGTCGGGGCGGGTGCGCGCCTGCTCGCGGAACATCTCGACGATGGTCGGGCGGACCCGGTCGGCGCGGGTGTCGTTCCACCGGGCCAGGTCCTCCGTGCGCGCCTCCACGCCGGACGGGGCGATGGTGCCGAGGGGCCGGTCGGGGAAGTCGGCCAGGTCGTCCAGGGCGAGCTGGGCCTCGGCCGGCGGGACGCCTTCGGGGAGGGTGATGCTGCGGGCGTCCGCGCCGATCTCCCAGCCGGCCGCTCCGCCGCCGCCGTTGTCGACCCAGCCGAGGACGTCGGCGAAGAGGGTGGCGGGGGTGAGGTCCATGCCGTCGGGGCTGTGGCCCGTGGCCCAGTACGCCAGCCCGATCGAGCACGCCGCGGTGAGGGTCCGGTCGCAGTGGTCGCCCGTGCGCCGGCGTAATCCGGCCAGGCGCGTGGGAGAAAGCCGCACGAGACGAGCGGTCGGTTCCGTCATCGAAGACTCAACGCCCCTTCAGTGTCCGCTGGTCGCCCCACCCGGACCGGGTGGGCCAGACCCAGGCCGTGTCCTAACTTCCCTCGCGCCAGGCGCGCCACAGTTGCGCGTAGCGGCCGCCCAGGGCCACCAGTTCCTCGTGTGTTCCGTGCTCCACGACCCGGCCCGCGTCGAGTACCGCGATCCGGTCCGCCGCCATGGCCTGGGTCAGCCGGTGCGCGACGAACAGCGTGGTGCGGCCGGCGCACGCGGCGAGCACGGCCCGCTCCAGCTCGGCCGCGCCCTCGCTGCCCGCCTCGGCCGTGGACTCGTCGAGCACCACCACGGGCGAGCGGGCCAGTACCAGCCGGGCGAGGGCGATCTGGGCCACCTTGGTGACGTCCAGGCGTTCGCCGCCCTCTCCGACCGGGGTCCTCAGACCGTCGGGCAGCGCGTCCACCCAGCCGTCGGCGCCGACCGTACGCAGGGCGTCGGTCAGTTCGGCGTCGGTCGCCCGCGGTGCGGCCAGCCTCAGGTCGTCGGCGAGCGGGCCGGAGAACACGTGCGTCTCCTGCGTCAGGATGCTCACCAGGGCCCGCGCGCCGGCCTCGTCCAGACCGGCGAGGTCGGTCGGGCCGATGCGCACCGATCCGGCCTGTGGGGTTCCGATGCCGGCGATCAGCGCCGCCAGGGTCGACTTGCCGGCGCCCGTCGCCCCGACCAGGGCGAGCGAGCCTCCGGCCGGGATCGACAGGTCGACGTCCTGGAGGACCGGCTGTTCGGTGCCGGGGTAGCTGAAGGTCAGGCCCTTCACGGTCACCGGGTGGGGCACGTCGGCCGCCGGCTCGACGGCGGGGGCGCCGACCAGCCGGTCCTGCGCGTCCTCACCGAGGACGCCGACCAGCCGGGTGAGGCTCGCGCCCGACTTCTGAGCCTCGTCGAAGGTGAACATGATGGAGCCCAGGGGGGTGAACAGCCGGTGGAAGAGGAGCGGGGCCGCCGAGACCTCGCCCAGGGTGGCGGCGTCGGCCTCCAGCAGGGCGTACCCCACCACGATGATGAGGACCAGCCCGATGAACTCGGCGCGGTTCTCGCGGCCGACGAACCGGCCGAAGAGCCGGAACACCTCGATGCCGAGTTCGCGGACGCGCCACGACTCCGTGGTGACCTTCTCGCGTACGGCCCCTTCCAGGCGGTAGGCGCGGACGGTGTCGATCCCGTTCAGTCCGCTGATCAGCGCCTGTGCGCGGTCCGCCTGGACGGCGCGCTGCTGCTTGTAGAGGGGGGCGGAGCGGGGCAGGTACCAGCGCAGGGCGAGGGCGTAGGCGGGCAGTGCGCCGGCGCCCGCGAGGCCGAGCCGCCAGTCGAGGCCGAACATGCCGAGGGTGGCGATGACGACCAGGACGCCCGCCGAGAACACGGTGGGGACGGCCGTGCGGATGCCCCTGGACAGCACGGCGACGTCGTCGCCGACGCGGGACAGCACGTCTCCCCGGCCGACCTGTTCGATCCGGGCGCTCGGCATGCCCAGCACCGCCCGGACGGCGCTCTCCCGCAGCCGGGCGAGGAGGTCCGCGCCGAGCCGCCCGACGAGGTAGGTGGACCCGGCGGTGGCCGCCGCGCCGAGGAGCGCGGCGGCCACCATCAGCACGCCCGTGGTGACGAGGATCGAGCGCGGTCCGCCCGCGACCACTGCGTCGACGACCCGGCCGAGCAGGAGCAGCGGCAGCACCTGGAGGGCCGCGCCGGCCACCGTCGTGAGGACGGTGGCGGCCGTCAGCCAGGGCACCTCGCGGCAGTGCGAGGCCACCCAGCGGGTGGCCTCGCGTCCGGTCGTCGTGCGCAGGGTGACCGGCGCGACGAGCGTGTCCGTGGCGCTCACACTCAGCCGGCCGACTTGACGAGTTCGTCGATCGCGTACGGCAGGGAGAGCAGGGTGCCCTGCGACATGGCCGCGCCGACGGCCGGGCCCTCGCTGTCCAGGAGGTAGGAGACCTTCCCGTTCTTGACCGCGTTCAGGTTGGTGAACAGCTCGAACTTCTTCAGTGCTTCCTGGTCCGCCTTGTCGGCGATGACGAAGATGCGGTCGACGTCGACGAGGTCCATGCGCTCGGGGGAGAGCGTGGTGTAGAACTTCCCGTCGGCGATCTTGTCGATCTCGGTCTGGCCCTTGTAGCCGATGCCCGTCACCAGCCGGCCGCGTACGTCGGTGGTGGTGAAGGGGGCCACCGAGTCCTTGTACCAGGACAGTGCGACGGCGGTCCGGTTCGCGAAGTCGGGGTGCGCCTTCTTGGCCGCGTCGAGCTTGTCCTGGATGCCCTTGACCAGTTCGGTGCCCTTGGCCTCCTGGCCCAGGGCCTTGGCGATGTGGACCGCGTTGTCCTGCCAGGGGGCGCTGAACGGCTCTTTCTCGGCCTTGGTCCGGCCCACCGTCGGGGCGATCTTGGAGAGTTTGTCGTAGGCGGCCTGGTCGATCTCGGAGTAGACCGCGACGATCAGGTCGGGCCGCAGGGCGGCGATCTTCTCGTAGTTCGGGCCGGCGTCGCCGTTGTTCATGACGACCTCGGGGCGGGTGTCGCCCCACTTGTCCTTCGTCCAGGGCCACTGGGTGTTGATGTCGGGGCTCGTGCCCGGCAGGTTCGGGTACTGGTCGACCATGCCCACCGGCTTGATGCCGAGCGCGAGGACGGCCTGGTCGTCGGTGTAGCCGACGGAGACGACCCGCTGGGGAGCCTTGGCGACCTTCGTGGATCCGAAGGCGTGCTCCACGGTGACCGGGAAGGTGCCCGCCGCGGCGGCCGGAGCGTCACTGCCCTTCTTGTCGGCCGGGTCCGCCGGATCGGAACCGCATCCGGCCAGGAGCCCGATCCCGAGCGCCGCGGCGGCCACCGTCGCCGTCGGCCGCGCCCAGGGGTTCGTAACTGACCTTCGATGGAGAAGCATCCGCAATCCCTTGCTTTCGTGCTGTCCATTGCGCCCCCGGCCGAGGGCAGGCACACAGTAGCGCGCTCAACTGAGGCTAGCCTAGCCTTACTTGAACCGTATCTTTGTCCATCCGATCAGGCCGTACGTGGGCGCGGCCGATCGGCACGATGAGGGGCCTGTCCCCCACCGGGTCGTCGATCACCTTGGCACGCAGTCCGAACGCCTCGTGCAGCAACTCGGCGGTGATGACCTCGCGCGGGTGCCCCTGCGCCAGGATCGATCCCGCCTTCATCACGACGAGGTTGTCGCTGTATCGGGTGGCCAGGTTCAGGTCGTGCAGGACCAGGACGACCGTGCACCCCGACTCGTGCAGGTCGTCGACGAGATCGAGCACGTCGATGGCGTGCGCCAGGTCCAGGTACGTGGTCGGCTCGTCGAGCAGCAGCAGGTCGGTGCCCTGAGCCAGCGTCATGGAGATCCACACGCGCTGGCGCTGGCCCCCGGACAGCGCGTCGACCGGGCGGTCGGCGAGGTCCGAGACGCCGGTCATGGCCAGCGCGCGCTCCACGACGGCGGCGTCGTCCGAGGACCACTGCCGCAGCCAGCTCTGGTGCGGATGCCGCCCCCGGGCGACCAGGTCGGCCACGGTGAGCCCCTCCGGGGCCACCGGGGCCTGCGGCAACAGACCGAGCTTCCTGGCCACGTCCCGGGTCCTGAGCCGGGCGATGTCGTCGCCGTCCAGGACGACGCTGCCCCGGGTCGGCTTGAGCAGCCGCGACAGGGTCCGCAGCAGGGTCGACTTCCCGCAGCCGTTGGAGCCGATGATCGTCGTGATCACCCGGGGCGGGATCGCCACGTCCAGATCGTCGATGACGACCCGCCCCCCGTACCCGACGGTGACCCCTCTGGCGGCGAGCCGCGCGGTCTCACCGCCCCCGGACGCGATCCCGGTGACGTGCTCAACGGCCACGGTTCCCCCTCGTTCCCAGCCTGCCCGGACATGTTTTTCGATCAACGGAGATTGGCCCGCACCAGCAGGTAGACGAGGAAGGGACCGCCGATCGCGGCGGTGACCACGCCGACCGGCAGGGTCATCGGCAGCGTCGTGCGCGCGACCAGGTCCGCGCCGGTCAGCAGCAGGGCCCCAGTGACCCCCGAGGCGACCATCGGCGGTGTCGGGCACCTCGTCAGGCGCATCGCGACCTGCGGTGCGACCAGCGCGACGAAGGAGACCGGCCCGGCCGCGCTCACCGCGACCCCGGCCAGCAGCACCGCGCACAGCAGCAGGACGGCGCGCACCGCCGTGTAGCGGACGCCCAGGCCCGCGGCCACGTCGTCGCCGAGGTGCAACGGCTTGAACTGGAACGCGACGCCCGCCACGACGGCCGTCAGGGCGAGCGTGCACCAGAGCGCCACCCGTACGTCGTCCCACGAGCGGTTGTCCAGCGAGCCGATCAGCCAGGCCTGCGCCCGGGCCACGTCCCTGATGTCGGCCGTCACCAGCAGCCAGGTCGTGATCGCCTCCATCACCGCGCTCACCGAGAGCCCGATGAGGATCAGCCGGAAGCCGTCGATCCCGCGCCGCCACGCCAGGACGTAGACGAGGAGCCCCGTGCCGAGACCACCCGCAAGGGCGGCCCCGGACAGACCCACCGAGTTGACGACCGCCGTGGCGGTCCCGCCCGACACCGTCACCAGGAACACGGCGACCACGCCGGCGCCCCAGGTGATGCCGAGGATGTCCGGGCTGGCCAGCGGGTTGCGCGCGATGGACTGGGTGATCGCCCCGGACATGCCCAGGGCGATGCCCACGACGCATCCGGCCAGGGCCCGCGGCATCCGCAGATCCATGATCACGAACTCGTCGACCTGCTCGCCCCGGCCCAGGATGGTGGCGATCACCTGGGGCAGGCCGATGGGGAAGTCCCCCACGCCGATGGACAGGCAGAAGACGAGGAACGTCGCCGCCGCGAGCAGCAGCGTGGTGCAGACGAGCCATGGCCGCCAGACGAAGGAGATCCGGCCGATCCGCACGCCGGGGGCCACCGGCGGCTTCACCCGGGGCGCGCTCACATCGGTCCCGCTCATGCGCTCTTGAACTTTCCGCGCCACACCAGCACCGCGAAGAAGGGGGCGCCGAGGAGGGCCACGACGACACCGGCGTCCAGCTCGCCCGGCCGTACCAGCAGCCGCCCCGCGATGTCGCAGACCAGCAGGACGATGGCGCCGAGGAGACCCGCGTACGGCACCAGCCAGCGGTAGTCCGGCCCGGTGAGGTAGCGGGCCACGTGCGCCACCATGAGTCCGAGGAACGCGATGGAGCCGCACGCCGCCGTCGCTGCCCCGGCCAGCAGGGTGATGGCGATGATCCCGACGGTCCGGTTCAGCGCGATGTTCACGCCCAGGCCGCGGGCCACGTCGTCGCCCAGGTTGAGCAGGTTGACGGCGGGCAGCGTGGTCAGCGCCAGCAGCAGGCCGACCGCTACGAAGGCGGTCACCGGCCAGATGACGTCGAATCCGACGCCGGCCACCGAGCCCGCGTTCCAGAAGCGCAGGGCGTTCAGCGACGCCTTGTCGGACAGCGCGACCGCCGTGGTCATGGCGGCGAGGAACACGGTGACCCCCTGCCCGGCCAGTGCGAGCGTCAACGGGTTGCCGGCGCCCCGGCCGATGCTCGCCAGCCCGAACACGACGACGCCCGCGACCGCCGCCCCGGCGAAGGCGAACCAGACGTACTGGAACGGGTTCGCGAAGCCGAAGACGGCGATCACCGAGACCACGGCGAACGAGGCGCCCGCGTTCACCCCCAGCAGGCCCGTGTCGGCGATCGGGTTGCGCGTGTAGCCCTGGATCAGCGCCCCGCCGACCCCCAGGGCCACCCCGGCCACGGTGGCCAGCACCGTGCGGGGGATCCGTACGGTCTGCACGATGAGCCGGATCTCGGTGAGCCGGTGGTCGGCGCCGGGTCCGGCCGACAGGCCGTACCAGACTTCGGACGGACTCAGGCCCCGCGCACCGACGCCCAACGACACCGCCATCACGGTCAGGAGGATCAACAGCAGGGTGAGCGAACCGACGACTCGCCGCCTTCGCACCCGTGTCGTGCCCGTGGGCACGGGACGTTCAACTGCAATCGCGCCCATGTCGCCGTACGTCATCCCTTCGATCCACCGGTGGACTGGGGTCAGCGGAGCCGGACCGCCGGTCAGCGGGCGGCCGTGCCACCGGCGCCGCCGGCGAGCGTGCGCGCCTCGTCGGAGCCGGACTTCAGGCCCCGGCCGAGCAGGGAGTCCAGGATCTCGCCGACCCTGACGGCGGTGTTGGACAGCAGGGACGAGGTGATGCCGTGCGTGTGCTCCGTACCGCCCTGTACGTAGATGCCGCAGCGCAGTGCGGGATCGGTGGCGATGCGGTAGTCGCGCTCGACCCGGACGCGGCCCGAGTCGTCGCGCAGGCACCGCCCGGCGACCTCGCCGAGGAGGCCGAGCGGGTCGGCGGGGCGGTAGCCGGTCGCGAAGACCACGACGTCCGCCTCCAGGGAGGTCTCCTCACCGGTGACCAGGGACCGCACGGTGGCGTGGACGCCCGCCGGGGTCTCCCTGACCTCCGTCAGCCGGGACACGTTGAGGAAGCGCAGGCGCTCGGTGCCGAGGACCTTCTCCTGGTACATCTGCCGGTACAGGTCGTCGATCAGGTCGATGTCGACGACGGAGTAGTTGGTGTTGCCGTGGTAGTCCATGAGCCGGCGCTTGACGTCCTCGGGCGCGGCGAAGAACTCGCCCACGGCCTCCGGGTCGAAGATCCGGTTGGCGAAGCCGCTGTCGTCGGCGGGGCTGTAGCCGTAGCGGGAGAAGACGGCGCAGACCTCGGCCCCGGGGAAGCGGCGGTGCAGGTAGGCGACGTTCTCGGCGGCGCTCTGCCCGGCGCCGACGACGATGAACCGGGACGGGGCGGCGCCGTCCAGGCCGTCGACCTTCGTCAGGAGGTCGGAGTTGTGCCAGACGCGGCCGGTGCGCTCCACCCCGTCCGGCATGGAGGGACGCAGTCCCGTGCCTATGACCACGTTGCGGGCCCGGTGGAGCGCGAGCCCCTCCCCGGAGCGGACCGTGACGTCCAGGTACTCCACCGCTCCGTCACGGGCGACGGGTGTGATCCCGACGACCTCGTGGCCGTAGGACACCGTGTCGTCGACCTTGTCGGCGGCCCACTCGAAGTAGTCGTGGAATTCGACGCGCAGCGGGAAGAGGTTCTTGTGGTTGATGAAGTCGACCAGCCGCCCCTTGCTCTTGAGGTAGCACAGGAAGCTGAACTCGCTCGCCGGGTTCCGGAGCGTCACCAGGTCCTTGAGGAAGCTCACCTGCATGGTCGCGTCGTCGATGAGCATCCCGCGGTGCCAGCCGAAGCGGGGCTGCTGCTCGAAGAAGTAGGCGCTGATCGTTTCCCGTCCGCTGACGCGTAAGTTGTGCTCGCTGACCGCGATGGCCATGGCCACGTTGGAGGGCCCGAAGCCGATTCCAATGAGGTCGTGGACCAACGGGACTTCGCCAGGACGAACCTGTGCCATGTCACTCCCATCGTGCGAGGGCGGCCGCCGGCCGTGGGGACGGGCGGCCGTCGGTCGAGCATCCGCCGGGCGCGGAAATTCGGGCACGCCGACGGAGCCGCAACCATGAGACTTAGGCAAGGCTAAGCTCATCACGGCGGCACTGTCGATAGACAAAACGGACGGTCACCCGTGCGGGTGATCTTCAACTCCCTTGGAAATTGGGCCCATTGCACGCTTAGGCAAGCCTTGCTTTACTCGACATGACCAACCCCCTGCGCTGAGGAGGAACCCCATGCGGGTCGTCATGTTCGGTTACCAGACCTGGGGGCACCGCACCCTGCAAGCCCTCCTGGACTCCGAGCACGACGTGGTGCTGGTCGTGACGCACCCCAAGAGCGAGCACGTCTACGAGAAGATCTGGAGCGACTCCGTCGCCGACCTCGCCGAGGAGCACGGGGTCCCGGTACTGCTGCGCAACCGCCCCGACGACGACGAGCTGTTCGCGCGCCTGAAGGAGGCGGACCCGGACATCATCGTCGCCAACAACTGGCGGACCTGGCTCCCCCCGCGCGTCTTCGACCTCCCGCGCCACGGCACGCTGAACGTGCACGACTCGCTGCTGCCGAAGTACGCGGGCTTCTCCCCACTGATCTGGGCGCTGATCAACGGCGAGAGCGAAGTGGGCGTCACCGCGCACATGATGAACGACGAGCTCGACGCCGGCGACATCGTGCGGCAGGAGGCGGTGCCGGTGGGGCCGAAGGACACCGCCACCGACCTCTTCCACCGCACCGTCGACCTCATCGCACCGGTCACCGTCGGCGCCCTCGACCTCATAGCCGCCGGGCAGCGGGAGTTCGTCCGCCAGGACCGCTCGCAGGCGAGCTTCTTCCACAAGCGCTCCGTCGAGGACAGCCGCATCGACTGGACCTGGTCCGCCGAGGAACTGGACCGCCTCGTCCGTGCCCAGTCCGAGCCGTACCCCAGTGCCTTCACCTTCCACCGGGGCCGCCGGATCGAGGTCCTGGCCGCGTTCGTGTCCCAGGGCCGGTACGGCGGCACGCCCGGCCGCGTCTTCTACCGCGAGGGCGACGGCGTGGTGATCGTCGCGGGCGCCGACGCCCGCACCGGCCGCAACCACGGGCTCGCCCTCACCCGGGTGCGCACCGAAGACGGCCGCGAGCTGCCCGCGGCCGAGTACTTCACCACCATGGGCGGATACCTGACCGCGCGCCCCTGACGGGGGTGCGGCGGACACCACTCCACCGCACCCCCGCTCACCGCGTACCGCCGGGCCCCTCAGCCCGGCGGCGGACCCGGGCCCCTCATCGGCCCTGGTCGTACGTGTGGAACCCGCGTCCGCTCTTGCGGCCCAGCAGGCCCGCCTGCACCATCCGCCGGAGCAGCGGGGGCGGGGCGTAGAGGGGTTCCTTGAACTCGTCGTAGAGGGATTGCGCGATGGCGGCGACGGTGTCGAGACCGATCAGGTCGGCGAGCCTCAGCGGCCCCATCGGGTGGGCGCAGCCCAGTTCCATGCCCGCGTCGACGTCGGTCGCGGTGGCGAAGCCGGACTCGGCCATGCGGATCGCCGAGAGCAGGTACGGGACCAGGAGGGCGTTGACGACGAAGCCGGCCCGGTCGGTGGAACGGACGACGGTCTTGCCCAGCGCCCGGCGGGCGAAGGCCTCCACCGCCTCGACGGTCCCTCGGGCGGTGTGGAGCGAGGAGACGACCTCCACCAGGGGCAGGACGGGGACGGGGTTGAAGAAGTGCAGTCCCACCACCCGGTCGGCGCGGCCGGTGGCCATGCCCAGACGCATGACCGGCAGGGAGGAGGTGTTGGTGGCGAGGATCGCCTCCGGATCCTCGACGATCTTGTCGAGGGCGGCGAACGTCTCCGTCTTGACCTCGGGGTCCTCCGTGACGGCCTCGATGACCAGCTGCCGGTCGGCGAGGTCGTCGAGGCTGCCGGAGAAGACCAGCCGGGCGAGGGCGTCCTCGGCGGAGATCCGGTCCAGCTTGCCGCGCTGGACGGCCCGTTCGAGGGACACGGCCACCCGTTCCCTGGCGGCCAGTGCCGCGGCGTCACCGGCCTCGCAGACGACGGTGTCGAGTCCGGCGCGGGCGCAGACCTCGGCGATGCCGGCGCCCATCTGTCCGCCTCCGACCACGCCGACCCGGCGGATCGCGCCGCTCACGACAGCACCTGCGCACGGCGCACGAGGTGGCGGCTGTAGGCGTCGGCCGTGAAGAAGGCCGGGAGGTCCCGCTCCAGCGCGGCCCGCTCCAGTACGGCAGCGGCCTGTGCCACGAGCGCGTAGGGACGCTCCGCGGTGAGCGCGGCGCATTCCTCGTCGATCACGACGAGCAGGTCCTCCCGGTCGATCCTCCGGTGGCGCAGCCACTGCCAGAGCTGCACCCGGGCGATCTCGGCGGTGGCCGCGTCCTCCATCAGGCCGCCCAGGGCCACCGCTCCGTGGCCGCGCAGCCAGGCCTCGAAGTAGCGCAGCGAGACGGCCACGTTGGCACGGACACCGGCCGCCGTGGGCGGCGCGCAGGTGCGGCGTACGGAGAGCAGGTCGGCGGCTCGGACGTGCACGTCCTCACGGGTCCGGTCGAGCTGGTGGGGCCGGTCGTGCAGTACGCCGTCGAAGACCTCCCGGCAGACGGGGACGAGGGCCGGGTGGGCGACCCAGGAGCCGTCGAAACCGTCCTCGGCCTCGCGTTCCTTGTCCAGGCGGACCGTGGCGAGGGCGGCGGCGCCCGCCTCCGGCTCCTTGGACGGCACCTGGGCGGCCATGCCGCCGATGGCGTGCGCGCCGCGCCGGTGGCACGTGCGGACCAGCAGCTCGGTGTAGGCGCGCATGAACGGCGCGGTCATGGTGACCTGGGCCCGGTCGGGGAGCTGGAAGTCGGTGCGGTGCCCGAAGGTCTTGATGATGCTGAACAGGTAGTCCCAGCGGCCGGCGTTGAGGCCGGCACTGTGTTCCCGGAGCGCGTGGAGGATCTCCTCCATCTCGAAGGCCGCCGTGATCGTCTCGATCAGGACGGTGGCCCGCACGGTGCCGCGCGGGATACCGAGGAGCTCCTGGGCGAGGACGAAGATGTCGTTCCAGAGCCTGGCCTCCTGCGCGTTCTCCAGCTTGGGGAGGTAGAAGTACGGGCCGTGGCCGGCGTCGATCTGGCGCTGCGCGCAGTGGAAGAAGTAGAGGCCGAAGTCGACCAGCGCGGCGGGGACGGGCCGGCCCTCGACCTCCAGGTGCTCTTCGAGGAGGTGCCAGCCCCGGGGGCGGACCATGATGGTCGCCAGGTCCTCCCCGAGGCGGTACTCCCTGCCGTCGGGCGTGGTGAAGTCGATGCGCCGCTCGATGGCGTCGAGCAGGCTGAGCTGGCCGCCGACGATGTTGTCCCAGGTGGGTGCGGTGGCGTCCTCGAAGTCCGCCATCCACACGCGGGCGCCGGAGTTGAGGGCGTTGACGGTCATGCGCCGGTCGGGCGGCCCGGTGATCTCGACGCGGCGGTCGGTGAGGCCGGGGGCCGGGGGCGCCACCCGCCAGTCGGGGTCGGCACGCACGGCAGCCGTGGCGATGGAGAAGTCCAGCGGGGTTCCCGAGACGAGGCGGTCCCGTCGCCGGCGCCGCTCCTTGAGGAGCTCGTCGCGGCGGTGGGCGAAGGCCGCGTCGAGGCGGCCGACGAAGCCGAGCGCCTCCGGGGTGAGGATCTCCTCGTGGCGGTCGCCCGGTGCCGCGAGGACCCGGACCCGGTGCGTGGTGGCGATGGTGGTCATGCGGTCTCCTGACGAGGGTGGGGCGGGGCGCCTCAGTGGAACTGCTCTTCCTCCGTGGAGCCGGCGAGGGCGGTGGTGGAGGAGGCCGGGTTGACGGCGGTGGAGACCAGGTCGAAGTAGCCGGTGCCGACCTCCCGCTGGTGCCTGACCGCGGTGAAGCCGTGCTGCTGGGCGGCGAACTCGCGCTCCTGGAGGTCGACGTAGGCGGTCATGCCGTGCTCTGCGTAGCCGCGGGCGAGGTCGAACATGCCGTGGTTGAGGGAGTGGAAGCCGGCGAGGGTGATGAACTGGAAGCGGTAGCCCATGGCGCCGAGTTCGCGCTGGAACTTGGCGATCTGGTCGTCGTCCAGCGCGGCCTTCCAGTTGAAGGAGGGCGAGCAGTTGTAGGCCAGCATCCGGTCGGGGTACTGCGCGTGGACGGCCTCGGCGAACTCGCGGGCCTGGGCCAGGTCCGGGGTGCCGGTCTCGACCCAGATGAGGTCGGCGTACGGGGCGTAGGCGAGGCCGCGGGCGATGACGGGGGCCATGCCGTTGCGGACCCGGTAGAAGCCCTCCGCCGTGCGCTCACCGGTGGTGAACTGTGCGTCGCGCTCGTCGACGTCGCTGGTCAGCAGGTTGGCGGCGAGGGCGTCGGTACGGGCGATGACCAGGGTCGGGGTGTCGGCGATGTCGGCGGCGAGGCGGGCCGCGTTCAGGGTGCGGATGTGCTGGGAGGTCGGGACGAGGACCTTGCCGCCGAGGTGGCCGCACTTCTTCTCGGAGGCGAGCTGGTCCTCGTAGTGGATGCCGGCCGCGCCGGCCGCGATCATGGCCTTGGTGAGCTCGAAGGCGTTGAGCGGGCCGCCGAAGCCGGCCTCGGCGTCGGCCACGATCGGCGCCAGCCAGTCCGTCGTGTCGGAGCCGCCCTCGGCGGTGGCGATCTGGTCGGCGCGCAGCAGGGCGTTGTTGATGCGGCGCACCACCTGCGGGACGGAGTTGACCGGGTACAGGGACTGGTCGGGATAGGTGTGGCCCGCCTGGTTGGCGTCGGCGGCGACCTGCCAGCCCGAGAGGTAGATCGCCTGGAGGCCCGCGCGGACCTGCTGAACGGCCTGGCCGCCGGTGAGCGCGCCGAGGGCGTGGACGTAGTCCAGTTCGTGGAGCTGGCGCCACAGCCGCTCGGCGCCGCGCCGGGCCAGGGTGTGCTCCTCCCTGACGCTGCCGGAGAGCCGCACCACGTCCCCGGCCGTGTAGGTGCGCTCGATGCCCGCCCATCGCGGGTCGGTGGCCCAGCGCCGTTCGAGCTGCTGGGCCGCTGCCGTGGTCGTCTTCGTCTCTGCCATGACCGTCACCGTTTCCGTCTGTGTGAGTCGCTCGGGTTGCCAATGCCGTTGTCGGGCACGACAAGGCCCTGGCACCGTGTGCCTGAATCTGGGTCGCGGCCGCCGGGCCCCACCGTGGACGGAGCTGAGCAATGGCACCGGGCCGCCGGTTCGGACCGCCGGGATCTCCGACATCAGGGCGTGAATCGCGCCCGGACCGTCCGTCTCGGCCGCCGGGGTCCGGCGGGCCGCAGGACGACTCTGGCACTGGCACCGAGTGCCAACAAGGAGTGCCGTTTGCCAAGTTCTGCGAATCTTCCGGGGCGTTTTTGCCAAGCTTGCGAAGGCCGGCCACGGTGTGACCGGCGTACGCTGAGGCCCTGCCGGGGAGAGGAGTGCGGGTGAGCAAGACGTATGCGGGGGCGCGCCTGCGGAGGCTGCGCGAGGAACGGCGCATGAGCCAGGCCGAACTGGCCAGGGTCCTGGGCATCTCGCCCAGCTACCTCAACCAGATGGAGCACGACTCCCGTCCGCTCACCGTCCCGGTGCTGCTCCGGCTGACCGAGGCCTTCGGTGTCGACCCCGGCTTCTTCTCGGAGCGCGACACGAGCCGGCTGGTGGCCGACCTGCGCGAGGCCCTCGCCGGGGAGGTCGCCGAGGCCCGGGTGTCCCCCTCCGACCTGGCCGAGCTGGCCCACCGGATGCCGGCCGTCGCGTCCGTCCTGCTGGACCTGGGCCGCCGCGGCCAACTGCTCGCGGAGCGGCTCGCGGACACGGCGGACGGCAGGGACGGCGGCGGGGGCGCCGCACCCCGCTCGCCCCACGAGGAGATCCGCGAGTTCTTCTACCGGCGGCAGAACTACCTGCACGACACCGACCTCGCCGCCGAGGGCCTCGCCCGGGAGATCGGCGTCCGGCGCGGGGACGTGCTGCGCGTGCTGGCGGACCGGCTCGCCGACCGGCACGGGATCCGGCTGGCGGCCGGATCCGAGCGGCTCCACCACTTCGACGCGCAGGCACGGGTCCTGCACCTGTCCGGCCGGCTGCGGCCGGGCCAGCAGGCGTTCCGGATGGCCACCCAGCTGGCCCTGCTGGAGTACGGGACGGACCTGGACCGGCTGGCCGCCGAGGACTTCGCGCAGGGCTCCCCCGCCCACGGCCTGGCCCGGATCGGCATCGCGAACTACTTCGCGGCCGCGCTGATCCTCCCGTACGGCGCCTTCCAACAGGCCGCCGAGGAGTTCCGGTACGACATCGAACGGCTCACCGACCACTTCGGTCTCGGCTACGAGACCGTCTGCCACCGGCTCAGCACCCTGCAACGCCCCAGACTGCGCGGGGTGCCCTTCTCCTTCGTGCGGGTCGACCGGGCCGGGAACATGTCGAAGCGGCAGTCCGCCACCGGATTCCACTTCTCCCGCGCGGGCGGCACCTGCCCGCTCTGGAACGTCTACGAGGCCTTCGTCGCGCCCGGCCGCATCCACGTCCAGGTCGCCGCCATGCCCGACGGGCAGCGGTACCTGTGGACCGCACGCGCCGTGACCCGTCACCGCGGCGGCTGGGGCGAGCCCGGCAAGACCTTCGCGATCGGCCTCGGCTGCGAGATCCGGCACGCCTCCCGGCTGGTCTACTCCGACGGCCTCGACCTCGGCAACGTCTCGGCCGCCACGCCCATCGGCATGGGCTGCCGGCTGTGCGAACGGCTCGACTGCCCGCAGCGCGCGGTCCCGCCGCTGGGCCGGGCCCTGGCCGTCGACGAGAACAGCAGCACCTTCATCCCCTACCCCGTGATCCCCGGGAAGGGCTGACGGGCCGGAAACCGGCGGGAACCAGACCGGGACGGCATCCGACCACCTGCGCGGAACTGGCGGGGCGGTGGCTCCGTGAGCGAATCCTCGGATCAGGGAATGTCGATGGCCGATGAACAGCAGTCCGCAGTCCAGGCGCCCGCGGCCACGGGGCGGTGGGGCCCTCCCCCGGCGCTGACCGGCTTCGTGGTGCTGCTCCTGGCGATGTTCGCCCTCGCCTACGGGGTCGGTTCCGCGGCCGGGCCGGTGGCGCCCGGCATGCGGAGCACCGTGGGCGATGCCGGTTCCCCGGAGCGGTCCGGTCCCGGCGGCGGGAACATGGGCGGTCACACCGGCGGTGACCGATGACGGCGGAGGGGAGCACGGTCGCCGGGGTGAGCACCGACCTCGCCGTCCGGGGCATGACCTGTGCGGCCTGCGTGAACCGGGTCGAGAAGCGGCTGGCCCGCATCGACGGGGTGACGGCCGCGGTCAATCTGGCCACGGGCCGGGCGCGCGTGCACCACCCCGCTGACGTCCCGCCCGGAGACCTCCTGGCGGCGGTCGAACGGGCGGGATACCAGGCGGAGTTGTTGCCGCCGCCCGCGCCGCGGGCCGCACCGGGGACCGCGACCGCCGCGGACGGCCCCACCACTGCGGACGGTCCGACGGGGCGGACCGGTCCGCCCGGCCCCGGTGATCCCGACGACCCGGACGACCCCGCCGGTCCGACCCGGGAGGAAGCCCGCAAGGACCGCGAACGCCTGCTGATCACCGCCCTGCTCTGCCTGCCGGTCCTCGTCCTGTCGATGGTTCCCGCCCTGCAGTTCCGCAACTGGCAGTGGCTGTGCCTCGTACTGGCCGCCCCGGTGGCGGTCTGGAGCGCCCTGCCGTTCCACCTCAGAGCGGCCCGCGGGCTGCGGCACTCGGCGGCCACCATGGACACCCTGGTCTCGCTCGGCGTCCTCGCGTCCTTCGCATGGTCCCTCTACGCGCTGTTCCTCGGCGGCGCGGGCGACCCCGGCATGCGGATGCCGTTCAGCCTCCTCCCCTCGGCCGGAACGGAGACCGCGCACGTCTACCTGGAGGCGGCCGTCGCCGTCCCGCTCTTCGTGCTCACCGGCCGCCACCTGGAGGCGCGGGCCCGGCGCGGCACGGGTGCGGCGCTGCGCTCCCTCGCCGGCCTGGCCGCCAAGGACGTGACGGTGAGCGAGGGCGGCCGGGAACGCCGGATGCCCATAGAGGAGCTCGTGCCGGGACAGGGGTTCGTCGTCCGGCCCGGGGAACGGGTCGCGACCGACGGCGTCGTGGTCTCGGGCAGCTCTGCCCTGGACCTGTCGCTGATCACCGGGGAGAGCGATCCCGTCGAGGTGGGTCCCGGCCGGGCGGTGGTGGGCGGCGCCGTCAACATGGGCGGGCTGCTCCTCGTACAGGCCACCGCGGTCGGCGCCGACACCCGCCTGGCCCGGATCACTCACCTGGTCACGGAGGCCCAGGCGGGCAAGGCGCGGGCCCAGCGCCTGGCCGACAAGGTGGCGGGCGTGTTCGTCCCCGCCGTGCTCTCCCTGGCCGTCACCGTGCTCGGTTTCTGGCTCGGCGCCGGCGCCGACCCCCAGGCGGCCGTCACCGCGGCCGTCGCGATCCTCGTCGTGGCCTGCCCGTGCGCTCTGGGCCTGGCCACCCCCACCGCCCTCATGGCCGCCACCGGCCGCGGTGCCCGCCTCGGCATCCTGGTCAGGGGGCCGCAGGCACTGGAGGCCCTGAGGCACGTCGACGTGATCGTCCTGGACAAGACCGGCACCCTCACCACCGGCCACATGTCCGTCGTACGGGTCACGGGGACCGCCGGCGGGATCGGCCGCGAGGCGGCCCTCCGGCTGGCCGGGGCGGTCGAGCAGGGCTCCGAGCACCCGCTGGGCCGTGCGGTCGTCGCGTACGCGCAGCGCGTCGCGGCCGAGGGCCCGCTGCCGGCGGTCACCGGCTTCCTGGCCGTCCCCGGCAGCGGCGTCACCGGGATCGTGGAGGGCCGCCGGGTGGAGGTACGCACGCCCGGCGAGGGCCTGCCCGCCTCCCTGGCACACGCGCTGGCCGAGGCGGAGGCCGCCGCGCTCACCCCGGTCCTGGTGCGGGTGGACGGCTTCGACGAGGCGCTCATCGCGCTGGGCGACGTCCTGCGCTCGGGCAGCTACCGGGCGGTGGACCGGCTGCGGCGGCTCGGCGTTGAACCGGTCCTGGCCACCGGCGACCGGGACGCCACCGCGCGGGCCGTCGCACGTGAGCTGGGCATCACGCGGGTGCACGCCCACTGCACGCCGGAGGGCAAGGCGGCGCTGGTCCGGGAACTGCGCGGCGCAGGCCGCCGGGTGGCGGTGATCGGGGACGGCGTCAACGACGCCGCGGCCCTGGCGGAGGCGGATCTCGGGATCGCCATGGGCAGCGGCACGGACGTCGCCATCGGGGCCGCGGACGTGACCCTCGTACGGGGTGACATCGAGGCCGTCGCCGACTCGGTCCGCCTCGCCCGCCGCACCCTGGCGACGATCCGGCTCAACCTGGTCTGGGCGTTCGGCTACAACGCGGTGACCGTGCCGCTGGCGGCCGTGGGGCTGCTGAGCCCGATGCTCGCCGCCGCCGCGATGTCCGCCAGCTCGCTCCTCGTGGTGGCCAACAGCCTGCGCCTGCGCACCTGGCAGCCCGCGCCGAAACGCCCCGCCACCCCCGTACGAAAGGCACCCCGTTGATGCACCTCCTGCGCATTGCGATCCGGACGGCCTGCCGGGCGGTGAACCGGATGGTGAAGGCGGTGGCGGAAAGCCGCAGGCCCAGCCGCCGGAGCCTGCGCGAGGGGCTGCTCGCCACGCTGGTGCCCCTGATGGCCTGTCTCACGATGCTGGTGGGGCTGACGGCCTGGACCAAGGCGGGCGCCGCGGGCAGCCCGGCACGGATCGACGTCGGCGTGGGCCGGGTCCTCCTGCCCGCCGCGGGCAAGGAGCGCACCACGGCCTTCTTCCGGATCGCCAACACCGGCGACTCCGACGACCAGTTGGTGGGGGTGACCTCGCCGGTCGCGGGCGAGATCACGCTGAACCGGCACGAGCGGGTCGGTGAGGACGGCGAAGCGACGCGCACGGTCTCCTCCGCGAACATCCCGGCGGGCGATTTCCTGGTCATGACGCCGACCACCCTGGACCTGACGATCAAGGTCAGGACCCGCCGCCAGGTGGGCGACGCCATGCCGTTCGTGCTGCACTTCCGCCGCAGCGGACCGGTGGACGCGGTCGCGTTCGTGGTGCGGACCCGCGACTAGGTCGTGTCTTGCCGATCAGGCCGGGCCCGCGCTGCCCGGCACGGGTGTTCCGCCTGCTCCCCGGCCCGTGGTTCACCCGCCAGGACCAGTGGCGCCGCACCGGTGCGGCGGTGGCGGCCGGTGAGGACAGAGCGGCGGGCCGGGCTTAGCGTGGCAGGTGGGGAGTCGGCCACCGCCGGCGAACGGCAGACGTCACGGCAGGAGGGTCGGCCATGAATACGGTGCAACCTGAGGGCGCCCGGTCTCCGGACGGGGACTCGGAGGCCTACGAGGTCGTCTTCGCGGCGGCGGACGGGGTCGGCGAGGACGTCGTCCGGATGACCCGCACCAGCGCGGCGGGGCCGGGCGGGCACCCCGTCTACGAGGACGCCACCGGCATCGTCCGGGCGGAGATCAGCAGCGGCGGCGAGGTCCGGGTGCTGGCGACGGGCGGGGGCCAGGAGCCCGCCCGCGTGCTGCGGGCCCGGGCGGTCACCTGACGCCCGCACCGCCGCCCCGGACGACCCGCGGGGTCAGGCCCGCGCGCGTCCCGAACACCGGATGAACAGGCCGGATGAGCAAAGGGTGCGCATAGTGGACGCATGGGTGTACCCGCGGGCCCCCGACCGCCGTGGACGTTCCTGACCAGCCACGCGCGGGTGCTCGTCACCCTGCACCGGGACCCCGGGGCCCGCCTGCGGGACGTCGCCGCGACCTGCGTGCTCACCGAGCGCACGGTCCAGTCGATCGTCGCGGACCTGGAGGAGGCGGGGTACCTGCGACGGGTGCGCGAGGGGCGCCGCAACCACTACCGGATCACCCCCGGCACGACGTTCCGCCATCCGGCCGAAGCCGGCCACGGCGTCGCGGGATTCCTCGCCCTCTTCACGGGGCCGCCCGGCCCCGGTGAGGTCGCGGACGTCAGCGCGGGACGCGCACGTGGATCGTCTTCCCTCCCGCCGCGTGGTGGCGGATCCCCACGTCGCTCCCCAGCCGGTTGATCAGGTGCCACCCCCAGCCGCCCTCGCCGCGCCGGTCGGGCCTTCTGGATTCCGGCTCCGCGTCGCTGGTGTCCGTGACCTCGATCTCGATCCCGTTCGACGCGAGGCGGACCTCCAGCAGGCAGCCCCCGCTCGTATGGCGGACGGCGTTGGTGACGAGTTCGCTGATCAGCAGGAGCGCCGTGTCCATCGTGAGGAGCGGGAGGGGGTCGTCGCCGCTCGTCGTGGCAGCGGCGAGGTGGGCCCTGGTCGCGCGCCGGGCCTGCGCCGCCGCGCTCCGGCCGTGCAGATCGAGGTGCAGTATCAGCTGGAGAGGCATGAACCCCGCTCTCCTGGAACCATAGAAAAAATCGCATTCCGGCACATTTCCGGTGTTGCGCTTCCTGTGTGCGCCTGCCCGCCCGCCCCTCCTTCACTCGTCCGCCGGTCCGTGCACCTGCGTACACGTTCGGTCACTCCGCGCGGGCGGAGGGCGGGACGTCAGCGGGCGGGGTCCGCTTCGGCGGCCCGGGCGGAGAGCGGGGTGGCGATGTCCTCCAGGGAGCGGCCCTCGGCCGCGACCGCGTAGAAGACGGCGACGAGCCCGGCCGCCACCATCAGCCCGGCGCCGATGGAGAAGGCGAGGACCGCGTCGGAGACCACCCCGCTGGAGGTGAGCCCGGCGAAGATCAGCGGTCCGGAGATGCCGCCGGCCGCGGTGCCGACGGCGTAGAAGAAGGCGATCGACATCGCCCTGGTCTCCATCGGGAAGATCTCGCTGACGGTCAGGTACGCCGAACTGGCCCCGGCGGACGCGAAGAAGAGCACCACGCACCAGCAAGCGGTCATGGTCACGGCGGTCAGCCGCCCCGCGCCGAAGAGCCAGGCGGTCCCGAACAGCAGCGCACCGGACAGGATGTAGGTGCCCGCGATCATCGGCCGTCGGCCCAGCGTGTCGAACAGACGGCCCAGGAACAGCGGGCCCAGGAAGTTCCCGAAGGCCACGACGGCGAAGTAGTAGCCGGTCACGGAGCTGGAGACGTCGAAGAACGTGACCAGGATGGATCCGAAGCCGAAGGTGATGGCGTTGTAGAGGAAGGCCTGCCCGACGAAGAGCGACAGCCCGAGGACGGCCCGGCGCGGGTAGGTGCGGAACACCGTCTTCGCGATCTCCCCGAAGCCGATGCTGCGCCGCACCGTGATGGTGATGGCCCGCTCGGGCTCGGGCAGCCGCCGTCCCGTCTCCTCCTCCACCTGACGTTCGATGTCCGCGACCAGGTCCTCCGCCTCCTGGGTCCGCCCGTGGATGAACAGCCAGCGGGGGCTCTCCGGTACGTGCCGCCGTACGAGCAGGATGACCAGGCCCAGGACGACCCCGAGGGCGAACGTCAGCCGCCAGCCCACCGACGGTGCGAACAGCTCGGTGTTGAGGGCGACCACCGACAGCAGGGCCCCGGCGACGGCGCCGAGCCAGAAGCTGCCATTGATGATCAGGTCGACACGGCCCCGGTACTTGCTGGGGATGAGCTCGTCGATCGCCGAGTTGATGGCCGCGTACTCGCCCCCGATGCCGAAGCCGGTCAGGAAGCGGAAGAGGAAGAACCACCAGACGGAGAAGGACAGGGCGGTCAGGGCCGTCGCCCCCAGGTAGACGGCCAGCGTGATCAGGAAGAGCTTCTTGCGGCCGAAGAGGTCGGTGAGCCGCCCGAAGAACAGCGCCCCCGAGCACGCGCCCGCCACGTACAACGCGGCCGCCAGACCGGTGACCTGCGCGTCGGTGATGGGCAGGCCGCTGCCGTCCTCGGAGAGGCGGCTGGCGATGCTGCCGACGACGGTGACTTCAAGGCCGTCCAGGATCCAGACCGTGCCGAGCCCGATCACGATCATCCAGTGCCACCGTGACCAGGGCAGCCGGTCCAGTCGGGCGGGCACCTTCGTGGTGACGGTTTCCATGGTCGTCGACACTCCTGTCCCGGACATGCCGGGCGTCTGCCCCCGCCGATCAGGAGCAAACGGGGTCGGGACGCGGGCGCGTCCGGGCCCGCACCCCGGTCACGTCGGTCACCCGCCGCGGGTCACGTCGGTCACCTGCCGCGGGTCACGTCGGTCACCTTCACGTCCTCCGTCTCCGGAGCGCCGAACGCCTCGGCGACCACCCCGCCGCCGTCTGCGGTGACTTCCAGGGCCACGTGGCCGCCCATCGCGCGCAGGTCGATCCTGACCCGGGGCGCGCCCGCGCGGTCCGGCATCCGGTGGATCCGCGAGGCGGGGTAGTCGAGTCCCGTCAGCTGCTTGTGCATCGCCTCGTAGTCGGCCGGCTTCGTGCCCTTGAAGGCCTCGCCGACCCGCTTCGCGTGCTCACTGCCCACGCACTTCTCCGTACCGGCCAGCGGCACCTCCGGGGCCGTGGCGGGCGAGGCGGAGCCGGTGGCCGGCTTCGACGGGGGCGCGGCGTCGTCCAGCGGTACGGGGATGTCGCCGTCGGCGTTCGGGACGCCCGGCGGGGTCTGGCCCGGCCCGTACCTCGGCGTGGGTACGGCCTCCGCGCCCGGCAGGTCCTCCGGCTTGGGAACGCCGCCACCGCCCGTGGCGTTCGGCGCGTCCGGGCTGCAGCCCTGCGCGGTACGGGTCATCAGGGCGAGGAAGCGCACCTCCTGATCGTCGCCCGGCGACGACGGGTCCTGCGCGTTCTCGCCCACCGTGCTGCCCGCGGAGGCCCGTTCGGGGGTGTCGTTCTGGGCGCCGCAACCGGAAAGGACCAGGCAGCCGAGGGCGGCCGCCAGTACGGGCTTCAAGAGAGTCGTCGATCGCATGCAGGAATCATGCGCGACGCCGAACACCTTGTGAATGAGTACTCGTACTCATCGTGTCCGGGCCCCAACAATCAACAAAACCCGGTGTTTTGATCGGCTCGGCAATGCTTTGCGGACAACAAAAGCCCTCCCTACGGTCCTGTTTGTCGATCACCGCCGGTCGACTTGATCGAGAGGGAAACACCCATGCGCAGAATTGCGCTCCCGGTCGTGGCCGCCGTGTCCCTGGCCCTGCTGCTCCCGCAGCAGATGGCCTCGGCCACCGAGCTGCCCACGCAGCCCCTCGCCCAGGGCGAGATCCAGAACATCGGCCCGGGCATGTACGTGTCCGAGAGCAACAGCTACCAGATCGCCGAGAACGACGTGCCGGCCGGCCTCATGGGCCGCTCCCACACGATCGTCGGTCAGGCCCAGGGCGTCTCGCAGGCCCAGGACGCCCCCACCACCCGCTCCGATCTGGGTGTGTTCGGCCCCAGCTGGGAGGCCGAGTTCCTCGGCGGGCAGCTCAACCGGAAGCTGACCACGGGCAACGGTGCGATCACCACGACGTACCTGGACACCAACGAGTCCACCCGCTACGACCTGACCGACTCGGTCGCGGGCCCCAACGGCGGCAGCGTCAACACGTACAAGTCGGCGGACGGCTCGACCGTGGTCGAGAGCATCACCTGGGACGACCTCCTCGGTACGCTGAAGACGACCGCCGTGGAGACCCTGAACGTCAACCTGACCACCGTCGAGTCCGGTGACCAGGCCCCGGTCGACCAGTCGGGCAACCCGATCGCCGCGGCCGACCTGAAGACCTCCTTCACGTGGAAGCAGGTCGGCGGGGGCGGCGACAACTGGCGTGTCACCGCCGTGGGCAGCAAGGCGTTCCAGCAGTCCACGGTCGCCTACGACTCCGCGGGCCGCGTCTCCACCGTCAAGGAGCCCGCCCGCGGGGAGACCCCGGCGCAGTCCCTGAAGGTCAACTACGCCACCGCCACCACCGCTTCCGGCAGCGCCCTCGGTGATGTGAACGGCCAGGTGAAGGACATCACCCTCACCGTCGACCAGACCGTTCAGACGCTGGCCCGCTACTCCTACGACACCTCCGGTCTGCTGCGGAAGGTCACCAACCCGGCGGAGGGCAGCGAGCTCAACGCCTACACCTACGACGGCAGCGACCGCGTCGCGACCGCCACCTCGGACAACGGCGCCCGCTGGGAGCTGACGTTCTCCGGTGACGCCGCCGCCCCGCAGGCGCAGGAGACCACCGGCACCGTCCCGGTCGCGGGCAGCGCGATGTCGGGTGCCCCCAGCATCTCCCAGGGTGAGGGCATCACCCCGGCCGCCTCGGACTTCAAGGGCTCGGAGATCACCGACCCGCAGGCGTACCCGCGCTACTGCTCCACCGCCGTGTCGTGGATGTGGTACCAGTACAGCGGCTGCGCCACGAAGGTCGCCCACTACGGCTGGCACAACCCGTACTGGAAGCAGACGCCCACCAAGGCCTGGGTGATCGGCATCAACCACGACCACTGCACCAGCGCCGCCGACAAGCCCTCGGGCTGGGACTTCCGCGCCGCGTGCGACTCGCACGACTACGGCTACGGCACCATCGGCAACAGCTACAAGGGCTACAGCTACTACCTGGACCGCAACAAGGGCATTTCCGTCGATGTCGCGTTCTACAACATCCTGTACAACAACACCTGCCCTGCCTACTTCTGGAAGGGTCTTTGCCGGTCGACCGCCTACACCTACTACACGGCCGTCTTCTACTTCGGACGCCCCAAGAACGGCGCCAACGCCACCTGATCCGTCAGCTGTCCCGGCCCCGTTGAACACGAGGGGGCCCGGCAACGAGAAAGCTTCGCTGCCCGGCCCCCTTTTGCGCGCCCGAATACCCCTTCACGACCTGGAGCAGTAAGTGAAAAGACCCGTATGGGCCTTGGTGACCGCCACCGCGGCGGCCCTGGTGCTCACCGCGATACCGGCGCCCGCCAACCCGCTGCTCGGCACCAGCCCGGCCTCCGCGGCGCCGACCGGCCCGGTCGACCCGCCGCTCCTCGACGAGACGGCGAGCGGCGGCACCGTCCGCGTCAACGTCGTCACCGACCAGCGCACGGACCTGGCTTCGGCCTCCGAGGCGGGCCAGACCCTCGTGTCGTACGACACGCTGCCGATGGTCACCCTCCGCGTGAACCGTGCGGGTCTTGACGCACTGAACTCCAAGCCCGGTGTCCTCAGCGTCACCGAGGACGTCCCGGTCCCGCCGACGCTGAACGAGTCCACCGTCAAGATCGGCAGTGACAAGGCCGCCGCCGCCGGGAAGACCGGCGCCGGCACGGCCGTCGCGGTCCTCGACACCGGCGTCGCCACCAAGCACCCGTTCCTGTCGGGCCGCGTCAAGACGGAGGCCTGCTTCTCCGTCAACGACGAGAGCTACGGCGCCACCAGCCTCTGCCCGAACGGCAGCGCCGAGCAGGCGGGCCCGGGCAGCGCCGACGCCGAGGCCGGCGCCTGCGCCACGCTGGGCACCGCGTGCTCCCACGGAACGCACGTCGCCGGCATAGCCGCCGGCAACGGAGCCGGCATCAGCGGGGCGCCCACCCGCGGTGTCGCCCCCGGCGCGGACATCGTCGCCGTCCAGGTGTTCTCGAAGTTCAACTCCGACGAGTACTGCGGCGCCGGAGCCAGCCCGTGCGTGCTCAGCTTCACCAGCTCCCAGATCAAGGGACTGGAGAAGGTCCACGCGCTGAAGAAGGCCGGCACCAACATCGTCGCCGCCAACATGAGCCTGGGCGGCGGACGCTGGACGACGGCCTGCGCCGCCGACCCCCGCAAGCCGATCATCGACAGCCTGCTCACGGAGAACGTGGCCACCGTCGTCGCGGCGGGCAACAACGGCTACACCGACGCCGTCAGCGCCCCCGGCTGCGTGTCCTCCGCCGTCACGGTGGGCTCCACCACCGATGACGACCAGGTCTCCACCTTCAGCAACCGCGGTCCGCTGCTGGACCTGTTCGCCCCCGGCACCTCGATCGTCTCCTCCGTGCCCGGCAACACCTACGCCAGCAAGAACGGCACCTCGATGGCCGCCCCGCACGTGGCCGGCGCCCTGGCCGTGCTGAAGCAGACCTACCCCACCGAGGGCATCGACAGCCTGGTGTCGCTCCTCGCCACCAGCGCCGCCTCGGTCACCTACAGCGGTACGAGCACGCCCCGCATCGACCTCGGCAAGGCCGTCACGGCGATCGAGCCGAAGCCGGAGGCGGACAAGAAGCCCCGCTCCTTCCAGGTCGACAACGACCTCGACGTGAACATCCCCGACGCCCCCACCGGTGCGGGCACGCCCGGCACGCCGGTCGTCTCGCCGGTGACCGTGACCGAGTACCCCGGCAACGCGCCGAAGAACCTCACCGCGTCCGTCAACATCACCCACGCCTACCGGGGCGACATCAAGCTGGAACTCCTCTCGCCCACCGGCAAGACGTACCTGCTCAAGAACGCCAGCGCCTCCGACGGCGCCGACAACATCATCGCGCAGTTCGCCGTGGACGCCTCCGACTCGCCCGCCAACGGCGAGTGGAAGCTGCGGATGACCGACACCGACGACGGCGACGCGGGCAAGCTGACCACCTGGTCGCTGATCTTCCCGACGCCGTTCGAGAAGACCACCAGCCAGGTCATCCCCGACACCGGGACCCTCTCCTCGACCATCAACGTCTCGGAGATCCCCGGCAACGCCTCCGGCCCGCTCCAGGTCTACACCAACCTCACGCACACCAAGATCGGTGACCTGCGGCTCGTCCTGACGAGCCCCGACAACCAGTCCTTCACCCTCAAGCCCTACGGTTCCGAGGCCGGCGGCACCCTCCAGACCACCTACGGAGTGGACGCCACCGACGCGACCGCGAACGGCACGTGGACGCTGAAGGTCACCGACTCGGCCGGTGGTTCCACCGGTGACCTCAAGGGCTGGTCGCTCAGCTTCCCCTCGTACGAGAACCAGACCGTGAAGGCGATCCCGGACAAGAACTACACGGAGATCTGGACCAAGGCCGACGGCCTGTCCGGTGTCGGGTCCGACAAGCTCCAGGTGTTCGTGCACGTCGAGCACCAGGCCCTGTCCAACCTCAAGATCGACCTGATCGCCCCGGACGGCTCCTTCCACGCCCTCAAGGCGGCCGGCACGAGCGGCACGTCCACCGGGTCGGGCGTCTTCAAGAAGACCTACACGGTCAACGGGACCGACCTGCCGGTCAACGGCTGGTGGAAGCTCCGCGTCGACGACGTCATCACCGGCAACACCGGCACGGTCAACAACTTCGTCGTCAGGTTCTGAGCCGGCTCCCGGCACCCCCGACGACCGACGGCGAACGGCGCGCCCTGAGCACCCGCGAGGTGCGGGGCGCGCCGCCCCCGCCCCGGACACGAAAGGCTCCTCCGCTCATGAAGAAGACCTCCCGCGCCCGCCTCGGCACCGCGCTCGCCACGGTCACGGCGGCCACGGCCCTGGTCGCGGCCACCGCCGGCAGCGCGCAGGCGGCCGAGCACAAGGTCACCTCGAACTGCGACGTGACCTGGATCAACTGCGCCAACGAGCCCCTGCTGATGCTCTTCTACAACTCCAAGGAACTGGCCATCAAGGACGGCTCCTACACCTCCAGCTGGGCCCAGTTCTACGGCAACGTCAGCGACTACACGGGGACCAGCCAGTACCAGGGCTCCACGCTCACCACCTTCCGGTACGTCTTCAACGGCAACGGCACCGGCTCCTGGCAGTACATGAAGAACAACGCCGCCTCGGTGCAGAACTGCTCGGGCACCGACGCCTACCGCGTGTACTTCAACTCCGGCTACGGCGGCACCTCCCAGTACTTCCAGAAGCGGGAGCCCTACGGCAGCTGCCCCTGGTCGAACCTGATCTCCGCGCTGAAGAACGAGAACGCCTCCCAGCACTTCGCCTGACCCGCTCGCCCCTCCCCCTGCGTAAGGAAGCCGAGACCGTGAAGTTCAACCAGCGCGCATCCGCCGCCGCGATCGTGGTGGTCGCGGCCACCAGCCTGCTGACCTCCTGCGCCGGCGGCGCCACGTCGTCCGTCACGCCGGCGGCGCCCGCGGCCGGGGACCGGCCCCTGGTGGACAGGGCCAAGTGGCCCAAGGCCACCCCGGAGCGCGGCCTGGCCCGGGGGCTGACCCTGCCGCTCGAGACCTACATGCAGACCTTCGAGGAGACCGTCGTCCTCGACGGGGCCGTGCGCCGGCTCCAGGAGCGGTGCATGGCCGACTACGGCCTCCCGGTCCAGCTGCCGGTGGAGGGCACGAACCCGCCGCCCAGCGACAACGACGCGAACATGGAACGGCGTTACGGTCTCACGGACCGGGAGGCGGCGGCCGCCCACGGGTACGGCCTGCCCGGGGAGACCACGGAGCCGGTGCGGCAGAAGGTCCCGGAGCTGGAGCCGGCGGAGTTCGAGGTCCTGACCGGCCACAAGCTGCCCGCCGCCGCCGCCAAGGGCGCGCCGCAGCAGGCCCCCGAGCGCGCCCGCGACTCGTACAACGGCAAGAAGCTCCACGAGGGCGGCTGCACGAACTGGGCGGCCCGGCAGATCGAGAAGCCCACGCAGGACGACCTGACGTTCGTCGCCGAGCTGAACGGCAACTCCTTCACCGAGTCCATGAAGCTGCCGGCCGTCACGAAGGCCCTGGGCGAGTGGTCGCAGTGCATGGACGGCAAGGGCCACAAGGGCCTCACGACGCCGTTCGACGCGGCCAACCGGGTGCCCCACGTGGAGGGCCGCCCCTCTCCGGAGGAGATCGCCGTCGCCGTCGCCGAGGTCGACTGCAAGACGCAGACCGGTCTGGTCGACGTGTGGTTCAAGGAGGAGTCACGGCTCCAGACCGCGCTCATCGCCCAGCACCTCGGCACGCTGGACCCGATCCGGTCCCGCAACGGCGCCGCGGTGGACGCGGCCGGCAGCAAGGCCGGCCGCTGACCGCCACCGCCCGTGCGGGCTCCGGCTCACGCGGAGTGGGACACGATCTGGGTGACGACCCACACGGCCCACGCCAGGGGGATGAGGGCCACGTAGGCGAGCGGCCGTCGCAGGACGGGCGGCCCCGTGTCGAGGTGGGTACGCCCCTGGACCGGAGCCGAAGGGGGCAGCGCGCGGTACTTGAGGTGCGCGACCAGGTTCCACACGAGGGTGAGCGGGTTGAGGATCACCAGGGAGAGCGGTCCCCACCAGCCGAGGATCAGGGTCCTGTAGGTCATCTGCCGGACCACGGCCAAGCCGCAGTCCCGGCAGAACGGTCCGTCCAGGTGCTCGAACCTCATCATGATGAGGATGCCCGTGTGGGCGCGGACCTTGAAGTTCACGGCGGTCTGCCCGCCGCACGCGCGGCAGACCGTGGGAACCGGGCCCGCGGGATACGCGGATCCGTGACCGCCGGGCGCGGCGGCGGCGCTGCCCCAGGCCGGAGGGTGGGCCTGACCGCGCGGAGCGTCGTACGGGTTGCCGGTCGCGGGGCCGTGGCCGGCCGGGTGGTGCGGTGTTGCCATGGTGGGACGGATCTCCAAGTCTGCTCGTGGTACAGGAGCTGGGACGAGCGGACCGGAGCCTTCGGTTCCACCACATGGGGCGTGATCGTCTCAAGGACGGCCCAGGCGGGCCAGGGCCGCCCTGGTCAGGGCTCGGACGGCGGCCGGCAGGGCGGTGCGGGCGTCCGGGGCGAAGTCCGGGGCGTGGTTGGCCGGCAGGGCCGCCATCTTCTGCGCCGCCGTCGCGCCCGGGGCGCGGGACCAGGCGGCCGGGCCGGCCGTACCCACCATCCAGTAGCCGAGCCGGATGCCGCGCTCGCCGTGCACCCGCGTCCCCGCGTCGCCGAACAGGGCGAAGTCCTCCGTCGCCAGCGATGGCGGCCACATCGCCACCCGCTCCACCCCGAACTCGGCCGCGTGCGCCTCCCGTACGGCCGCCGTCAGCCCCGGATCCGGGTGGGTGACGGGGGAGGCGGAGAGCCGGACGACCTCCGGATCGCGGGGGCAGCCCGCGGCGGCGCACTCGCCGCGCACGATCCGTTCCACGGCCGCGGCCGCCCGGGCCAGCGAGGCCTCGCTCACCGCCCTTACGGTGACGCCCAGTTCGGCGCGGTCCGGGATGACGTTCGCCCGCTCCCCCGCCCGGAAGGAGCCGACGGTCACCGCCGCCTGGTCCGCCGGGGCGGTCTCCCGCGCCACCACCGTCTGGAGCCTGGTCACCACGTGCGCGGCCGCCACCACCGGGTCCACGGCGAGGTGCGGGGCGCCCGCGTGGCCGCCCCGGCCGTGCACCACCACCCGGAAGGTGACGCTGCCCGCCGTCACGGGCCCGTACGCGTGCGCGACCATCCCCGCCGGCAGCGGCGCCGCGTGCTGGGCCAGGACGTCGTCGGGCCGGCCGCACCGCCGGTAGAGGCCGTCGGCCAGCATCGCCCGGGCCCCCTCCAGCGTCTCCTCGGCCGGCTGCCCGGCCACCACCAGGGTGCCCCGCCAGGCCTGCGGCGTCCCCGCCAGCAGCAGGGCCGCGCCGGCCGCCGCGGCCAGGTGCAGATCGTGCCCGCAGGCGTGCGCCGCCTCCCCGTCGGCCGCGTACGGCAGCCCCGTGGTCTCCCGTACCGGCAGCGCGTCGAGTTCGGCCCGCAGCAGGACGGTGGGCCCGTCCCCGTTGCGCAGCACGCCGGCCACGCCGTGTCCGCCGATGCCCCGCGTGGTCGCGAACCCCGCCGACTCCAGGCGTCCGGCGAAGCGGTCCGCCGTACGCCGTTCCGCTCCCGACAGCTCCGGGTCCCGGTGCAGTTCCAGGTAGAAGGCCGTCAGGTCCCGCAGGTGCGCGTCGAGTCGGGTGAGCGGCAGAGGTGTGTGGTGGCCGGTCATGGAGCCATGATCGGCCGACGGGCCGGGGGCGGTCACGTCAGGGCGCTGACACCTCGTGTCAGAGGAGTGTCAGAGGTACGAAGGGTCCGGTGACGGCGGCACCCGCTCTGATGGGGGCAGGCGCGGCGCAGCCCGGCGCCGTCCCCTCACCGGACCGTCACAAGGAGTCATCATGGAGAAGTCGCCCCTCGCCTCGCTCGCGGACGAGATCCTGGAGCTGGAGTCGGAGACCTTCGAGATCTCCGACTACTCGGACGCCAGCGAGGTCGTGCTCGCCGGTTCCACGAGCTGCAGCTCCACCTCGACCTGTTCCTCGACCACCAGCACCACCTCCTGCTCCGCCTGACCCGTCGGGCCGCGGACGCAAGGATGCCCCGGTCCCCGCACGTGCGGGAGCCGGGGCATCCGCCCGCCCTAGGGGAAGGGGTGCGGGACCCGGCGGACGTCGGAGTCGGCGAGGTCGGCGGTCCGCAGTCCGGCCCTGCGCGGCGCGGTGCGCAGCCGCGGCAGGTACGGGGCGCGCTGCCGTGACCAGCCGAAGTCGATGGGCAGCAGCCCCGGCACCACCGCGCAGACCGTGTGCAGGCCGATCCGCCGCTGCTCGGGGGTGGTCTGGTCGACGACGATGACGTCGTGTCCGGCGCGCACCAACTCGTCGACGACGCACAGCAGATCGTCGCGGAGGTCGCCGGTGCGGGGCCGTCCGTGGTCCGTCCAGGACCGGTAGACCTCGTCCATCGCGCGTACGGCCAGGGGCTCGCGGTAGGGCCGGACGTGTTCGGCCATCGCCGGCAGTCCGTACAGCTGGGCGTGGTCCTTCAGGTGCTGCACCTTGCCGAAGTCGGCTGCCATCGCCTCCAGTTCGCCGCGCCGCTCCTCGACCTGCCGGGGCAGGTGCGGGATGTAGGTGAGCACCTCCGACAGGGCGGCCTCCACCGCCGTCGCCGGGTCGAGGGCGGCGCCGGCTCCGAAGGAGAACAGCCCGGGGCCGCCGTCGCGCCGCACCGCGAGCCCGGTGACCACCGGGACGGCCAGGTCGACGCGGTTGTCGAAGGCGTGCACGTCGTATCCCTGGAGCGCCGCCCGGTCGGCCATCGTGCGCACCGCGGTCCCCGGCACGCTCGCCAGGTCGATCTCGGTGAGCAGCAGTCCCCCGTACCAGGCGAGCAGGAAGGCGTCGCGCTCGACGAGTTCGAGCAGGGCGCCGAGCAGTGCCTCCTCCGGGCAGCTGCCGATGGCGCAGCCGTTGGAGCACTCGAAGACGAAGTTGTCGGCGGCGAGACCGGCGCTGTAGTGCACCAGCCGGGCCGGGACCAGGACGGGCCGGTCGTCGCGCAGCGAGTGCCCGTACACCCACGGGATCGGCCGCTCGGGGTCGAAGGGCGACACGAGCGGGTCGTCGCGGTAGGTCGCGGGCGCGTAGAAGCCGCACTCGGCCGGGTCCAGCGCCCGCTCGCCCAGCTCCGCGTAACTGGCGGTGAGCAGGGCGTTCCCGGTGCGGCGGTGGGTGCCTGCGTAGCGTTCCAGCCCTTCGAGGTGGGCCAGGTCGCGGCTGGCCGTGAAGCTGTTGGCCTGCCCGCTCCAGGTGACGTCCGTCAGGCCGGCGTAGCCGCGCATGAAGACGCTGCCGGCGACCGGTGCGGTGGTCGGTGAGGTGACGTTCAGCCAGGTGCCGCCACCGAGGACGCCCGTCACCGGGTTGGCGAGTGCCGCGTACGGCATCGGGTACGAGGACGCGGGGCGCAGCCGCTGCGCGCCGGGGTCGGGTTTGGGCCTGGACGCGGGTGTGAAGGGCCGTGGCGCGTCGGTGCCCCGCGGGCCGCAGTCCGGGCACAGCGGGTCGGCCAGCAGCGGGTACGTCCGGATCCGCAGCGTCTCCAGGTCCAGCCGGGACACCTGGGGCAGGGCCCGGTCGGCGGCCGGCCCGGCGGGTGCGGTGACCCGCCCGCCGTGGACGGCTTCGTGCAGCGCGTACACCGCGTCGTGCGCGTACGGGGACAGCCGGGGCCATTCGGGGCCGGTGGGCGTGCCCGGGCCGCTGCCCGTCTCCAGCGCGTCGCGCTCGCTGCGGCTGCGCAGCCGCTGGCGGCGCATGGCCAGGCACTGGCCGCAGGCCGGTGCGCTGCCGTCGCCGCCCCACGGGCCGACGAGGACCTCCCTGGCACTGAGGTGGACGCCGGCGGCCGGCCGGACGGCGGCGAACGGGTCGGCGGCGCGCGGCCCCAGGGCGTCGTGCACGCCCAGGGTCACCACGACGGCGCCGAGCGGCTCCAGCGCCCGGGCGAGGTCGCGCCGGGCGGATTCCAGGGGGGTCCCCTCGGGGGCGGGCGGACGTGGCGCGGTCGTCGTCATGTCCGGTTGCTCCAGCGGAAGGTCTTGAGGCCGATCGCGCCGAAGAGGAGGGCGAAGCCGAGCAGTGCCGCGCAGCCGGTGCCGATGGTGGTGAGGGATCCGGTGCCGGTGAGCGCGCCGGTCGCGGCGTCGTTGAGGTAGCGCAGGGGCAGGACGCGGGAGACGGACCGCAGCCACGACGGCATCATGTCGAGCGGCAGGAACGAACCGGACAGGAACGCCATCGGCACCATCAGGCAGTTGGCGATGGCGGCGACGGCCTCGGGGGTGTTGGCGTAGGTGCCGACGATCACGCCGATGGCGAGGAAGGCCGTGATGCCGAGGACGAGGGCGGGCAGCACGAGCGGCCAGCGTCCGTCGAGGACCAGGCCGAAGCCGGGGAGCACGGCCACCGCGATGAACACCGCCGCCTGCACCACGCCCACGGCGAGGGCGAGGACGTACCGGGAGGCGAGCACGGTCGTCAGCGGGGTCGGCGTCAGCCGGATCAGCCGCAGCAGGTCGTCTCGGCGCCACTGCATCAGGGTGAAGGCGATGCCGAAGACGGCCGCGTTGGCGACGCCCCAGGACATCACTCCCGGCGCGATGTAGGAGATGTAGGGGCGGCCGGTCTCCTCCACGTCCTGCCCGCTGAAGATCAGGCCGAAGACGACCAGGAAGAGCAGCGGAAAGGCGAAGGTGAAGAAGAGGGTGGCCTTGTCCCGGACCTGCGCCCGGTAGCCGGCGGCGGTCAGGGCCGTGTACGCGCTCATGCCTGGTGCTCCGTCTGCGTGTGGGGGCCGGCCTGCGGGCCGATGTGCCCGGCGGCCGCGTGTGCGGCGCCGGTGAGTTCGAGGTAGACGTCCTCCAGCGTGGCCGTGCGGGTCATGACCCCGTCCAGCCCGGTGAGGGCGTCCACGGCCTGGAGCACCTTGCCGGGCGTGGCGGTCTCCAGGACGAGGGAGCCGCCCTGGAGGACGGCGCGGTCCACGCCGGGCAGCGCCGCGGCCTCCTCGACGCCGAGCCGGCCGACGGGCAGCAGCAGGCGTGCGGGCGCGCCGGCCGCGGTGACCAGCCGGTGCGGCGAGTCGAGGGCGGCGATCCGGCCGCCGACGAGGATCGCCACGCGGTCGCACAGCGCCTCGGCCTCGTCGAGGTGGTGGGTGGTGTAGACGATCGTGCGGCCCTGGCTCTTCAGGGCGCGCAGCACCTCCCACAGGTCGCGCCGGGCCTGCGGGTCCAGGGCGGCCGTCGGCTCGTCCAGGAAGATCAGTTCCGGTTCGTGGACGAGGGCGGAGGCGATGGCCAGGCGCTGGCGCTGGCCGCCGGAGAGGTTCTCCACCAGGACGTCGCGCTGCTCGGTGAGCCCGACGCTCTCCAGTGTGCGGTCCGCGGCCGCCGGGTCGCGGCGGTACAGGCCGGCGACGGTGGCGAGGTGCTCGCGCGCGCTCTGCCGTACGAAGAAGGCCGAGGCCTGGGTCTGTACGCCCATCCGTGGCAGCAGTGCGGTGTTGCGGGGCCAGGGGCTCTGGCCGAGGACGGTGACCGTGCCGCCGTCGGCCTGCCGCAGCCCCTCCATGATCTCGATGAGGGTGGTCTTGCCCGCCCCGTTGGGGCCGAGGAGCCCGAAGAACTCGCCGCGGCGCACGTCGAGGGAGACCCCGTCCACCGCCCGGCGGTCGCCGTAGCGTTTGTGGACGTCCTGGGCGGCGATGGCCGGGGAGTCGGGCGGCTGGGTGGTGTCTGTCGTCATGGGTCGTGCGTCCCTCTGTGTCTGTCGTACGGGTTGTTCGGGCTGTGGTGGGTTCAGGCGGTGGCGGCGTACCAGACGGCTCCCGTGAGGCCGGCCGCCAGCAGCAGGACGAGGACGGCGGAGCCGACGGCGTATCCGAGGTAGAGCCTTCGGGCGCGGGGCGGGTACGCGGCGGCGGCCGTCCGGTCGCGCATCCGAAGCCGGAGGTACCCGGAACTGGCGGGCGCCAGGCGTGTGACGCGCAGGCCGTGGCCGAGCATCGTGTAGCCGTCCAGCGGGGGCAGCGGGATCAGGTTGACGAGCGCCTGGGCGCTGCCGATGAGCAGCAGCGCGGCGAGCGTCCGCCGGGTGGGGTCGTCGCCCGGGGGCAGCGCCGCCCACCAGGCGGCGAACGGCAGCAGGAACAGCAGGTTGGCGAAGGCTCCCGCGGAGGCCACCGCCAGCTGGTGCCGACGCCGTTCCAGGAAGCGGTAGTTGTCGACGGTGCAGTACATGATGGCGACGGGCAGCCGCCAGCGCAGGCCGATCTCGCCGACGGTCCCACCGACGTGGCGGGCGGCCACACCGTGCGCGAACTCGTGCAGGGCCGTGCTCAGCCACATCAGGGTGGCCACGGCCAGCAGCGGCACCGGATGGCGCAGCAACCACCCGAAGGCGGAGAGGAGTTCACCGAGGGACACGGCGAGGGCGGTCTCCATGGCGAGGCAGCCGAGCAGCAGTGCCCCGAGCACCGCCGGGCGCAGGAGCGGGCGCAGCGCGCGGTGCAGCCGGGCCGTCGTGGCGTCGGCGTCCGCGACCAGGCGCAGCGTGCCGCGCAGCAGGCCGCCCCGGAGCGGCCCGCCGGGCGGGGCGGGCGCGGACGGCGGCGGGCCGCCGGCGAGCAGCCGACGGCTGCCGAGGAGGGCGAGGAGCTGCTGCCAGTTGCCCTCGCCGAGCCTGCGTCCGAAGGCGTGGCCGTATTCGGTGCCGATCTCCGCCAGGCTGCGGGTGCCGTCCAGCCGTGAGACGAGGAAGTGTTCCTTGGGACCGATCTCGAACGAGGCTCCGGACACCGGGTCCTTGACCAGGTGGACGGTGGCCGGTCCGTCGAGGAGCGGCGGGGACAGCAGGACCTCCGGGCGCAGGGCGGGCCGGTGGCCCAGCAGCCCGGTCATGCGGTGACCGCCCCACCGTCGGCCGGGACCTCGCCCCCGCCCTCGCGCAGCACCCGGCCCAGCAGGTGCGCCAGGTAGGCCTCGTCGCGGATGGTCACGTGCAGCCGGTTGTTGGTCATGTGCATGTACGGAGAGAGCAACAGCGGCAGGGCTTCGTCGGGGTCCGTCACCCGCTCGTCGCGGGTGCCGTCCCAGGAACGGAAGACCAGGTCGCCGTCGACGGCGAGCGACTCGGCGCGCTCCCGCAGCTCGTGGCAGTGGTCCGCCCACCCGGCGAGGAAGGCCGGGAGCCGGCCGCTCTCGCCGGAGGCGAGCGCACCGCGCACGGCCGCGAAGCGGCGGCCGAGCCCGGGTGCGGTCTGCCCGTAGGTCCGGTCGTACTCCTCGGAACCGATGAACCCGGTGCCGGGAAAGGCCTCGTGCCAGAACTCGTAGTACCGGTCGAGATATCCGGCGAGTTCCTCGCGGTCGGGCAGGAAGACGCCCGCCATGACCATCATCAGCTGGGCGGAGGTGCCCAGCAGGACGGTGCGCAGGTGCAGGTTCATGCGGTGCAGTGCGTCGATGACCAGATCGCTGGAGCGGGCGAAATGCCATTCGGCGAGTTCGACGCCGGCGGGGCCGCCGTACTTTCCGTATTCGGGCTCGTACGGCTCGCGGGAGTACGAATTGTTCGGCCGCAGGTTCATCCGGCCGTCGGACCCCATGAAGGCGGCCCGGTCGCCCTCGGGGAACTCGATGTCGAACAGCGTGTTGTAGAACTCGTTGAGGAATCCGGAATCGACCTCGTAGAGGGCCGGGCGGGCCTTGAGGAAGCCGGCGACGGCCTCCTCGGCGCGGCGCCGCACCTCGCTCTCCGCCTCCGGCGTGGCGGGGCGCAGCCGCAGCCGCACGTGCGGGCCCTCCAGCCAGTAGTTGATGAAGAAGTGCCCGGCGAGCAGCCCGTCGGCGGTGAGTCCGGCGATCAGCGGGCGGACGCACTGCACCAGCAGGGGCTGCGGGTTGGCCGCGTAGAAGACGTGCAGGGCCTGCCAGGCACCTCGGGTGTCGGCGCGCGCGCCGGTGGTGGACGGGGTCATCTCGGACATCGCGTGCCGCCTTCCTGGTCTTCCGGGTCTGCTTCGTCCCGGACGGTGGTGGTGGTGAAGGTCTCGACGGCCAGTTCGGCGACGTGCGCGCCGCGCGCCGAGTGCACGTGCAGGCCTTCGGGGTCGGGGAGCATCTCGCGGAAGACGACCCGGTGGGCCGGGTCGCGCAGCAGCGTCTCGAAGGCCGCGAGCGAGAGGAGGCTCGCGAAATCGACGTAGGTCGGCTTGGCCCCGGCGGCCGAGGGGCCGGCCGACACGGTCGCGAACACCTGCTCGGGCAGGCCGTGGGTGCGGCGCCAGCGCTGCCAGTCGAGGAAGTGCCCGGCCTCCCGCGCCCCCCGTACGGGCAGGTCGCCGGCGGTGGTGGTCCAGCTGCGGCGGCTCAGCACGACGTCGCCGTGGACCACCCTGGGCCGGGTGGTCACGTTGTCGCGCGCGGCACCCTCCGGTACGCCCGCCCACACGTCGAGCGGTGACATCGACGACGGGGACAGCAGCAGGAGCGTGCGCGGGATCGCGGGCAGCGCGAGCGGCACCAGGTAGCCGAGGTAGACGGGGATCACCTCCCGGCCCAGCCGGCGCGAGCGCAGCACCACGCGTCCGGTCGCGGGCACGTGCTCGGCGTACAGGTCGTCCAGGTGCAGCCGGCGCTCCGGCGGGAGGGTGCCGCTCTCGCCGGGGCAGACGATCTCGTGGCCGGTCAGCCGGCCGTGCAGGTTGAGGTTGGTGGTGACGGGGCCGCCGGTGACCTCGGCGAGGACCGCTCCGGGCGGGGTGATCCGGTCCGCCGTGGCGCGCAGGGCGTCGGAGAGGTCCGCGCCCGTCCCGTCGTACACGTGGGTGAAGCGGCTGAAGGGGAAGGACAGCCCGCCGTACGAGCGGTTCAGCACGGTCAGTGGGGTGCCCTCGGCGGGATCGCGGCCGAGCTGGAGGTGGTGGCAGCGCGGTGCGAACCGCGGTGCGATCGGGGCGAGTTCCTCCGCGACCGCGGCGAGGTCCGGTTCGCCGAGGCGCAGGACGGCCGTCCCGTCGCCTCCGTGCCCGGCCTCGTACGCCGCCCAGGCCTGCCGCATCCGGTCGATGAACGTGCGGCGTGCCGCGTCCAGGGCGCGGATGCCCGGCAGGCCCAGCCAGTTCTCCTCCGCGACGTACTCGCCGCGTTCGTCGAAGGGCTTTCGCCGTGCGGTGAACGACAGGTACTGGTCGAAGAAGTCCTCGTGGAAGTCGTGCACCAGCCCGAGGAGGTCCTCGCAGCGGCCCCCGGCGCCGTAGCGCGCGGTGAAGAAGCCCTCGAAGGTGATCCGCTGGGCCAGGGTGAGGTCGAAGGCGGGCAGGATCCGCTCGACCGACCGCAGCGCGGTCCAGTCGCGGGGCGGGCAGGACAGCTCGCTGCCGGCGCTGACGTCCTCGTACAGCAGGGTCTGCGGCAGGGCCGCGTCCGGGGCGCCCAGCTCCTCCTGGGCGCGGTGCAGTCCGCCGCGCAGGACCCGCAGCAGGTCGGCCCGTTCCGCCCGCCCCGCGGCCGGGTAGCCGGCCAGGGCGGCGGCTGGCGCTTCGAGCAGGGCGGCCAGCCGGTCGGCCCAGGGCCGCTCCAGCGAGGTCAGCGCCTGCCGGAAGGAGCGCAGCGGGTCGTGGCTGTGCACCTCGGTGTCGAGGAGGGGCACGCGCACCATGCCGAGCTGGAGGAGGGCGCGGACGTACGCCTCGCACTGCGCGGGGCCGGCGGCGTGCTCGGCCGCGAGCCAGTCGGTCAGTTCCCGGTGGCGCAGCTCGGGGCGCTCGGCGAACAGGGCGAGGAGCCGGTCGAGGGTGCCGCTGCGGCGCAGGAAGAACAGCCGGTCCTCGACGGCGTCGAAGGTGACCGCGGCCGCGTCGTCGCCCGCCGTCACGGAGCGCCGTACGTAGCGGATCCGGTCGTCCTCGCGGCCCCAGCCGGAGGCAAGGCGCAGCGGAAGGTCCCGGCGGCGCACGGGGTCGGCCAGGATCAGCTCGGCGAGCCGGGCCAGCACCACGACGTTGAGCCGTACGTGGCTGCTCCACGCGTCGGCCACCCGCACCGCGCCGGGCCCGCCCTCGTCGGGGGCGTCCGTGAAGCGTGCGGTGGCCACGGCGGTGAGGGTGCTGAACGGGCTCGTCTTGCAGGCCGTGCGGTACACGTACGACAGGAGGGACCGCTCGGCCTTGCGGGTCCGCCCGTTCTGCGCCCCTTCGGCGCGGGCGTATCCGTCGAGCTGCCCTTCGAGCACCGGTGAGGCGAGCAGCAGGCCGCGGCGCAGGCGCTCGTCGGCGACCAGCGCGCGCAGGGCGGCCCGGTTGCGCGCCAGGTCGGCGGTGAGCAGCGACGGCCCCTGCGCCAGCAGCTTGTCCAGCAGACGGCGCCGGTGCAGCCAGCCGGCGAGCTGCTCGGCGGCGCACTCGTCCACGGTGGCGACGGCCTCCACGGCGGTCTCCGTCGAGGCGTCCGGCCGGGCCGGCAGCCGGTCGTTGTGGATCTGGCGGCGCAGCCTCAGCAGTGCGCGGCGCTGGGCCGCGCCCGGTCCGTCCGGTGCCGGGTCGGTGGCGCCGACGGCGGCGTGCAGTACGTCCTCCAGCCGCTGGGCGCCCTGGCGCAGGCCCGTCTCGGCGGTGAGGACGTCATCGGCCCAGCCGCGGGTGCCGTCGGCGCGCAGGGCTTCGACCTCGGACAGGGCGAGTCCTGCGACGCGCAGCATGAAGCGGTCGCCCGCGTGCCACTCGGTGGTGTCCATCGTGCCGCTCCCTTCAGGCGATCTCGTGGCGGAAGTCGGCCGGCCGCGGGCGTTCACGGCCGAGCAGCATGATCAGCAGGGGGGCCTCGTCGGTGCCGGTCAGCCCCAGCTCCTCGATGTACGCGATGTTGTCGAAGCCGAGGGCCACGCCGGCGCCCAGGCCGAAGGCCGCGGCCGTGGTGTAGAAGGTCTGCGCGACGGCGCCGACGGCGCCGCCCACGAGCCGGTAGCCGCGGTCGCCCACCCGGTCCAGTACGGCGGTGGTGCGGACCGTCGGGACGAGTACCGCGCCGGCCTGCTCCAGGTTGTAGTTGGACAGGAAGTAGTTGCGCTGGAGGAAGGGGCCGGGCGGTCCCGGCTTGACCAGCCGCAGGGTGTGCGCGGCCGGGTCGTAGGCGTACGCGCCCGGGGCGATGCCCTCGACGTGGTTGACGAAGGCGTACAGCGAGGTGAGGGACGGCCCGGCGGGCCGCTCGGCCTCGGTCCCGTAGCGGGTGGCCGCGCAGTCGGCCAGCGCGGCGGCGAGCTGCCCGGCCGCGACCGGGCGTGAGGCGTCGAAGCGGCCGAAGCTGCTGCGGCGTTCGCGCAGGGCGCGGCCGGTGCCGGCCGGCGGTGCGGGCGGAGTCGGCAGCGGCAGCCGATCGGCGCCGCGCGGCGGGTGGGCGGCCGCCGCGTCCAGGGCTTCCGGCGCCGGACGGTCGGCGGCCCGGCCGGCGGTGGCCCGGTGGATGCGCCGCAGGGCCTCGAACTCGATGACGCGGCGGGAGCGTTCGACGTCCCGGTGGCGCGCGGTGGCGCCCGTCGCGCCGCCTTCGGCGGGCGCCCGCGCGCCCTGCCAGGTCAGCGGGACGACCGCGAAGACGCCCTCCTCCTCGGGAGCCACGCCCAGCAGCCGGGCCAGGCGTTCCTCGTCGAACCACAACAGCGGGTCGATCCGCAGCCCGTACTGCGCCGCCCACAGCCGCCATGTCTGCACGAGCGCGCCCACGTCCATGCTGACGGCGTGGAAGGAGAAGCTGTTGTACTTGAAGGCGTTCTGCCAGTACTTGACGCTGAGGACGAGGTACTGCGTCGCCCGCCCGGCGGCGCCCGTCCCCGGGCCGAGGGCCTCTCGCACGTCGCCCGTGACATCGCCCGTCAGGAGCCGGCGCAGCCCGTGCTGGTGCGGCGCGTAGTGGTAGAGGCCGGGGGTCAGCGGTCCGCCCGGGCCGGCCGCCCAGTGGACGGCCACCGGGTAGAGGCCGCCGCCCGAGGCCGTGCCGCGCGACCAGTTCGCGTGGCGGTAGTGCGGCAGCGCGGCCAGGTCGGTGTTGGCCTGCACCGCGAGGCGCCGGCCGGTCAGCCCGTACGAGTCCCTCAGCAGGCCGGACAGCAGCGGCAGGGTGAAGCCGGGTGCGGGCCGCTGCGGCGTCGTGTACGGGGGCTCGGCCGGCGAGGGGGGCAGGGGGAACGTCTCGGCGTCCGGATGGAACTTGGCCTTGCGGGGCCGGTCTGCCCAGTCGGGGACGAAGTCGACGGGCTCCATCGGCACCCTGCCGCGGTGCATGATCTCGTGGGCGTAGACATGGGCGTGGCCCATGGGTCCTCCTGCGTTCGGGGCGGACGCCGGCGGTGGCCGGTCAGGGGAAGGGGTGGGGTGCCGGGTTCAGGTCGCCGGGGTCGAGCGGGCGCTCGCGCAGACCGGCGGTGAACAGGCCGGTCCGCATCCGCGGCATGCCGAGTGCCCGCTGCCGGGACCACCCGAAGTCGATGGGGAGCAGCCCGGGGACGAGGACGCTCACGGTGTGCAGTCCGAGGGCACGCTGCTCGGGCATCGTCTGGTCGACGACCACGACGTCGAACCCCTCGGCCGCGACCGCCGACACGCACCTCTCCAGGTCGGTGCGCACGTCGTCCGAGGCGGGCGCGCCCCACCCGTCCGGCCACTCCAGCTCGGCGAGGGTCCGGGGGCGCTCGCGGCCGGGGCCGCGCAGGAGGAAGTCCGCGTGCTCGGCCATCTCCGGGATGCCGTAGACGAGCGGATGGTCGTGCAGCGCCGTGACCAGCTGGAAGTCGGCCGCCATGGCGCGCAGCCGGGTCTCGTCGCGCTCGGTGCGCCCGGGCAGGTTGACGGCGTCCGTGGCGATCTCGCACAGTGCCGAGGCCAGGGCGGACTCGGGGTCGAGGCCGGCGCCGGCGCCGAAGCACATCCGGCCGGGGCCGCCGTCGAACCGTTCGGCGACCGCCGTCACGACGGGGACGGGGAAGGTGATGCGGGTGTCGAAGAACCGGGCCCGGTAGCCGTACATCGCCAGCCGGTCGACCATCGCCCGGGTCGAGGTCCGGGCGCTGCTCGCCGGGTCGATCTCGGGCAGCGGCTGGCGTCCGTACCAGGTGAGCAGGAAGGCGTCGCGTTCGACGACCTCCATCAGGCCGAAGTAGGCGGCCTCGGCCAGACTGCCGCCGGAGGCGCACCCGTTGGAGCTCTCCTGCACGAACCGGTTCTCGAGACCGGGGGCGTGGTAGTACGTGAGGATCTCCGGGACCAGGCGGGGCACCCGGTCGCGCAGCGACCAGCCCCACACCCAGGCGATCTCCCGGTCCGGGTCGAAGGGGCGTACGCGCGGGTTGTCCCGGTGGAAGGCCTCGCTGTAGAGGCCGGTCTCCCGCGGGTCGACCGCGTCGGCGCCGAACCGCCTGAGGGAGCCGGTGACGCTCGTGGTCCGGGCGCGGGCCCTCATCCCGGCGTAGCGCTCCAGCCCTTCCAGGACCCCCACGTGCGCGCTGCGCGCGAAGGAGTCCGTGTGGCCGCCCCAGAACGTCTCGCGCAGGTACTCGCCCGAGCGCATGGAGAAGCAGCCGATGGTCGCGGAGGTGGAGGTGGACGAGACGTCCTGGACGAGGGAGGGGCCGAGGGCCCCGCACAGCGGGTTCGCGAAGGCCGCCACGTCGATCCCGTACGACTCGACGGGTCGGGTGCGGAACACCCCGGGCCGGTGTTTCGGCGCGGGCGGCAGTTCGGGCACGGCCGCTTCGGCGGTGTCCTCGTACGGGGTGGCGCAGAGCGGGCACTCCGGGTCGGGGACCAGCGGGTACCGGCGTACCAGGCCGGTCCGCAGGTCCAGCAGCCGCACGTCGGGGAAGACGCCGGGCCCGGGGGCGCCGGGGCGGGGTTCCCGGGCGGCCGTGATCAGCGCGGCCAGGGCGTCGGCGGCGAAGGGGTGCGCGTACGGCCAGTCCCCCGCGGCCCGGGTGCCGCCGCCGAGTTCGAGGGCGTCGCGGAGCGCGACGGACCGCACCGCCTGCCAGCGGCGTTCCAGGCAGCGGGCGCAGCCGCCGGACGGCCCGACGACCGCCTGGTGGCCGTACAGGTGCACGGGTACGGCCCCGCCGTCGGCGGCCGAGGGGACGGGCCGGGTGAAGGCGTCGCCGACACCGAGCGGGGCGAGCGTGACCGGGGGCCCGCCGAGCGCTGCGAGGGCGCGGCCCAGCCGTGCGGCGAAGCGGGTCGCCGCGTCGGGGCCGAGGGCGCCGGCGAGGGCGGGGTCGCGGGCCGTCAGCGGATCAGTGGTCATCGCCCGGCTCCTGGGCGGTGGTCAGCAGCACTCTGGCGGTGTGGAGTCCGGCCGAGGCCAGGTCAGGGGTCCCGGTGGGGACGACGTAGGCGTCGCGGCCCGCCGACCGCAGGCGGTCCAGCACCTCGGACCAATCGGCGGCGGCCCGGTCCGGGCCGGGGGTTCGGGCGCCGGGTGCGGTCGTCAGCGTGCGGGCGTCGAGGTCGGGCAGGAGCGGGTCACCGGTGTCGGCGGGCCCGCCGGGAGCGGCGTCGTCCCGCTCGTACTGGACGGCGCCCAGCAGGTCCCGCAGCGCGGCCGCCTCCGACGTCCGCCGGTCCAGGGCCGCGCCCACGGCCCAGCGTTCCCCGGCCCGGGCGAGCAGCACGTGCACGCCGGAGCGCGCCGCCTCGCCGAGGTCGAGGAGCTCGACCGGGAGCCCCAGGCGCTCCGCCGACCGTACGAGGAAGGCGAGTTCGGCGTCGGGGGTGTCGTCGGTCAGCGGTACCGGCGCCGCCGCGGCGCCGTGGACGGCCCGCAGCAGGGCGTCGTGGGCCAGGGCGGACAGCAGGCCCGCGGCGGCCGCGTCGGCGGGAGCGGGTCCGGCCCCGGCGCCGGCGCGGGTGCGTTCGAAGAGCCGGTCGGCGTTGTGCGGGCCGAAGGGGCGGACGGCGCCCGCGGGCACGAGCGCGGGCTCCTTCGTGACGAGGGACACGGCCTGCTGCCATGCGGTGGCCGTGCCGGGCAGGCCGGAGGCGACGGTCAGCGAGCCCTCCGCCACGGCGCTCTCGCCCCGGGCGGCGACACCGTACGCGGGGGCGACGTGCTCGGCGTAGACCACTGCGGCCGCGTCCAGCGCCCGCATCCGGGCCCCGGCGACGTGGTGGACGTCGAATGCCGCGATCGTCCGGGGGCCGGTGTGGCCGAGGCCGAGCTCGACCGCGCCCAGTTTGAGGGGGATCTGGGTCAGCGGCTCGTCGGTGTGGCGCGTGAAGACTCCGGTGTAGGGACGGACCAGCGCGGAGCGCCGGTTCAGCTCCTCCACCAGGGCGTCCGCTGCGCGTGCGGTCTCCAGGGTGGGCAGGGCCGGGGCGGCGGTGGTGCCCGCCTCGGCGAGGTCCACGGGGGCCACGGGCCGGCGCGCGGCCTCGGTGTCCGGGGCGCAGAAGGGGCAGCGCGGGTGGGCGAGGAGCGGCTCGGCCGTGACGTCCAGGGACGCCATGTCCTGCACGATCACCTGGCCGGCGGTCTCGGCGGGCAGCGCTCCGGAGGCGGTGCGGAAGACCTCGTAGCCCAGGAGGTTGCCGATCATCGCGGCGAGCGGCCGCCCGGGCTCCGGACCGGCCGCGGCGGGCCCGCCGGGCAGGGCCAGGGTGCTCCACAGGTCGGCCGCGGCCGCGGCGGCGCCGTCGCGGCCGGCGGCGGCGCCGAGCCGGAGCGCGGCGCAGGCCCAGCAGCCGGGGGTGCCGGCGGCCATGAGCGGTCCGATGACGGCGTCGGCGCCGTAGGACCAGGCCGGCAGGAGGGTGCGGCCGGCCGGGATGCCGGCGCGCAGCAGCGGCAGCAGGCGGGCGGGCGCGGTGCGGCCGCCGGTGACCACCACGACGTCGTAGTCGGACAGTTCGGGCCAGGCGGGCTCCCGCTCCGCCGCCGTCGGCAGGGTGCGCAGTTCGGCGGGGCAGCCGTCGGCGACGGCCTCGGCCACCTCGGCGTCGAGGTCGGGGGTGGCGGGTACGGGGGTGCCGGGCGCGGGCGCGGCGAGGGCCGGTGTCACGCCGACGACCGCGCAGCCGTTGCGTATCAGGCTCGACGCGCACCAGCGGGCGACGTCGTCGTCGCCGAGGACGGCCACCCGGGTCCCGCGGAAGCGCAGGAAGCGCGCCTCGGCGTCGTCGGAGTAGTGGTCGGCGTAGGCGATCTGCGGGGCGTACCGGCGGGCAACGTCGGGGTCGGGCGCCACGTGTCCGGCCGCGGGTTCGGCGGGGGTGGTGACGGGCCGGGCGAAGTCCCGTTCGTACAGGGTCCGGACGAGTTCGCCGACCATCGCCCGCTGCGCTTCGCCGAGGCCCCGGCACAGGTCGGCGACGGAGTGCTCGCCGGTGAGGTGGGGGACGATCAGCGTCGCGAAGCGGTACGCGGACTTGGCCGTGAGGCGGAAGCCGCCGTCCGCGTTGTGGAACAGCACGCCGTCGGGCGTCTCGGTGAACAGCACGTCGCGGCGGATCCGGGGACGGGTCTCGGCAACGGCTCGGTAGCTGGCGTGGGCCATGGGAACACCCCTGGGTGCGGTCTGGGCGGGATCGGGGAGGAAGCCTGGAGCGGGGAGGTGCGAGGGGCCGGGGCGGGGAGGTGCGAGGGTCCGGGGCGGAGAGGCGTGCGGGGCGGCGGGGCCGGGCGGTGCGGGTCGGGCGGGGCCGGGCGGGGTCAGCGCGGTGCGGCCGGGGCCGCCGTCTCGTGGGTGCGCAGACGCCAACGCGCGTAGATGCGGAGCAGGTCGTGCAGGCGGTACGGGCCGGGCGGTCCGTCCTCCAACAGCCCTGCCTCCACGAGCTGTTCGAGTACGGCTTCGCTCTCCCCGGCCGACGGGTCCGCGGCTGCTGCGCGTGCGCCCAGCCGGAGGAACGCCTCCCGCAGATCGGGGGCCAGTGCGTCGAGGGCCTGCCCCAGCACCTCGGGTACGGAGAGCCCGGCGTCCTCGGCGAGCGCCAGCCGTACGGGTGGGTCCTCCGCGAGCCAGGCCGCGCAGTCCGCGAGGGACAGGCCGGGCCGGGTCAGCAGCCGTCCCGCGGCGATCCGCAGGGCGAGCGGGAAGTGCCCGCACACGCGGGCCAGTTCACGGGCGGCGGCGGGCTCCGCCGCGATCCGTTCCGTGCCGACGAGCCCGGCGAGGAGCCCGTACGCCTCGGCGGGCCGGAGCACGTCGAGGCGGTGCACGGCGCCGCCGTGCGTGGCGACGACCGCGGCCAGTTGGCGCCTGCTGGTCACGAGGACGGCGTCGTCCTCCGCGGCGGGCAGCAGCGGCAGCACCTGCCAGGATCCGGCCGCACCGTCCAGGACGATCAGGCGGCGGCCGGGGGCCGGTTCCGGCAGGAGCCGCGCCGCCTCCTCGACGGCGACCGGGGTCCCGTCCGGCCGGGCCAGCTGGAGGGTGAACACCCCGCCGGGGAAGGCCTCCTGCACCTCGTGGGCGGTCTGGCGGGCGAGCGCGGACTTGCCGATGCCCGGCGCTCCCGAGACGACGACCAGGCGCGGACCGCCTGCGGCGGTGAGCCGGGCGGCCATGGCCCTGCGGTCGGCGTCGCGCCCGGCGAAGGCCGGGACCGGCGGTACCGCGCGGGGCGGCCGGGCCGTCGCGGCCGCGCCGGCGGGCAGCGCGGGGGCTCCGGCCGCGTCCGCGGTGCGCGCGGGCAGCGGCGGGGCGGGCGCCAGCTCTTCGGCGCGCAGGATGGCGAGTTCCAGGCGGCGCAGTCCCGGTCCGGGGTCGATGCCGAGTTCGTCCCGCAGCCGGTCGCGCACCGTGCGGTATTCGGCGAGCGCCTCGGCCTGGCGCCCGGTGCGGTAGAGCGCCTCGACGAGCTGCTCGGTGAAGCGTTCGCGCACCGGGTGCCGGCGCGCGCTCTCGTACAGGTCGACCAGGACCTGATGGCAGTTGCCGGCGGCGAGTTCGAGGTCGCAGACCCGTTCCAGCACCCGCAGCCGCTCCTGTTCGAGTGCGGGCACCGCATCGTGCTGGAGCATGCGCGAGGCGACGTTGGCGAGGGGGTGCCCCTGCCAGAGGGACAGCGCCTCGCGCAGCCGGTAGAGCTCCTCCCCCGGGCCGGCCGCCGCCCCGGCCCCTGCCGCGAGCGTGCGGAACTGGACGAGGTCGAGGGTTTCGGTGTCGCTGTGCATCCGGTAACCGCCCGGCACGGCCTCGATCGTGGTCGCGGATATGCCGTACTTGGCGAAAAGCCGGCGCAGCCGCAGGACGCACGTCTGCAGTGCGGCGCGGGCCGTGGCGGGCGGTTCCTCGTCCCATACGGCGCGCAGCAGGTAGGTGGTCGACACCACCGTGTTCGGGTGCAGCAGAAGTGCGGCGAGGAGACTGGTCGGCTTGGACGGTTTGAGAACGACGGTTTCGGGGCCGTGCGCAATGCTCAAGGGCCCCAAAAGCTGGAACCGGATGATTGATCCCCCGTGTCGGGACACGCATTCCCCCAATAGGGAGCGTGGCGGGGGCGGTGGTCTGCCGGTTCTGCGGGGCCGTCACACGCCGGAAATAGTCCGGACCAATCCCGAAGTCGCCGTCCGCCCCCCGTTGGGCGGTGAATAACTGGAACACTACATAACGGATCTTGTGGAAGTCGAGCCGACGGATGGCACATTTCCTTCCCGCCGACCTTTTCTCCCTTCTCCGTAACCCGGACGCTTCGAGGAGTTACCGCCGGTTCGTCAAAACCGTTAAGCGGTAAACGAATTACTGTGGCGGCGCCATCCAAGCACGATGTCGTGATCCAATTAAGGTGCATATCACGCCACTGATATGGCCGATCCTCATCCCCGCCGCGACCGCCGCCCTCCGGACCGCCGACATCGGCCCCTTCCGCTCCTCCTCCCGCCCTTTTCAGAGCGGACACCCTTCGTGTTCGGCACCGCCCGGGGTACACGCCGCCCTGCTCGCCCTCCTCGGCTGAGCGGGTTCCGCTCCGGCGCGCCGGTGGCCGTCTCCCGCCTGCGAGCAGCCGCCGGCGGGATCCTGAACGCCACAGCCACGGCCGCCCGCCACCTCCCTCCAAGGAGTTCCACCATGTCGAGCCGACCCGTCCTGGAGCCCGCCGCCCAGGCCTTCGCCGACGCCACCGCCAAGCCTCCGTTCCTCTACGAGATCCCCGTCGCCGACGGCCGCAAGGCCGTGGACGACGTCCAGAGCGGCGACGGCGTCGCCCTGCCGCCCGTCGACGAGGAATGGATCGCCGTGCCCGGCGGCCCCACCGGCCAGGTCCGCACCCGCATCGTCCGCCCGGGCGGCGCCACCGGCCCGCTCCCCGTCATCCTCTACATCCACGGTGCGGGCTGGGTCTTCGGCAACGCCCACACCCACGACCGGCTGGTGCGCGAACTCGCCGTCGGCGCGGGGGCGGCCGTGGTCTTCCCCGAGTACGACCTCTCCCCCGAGGCCCGCTACCCCGTCGCCATCGAGCAGAACTACGCCGTCGCGCAGTGGATCACCACGGAGGGCCACCGGCACGGCCTCGACGCCGACCGCCTCGCCGTCGCCGGCGACTCGGTGGGCGGCAACATGAGCGCCGCCCTCACCCTGATGGCCAAGGAACGCGGCGACGTCCGACTCGTCCAGCAGGTCCTCTTCTACCCGGTGACCGACGCCTCCTTCGACAGCGCGTCCTACCTGCAGTTCGCGGAAGGGTACTTCCTGCGCCGCGACGCCATGCGCTGGTTCTGGGACCAGTACACGACCGACCCGCTCCGGCGCACGGAGATCACCGCGTCCCCGCTGCGGGCCGGCACCGAGCAGCTCACCGGACTGCCGCCGGCCCTGGTCATCACCGCCGAGGCCGACGTGCTCCGCGACGAGGGCGAGGCGTACGCCGCGAAGCTGCGGGCGGCCGGGGTGCCCGTCACCGCGCTGCGCGCGCTGGGCACCATCCACGACTTCGTCATGCTGAACGCCCTGCGCGAGACCGCCGCGGCCACCCTCGCCATCGGACTCGCCGTCGACACCCTGCGCGAGGCCCTGGCCTGACCGGCACCCCCGGCGCCCCCGGACCCTCAGCCCAGCGCGCGGTCGAGGTTGAACGCGGCGCTGATCAGCGAGAGGTGGGTGAAGGCCTGTGGGAAGTTGCCCAGTTGTTCGCCGGTCGGGCCGATCTCCTCCGCGAACAGGCCGAGGTGGTTGGCGTAGGTGAGCATCTTCTCGAAGGCGAGCCGGGCCTCCTCCAGCCGGCCTGCGCGGGCCAGCGCCTCCACGTACCAGAACGAGCAGATCGAGAAGGTGCCTTCGGGGCCGCGCAGGCCGTCCGGGCTCGCGGTCGGGTCGTAGCGGTACACCAGCGAGTCGGAGACCAGGTCCGTGGTGAGTGCGTCCAGGGTGGAGAGCCACTTGGGGTCGGTGGGCGAGACGAACTTGGCCATCGGCATCATCAGCAGCGACGCGTCCAGCACGTGGTCGTCCAGTCCCTGGACGAACGCCGCCCGCTCGGCCGACCAGCCGCGCCGCATGATCTGCCGGTAGATCGCGTCCCGGGACTCCCGCCAGCGGGTCAGGTCCGCCGGCAGACCGCGGCGGTTGGCCATGCGCATCGCGCGCTCCAGCGCCACCCAGCACATCAACCGCGAGTACACGAAGTTCCGCCGGCCCGCCCTGGTCTCCCACACGCCCTCGTCGGGCTGGTCCCAGTGCTCGCACAGCCAGTCCACCACGGCACCGACCTCGTCCCAGCGGTCACTGCTGATCGGCTGCCCCCACTTGTCGTAGAGGTAGATCGAGTCGATCAGGGCGCCGTAGATGTCCAGCTGGAGCTGGCCGGTGGCGGCGTTGCCGACCCGGACCGGCGCGGAGCCGAGGTATCCCTCCAGGTGCGCAAGCTCGTATTCGGGCAGGTCGGTGCGCCCGTCGATGCCGTACATGATCTGCAACGGACCGGTCTCGCCCGTGCCCCGCAGGATGCCGCGCTCGGAGATGAACCCCATGAACGCCTCGGCCTCCGAGGTGAAGCCCAGGCGCAGCATCGCGTACACGCAGAAGGCGGCGTCGCGGACCCAGACGTAGCGGTAGTCCCAGTTGCGCTCGCCCCCGATCTGCTCGGGCAGGCTGGTGGTCGGTGCGGCGACGATCGCACCGGTCGGCGCGTAGGTGAGCAGCTTCAGCACCAGCGCGGAGCGGTTCACCATCTCCCGCCACCGGCCGTGGTAGCGCGAGCGGGCCAGCCAGTGGCGCCAGAACCGGACGGTCGCCTCGGCCTGCTCCTGCGCCTCGGCGCGCGGGCACGCCCGGGGCGGGACGTCGTCGCCGATCCGGTCCAGGGCGAACACGTGGGACTCGCCCTCGAGCAGCTTGAAGTGCGACCGGACGTCCGGGCCATCGGCTTCCAGGGGTGCGGTGGCAGTCAGCGCGAGCGCCAGTGAAGGGGACCGGAACACCGCCGTGCCGCCTTCGAGGTGCGTGGTGTGCGCTTCTGCGCCGTAGCCGAAGCGGGGGGCGATCCGCGCCCTGAACGGGAGGGTTCCGCGGACGCAGATCACCCGCCGGATCAGCCGGTGCCGGGCCGCCTCGCGGGACTCGTCGACGACGGGCATGAAGTCCTGGATCTCCGCCACCCCGTCCGCGGCGAAGAACCGCGTGATCAGGACGTTCGTGTCGGGGAAGTAGAACTGTCTGGTGCGGGTCGGGACCTCGGCGGCCAGCTCGAACGACCCGCCCCGGTCGGCGTCGAGGATGGACCCGAAGACGCTGGGCGCGTCGAAGCGCGGGCAGCAGTACCAGTCGATGGTGCCGTTCGTGCCGACCAGGGCGGTCGTACGGAGATCGCCGATCAGGCCGTGGTCGGAGATCGGGGTGTACCGGCCGCCGTACGCCTGCTCGGAACCAGTGGTGTCGAACGCCATGCGGGCCTCCCTGCCGCTGCGGCCCGGGCCAGGAAGTGAAGCTCCCCCTTCATGCTAGACCTGCTGCGCCTGCGTTACAGCCGGTGCCCGGTGGCGGCGAGATCTGCCGGGAGCAGCACCGACCAGCGGCGCGGGGTGCCCCTGGCACGGACGGCTGCCGCGCTGCTCGGCCGAGCAGCGCGGAGCGGTGACGGGCCGGCAGACCGTCCGCGCCGTCCAGTACGGTCCGGCGAGAACGAGTCGGTGTCAGCGTCGTCCCGCGGCCCCGCAGCACCCGGGTCCCGGCGCGCTCGGACTACTCGGCCGCGGTGTCCAGCAGGGGGTTCCGATCGGGTGCAGCCCTCCGCCGACGCGGTCGCCCGGGTACGGACCGTGGCCGGTCGGCACGGGGCCTCGGTGCCGCCTCAGGCGGGGGGTGTGCGGACGCCGAACCACTGTTCGGCGCCGAACTCCTCGAAGCGTTCCACCTCGGCGAACCCCAGCTTCGCCGCGAGCCGCACCGCGCGGTCGTTGGCGCTCTGGGTGCACAGCACCACGGGCTCGCCGGGGAGTGCGCCGGCGAACCAGTCGAGGGCCGCCCCGCACGCCTCGGCGGCGTACCCGCGGCCCCACGCGTGCGGCAGGAACATGCAGCCGAGCTCGGTCTCCCCGCCACCCGGACGGACGTGTCCGCGACGACCCGGGGCGCGCGGGTCGAGCGTGATCATGCCGATCATCGCTCCGTCGAGCTCGATCACGAAGAAGCCCGGACGCCGGCCGGGCACCTCGGGCGCCGAGCGCTCCAGCTCGGCACGCGGTCGGGAGCCGCCGACGTAGGTGCCCACCTCCGGCGAGGCGAACAGTTCGACGAACGCCTCACGGTCCCGGGCCTCGGACTCGCGCAGCACCAGCCGCTCGGTCCGTATCGGCGCGGTCGGCCAGGCCACTTGATCGAGTCCCGTCATGAACGTCAACGTACCGCACCGTGGACGCACGGCCGGGTCAGTCGGCCGCCGGTCGCCCGCCGGTCGGCCGCCTGTCGCCCGTCAGTCGGCCGTCAGTCGGGCCAGGTGCCGGTGAGCCGCCGGACGGCCACGGCCCCGCCCCGGTCGATGGACGCCTTGACCGCGGCGAAGACGGCGCCCTGCAGGATCGCGGCGATGAGGATCTCCCGCCACGACCGGTCCTCGTCGGTGGCGTTCGGCGCGTCGTCCTCGCGGCCGAGCCCCTTCCACACTTGCTTGAACGCGACGCCGGCCAGCGCGCCTCCGAGGGCGCCGAGGGCCAGCCCCACGGGCTTGTACGCGACTGCCGAAGCCTTCATCGGTGCCTCCTCGAGACGGGTTCGCGTTCGCTTCTCCCTGGCGCCTGCCCGCTCCGGCGCGCGGCTAACGCGCGGGACGGCCGTTAGCCGGGCGCGACCGAGGGTAGACGCGCAAGCCGGCCGGCGGTCCGCGCCGGCGGGCGACCCTCGACGAAGGAGTTGGGCCATGGCACACGCAGTCGACGTCATCACCGAACTGACCGCGGACCACCGTGAGATGGACGAGACGTTCGACATCATCGAGCGGGCCGTCCCGGCCGGGGAACGGCAGACGGCGGCAGAGCGGCTGACGATCGAGCTGGTCCGGCACACCGTCACCGAGGAGGAGCACCTCTACCCGACGCTGCGCGAGGTGTTCCCGGACGGCGACCTCATCGCGGACCGGGAGATCGCCGAGCACGCCCGGATGGAGAAGCTCCTCAAGGACCTCGAAGGGCTCGACGCCGACGGGCCGGATTTCGATCCGCTCGTCGCGGCCCTCCGGGCCGAGGTCACCGCGCACGTCTGGGACGAGGAGGAGAACCTCTTCCCGCGCCTGCGGGAGGCCTGCGCACAGGAGTCCCTGGAGCGGATGGGCGAGAACATCCGCCGGGCGAAAACGCGATCGCCCGGCCACCCCACCACCCCGCGCACCGGCCTGGTGGAGCACGCCCGCGCCCTCGTCACGACCCGCACCGGGTCCACCGGCCCGGAGCCCGGCGCCCGCCCCAACGCTCCGTACCCGCACCACAACTGGGCATGAGCCGGCCCTCGCCCTGCGCTGCCCGCTCAGCCGTACATCGCCACGCGGTACAGGGTCGCGAGCGCGTCGTCGATGGGATGGGGCTGCGGCCTGCCGGCGCAGTCGAGCCCGTTCCACCTCTGCAGGTTCACCGCGACCGCCATCCGCCGTCTGCCGTCGGCACGGGTCATCGCCAGGGCTCCACCGCCCCAGACCGTGCCGCCGTGGCCCCAGAAGGTGCCCTGGCCGGGGGCCCGCGTCGGGTGCAGGCCGAGGCCGTAGTCGATGATCTTCCCCTCCTGGGAGACGACCGGAACGGTGCGCTGCATCTGCGCCAACGACGACGGGCTGACGATCTCCCCGGCCAGCAGCAGGCCGTAGAAGCGGTTGAGGTCCGAGACGGTCGATATCAGCGAGGCCGAGGGCCCCACCCATGACATGTCGTAGGCGCTGTAGTCGCGCGGCGGGTCGATCATGCCGAACCACGCCTCGTAGAGCCGCGAGTGCGGCCCGTCGACGTCCGGTCCGGTGGGGAATCCGGTGTCCCGGAGTCCGGCGCGCTCGATGACGTTGCGGGTGATGTACCGCTCGGCCGTGGTGCCGGTCACCTGCTCCAGGATCTGGACGAGGAGCAGGTAGTTGGTGTTGGAGTACACGCCCGGCGTGCCGCCGGGGGTGCCGACGGGCGGTGCGGTGACCCCCATCTCGATCAGTTCGGCGGGGTCGAACCGGGTGAGTCGGTGGTCGTCCAGGCTCTGGGGGCCGGTGTCCGCGAGGACGGGGTACGCCTTGAGGGAGGGGTAGGCGTACGGGAGGTACTCGGCGAGGCCGCTGGTGTGGTTGATCAGCATCCGGACCGTGATCGCGTCACCGCGTCCGCCAAAAACCGGCTCCGGAAGGTACCGGCCGATCGGTGTGTCGAGACCGATCCGACCGCTCTCGGCCTGCTGCAGGACCGCGGCGGCGGTGAAGGTCTTGGTGATGCTGCCGACGCGGTGGCGCATGTCGGCGGTCACGGGGCGGCCGGTGTCGACGTCGGCCACCCCGGCGGCCCCGTGCCAGACCTGGTCGCCGTCTCGTACTTCGGCGAACAGTCCCGGCATCCCGGCGCGGTGCACGTTCTCGACGGCCGCGTCCAGTGCCGCGAAATCCAGTGGGTTCTTCACGTCAGGCGTCCTTTCGCGTTCCCCGGGTGAGCTCCGCCGACACACCTCCGGCAGGCCCATGTCCTCATTATGCACGCGGTGCGTGCAACACCAAGTGCATTGGTTAGGATGGGACCTGGCGAGAGGAGCCGAATGGCAGGCCGAAGGCGTTGGTCAACCGAAGAGATCCTGGACGCGGCGGCGGAACTGCTGCGCACGAGCGACGCGGATTCGTTCAGCGTGCGCAAGCTGGCCGCTGTCCTCGGGACCGATTCCAGCAGCCTCTACCGCCACTTCCGCAGCAAGACCGAACTGCTGCGCGCGGTCGCCGACCGGGTGCTTCTGACCGCGATGGACGGCTACCGCCACGAGGGTGACTGGAAGCAGCGCATCACGTCCCTGGCGCTGCACGTGCGGGAGGCTTTCGGGCGGCAGCCCCAGCTCGCCGCGGTCTGGGGGCGCTACGCATCGAGCGGCACCGGCTCCCGGCTGGTCATGGAAGAGGTACTGCAGGCCCTGCGCATGTCGGGGCTGCCCGACGAGGAGATCCCGGCGCGCTACCACCGGCTCGCGGTGCTCATCGCCGCACTGATCTCCTCCGAGGCCGGGGTCAGCACCGTCACCCCCGGGGAGCACGAACAGGGCATGGAGCTGTTCCGCGTGGCGGTCCTGGGCGCCGACCCCGAACGCTTCCCGGCCCTGGCCCACTTCGCCCGCGACGTCCGCCCCCTCGGGGCGGATCGCCGCGGCGCGTTCGACGACATCCTCGCCGCCCAGCTCGCCCACATCGAGGCCGCGGTCCGCCCCGGCTAGCCGGGGCGGAGCGACCGGTTCAGTCCCGGGGCGCCGCGGCGACCGGTTCGCGGGGCCGGGTCTCGTGCGGGGCCGGGGCGGGCGGCGGGCAGGTGGTGGGGCGTTCGGCCCAGAACGTGGCGGACGCCGCTCGGCGGGCGAGCATCAGCAGCACTCCGACCAGGCTCAGGCCGAGGGCGATGACCAGCGGCGGCCCGAGGCCGAACCAGGCGGCCCCGCCGGAGGAGTTGGCCGGGTCCGCCATGTCGGCCACCGCCTCGGCGAGCAGCCACACCAGCATGCCCGCGCCGACGAGGGGGCCGGCCCCGATCAGCAGGAACTCCCGTACTCCCGAGGTCAGCCGACGCCGGTGGTAGACCGCGCAGGCGATGCCGGTGAGGGCGTAGTAGAAGGCGATCAGCAGGGACAGCGCCGTCAGGGAGTCCGCGAGGGCGTTTTCGCTGATCCGGTGGATGAGCAGGTACCAGACGGTGGCCGTTCCGGCGACCCACCAGGTGCTGACGGCGGGCGTGCGGTACCGGGGGTGGATCAGGCCGAAGCGGCCCGGCAGGGCGTGCCGGCGCGCCATGGACAGGGCGGTGCGGGAGGCCGGGATGATCGTCGTCTGGGTCGAGGCGAGCGCGGAGGTGGCGACGGCGACGAGGACGATCCAGTCCCAGCCGCCGAGGGCCTCGTGGGCCAAGGAGGCGAAGACGGCCTCCTCGTCGTCGGCGTGCGCCGCGAGGAAGCCGGTTCCGGCGTAGGCGACGACCGCGAAGGCCACGCAGACGTAGGTGGCCAGGAGGACGACGGTCGACCAGATGCCGGCCCGGCCGGGTGCCGAGGAGGGGTCCTTCGTCTCCTCGGTGAGGTTCACGGCCGACTCCCAGCCCCAGTACACGAAGACGCCGAGGAGGAGTCCGCCGGTCAGCGCCGTTCCGCCGGCCCCGAAGGGGTCGAGCCAGCCGGCGGCCGGCCGTACGGCGCCGAGGGAGGCGGTGCCGGCGTACACCCGGTACAGGGCCACCGCCGCGAACACGAACAGGCAGAGGGTCTGCAGCAGGACGAGGACGTTCTGCAGCCGGGCCGCCGCCTGCGTGTCCCGTACGCACAGGGCCGCCATCACCACGATCACCAGCACGGTCAGCGCCTGCCGGACCAGGGTGTCGCCCGCGAGGGCGTCCAGGCCGCCGGCCAGCAGCCCGAAGTTCACGGCCACGTCGGCGAGCGAGCCGACGACCAGGACGCCGGTCATGGTGATCGCCCAGCCCCCGAGCCAGCCGGCCGTGGGCCCCAGCGCACGCGTCACCCACGAGAAGGTCGTGCCGCAGTCGGGATCGGCCCGGTTCAGGTAGTGGAAGGCGGATGCGATGAGGACCATCGGCACGAAGGACGCGAGCATCACTCCGGGAGCGTGTACGCCGACCAGCGCGACGATCGGCCCGATCACCGCGGCCAGGGAGTACGCCGGCGAGGTGGCGTTGAGCCCGATGGCGAGGGCGTCGGCGAACCCGATCGCGTTCGGTCTGAGCGTGGCGGCCGGCGTCCGCGGGGTGTCTTCGACCATGGTCCCTCACTGGTGCTGTGTGAACGGGGCGTGAATGCGATGAGGAAACCGGTGCGCCGCCCAGAGGGTCAATGGTGTTGGCATAAGCCTGCCGGCTCAGGCTCCGGAGTCCGCCAGCTGCCGCTCCGCCGTCTCCAGCAGCATCTCCAGGGCCACCGGGTAGGCGCTGTGCGGCATGCGGGCGGCCAGCAGCCCGGCGGTGGCCGCGATGTTCGGGTAGGTGTCGGCCGGCAGGCGGGCGTACGTCGACTCCCACCGCTCCTCGTCCGACTCGCGGGCCTCGGCCGTCAGCGCGAGCGGGCCCGCGTCGAGCGCCGCGAAGGCCAGGCTCTGGTCGATGTAGGCGTGGTAGATCCGCACCGCGTCCTCGTCGCCGAAGCCCGCCCCGCGAAGGATGCCCAGGATCGCCTCGTCGGCCGCGATCTCGCGCGGCCGGCCGGTCACCCGGCTCGCGGTCAGCAGGGCGGCCTGCGGGTGGGCGAGGTAGGCGCCGTGGATGCGCAGCCCGAGGGCGCGCAGGTCGTCGCGCCACCGGCCGGTCGGGGTCCAGCCGGCGAGCGCCCGGCCGATCAGCTCCTCGCCGATGGCGAGGGTGAGGCCGTCCATGCCCTCGAAGTACCGGTAGAGGGTGCTGGGGTCCGCGCCGAGGGCGGCGCCGAGCCGCCGGGCGGACAGGCCCGCGCTGCCGTGCTCGCGCACCATCCGCAGCGCCGTCTCGACGATCAGCTTCTCGGAGAGCACCGTCCCCCGGCGGGTCGGCCGCCGCCGCCTGCGGGCCTCCTCCGGCACCACGTCCTTCGCCATCGGCCCGCCTCCATCACGTCCCGGTCTTATGCCAACACCATTGACCTTAACTCGGGGCGCCCGGTTCCATCAGCCCCCTGAGGCGCACGCCTCGCCGAGAAAGGACCAAGACATGCGTGTTCTGCTTGTGGGTGCCGGCGGTGTCGGGAGCGCGATCACCAAGATCGCCGCCCGTCGTGACTTCTTCGACCACTTCGTCGTCGCCGACTACGACCTGGCCCGCGCGCAGGCCGCGGTCGCGGCCCTCGGCGCCGACGAGCAGCGGTTCGGCGCCTGCCGCGTCGACGCCTCCGACGAGGCGGCGGTGACCGGGCTGCTCACCGAGCACGAGTGCGACGTACTCATGAACGCCACCGACCCGCGCTTCGTGATGCCCCTGTTCAACGCCGCGCTGGCGGCGGGCAGCCACTACGTCGACATGGCCATGTCCCTCTCCCGCCCGCACCCGGACCGCCCGCACGCCGAGTGCGGGGTGAAGCTCGGCGACGAGCAGTTCGAGCGCGCCCCGGAATGGGAGAAGTCGGGCCGCCTCGCACTGGTCGGGATGGGCGTCGAGCCCGGCCTGTCGGACGTCTTCGCCCGCTACGCGGCCGACGAACTCTTCGACGACATCGAGGAGATCGGCATCCGCGACGGCGCGAACCTGACCGTCGAGGGCTACGACTTCGCCCCGTCCTTCAACATCTGGACGACGATCGAGGAGTGCCTGAACCCTCCGGTGGTCTACGAGAGCGAGCGCGGCTGGTTCACCACCGAGCCGTTCAGCGAGCCGGAGGTCTTCGACTTCCCCGAGGGCATCGGGCCGGTCGAGTGCGTCAACGTCGAGCACGAGGAGGTCCTCCTGGTGCCGCGCTGGGTCGGAGCCCGCCGGGTGACGTTCAAGTACGGCCTCGGCGACGACTTCATCGGCAAGCTCAAGGCCCTGCACGCCCTGGGCCTGGACTCCACCGCCCGGGTCACGGTCCGCGGCGAGGACGGCGCCGAGGTCCGGGTCTCGCCGCGTGACGTGGTCGCCGCCGCTCTGCCCGACCCGGCGACGCTCGGGGACCGGATGACGGGGAAGACCTGCGCCGGCACCTGGGTCAAGGGCACCAGGGACGGCCGGCCGCGCGAGGTGTACCTCTACCACGTGGTCGACAACCAGTGGTCGATGCGCGAGTACGGCTCCCAGGCCGTCGTCTGGCAGACCGCCGTAAACCCGGTGGTGGCGCTCGAACTCCTCGCGACCGGCGCGTGGTCCGGGGCCGGCGTCCTGGGCCCCGAGGCCCTGCCGCCGGTGCCGTTCCTCGACCTGCTGACGGCGTACGGCTCGCCCTGGGGGGTACGCGAACAGGGGCCCACTCCCGCCCCGGGCCACTGATCGCGCCCGCTGCTCCCGCCGGACGCAACCGGATTGATCATGTTTGGCGTCTTTGTCATCACGTGACCGTCAAAGGGAGAGGAGAGGCGACGTGGAGCAGACCCGTCGTGCCGTACTGACTCTGGGAGCGGGAGTGGCGCTGGGCGCGGCACTGCCGGCGGGCGCGGCCCGTGCGGCGGCGCCCGGCGGGGGCGGCGAGGCCGTCCGGCGGCTGCGCGCGCTGGAGCGTGAGTACGGCGCGCGGGTGGGGGCCTACGCGCGCGACACCGGGACGGGCCGGACGGTGCTGTACCGCGCCGACGAACTGTTCCCCATGTGCTCGGTGTTCAAGGCGCCGGCCGCGGCGGCCGTGATGCGGGACCTGGACCGCGACGGCGAGTTCCTCGCCCGCCGGATCCACTACACGCAGGGTGACGTCACCGCTGCGGGCGGCGGCTCGGTGACCGAGCGCCCGGAGAACATCGCGGGCGGGCTGACGGTGGCCGAGCTGTGCTCGGCCGCCATCGCCCAGAGCGACAACTGCGCCGCGAACCTGCTGCTGCGCGAGCTGGGCGGGCCCACGGCGATCACCCGTTTCTGCCGTTCCGTCGGTGACCGAACGACACGGCTCGACCGGTGGGAGCCCGAGCTGAACTCGGCCGAGCCGTCGCGGGTGACCGACACCACCAGCCCCCGGGCCATCGCACGCACGTACGGGCGGCTCGTGCTCGGCGACGCGCTCGTCCCTCGGCACCGGGAACTCCTGACGCGGTGGCTGGTGTCCAACACGACGAGCGACGACCGGTTCCGCGCCGGGCTGCCCCGTGACTGGGTGATCGGGGACAAGACGGGCGCCGGATCGTACGGGACCAACAACAACGTGGGTATCGCCTGGCCTCCCGGGCGGCCGCCCGTGGAGCTGGCCGTACTGACCACCAAGCCGGATGCGGCCGCACCGCGCGAGAACGCCCTGGTCGCCCGGGCGGCCGAAGTACTGGCGGCGGCGCTCACCTGACCGTCGCGCCCGCTCGCGGCCGTCTCCGTGCGATCACTCCAGCACGGTGGCGGTCGTTCCGGTCCGTCTGGTCCGTCTGGTCCGTCTGGTCCGTCCCGCAGTCGCAACCGCGGGACGGCAGCACGCTTCTGCCCGGCGCTCTCCTCCCCAAACCGGTGGCCGAGGTGTGCCGGACCGCGCCGCGGGCAGGCGGAGGGCGTGAGCGTGTACGTCGGCACCTCCGGGTGGCAGTACCGCGACTGGTCGGGCGTCCTCTATCCGCCGGACCGGCCGCAGCGCCTGTGGCTGGAGGAGTACACCGGTCATTTCCGCACCGTGGAGAGCAACGCCGCCTTCTACCGGTTCTACCGGCTGCCGTCACCCGAGACCTTCGCGCAGTGGCGCGCCCGCACGCCGCCCGGTTTCGTCATGGCCGTCAAAGCCAGCCGCTTCCTGACGCACGTCAAACGTCTGCGCGAGCCCGCCGAGCCGGTTCAGCGGCTCATGGCGCACGCCGCGTCCCTCGGCGACCGGCTCGGACCGGTCCTGCTCCAGCTGCCGCCCACCCTGCGGGCCGACCCGGCCGCGCTCGACGCGTGCCTGGCCTGCTTCCCGGCCGGTACGCGCGTGGCCGTCGAACCCCGGCACGAGTCCTGGTGGACGGAGGCCGTGCGCTCGGTCCTGACCGACCGCGGCGCGGCCCTGTGCTGGGCCGACCGCGGATCGCGGCCCGTGACACCGCTGTGGCGCACCGCGGACTGGGGGTACGTACGGTTCCACGAAGGCCGCGCCCGGCCGGCTCCCCGCTACGGCCGGACCGCCCTGCACACCTGGGCGGCCCGGATCGCGGACACCTGGCCGTCGGGCGCGGACGTCTTCGCGTACTTCAACAACGACCCGGGCGGAGCGGCCGTGGCCGATGCCCGGGCGTTCGTCCGGCTGGTGCCGTCCCACGTCAGGGGCGAGGCCGCCGTCACCGTCAACCGGCCCACGAAACAAGGATCTTGACGGTACCGTGCTGCCCCAGCGGGCTGACGTGGTGCCTCCGAAGTGCCACGATGGTCCGTGCTTCAACAGTGTGCCCTTCGGGACGCTACGCGAGCGGCACCGGCGTGTCCCGGGGGACGGCCCTACCCCACGAAAGGGCGGACACCCATGCGCGTTATACCCTTCGTATGGCCTTTAGGCGGCGGCCGCGACTCGGCCGCGGACGACGCGGTGCGGCTCTACTACAGCCGCAAGACGCAGGAGATCCTGCACAAGTACGGTCCGGGTCCACGCGTCCACTTCCACGTGGGGCTCTATCCGGACGGCCCACCGGACACCACCGTCGCGCAGAGCACGCTGAAGCAGAGCCTGTTCCACGCGCAGGAGCGGATAGTCGACCACGCGGCCCGCTCCTGGGGCGCGTACGAGGCACCTCCCCGGCGGCTGCTCGACATCGGCTGCGGCCTGGGCGGCACCTCGCTCTACTGGGCTCAGGAACACGGGGCGTCGGTCACCAGCCTCACGGTCGCACCGGAACACCTGCCGATCGTGCGGCACTTCGCCCGTCACACCGGGGTCGCGGAGCGCGTGCAGCCCGTACTGGCGGACGTCCACGACCTGGACGAGGTCCGCGCGTACGACGCCGTCTACGCCAACGAGAGCAGCGGATACACCGACCGGAGACGGCTGTTCGAGGTCGTCGCCAAGGCCCTCGTACCCGGTGGCTGGTTCGGGATCCAGGAGCACTTCGCGGGCGCGTCCGAGTGGCGGGAGTTCATGGACGGCTACTACAGGACGCGACTGGGCCGGCGCGCCGAATACCTGGCCGCGGCCGAGGCGGCCGGCTTCGAGCTGGTGCAGGACGAGGACGTGACGGACTCGGTGGCGGAGTTCTGGGTGCAGTCCATGGCGTGGAACACCGCCGAACTAGACCGGCTGAGAGCGGGCTCCGGCGGCCGGCCCGGAGCCTGGACCTCCGAGCGCCTCGAACAGTCGACGATCGCGCACAGCAAGTTCTTCCGGCTGTGGCGTGACCACGCCGTGGAGACGCGGCTGCTGCGCTTCCGGATCGGCGGTGGCCGATGACCGCGCCGCCGCGGCCCTCGCGCCTCGGTACGGGCCTGCCGCCCTTCTACTGCCCCCTGCCGCGCGACCTCGTCCATCCCGACGCGAAGGAGGTGGAGGCCCGGGCGGTCGAGTGGCTCGACGCCTTCGGCCTGTACCCGGATCCGGTCGAGCGCGCATGGGGGCTCGCCACCCACAGCGCCGACTTCTCCTGCCGCATCGTCCCGGACGGGGACACGGAAACCGTCCTGCTGTTCACCGAGTGGAACTACTGGGCCAACGCCGTCGACGACTGGCAGGATTCCGGTTCCGAGGAGGTGGGGACGGCGGCCGTCGTCGAACACGGGGTACGGCTGCTGCGCACCATCGAGGACCCCGGGGCGGCCCTGCTGCCCGACGGACCCGTGACCCGCGCCCTGCTGGACCTGGTCGGCCGCACCCACGCCCTGCTCAGCCCCTACGAGCTGCGCAGATTCGTCGAGGGGACACGGGACTGGCTGCTCGGGGCGGCCTGGCGCGCCGCCCGGGCGGAGGAGGGATCGATGCCGGGGCTGAACGACTTCGTCGCCATGGGGCCGCTCGCGAACGGCACGCGGTTCTCACTGACCTGGTCGGACGCCGCCCGCCGGGACCGGCTGCCGGCGGACGTCCTGTGCTCCCCCGCCCTGACGGCCCTGACGGACGCTGCCGGTTTCGTCGTCAGCGCGGACAACGACCTGTTCTCCTACGACAAGGACGACCACCTGGAACCGCGCGAGGTGAACCTCGTCAACGTCCTCGCCCACCAGAAGGGGTGCCCGCCGGCCGAGGCGGTACCGCACGCGGTGGCGTTGCGTGACCGGGTGATGGTCCTCTTCCTCGGGCTGCGGGCCCGTCTGGAGCACGACGCGGACCGCGAACTGCGCCGTCACCTGGCGGCGTTGGGACACTACGTCGCCGGCTCCATCGCGTGGCAGACCCGCGCACCCCGGTACGCCAGCCCGCGCAACCGCTACGAACTGCCGCTCGTGGACGCCGCGTTCTCGATCCGGTACGCCGACGGCCCCAGCTGCACCGGGACCGAGCCGCCGGACCTGCCGGCCCTGGCGGCCTGGTGGCGGCACCTGCACGCCTGAGCGAGGAACGGAGGGCCCCGGCCGCTGCGGCCGGGGCCCTCGGTACGCGCGGCGGCCTCAGCCGCGGCCGAGCAGTCGGCGCCACCAGCTGACACCCCGGCGCCGTCGGCCACCGGTGACGGCGACCTCGGGAGGCGCCGTCGGCTGCGGCGGGATCACCGGGTGAACGGGGTGCCCGGCCGGCTGCTCCACCGGGAGCTGCGGGGCCGGGGACGCCACCGTGCGCGGGGCGAACCGTACCGGCAGGGACAGCAGGTGACGTGACATCAGGGTGCCCCGCCACTGGAGTTCGCTCGCGTCGACCGCCAGCTGGAGGTCGGGCAGCCGGTCCAGCAGGACCTCGATTCCGGTGTCCGCGATGGCGCGCCCGATGTCCTGGCCCGGGCACTCGTGGGGGCCGCTGCTGAAGGCCAGGTGGGAGCGGTTGCCGTGGACGGACGCGGCCGGATCGGGCCGGATCTGCGGATCGGCGTTGCCCGCGGCCAGGCCGAGCAGGATCATGTCCCCGGCCTTCACCTGCTGGCCGCCGAGCACGGTGTCGCCGGTGGCCCAGCGCCCGATGATCGTGTTGATCGGCGGGTCGTCCCAGAGGACCTGCTCCAGGGCGTCCGGCAGGGTCATGTGGCCTCCGGAGAGGCTCGCCCTGAACCGCGGGTCGGTCAGCACGGTGCGCAGCGTGTTGGCGATCAGGTTGGCGGTGGTTTCGTAGGCCGCGATCAGCACGACGCGCAGGTGCATGAGCACTTCGGTGTCGGTGAGGTCCGCCGGGTGCTCGATCAGCCAGGAGGCGAGGTCGCGGGCCGGCTTGGCCTTGCGCTCCACGACCAGGTTCTCCAGCGTGGTGGTGACGTAGCGGTCGCTCTGGAGGGCCGTCTCCGTCCCCTGGAGCATGTCGCGCGCCGCGTTGACCAGCAGCGGCCCGTGTTCGTCGGGGGCCCCGATGAGCTGCGTCATGACCAGCATGGGGAGCTGGTCGGAGAAGGCGGACACCAGGTCGGCGTACCCCTCGGCCGCGATCTGGTCGACGAGCTGGTTGGCGAAGCGCGTCACGTAGCGGCGGATGCCGCGCTTGTCGAAGCGCTCCAGGGACTCCACCACGGCCGCGCGCAGCCGCTCGTGGACGGGGCCGTCGGTGAAGTTGCACACCGGCACCCAGGAGACCATGGGGCCGAGCGGGGTGTCGGCCGGCACCCGGCCCTCTCTCAGGTCGCGCCAGCCCCGGGGGTCGCGGGCGAAGCGCGACGACGTGCGGGCGACGTCCAGGTTCTCCCGGTGGCCGAGGACCAGCCACGCCGGGAGGTCCCCGCTCACCAGGACCGGGGCCACCGGGCCGTGCTCGGCGCGCAGCTTCTCGTACAGGGCGAGGGGGTCCGCCTGGGCTTCCGCTCCGTGCAGGCGGTGCAGGCCGCCCGCGGTCGCCGCCGCGTGGGCGGGGCACTCGGGCGGTGGGGTGGGGGTGGTGCTCACATTGCCTCCTGGGTGGCTGCCTGGGAGTGCAGGTAGCGCATGAGGGTCAGCAGGACGTCGCGGGACGATTCCCGCCTTCTGGCGTCACAGACGAGGATCGGGACGGCGGGCGGCAGGTCGAGGGCCTCGCGCAGCTCCTCCAGCGGGTGCTCGGGCGCGCCGGGGAAGGAGTTGACGGCCACGACGAAGGGGACGCCGCGCTCCTCAAGCCGCCCGATGACGTCGAAGCTGATCTCCAGCCGACGGGTGTCGAGGAGTACGACGGCTCCGAGCGCGCCTTCGAACAGCCCGCGCCACAGGAACCAGAAGCGCTCCTGGCCGGGTGTCCCGAACAGGTACAGAACGAGTTCGTCGTTGATGCTGATGCGGCCGAAGTCCATGGCCACGGTGGTGGTGATCTTGCGGGCGACGCCCCAGGTGTCGTCGACGCCGACGCCGGCCCTGGTCATCGTCTCCTCGGTGGTCAGCGGCTTGATCTCGCTGACCGCACCGACCAACGTCGTCTTGCCCACGCCGAAGCCGCCGACGATGACGACCTTCACGGCCGCCGCGGCCGTCTGCGGCAGTATGTCCGCCTCGCGCGGCCCGGCGGGCGGGTCAGAGCTTCTGAAGTCCATCGATCACTGCCTCGATCAGAGCAAGGTCGGGTAGCTGCGCGGCGGGAATGGGCGGGCGGACGTGCACGCGCTGGGCGGCCATCAGGTCTCCGACCAGCACGGTGACGACGCTCACGGGCAGGCCCACGTACGCGGCGATCTCGGCCACCGACAGCGGTGACTGGCACATCCGCAGGATGGAGGCCTGCTCGGGTTGCATCTCGGGCCGGGGAGGCCCTTTGGCCACCACTAAGGTCACGAGGTCCAGCCGGACGGAGGTGGAGGGTCCACTGCGTCCGCCGGTGATGACGTACAGCCGTTCGGGACTGCTCTCCTCCCAGCTTGCGGGCGGCTCTTTCACGCGGGCTGCCCGTCATGCCGCGGCGGGCTGCTCAGGTGGTCCCCCATTCGGGTCACCAGGTTGCGCATCTGCGCGCCCATCAGGCCCGCGTCGACACCCTCGTCGGCGAGTACCGCGAGGTAGGAGCCGTCTCCGGCGGCCATCAGGTAGAAGAACCCGCCGTCCATCTCGATCACGACCAGCCGCATTCTGCCCTGGGAGCTGGGCAGTTCGGCGGCCACCGCTCCGGCGAGGCTCTGCAGGCCCGCGCAGGCGGCCGCCAAGCGGTCGGCCGTGTCCGTCTCGGCCCCGTACTGCGCCACGCAGAGCCCGTCCGCGGACAGTACGATCACGTGCCGTGTCTGCGGCACGCCGGCGGCCAGGTCCTTGAGCATCCAGTCCATGCTGCTTCGCTGAGTCATCACTGCTTACGCCCCTTTGGTCGCTGAACCCGACGAGTCCTGGGCGCCCGGTGCGTCCTGGCCGGGCTCACCGGCCAGGCCGCTGTGGAAGGCCTCCAGCCACATTCCGGGGCCGTTGTCGTCCGCCGGCTGCGGCCCCGCCGCCGGCCGGACGTCGGAGGTGGTGACACGGTCCTTGCGGCGCCGCTGCGGCAGACCGGTCGCGGTGCGTTCGGAGCTCGCCCCGCCGCTGACGGGCATCGGCCCGGGCATGGGCCCGGACATCGGCGCGGGAGCCGGCCGCGGCACGGACACGCCGACCGACGACGCGTCGACGGGGTGCTCGCGCGGTGTGGCCGACACGGCCCTGGGCCCCGAGGAGGAGCCGATGCCGTGGGCGAGACCCGTCGCCGCGGACGCGGTGGTGATCAGGTGCTGCGGCACGATGACCACGGCGCGGACGCCGCCGTAAGCGGAGGAGCGCAGCGACACCTGGAAGCCGTACGCCTGCGCCAGCCGGCCGACCACGGCCAGGCCCAGGCGCGGCGTCTCGCCCAGGTCGTTGAGGTCGATGCCGGACTGTGCCTGCGCGAGCATCTTCTCGGCGCGTGCGCGGGCCTCCTCGCTCATGCTGAGGCCGCCGTCCTCGATCTCCACGGCGATGCCCGACTGCACCTCGACGGCGGTGAGGTGGACCCGGGTGTGCGGCGGGGAGTAGCGGGTGGCGTTGTCCAGCAGCTCCGCGAGGGTGTGGATCAGCGGTTCGACGACCGGGCCGACGACGGCGACCTCGGTGACCGAGTGGAGTTCCACGCGCTGGTAGTCGATGATCCGCGACATCGCGCCGCGCATCACGCTGTAGAGGGTGACGGCCCTGCTCCACTGGCGGCCGGGGCGCGCACCGCCGAGGACCGAGATCGAGTCGGCGAGCCTGCCGATGAGGGCGGTGCCGTGGTCGAGTCGCAGGAGGTCGCCGAACACGTCCGGGTTGCGGCCGTGCCGGTCCTCCATCTCGCGCATCTCGTGGGCCTGTTGGTGGACGATCGCCTGCACGCGGCGGGCGACGTTGACGAAGGCCCGCTGCGCCGAGTCGCGCAGGCTCTCCTCGTTGTCGACGGCGTCGATGACGTGGGCCAGTACGGCCTGGAGGGCGGCCCTGAAGCGGGGGGTGAGGGCGGCGTCGTTGCCCCAGCGGTTGCCGTGTCCGGCGCGGCCGCCCAGGGAGGTGAGCACCTCCTCGGCCACCTCGCCCCGGCGCAGTCGCTCGATGGCCTCGGGGAGCACGACGGCGGACAGGCGGGTCGCCTCGGTCTCCTGGCGGGCCAGGGTGTGCTGGAGCGCGGCGATCTGGGCGCTGCGGGCGGCGAGCGCGCGGCCGCGCCGCAAGGCCTCCACGAACACCGCGGCGCCGCAGAGGGCGCCGGCGGCGATCAGGATGGTGCCGACCGGCTCGGAGGAGGAAACAAGCGCCCCGGCCAGGCATACGGCGGCCAGGGAGGCGAACGCGGGCAGCGCCCGGCTTGCTCCCACCTCCGGGTGGACCGTTTCGGGTGGAATGTCTCTTTGCTCCATCGGCGTCCTCGAATTATCGGAAAAGGGTTACCTTCTGACCGGTGGGCGGGAGCATAACTACGCCCAACTGCCCGTACGGGCGCTTTCGTTGGAGTTCATCGGACCGAAGGAACCGTTATGCGTCATCTCCGACGACGATTTCCGGCCGCAGTATCGGGCGGCGCTCGGCGGCGGCCGGCGTAAGGGGAGGTCGACGGCCCGCCCGCACCTTGACGGCAGGGGCCTGCGCACCCGGAACCCCGCCGGCACCGGCCGCACCGCCCGGTCACGAAGTGGCACACCGGGCGGAAATGCGCTAGGGAGTGTCCGCAAAGTAGCGTCGGCCGCCCGGAGGCGGGACTTCGCGGACGCGACCTAGGGGGTGTCTTGCCGATCAGGACACCCGCCGGGCGGGGCGCGGCGCCGGAGGAATCACCGTTTCGAGTGGTCAGGCACCCGGCCGGGCCGCGTCACCGCCGGGGGCCGCGAGGCCGGTGAGCAGGACGTCGAGGGCGAGGTCGGTCGCCTCGGACAGCGGGGTGTCCTCCAGGAGGGAGCCGACCGCCAGGGCCGCGAGGCCGTGGACGGTGGAGAAGGCGACCTGGGCGAGGCGGTCCGGCTCACCCGCCCGTACGACACCCTCCCGCTGCGCGAGGGCGATGAGCCCGGCGGCGATCCGCAGGCTCTGGTGGCCGAGCTCGCGCAGCTCGGCGCTGGAGTCGTCGGCGTGCTTGACCGTGAACATCAGGCTCAGCAGCGGGGCGTTCGCCACGGCGAAGGCGACGTAGGCGCGCCCCATGCCGGCGAGCCGGGCGGTGACGGGGCCGGGCTCGTCGACCGCGGCCCGCAGACCCTCGTTGAGGCGGGTGAAGCCGCCCACGGCGAGCGCGTCGAGCAGTGCCTGCCGGTCGCGGAAGTGGCGTCCGGGTGCCGCGTGGCTGACACCGAGGTCCCGCGCGAGGGCGCGGAGGGACAGGCTGTCCGCCCCGGACGTCGCGAGGACCACCTCCGCGCGCGCCAGCAGGGCCTCTCGGAGGTTGCCGTGGTGGTAGGGCGAATCGGCGTCGGCCAAGGCGGCCTCCCCTCAGTCGATGTTGTCATTGACAACAATGTTTGCTCTGCCTACATTCGAATTATCGTCCATCGGCCGGAACACCGGAACGGAGCGCGCCGACCATGTCTATGACATACCGCGGAACCACAGCCCTGATCACCGGGGCGAGCGCAGGACTCGGCGTCGAGTTCGCCCGTCAGTGGGCGGAGCGCGGCGCGGACGTCGTCCTCGTCGCCCGTCGCGTCGAGCGGCTGGAGGAGGTGGCGGCGGACCTGCGGCGCCGGTACGGGGTGACGGCCCGCGCGGTCGCCGCCGACCTGGCCCGGCCGGGCGCCGCGGCCGAGCTGCGCGCGGAGCTCGACCGGCTCGGGCTCCCGGTGCACACCCTGATCAACAACGCGGGCTTCGGCAGCCACGGCCCGTTCGCCGACCAGGACCCCGCACGGATCGGCGAGATGATCCAGCTCAACGTGACGGCGCTGACGGAGCTGACCAGGCAGTTCCTGCCGGACCTGACCGCCGACGGCCGGGGCGCCCTCGTCACCGTCGCGAGCGCGGCCGCCTACCAGCCGACCCCGGCGATGGCGGTCTACGGCGCAACCAAGGCGTTCGTCCTGAACTTCACCGAGGCCGTCGCGTACGAGACGCGGTCCTCCTCGCTGCGGGTGCTGGCCGTCTCGCCCGGCCCGGTCCGCACCGAGTTCTTCGACGTCGTCGGCAGTCAGGACGCCGCCGTCGGGCGGATGGCCACCCCCGAGCAGGTCGTCACGGCGGCCCGCCGGGCGCTGGAGCGCGACAGGACGCCGCCCAGCATCGTCGTCGGCATCGGCAACCGGCTCTCCGCGACGGCGTCCGCGCTGGCTCCGCGCCGCCTGGCCCTGACGGTGGCGGGGCGGGCCCTCAAGGCGTGACGGGGCGGCCCGACTCGTCCGGGCGGGCCGCCTGCCGCACACTGGTGTCGTCCGGGGAGCCCGGTGTGCGGGGAGGTCCGGCATGGTCATCAGTCACCACATCAGCGACGGAACGCTGCACGTGCGGATCCTGCACGAGCTGAACGTCACCGACCGGGCGGCGGCCGCCCTGCAGATCGAATCCCTGGTCCACGCGCACCGCCCCGAGCGGGTCACGGTCGAACTGCCGAGCCGCTCCCCCTCCCCCATGACCTTCAGCGCACTGGCCCGCGCACAACGGATGTGCCAGAGCCTCGGCGTCCCCCTCACCGCGACGGCCCCCGGCGGACGAGCCCCGCTCTCCCCCTTCGGCCCCGACGAGTCCGGCGCCCCCCGCCCCCACTGGCTGGAACACGGGGCGCGCCACAACCACTGACCCGCGGGCGACGACGCGGCCCGGCCGGGCCACGCCTCTCGTCGTCTTCCACCCGCGCGGATCGAGCCCGTTGCTGGACCGCATGCGCAAGACGCACCAGACGTTCACCGAACGCCGGGACAGGGCCCGGCGCCGCGGCGACGCCGAGCAGGTGCCGCACCCCTTTCACCCCGCGCCCGGTGGGCTGATTTCCTGGGGTTACGACTACAGCGCCGACGAGCACTTATGTGGACCAGTACCACGGCATCGAACCGGAAGCCCTGGAGTTGCTGGAACCGGAGGACTTGGCGGAACTGGTCGCCGCCGGGAGACCGGCCCCGTTCAGCCGAGCTTCGAGCCGTTCTGATCCCGTTGTGGCCGATGCCGCCCACGGCGACAGGCGAGGCTGCGTGCCCGGTCGCGCCGTCAGGAGTACCAGGACATGGGCTAGTTGAACGGATCCAGCGTCATGAAGGCCTCCTGGGGGTTGGCTTCGTGGACCAGTGACTCGTGGGCGCCCACGTCGTCGAAGGCGAAGCCGTAGGCCTTGCCGTCCGCCATCTGGGCGTGGACGAGGCGGGAGTAGTGGTTCGTGACGGCGTCGCGGTAGAAGCCGGCGCCGTTCGCGTCGGGCTGGTTCGGGTTGGTCAGGAGCGTCGAGCGGTTGAAGCCCGCGCACAGGGTGCGGGAGATGGGGCCGCGGACGGTGTCGTTGGGGGCGTCCAGGAGCTTGTAACAGCCGAAGACGCTGTCGGAGTCGGGCTTCTGGAAGCTGGTGACCACCGCCCCCGAGCCGTTGGTGAAGTTCATGACGTTGCCCGAGACCCGGCCGTAGTACTTGGTGTTCGGTTCGTTCGCGAACGGCGTCACGGTGAGGGTGGAGGAGCTGTACTTGCTCCAGACGCGGTTGATGTAGTCGTTCATCGTGCCGGCCGGGATTCCGCCCGCCTCGATGCCGTGGCCGGGCGAGAGCGCGCGCAGGGGGGTGCCGTCGGGGCGGTTCTGGATCAGGCCGCCCCAGCCGGCCGACCGCAGCCCGGCGAAGACGGCGTTGTACCCGCCGGCCTTGAGGTGGCCGGCGCTCTTGACCGTGCCGCCCGGCGCCTTCGCACCCACCGCGTACGGGGCGGAGAACATGTCGACCTGGGTGCTGTTGATCCACAGGCCACCGTCGTTCAGGGTGTACTCGGACCAGTTGAACAGGATGTCGCGGTTGGGGTCGGAGGAGTTCTGCACGGCGGGCTGCACCAGGCCGCCGCTGGTGAGCTTGAAGACGAGCTTCTGTCCGACCGAGAAGTAGACGCGTCCGGAGAACTTGGGCATCCGGATCGTCTTGGTCTGCCCGTTGGCCGGGCCGGCGATCGCCGCATCGGGGGCGGGGGTGGGCGGATTGCCTCCGGCGGGCCAGGGGTGGAACGTTCCGTTCGCGTCGGCCCAGCCCTGCCGGCCCGACGCGAGCTGGGTGCCCAGGTTGTAGATGTAAACGGGCTCGTTGCGTCCGGAGTCGTTCTTGATGGTGAGCGGAATGGTCGCCGGGACGGCCTCGGCGGAAGGCGGCGGACCGAAGAACAGCACGCCGGCGCCGACGGACACCGCCGCGACGCCGAACACCAGCGCTTTCGACGAGCGGGACACTCTCATCCTCCTTGTGTGGGGGGGACCTGCCGATGGGACCGGGCGCGGGCAGGGGTCGACGTATTGAAGCGTGAGAGCGCTCTCAGACTGCGATTGCGTTCAACTTCTGTCAATACTCTTGACACGGCCTCAGTGGTCAGAAGGCGTAACGGATCCGGAGCCACGGGGCGTGGGCGGCCACGAGCGCGCGCATCGTCGCGACGGCCCCGGCCTTCACCTCGCCCCGGTAGCGGACGTTCCAACTGCCGTTCTCCGAGCGCTTCGGCTGCTGGATGCCGGGCCGCCAGAGGACGTCCTCCGCGCGCGGGTGCCAGCCCAGGTTGATGTCGTGCAGGTCCTTGTTGTGCGTCAGCATGATCACTTCGGCGGCGGCCTGGTCCTTCACCCGGGCGGGCAGTACGTCGTCCAAGTGCCGGAGCAGGAGGGACCAGTCCCGTTCCCAGCCCGGGCGCAGGACGACGGGCGAGAGGTTGAAGTGGACCTCGTAGCCCGCGTCCAGGAAGTCTCCGGCCGCGGCGATGCGGCTCTCCACCGGGCTGGTGCGGATGTCGAGCAGCTTGGAGTCGCTCTGCGGCATGAGGGAGAACCGCACGCGGGTACGGCCGCGGGGGTCCAGGAGGAGCAGGTCGGGGTTGACGAACTTGGTGGCGAAGGACGCCTTGGCGGCCGGCCAGCGCGCGAAGGCCCGTACCAGGTCGGCCACGTTGTCGCTGATCAGGGCGTCGACCGAGCAGTCGCTGTTCTCGCCGATGTCGTAGACCCATGCGGTCGGATCGCACTGGTTGGCCTCGGGCTTGGGGCCGAGGCGTGCGAGGTGCCGGGAGAGGTGGGCGATGGTGCGCTCGATGTTGGTGAAGACGGTGATCGGGTTGGCGTACCCCTTGCGGCGCGGGACGTAGCAGTAGGCGCAGGCCATGGCGCAGCCGTTGGCGGGGCCGGGTGCGATCCAGTCCGCGGAGCGGCCGTTGGGCCGGGTGGTGAGCGTCTTCTTCTCCCCCAGGACCAGGGTCTCGGTCTTGATGCGGACCCAGCGGTCGACGTTCCCCTCGTTGCCGTGGAGGTCCGGGATCCGCCAGTGCGAGGCGACGGGGACGATCTCCGCGTCGGGGTACCGGGCGAGGACCTGCCTGCCGCGCGGGGAGGCCGCGGCTGCGGGCTCGGCGAAGATCGCCCGTACGGACAGCAGCCTGCGCGCGGTCGGGGAGTCCCGGAAGAGCGGGCCGGCGTCCGCCTGCGCGCGGGACGCCGGCCCGGTGTCGATGTCCTCCAGGCCGAACAGGGTGTCTGCCGCGCCGTCGTCGGGTCGGCCGGCGGGCGGGTGGGCTCGCATGTACGTCTCCTGCGGGATCAGGGACCGTCCACTGTAGGCCCGGGAGGTGCGTGGGGCGGGCACCTGCCCGAGGCCGGGACACGCACGGCGGTCGGCGCGCTCGGCGCGGTCACGGTGTGAAGAGGACCTTGACGGCCCCGTCCGCCTTCTTGCTGAACATCTCGTACGCGTCCGGCGCCTCTTCGAGCGGCAGCCGGTGGGTCGCGAAGTCCTCCACGCCCAGCGGGTCCCCGTCGGTGAGCAGCGGGAGGATGTCGTCGACCCAGCGCCGTACGTTGGCCTGCCCCATGCGCAGCGTCAGCTGCTTGTCGAACATGGTCAGCAGCGGCATCGGATCGGCGGCGCCGCCGTACACCCCCGACACGGAGACCGTGCCGCCGCGGCGTACGAGGTCGATCGCGGTGTGGAGCGCGGCGAGCCGGTCGATCCCGACGCGTTTCATCAGGGCTCCGGCGAGGGCGTCCGGCAGGAGTGCGGTCGCGCCCTGCACGGCCGCGGCGACGCGGCTGCCGTGGGCCTCCATCCCCACGGCGTCGATCACGGCGTCGGGACCCCGGCCGCCGGTGAGCTCGCGGACGGCGTCCACGAGGTCGTCGCCGCCCTGCCGGAGGTCCAGGGCGTGGACGCCGCGCCGGCGGGCCCGGTCCAGGCGTTCCGGGACCAGGTCGACGCCGATGACCGTGCCGGCGCCGCGGTGGGCCGCGACGCGGCAGCTCATGTCGCCGATCGGCCCCAGGCCCAGCACGGCGACGCTGCCGCCCGGCGGTACGTCCGCGTACTCGACGGCCTGCCAGGCGGTCGGCAGGACGTCCGACAGGTACACGAACCGTTCGTCGGACGGCCCCTGCGGGACCTTGACGGGAAGGGCGTTGCCGAACGGCACCCGCAGGTACTCGGCCTGGCCGCCCGGCACCTGGCCGTAGAGCTTCGTGTATCCGAAGAGGGAGGCGCCGCTCCCGTGCTCGTGGACCTGTGTCGTCTCGCATTGGGAGTGGAGTCCGCGGGCGCACATGTGGCACGTCCCGCACGAGATGTTGAAGGGGACGACGACCCGGTCCCCCGGCTTCAGGGCGGTGACTGCCGGCCCCACCTCCGCGACGACTCCCATCGGTTCGTGGCCGAGGATGTCACCGGCGTCGAGGAAGGCGCCGAGGACCTCGTACAGGTGCAGGTCGGATCCGCACAGGCCGGTCGTCGTGATCTTGACGACGATGTCGTCGTCGGCGCGGATCGTGGGGTCGGGCACCGTGTCGACGCGTACGTCCCGCTTGCCCTGCCATGTCAGAGCCCTCATGACGCCTCCTCCTCGCCCCCGGGGATTTCTCCGTGCACCAGGCGCGTGCCCGCATCCGCCCGGGGGAACCGGGCGCGGCGCGGTCACCTCTCCCGCCCCGGCGTGCGGTCGGAGGCGGGCCAGACGTACGGCAGGTCGTCCGCGACTTCGGGGAAGTGCGGGCGGTAGAAGTCCGGGTCCTTGCGGACCAGCGCGGACTGGTGGCTGCGGTGGAAGTCCGGGGCGCCGAGCCAGGGTGGGAGGTCGCCGTCGTCGGCCAGCTGCCGCTGCGTCCTCGGCTCCGCGCCCGGCAGCCAGGCCCGGAAGTCCTGGACCAGGGTGACGGCGCAGGTGTCGGCGCGTCCCTCGGCCGTCCAGGCCCGGCAGACGTCCAGCCCGTACCGTACGAGGGCCTCCTCGTAGCCGGTCCACATGCGAACGGCCGGGTGCCTGCGCCATCCGTAGTCCGGGACGATCAGGCCGCGCAGTACCTGGAGGGCCTCGACGCGCTGTTTGCCGAGCCTGCGGGCGTCGAGCACGGCTGCGGACGCCCGGAACGACGGGAACGGGAGGAAGGTCTGCAAGGGGTCTCCTCCTCGTCTCCGCGTCCCTGCGTCTCTGCGTCTCTGCACCTCCGGCCGGCCTTCGACCGGCCCATGGCGCGCGCCTGCCCTTCGGGGTGCTGCCGAAACGGCGTCCGGAACCGTCTCCCGCGGGGCTCCGGGCGCGCCCGGCATGATCGGCGGGGCACCCCTACGATGGGAGGCATCGAGGGTGCGGGTGCAACCCGGTAGGAGAGGAAACGGGTTGAATCGGTTCGCCCGGCTCGCCACGCGGCTCCTGGCGGTACCGCTGGGGCTCGTCTGGCTGGAGCCTGCAGCAGAAGCCGCGGGCGCGGTCCCCGAATGCTGGCCGGCCGGGGCGGCACCCGACCCGGCCGTACTGGCGTGCTGCCGGTGGGTCGCCGAGGACGGGCGGCCCCGCTTCCTGTCGCATGCCGGTGGCGGCGACGGCCCGCCCTTCGCGTTCGGCGGGGTGCCCCTCATCGGGGGTTCGGGGGAGCTCCTGGGCGTCCTCGCGGTCGCGGACCGCGACCTCCGGGCGTGGAGCGAGGACGACGTACGGGACCTGTCGGACCTCGCCGCGGCGTGCAGCGCGCAGATGCGGATGCGGTCGCGCTCCGAGACGGTCCGTCAGGCCCGCGAGGCGGCGGAGGACGCGGCGCACGCGGCGGCGGGGGAGGCGACCCGTGTGCACGAACTCCTCAACCGGTCCGAGCTGCTCCTGCGGGCGTCGGAGGACCTCGCCGGCACCAGCGGTCTGGAGGACGTGCGGCGCCAGGTCGGGGACCTGGTCGGCGGGGACCTGGGGCCGGCCCGCATCGACCTGGTCCTGGTGCGGCAGGGGATGCTCCACCACGTCCCGAGTCCCGTCGACGGCGGTTTCGCCGCGCCCGGCGGGGCGGGCGTGGCCGGCACGGCGGGCGTGACCGGCACCGAGGCCTTCCCCCTCGGTTCGGACTGGCCGGTCGCACGGGCGGTGCGCGAGAACCGGATGATCGTGGTCCATGCGCCGCCGGAGAGCGGCGGGGCCGACGCCACTGCCGGCCGCCCACCGGCCACCCCGGCGTTCGACGCCCTGGACCACGGCACGGCCGTCTGCCTGCCCCTGCGCGGCACGCACGACACCCTCGGGGCGCTGGTCCTGGGCTGGGACGCCCCGTACGGGATCGGCGTGGACGAGCGGGCGGTCCTGACCACGCTCGCCGGCTACACGGCCCAGGCCGTCGAGCGTGCCCTGCACCTCGACGAACGGGTGACCGTCGCCCGGCAGTTGCAGCGGGCCATGCTCACCGAACTCCCCGACGTACCCGGCCTGGAACTGTCGGCCCTGTACCGGCCGGCCGGGCAGCACGACATGGTGGGGGGTGACTGGTACGACGCCTATCCCCTGCCGGTGGCACCGGGTGCGGACGCGGCGGGCGGGCTGGCACTGACGGTCGGCGACATCACCGGGCACGACATGCGGGCCGCCTCCCTCATGGGCCAGGTACGCAGCATGCTGCGCCAGGCCGATCACGACCATCCGGGCGACGGCCCGGACCAGGTCCTCGGCGCGCTCGAACGGGCCTGCCGCCGGTTGCACCTCCCGGCCAGCGGCACCGCCCTGCACGCGCATCTCACTGCGACGGGCGCCGGCCACTGGCTGCTGAGGTGGAGCAACGCGGGTCACCCCGCCCCGCTCCTGGCCGCCGCGGACGGCACCGTGGAGAGCCTGACGGAACACGACGTGCTGCTGCACCACGCCCTGGAGCCGGGTCCCCGCACCTGCGCCGGCCGCTCCCTGGCTCCGGGCAGCACCCTACTGCTGTACACCGACGGGCTGGTGGAGGAGCCGGGCGGAGACATCGAGGACAACGTCGGCCGGCTCGCCCACCGCCTCGCCACCGCGCCCCCGGACGTTCCGCTGGACGTGTTGCTCCGCTCCCTCCTGGACGCCGTCGCCCCCCGGGACGCCCGGGACGACGCCGTCCTGTTCGCGGTACGGGTCTGCGCTCCCTGACGGGCCCGCGAGGACGAGGGTGAGCAGCGCGGCCGCAGCCGCCAGGGCGACGAGGGCGGCGTACAGGTGGGCCGCCGTCCGCAGTCCGTACGACTGCGTCAGGACGCCCGCGCCGACGGCCGGCAGGCTCATCGCCACGTACGAGAGGACGTAGTACGCGGCCAGCGTCGTGCTCCGGTCCGACCGCGGGACCGGGGCCAGCACCATGCGCATCGAGCCCTGCGTGACCGCGCCGAAGGCGGCGCCGGCGAGCATCGCCGCGGCGAAGACCGCGGGCAGGCTGACCAGGTGCATGCCGGCCAGGGAGAGGGCCACGGCGGCGGGGACCGCGCCGCTGCCGAGGAGGGTGGCGGTGAGGGGGCGCAGAGCGCGCGTGATCCAGACCGTGACGGCCGCCGACAGGCTCAGGGTGAAGAAGACCATGCCGCCCGCCGCCTGCGGGGCGTGCGGGGCCACGAGGCGGACGAAGGACGGGCCGAGGGAGGAGTAGAAACCGCCGAGCGCCCAGACGGCGACGACGCCTGCGCCGCTGATCAGGAACGCCCGTCGGGCGGGCGGGGAGACGGCGACGCGCGGACGCAGGGAGCGCCATGCTCCGGCGTGCGGGCGGGCCGTCTCGGGGAGAAGGGCGACGGCGACGGCCTGGAGGAGGAAGACCAGCATCAGGGTGAGGTGGACGGTGACGGTGGGTCCGGGTGCGTAGCGGATGAGCAGGGTGGCGGCCAGGACTCCGGCCGCCATGCCGGCCGCCGGCGCGATGCTGTTGGTGAGGGCGGAACGGCCGGGGCTTCCCGGCGGGTCGAGGTCGACGAGGGCGGCTCCGGCCGCGCTGGTCGCGGCGCCGGTGGCGAGTCCCTGCAGGACGCGGGCCGCCATGAGGGCGCCCGCGCCGTCGGCGCTCGCGAGTGCGGCCGTCGCGGACGCCTCCAGGGCGAGCGAGCCGATGAGGACGGGGCGTCGTCCGAGGTGGTCCGACAGGGCCCCGGTGGTGAGCAGTGCGGTCAGCAGGGCCAGGGCGTAGGCGCTGAAGACCACCGTCACGGTGAGGGCGGAGAGCCCCCAGCGGTCCTGGTAGACGGGGTAGAGGGGGGTGGGTGCGCTGGAGGCGGCCAACAGGGCGATCAGCACGGACGCGTTCAGGGCGAAGGGCAGGCGCTTCCCCATCGGCAGCTCCTCACTTAAAGCGTATGGTTAGCTTTAAGCGACGCTACCGCTCGATGCGCATCTAACGCAAATAATTCGCTTTAAGGCGCCTGGAGAGCCCCGTGAAGCAGGAATTTTGCTTTAAGCTGCCGCCATGAGTCGCAAACCGATGGTTCGCCCCGGCGGCCGCAGTGCCCGCGTCCAGGAGGCGGTCCACTCCGCGGTGCGCGAGCTCCAGGCGGAACTGGGCCGCGCGGAGCTGACCATTCCACTGGTCGCGGCGCGCGCCGGAGTCACCCCGTCGACGATCTACCGGCGCTGGGGCGACCTGCAGGAGCTGCTGTCGGACGTCGCCGTGGAGAACCTGCGGCCGGACACGCCGCCGCGGGCCCATGGCAACCTGGCTGCGGACCTGCGGAGTTGGGCCGAGCAGTTCATCGAGGAGATGGCCTCCCCGGTCGGCCGCGCCTACATCCGCGACGCCCTGCTCGGGGCTCCCGACGGCGACAACGCCGCGCGGTGCTCGCAGTACGCGGCGGAGCAGATCGCAGTCGTGCTCGCCCGGGCGGCGGAGCGCGGTGAGGGCGCCCCGGGGGTCGAGCTGGTCCTGGACCGGGTCGTGGCGCCGATGATGTACCGCATCCTCTTCCGCCCCGGCGACCTCACCGCCGACTACGCGCGCGGGCTCGTGGACGGCCTCCTGGACGGCTCCGCCGCGGGTCGCTGACCCGTCAGGGCGTGGCGTCCGCGGCCTCGCCGGGGACGGGTTCGAGCCGGTAGGCGGCGCCGTCGGTGACCACGCGACCCGCGGTCGGCGGGGGGAAGTGCGTGCCGAGGAGGAGCGCGCCCGTGTCGGCGAGCGAGGCGAGGAGCGAGCGGCGGGTCGCCTCGGCGCGCTCGGGGTCGATGTCGACGCAGCTGCCGATCTGGGGGTGCGCCAGCTGCACGGGGTGATGGATGCAGTCCCCGGTGACGAGAGCCGTGGCGTCACCACTGGTCACCCGGACGGCCACGTGGCCGGGCGTGTGCCCCGGGGCCGACACCAGCTCCAGACCGGTGGCCAGGGCGACACCCCGGGCCGGTACGTCGACCGCTTCGAGCAGCCCCGCCTCGTCGACCGGGTGCACGGAGTCGCGGAACATGGCCGCTCGCGCGTCGTCCATGTCGTAGGCGGCCCAGAAGTCGTACTCCGCCTTCGAGGTGAGGTAGCGGGCGTTGGGGAAGGTCGGCACCCAACTGCCGTCGACGTCGCGCGTGTTCCAGCCGACGTGGTCGGTGTGCAGGTGGGTCAGCACGACCAGGTCGACCGACTCCGGCGGGAATCCGGCGAGCGCGAGGCGTTCGAGGTAGTCGGTGCGCAGGTCGTGCCACGCGGGGTTGGCGCGCGTCTTGCCGTTGCCGATCCCCGTGTCGACGAGGACGCGCAGCCCGTCCACGACCATCGCGAAGCTGTGGCTGTCCAGGCGCAGGACGCCGTCCCGGTCGGCGAAGTCGGGCCGCAGCCAGTCCCGTCCGGAGACGACGTCGGCGGTGGCGGCGGGCAGGAGCCAGGGGCCGGTCTGCGAAGGCAGGGGGATCTCGTCGATGCGGTGGACGGTGACGGAGCCGACCGTCCAGGTCGGGGCGACGGCGGGCGGTGCTGCGTGCACGGTGGGACCTTCCTTCGTCTGCGGTCTGCGGGGGGCGAGCGCCCACCTAAAAGCGACTGGTTCGCTTTTAGGTAACCTAGGCCCTGCCCTCAGCTAACGCAACCTGTTAGCTTTTAGGTCCGGTGAACGTCCACCACCCCCTCCCCCTCGGCCCGTTCAGGAAGGACACCCATGTCCGCAGACGACCTCACCCCTCCGGAGGCGGCCCGCTGGGCCGCACGCTCCGGCCTCCCCCTGGCGCCCGAACGCCACGCGGGAGTGGCGGCCACCGCCGAACACATCCACTCCGTCGTGTCCGTCCTGCGGGAACTGGACTTCGGGGACACACCGCCGTCCGCCGCGTACCGCGCGGGAGGGGAGCAGCACCATGGAACCGTATGAACTGACCGTGGCCGGGGCCGCCGAGGCGGTCCGGGCCCGCCGGCTGTCGCCCGTCGAGCTCGTGGAATCGGTACTGGATCGCATCGAGCAGGTGCAACCGCGCCTGGGCGCCTACGTCTCGGTGACGGCGGACCGGGCACGGCGTTCGGCGCGACGCGCCGCCGAGGAGATCGCCGCGGGTGGGGCCACGGGCCCCCTCCACGGCATACCCGCGGGCCTGAAGGACCTGATCGACGTGGCGGGGACGGCCACCTCGGCGAGCTCGCGGGTACGCGTGGACCACCGGGCGCGGGCCGACAGTACGGTCGCCGCACGGCTCTCCGCGGCCGGGGCGGTGTTCGTCGGCAAGACCCACACCCATGAGTTCGCCTACGGTCTGACCACCCCTCAGACGGCCAACGCATGGGACCGGAGCCGGGTGGCCGGCGGATCCAGCGGCGGGTCGGCCGTCGCGGTGGCGGCGCGCGCGGCGACGTTCGCGCTGGGCACCGACACCGGCGGGTCGATCCGGGTGCCCGCCTCCCTGAACGGGGTCGTCGGCCTGAAACCCACGTACGGGCTGGTCCCCCGGCACGGCGTGACCTCCCTGTCCTGGTCGCTCGACCACGTCGGGCCCATCACCCGCACCGTGGAGGACGCCGCCCTGGTCCTGGCCTCCCTGGTGGGCCACGACCCGCGCGACCCGGCGTCCGTCGCACCGCCGCCCGGCGACTACCGGCCGGGCCCCGGCACGGACCTGACGGGGCTCCGGGTCGGCGTGCCAGGCAACTACTACTTCGACCACGTCCACCCGGACGTCGAAGCCGCGGTACGGGGCGCGATCGCCCGGCTGGAGGCCCTGGGCGCGCGGCTCGTCGACGTCGAGATCCCGATGACCCGCTACATCCGGGCGACCCAGTGGGGGCTGATGGTGCCCGAGGCGTCGGCGTACCACGAACGGACGCTGCGGGCGGTGCCCGACCTCTACTCCGCGGACGTACGGGTCCTGCTGGAGGCCGGCGAGCTGGTGACCGCGGGGGACTACCTGCGTGCGCAGCGCGCCCGGACGCTCGTGCGGCGGGCGTGGCTGGACATGATGGACATGGACGCGGTCGACGTGATCGCCGCGCCCACCGTGCCCATGACGGCCGTCGACGCCGGGCAGACCGCCGTGACCTGGGGCGACGGCACGGTGGAGAGCGTCTCCGACGCCTATGTACGGCTGTCGGCCCCGGCGAACGTCACGGGCGTCCCGTCGCTGACCGTCCCGGTCGGCCTGGACCCGCAGGGCCTGCCGATCGGCATGCAGCTCATGGGGAGGCCCTTCGGCGAGGCGGCGGTGCTGCGCGCGGGGCACGCGTACGAGCGGACGGGCACCGCCCGCGACCTGGTACCGGCGGCGTAGCGGCCCGGCCCCGCGTCAGGGTCAGGCGTCAGGCGTCAGGCGTCAGGCGGGCTCGACGGTGACGATGCCGTACACAACGAAGGAGCCGGCCGAGACCAGCAGCAGTGCGAGCCGGACGCCGGAGAGCCGAAGGGCGAGCGCACGCGAGCGGTCGGTACCGGCCCGCGAGAGCAGGACCGCCGTCCCGGCCAGCGACGAGACCAGCAGGAGGGCGGACAGGAAGAAGGCCAGGGCCCTGGGCGAGGTGGGCTCGGTGGCGGGGCCGTGGTCCTCCGTGATCCCGGGCAGCAGCGCCCCCGTGGCGCACAGCACGAGGGCCGTGAAGAGGGATGCCAGGGCATCGAAGGAAAGGGTGAGGGCCCAGCCGTCGGACAGCCGACGGGACGGGCGCGGCGTCCGGTTCACCGGCATGCGTTTCTCCGTGAAATGGGGCGGGGCGAGCGCGGGGGCGCGGGGCGGTCGACGGTCGCCCCGCGTCCCCCTCCCGAGGGCCCGGCTCGGGACGATCCCGGTGGTCGGGAGCAACGTACCGCCCCGAGCGGGCAGTTCGTCCGCGCGGAACGGACAAGGGGGGACACAACCGTCCCCTGGTGAGGCACTTCACGCCATGGCCGGGATCGCGTTCGCCCGTGCGGGGCGGTGTGCCGGGGGACGCGCGCCCGGGGCGGCCGCTACGGTGGACGCATGCGGCTGCTGCTGACCTCGGACACGCACGTGCCCTCGCGGGCCAAGCGGCTTCCCGAGCGCCTGTTGACGGCCGTCGGCGAGGTCGACGTGGTGATCCACGCCGGGGACTGGACCGATGAAGCCACCCTCGACGTGCTGGAGTCGAGGTCGCGGCGGCTGATCGCCGTGTACGGCAACAACGACGGGCCCGCGCTGCGCCGCAGACTGCCCGAGGTCGCCCGCGCCGAACTCGGCGGCCTGCGCTTCGCCGTCGTCCACGAGACCGGACCCGCCGCCGGACGCGAACGCCGCTGCGCCGCGCTCTACCCCGACGCGGACGTCCTGGTGTTCGGCCACAGCCACATCCCCTGGGACTCCACCGCCCCGGGCGGGCTGCGCCTGCTCAACCCCGGCTCCCCCACCGATCGCCGGCGCCAGCCCCACCACACCTACCTGACCCTCACCGCCGAGGACGGCGCCCTGTGCGACGTCGTCCTCCACCGACTGCCCGTGTGAGGCCCCGGTAGGGGTCCCGGGCACGCGTGTCACTCCGGATCGTTCCGGATGCCCCGTCCCGCGCTCTCCCGACTAGCTTGTCGGCGCCCGTCAGACCGACCAGTCCGGAGCCCGGGGAGCCGCGATGCCGACGACCGCCACCGATGACCGCCGCCCGACCGGCACCGTACTCGGGCACCTCGAACGACGGGTTCTGTCCGCGGTCGGCTGCGGGTTGCGGGACGACGAGATCGCCGCCGCCCTCGCCCTCCCCGAGGACGCCGTGGCCGGACACCTCGCGCGGATCCTTGCCGAACTCGGCCTGCGCGACCGCGCCGCCGCCATCGTCCACGCCTTCGACTGCGGCCTGGTCGCCCCCGGACGTGGCCCCCGTACCCGGTCGGCGGGCCCTGCGCCGCAGACCGCCACCGGTCGGGCGGCCGGCCCGAGGCTACGGATCTCCCTGCTCGGGCCACTGCGGGCGACGCAGGCCGGGCGGTCCCTCGATCTGGGCCACCTCCGCCAGCAGGCCGTCTTCGCGGCGCTGGCCCTGGGCGCGGGGCGGATCATCAGCCGGGACGAACTGCTGGGCGACGTATGGGGGATGGAGCCGCCGGCCGCGAACGTGGTACCGGTGTACGTCTACCGGTTGCGCAAGGCCCTGCGGACCGGCGGCGGCCCCGACTCGGTCATCGAGCACGCCCGGCACGGCTACCGGCTGGTCGCCGACGCGGTGGACGTGGACGTGGCGCGCATGGAGGAACTGGTCGCCGACATCGGCAGGGCCGAGCGGGCGGGCGAACCGGCCGAGGCGGCCCGCCTGTGCGCCCAAGCGCTGGAGCTGTTCCGCGGGGAGCTGTTGGCCGGCCTGCCCGGGCCGCTCGCAGAGCTGGAACGGATGCGGCTCGGCGAGCGCCGGATCGCCATCGTGCAGCGGAAGCTGGAGGCGCAACTGCGTCTGGGACAGGAGTCGGAGGCCATCGCCGAGCTGTTCGCCCTCTCCTCGGCGCACCCCCTGAACGAGCCGATGGCCGCGATGCTGATGCGGGCGCTGTACCGGGCCGGCCGGCAGGCCGACGCGCTGACCGTGTTCGATCGGGTCCGCCGCCGGCTCGCCGACGACCTGGGGGTCGCGCCGAGCCGGATGCTGCGGCGGACCCGGCAGATGATCCTGCGCGGCGACGAGGACGTCCCCGGCCCCACCCCGCCGGCCGGTCGGACGCCGCCTATGCCGACGACGCGGCCGACACGGCCGACGAGGCCGAACAGCTCGGCGCCGACGCGCCGGATGTGACTACGCCGGATACCAGGCGCCGTTGTACCAGACCTCGTTGGCGCTGTCGTTGTGGTGGTCCATGTTGAAGTCGGCGGGGTAGTTCTTGACGTGGTTCTCCGGGTAGGTCCAGATGCCCGCGGACTCGTCGCAGACGTAGTCCCAGTGGCAGATCGTCTTGACCGGGATGTTCCCGAAGAACTTGTCGGCGCCGGCGAGCGGGGCGCCGACGAAGCCGCCGAACGGCACGGCCCCGCCGTTGGCGCCGGGAGGGCCCTGGCGCTTGGGGTCCGAGATGAGGACGGCGTTGACGTTGTCGAAGGTCTGCCAGTTCTCGGTGACCCAGATGTGCACCACCGCGGCACCCAGGGAGTACCCGCCCATCTTGACGTGCTGGCCTGGGCAGGCGGCACGCTGGTCACGGACGAGCCGGTTCAGCTCGTTGACGCCCGCCCGCGCGCTCGCGCCGTTGGGGATCTGGGTGGGATACCCCACGTGCTGCTGGATGTTGCCGTAGAAGCCGTCGTTGTTCCACGAACTGCCCGTGCCGCCGACGACGATCGTGTAGGTGCCCTCGCACGGAGCCGCGGCCTGCGCCGCGGGCGCCTGTACCACCGAGATTCCGGCTGTCAGAAGAAGCCCGGCCGACGCCGCCGCCATCCTGCGTGCTCGCATTCGATCCTCCCCAAGTAGTCGGCCCACGGGTCCGCTTACCGATGCGGTACGCCGTCGGCCGAGGTCACCGGACGACAGTGGCAGCGGCCGATGACATCCCGATGAAACCCGGGCCATCGGCATTTCATCGGCGCCCCCTACCGTCGGCCGCCGGCGACCGGACAGCACCGGCCGGCAGCGCCGGGCACCCCACCCCGCGACGGAAAGGGCACCCCCGTGTCGAGAATCGGCTCATGCCGCGTGTTCACCAGACTGGCCGTCATGGCCGGGATCTGGGCCATGGTCATCGCGATGACCCACTCGCCCGCCTCGGCCGGGCAACGGTCCGTTGTGGACCCGGGCGGTCAACGCGCGGGCGTCTCCCGCTATTTCGGCGGCCCGCAGGGGTTCGCCATTCCGACCGTCCCCTGTGACCCGGCCGGACCGTCGGCATCCGACGGCGTCATGGCCGACCAGCTCAACCCGCAGCTGCACGCGAAGATGGCCGGCTACCTGAACGCCTACAAGATGTCCTGCGCGCGGATGGTCACGCAGGCGGTGAAGGACCGGGGGCTCAATCCCCGGGCAGCCGCGATCGCCATCGCCACGATCATCGTGGAAAGCAGCATGAACAACTACGCGCAGGCCGTCGACTACACGAGCCTCGGACTCTTCCAGCAGCAGGACTGGTGGGGTACGCGGGAGGAGCGCCTGAACCCGGCGCACGCCACCAACGCCTTCCTCGACGCGATGGAGCAGCAGTATCCGGGCGGCTCGTGGAACAACGAGGCCATCGGCGAGGTGTGCTGGCACGTCCAGCGGCCCCGGGAGGACCTGCGCGGCCTGTACGCGATCGAGGCGGACGACGCGACGCTCATCGCCAACGCCCTGTGGTCCGGTATGAGCAGCGGCCCCCGGCACCCGTACGCCTCGGGCCGCGTGGTGTCCGGGCGGTCCGCGGACGGACGCCTGGAGGCGTTCGCCGCGGGCGCCGACGGCGTCTACCACTCGTGGCAGACCGCGGTGAACGGGGACTGGTCGCAGTGGCGGTTCGCGGGCGGCCCGCGCAACGCGCAGCTGGCGGTGGCGGCCAACGCGGACGGGCGCCTGGAGTTGTTCGCCCTGTCGGACAGCACCTTCGACCACATGTGGCAGACCGCGCCCAGTGCGGGCTGGTCCACCTGGGAGAACTTCGGCGGCGGAGGCCACCGACTGGCGGCGGGCAACAACGCCGACGGCCGCATCGAGGTGTTCGCCTCCAATCCCAGCGGGGTCTTCCACCGTTGGCAGACCGCACCCAGCGGCGGCTGGGCCGGCTGGGAGGGCACCGGCGGCGGCCCGGCCGACGCGCGGCTCGCCGTCGAGAACGCACCCGACGGCCGGCTCGAGGTCTTCGCCCTGTCGGACACCACGTTCGAGCACCTCTACCAGACGGGCGTCAACGGCGGCTGGTCCACCTGGGAGAACTTCGGCGGCGGCGGACGCGCCGTGGCCGCCGGCCGCAACCAGGACGGCAGGCTGGAGGTGTTCGCGTCCAACGCGAACGGCGTCTTCCACCGCTGGCAGACGAGCCCGACCGCCTGGTCCGAATGGACGGGCACCGGCGGGATCTCCAACGCCGAGCTGACCACCTCGCGTTCGGTCGACGGCCGCGTGGAGGTGTTCGCGATCAACGCCGGCGCCGCGAAGCACGCATGGCAGACCGGCCCGAACGCCGCGTACTCCCCGTGGGAGGACTTCGGCGGCGGCGGCACGGCGGTCGGCGCGGGCAACAACGCCGACGGCCGCATCGAGATCTTCGGCACCAGCCACGCCGGCGTCTACCACCGCTGGCAGACCGGGTTCACCACCTGGTCGGAATGGGGCTGGCTGAACGGTTCGGGCCCCGCGATCAACTAGCCGTCCCCGCGCCCGCCGCCCGTACGCCGCCGCCGGGGCCCGGCCCGTCCGTCGGGCCCCGGCCGTGGTGCGCGCAGTCCAGACGCGCCAGGTCTGCCGGCGAGGGGCACAGTGCGCCCGCGGCCACGTTGGCGGCCAGGTGCTCCGGGTCGCCCGTGCCGGGGATCGCCAGTACGTGCGGCCCCTGCCGCAGGGTCCAGGCCAGCCGGACCTGCGCCGCGCTCGCCCCGTGCGCCCGTGCGACCTCCAGCACCGCGGAACTTTCGTCCCCGCCCGCACCGGCCTGCCGCCCGGTTCCGGCGATCGAGTAGAACGGCACGAACGCGACGTCCTGTTCACCGCAGGTCCGCAGGAACTCGTCCTGCCCGGGCTGAACGCCGATGCCGTACAGGTTCTGGACGCACACCACCGGTGCGATGGCCCGGGCCTCGGCCAGGTGGTGGGGCCGGACGTTCGACAGGCCCAGATGGCGTATGAGGCCCGCCTGCCGGAGCTCCGCCAGCGCGCCGAAGCGTTCGGCGACGGAATCCGTGCCGACGATCCGCAGGTTCACCACGTCCAAGTGGTCACGGCCGAGCTGGCGGAGGTTCTCCTCCACCTGGCCGCGCAGCTGGTCGGGGCGGGCGTGGGGCAGCCATTCGCCCGACGGGTCGCGGCCGGGCCCGACCTTGGTGACGATCACCAGGTCCTCGGGGTAGGGGGCCAGGGCGCGGTTGATCAGTTCGTTGGCGGAGCGCAGCGGGGAGAAGTAGAACGCTGCGGTGTCGATGTGGTTCACACCGAGGTCCACCGCGCGGCGCAGCACGTCTACGGCCTGGCCTCGGTCGCGCGGGACGGCGGCGCCGACGAGGGCCTCGCCCCTCTGCGCCAGGCGCATCGCGCCGAAACCGATCCGGTTGACCGTGCGGTCGCCGAGCTTCCAGGTACCCGCTGCTGTGATCGTCTGTGAGGTCATGCACGGGATGATGGGCGGCGGGTAGGCTGCCGGGCCATTGGTTAAGGCATGTGTGAATCCTCGGCGTGACGGTGCGGGCGGTGTGGGCGGTGCAGGCTGAACTGGCTTTTTCCGTGGGTGACTTGGCCTGCATGAGGTTCGTGGTCTCGCCGATGTGGGAGGTCGGGCCCAGCATGCGCCTGCTCCGGTCGGGGCACGAGCACCCCGTGCACCGGGCCTGGACCGCACAGGTCCGGCCGCGCCTGGCCGCCGCCGGGCTGGACCGGGGCTGGCTCGCCGAACTGGTGCCGCCCTCGGGGTACGTCCCGGACTTCATCAATCCGGCGCCCGCCGGGGCCTCCCCCACCCTGGCGGAGGAGCTCGCCGCGATCCGGGCCACACCTGCCGACCGCCTGCGCGGGGAGCTCGACCGGCTGCGCGACGAGCAGGGCCGTCTCGGCCCGAGGCTCCGCGTCCTCCACGACGATCCGGGCCGGCTGGACCGGGTCGTGGAGGAGATCGAGACCTATTGGGAAGTGGCCCTGGCGCCGTACTGGGTACGGATCCGGGCGGTGCTCGACACCGACGTCTTCCACCGTGCCCGGCAGGTCGCCGAGCACGGCGCCGGCCGCCTCTTCAACGAGCTGCACTCCTCCGTGAGCTGGGACGACAGCACCCTGCGGCTGGCCGACCGGCGCGGTCCGCTGTCCCGGCGGGCGGCCGGCGCCGGGCTGCTCCTGATCCCCTCGGTGTTCACCGGGCCGGTCCCGTTCACCCGCGTGGCGCCGCCGGACCCGCCGCAACTGGCCTATCCGGCACGTGGCGTCGGCGGGCTGTGGATCCCGCGGCGGCCGGTCGGGCGGGGCTGCGCCCTGGCCGCCGTACTCGGCCGCTCACGGTCCCTGCTGCTGGCCGAGCTGGACTCCCCCGCCACCACGACCGAACTCGCGGCCCGGACGGGGCTGTCGGCGGCCGGGGTGTCACAGTGCCTCACGGCGCTGCGCGACGCGGGCCTGGTCAGCGCGCACCGGGCGGGGCGCAGCGTGCTCTACGCCCGTACGTCCGTGGCCGAGGCGCTCCTCGACGCGTCTGCCGCTCCCTCTCCCTGATCCCGGCTGCTCGGCAGGACACTCCCTAGCGGACCGGCTGCCCGCTGTCAGTCCGGAAGCTTCCGGGGGCTCGCGGTCCGGCGCCGTTGCTACCTTCCAGACCGTTCGCACGCCCGGACCGCCGAGGGGGAGGAGCGTCCCGTGTTTCCAGGACCATTCCGACGCGCACTGAACTGTGTTCTCGCGGCGACAGCCGCCCTGCTGCCGGCCGTGGTGGTGACCACGACTCCGGCCGCCGCCCGGCCCGCCGAGCTCACCGCGGCGTGCCCGGCGGCCGGTTTCGTGTCCCAGCACTTCCACAGCGGCCACAACGGCGTCGACATCGCCAACAGCGTCGGGACGCCGATCTACGCGGTGGGCGACGGTGAGGTGACCATCTCCGGGTACACCGGCGACTACGGCCAGTGGATCCGCGTCCAGCACCCCGACGGGAGGATCTCCGAGTACGGGCACATGTCCCGGCGGGACGTCTCCGTCGGCGACCGCGTCGTGGCCGGCCAGCAGATCGCGCTGATGGGCGCCGAGGGGAACTCCACCGGCCCGCACCTGCACCTGCGGATCTGGGGAGACCCGTCCACCTCCTACGGCATCGACCCCGAGGCCCACCTCGCGGAGCGCGGCGTCGTTCTGCCCTGCACCCCGGGCAGCGGTCCGCGGCCCAGGCCGCCGGTGTATCCGGCCGAGTCGGGCCGGGTGGTTTCGGCACGGTCGGCGGACGGACGCCTGGAGGTGTTCGCGGCCGGCGCCGACGGCGTGCACCACGCCTGGCAGCAGGAGGTGAACGGCAACTGGTCGGCCTGGGAGCCGATCGGCGGACCGGGCGGCGGCGCCGAGCTGGCCGTCGCGCCGAACGCGGACGGGCGCCTGGAGGTGTTCGCCGTCAACGGGAGCACCTTCCAGCACCGCTGGCAGCTGTCCCCGTCGGGCGGCTGGTCCAACTGGGAGACCTTCGGAGGCGGCGGGAAGGACACCGCGGCCGGCGTGAACGCCGACGGCCGCATCGAGGTCTACGCCTCCGGCCCGGTCGGGCTCTTCCACCGGTACCAGACGGCTGCGAACGGCGGCTGGTCCGAGTGGGAGCCCGCCGGCGGCCCCGCCGACAGCCGTGTCGAGATGGAGAAGGCACCGGACGGTCGTCTGGAGGTGTTCGCGCTGAACGGCGCCACCTTCAGGCACCAGTACCAGACGGCCCCAAGTGGCGGATGGTCGGCGTGGGAGGACTTCGGTGGTGGCGGCCACGACCTGACCGTCGACCACAACGCCGACGGCCGCCTGGAGGTCTTCGCCTCCGGACCGGTGGGCGTGTTCCACAAATACCAGACCGGACAGGCGAGTTGGTCGCAGTGGGAGCCGACCGGCGGCCCCACGGACGCGCAGCTCACCAGCGAACGCAGCCCGGACGGCCGCGTGGAGGTCTTCGCCGTCAACTCCGCCACCGCGATGCACACCTGGCAGACCGCCCCGAACGCCCCCTACGGCGAGTGGGCCGTCTTCGGCACCGGCGGGACCGAGGTCACGGCGGCCGCCAACGCCGACGGCCGCATCGAGGTCTTCGGTGCCGGCCGCGCCGGCACCTACCACAAATGGCAGACCGGGTTCGCGACCTGGTCGGAGTGGGTGTGGGTCAACGACAAGGCCGGCCCGGCCCTCGACTGACCCACGCCCGCGCCGCCCCGCCCGCCCCGTCAGTCCCTCAGTCCGTCCGTCCGTCTGGAGAGACCATGCTTCCGATCAGCAGGCGGACCCTGATGAAGGGTGCCGCCGGCGCGGGCGCGCTCCCGTTCCTGGGCGCCGCCCGGGCCACGACCGGAACCGGCGCCGGGGAGATCCCGCCCCCGCAGTGGGTCGGGGCGGGGCCCTTCGCGTACGTCCACGACCCGTCCACCGCCGCCGGCCCCCGCTATCTCAACGACCACACGCTGATCAAGGCCGGCGGCCGCTGGCACCTGTTCGGCATCGTCGGCAACAGCGCACCGCGCGGCGAATCCCCGGACAGCTCGGCGGAGACAGCCTTCGCCCACGCCTCCGCGCCGAGCCCGCACGGACCGTGGACCACCCACCCCGACGCGCTCACCGTCGACCCGTCCTACTTCGGCGAGGAACACCTGTGGGCGCCGCACGTCGTGGAGGCGGACGGCAGGTTCTGGATGTTCTACGCCGCGGGTGGCGCGCGGGGCGCCGCGATCAACCTCGCCACGTCCACCGACCTGTTCACCTGGACGCGTGAGCCGTCCGGCCCGCTGTTCCGGGGGCTCGCGGCGCGTGACCCGATGGTGCTGCGGGTCGGCGGCGAGTGGGTCATGTACTACACCGAACTCACGGGCTCGGGCGGCCACCACGTCGTGGCCCACCGCCGGTCCGCCGACCTCCTGCGCTGGAGCGGGGCGGGGGTCGCGTTCACCGACGCGAGCACCGACGCGACCGTGTCGGTCACGGAGTCGCCGTACGTCGTCGAACGGGGCGGCTGGTACTACCTGTTCGTCGGGCCGCGGGGCGGTTACGAGGGCACCGACGTGCTGGCGTCCCGGGACCCCTTCCACTTCGACCTCGCCGGATACGCGGGGCACGTGCCCGGTCACGCCGTCGAGGTGGTCTCCGACGGTGCGAGGTGGTACGCCACCGCCGCGGGCTGGTTCCGGCACGGGCTGTACGTGGCGCCCCTGCACTGGCGGGACACGCCAGCGCCGTGGCAGAGCCCGGACAATCCGGTGGCCGGGCTCGACGCCGACGGCCGCCTGACGGTGTTCGCCCTCGACGCCTCGGACCTGTCGATGCTGCGGCGGGTCCAGCTCGACCCGGACGCCGACACCTGGTCGCAGTGGGAGACCTTCGGCGGGCCGGCCGGCGCCGTACCGGCCCTCGGCCGCAACGCCGACGGCCGGCTGGAGGTCTTCTCGCTCGCCCCGGGCGGGGTGAACCTGCACCACCGGGTACAGCGGCCGGACGGTGGCTGGTACGGCTGGGAGGAGTTCGGCGGCCCGGCCGGAGCCGCCCCCGCCGTGGCCCGTGACGCCGACGGCCGGCTGGAGGTCTTCGCCCTGAGCCCCGGCGGCGCCGGCGTCGCGCGGCGCCGACAGCGCGCAGCCGGGACACCGGCCTGGGAGCCTTGGGAGCCCGGATTCGGCGGGCCGGCCGCCGCGCCACCGGTGGTCGCGGCCAACGCCGACGGCCGGCTGGAGGCGTTCGTCCTCGCCCCCGGCGGCGCCGCGATCGACCACCGGTGGCAGGAGGCCCCGGGCGGTCCCTGGACCGCAGCCTGGCACCGGTTCGGCACGGCGGCCGGCGCGGCCCCGCGGGTGGCGCGGGACGGCAGCGGCCGGCTCACCGTCGCCGCGATCGGGCCGTCGGGCGTGGGAACCTTCCACCGGCGGCAGACCGTGCCGAGCGGCGGCTGGGACGCATGGCTGCCGATGTTCGGCTGGAGCGCGGCCGCTCCGGCGCTGTCCGTCAACGCCGACGGCCGGCTGGAGGCGTTCTCCCTGACGCCCGGCGGCGCCCGGCTGAGCCACCGCTGGCAGGTCGCTCCGGGCGGGGACCCGGCTCCCGGCGGGGAGTTCGGCGAGCCCGGCGTCCGGCTCGCCGCCACGCCCACCGCCGTGCTCGACCCGGCCGGCCGGACCCACGTCTTCGCCGTGACCGCCGAGGGCCGGCTGCGGACCCGCGTCCAGGAACGGCCCAACGGCGGATGGCGGCCGTGGACGGCCTTCGGCGATCGCACGGTCGCGCCCTTGGCGCCGGGCGGTCCCGCGCTCTGACCAGGCAGTCCGGATCTCGCCAACCGCACGGGGAAATCAGGGGGCGAGGACGCGCCGGGAAGCCCCGCAAGCGGCGTTCCGCCCCTTGTGACACGGTGACTTTGCCCACTGTGGGCGGCTCGCGGCGAGGCCACCGCGCCCGTCGCGGCGGGCCGGGTCCCGGCGCCCCGGCCGCCGGCGACCGCGAGCCGCCACCCCCGTCCGGGGCCCCGGCCGAAGTGGCCGAAGTACGCCGGTGAACTCCCCCGCGAGATGAGTATCGTTCCGCTCGTCCGACAAGTGCGACGCGTGGAACAGGGGGAACGGTGAGCGGCGTAGTCGTCCATCTGCCGCGGGGAAGCGGCGGCACCGACGGCGGCGCACCGTGCGGCGACCCGGTGACCCTGCGGCTCGGCCCGGGCGAGGTCGCCCGTTTCGGGCGGGGCTCCGCGACGGTCCCCGTCGAGCTGCGCCTCGACGACGCGGCGATCTCCCGGCTCGCCGGGGAGATCCGCGTGACCGACGACCACTGGCAGCTGACGAACCACAGCAGCACCCACAGCTATCTGGTGGAGAACCCGGAGGGAGCGGGGGAATACCTGAGGGTTGCGCCGCGACGCGTCGGGGCGCCCATCCCGTTCGAGTTCTCGCGCGTGGTGCTGCCCACACGCGGCGACGTTCCCGTCTCCTTCCAGGTGTTCGCCCCCGACCACGTCTATCTGGACCCGGAGGCCATGGGCGTCCCCTGGGGCAACCACACGGTCACCGCGTACTCCCTGGACGAGACGGCCACCTACTTCCTCGTCCTCGTCGCGCTCTGCGAACCGCGCCTGCGCGACCAGTCCCGCGTGGCGGTACCCACCACTCCGCAGATCGTCGAGCGGCTCAGGTCGCACCCCGCCTGCGGCGCGCTCACCGCGCGGGCGGTCAGCTCGCACATCGACTACCTCGCCGACGAGAAGCTCCGCATCGGCGTCCCGGACGGCCCCGCCGAGCACGGCAAGGGCGAACGCCGCAACGGCAAGCGGGAGGAGGTCGTCGGGCTCGCGCTGCGGTTCGGGCTCGTACGGGAGGAACACCTCGCGCTGTTGCCGCCCCTGACGGGGGCTCGCGGGCGGGAGCGGCAGGCCGAGCGATGACACCGCCGCTGGGCCTGGGCGGTACGACGGAGTGCGACCGCACGGACCTGCTCCCGCCCGGCTACCGGGTGGGGGGCTGGGTGGTCACCGGGCTGATCGGGTCCGGAGGCTGGTCCACGGTCTACGCGGCGCGACCGGCCGGCGCGCGTTCGGCCGGCGGGCGGCCGGTCGGCGCGCGATCAGTCGGCACCCCCGCCGGCACCGGTCCGGGCCCCGCCGAGGTCGCGCTCAAGATCATGCCGACCGCCGCTCTCGCGCCGCGCCAGGCGCGCAGGATCGTGGAGTCCGCCCGCCGCGAGGTCGAACTCGGCCGCCGGCTCGGGCATCCCCGGCTGATCGGGTTCCTGGACACCTTCGTGCTCTCCGCACCGGACCGGCCCTCCCTCGACGGGGCGATCGTGCTGGTCATGGAAAGGGCCGCGGCCAGTCTGCGGGAATTCGTCGACGCCGGGGTGCCCGAGGCCGACCGCGGCCGGCTGATCGCGGAGATCTGCGAGGGGCTCTCCCACCTCCACCGCTCGGGCTGGGTCCACGCCGATCTCAAGCCGGAGAACGTCCTGCTGGGCGCGGACCGCTCCGTGAAGCTCTCGGACTTCGGCCTCGCCACCGAGCTGACGGGGACGCACGGTTACGCGCCGCCCATGGGCACCCTGGACTACCTCCCGCCCGAGCGCTGGCGGGCGCCCCTGGGGGAACTGGGCGTACTGGTGCGGCCGACCGCCGACATCTGGGCGCTGGGCGTCGTCATCCACGAGGTGTTCACGTCCGGGGGCTCGCCCTTCACCGGCGCCACCCCCGTGGCACGGGGCGCGGCGGTCCAGGAGTACGGCGCGGGCCGGGCCCCGCTGCGCCTGGACCACGCGCTGCCGCCGTTCTGGCGCGACCTGGCCGCCGACTGCCTCGCCCCGACGCACGCGGCGCGCGCCCCGCACACCGCCGACAGCCTGCTCGCCCGTATCCGCGCCGCCCGGCAGGAGACACCGGTGACGCGGACGGCGCCGGGGGCTGGAAGGCGGCACGGCGGCCGGGCCCGCGCCGCCGTACTGGCCACCGCGCTCTGCGGCATCGCCGGGGCGGCCCTGTGCGCGGACGGGGTGCGCGCGGCGGGCTCGTACGCACCGCCCGGCCGTACGGGCGTGGCGACGGGCGCGGTCCGGGTGTTCAACGCGGAGCGGGGCTGCCAGGAGCGGGCCGAGCGGGACCCTCAGTGCAGCCTGGGCCTGGCGATCGATCCCCGTAAGCCGTACGCCGCGCAGAACGTCGTGGCGACCCGGGTGTGGCACGGCGACGTCCTCGCCGCCGAATGCGAGCTGGCCGACGGCCGGCCCATCATCGACGAGGAGGACCGGCAATCCACCCGCTGGTTCCGCGTCCGTCTCCCGGCCGGCTCCGCGCCGTCCGCGGCGTGGCTACCGGCCGTACGGACCAAGGACCGGCCGTCGCTGCCGGGGTGCCCGCACCCCGCGGCCGCGCCCTGACGCCGCCGCCGAAGGGAACCTGGGGCGGTCCGCCACTGGTTTCGCGTACGAATACCGGCCGGTCGCGGTGGCGGGCTTTCGTGGAATCCACCGGCCTGTGCTTGACCGATGAAGCCGCGGCAACGTAACTTCGACCGCACCCGCTCGTGAGCTGCTGGAAGGAGGCGAAACCGGATGTCGACCATCTCCGGCCTGATTCGCCTCGCACACCAGATCGCCTGGGCTCCGGGTCGTGTAGCACACGGCTGCTGAGCAGCCCCCTTGTCGGCGTGCCCGATTGCGGCCCCGGCACCTTCTCATCTATGTCACCACTTACGGCACGTCGTCGCGTGCCGATGCGTCGCGCTGCGCGTTCCCGGGCCGCGACCACCGGAAGAGAAAGCTCTGAAATGGCGACTTGGACAGTCCGATCGACCGCGCGCCGAAATGAGGACGTGCAATGGTAGCGGCGCGGATCACGGTCAATGGGAAAGAAACACCGATTTCACCGGCGGCACCTCACACCACGGTGCTGGACTTCCTCCGCGAGCGGGGCCTGACCGGTACCAAGGAAGGCTGCGCCGAGGGTGAATGCGGCGCCTGTTCGGTCCTGGTGGCCCGTCCCGGGGTGCACAAGCCCACCGACTGGGTTGCGGTCAACGCCTGCCTGGTCCCGGTCGCGGCGCTCGACGGGCAGGAGGTCGTCACCTCCGAGGGCCTCGCCACCGCCGACGCGTCCGGTACGCCGGCCGTGCTGCACCCCGTACAGGAGGAGATGGCCGTCCGCGGCGGCTCCCAATGCGGTTACTGCACACCGGGATTCATCTGCAGCATGGCCTCCGAGTACTACCGGCCCGACCGCTGCGCGCCCGTCGGCCCGGCCGACGGGTCCGGCGACTCCGACGGCTCAGAGCACGCTCCGAGCGACTCCGAGCACGGTCCGAACGGCTTCGATCTGCACGCGCTGAGCGGGAACCTGTGCCGCTGCACCGGCTACCGCCCGATCCGCGACGCCGCGTTCGCCGTCGGCATGCCCGCCGAGGACGACCCCCTGGCGCGGCGCCGCGAGCAGTCCGCGCCCGCACCGGTCGCCACCCGGTACACGCAGGACGACAGCGCGTTCCTGCGGCCCGGCACCCTGGCCGACGCGGTGCGGCTGCTGCGCGAGCGGCCCGAAGCGGTGGTCGTCGCCGGCAGCACCGACTGGGGCGTCGAGGTCAACATCCGCTCCCGGCGCGCCGGTTGCGTGGTCGCGGTCGACCGGCTGCCCGAACTGCGGGAGCTGCGCGTCGGATCCGACCACATCGAGATCGGGGCGGCGCAGACCCTCACGGAGATCGAACGCCGACTCGACGGCAGGGTCCCGCTGCTGGCGGAGCTGTTCCCGCAGTTCGCGTCCCGGCTGATCCGCAACAGCGCGACCCTCGGCGGCAATCTCGGTACCGGTTCTCCCATCGGTGACAGCCCGCCGGTCCTGCTCGCGCTGGAGGCCTCCCTGGTGCTCGCCGACGCCGACGGCGAGCGCGAGGTCCCCCTCGGCGAGTACTTCACCGGCTACCGGCAGAGCGTGCGCCGTCCCGGCGAGCTGATCCGCGCGGTGCGCGTCCCGCTGCCGCTGTCACCGGTCACGGCCTTCCACAAGATCGCCAAGCGTCGTTTCGACGACATCTCCAGCGTCGCGGTCGCGTTCGCGCTCGAGATCGAGGACGGGACCGTCCGCAAGGCGCGCATCGGCCTGGGCGGCGTGGCCGCCACCCCGGTCCGCGCCCTCGCGACCGAGGCCGCCCTGGAGGGCCGGCCCTGGACGGCGCACACCGCCGAGGCCGCGGCCCGGGTGCTGCGGACCGAAGGCACCCCGATGGACGATCACCGTGCCAGCGCCGGCTACCGCTCCGCGATGCTCGGCCAGAGCCTGCTGAAGCTGTACGCGCGAACCACTGAGGCGGTGTCGTCATGAGTCATCTGTCCGAACGCCCCGAGAAGCCCGTCGTCGGCCTTCCGCTGCCGCACGAGAGCGCCGGCCTGCACGTCACCGGCGCCGCCCTCTACACCGACGACCTGGTCCACCGCACCAAGGACGTGCTGCACGCCTACCCGGTCCAGGTCATGAAGGCCCACGGCACGATCACCGCGCTGCGCACCGGTCCGGCGCTCGCCGTGCCCGGCGTGGTCCGCGTACTGACCGGCGCCGACGTGCCGGGCGTCAACGACGCCGGGATGAAGCACGACGAACCGCTGTTCCCCGACACCGTCATGTTCCACGGCCACGCCGTCGCCTGGGTGCTCGGCGAAACGCTGGAGGCGGCCCGGCTCGGTGCGGCGGCCGTCGAGGTGGAACTCGACGAGAAGCCCTCCGTGATCACGCTGCGGGAGGCGATCGCGTCCGGGAGCTTCCACGGCGCCCGGCCCGTGATGGTGACCGGTGACGTCGACGCCGGCTTCGACGACTCCGCGCACGTGTTCACCGGCGAGTTCCACTTCTCCGATCAAGAGCACTTCTATCTCGAGACGCACGCGGCCCTGGCCCACGTCGACGAGAACGGGCAGATGTTCGTCCAGAGCAGCACCCAGCACCCCTCGGAGACGCAGGAGATCGTCGCGCACGTACTCGGCCTGCACAGCCACGAGGTGACCGTGCAGTGCCTGCGGATGGGCGGCGGCTTCGGCGGCAAGGAGATGCAGCCGCACGGGTTCGCGGCCGTGGCCGCGCTCGGCGCGAGGCTGACGGGCCGTCCGGTCCGGGTACGGCTCAACCGGACCCAGGACCTGACCATGTCCGGCAAGCGCCACGGCTTCCACGCCACGTGGAAGATCGGCTTCGATGCCGAGGGCCGCATCCAGGCCCTGGACGCCACCCTGACCGCGGACGGCGGCTGGAGCCTGGACCTGTCCGAGCCCGTGGTGGCCCGCGCGCTCTGCCACATCGACAACACCTACTGGATTCCCAACGCACGCGTCGCCGGCCGCATCGCCCGGACCAACAAGGTCTCCAACACGGCCTTCCGCGGCTTCGGCGGACCGCAGGGCATGCTGGTGATCGAGGACATCATGGGCCGGTGCGCACCGCTGCTCGGCCTGGATCCCATGGAGTTGCGCGAACGCAACTTCTACCGGCAGGGCCACTCGACGCCGTACGGGCAGCGGGTCCTTCACCCCGAACGGATCTCCGCCGTCTGGCGCCGGGTCCAGGAGGACGCCGGCATCGCCGACCGCAGGGCCGGGATCGCGGCCTTCAACGCCGCGCACCCGCACACCAAGCGGGCGCTCGCGATCACCGGGATCAAGTTCGGGATCTCCTTCAACCTCACCGCCTTCAACCAGGCCGGCGCGCTGGTGCTGGTGTACAAGGACGGCTCGGTCCTGATCAACCACGGCGGCACCGAGATGGGGCAGGGCCTGCACACGAAGATGCTCCAGGTGGCCGCGACCACGCTGGGCATCCCGCTGCACAAGGTGCGGCTGGCCCCGACCCGTACGGACAAGGTGCCCAACACCTCCGCCACCGCCGCCAGCGCCGGGGCGGACCTCAACGGCGCGGCGGTGAAGAACGCCTGCGAGCAGATCCGCGAGCGGCTGCTCCAGGTCGCCGGTACCCGACTGGGTGCGAACGCCTCGGACGTGCGCATCGTCGACGGCGTCGCGCGCGTCCTCGGCAGCGACGCGGAGCTGGCCTGGGACGACCTGGTGCGCACCGCGTACTTCCAGCGCGTCCAGCTGTCGGCGGCCGGTTTCTACCGGACCGAGGGCCTGCACTGGGACGCGAAGGTGTTCCAGGGCTCGCCGTTCAAGTACTTCTCCTACGGCGCGGCCGCGGCCGAGGTGGAAGTGGACGGTTTCACCGGCGCCTACCGGATCCGGCGGGTGGACATCGTGCACGACGTCGGCGACAGCCTCTCCCCCATGATCGACATCGGTCAGGTCGAGGGCGGCTTCGTGCAGGGCGCGGGCTGGCTGACGCTGGAGGACCTGCGCTGGGACGCGGGCGACGGTCCGAACCGCGGCCGGCTGCTGACGCAGGCGGCGAGCACCTACAAGCTGCCGAGCTTCTCGGAGATGCCCGAGGAGTTCAACGTCAGGCTGCTGGAGAACGCCACGGAGGAGGGCGCGGTCTACGGGTCCAAGGCGGTGGGCGAGCCCCCGCTGATGCTGGCCCTCTCCGTACGGGAGGCGCTGCGGCAGGCCGCCGCGGCGTTCGGGCCCGACGGGGTCAGCGTGGAACTCGCCTCCCCGGCGACGCCCGAGGCGGTGTACTGGGCGGTCGAGGAAGCCCGCGGCGGCGGCACGCGGCCCGGCGGGCACGTGCCCGCCGGCAGCGGGGTCCCGGCAGAGGCGAGCGCCCTGAGCCATGCCTGACATGAGCTGGGTGGCCGCGGTCGCGCGGTTGCGGGCGCGCCGGGAACCCGGCGTGCTCGTGACCGTCGCGACCGTACGCGGCCACGCGCCCCGCCGGGCCGGCGCCAAGCTCGTCGTGGGACGCACCGAGACGTGGGGGTCGATCGGCGGCGGCAACATCGAGGCGGTGGCCATCGACCGGGCGCGCGAGCTGTCCGGCGCGGCCGATCCGGAGCCGGAGCTGATGGAGTTCGCCCTCAACGACAAGGTCACCGGCCCGCACGGCGTGCAGTGCTGCGGCGGGGCCGTCACCGTGCTGCTCGAACCGCTGCCGGTGGTCGAGGCCGTGGCGGTCTTCGGCGTCGGGCACGTCGGCCTGGAGCTGGCACGCATCCTGGCGCGCCAGGACCTGGACCTGCACCTGATCGACACCCGCCCGGAGATGCTCGCCGACGATCGGCTCGGCGTCCTCGCGGACGCCGTGGCGCAGGTCCACGTGCACCGCGCCCTGCTGCTTCCTGAGGAGGTGCTCGGGGAGCTGCCGCCCGGCGCCCATGTCCTGATCATGACCCACGATCACGCGGAGGACGCCGCGCTGTGCGACGCCGCCCTGCGCACCGCCGGGCTCGGCTCGATCGGTCTGATCGGCTCGTCGGCGAAGTGGTCGCGGTTTCGCCGGCGCCTGGCCACCGAGGGCGGCCACGCCCCCGCCACGATCGACCGGATCAAGACTCCGATCGGGATCTCGGGGATCACCGGCAAGGAGCCCGCCACGATCGCGGTGAGCGTGGCGGCGGACGGGGGGCGGTGGTGTGGCCCCCCGGGGGGGGGGGCGCCGGGGGGGGGGGGGGGGCGGGGGGGGGGGCCCCCCCCCCCCCCCCCCCCCGCTCGCCGTAGACGCTGCCGGGACGATGTCCGGATCTTCGTCGGTTCTGCCAGTACGGGGGGCCGCCCGGACCCGTAGAGACTTCCGAACAGAAGCCGCGGCGCGCCCCGGGGAGGGGGCCGTGGCCCCTGCATGTCGAAACGGGGAGGACATCACCATGAGCGCGCAGCAGCAGTACGACGAAATCGGCGAGGCCTACGAGGGGTTCAAGGCCCTGCCCCTGGAGCAGTACGTGGTGGTACCCAGCTTCCTGGGCCTGGTCGGGGACGTGCGCGGCAAGTCGGTGCTCGATCTGGCGTCCGGAACGGGCTTCTACAGCCGGGAGTTCATGCGGCGCGGCGCCGCGGAGGTGCTCGGCATCGACATTTCCGGCGAAATGATCGCCGTCGCACAGCAGTTGGAGGACCGGGATCCGCTGGGCGTGCGCTACGAGGTCGGCGACGTCGCCGACTTGCGGCCGATCGCGCGGCGCTTCGACGTCGCCCTGGCGGTCCAACTGCTGAACTACGCCGAGGACATCGCCACGACGGAGCGGATGTGCCGCGCCCTGCACCGCGGCCTGAAGCCCGGTGGTGAGCTGTTCCTGCTCAACCAGTCGCCCGACTTCCGCTTCGACGGGCCCACCCCGGAGAGGTACGGCTTCCGCAGCGAGCTCACCGGCGCGGAGGTCGAGACCGGGCCGCAGGTGCGGACGACGGCGCTGCTCGACCCGCCCGTCTCGTTCGTCGCCAACCTGCCGCGCCGCGAGGTGTACGAGACGTGCCTGCGAGCGGCCGGGTTCGGCGAGTTGACCTGGGTGCCGCTGACGGTGTCGGAGGCCGGACGGCGCGAATTCGACGCGGAGTTCTGGGCGGACTTCCACGCCAACCCGCCGCTCGAGATGCTGCGCTGCCGCGCCTGACGTTCATCGCAGGAGCCGCGAGCCGCGAGCCGCGAGCCGCGCGGCGAAGGCGCGGGCGGCCGGCAGGTCGCCCGCGTCCGGCCGCCGCTTGTTGATGCCGTCGATCAGCCCGAACGGCGCCCAGGCGCCGAGGGCCCGGCAGGTGAAGGCGTCCGCGACGGCGGACCCCCTGCCTTCCAGGAGCCGTACCAGCGGCGAGGGCCCGCCCCGACGAGGTCGGCGGGTGACGTCACCGGCCCGAGGGTCCCGGGCCTTCGACGAGGGGGGTGAGGCCGTCGAGGAGGGCTTTGAGGCCGAATTCGAAGAGGGCGTCGAGCCGGAGGTCGTAGCCGTTCTCGAAGGATCCGATCGCCTTGGCGAAGGCCGGGAAGCGGCCTGATTCCACCAGGTTCCTGAGGTCGGCGGCCCGGCCGTCCATCCACTGGTCCTCCGACTGGCCCGTCACCGCTTCGGCGTGCGCCTCCATCTCCAAGTGCACCGCCATGCCCTGGACGTGGCTGTAGAGCAGCACGTGGATGTCGAACAGCGTCGTCGGGTCGAGGCCGTGGCCGTCGAGGGCCGCCAGCATCCGGTCGCCGTGCACCATCAGGTTGGGTACGAGCAACGGGCGGGTGAGGGAGCCGACCTGGGCCAGCCACGGGTGCTTGCGGTACAGGCCCCACAGGGTCCTGGCCCCCAGCTCGACGCGGGCGCGCCACCCCTGCGGGGCGTCCGCGCGGTAGGACTCCTCCCCGAAGGCGGCGTCGGCCATGTGCAGGACCAGGTCCTCCTTGCTCGGGACGTACCGGTAGGTCGACATCGTCGCGACGCCGAGCCGGGACGCGACCGAGCGCATGGAGACCGCCGCCAGCCCTTCGGCGTCGGCGATCCCGATGGCGGTACGGACGATCCGGTCGAGGCTCAGCTCCCGCTCGGAGTCGGGGGTGGACGAGGAGGCGGGGCCCCTGCGCGTGGGCGCGGTGAGGGCGCCACCGGCGACGACCGTGCCGACCCGTGGGCGGGCTTCGACGAGCCCCTCCAGGCGCAGGGTGGTCAGGGCCTTGGTGGCGGTGGCGAGCGCGACACCCCATTGCGCGGCGATCTGCCGGGTCGAGGGAACCCGGTCCCCCGGGGCGAGTTCACCGTCCGCGATGCGCTGCCGGATCCCGGCGACGATGCGCAGATAGGGCGGGTCGCCCGCCGCGCCTGTGGCCTTGGTCACTCCGTGCCGCCTTCCTGTCCTGTACTAGGGCAGAGGGTAGCAGCGGGAACGCCGGGCCCGCCGGTTATGCCCTAGTACAGGGAGGGCAGTTGGCCTGTTGAAGCGACTGCATGTACGACGTACGTTCAGAGCGCGTACACCGTACAGCCCACTCAAGGAGCCTCTCATGCAGACCGTACTCGTCTCCGGTGGCGGAACAGCCGGCCCCGTCCTCGCCCACTGGCTGCGCCACCACGGCTTCGTCCCCACCGTCGTCGAACGCGCCCCGGGCCGTCGGGCCGGCGGCCAGGCCGTGGACATCCGCGGCGTCGCGCTCGAAGTCGTGCGGCGAATGGGCCTGTTGGAGGAGGCGAGCCGCGCCCGGACCCGGATGCGCGGCATGTCGATCCTCGACGCCGACGGCAACGAGGTGGACCGCTCCACCGAGTCGACCTTCAGCAGCGGCCGGCTCGACAGCGAGGACATCGAGCTGCTGCGCGAGGACCTGGTACGGATGGTGTACGAGCGCACCCGCACCGGCGTGGAGTACCTCTTCGGCGACAGCGTCACCGCGCTCGCCGAGGACGAGACCGGCGTACGCGTCGACTTCGCGCACGGGCCCTCCCGCACCTTCGACCTCGTGGTCGGGGCCGACGGCCTCCACTCCACCGTACGGCGCCTGGCCTTCGGCCCGGAGGAGCTCTTCTCCCACCATCTGGGCAGCTACCTCTCGGTGTTCGGCGCGGACAACTTCCTCGCCCTGGAGGACTGGCAGATGTGGCTGCGGGACGGCGACCAGGGCTTCGGCATCATGCCCGTGCGCGACAACACCGAGCTCCGGATCGCCTTCGGCTTCGAGTCCGCACCGCTCGCCCCCGGGGCCCGCGACGGCGACACCCTGCGGCAGATCGTCGTGGACAGGCTCGCGTCGGTGCGCTGGGAGGGGCGCCGACTGGCCGAAGCAGCCCGAAAGGCGCCCGACTTCTACTGCGACGCCATGGCTCAGATCCGCATGGACCAGTGGTCGCGGGGCCGTATCACCCTGCTCGGGGACGCCGGGTACTGCCCGTCCCCCCTCTCGGGGCAGGGCACCAGCCTCGCCCTCGTGGGCGCCCACGTGTTGGCCGACAGCCTCGCCCGGGCCGACGGCGACCACCGTGCCGCGTACGCCGCCTACGAGGAGCGGATGCGCCCGTTCGTCACGCTCAACCAGGCCCTGGCCACCGAGAACCCCGGCGGACCCGCCTCGGGGGAATCCGTCGAGCACGCCAAGAACGCGATCTCGCTGAGCAGTTGATGCGGGCGCGGGTACGGGACCGGTTCAGGCGTAGCGCTCGAACAGAGCTTCGATGTACCCCTCCAGCCTGCGGGTCAGGACATCGGCGGTCAGGTCGACGCGGCCCAGTTCCCGCCAGGGGACGGCGACCTTCTCCGCGTCCGGGGCGAAGCCCAGCGCGTCGAGCAGCCGCCAGTAGAGATGCGCGGTGCCGTCGGCCAGGGTGCCGCCGGCGTCGGCGTACCGATCGGCGAAGCGCATGCCGGCGGGGACCCCGTGCAGGAGGGCGAGGGCCGTCGAGCAGTGGGCCACGTCCAGGTCGGCCGGCCCCCAGGAGGTCTCCACCCAGTCGACGACACCGCTGATGCGGAGGTCACCGTCGGCGCCCGTGAAGAGGACGTTGCCGGGATGGAAGTCCCGGTGCAGGAAGCAGCCCTGATGGGCCGGGGGCTCCCGGCGGATGACGTCGACCGCCCGCCGCCAGAGGTCGGGCCGCCCGGTGGCGGCGGGCAGGGTCACCCGCTCGGGCGACGCCCACGCCTGGTAGGGCCGCGGACGTCGGGACGCGGTCACCGGCAGCCGGTGGATGGACACCAGTTGGCGGGCCAGCAGTCCGGCGCGTTCGTCGGCGTCCTGGTCGGCCAGGCGTACGGTCCCCGGCAGCAGGGACATCAGCAGGGACGGGTGATCGCAGTACTGCGCGGTCGCGTCCACGGCCGCGAGCGTAGCCGCGGGTACGTCCGTGCCACCGAGCCGGCGCAGGACGGCCGCCTCCCGGGTCAACAGACCCTCCGCGTGCCGGAGGTAGAAGGGTTTGACGAAGGACCTCAGGACGAGTGAGCGCCGCCCGCCCGGCCCGGCGAGGTCCAGTCGGCGCATCTGTGACGTCCAGCCGCCGCGCAGCCGCACGACCTGCTCGATGCGCTCCCCCTCGGCCAGCGTCCGCTCCACCCAGCAGCGCGTGGCCCCCCAACCCCGGCCGTCAGGTCCCGTACCAGCACCCTCGGTTGTCTCACCCATGGGGGCAGGCTATCCGCCCCCGCCGCCCGCGCCGTCCCGGGCGGCGGAAACCGGCCAGGTGCCGCGTTCGATGACGCAGGCCACGACCCCAGGACAGGCCCTGGCCCTCGGTTCCGTGGGGCAACCGGGCGTGCAGCGCGGGACCGCCGACGGTCACCGCGACGAACAGCAACCCGGCGGTGATCAGTGCCGGTTCGGCGAACCACAGGCCGGCCAGCCAGTCCACGATCAGCGCCACGCCCACCAGGAGCACTTTCGCCACCACCAGGCCGAAGAACACCTTCCGGTCGAGCGGAGCCCTCCCGGCGCGGGCGAGTCGGGGCCCGACGACGCGCCCGGCCACGCTGACGCAGAGCACCACCACGAGGACGCGCAGCGCGTGCTCCCAGGCGGGCATGTCCCCGCCGAGCACCCACACGGCGCCCACGGCCACGCCCGCCGCGGCGTAGGCCGCCGGCATGCGAGCGGAACCGGATCCCGTGCGCCCGTCGCGGACAGCGGCCTGGGTCTGCCCGGCACACGCTCGGGCGCTGTAGCTGGACATCTCTCGCCTTTCGTGACGCAAAGTGAATGAATGGGATGAATAACAACAAAACAACTTGCACTTCGAGTGTCATATCTTTGACCCGCCCCGTCAAGCCCTCCAGTGCCCCAGTCGTGTGGCGGCCGGGGTGACGGTGGCGAGCGTGGCCGCTACGCACCGTGGGCGCGACTTGATGACGGCGATCAAGCCTCCCCGGCCTTCGCCACGGAACCGGCCCCCTGGCCGCCGCCCTCCCTCTGGCCGAGCCGTGACAACTCGCGCAGGTCCAGGGGCAGTCTCCAGAGGTTGCGGCGTTGGGCCGCTTCGAGTTCTGCCTGGAGGGGGGACGGGGGGACCGACAGGACGGGGCAGCCGGCGTGGGCGAGGCAGTAGCGGGCCACCGAGGGGCGTAGGAGCCGGCGCAGCGGGGTGCGCGGGCCCGCGCCGACCACGAGGAGGTCCTCCGGGTCCCGTGCGGCGTCGACGAGGGCCGCGCCTGGCGTGCCCCGTACCGTGAGGCCGGCCACGGGGACGCCCGGGCCCACCACGCCGAAGGCCGTACCGAGGGCGTCGCGCAGCCGGTCTGCGGCCGCGGCGCGGCACTCCGCGAGGACGGAGGGGCCGCAGCCGTCGCGGCTCGCGAGGTCGCCGCCCGGCGGCTGCCAGGCCAGGACGGCCAGCAGCTGCACTCCGCGTACGCGGGCCTCGGCGGCCGCCCCGTGCAGGGCCATCAGGCTTCCCGGGGTTCCCGTCACACCGACCACGACTCTCGCCACAGCTTCCGTCCCTCCTGCGTATGCGCCGGTTCGGCCGGTTACATGAAAGGGCTCCGCGGAGGATCCGGGACGGGCGTTGACGGTTCCCTCACGCCGGGAGCCCCGGCCCTAGCGGCTTCCTGACGGCTTCCTGACGCCGCCCGGCTCCGGCCGTCAGCGATCCGTATGGACTCGGCCCGTCGCCGTAAGAGCTGCGTTACGGAGCGGCGCCCGGCGGGGGTGGCCGGGGATAGCTTCGTCGTCGTGCCCCGGACCGCCTCCCCGCATCCGGGGCCCCACCTGCCACTCGTGGTTCCCCTGGGAGGGCCCCATGTGTTTGTTCCAGTACGACGACGACCCCGAGCCCGAGGAACGGGTCCCGGCCGGACCCCTCTGCGTGCCCGTCCGGCCGGGTACCGCGCAGGTGGTGCTCCGGATGTTCCGCACCCCTCTGGGTGAGCGCACCGCCGTCGGATTCACCCGCCCCGATCTGCTGGCGGCGACGCTCGGCGCGGACCACCCGTGGATCCGGCTGTCGGAGTCCGCGCTCCGCGCGCTGGCCGCGCCGCTCGGCGGGTGCCCGCTGACGATCGACCCGACCTTCTCCGCTCCCGCCGTCACCCCGGTGCCGGCCCGGACGGCCGACGTCGCGGTCCGAGCCTTCTCAGGGGGGAAGTCACGATGACCGTCACCGTTCTCTCCGAGGTCGCCACCGGCGCGGAGGACCTGTCCGTCTGGCCCGCGTCCACGCAGCGGCTCCCGCACGGCGGCCTGGCCGTCGGCGGGGTGTCGCTGGCAGAGGTGGCCGACCGGTTCGAGACGCCGGCCTACGTCCTGGACGAGGGCGAGGTGCGCGGGCGCTGCCGGACCTACCAGGACGCCTTCCCCGCCGCCGATGTCCTCTACGCCGCCAAGGCGTTCCTGTCGCGGGCCATGGTGCGCTGGGTGCGCGAGGAGGGTCTGGGCCTGGACGTGTGCTCGGCCGGGGAACTGGAGCTGGCCGTCACCGCGGGCTTCCCGCCCGAACGCATCGTGCTGCACGGCAACGCCAAGTCACCCCGCGACCTGGAGACGGCGCTGCGCCTGGGCGTCGGGCGGATCGTCATCGACGGCCCGTCGGAGATCGCCCGGATCGCGGCCGCCGTCGGCCCGGAGGGCCACCAGAAGGTCATGGTGCGGGTGGTGCCGGGGGTGTCCGCCGGGGGCCACGACAAGATCCGTACGGGCACGGACGACCAGAAGTTCGGCCTGTCCCTGACCGACGGCGGCGCACAGCACGCCATATCCCGGATCCTGGGCCAGCCGCAGCTCGAACTGACCGGCCTGCACTGCCACATCGGCTCCCAGATCACCGAGGTGAAGCCGTACCTGGTGGCCCTGCGCCGCATGGTCGGGCTGATGGCCCGCATCCGCGACACGCACGGCGTCGTCCTGCCCGAACTGGACATGGGCGGCGGCCACGGCATCGCCTACCGGCCCGGCGAACCCGCCCTCGATCTGACCGCGTTGTCCCGACGGCTGCGCGCCGAACTCCACAAGGGCTGCGCCGCCGCCCGGCTGACCGTCCCCCGGCTCCTCATCGAGCCGGGACGAGCGGTCGTCGGACCCGCCGGCGTCGCCGTGTACCGCGTACTCGCCGTCAAGCACACCGGGGAGAAGGTGTTCGTCGCCGTCGACGGCGGCATGAGCGACAATCCGCGGCCGGCCCTGTACGGGGTGCGCTACGCGCCCCGCCTGATCGGCCGCGCCTGCACGGCCGGTCCCCGTACGGCCACGGTCGTCGGCCGGCACTGCGAGGCCGGCGACGTCCTGGCCGCCGATGTGGAACTGCCCGGCGACATCCATCCCGGCGATCTGCTCGCCGTACCGGTGGCCGGCGCCTACCAGCTGTCCATGGCCTCGGGCTACAACCTCGTGGGGCGCCCCGCGGTCGTCGCGGTCCACGGCGGCTCGGCCCGGCTGCTGGTCAGGCGCGAGACGCTGGACGACTTCCGCAGCCGGGACATCGGCGACTGACGCCGGGACACGGCTCAGCGGGCGGCGAGGCGCTCCAGCAGGGCGGTACTCCGCGCCAGCAACGCCCGCTCCTCATCGGTGAGTTCGGCCTCGATGACCTGGGCGAGCCAACCGGCCCTGCGGCCGCGCTCCGCTTCGAGCGCGGCCCGGCCCGCGTCCGACAGCTCGACCAGCGACTTGCGGCCGTCCGTGGGGTGGGGCCGGCGCGTGACCAGGCCCTGTTCCATGAGCAGCCCCACCGCCCGGGCCATCGACTGGGGGCGTACGCGCTGATCGGCGGCGAGGTCGCTGGTGGTCATGGGGCCGTTGCGGTCGAGCGCACCGAGTACGGCGGCCTGGCCGAGCGGGATGCGGTCCTCGTCCTTGACCCGGCGGATGAGCCTGCCCATCGCGATGCGCAGTTCGGCGGCGATGGCGGCGGCTTCCGAGGTGGGCATAGGGCACTTTACCCCGTTGGCCAGCATTGCTGTGCACCTGACCTGCACAGCAATGCTGTACAGCAGAACTGAACAGCATTGCTGTATGGTTTTGCGTTGTCGGGCCCAGCGCCAGCGTCGTCGCAGCCGGGGCCACGGCACATGACCAAACGGGGAGGAACCACCATGTCCGCAAAGGCCGCCGAATCCGCCGACACCGGTATCGAGACCGTCATCGCCCGCCGGATCATCGACAGCCGGGGCAACCCCACGGTCGAGGTCGACGTCGTCCTGGCGGACGGGTCCCTGGGGCGCGCGGCCGTCCCCTCGGGTGCCTCCACCGGCGCCCGGGAGGCCGTGGAACTGCGCGACGGGGACCCCACGCGCTGGCACGGCAAGGGCGTCGACCGCGCCGTGGCCCACGTCAACGGGGAGATCGCGGCAGCCGTGCGCGGCCGGGACGGGGCGGACCAGGCGGGCCTCGACGCCGCGCTGGTAGCGCTCGACGGCACCGCAACGAAATCCCGGCTCGGCGCAAACGCGATCCTCGGCGTCTCCCTCGCCGCCGCCAAGGCAGCCGCGGCGGCCCACCGCCGGCCCCTCTACCGGTACCTCGGCGGCGCCGACGCCCACCTCCTGCCGCTGCCGATGATGAACATCGTCAACGGCGGCGCCCACGCCGACAATCCGCTGGACTTCCAGGAGTTCATGATCGCACCCGTGGGCGCGGGCACCTTCGCCGAAGCCGTCCGCATGGGCAGCGAGGTCTTCCACACCCTGCGCCGCGACCTGCTGGCCGCCGGGCACTCCACGGGGGTCGGCGACGAGGGCGGCTTCGCACCCGCGCTGCGGACCGCCGAGGAGGCCCTCGACTTCGTGGTGGCCGCCATCGAGCGCACCGGCTACCGCCCCGGCACGGACATCGGCCTGGTCATGGACCCGGCATCGTCGGAGTTCTTCCGCGACGGGGTCTACGACTACGCGGGCGAGGGGGTGCGCCGCACCCCCTCCGAGCACGCCGACCACCTGGCCAAGCTCATCGACGCCTATCCGGTCGTCTCCATCGAGGACCCGATGGCGGAGGACGACCTGGACGGCTGGCGCGAGCTGACCGCCCGCGTCGGCGACCGCTGCCAGCTGACCGGCGACGACGTGTTCTGCACCAATGAGACGCTGCTGCGCGAGGGCATCCGTACGGGCGTCGGCAACTCGGTCCTGGTCAAGGTCAACCAGATCGGCACCCTGACCGAGGCGCTGGCCGCGGTGGCCACCGCCCACGAGGCGGGCTGGACGGCCGTCATGTCGCACCGCTCGGGCGAGACCGAGGACACGACCATCGCGGACCTGGCGGTGGCGACCGGCTGCGGCCAGATCAAGACCGGCTCGCTCTCCCGCTCCGACCGGACGGCGAAGTACAACCAGCTGATCCGGATCGAGGAGGAGCTGGGCCCCTCGGCGCGCTACGCGGGCCGCTCCGCACTGCGCCGGGCATGAAGGGCGTGCGCGGCACCACCCCTCAGGGGCGGTGGACCAGCTCGATCCCCATCGCGGCGATGACGCCCCAGACACCGAGGCCGAGCAGCCACATGGCTTCGAGGGCGGCGCCGGCGGCGATGACGGTCAGGCCTGCGGCGCCCAGCGCGTACACGGTCCGGCGGATGCCGCGGTCGGGGAGCCAGTCACGGGTCACGTGACGAGAATCCCGCCGGACCCCCGCGATGGCGAGGGTCCGGCGGGATTCCTGTCGGCGTCTTGATGCCGGTGCGCCCGGCCGGTGCGTGGGCCGGTGCGGCGGCCGAGGCGGTGCTCACCGGCCCGTCCCGCAAGAGGCCGACGACGACCACGGCCAGGATCGACCCCACGAAGAGAGCCGTCGGCACCAGGAAGGCCCTGGCCGAATCCACGACCCCGCGCAGGTTCACGGCGGTGACGAGGAGCAGTGCACCGAGGCAGATCCAGACCCGCTCGGCGTGCAGTTCCGGGAAGGCGGACGTCAGGGCGGCCACACCGGCGGTGACGGAGACGGCCACGTTCAGCACGCAGTCCAGGACCAGCGAGGCCGCGGCGAACAGACTCGTACGCCGGCCCAGGTGCCGCTTGGCGACGGCGTACGCGCCGCCGCCGTCCGGGAACGCGGCGATCACCTGCCGGTACGAGGCCACCAGTACGGCCAGGAGCGCGGCGACGGCGAGCGTGACGGGGAGGGTGAGGCCCAGCCCGTAGGCGCCGGCTGCCGCCAGCACCAGCACGATCGACTCGGGCCCGTACGCGACGGAGGCCATCGCGTCGAGCGACAGCGCGGCAAGGCCTTGGAGGGCGGTCAGCCGGTGCCGGTCCCCTGCCGGGGACGATGTCTGCGCGCCGGTACCGGGCGGCTCCTCCGTGCCGGGCTCCTGCTCCCGCCCCTGCTGCCGCCCCCGCCCGGGTACGCGTACCCCTGCCGCGGCGGCTGCTGTGCCTGCCGTGGCCGACGTGCCCGGCTTTCCCCTGTGCATGGCCATCTTCGCTGGTTCCTCCGTGGGACAAAGTGAGGTCGGCGTCGGCAGGGCACGGCCGGGACACCAGCGCCCTTGGCGGCATCCATACGGCTGCCGCCCCGGTCTTCACGCGCTCCTGACAGCGGGTGGCGTCCCGGCGTATCGGCGCCGTTAAGGGTTCGCCCGCGCCCGTATGGGGCCCGTCAAGGCGGGCCGCCGCCGTGGCGAAGAGGGGGTTATCTGGTGATCGCCGGCCGGTTGGCCGATTCATTTCCACTCTCTTCATCAGGAGCTCACGATGGCCGATCTGGCCTTCGTCGCCACCACGGTCGCGGTGTTCGCGCTGGTGGCCCTCATCGCCCGGGGGGTGACCAAGCTGTGAACGTCGAGAACGTCGTCGGCCTCCTCGTGGCCGTCTCCCTGCTCGGTTACCTCGTCCTCGCCCTCGTGTACCCGGAGAGGTTCTGAGCACTGCCATGAGCTCCGTAACCGCTGGTGTGCTCCAGCTGCTCGCGCTGATCGCCGCGCTGGCCCTGGTCCACCGTCCTCTGGGCGACCACATGGCCCGCGTCTACTCCTCCGACAGGCATTACAGGCCGGAGAAGTGGATCTACCGGGCCATCGGCGCGAACCCGTCGGCCGAGATGCGCTGGCCCGCCTACCTGCGCGCCGTCCTCGCCTTCTCCGCCGTGAGCGTCCTCTTCCTCTACCTCCTGCAGCGGGTGCAGGGCAGCCTGCCGGGCTCGCTCGGCTTCGTGTCGATCGACCCGGACCAGGCCTTCAACACCGCCGCCTCCTTCGTGGCCAACACCAACTGGCAGTCGTACTACGGCGAGCAGGCCATGGGCCACGTCGTACAGACCGGCGGCCTGGCGGTGCAGAACTTCGTCTCCGCAGCCGTGGGCATGGCGGTCGCGGTCGCCCTCGTACGGGGCTTCGCGCGCTCCCGTACCGGGGAGCTCGGCAACTTCTGGGCCGACCTGGTCCGCGGCACCGTCCGGATCCTGCTGCCCATCGCCGTGATCGGCGCGATCGTCCTGGTCGCCTGCGGCGTCATCCAGAACTTCGCCGGGATCCATGAGGTCGGGCAATTCGTGAATCAGCACGGCATGGGCGGCACGCAGCAGTGGAACGGCGGGGCGGTCGCCTCGCAGGAGGTCATCAAGGAGCTGGGCACGAACGGCGGCGGTTACTTCAACGCCAACTCCGCCCACCCCTTCGAGAACCCCACCCCGTTCTCGAACCTGTTCGAGATCTTCCTGATCCTGGTCATCCCGTTCGCCCTGACCCGCACCTTCGGCCGCATGGTCGGGAACCTGCGCCAGGGCTACGCGATCCTCGCGACGATGGGCGTCATCTGGCTCGGCTTCACCGCGCTGATGATGTGGACCGAGTTCGCCCACCCCGGCCCTGCCTTCGACGTCGCCGGCGGGGCGATGGAGGGCAAGGAGACCCGCTTCGGCATCGCCGGCTCGTCGCTCTTCGCGGTGGCCACCACCCTCACCTCGACGGGCGCGGTCAACTCCTTCCACTCCTCCTACACCGGTTTCGGCGGCGGCATCACGATGCTGGGCATGCAGCTCGGCGAGATCGCGCCCGGCGGCGTCGGATCCGGCCTCTACGGCATGCTGATCATGGCGGTCATCGCGGTGTTCATCGCCGGTCTGATGGTCGGCCGCACCCCCGAATACCTGGGCAAGAAGATCGGCACGCGCGAGATCAAGCTCGCCGCCTGCTACATCCTCGTCACCCCCGCCCTGGTGCTGTGCTTCACCGCGGCCGCCATGGCCCTGCCGACCCCGGCCGGCTCCATGACGAACACCGGCGCGCACGGCTTCTCCGAGATCCTCTACGCCTACACCTCCGGCGCCAACAACAACGGCTCGGCCTTCGCCGGCCTGAACGCCGACACCCAGTGGTTCAACAGCACCATCGGCATCGCGATGCTGCTGGGCCGCTTCCTGCCGATGGTCTTCGTCCTCGCGCTGGCCGGCTCGCTGGCCGAGCAGAAGCCCGTCCCGGAGACGGCGGGCACCCTGCGCACCGACAAGCCGCTCTACGCGGGCCTGCTCGTCGGGACGATCGTCATCATCACCGGTCTGACCTACTTCCCGGCCCTGGCGCTGGGTCCGCTCGCCGAAGGGCTCGCAGCATGAGCACCGCCACCCCTACCCGTGCTCCGCACGACGACCTGCGCACCACCGGGCACGAGCCGCCTGCCGGCCGGGTCGGCGGAGGCCTGTTCGACCCGCAGCAGCTGCTGAAGTCCTTCCCCGACGCGGTCCGCAAGCTCGATCCCCGCATCATGGTCAAGTCGCCGGTCATGTTCGTGGTCCTGATCGGCTCGGTCGTCACCACCGTCCTGGCGGTCAGGAACCCGACGGACTGGTTCGGCTGGGCCATCACCGCCTGGCTGTGGCTGACCACCGTCTTCGCCAACCTCGCCGAAGCCGTCGCCGAGGGCCGCGGCAAGGCCCAGGCCGACACCCTGCGCAAGGCCAAGACCGACACGGTGGCCCGCCGCCTGGCCGAGGACGGCAGGACCGAGGAGCAGGTCCCCGGCACCGATCTGAGGATCGGCGACCGGGTCGTCTGCGAGGCCGGGGACGTCATCCCCGGTGACGGCGACGTCGTCGAAGGCGTGGCCTCGGTCGACGAGTCGGCCATCACGGGTGAGTCCGCACCGGTCATCCGCGAGTCGGGCGGCGACCGCTGCGCGGTCACCGGCGGCACGAGGGTGCTCTCCGACCGGATCGTCGTCAAGATCACGACGAGGCCCGGCGAGACCTTCATCGACCGCATGATCGCCCTCGTCGAGGGCGCCGCCCGGCAGAAGACGCCCAACGAGACAGCCCTCAACATCCTGCTCGCCTCGCTGACGATCGTCTTCCTGCTGGCCGTGGTGACCCTGCAACCGTTCGCGATCTACGCGGGCGCCGAGCAGTCGATGATCGTGCTGACCGCCCTGCTGGTCTGTCTGATCCCCACCACCATCGGGGCCCTGCTGTCCGCGATCGGCATCGCCGGCATGGACCGCCTGGTCCAGCGCAACGTCCTCGCCATGTCCGGTCGCGCGGTCGAGGCGGCGGGTGACGTATCCACGCTGCTGCTCGACAAGACCGGCACCATCACCCTGGGCAATCGTCAGGCCTCGGAGTTCGTCCCGGTCAGGGGCACGACGGAGGCCGAACTGGCGGACGCCGCCCAGCTCTCCTCCCTCGCCGACGAGACCCCCGAGGGCCGCTCCGTCGTCGTCCTCGCGAAGGAGAAGTACGGACTGCGCGAACGCCACCAGGGCGAACTCCTCCAGGCAGAGTGGATCGCCTTCACCGCCCAGACCCGTATGTCCGGTGTCGACGTCGACGGCAGGAAGACCCGCAAGGGCGCGGCCGGCTCCGTCATCGCCTGGGTGCGTGAACGGGGCGGCCGTATCTCCGACGACGCCGACCTGCTGGCCAACCGCGTCTCCGAGGCCGGCGGCACCCCGCTGCTGGTCGCCGTCCAGGACGAGAAGGGCGCCCGCGTCCTCGGTGTCATCCACCTCAAGGACGTGGTCAAGGACGGCATGCGCGAACGGTTCGACGAACTGCGCCGCATGGGAATCAAGACCGTCATGATCACGGGCGACAACCCGCTCACCGCGAAGGCCATCGCCGAGGAGGCGGGTGTCGACGACTTCCTCGCCGAGGCCACGCCCGAGGACAAGATGGCCCTCATCAAGCGCGAGCAGGCCGGCGGCAAGCTCGTCGCGATGACCGGGGACGGGACCAACGACGCTCCGGCGCTCGCACAGGCCGACGTCGGGGTCGCGATGAACACGGGCACCTCGGCCGCCAAGGAGGCCGGGAACATGGTCGACCTGGACTCCAACCCCACCAAGCTCATCGAGATCGTCGAGATCGGCAAGCAGCTCCTCATCACCCGCGGGGCTCTGACCACCTTCTCCATCGCCAACGACGTCGCGAAGTACTTCGCGATCATCCCGGCGATGTTCGCGGTGGTCCACCCGGGCCTGGACAAGCTCAACGTCATGGGCCTGTCCTCCCCCAACTCCGCGATCCTCTCCGCCGTCATCTTCAACGCGCTGATCATCATCGCCCTGGTCCCGCTGGCCCTCAAGGGCGTCCGGTACCGCCCCACGAGCGCCGACCGGATGCTCCGCCGCAACCTCGGCCTGTACGGACTCGGCGGCCTCGTCGCCCCGTTCATCGGCATCAAACTCATCGACATGCTCATCTCCCTCATTCCCGGAATCGGTTGATCTGCGATGAACAACTCTGTAGGCAACACGGCGCGCCTGATCGGCGCGGGCCTGCGAGCCCTGCTGGTCCTCACGGTGATCTGCGGCGTGCTCTACCCGCTCGCCGTCACCGGCATCGCCCAGGCCGTCTTCAACGACGAGGCCAACGGCTCCGAGTTCAGGGACGAAAGCGGCCGGGTCGTCGGCTCATCCCTCATCGGGCAGCGCTACGACCTGCCCAAGCAGAACCCCGACGACCCCGAGGAGGCCGCCGGCCCGGACCTCAGGTGGTTCCAGCCACGCCCTTCCAACGGCCTGGGCAGCAACAGCGTCAACACCCGGTACTCCCTGATCCTGTCCGGCGCCACCAACCGCTCCGCCGACAACGGCGCCGTGAACGGCCGGTGCACCGACGACGCCGAGGAAGGCACCCTCTGCGCCCAGGTCGTCGCCGCCAAGGAGGCCGTCATCGCCGACAACTCCACGGCAGGTCACCAGGTCAGGCCCGAGGACGTCCCGGCCGACGCCGTCACCTCCTCCGGCTCCGGCCTGGACCCGAACATCTCCCCCGAGTACGCCGAGCTCCAGGTCCACCGGGTCGCCGAACGCAACGGCCTCGCCGTCGACCAGGTCGACAAGCTGGTCGCCGACCACACCCAGGGCCGCACGCTCGGCTTCATGGGCGAACCGCGCGTCAACGTCCTCGAACTCAACACCGCCCTGAAGGCCCTGTCCGAGAACTGACGCCCCGGGGGGAGGCGGGGGCGGGCAGGCGGCCGGTGGATTAGTGCAAGAGCATGTACATCATGACAGGTCAGCGGCCCTTTTCGTAGGACGGAACGCACAGTTCGTGAGGCTTGTCCGGTCCGCTCCCCAACTCCCAGAATCTCCTTCGTGCATCACCCGGAGACTGGGGGAACATGGGGATGATCAATCACGACGCCGTGCTGCGGGCCCGCGTGCTGCTGCTGGGGTCCGGCCGGCTGGGTCTGCTCGAACAGGTCGACGCGTACCGGGTCCTGGCCGAGGTGAGCCCGAAGGCGTACCTGCCGAAGCTGGTCGACGCGCTCCTCCTGATGAGTTACCGCAGCCGGGTCCCGGAGGTGGACCTGGCGCTGACCACCGAGGCGGTCGAGGCCGCCCGGAGGATCGAGGCCGGCGTGCCGACCCGGGCCGAACGACTGTGCAGGGCCCTGGACGCCCACCAGAGGGCCCTGTTCGCCCTCGGACGCCGGGTGGAGGGACGCGCCGCCTGCGAGGAAATGGCCGCGGCCGGACAGAACGGGCGGCTGGCGAGCGTCCTGGCGGAGGAAGGGCGCTTCCGCGAGGCCGCCGAACTCAACGAGAAGGCAGCCCGCAGCGGCACACCCGAGGTCTCCTTCTGGACCATGGTCGAGTGGGCGGCGAACCTGGAGGGCGCCGGCCTGCACGACGCCGCATCGGCCGTCTTCCGTGAACTCCTCGACGACACCCGGCGCAAGGCCGCCGAGCAGCGCACGGCGCTGGCCATACTCACCTGGGAGTTGGTACACCTCTCCCGCATGCGTGAGGGCGCCGGGCACGGGGCGGACGCCGCAGCCGCGCGACAGGAGGCCCTGACCGTTCTGGAGGAGCTGGCGACGAAGGGCGAGCCGAAGAGCTGGAGCTGCATCCTCGGGTGGTGGGTCACCCTGTTCGCGCTGTCGGGACGGGGCGCCGAACCGCCCGCGAGCGCCGGGTCTCCCATGCCGCCGTTCGGCACCGACCTCGACCGGTTGAGCGCCACGCGGGACGCGTTCCTCGGCACTCTGCCTGCGCTCGAAGCGGAGGCGGCGGAACTGCGCGAGGCAGGCCGAATGCCCCAACTGGTCGACGTCCAGCGCAGGATCAGCATCCGCGAAGCCGTCCGCGAGGGCACCCACCCTTACCAGTTCCGGAACCGGTTCAAAGCGCACTTCGACGAAGGCGTGGCCCTCGCCCGCCGCCTGTCCGACGACCCCGCACGCCTCGCCCGGGCCCTGACGGACCGCTCGATGTTCTTCGTCGCCGCGCGGACCTTCGAGCCCGCGTACGCCGACTTCGCCGAGGCCGTCACCCTCCTCGACGCCCGCCGGGGAGTGTCCGCAAAGTAGCTCCGGCCGCCCGGAGGACGGGCGCCCCTCCGGGCAGGCGGGACCTCGCGGACACGACTGGACCCGGTGGGGCCGGGCCGGGTCCAGGACTGCGGTCCTGGACCCGGCCCGGCGCGCGCGACGGCTTCGGTCGGCACGACGGAGCAGCGGAGCTGCCGTCTTCACAATGGGCGGGAACCGACAGAGGAGCAGGATGGATCTCAGACCCCCGGTGCCGGCGCGGAGGCTCGGACCGCACCCGTTGACCGAGGACGGGGTCGCGGCGCTGCTGGCCCGCTACGAGTTCGCAGACGCCTGCGTCCGCCGGGTCGTACTCGATCAGGAATTCGGTCCGAAGACGCGGGGACGGGTCGCGGCTTCGCCTGGGTGCTCTACGACCCCCCGCAGTTCACCCGCTTCGACGGGCTGTTGCAGGTGGACCTGTGCCCCGAACGCTTCGGCAGCCTGCGCCCGGGGAACGCACGAGAGGCCTTCGAGGGCTCCGAGCTGGTGTTCGCCGCGACCGGCGGCACCTGGAGCGCTCTTCGACCCTGGGGACCGTGACGCGTCCGGGGCGTGGACGGCCCGGGCGCGGCCGCCAGAACCGCGAGGTTCCCGCGCGGCGCGCCCCCGGCCGCGCCCCGGAGCGTTCAACGCTTGTCGGCGGCCAGCTCCGCCTTGTGCGCTATGTCCTCCAGGACCGCCTTCGGGTCGCCGCCCGGGGCGACGGCGCGGCCGATGTTGCGCTTGATCGCGTCGCTGACCGCCACCCACGACGGGTCGTTCACCGGATAGAGGCGGGCCGTCCGCAGCGCGCTGAGGAAGTCCTCGTCGGTCTGGCTGAGGCCGCCGCCAGCCGGGGTCCGCGCGGCGGAGGCGGTGGCCGGCAGCAGGTGGTAGCGGTCCACGAAGTCCGCCAGGTTCTTGTCCTGGTAGACGAACTCCAGGAACTTTCCTATCTCGGCCCGCTTGTCGTTCTGCTTGAAGGCCACCATCCAGTCGGCCACGCCCACGGTCGGCGGGCTCTCCTCACTGCCCAGCGAGTCCGAGACGGGCATGGCGACGGTCCCGACGTCGATCCCCTTCGCGGCCGCCTCGTGGGCGAGTGACGGGTAGCCGTTGAGCATGCCGACCTCGCCCCGCAGGAACGCGGCGAACGCGTCGGCGCGGTTCGTCTCGGACGGCGCAGTGGGTCCGACCAGGCCCGGCGCGACCAGGTTGTCCCTGACCCACTGCCAGGTCCGCACGTTCTCCTCGGAGTCCAGGCTGTAGCTGCCCCGCCCGTCCGCGTAGCCGCCGCCGTTGCTGAGCTCCCAGATCAGCGCCTCGGCATGCGCCTCCTCCGGGCCCAGGGGCAGGGCGTACGGGTACTTCACGCCCTTGTCCTTGAGTGCTTTGGCGGCGGCCTTGAGCTGGGACCAGGTCTTGGGCGGCGCGGCGACGCCGGCCTTGGTGAAGAGCGCCTTGTTGTAGAACAGCAGACGGCTGCTCGCCACGAAGGGCAGGCCGTAGAGGCGGTTGTCGAAGGTCCCCGCGTCGGCGAGCGGCTGGAGGAAGTTCGCCTCGGCGCCGACCGACAGGAGCTCCTCCGCGGAGTACAGCTTCCCCTGCGCGGCGAAGTCCGAGTAGGAGCCCATGAGCGCCACGTCGGGCGCCTCGCCCGCCTTGACCATGCGGGAGACCTCACGGTCGATGTCCGCCCACGGCAGCAGCCGGACCTCGACCCTGATGCCGGGGTTGGCGTCGGTGAAGGCGCCGGTCACCTTCTCCCAGTAGGCCTTGGAACTGGTGGCCGGAGTGTCGCCGTACTCGGCGGCCACCAGGCGGAGCGTTCCGCCGTCATCCGCGCCGCCGCCCGAAGCCCCGCATCCGGACAGTTGTGGCAGGAGGCCGAGTACGAGCGCGGTGGCGGCCGGCCCGAAGATCTTTCGTCGCACGAGCGTATTCCCCTGATGTCGCTTGGATGTTCCCGCGCACGGCGACGCACCCTGCCGGGGGTGCTCTGCGGCCCGGTGGCCGGAATCATCTCCTGAGGTGGAGTGATTGATTCCGCTCGCGGAGCAGGTGTGGCCGAAGATCCAGGGTCAGGACCGTCCGGTTGTGGCTTCCGACGAGCCGCCGGCCGATCCGACGCGCGTAGACCGGACGGTGACGGGGCGGACCTGTTCGGCGGGCCCGTTCGGCGGGATGGTGAAACGCTCCGCCTGCCCACGTTCGAGTGAGCCGGAAGCTCCCCGGCGGAGTCGGCGCCGAGCCGGGGCGGGCCGGGTCGAGGATGCGCGCATGCGATTCTCCTCGACCCTGCCCCGCCGCGCCCTCCTCCCCTTCGTGGCCGCCGTCGCCCTCCTCGCCACGGGCGGCACTGCCGCCGCCACCGGCGCGGACGCCTGCGGTTCGGTCATCACCGCGCCCCTGGCCCCGCCGGTCCCGGCGGACGATCCCTGCCCCAGCACCGATCCGGTCGTGTGCCGTATCCGCGTCCTGCCGATGGACGAGAAGGTGGAGGCGCAGCGGACCCGGATCCGCTACCACGACCTGCTGGAGGCGATGCACCGCACCGAGGCCGACATGCGCGAAGCCGGCGCCTCCGACGAGGAGATCGCCCGGGAGCTCGTCGACATGCGCAACCAGGCGAAGGAGATCACCCGCGCGGGCATGACGCCCGAGGAGGTCCGCGTACTGGAGGAGCGCAACACGGCCAAGTACGGCAACCCCCTCGGCCCCACCGCCGACCAGCTCTACGTGAAGTACGGCTCCTGGCAGAAGGTCACCGACGCCTCCATGCGCACCAGTTACGCGGTGGACCGGGAACTCGCCCTCGACCGGCGCTTGCCTGCCGAGAATCCGGGCAAATCGTCCTGAGTCGAGTCGGTCCGAGCCTGCCGCTCAGGGCTCGGTCACCTTGTGAAACAACCTTTAGGCCGTGTGTCGGAAGTGCTCTAGGTTGGCTGACGTGAACGCGCGGGGGCGGAGTTACCGATATGTCGGACCGGTTGAGCTGAAGGCTGCGGTGCGGCCCGGTGAGGGCGGCCGTCGGATCGGCTCGGCGACTGACTTCGGTGGCTGGATCGTGGAGCAATCGGCGGCGGAACTGACCGAACCGTTCACCTTCGTGATCGATATGGACAGTGTGCTTCGGCTGGCCCCGCGGCGAAGTGAGCACGTGGCCTGTGCCGGCGGAGACATGGTTCTGAGTGCCGGCGAGATCAGCTTCATGCGCGAGGCAGACCGGTGGACCGTGAGCGAGGTCAGCAACCAGTCCACCGGGTACTGCCCGGACGTCAACTCCTGGGCGGAGGTCGCCAAGGCTCTGGACGCTGTAGAGCTCCGGCGGCCTTCCGGCTTCACCCACGAGGTTGTATTCCGGCGGTGCCCCGACTGCCAGGAGCACAACATCGTGCGTGAGGACGACTTCATCTGCGTCTTCTGCGGCAGCGATCTGCCCGCGACGTGGAACGTGGATCCCACCGCGTGACGGTCGGGGGTCTCGCGCGGTTTCCAGTCGGCGAAACAGGAGCGGGCACGTTCCGCAATAGAAGCTGAGCTCGAAGGCGGGCTCGTCGTCGACCATGAGCAAGCGGCGCCGCGGCCCGCCGCCCAGCTCGTGCATTTCCGCGTCGAAGCGCAGCCGCGCCTCGGAGGAAGGGACACCGAGAGTGCGGGGGTCGCCCGTTTTGATCATCACGGACCGACCGTACGGGAGGCCGCGGTGCGGCTCCCCCCGTCAGCGGAAGTTGTCGCGGTGTTCGTGGAGGAAGGCGTCGAGGGTACGGGGCGGTCTGCCGAGGATGCGCGAGACGGTGTCGTTGGGGTATTCGGGTCGGGCGACGGCGAGTTGCTGGATCTCCGTCACATGGTCGGCGAGCCAGGCGGGCATGCGGGCGTGGCGGACGAGGTGGTCACGCAGCTCGTCCGGGGCGAGGTTCACGTAACGGACCGGATGGCCCGTCAATACGCTCATTCGACGGGCGAGTTCGCCATGCGAGACGGCCTCCGGCCCGGTGAGGGCGAAGGCACCGCCCTCTATGTCGGGCCGGGTGAGCACGGCGGCGGCGACATCGGCGATGTCCCGGCAGTCGATGTAGTTGCAGGGCGCCCGACCCATCGCGCCGAGCATGACGCCCTGGGCGATGCCCGGGGCCAGCCGCAGGAGGTTCTGCATGAACGCGTAGGGGCGCAGGACGGTGTGGCTCAGCCCGCGTGCGCGCAGGCGCTCCTCCACGGCGTGGTGCCCGCGGGAGACGGCGACCGGCGAGGCCGGTTCGGCGGCGGGTGCGGAGATCTTGACGACGTGCTCGACACCGGCGTGGGCGGCCATGTCGACGGCCCGGGTTTCGAGTTCGACCTGTGCGGGGCCGTTGGCCATGGTGAGGAAGAGCCGGCTCGCGCCCTCGAAGGCGGCGAGCAGCGAGTCGGGGTCGGCCGCGTCGGCGTACCGGACCTCCGGGCGGGCGCGGTGTGCGGCGCCGATGCCGGGTATCGGCTCGTGCGGGGTACGGGTCAGTGCGCGCACGGGTGCGCCGAGCGCGAGGAGGCTGTGGAGCAGGGCGTTGCCCGTCGCTCCGGTGGCTCCCATGACGACGATCATCGGTGTCCTCGATTCCTGGTGGTTGCGCGGCGGCATCGCCGCCCGGGGGTCGGCTACGTCGAGGGGGGCTTGTCGGCCTGATCGACAGGACCTCCGCTACGGCCGCTGCGTAGCGACCGTGCTTCGCCAGCGCAGGGTGACGACGGTCGTGGCGAGTGCCGCGGAGAGGGGCAGGTCGATGCGCAGGCGCTCCGGCCGGACGACGGCCGGAAGGAGGGTGTGGGCCGGCAGCCACTGGGCGGCGAACCAACCCAGCAGCGCCGCGGCGCCGGTCGCGGCGAGGACCAGTACGGCGGTCACGGCGGCCTTCGGCAGGACGATGGTCCACCGTCGGGGCCGTCCGCCGTGCCGCAGCCAGGCGCCTACGACGAGGGCCACGACGGCGGAGGTGCCGGCGATGGAGGTGAGGGCGGCCACGGCCAGGTCCCGCTGCCCGGTGGCGACACCGGCGGCGCCGGCCGTCAGCGCCGGGGCGGCGTAGGCGGTGAGCACCTCGCGCCACAGCACGAAGGGCCGGGGCGCCGGTCGGCCCCGGCCGGTGCCGGCTCTGGTGCTGTCCTTCATTGCGGGCACGACGGCCCCTTTCCCGGTCGGGGGAGGTGAGTCCCGGCAAGATAATTAGGAAGCTAACTACTTGGTGAAGAAAAAGGCCCTGCCCACAGGGGCGGGGCCGGAAGGGGCGGGGCCGGAAGGGGCGGGGCCGGAAGGGCCGGGCGCCGGGTCAGTCGGCGGCCAGGGCCGCGCTGCCGCGCACCACACGGGCGAGCAGGTCCAGGAACACGGCGCGCTCCTCGACGGAGAGCCCGCCCACCATCGACTCCAGCCGCCCGAAATGCTCGGGCGCCATGTCGCGCAGACGCTGCGCACCACGCGCCGTCAGGATGGCGACGCTCCCGCGGCCGTCCTCCGCGGACGGGCGCCGGGCGATCAGACCTTCACGTTCCAGGCCGTCCAGCAGGCCGGTGACCGTGGCCCTGGAGACCTCGAGGTCGGCGGCGAGGCGTGAGGGGGACTTCTCGCCGCCGTGGTCCTCGAGGTCGGCGAGCAGGCGGTAGCGGCCCGTCGACAGGCCGAACCGGGCGAAGTGCGCCTCGGCCGCCCGGCCGACCCTCGCACCCGCCGAGATCAGCCGCACCGCGACCAGCACCGCCTGCGGGTCGGCGTCCAGGCCGTAGTGCTCGACCTGGCGCCTGGCCTGCTCCAGTGTGGGCGTCTCGTCGCCCGCCCCGTCCTTCGTCATGCATTTAATATGGCACCTAACTACCTTGTTGTCCAGGGCGGCCGGGCCGGCCGGGCCGGCCGGGCGTCGGCACCGGTCCTCGACACCGGTTCCGTTGTACGGCGGTCGAGTGGAACCGCCGTCTCCGGCCGGGCGAGTCCGGCGAGCCGCCGGGGTCCCGCCGCAGCGGCGGCCGGAAGCTGTGGCCCGTCACGAGCGGTGACCGAAGGCAGCGCGAGCAGCGGCAGAGGGGTCGGCATGTCGACATTCACCTGGGGTGTGCGCAGGACCCGCGGACGCGACGCGGGAGGCGGCCGCCGGCGCCGCGCCGACCGGATCGGGGCGGCCGTGGTGCTGGGCCTGGCGCTCGCCGTGGCCCTGCCCGGTACCGCGCTGGCCGCCCCGGGGGACCTGGATCCCACGTTCGGCGGCGGCGACGGGCTGGTGACCACCGACCTCGGCTCCGCCGAAGCCGCCGCCGACACGGTGGTGCAGCCCGACGGAAAGACCGTCGCCGTCGGCGGTGACGTGTCGGACTTCGTCGGCAATTTCGCGGCGGTCCGCTACAACGCCGACGGCAGCCTGGACACCACCTTCGGCACCGGCGGAAAGGTGTCCACCGACATCGCCGGCGGCTCCGACACCGCCAACGGCGTGGCCCTGCAGGCCGACGGCAAGATCGTCGTCGTGGGAGTCAGCGAGAACCTCGAAGGCGGCATCGCCTGGTTCACGGTGGTCCGCTACAACCCGGACGGCAGCCTGGACACGACCTTCGACGGCGACGGCAAGGCGGTCACCGACTTCGGCGGCGGGGGCGCCGACCAGGGCTCCGACGTGGCCGTGCAGGCCGACGGCAAGATCGTCGCCGCGGGCGGTGTCGGCGGCGTGTTCGCGCTGGCCCGGTACAACGCCGTGGACGGCAGCCTGGACACCACCTTCGACGGCGACGGCAAGCTGTTCACCGACTTCGGGGGCCTCCAGGAGGGCAGCACGGCGTACGGACTGGCGCTCCAGCCCGACGGCAGGATCATCGCCGCCGGCGACACCACCGAGGGCCTCGTACGGGACTTCGCGCTGGCCCGGTACAACTCCGACGGCAGTCCGGACACGAGCTTCAGCGGCGACGGCAGGGTGACGACCGATTTCGGGGCCATGGACACCGCCCAGGACGTGGTGGTGCAGTCGGACGGCCGGATCGTGGCCGTCGGCGGCTCCAGCCCGGGGGTGTTCTCGCTGGCCCGCTACAACGCCAACGGCACCCCCGACACGACCTTCGACGGCGACGGCAGGGTGACGACCAACCTCGGCGGCCCGCAGGGCGGCAGCTCGGCGTACGACGTCGTCCAGCAGTCCGACGGCAAGCTCGTCGCCGCCGGCGGCGGCAACGGCGACTTCGCCCTGGCCCGCTACCTGACCAACGGCAGCCTGGACACGGGCTTCGGCGGTGGCGACGGCGCGGTCGCCACGAACCTGGGAGGCGCCGACCTGGCCCACTCCGTGGCGCTGCTGCCCGACGGCAGGATCCTCGCCGCGGGCGGCGGCGGGGCGGGCGAGGACTTCGCGCTGGCCCGGTACGAGGGCGGCGGCACCACCACGCCACCGCCCACCGCCGACCTGGCCGTCACCGTGTCCGGTGCCGCCACGGTCAGCATCGGCGACCAGGCGACCTACACCGTGACGGTGCGCAACAACAGCACCACCACCCCCGCGACGGCCGTCACGCTGTCCGACACCCTCTCCGGGGCCGGAGGCACCCTCCTGTCGGCCACGCCCGGCCAGGGCACCTGCACGCGCACCGCCACCAGCGCGAGCTGCGCCCTGGGCACCCTCGCCGCCGGCGCCTCCGCCACGGTGACCCTGGTGGCCGAGCCCCGCAGCACCGGCACCCTCTCCGACACGGCCACCGCGGACGCGGCGGAGACCGACCCGGTGCCCGGCAACGACGGGGCCACGGCGAACACCACCGTCAACAACGCCCGCGGCTGCACGATCATCGGCACCAGCGGCGCCGACACCCTGACCGGCGGCTACTTCACCGACGTGATCTGCGGACTCGGCGGCAACGACACGATCCGCCCCGGCTACGGCAACGACACCGTGCACGGCGGTGCGGGCAACGACAACATCGACGGCGGCTACGGCGACGACACGCTCAACGGCGGCACCGGGAACGACACCCTGCTCGGCTACTACGGCAACGACCGCCTCAACACGGTCGACGCCGTCTCCGGCAACGACACCGCGAACGGCGGCCTCGGCAGCGACACCTGCACGACCGACCCGGGTGACGCCCGACGATTTGCCCGGATTCTCGGCAGGCAAGCGCCGGGGGTAAACCTGCATATAGCGGACGGCGTATCGATCCAGACGACCTTGTGAAACAACCTTTAGGTCGTGTCCGCAAAGTCCCGCCTGCGCGGCGGGGTCCGGCACGCGCGCCCTCCGGGCGGCCGACGCTACTTTGCGGACACTCCCTAGGGGGTTGGCACGCCCCGCTCCGTGCTGCCCGGGGCGTGTCCGCGCGACACTGGGAATGACGCCCGAAGCGGTACCGGACGGCGCAATGCCTCTGGCTCCCGCCCCGGACATCGGCCAGCATGGGGACAGCGGGACCGGCGGACGAGATGGGCACGCATGCGCGCCAGCGAGAGCAACCAGGACTATCCCTTCGCCGTCACGAACACGGCCGCGGCCCTGCTGGACGATGCCGGGACGGTCCTCGCCTGGACACCGGCGGCCGAAGCCCTCCTGGCACGCCGGTCCGCGGACGTGTGCGGCCGGCCGGTACGGGACCTCCTCGCGGACGCGGACACCGGCGGCTGGGAGGCGGTACTGGCCCAGGGCGGGCGGAGCGGGTGCGCGGGCCGGGACGGCTGGGCGGGCCGGGCCACCGTGCGGCACGGCTCGGGCGGCGAGCTGGAGATCGGCTTCCGCGTCGTCCCGCTGAACGACGGCGCGCCCGGGAAGGCCGCCCGGTGCCTGGTGATCGGCGCGCCTGTGGAGGTGGTCGCCCGGTGGCGGCAGGACCAGGCCTTCACCCGGGAACTGTTCCTCCAGGGCCGGGTGGGCCTGGCCGTCTTCGACGGGGACCTGCGCCTGCTGCGGACGAACACGCACCTGCTGCCGTACACCGGGGTGCCCGTCGACCTGTACGGCCGGCGCCTGGCCGACTTCCTGTGGGCCGAGGACGCGCGCGCCGTCGAGGACCGGCTGCGGGAGGTCCTTGACAGCGGGACGCCCCTGATCGGCTTCAACACGACCGTGCGCACCCTGGACGATCCGAGGGGCGGCCGGATCGTGACCATCCAGGCGTTCCGGCTCCAGGAGCCCGACGACCGGCCGATGGGTGTGGCGGCGGTGTTCACCGACGTCACCGAGCACGAACGCTCGCGCGGGCGCCTGGACCTCCTCTACCGCGCGACCGGGGCGCTGGGCGGTTCCCTGTCCGTCCTGCGCACCGTGGAGGACCTGGTGAAGGTCCTGGCGCCCACGTTCGGCGACTGCGCCGCGGTGGACCTGGCGGAGACCGTCCTCACCGGCGGGGAACCGACCGCCGACGGGCACCTCCCCCTGCCCCTGATCCGCATGGCCGTCGCCGGGGCGGAACCGGATGTGCTGCGTACGGGGACGACGACCCGGTTCGCGGGGCCGCCCTCCGCGTCCGCGGAGCGGGCGTGCCGGGGAGAGCTGGTCACCGGACTCGGCGACCGGCCCGCGCAGTCCGGCGACGACGCGGTCCCGGAGTGGGCCGGGGCCGTGCCGGGCGCGCATTCGGCGATGACGGCCCCGCTGTGCGCACGGGGCATCAGGTTCGGACGGCTCACGCTCTGGCGCACCGGGGAGTCCGCTCCGCTGGAGGACGACGACCTGGCCCTGCTGGAGGAGATCGCCGCCCGGGCGGCCGTCGCCGTCGACAACGCCCGGCGGTACACCAAGGAACGCCGAACCGCCGTCGGCCTGCAGCGCAGCCTGCTGCCGCCGGCCACCTCGGAGAAGCCCGCGGTGGAAGCCGCCGGTCTGTACCTGCCCGCCGACGCGGACAGCGGAGTCGGCGGCGACTGGTTCGACGTCATCCCCCTGTCGTCGGCCCGTGTCGCCCTGGTGGTCGGCGACGTCGCCGGTCACGGTCTGCACGCCACGGCCATGATGGGGCGCCTGCGCAGCGCCGTACGGGCCATGGCCGACCTGGACCTGGAACCGGAGGAACTGCTGGCGCACGTGGACGACATGGTCGTGCAGGTCGCGTCCGAGGCCGAGAGCGAGGACCCGGACGACGGCGACGCGGGCATTGCACTGCCCGGCGGTCCGGCCGGGGCCACCTGCCTGTACGCCGTGTACGACCCGGTCGCCCGTACCTGCGTCATGGCCAGCGCCGGACACCCGCCGCCGGCCGTCGTCGGCACGGACGGAACGGTGGAGTACGTCGAGCTGAGCCCCGGTCCTCCGCTGGGGGTCGGCGGCTGGCCCTTCGAGCCGGTCGAATTCGATCTGCCGCCGGGCAGCGTCCTCGCCCTGTACACCGACGGCCTGATCGAGCGCGGGGAGGGGGACGTCGACGAGGGCATGCGCGACCTCGCGGAGCGGCTGCAGCGCTCGGACGTCCTCGGCAGGCCGCTGCGCCAGGCCCGGCACGACATCGTGGAGGGGCTGCCACCGGGCAGGCTGCGGGACGACGTCACGCTGCTGCTGGCCCGTACCCGGGTGGTGGACACCGGCTCCCTCGCGACGTGGCTGCTCGACGCCGACCCGGCGGTCGTCGCCGACGCGCGTCATCTCGTCCTGGCCCAGCTGACGGCCTGGGACCTCGACGAGCTGGCGTTCAGCACGGAGCTCATCGTCAGCGAGCTGGTCACCAACGCCATCCGCCACGCCGGCGGCCCGGTCCGGCTCCGCCTGATCCGGGCGGACACCCTGACGTGCGAGGTCTCGGACTCCAGCAACACGCAGCCGAGGATGCGGCGCGCGAGGAATTCCGAGGAAGGCGGTCGCGGCCTGTACATCGTCGCCCAGCTCTCGCACCGCTGGGGCAGCCGCTACACCATGGGAGGCAAGACCGTCTGGTCCGAACAGAACCTTCCCCTCGCCTGACCACAGGAGGTGGTGGCCATGAGCAGCAGCACTCCTCGGGTCGATCCCGCGAACGCCGAGCAGGCGCGTGCCTGGGACGGGCGGGAGGGCGCGTACTGGGCGGAGCACGCCGACCGGTTCGACCGCGCGATCCGCCCCTACCGGACGCACTTCCTGGCCGCGGCCGGCATCTCCCCCGCCGACCGGGTGCTGGACATCGGCTGCGGCACCGGGGAGACCACCCGCGCAGCCGCGCGGCGGGCGAGCGGCGGCCGGGCGCTGGGCGTGGACCTGTCTTCGGCGATGCTGGAGGTGGCGCGGCGGCGGGCGGCCGCCGAGGGCGTGCACAACGCCGAGTTCGTGCAGGGGGACGCCCAGGTCCACGCCTTCCCCGCGGCGTCGTTCGACGTGGCCGTCAGCCGCACCGGTTCGATGTTCTTCGCCGACCCGGTCGCCGCGTTCCGCAACATCGGCGGCGCGCTGCGCCCCGGCGGACGCCTCGTACAGCTGGTCTGGCAGGAGGCTGAGGGCAACGAGTGGTTCCTCGCCTTCACGCGGGCCCTGGCCGCGGGACGTCCGATGGCCGGGCCCCCGCCCGGCGCGCCCGGGCCGTTCTCGCTGGCCGACCCCGCGCGCGTACGGGAGGTTCTGGGCGCCGCCGGCTTCACGGACGTCCGGCTGGAGCCGCACAGTGAGGCGATGTGGTTCGGTGAGGACGCGGCCGACGCGGAGCGGTTCACGCTGGGCCTGCACGGCTGGATGCTCGACGGTCTCGACGACGAGGGCCGGCGTCGTGCGACCGACGATCTGAGGGCCACCCTGACCGCCCACGAGAGCGACGACGGGGTGCGTTACGCGTCGGCGGTCTGGATCGTCCGGGCGACGCGCGCCTGACGCCGCCGAGGGTTAAGGCGGGATCAACTGAGCCTTAAGGATCCCGGCGGCCCCGCATCCTCCTCGGCGGTCCGGCCGTCGCCGCGGGCGCCGCACACGTGGCGGGGCATCAGTGGCGGCGGGGGCTGCCACCTGCGCGTTCGCACACCTCTGAAGGGCCCGGGGTCCTCGACGTCATGCCGCGTGCAGCATCCGCGGGCCACGTCACCGCCGGATTTGTAACACGGCGACAAGAACCGAACTCGTCTGTGACGGCGGGCGTATGCAGGACGAAGGGGAGGCCGTGCCCATCCGATCGAGGAGTGTCAATGTCCCGGAAACGGACGATGAGTCTTACGAAGAAGCTCGTGCTCTCTGTCAGCACGGGAGCCCTGGTCACCGGAGGGGTCGTGGTCACGATGGCGACCGGCAACGCCGCCGCCCCCGACGTCGTGTGTCCGGGGTCGACGGTGACGCTGTCGGGTGAAGCCGGTCCCCCGGCGGCGACCAGCGGGACCTTCCCCGTCGGGACGAAGCTGAAGGTCACGAACCTCGACAACGGCCAGGCCACCACCGTCACCGTGAACGGCCCCTCCGGCAGCTGCGTCCTGCTCAACAACGCCGCCTTCGACAAGGTGCGCGAACCCGGCAAGAACCTGATCCGGCGGGCCCGCGTCGAGCGCGTGGGCGGCGGCAACGCTCCGGCCACAGGGGCCGCCCCGGCCGCCCCGGCCGCTCCGGCGAAGCCGGCCGTTCCGTCCGCGGCGCCGGGCGGGCAGGCCCCGCCGGCCGCCGGAGAGGTCGTGTGTCCGGGGTCGACGGTGACGCTGTCGGGTGAAGCCGGCGCCCCGGCGGCGACCAGCGGGACCTTCCCCGTCGGGACGAAGCTGAAGGTCACGAACCTCGACAACGGCCAGGCCACCACCGTCACCGTGAACGGCCCGTCCGGCAGCTGCGTCCTGCTCAACAACGCCGCCTTCGACAAGGTGCGCGAACCCGGCAAGAACCTGATCCGGCGGGCCCGCATCGAGCGCGTGAACTGACCGCTGCGGCAGGCCTGTTCAAGGCTGACGGCGCCATGGTGGGGCGCGGCGCGAGCCGTCTCCCGCCATGGCGCCGACCCTTGCGAAAGAGCCCCGCGGGGCAGGGGTGCGGCGCTAGCCTGGGCGGCCCGGACGCTCGATGCGGGGGGATGCCGATGGCGGGCCGCGGAACGGGAGCACAGGGCGGCAGGCAGCGCCGGCTGTGTCTGATCGTGGATGTGGAGAAGTACAGCGGGCGCAGTCACCGGGCCCAGATGCGGGTGCAGGACGGGGTCGCCCACGCGCTGGACTACGCCTGCGAGCGCGGCGGAGTGCGCCGGCAGGGGTGCGCCCGGCAGGACCGTGGCGACGGTCAGCTGCTCCTGCTTCCCCCCGGGGTGGACGAGGCGAAGGCCGTGCCCGGACTGGTGCAGGGGCTGCGGGACATGCTGCCCGTGCTCAACGCCCGGGCGGCGGCGGACGAGCAGATCCGGCTGCGCGCCGCGCTCGCGCAGGGCTCGGTGCAGCGGGCACCGCTGGGCTTCGTCGCCTGGTCGGTGGAGCTGGCCTCGCGCCTGCTGGACTCCGCCGAACTGCGGTCGGCGCTCGCGGAGTCGGCGGACAGCGACATGGCACTGATCGTGTCGGCGGACCTGTACTCGGACACCTTCGCGACCGGCGCGGGCGGTCTGACCGGCTCGGCGTTCCGTCCGGTGCGGGTGGACATCCCGGAGAAGCGGTTCTCCTCCGACGCGTGGATCAGCGTGCTGCCCCGGGGCCGCACGGCTCCGCTCGGGGTGGCGGTCCCCCCGCCGGGGGCGCTCCCGGCGCGGCGCGGCCGCGGCGTACGGGCGGGCGGCGCCGCCCTCGGCCTGTCCGGGGCGTACGTCCTGGTCCGGGCGCAGCACCAGCCCGACCCCGGGAACCACACCGCGGATCCGCACGGCGGGCACCACGGGAACGACCTGCAACAGGGGCATCTCCACGACATCGGGGAGGAGTTGGCGGACATGGACCACGACGGCCACAACGACGGGCGGACCTGGGACGACGGGCACCTCACCGAGAGCGAGGTGATCGAGGCGGCCGACGGGACCGGCTACACCTCGGTCTCGGACTACGTGCACGGCGAGAACGGCCACGAGCCCGACCCCCATCCGGTGGCGGACTGGGACGACGACCATGGGCACGACCGGTGGTGATGTTCAGGGTGGGGCGGCCCTGAAGTAGAGCTCCTCGCACAGCTCGCGGGCCGTCCGGGCGTGGCGTCGCAGGACCGGTGACGGCCCCGCTTCCAGCCGTCGCCACCGGGTGGCCGCCTCGGCCGCGGTACGGGCCGCGTGCGCGCGGGCCGACGCGGTCGTCCCGGGCGCCGCTTCCGGCAGGCCGAGGCAGGCGGCCGTGGTGGTGCCGGTGGCCAGGCTGAGCAGGGACCGGGTGTCCGCCTCGGACAGGCGGAGCCGGCCGGCGGCGAAGTCGGCCAGGGCCGGTGCCAGTTCGGTCTGGCGCAGCAGCGGGTGGCGGCGCAGGGCGGCAACGCCGGCGCGCAGGTCGTCGAGGGCGCGGGCCGCCGGGGCCGGGGCGCCTTCGCCGAGCGCGGTGCGCGCGGCCTCGTCGAGGAGGCCGAGGGCGGCGGCGGCCCGCAGCCGGTCGGCGGCCGCGACGAAGCGCCGCCGGATCTCGTCCACGAGCGCGTCGACGCCCGAGGCCTCCCGCAGCGCCGCCAGCAGCGCGCGGGCGCCGGGATCACCCAGGGTGTGCACGGCATGCACGGCGGCGCCGATGCCGTAGCAGCCCAGGAGGTCCATGACCCGGGCCCGGCCGCTCTCGTCGAGGGGGCCGTCCGGCCAGTGCAGGAACTCGTGCGGGGAGTACAGCGCGCGCCCCAGGTCCTCGCGCGGCGCGGTCGCGAGCCGGCCCAGCAGGGCGGCGTCCGTCTCGGTGAAGTCCTCGCCCAGCGCCGTCTGCGCCAGCAGTCCCGCCACGGGCACGACGCCGGACAGCAGGCCGGTCAGCCGGGCGGTGTAGGTGGCGGCGACGCGGCGGGCCCGGGGCCAGGGATCGCCTGTTCCGTCGCCGAGTTCGTCGACGCGGCTGAGGACGCCGACGACGTTGAGGGCGGTCATCCGGTCGTGGGCCTGGCGGCGCAGCGCCTCCAGTGCCTCCGCGTCCCCGGCGCCGGGGTGCGGCATGACGTACAGCAGGGCGTCGGCGGCGCCGAGCGCGCGCAGTGCGACGGCGTCGAGTCCGCTGAGGGTGTCCATGCCGGGGGTGTCGACCAGTGTCCACGGGCGGTGCGGGTCCCGGCCGCCGGTGGTCTCGACGACGATCTCCTCGATCTCCTCGCGCGGGGAGCCGAGCAGGGTCACGTCGCGGGGGATGCCGCCGCCGGGGCGGCCGGGCACGTGGTAGCGGCGGCCGTCGGTGCGGCGCACCTCCAGGCGGTTCTGCACGCCGTCGCGGAACCAGGCGACCAGCGTGGTGCATTCGGTGGCGCCGGTGGCGGCCAGCCGGCGGCCGAGCAGGGCGTTGACGAGCGTCGACTTCCCGGCGTTCATACGGCCGCCGACGGCGATGCGCAGGCCCGGTTCGGCGAGGCGCAGCCGTACGGCGGCCAGGGCGGAGGCGACGGGCCCGCCGGGCGGCAGATGCGGGGCGGCGGCGCGGCACAGGGCGTCGACGCGCCCGCACAGCTCGCCCGCCGGCCCCGCCGCGGCGGGGCCGGTGGGGCCGGCGGGGCCGGTGGGGTCAGTCGGACCGAAGGTCATGCGGACTCCGGCTCCGGATCGGGTTCCGGCGCGGCTGCCGCGGCGGCCGCCGCGGCCGCCGCGGCAGCGGGGTGGCCGATGGCGGCGGCGAGGTCGCGGCCCCGGGCGATCAGTTCGCCCAGTGCGGCCGCCCGGCGCCGGGCGCGTTCGCGTTCCTTGGCGAGCTGTTCCCGGCCCGCCGCGAGGTTGCGCTGGAGTTCCTCCAGTTCGCCCTCCAGGAGTGTGCGCTGGGCGGACACCTGGTCGGTGATGCGCGCCGTGATGCGTTCGCTGACGTCGTCGACGGTGCGGGTGATCTCCGGGGGGATCTCGGTGGTCAGTTCGGCCACCATGCGGTGTGCGTACCGCATGGCGTCGCCGCGTACCCGCCCGAGGTCGGTACGGCGCTTGCGGCGGTTGGAGAGCAGCGCGATCATGCCGAATCCGGCGGCGAGCGGCAGCAGGACGCCGCCGGTGGCCAGCGCCGTCACGGTGGCCGCGAGACCTCCCGCTCCCCAGGCGGGCATGACCCGCTCGACGAGGGCGAGGGCGCCGCGGTTGTCGTGGCCGGTGCTGACCAGGGTGGGGAGCGCGTCGAGCCGTTCGGGTCGGGCGAGGGCCAGTTCGGTGACGGCCGGGCCGGCGTCGAGCCGGCACTGGTGCTCCATGAGGGCGACGAGCCGGGCGACTCCCTCCCGGGTGGCGTTGTCCAGGTCCAGCCAGATGGCCTCGACACCGGCCTCCAGGTCGCGGGGCAGTTCGGTGGCGAGGTCGGGTCCCGAGGACGCGGCGATCTTCTCCTCGGCGAGCTGGCGCAGGTCGTTGACGTTGCGCTGGAAGCCGACGCGCAGTCGGCGTTCCAGCTCGCGGGACGCCTGGCGGAGGTTGCCGCGCCAGGTGGCGTCGGAGCGCTGCAGGGTGCGCAGCGCGTCGCGGTGGCCGCGCACCTCGTCCTGGAGGGTGGGGTCCTGGGCGAGTGAGCGCAGCCGGCGTTCCTGTACGGCGGCGAGCGGGGCGAGGACGGAGAGGGTGACGTGGAGGGCGTTGGCGAGCCGCAGCCCGGCGGCCTCCTCGGCGATCCGACCGGACAGGGCCTCGGTCAGCGGGCCGAAGCCGCTGGCCTCCAGGCGGCGGGCGGCGGTCTCCCGGTCACCGGCGGCGGCCGCGGCGTCCGCGTCCTGCTTGGCACGGCTGCTGACGGGGAACCAGGGGGCCTGCGTGTAGCGGGGGGCGTGCTCGGCGAGCAGGGCGCGGTTGCGTTCGAGTACGGCCGGCCATTCGCGGTACTTGTCGGTCTGGGTGAGGACGAAGACCACCTCGGCGATGCGTTCGGTGGCCTGCTCCAGGAAACGGAGTTCGGAGGCGGTCAGTTCGCCGGATCCGTTGACGACGAAGACCAGGGCGTCGGCCTGGGAGAGGGTCGCCATGGTGATCCGGGCGTGGCCGGCGACGAGTCCGCCGACGCCGGGGGTGTCCACGAGGGTCAGCCCGGAGGCGAGCAGGGGTGCGGGTACCCCGACCTCGACGTGGTGGACGTCGTCGCGGCGGGCGGTCTGGGTGATCGGGTCGACGGCTGCGTACTCGGCGATGTCGGCCGGGTCGACGGGTACCGGGGCGGAGCCGCCGGTGAGGTGTGCCACGGCGGTGGGCCGGTCGGCGTGCCGGACGACGAGGTGGACGCCGGTGGCGACGTCGACCTCCACGGGCAGCAGGTCCCGGTGCCCGATCAGGGCGTTGATCAGGGAGCTCTTGCCGCGCTTCTTCTCACCGACGACGACGAGGGAAGCGGCGCCGGAGCGGATGCGGGCCGCCTCGGCGCGGACGGCCGCGGCTGCCTCCGGCGAGACCGGGGTGCCGTCGTCGGCGCCGGAGCGGGCGGCGCGGTCGAGGAGCACGGCGGCGTCCGCGACGAGCCGCAGCACCTCCGCGGCGCGGGGGTGGGTGTGGCGGATGTCGGTCATGCGGGCCCTCCTGGCCGGGAGCGGTACGGGTCGCCCGGATCGGGGTCGGTGCCGCGGTCGGTGCCGGGGTCGGTGTCTGTGCCGGGGTCGGTGTCTGTGCCGGGGTCTGTGCCGATGCCGTCCTGGTCCCGCACGCCGGGGCCGGGCGGTCCGTCGGCATCGGCGGTGAGGGCGCCCCACGCCCCGGCCCGGCCGTCGCGACCGCCGGACGCGCCGCCGCCGGGGGCGGAGACCGTTCCCGGGCCCTCGGCGCTGGCACCCGCCGGGCCGAAGGCCGGACCCGGAACTGCGGCCGCGCCGCCACCACCCGAGCCGTTGGGACCGGAGGGCGCAGGAGGCCCGTCCTGCCGGCCCCCCGCCCTGCCGCCGGGGGCGGAAACGGTGCCAGGGGCACCGTCCTCGGCGCCGGGGCCGGAGGCCGGACCCGGTCCTGCGGCTTCGCCGCGGCCCCCCGGGGCGCGGGCACCGTCCGGGCCGGAGCCCGTGCCAGGGGCGAGCGCGGCGTCCCGGTCCCCGGCGGCCCAGGCCGCTCCCGGGCCGGAATCCGGAGGGAGGGCTTCGGCCGCGCTGCCGGGACCTGGGGTGCCGAAGGCACCGAAGTAGCCTTCGAACGAGGCCTGTTGGGCCTCCACCTCGCGGGTGCGGCCGAGGAGTCCCGGGGCGGGTGGCTCCGGCTGTTCGTACGCCGCGCCGCCCGTCAGGTACGACTCGGCGGCCGCGGGGCGGCGGGGGGCAGCACGCTGCTGCGCGGGCCGATCGTCGGAGCGGCCCCCGTCGACCACGGACCGCAACGCCTCGACGGCCAGTGCCCACAGGCTCTTCCCGCCCTCGTCCCGGGGATGGCGCTGCGGGTCCCTCGCCGGCTTCCGTACGGGCTTGCCCACCGGCCTCGGGGCAGGGGCGCGGGCCGGAGCCGGCGGAGGCGTGCGCGGGGTGCGCCGGTACTCGGTGACGTCCGCGCAGCAGGCGTGCGTGAGGCCCGGCTCGCGGGCGTCGCGCGACCGCTGCCAGCCGGTGGTCAGGACGCAGTCCGCCATCGGCCCGGCGGCGAGCGCGGCGTCCCACAGGCCGTGGGCCTCCGCCGCCGGCAGCAGGTGGACGTCCGCGGTGTGGGCCGTGGGCCAGCGCAGCGCGGCGGCGGAGTCGGCCGGCCGCGCGCCCTCCGCCCAGGGCGCCGCCCCCGCGGTGCTGGGGAGCGTCACGGCGTCCCGTTCCAGGGCGACGTCCCACACCGGGGCGGCCCAGGCCCGGTAGGTGTCACCGGCCCAGCGCGGGAAGGCGGCCTCCAGCTCACCGAGGGCCGGCAGGTCGTGCGCGGCCGCCCGGTCCGGGTGGTGCCAGCCGACGAACCCGTACAGCGGGCGGCCGTGTTCGTCGTACGCCATCTCGGGGCCCAGCCGCGGCACCTGGCAGGCGACCCCGACCAGGACTCCGTGCACGCCCCGGTACAGCAGGAAGCGGGGCGCGGCGTCGAGCCGTGTACCGCCGGCGACCACGGCGAGGACCGTACGTCCGAGCGGTCCCCCGGGGGTCGCCCCGTCGGGCAGTGCCCGCCACCAGCGGTCGACGCGGTGCGTCCGGCCGTAGACGACGGCCGACCAGCCGCCGCCCGGCAGCGGTCCGGGGCGGCCGTGCCCCGCGGTGTGCTCCGTCGACATCGCCGTCAGCCGATCTGGAGCTTGCCGGAGCGGTAGACGGGCATGTTCCGCAGTTCCTCGACCAGTTGTTCGGCCCGGACGCGGGCGGCGGCGACCCGTGCCTGCGCCTCGCCGTGCAGTTCACGGCCTGCGGCGATCTCGGCGTCCTTGCGGCTGATCTCGTTCCTCTTGAAGTAGTTCCTGATCATGCCGCCGCTGCGCAGCCCGGCCAGCTCCTGGGCCTGTTCGTCGAGCTGCCGCCCGACCGCGCGTACGTGCTCCTCGCCGTGGCGGACGATGCCCTCGTCGAGGTAGTGCAGCAGGGCGAAGATCATGGGGTGGTGCAGGTTCTGCGGGTCGACGAGCGTCGGGTCCACGGTGGCGGGCGAGGCCTCGCCGAAGCTGCCCAGCTGGACGGGGCAGAGCATCGCCGTGACGCCTTCGGAGTCGATGACCTTGACCAGTTTGGAGAGGTTGCACGCGGTCTTCTCCAGGGCCTCGTGGGTGGGCAGTCCGGAGATCTCCCCCAGCAGATCGGCCTTGGTGACCAGCACGACGATCGAGGGTGACGGCTCGCCCCGCTGCCGGCGCCGGTCGCAGACGTTGGAGATGGCCCGGGAGAAGCGGGCGATCTTCATGGGGTCGGCGGCGGGGTTGAGGTGGGCCGGGGTGTCGTCGGCGACCCAGCGGCCCACGTGCTGTCCGTCCAGCACGAGGAAGATGCTGTCGGAGCGCTCCAGGCGTTCGGTGAGGGCCGCGATGTCGGCGGGGGCGCCGTCGCCGCCGCGCTGGGTGGCGGCCCCGCCGCGGAAGTCCTGGCAGTCGAAGTCGACCAGCGAGGTCACTCCGTGGCGCAGGACGAACTCGTAGTCGATCGGGTCCTCGTTGTTCGGCGCCGGCAGCCGGCCGTCCGCGCACAGCGCCTCCCAGGCCTCGGCGAGGTCGAGGTCGGTGTCCGGGTCGGTGGCGTACATGAAGTAGCCGCGAAGGCCCATCGAGAGGGTGGCGTACATGCCGTGCAGGTAGGTGGTCTTGCCGGAGCCGGTGGCCCCCAGCATGGTCATGGTGATCCGGTGGTCGCTCATGCGTGGTGTTCTCCCGTTTCGGTGGCACGGTGCGGACACGGGTTCGAAGGCAACGGGCTCGGAGGCGGGGCGCTCAGAAGCAGAGGACGCCGTCCAGCAGCCCGGCGAGGCGTTCGGCCGGCTCGAAGAGGGGCTCCAGGCGCTCGTACTCGGCCTGCGCGGCGCGCTCGTGGCGGGCGCTGATCTCCGCCCAGGAACTCTCCTCCTTCCACCAGCTGGAGATCCGGTCCCAGGCGGTGTCGTTGGCTGCGGCGCGCCGGGCGGAGGCGAGGGACTCCTCGATGGAGGAGTGCAGGGCCAGTCCCCGGCCGACGATCCCGTAGTGCAGGCTCCACAGCACCGGCACGGCGACGTTGACCGGTTCGGGGCCGCAGGCCACGAGCGCCACGGCGCCGCGCAGGTGCTGGGTGCGGGCCACTCCGGCGATCAGGCCGTCGAAGGGCTCGACGAGCCGTTCCAGCAGTCCCGGCCGGTCGAGGTCGAGCAGGTCGCTCTTGGTGAACGCGATGACGAGCGGGGTGAGCTGGTCGCCGCGGGCCTCCAGTGCCCGCTGGACCAGTACGGTCATCCGGCGCGTGTAGCGGTCGGACCCGCTGTGGGTCAGCAGCCGGTGCGCGTCGACGAACACGACGATGCCCTGGGCCTCGACGAGGTCCTGCTGGAGCTGCCCGGCCTGCGGGCTGTCGGCCTGCCGCTCCGTCAGGGCGCCGCCGCGGTAGTCGCGCCACCGGAAGGGCAGCACGTCGCGGCCCTGGTACTGGAGGACGAACTCGAAGACCTGGCGCCTGCTGCTCATGTCGGGATAGCGGCCCCGAAGCACGGCCTCGGCGGCGGAGGTCAGCGCGCCGTGGACGTGCACGTCGTCGGTGCGCAGGCTGAAGCCCTGGATGCCGTCGCGCATCGCCGCGTACATGAGTGACACGTAGGTGGTCTTGCCTGCCGCGCTGTGGCCCAGCATCACGATGTCCATCGGGCTCCCTCGGCGTCGTGGGGAAGGCGGGTGTCGGGGATGCGGGTGTCAGGGCCGCGGGAGGCGGGTGTCAGGGGGCCGCCGGTGTCAGGGCCGCGGGGTGAAGCGGAAGCCCAGGTCGCCGTCCGGGTTCAGGTAGCGCCGGACGCGCCCGCCCGGGGCCGCCGGGCCCTCGGCGTACGTCGCGCCGCCCGCGTGCGCCGTGCCCTGCACGTGCGCCGGCCCGGCGGCCCCCTCCGGACCGGACGGTCCCGCCGGCGGCAGGACGGCCAGGGCGCCGAGGACGACGGCGGACTTGGGGTCGGCGGCGAGCAGCGGCAGCCGCCCGGTCCGCTCGGCGATCAGGTCGGACACCCGGGGGGTGCGGCTGGCCCCGCCGGTGAGCACGATCGCGTGGACGTCCGCGGTGTCGAGCCCGGCGTCCGCGACGGTGGCCGCGAGCAGCTCGTAGCTGCGGGCGAGCAGGGGTTCGGCGGCGGCCCGGTACTCGTGCGCGCGGATCAGGAAGGGCTGCGGGTAGCCGGGCACGGCGAGGTCCACCGAGCCGGTCTGCGAGAGGGCTTCGCGCGCGGCCGTCAGCTCCCGCCCGAGCGCGGCCCGCTGGGCGGCCGCGGGCGGACCGGGGTCCTCCCAGAGGTCGTTCCAGGGGGCGGGGTCGCGGTCGGCGGCGCGTTCGCCGAGGAACTCGCGCAGGCACTCGTCGAGGTCCTCGCCGCCGAGGTGGGGGTCGCCGCCGATGGCGACGGTGTCGAAGCCCCGGGCGGTGCGGCGCAGCACCGCGGTGTCGAAGGTGCCGCCGCCGAGGTCGTAGACGGCCACGGCGCCGCCCTCGGGTACCGCGTGGGCCTGGCCGTGGTGCAGCGCCGCCGCCACCGGTTCGGGCAGGAAGCCGGGAGCGGCGATGCCCGCGCGGTCCGCGGCGTCGGCGAGCCTGTCGCGTTCGGCGGTGCCCCAGCGGGCGGGGTGGGTCAGGACCGTACGGGTGGGAAGGCGGCCGTCGTGCGCGGCGCGGGCCTCCGCGTACACGCGGCGCAGGACCGCGGCGGCCAGCTCAGCGGCGGGGACGGACCGGCCGCCCAGCAGTACCGCCGACTGGCGGGCCAGGGCCCGTTTGGGGGCGCGTTCGGCCTGGTCGGGATGGTGGGCGGCGCGCTGCTGCGCGGCTCTGCCGGTGAGGAGGGCGCCGCTGTCGTCCAGGCAGACCAGGGCCGGCAGGCAGCGGCTGTTGTCGATTTCCAGGGAGCGGGGCCCGACGGCACCCGCGGCGGTCTCGTCCCCGGACGTGGCCGCCGTGGTGAAACAGGTGCCGAAGTCGACGGCGAGCGACCACGCCCGCTCCCCTCGTCCCGCACGGGCGGTGCCCCTGCCGTTGGCCACAACTCCCCCTGGGTGACGTCGTCCCGCTCCCTGGCCCGGCGGTCCCCGCGCCGGGAGCCCCATCGTGGCGGAGGGGCCCCGTCGAGAACCGGTCAGGTGAGGGAATGCGGCCCACTGCGCGGCGCCACGCGGGTCCGGACGGGGCGGATCCCCGCGTGCCGCACAAAGTGACTGGTGAGTAGGCGAGTTGGGGTGTGCAGCGGTCTGTGGTGCGGATGGGGAATGTCTCGCTCCACCGGCCCGGGGCGTCGCCTTATCCGGTCTGTCCATCTGATCCCCGGACAACTTCTGCGTGCGCTAGGTTCCTCGCACTGGCACCGCCCCGTGCACGAGCGGGCGTGAAAGCCGAGGGGGGATCCCATGCGCACGCACACACCATCCAGCTCCAGGAACCACACGACGGCGGCGAGTCGTTGGCCCCGGGGCACACTCATGGCCAACCTGGCGGCCGACGACCGGGAAACGCTGATCGGCCTCGGCCGCGTCGTCGCGTACGGCGTCGGGGAGACCCTCATACGGGAAGGAGGACCCGAGACGACGGCCCTGCTGATCACCTCGGGCTGCGTGAAGGTCTTCGGTGGCGCCGAGGACGGCGCGACCGTGCTGCTGGCCCTGCGCGTGCACGGTGAGATCGTCGGGGAGATCTCCGCGCTGGACGGCCAGCCGCGGTCGGCCACGGTGGTGGCGGTGCGGCCCACCGCCACCCGGGTCCTGACCGCCGCCGCCTTCCGCTCCTTCTTACGGGAGAGCCCGACCGCGGCGGAGGTCGTGCAGCGGTCGGTGGCCGGCAAGCTGCGCGGAGCCACGCGCCACCGCATCGACTCCAGCAGCGGTACGGCCACGGTCCGCCTCGCCCGGACCCTCGACAACCTGGTACGCAGCTACGCGCGCGCCGTCCCCGACGGACTGCGCATCGACGTGCCGCTGAGCCACGCCGATCTCGCCGCCCTCGCCGGGATCTCCGACGCCAGCGTGCAGCGCGCCCTGCGCAGCCTGCGGGCCGCCGGCGCCGTCGCCACGAAGTACCGGGGGGTGGTCGTCCGCGAGCCCGGCATCCTGCGGGCCATCGCGGGGCAGAGCGGCTGGCCGGCGGCCGACGAGAGCCTGCTCCCGGGGATCCCCACGCCGCGCGGCCCGCGGCCGCCCCGGCCCAAGCGGCCGCCGCTGGAACCGCGCCCGTCACGCACCGATCCGGCCACCGGCCCCTACAGCGCGCCCCTGGCCCCGCGCGGGCCGGCGCCCGCCGCCCCGGCGGCGCCGGACGAGGACGGCCCGCTGTCCGAGACGGGCTGAGCCCCGCTCGTCCCCTCCCGGCCCGCACCATGTCCGAAAATGCGTCACCTGACCAATTCTCGTGAGGCTCCCCCGGCGACAGTGGTCGCGGAGGCCAACGCGTTTGGGGGGTTGGTGTGGTGACACAACGCAGGTTCGGGCTCACCTCGCGGCGCGCCCGGGAGCGGGAGCGGGAGCCGGTACGACCGTCCGTCGTACCGGGCCCGACCCACCGTGATCCGAGGGCGCTGGCAGCGGAGCTGCGGGAGCTGGCCGCCCACCCGCGGGCCGGCTCCCACAGCACCGCGCTGCGGGAGCTGGCGGACGCGGTGGCGGGCGGCTCCGGTCTGGAGGTCTGGGCGGGCGGCGGCCTGGTCGCGGCGTACGGCGGACCCGACGCCCTGGCGCCGGGTCCGGACGAGGACGCCGCGCGGGGCCGCAGGCTGGGCGCGCTGCCGACGGTCCTGGTGTTCGTACCGCTGCTGATCACCTGGTTCGGGCTGGGCGCCGCCGCTTGGGCGTACCAGCGGATGCGGGAGGCGGGCAGCACGGCGCAGGGGTCGTTCCTGACGCTGTGGCAGCAGGGCTTCGACGGGCGGCTGTGGCCGGTGCTGCGCTTCGACATGATGGCGCTGTGGACGGTCCTGGCCCTGTCGGCGCTGGCCACGGCCACCTTGATGCGCCACCGCTGGGAGGAGCGGGACGAGAGCGAACGCCGCATGCTGTCGCAGCGGCTGTCCGGTGCGCTCGCGCAGACACAGGCGCTGGCGGCGGCCGCCGCGGCGGCTTCACCCGGGCGGTTCACGGCCGAGCTCCAGGGCGCGGCGGAGCGGCTGCGCGAGCTGCTGGGCCAGGCGGCCACCGTCCAGCAGTGCGCCCGGGACCTGATCGTCCAGGCGGACGGCGCGGCCGGCCGCAGCGTGGCCGCCACGGCCGCACTCGACTCGGCGGCGGACGCGCTGCGTTCGGGGACCACCCAGATGCGTACGTCGGTGCAGAGCACCTCGGCGGCGGCGCAGGAGGTGGCTGCGGGGAGCCGGCTGCTGGCGGAGAGCTTCGACACGGCCGTCACCGCGCTGCGGACGACGGTCGCGGAATCGTTCGTCGCCGCCGGGCAGGACGCGGCGCGGCTCATCGGCGCGGCCGGGGAGTCCGTCGCGTCCCGCTTCGACACGGTCGCGGTGGCCGCCGAGGAGCGGGGGTCCGCCGTCGCCGGGCACGCCGCCGATTCGATGGACCGGGTGGGCCAGGAGGTGCGCCAGGCGCTGACGGCGGCGCGCGGCTCCTTCGCCGAGTCGACGCAGCTGCTGGGCTCGGCGGTGCACGGCCTGGACCGTTCCCTGACCACGCTGCCCGCCTCGCTGGAGGCCTCGGCGTCCGAGGGGGCCGAGCGGATCGGCATGGCCTACGAGCTCGCGGTCGCCGCCCTCGCGGCCTCGCTGCGTCAGGAGGTGCGTTCGGTCTCGGACGAACTCGCGGACCGGATCGAGGAGTTGCGGGAGGTCGTCGCCGCCCGGCAGTCGACGGAGCACGAGCTGCGGGCCGGGCGCGAGCTGCATGACTCCCAGCTGTGCGCCGCAGTGGCGGAGTTCCACGACACGCTCCGCACGCTGACCAAGGCGCTGCGCGAGGCGGGTCCCGCCCTCGCCGACGGCGACGCCCGGCCGCGGGACACCCGCCCGCCCGGTGCCCCGGCCGCACCGCCCGCCCGGTCGGCCCCGCCCGCCGGGGACGGCGTACGGTCCGGGGACGACCGGGAGGGGGTGCGGTGAGCCGGGACTCGGGACGTCCCGGCGGCACCTACCTCGCCGGGTGGCTGTTCGCGGACCTGCTGCTGGTGATCGTGCTCGTGGTGCTCGGCAGCGAGATGCCGGCCGCCGACCCGCACCCCGACCCGGCACCGACGGCCACGGCCACCGCCACCGCCACGGCGACACCGGATCCGTCGCACAGCCCCTCTCCCACCGGCTCGGTCACCTCCCGCCCCGGCGGACTCGACCCGGTCACCGTCTCGATCGGCATCCGCCTCGACCCCGGCGCCCTGATCGCCGGCAGCCCCTCGGAGACCGCCGAACTCACCCGGCAGGTCACCCAGGAGATCAAGCGCTACGAGGGCCGCACCGCGGCGTTCGTGATGGTCTTCGGCACCGTCCGCACCTCCACCGGCGGCTCCGTCGACACCGGCCGCAGCGACGATTACGCCACGGCGGTGGCCCGGCAACTGCCCCAGGCCGCACCGCGGTTCTTCCCCCCGTACTCGGAGAAGATCATCCGCGGCTACCACGACAGCGGGTCGTCGATCGCCTCCGGCACCGCCCGGATCGAGCTCTTCTTCCTCCTGTCCTGACCGGACACCCCTCAGCAGCCCGGCAGCCGGGCATCCCGACGGCCTCGACGGAGTGTGGATCGCTGTGACCTCCACGACGAACAACCTGAGCCTCTCCGACCTGCGGCTCTTCGCCCAGCAGACCCTGACCATGCTCAGCGAGCAGGACGTCCCCGACACACCGGAGGCCCACGCGTCACGGGACCGGGTCCAGACGCTGGCCGGCGAACTCGCCTCCCGGCTCGACGCACCGGTCACCATCGGCGTGGTCGGCGAGTACTCCGTGGGCAAGTCGCTGCTCCTCGGCACCCTGCTGGGCAAGCCCGACCTGCTGCCGGTCGAGGCGGCCCCCAGCACGGGCAACATCACCGTACTGGAGCTGACGCGCGGCGCCCCGGGCAGCGCGACGGCCGTCTCCTCGACCACCGACATCACCTTCCTCGACGAGGAGCGGCTCGCCGCCTGCGTGGGCGCCATCCTCGGCGAGCTGGTCGCCACTGTGGACGCCAGGCACCCGCAGCTCGGCGCGCGCGAGATGCTCGGCGGCTACAACCCGGTCACCGACCCGCGCGGTTGGGCGCCCTTCGAGGCCTGGTACCCGCGGCTGTGGCCCTCGGGCACCGGCCCGGTCGCCCACGAGACGATCTCGGCGGCCCACCGGGACGCCGTCACCGAGCTGTGCCGGATCCGCGACGCCGCCCTCAGCCAGCAGGACCTGCTGGGCAAGCCCATCGGGGTGGCGACGGACTCGATCCGCGCGGCCCTGGTGCTGGAGGCTGCCCGGCGCACCCCTCGGACGCCGCCCAAACGCACCGTGCAGCCCTTCGACGTGGCGCAGCTGAAGCAGGACAAGACCGCCCCGGACGCGCTGCGCCGGGCCTTCCCGCTGATCGAGCGGGTGACGCAGCGGGTCACGCTGTCCCCGGACCACTGGGACATCGGCGGGCTGACCGCCGAGGAGCACACCGTGCGGCTGCTGGACTTCCCCGGCATCGGCGCGGCGGGTTCCTACGGGCGCGACACCTTCCTCAGCCGCCGCGAGCTGGTGAACGTCCACACCATCCTGCTGGTGCTCAGCGCATCACGGGCGGAGTCCAAGGGCGCGTCCGCGTTCTGGGACATGCTCGCCGAGGACGGGCGGCAGCCGCAGGCACTGGCCAGTGCCGCCCTCGTCGCCGCCAACGCCTTCGACCTGGCGAAGCCCCCGGCGCTCAGCCAGTACCCCCACGGGCCGCTGCCGCTGGAGCGGCTGCTGCCCCACGCCGCCGAGATCAACGGCATCCACGTCTACGGCAACAAGTTCGTGGCGCAGCGCGAGGACGGAATCGTCGTGGTGTCCTCGGTCAGCGCCATCCGCGCGCACCAGCTCCCCTACACGGCGACCTCCCCGGAGACCCGCGACCGCATCCGCGCGGCGCTGCGCGACCTGGATCCGCCGGGCACCCGGCGGTGGGAGCCGATCGCCGCCCGGCTGGCGGCGGCCGACCCGGCCAACGCGTGGACGCCGCGGCTGCGCGCGTACGACGAGGACGGCGGCATCTCGCGGCTGCGCACGCTGATCGAGAACCATGTACGGCGCCACGGGCTCGCCCAGAAACTGGAGCGGGCGCAGAGCTCCCACCGCAAGCTGTCGCGCGAACTCGCCGTGCTGCGGGGGCACGTACGGCGTGCGGGGGGCGGCGGCCGCTCGGAGGAGTACCGGGAGCTGTCGCAGAAGCTGACCGAGTTCCGCAGGCTGCTCGACCGCATGCTGCCCGCTCTGCACGCGCTGCGCGACGGCGGCCCGCCGGGCGGGCCGGACGGCGGGCCCGGCGAGGAGCCGGGAGGACGGCCGCCCCGGCGTGGCGAGACCGCCGAGGCCGTGCGCGACGAGGTGTTCGACTGGCGGGAGTGGCAGGAACTGCTGGGCCGGGCCGAACGGGACCGGCACCATCTGGTGCCCCGCAGCGAGCCGCCGTCCAGCGAGGGGATCCCCGTCAAGGGGCGCCGCCCGGGCCGCGGGGCGGGGGCCGGCGGCAGTACGGCGGGCTCCGACAGCGGTGGTGACGGCGCTTCCGCGGACTCCACCGGGGCCTTCCTGGACAAGTTCCGTTCGCTGGTCGACCGCCGTACGGACGACGGCCGCGACCAGCTCCGGGCCTGGTTCGAGAACTGGGCGGCCCACTGGCGCGAGGAGTTCGGGCCGCTGCGTGCCTGGATGGCCGACGAAGCCACCGACGCCGTGCTCACCGAGCTGTTCACGCGGCTGCGGGGCAGCGCGCAGAAGGCGGATCAGCAGCTGGACCACCTGTGGACGGCGCTGGATCCGGTCAATGCGACGGAGCGGGTCACCGAGCTGCTGTCGGCCCCCGGTCCCACGCCCGAGGAGCAGGAGGCCCGGTTCCCGGCCCGTTCCCCCCACGCCCTGCCGTGGCACCACCGGATGCCGCTGCTCGACCAGCAGTCCGACGAACGCGAGCGGCATCCGCGGTCGGTGGTGCAACTGCGCCAGAACACGGCGGACGCGGCCGCGCGGCTGGTCACGGAGTACCTGGGGCGCACCCTGGCCCGGATCGAGAAGGACCTCGTCGCCCTGTACACGAAGGCGGGCGAGTACCTGCCCACGGAGACGGAGGTACGGCCGCCGCGTCCGTCCTTCCCGGCCGCCTCCGCCGCCCCCGACGGCGAGGAAGAGCCCGAACAGCCCATCGACGTCCTCATCCGAGCCTGGAGCGCCGACTGACATGAGCGCAGCACTGAACATCTCCTTCCGCGCCCCGCACCCCGGCGCCGCCTCCGGCGTGGTCGCGCTGGGCCGCAAGCACTTCCGTCTCTACGCGGGCCCGGACGGCATCCCGCTGCCCGAGGTGGTCCTGGAGCAGGACCAGGAGGGTGGCGGGCCCGCGGTCGTCACGGTCCACCTGCCCGCCCGGATCGAGGTCCGGGCCGAGAGCGGGAGCCTGATCCCCGCTCAGCTGGCCTACGCGCTCCAGGCCTGCTGGGTGCCGCAGGAGTTCGCCCCGATCACCGTGGACGGGCCGCGGACGCTGTCCTGCGAGGCTCTGCTGCCGACGTCACTGGTGCACACCGGGACGGGCTCCGCAGCGACCGCGCCCGGCGGCGAGCCGCTGCGGCTGGACGTCTACTGGAGCGTCGACTACGCCGGTTCGCAGGGTGCCGAGACGGCACACGGCGCGGTCATGCTGGAGTTCGCCCCGCCCGGCGAACAGCCCGGTCCGGCCCCGCAGCCGGAGGAGGACGACCTCCTCCGGCTGCGGGACCTGGAGGGCAGCAGCCATCAGAACGAGTTCGTCGTCGTGGACTTCGGTACGACCGCCTCGACGGCGACCCTGCACGACGAGAAGAAGGTCAAACAGCGGCTGGTCGACCCGGCTCAGATGGCGTCCCTGTCGGCGATGCTGGCGGACCTGCTCGGGCCGCCCGCCGACGCGCCGCCCGCATGGCGCGACGAGGTGCGGGCGCTGCTCGCCGACACCGTTCCGCTGCCGCGCGAGGACAGCACCGCGACGACGGGGAGCACGGCACTGGCGCGGGTCGCGGAACCCGGGGCCGCCGACGCGCTGATGCTGCGCGTCGAGAGCATCCGCCAGCAGGCCGAACCGGAGCTGCGGCGGTGGCTCAACCGGCGGCTGCACGCCGGCTACGCGGCCGTGATCGGCACCCCGCCGCTGGAACGGCACGGCGTCAGGCCGGTCGCCTACCCCGACGGCACCGGTCGGCGCACCCACACCCCGGCCAGCGCGATGCTGGAGGTGGAGTACGCCGGCGGGGCGGTGCCCGAGGACCCGCAGGCGCGGCGCTTCCAGCTGTGCGGGGACAACACCAGCGGTCTGACGGGGATCAAGCGGGCCGCCCTCCAGCTGAAGCCGGAGGCGGTGGCGGGCAGTGACCTGTCCGCGGACCATCTCACGCAGCACATGTACCTGCTGCTGGTGGAGGGCGCCGAGGAAGCCACGCGCACCGACCCGCTGGGCACGGTCAGCCGTGTGCCCACCGTCGTGGTCACGTATCCGACCACGATCCTTCCCGAGGTCAAGGACCGGCTGAAGGAACTGGTCGGCCGCGCTCTGGGCGACCCGATGACCGTCATGGACTACGACGAGGGCCTCGCCGCCGGGCTGTACTTCTTGATGCGGGACCTGACCGACGATCTCAACGCGGGTCTGGAGGCACTGCGGGCGCGGTGCCGCCGGGTCGCAGACGATCCGCCGACCTGGCACCGGATCATGCTGGTGGTCGACATCGGGGGCGGCACCACCGACATCGCGCTGCTGCGGCTGACGCTCGTCGACCAGACCCCCGAACTGACCGAGGAGCAGGAGTTCGTCGCCGGCCGCAACTACCGGCTGGAGCCCGAGCTGCTCGGTTCCACGGGCCACGAACGGCTGGGCGGGGACCTGCTGACGCTCCAGGTGCTGTACTGGATCAAGGCCCGGCTGGTGGACGAGCTGCGCTGCCCCGGCCAGGAGCACGACGACGGCCCGCAGGAAGGGGCGGACCCGGCGGCCGGAGCCGGACCGCGGGTGGAGCGGCGCGCACTCGCCGACGCCCTCACCGAGCAGGCCGCGGACCGGCTGGACACCCTGGTGTCCGACGACATCCGACAGATCCTGTCCGACCGCCTGCCCACGGACTGGGCGGGGGTCGTCGACCCGGCCGAACGGAAGGCCCGCCACACCCGCTTCCGGCTGCTGTGGCGGCTCGCAGAGCGCAAGAAGCGGGAACTGGGCGCGGCGGGAGCCGAGGACGCCGTCCTCAAGCACGAGGACGTCGACGCGATCCTGCGGGCCGCCCCGCACACCCTGGGCACGGTGCGCGGCCCGATCACCCTCGACGTGGGAGAGTTCCGCAAGCTGATGCGGCCGGTGCTGCGGCGGGCGGCGAAGCTGGGCGCCGATCTGGTGCGCGGTTCGTTCCGCCGGATCCACGAGGAGAACGCGCGGCGCGCGGAGCAGGGCCTGGACCCGATGCCCGATCCGATGCTCGACCAAGTCGTGCTGTCGGGGCGCACCAGCGCCCTGGAACAGCTCCAGGAGCAGGTCGTCGCGGCGCTGCGGCAGGACGAGGCGGACGGCAGGGACGGGCTCGGCTGGCACGAGGCGACGGAACTGTCGGTCGAGCGGGAGTTCGCCAAGCAGGCCACCTCCCTCGGCGCCGCGTGGGCCCATTCGGTCCGCAACCGGGCCGGCCAGATCGATCACAACGACAACCGGAGCGGACGCACCGGCGCCTCCGTCCGGATGAGCGACCTGGACATCAGGCTCCAGGGCCTCTTCTCCAGCCTGCCCTGTGACTTCGGGCCGATCGGGCAGATGGGGCGGGTCAATCCGCTGCTGTGGGCGGGCGATCCCTTCATCGAGCTCGACTCCTCGGGCCGGCTGGGAGTGCGGACGGACTGGAACCCGCTGAGCCGGGTCGTCGAGCTGCACCGCGACCTCGGCTCCGGCGACTCCATCCAGTGGGGCGTGTTCGACCTCGCGCTGACGGCGAAGAAGGAGAACTTCACGCCGCTCGAATCGGTGTGGCGTCCCCCGAACGGCAGTGGCCGCGGGGTCCGGTACCAGGTCGAGATGGACCACCGGCTGGTCGCGTCGATCCTGCTGTGCAACGGCCCGGCCCATCTGCTGGTCGGCGGGCTGGGGCTGGACCTCGACGGGCTCGTGCCGGGCCTGTCCTTCGACCCGGACCTGCCGGAGTGCTCGGTGCCCGGCCGGATCTGCGTCGCGACGGGGGTGGACGACGACGGGGTGCGGCAGCTGGCCGAGGTGTTCCCGGCGACGGGTCCGGCCGGCCCCACCGGCGCCGAGGACCCGCAGGCGGTCGCCGCCGGCTACCTGCCGGAGTCCTTCCACGACACGGCCGACGCCGACGAACTGCCGCTGCCGGGCCGCGTCGAGGCGATCCCGGTCCCGCCGCTGGAGGCCAACCACACCTATACGTACGAGTTCTATCTGGACCGGGGGGACGGCGACCCGGTGTTCCTGGGCCGCCTGAGCGCGGCGCAGCAGGCCCGCCACCACGCCACCCTCGACGCCCGGGGGCGGCTGCGGGTGCACCGGGGCGTGGTGCCGTACGTGCCCGCCGAGACGCTGCGCGAGGTGCAGCGGTATCCGGGGCGGGTGCTGGCGCGGCGGATGGATCCGCCGCTGACCGACTTCAACCACCACTGGGACCCGAACAGCGGGAGGCACTGATGAGCGGCGCGGACGAGGGCGTTGCGACGTGGCTGAGCGGCTTCGCGGAGGCGGCGGCCGTGGTGCTCGCCACCCCGTCGGAGTGCCGCGCGGCCATGCTCGGCGCGTTGGGCCGGTGCTGGGAGGAGCTGCGCCCGGTGGGCCGCCACCTCCAGCCGTACGCGCACGACCCGGCAGGGGTCTACGACCGCTTCGAGACGGCGCGGGCCTCGCTGGAGCGGCTCCTGTGGGTGGCGGACCGGGCGGGCACGACCGAGTCCGGTCCCGTCGGCGCCGGCCCGGCGGAGGTCTCGGCGGGCCCGGCGGCAGCCTCGCCGGCGGCCCTGACCGACACCCGGCCCCCACTCGACCACGGCGGGACAGGGGCGACGTCGGCTCCGGATCCTGATCCTGATCCTGATCCCGCTGCGGCTGCGGCTGCGGACGAAGCGGGTGCGACACACCCGGCCACGGCCGGAAAGGTCCCGGCCGGATCCGGCGGTGGGGTCGCTCCTGCGGCGCGGTGGAAGCCCCCCGCGGACCCGCTGGCCGGATTCGGCGCCGCGCTCGCGGCTCTCGAAGGGAAACTCCGCGCCGAACAGATCGGCTACCTGCCCCACACCCCGCTGTCCGCCGCGCGCCGCCCCCCGGCCGGCAGCGCCGAACACATCACGGCCACCTGGCAGCGCCTCCACATGGCACTGCTCCGGCTGCCCGCCCACCTCCGCGAAGAATGGCGCGTGCAGGCCCGCGAAACGGCCGAGGCCGCCGGCCTGGCCGTCACCGCCGAGGACGCCTCGGATCCGGACGTGATCGTGCCCGGGCTGCCGCAGGGCCTCCGCGGCGCCGAACGCATCCCGCTCGTGGTCGCAGCCCCCAGGTCCGCAGCGATGAGCGTCCGCGAGGAGATCCACAACAAGCTCGGCACCTCGCCCGACACCCTCATGGACCTGCCGTTCGCCGACCCGCGGCCGCTGTGGGCCGTACGGGCCGAGCAGGCACTCCGCCTGGTGGACCTGGACCCCGAACTCCACGTCGCCGTGATGGTCGAGGACCAGCCGTCCAGCCTGGCCTCGGAGGAGGCCCGGTTGGGCTACCGCCAGCGCCTGGACAGCCTCCTGGAGAGCGCGGGCTCGTCCCAGGCGGACGACTGGCCGGCCGACAGCCGGCTCGGCGCCGCCCACGAGCTCGACATGGTCCTCGGCGGCCTGGTGCACAAGCGGCCCGCGGCCACGGACAGTTGGTGGTGGCAGTGGCGCACCGGCGTCTCGGAGGTCCTCGCGCCGCTGGCCGAGAGCGCCGGGTACCGACTCGTGCCCAAGGCCTACTCACGGTGGACCATGTACGACATCGACGCCTACACCGTGAAGAACTCCGTGCCGGGCCAGAGCGGGGAGCCGTTGGTGCAGTGGGTGCTGTGGACCCCGCTGCAGCGCAAGGGCGGCTCCGCCGGGAACGAACGCAAGGGCCGGATCGTCATGCGTCCGCAGCCGCAGTACGGACCGCAGGCCTCCCCGTGAACGCCGACGGAACGACGCGTTCCGGCGCCGACCGCCGGGCACGGCAGGTCGGCGAACTGCTCGGCGCGTCCGCGACGGGCCGGTCCAACGGGCTCTCGCCGCAGCTCGTGGCCGACCTCGCGGACGTGTACGACGGCACCGGGCGGACGCCGGTCACGGTGCGGGTGGCCGTGCTGCGCGCCGACACCGGCTCCGCCGGCACCGCGCACCGGCTGGTACCGCTCCTGACCGGGGTCCGCCCGCCGGGGCCGCCCGGCGCGGGTGACCTCGTACCGCTCACCTACGTCCACGAGCCCGCCGACCTGCCGCTGCTGCGGCTCGGCGACGCACAGGTACGGGGGCTGAACCGGCTGGCGAGGGCACTGCTGGCACGGCCGGAGCACCTCGACCGGGGCCCGCTGGCCCGGCACGGCACGGCGGCCTGGCTGCGCGTGCGGGCGGCGCAGCGGCGGCGGACGTTCTTCCGGCCGCGGTACGTGGGCCAGGAGGCGGTGGAACGGGCCTGGCGGCGGATCCAGGACGTCACGGCCGCGGGCGCCGGGCCGGCTCCCGGACCGGCCGGCACGGTGCTGGACGTGCCGGTGCGCCACCCGTTCCTCTTCCACGGCGATCCGCTGCCCTGGCCGGCCACGGGCGACGGGGGCGACGGCCGCGGGCTCCCGCGCATCGAGGTGACCGACCTGCCCGTGCCACCCGGCGGCGGGCCGTCGGCGCATCTGGCCGAGGTGCTGGACGCCGCGCACCTGGTGCTGGCGGCCGCCCCGCACACCGCGCTCGCGGGTGAGGAGCCGTTGCCCGCCCTGTTCCGGACCCTGCTGGAGCGGGGCCGGCCGGGCGGGGACCGGGCGGAGGTGGTGCTCGTCGCGACCACCGGCGGGCGGCGCGGCCCCGGTGCGGCGGCCGCGCTGGGCGGCTGGCTGCGCGGCCGGACGCCTCAGACGGTGGGGGCCGCGGCGCGGGACGTGGCCGTGCACGCCGTGGCGGTCGCCGAGGCCGAGCGCGCCCTGCGGATCCTGCGCAGCCCGCAGGGCCGGCCCGCCACGGCGGTGGAGCAGGCCCGGGCGGACTGGGCGATGTCGGGGATGCCGCAGTTGTGCGGGGCGGTGCTGCGGCCCGCGCTGGACCGGGTGGCCCGGACCGGAGGGGAGCTGACGCGGCGTCGCTTCCGTGCGGCGCTGTACGGCGTACGGCTCGACCACCGCCGTCCGGCGGGCGCGCGGCCGGCCCGGGGCCGGGAGAACGACTCCGAGCGGCTGTGGGACGAGCTGGAGGCGTTCGCCGCGGGGCCGCTGGCGGAGCGGGCCGTGCGACATTTCGGTCCGCCTGGCGCACCGGCCTCCGGCACCGGCACGGACGCCGATGCCGCCACCACCGCCACCGCCGCCGCCGCCGGCACCGGCACCGGCACCGGCACCGGCACCGGCACCGATTCCCAGGATCCGTTCGACTCTCGGGGAGCTTCTTCGCCATGACCACCACGACCTGGCTGATCGTCCTGCTGGTGCTGTCCGTCGTCGCGAACGTCGCGCTCACGGCGCAGCTGACCGCCCGGCGCCGCAGGCCGCTGCCGCAGGCACCGGCCACCAGGGTGAGGGACTCGCCCCAGACCCTGCGCGACCTGGAGAGCACCCGCCTGGAGCTGGATCAGGCCCGCCGGGCCGCGGACCACGCGACCGGCCTGATGCAGGGACGCGATCTCGAACTCGGCCGGGTCCGCGGCCTGCTCGCGCAGTCGCAGGTCCAGGCGGCCGACGCGGAGGCCGCGGCGGAGGAGACCGGCGCGCTGCGCAGGGAACGGGAGGACCTCCTCGCCCGGCTGCGGGAGCTGGAGGAGGAGGTGCGACGGCGTTCCCGGGAACGCGACGACACCCAGAGCCAGGCCCTGGCCCGGATCCACGAGCTGGAGCGGCGCCTGGCGGACGCCGAGGCCCGCGCCGAGGGCCCGCTGGGCCCCGAGCCCGTCTCCCCCGCGATCCCCCGGCAGTTGCCGCTGGGCCGCGACACGACCTCCGACAGCAGCGTGGACGGCGCCGACCTCGGGCCGGTGGTGGTGCGGGCGGCTTCGGCGCGCGGCGACCGCGCGCGGCACGACGGCGAGCACCGGCGCGACGCGGTGCTCCTGCGCTTCGCCGAGGAGATCCCGGCGCCGACCTTGCTCAGCGCGGTGGCGGCGGGAACCCCGCGCGGCCGCTGGTCGCAGTCGGCGGCGGACCGCGCCTGCCGGAGCCTGGCCACGCAGGTCGGCCGGTACGGGGAGGGGCTGGGGCGTGAGCTGTACGGGCCGGACGGCGACGACGGCGCCCTCGGCGCGCTGCTGCGTACGGCGCTGCAGGGCGTCGCCCATTCGATGCGGCTGGTGACCCGGGGCGAGGGCCCGGGCGGCGAGGCCGACGACGCGGCGATCGAGGTGTCGCTGACCGGGCTGCTGACCCGGCTGGGCGACGGCCGGGAACGCGAGCACCTGGCCTTCGGTGTCGGTGACGGCGCGCTGCTGCGGCTGCGGGACGGGGTGTGGAGCGCGGAGTTCACGCCGGGGGATTCGGCTGGCGGCCGCACCGGGCGGCTGCCCGCCGATGCCGGGCGGGTCGGCTGGGGGCGGCTGACGACGCTGCCCGGCGACGTGCTCGCGGTGTGCAGCCCGCCGATGGCCGAGCTGCTGCTGCGCGACGACGTAGGCCCGTGGTTCGCGGCCCGGTGGGCGGGCCGGCAGCCGTACCTGACCTCGTTCCTGTCCGAGGTGAACGTCCCGGTCCGGTCCACCGGCGGTGACCGTTCCGTGGTCTGCCTGTGGGACTTCGGCGACGCCCGGGACGCCCGCTCGGCGACACCCTGACGCCTCGGCCCGGACGCTCCTGGCGGCCGCCGGGTTCCGGGGGACGGACCCGGCGTGTCGGCGGGTGCCGTTAGGCTTCTCGGATGGCCCTTCCGGACACTTCCCCCGATACCTCCGACGCTCTGCAGGTACTGCACCGCGTGTTCGGATACGACTCCTTCCGCGGTGAGCAGCAGGAGATCATCGAGCAGGTGGTCGGCGGCGGCGACGCGCTCGTGCTGATGCCGACGGGCGGCGGCAAGTCGCTCTGCTACCAGATCCCGGCGCTGGTCAGGGACGGCACGGGCGTCGTGATCTCGCCGCTCATCGCGCTCATGCAGGACCAGGTGAACGCGCTCAACGCCCTCGGGGTGCGGGCCGGATTCCTCAACTCCACGCAGGACCCCTACGAGCGGCAGGCCGTCGAGCAGGCCTTCCTCGCCGACGAGCTCGACCTGCTCTACCTGGCCCCCGAGCGGCTTCGCACCGAGAGCGCCCAGCGGCTGCTCGACCGGGGCAAGGTGTCGGTCTTCGCGATCGACGAGGCGCACTGCGTCGCCCAGTGGGGTCACGACTTCCGTCCCGACTACCTCGCGCTGTCCATGCTGCACGAGCGCTGGCCCAAGGTGCCGCGGATCGCTCTGACGGCGACGGCCACGGAGGCCACCCACGCGGAGATCGTGGCGCGGCTCGGCCTGGAGGACGCCCGGCACTTCGTCGCCAGCTTCGACCGGCCGAACATCCAGTACCGCATCGTCGCGAAGAACAACCCGGTCAAGCAGCTCCTGGACCTGATCCGGACCGAGCACGCCGGTGACGCCGGTGTCGTCTACTGCCTGTCCCGGGCCTCGGTGGAGAAGACCGCGGCCTCGCTGGTGGAGCAGGGCATCGACGCCGTGGCGTACCACGCCGGAATGGACGCCCGGGCGCGCGCGGCGAACCAGGCGCGCTTCCTGCGGGAGGACGGGGTCGTGGTGGTCGCCACGATCGCCTTCGGCATGGGCATCGACAAGCCGGACGTGCGTTTCGTGGCGCACCTGGACCTCCCGAAGTCGGTCGAGGGCTACTACCAGGAGACGGGCCGTGCCGGCCGCGACGGGGAGCCCGCCACGGCATGGCTGGCGTACGGCCTGCAGGACGTGGTCCAGCAGCGCAAGCTCATCGACGGTTCCGAAGGGGACGAGGCGCACCGCCGCTCCCTGGGCATGCACCTGGACGCCATGCTGGCGCTGTGCGAGACGGTCGAGTGCCGCCGGGTGCGGCTGCTGGAGTACTTCGGCCAGACGGGCACGCCCTGCGGCAACTGCGACACGTGTCTGACGCCGGCCGAGTCCTGGGACGGGACGGTCGCCGCGCAGAAGCTGCTGTCTACGGTGTGGCGGCTGGCGAAGGAGCGGCGGCAGAAGTTCGGCGCCGGCCAGATCATCGACATCCTCCAGGGCAAGAAGACGGCCAAGGTCATCCAGTTCGACCACGACGCGCTGTCGGTGTTCGGCGTCGGGGCGGACCTGGGCACGGCGGAGTGGCGGGGCGTCGTGCGCCAGCTGCTGGCGCAGCGGCTGCTGGCGGTGGAGGGCGACTACGGGACGCTCGTGCTGACGGAGGACAGCGGCGAGGTGCTGGGCGGACGCCGCAGCGTCCCGATGCGGAAGGAGAAGGCGCCCGCCGCCCCCTCCCGCAAGGAGTCCGGGTCGCGCTCGGGCAAGGGCAACCGCGTACCGGTCGACCTGCCGGCCGCGGCGGAGCCGGTCTTCCTGGCCCTGCGCGCCTGGCGGGCCGAGACGGCGAAGGAGCAGGGCGTTCCGGCGTACGTCGTCTTCCACGACGCGACGCTGCGGGAGATCGCGACGCGGCTGCCGGCCACGGTGGAGGAGCTGGGCACCATCGGCGGTGTCGGCGAGGCCAAGCTCGCCAAGTACGCCGAGGGCGTCCTCGACACGCTGGCGCAGTCCGGCGCCGCCGCGCCGGCGACGGCCGCCGTTCCTGCCGGCGAGTCCGCGCTCCCGGAACGGTCCGGCACTCCGGCACACGACGGTCCGGACCCCGACGAGCCGCCCTTCGACCCGGAGGGGATGGAGCCGCCGCCCTGGGACGAGGACTGGCAGTAGGACGCCGGGTCCGCCCGCACGGCCGAAGGGCCGGGTCGTCAGCCGACGACCCGGCCCTTCGGCGTACGCGCACCGGGTGTGGTGGTCCCGTCACGCCCTGCGCCCCCGGCAAACCTGCACATCGTGTCCGCGATCTCGACAGGCAGCCTCCCCCACCCCTCCGTACGGCCGACGAAACGCCTCTATTTTGGACCGTTTTGCCCCACTACGTTCCATGTAAGCAAGGTGCGGTCCATATCTGTTACTCGATCTCGTGAAGAAGTCGCCACCATTCCGTGAATCAAGCTGCACGTCCGCTGTCACAGGCCGCCTTCCGCCCGTGATGGGCAGTCAACGGGATTGGGTGAGTAGCCCGTTCGCGTGCTTTCATCGTGCGCATCGCAGCACCGGAAACCGGCAGCGACGATGAATTCCTCCCCCCATTGAAAGGTGCGCTCCATGCGTAACGACATCGAGACCCGTGAGATCAACGACACCGAGCTGGACGCCGTCTCCGGCGGCATCATCAGCGTGTCCGGTGGCCTGGCCGGCGCCGTGACCAGCGATGTCAACAACGTCGTGGGCGTCGTGGGCTCCCTCCACACCGTCCAGGCCGCGACCGGCATCGTCTCCCACGTCCCCGGCCTCGTCACGGGCGTCACCGGCGTTTCGGTGAACGCCGGTCGCGCCGGTCTCTGATCGGGATATCCCGGTGAACCCCGGAGCATCCCCCACGGCTCCGGGGTTCACGGCTGTCCCCGTGCCCCACCGATACGAATGCAGTTGAAGGAATAGTCCGTGCAGTTTCGCCAAAAGGCTCTTTCCAAGCTGCAATCGCCCGAAGAACTCGACCTGCCCGTACGCTTCGCGCGCCCGCAGGGGCGACTCGTCCTGGCCGTGACGGTCCTCGTCGTGGCCGCCGCGGGCTACTGGGCCTGCACGGGCACCGTGTCGTCCAAGCTGAGCGCACCCGGCATCCTCACCCGGGCCGAGGGCAGTTACGTACTGCAGACACCGGTCGCCGGACAGGTGACGGGCGTCCTCGCCGAGGAGGGCCAGATGCTGGCCGCCGGAGCACCCCTGCTCAACGTCCGTACGGAACAGGGGGAACGCCCCGTGCGCGTGGTGACCGCAGGACGGCTGACGACGCTCGTGGCCAAGGTGGGCTCGGTCGTCGCCACGGGTGCGGACGTGGCCACCCTGGAACGTGCGAAGGATCCGCAGGACCCGCTGGTGGCCGTGCTGTACGTGCCGGGCGGCAGCGGCCCGGCGATCCCCGTGGGCGCCCCCGTCGACCTGAGCGTCCAGTCCGTCCCGCAACAGCGGTTCGGCATGCTGCGCGGACGTGTCACCGCGGTCGGCCGCGCACCCCTCACCCAGGCGCAGATCGCCGGCTTCCTCGGCGACGGCGGGCTCGCCGAGCAGTTCTCCCGCCACGGCAGCCCGGTGGCCGTGGTCGTACGGCTCGAACGCTCCGCCTCCACCGCGTCCGGCTACCGGTGGTCCTCCGCGGACGGGCCCCCGTACGCCGTCGACTCGCGCACGCCCGTCACCGGCGCCGTCCGCCTCGCCGCCCAGCGCCCCGTCGACTGGCTGCTGCCATGACCGCGCGACGGGCCGGAGCGCGGACGCGGGAGCCCCACCTCCCGCCCGCCGGACGCCGCCGCCACCGCCCCGAGCCCGAGCGCGGCGCCCGCCGCAGGCCCGCACGCACGCCCGCGCCGGCGCCCAGGGGCCGTACGCCGCGCCCCGTACGCACTCCCACCGTGCTGCAGATGGAGGCGGTGGAATGCGGCGCCGCCGCCCTGGCCATGGTGCTCGGCCACCACGGCCGCTTCGTCCCCCTCGAAGAACTGCGCATCGCCTGCGGGGTCTCCCGGGACGGCTCCCGCGCCAGCAACCTCCTCAAGGCCGCCCGCGGGTACGGGCTGAAGGCCAAGGGCATGCAGATGGACCTGGCCGCGCTCGCCGAGGTGCGCGGGCCGGCCGTCCTGTTCTGGGAGTTCAACCACTACGTCGTCTACGAGGGCACGGCCCGGCGGTTCGGGCGCCGGGGCGTCTACGTCAACGACCCCGGCAAGGGCCGCAGGTTCGTCCCCATGGACGAGTTCGACACCAGCTTCACCGGTGTCGTCCTCACCTTCGAGCCCGGTGACGGCTTCCGCCGGGGCGGCCGCAGGCCGGGGGTCCTGGGCAGCATGCCGGCCCGCCTGCGGGGCACTTCGGGCACCATGGCCGCCGCCGTGGTCTGCAGCCTCCTGCTGGTCACGGTCGGCGCGACGGTGCCGGCCCTGAGCCGTACGTACATCGACATGTTCCTCATCGGGCAGCAGACGTCCCTGCTGGGGGTGCTGTTCGCCTCGATGGCCGTCGCCCTCGTACTCACCGCGACCCTCACCGCACTGCTGCAGGCCAACCTGCTGCGCGGGCGCGTCATCTCCTCGACCCTGGGCAGCGCCCGCTTCTTCCGGCACCTGCTCCGGCTTCCGGTCACCTTCTACTCCCAGCGCAACCCCGCCGATCTGGTCCAGCGCCTCCAGTCCAACGACGCGGTCGCCGAGACCCTCGCCCGCGACCTGTCCGCCGCCGCCGTGGACGCGGTGGTGATCGTGCTCTACGCGGTGCTGCTGTGGACCTACGATCCGCAGCTGACGCTCGTCGGCGTGGCGGTGGCCCTGCTCAACCTGGTCGCCCTGCGGATCGCGATCCGGGTGAGGGCCACCGGCACCCGCAAGCTGCGCGCCGAGAGCGCCCGGCTGACCAACACCTCGTACAGCGGTCTCCAGCTCATCGAGACGATGAAGGCGACGGGCGGCGAGAACGGCTTCTTCCGACGCTGGGCCGGACAGCACGCGGTCACCCTCGACGTCCAGCAGCGGCTCGGCGTGCCCGGCGCGTGGCTGGCGATCGTCGCGCCCACGCTGGCGGCGTTCAACAGCGCGCTGATCCTGACGATCGGCGGCCTGCGGGCGGTGGAGGGCCACCTCACCGTGGGCCTGCTCGTCGCCTTCCAGGCCCTGGTGACCAGCTTCACCGCGCCGATCTCCCGGCTGGGCGGCGTCGCCGGCCGGATCCAGGACTTCGCGGCCGACGTCGCCCGCCTGGGGGACGTCGAGAACTTCCCCGTCGACCCGGTGTACGCCCGGCGCGAGCCCGCCGCCTCCACCCGGCGCCTCAAGGGGCACGTGGAACTGGACGGCGTCACCTTCGGCTACAGCCCGCTGGACGCCCCGCTGTTCGAGGGCTTCTCGCTCTCGGTCGGACCGGGGCAGCAGGTCGCGCTCGTCGGCGGTTCCGGCAGCGGCAAGTCCACCGTCTCGCGGCTGATCTCCGGCCTGCACGCCCCCTGGGCGGGCGCCGTCCGCATCGACGGGATGCGGCTGGAGGACATCCCGCGCGGCGCGCTCGCCGCGTCCGTCTCCTTCGTCGACCAGGACGTCTTCCTCTTCGAAGGCACCGTCCGCGACAACGTCACGCTGTGGGACCCCACCATCGCGGACGAGGCCGTCGTCGCCGCCCTGGAGGACGCCGCCGTGTACGAGGTGGTGGCCCGCCGGCCCGGCGGCATCCACAGCCGCGTCGAGCAGGACGGCCGCAACTTCTCCGGCGGCCAGCGCCAGCGCCTGGAGATCGCACGGGCGCTGGTGCGCCGCCCCAGCGTGATGGTGCTCGACGAGGTGACCAGCGCCCTGGACGCGGTGACCGAGCAGGTCATCATCGACAACCTGCGCCGCCGCGGCTGTGCCTGCGTCGTCATCGCCCACCGGCTGAGCACGGTGCGCGACAGCGACGAGATCGTCGTGCTCGACCGGGGCACGGTCGTGGAACGCGGACGGCACGAGCAACTGGTCGCCGCGCGGGGCGCGTACGCCTCACTGGTCAAGGAGCACTGAGGTGACGCACATGCACCACCCCGCCACCACCGCCGCCTCCCCCGCCGCCGACCCGGTCGTCGCCGCCCTGGGCACTCTGGGCGCGCCCGTCGACTGCGCGGGCGTGCGCAGCCTGTCCCTGGAAGGCCCGCTCGTCCTGTGGCTGGTCGTGGAGGGCGAGCTGGACCTGTTCGCCGTGGACGCCGCGCAGGCCGGGCACTGGCACTTCCTGGGCCGGCTGGAGCCGGGCACGCTGCTGCTCGGTCCGGCCGAGGGCCCCGAGCACACCCTGGCCGGCCGGCCCCTCCAGGGATGCCGGCTGCGCCGCATCGAACTGCGCGAGCTGTACCGCCCGGAGCATCCGCAGTACCCCCCGTACTCCGAGTACGCGCAGTACGCGCAGTACCCGCAGTACTCGGAGTACGGGGGGTACAGCGCCGCGGAGCGGCCGAGCCCGCTGGAGGACGCCTTCGCGCGCGGCATCGGCCGCGGTCTGCGCGTGCTCTACGAGGCACCCCTGGACGGTGTCGCCGTCCCCGGCCCCGGCGGAGCCGACGACGACATCCTGTGGATGCGGCTCACCCCCGGCAGCGTGCAGTACGGCGCCGTGTACGAGGCGGAGGCGGTGGGCACCCTCCTCGTCGACGCGGCGACGTGGCAGGGCATGGTCGACCAGCAGCACCGGCTGCTGTACGCCCTGGACGACTGGATCGAAGAGCTGGAGCGCGCGCACGAGGACCGCACGGCCGCCGGGATCGAGGCGGGCCGCGCGGCCCGCACCCAGGCGGACCGGACGCTGCTGGCGTCCATCGCCCGTTCACGCCGGGATCCCCACCGGGGCGCGAGCGTCGACGCGACCTTCGCCGCTTGCCGCGTCGTCGCCGACGCGGCCGGCATCGCCCTCACGCCACCGGGCTCTGCCGGCGCCACGTCCGAACAGCTGGATCCCGTCGAACGCGTGGCGCTCGCCTCGCGGATCCGCACCCGTCCGGTCCGGCTCGGCGGGCGCTGGTGGCGGGAGAACGCCGGCCCGCTGGTGGGCCGGCGCGAGAAGGACGGCGCACCCGTCGCCCTGCTGTGGCGGCGCGGCGGCTACGAGGCGGTCGATCCCGCCACCGGCACGCGCGAGCGCGTCGGGAAGAGCGACGCTGCCGCCTTCGAGCCGCGCGCCGTCATGCTGTACCGCCCCCTTCCCGACGGGCGGGTGGGCCTGCCGGCGCTGATCCGCTTCAGCGTCCGCGGCACCCTCCCCGAGCTGCGCAGCCTGCTGCTGGGCGGGCTGGTCTCGGTGGTCCTGGCCGCGCTGGTGCCGATCGGCACGGGCCAGGTCCTCGGCCGGTACGTCCCGCAGGCCGAGAACGGCCTCATCGTGCAGACCGGGCTGGCGCTGATCGCCACCGCCATCGTCTCGGCCGTCTTCATGCTGCTGCAGAACACCTCCCTCCTGCGCATGGAGGGCCGCATCGAGGCGACCTTGCAGCCGGCGGTGTGGGACCGGCTGCTGCGGCTGCCGGCGACGTTCTTCGCGGGCCGTTCCACCGGTGAACTGGCCGGTGCGGCGATGGGAGTCAGCGCCGTCCGCCGCGTCCTGTCCGGCATCGGCCCGGTCTGCGTACAGGCGTGCACGGTCGGCGTGGTGAACCTGGTGCTGCTGCTCGTCCACAGCGTTGCGCTGGCGATGACGGCGCTGGCCATGCTGGTCGTCATCGCGGGGATCTTCCTGGTCCTGGGGCTGTGGCAGCTGCGCTACGAGCGCCGGCTGAACACGCTCGGCCACCGGCTGGCCAACCAGGCCTTCCAGACGCTGCGCGGCCTGCCCAAGCTCCGCGTCGCGGCGGCCGAGAGCTTCGCGTACGCGGCCTGGGCGCGGGAGTTCGCCCGCACCCGCGACCTGCACCAGCGCATCGGCCGGATACAGAACATCAGCACGGTCCTGGGGGCCGTCTACCTGCCGCTGTGCACGCTGGTGATGTTCGTGCTGCTGGCCGGACCGGCCCGCGGCGCCCTGTCCGCCAGCGAGTTCCTCACCTTCAGCACCGCGCTGACGATGCTGCTGTCGTCGGTGGCGCAGCTGACCGGCGCGCTCGTCTCGGCCGCCTCGGTGCTGCCGATGTTCGAGCAGATCGCACCGGTCCTGCGGGAGACCCCCGAGGTGGCCCGCTCCAGTACCGCGCCGGGGGAACTGACCGGCGCCCTCGAAGCCAGGAACCTGTCCTACCGCTATGCCGACGACGGTCCGCTCGTGCTCGACGACGTCAGCCTGCGGGTCGGACAGGGCGAGTTCGTCGCGATCGTCGGAGCCAGCGGCTGCGGCAAGTCGACGTTGTTGCGGCTGCTCATCGGCTTCGACGAGCCCGCCTCGGGCAGCGTGCTCTACGACGGCCAGGACCTGGCGGCGCTCGACCAGGCTGCCGTACGCCGCCAGTGCGGCGTCGTCCTGCAGAACGCCCAGCCCCTCTCCGGCTCCATCCTCGACTGCATCCGCGGCGCCGGGACGTACACGCTCGAAGAGGCGTGGGAGGCCGCCGCGCTGGCGGGCCTGGCGCAGGACATCGAGGCCATGCCGATGGGCATGCACACGATCCTGTCCGACGGCGGGGGCACCGTCTCGGGCGGCCAGCGCCAACGGCTGATGATCGCCCAGGCCCTCATCCGCAAGCCGCGCATCCTGTTCCTCGACGAGGCCACCAGCGCCCTGGACAACGAAGCCCAGCGCGTGGTCATCGAATCCACCCGCGCCCTGCGGACCACCCGCCTCGTGATCGCCCACCGCCTCTCCACGGTCATGGACGCCGACCGCGTGATCGCCATGGCGGACGGCCGGATCGTCCAGCAGGGCCCCCCGGCCGACCTCCTCGCCGATCCCACCGGCCTCTTCCACACCCTGGTCCGCCGCCAGCTCCACTGAGGGCCGCTCCCGGAGCACCGCCCTGCTGCAAAGCGGAAGGCACTCGATGCCACCGTGCCACGGGACCGCGCGGGCGCCCGGGCACGCAGTTCCGTGGCCCGAACGCATGAACGGTCCGCGGTCTGATCCATAACTCTGCGCGTCCTGATCCCAGTTGGTAGTGTCTCGTTTCACCTCGCGGTGGTGTTGGGGAACTCGGGCGAGGCATGCATGGGGGGCGGCATCAATGCAAACCGGAATCAAACCGCAAGTGGTCCTCGTCCACGGGATCGGCGGCCCGCGCGACGTCGAAGCGGAACGCCGGGAGTGGACCATCGCGCTGGCGGAAGGGGCCCGGGCGGCCGGGCACGCGGCCGCGATCTCGGGCCTGACCATGGACTGGACCGCCGACACCGCGTTCGCGCACTACGCCGACCTCTTCGCCCGCGAGGGCGCCCAGGGGGCGGGCGTCGCGGGACTCGACGACGAGGAGGCGGCCGAACTCACCCTCGCGGTGGCCGCCGAAGTCATCGAGGCGCTGCTGGCCTCGCCCGAGTACGCGGGCGACGAGCAGCTCGGACGTCTCCTGGTGCAGGCGCAGCCGACGCCCCTGAACGCGGAGGGCAGGCCCAGACAGGACCAGGGGGTGGGTGCCTCCGCCCGGAGGGCGAGCGCGGTGTGCACCAAGCTGGCACGCGTTCCCGGGGTCCAGAAGGGGCTGAGGCGCGTCAGCGCCGCCCAGTGGCTGGGGATCCTGTCGCAGCCGGGGCGCTACCTGCGGCGCAAGGAGTTCGCCACGCTCCCGGACGGGCGCAGCGCGGCACTGGACGAACGCATCCGGGCCCGTGTCCTGCAGCACCTCGATCCCGGTCGGCCCGCGATCGTGATCGCGCACTCCCTCGGCTCCGTGGTGGCTCTGGAGGCCCTGGCCGGGTACGAGGGGCCGGTGTCCCTGTTCCTCACCGTCGGTTCGCCCATCGCCATGAACGCGTTGGTCTGGCAGCGGCTGCGCCCGAGCCCGCCCGCCGTCCCGCGGACGGTCGAGCGGTGGGTGGACTTCTGGGACGGCGACGACCCGGTGGTCCCGCTGCGCCGGCTCACCGAACTGGTGGCCCCCAACGCCGCGGGCGTGCGGCCCGAACCGGTGCCGTTGGACTCGCGCCGGCTGTGGACCCACCCGGCCACTGACTACCTGCGCCGCCGCGAGGTCGCCGCGCCCCTGATGGAGACGCTCGCCCGGCTGTCAGCGGCTTCATGACGGCGGCGTCCGTCGCGGCCTTACCCCCGGCCAGGCACGTCCTGGTCGTGGCGACCCAGTGTGACGCCCTGGCCGACAAGACACTGAAGGACCTCGTCGACGTCGCGGACGAGCTGCACCGGGTGCTCGTCGACCCGGATCTCGGCGCGTGCCGGGACGCGGGGGTGCCCAACGCCGCACTCGTGCGTTCCGGAGGGGCAGACCGGACCACGGTGGACACGGCCGTCCGGGAGGCCGTCGTGCGTGCCGGTGAGGCGCGCGCCGTCCTCGTCCTGGCCTTCCTCGGACACGGGCAGTCGCCCCCGGGTTCGCCGCAGCTGTACTACATGGCGGCGAACAGCCGCCCGGACGATCCCGTCATGTGCCTCGACGTGAACGGCCTGATCAAGGACGCCGTCAACCATCCGAACATCGCCGGGCTCGTCGTGCTGCTCGACACCTGCCAGTCCGGCGCCGCCCTGCCGTCCGCGGAGGCCCTCGTCGGCGGCTTCCGGGACGGCCAGACCCGGGTGTCGGTACTGGCCGCCACCCCGGCCCAGGAGCCCGCCTACGACCTGGACTTCAGCCGGCGGATCGTCCACCACGTGCGCGAGGGGTTCCGCGAGGCGGGTGAGTTCGTGTCCGTGGCACGCTACCGGGCGGCCCTGGCGGCGGACCTGCCGTCCCAGGACCCGCTCTCCCTGGAGTACGACGGAGTGCCCACCGCCCTGGAGGAGGGTCTGTGGCTGGCGAAGAACAGCAGCCGCAGGCCCGTGGCGATCGCCGTGGGGCTCGGCCCGATCGGCGCCGCGCAGCTCGGCGACGCCCTGCGGTCATGGCCGCAGGGCGCAGCGGAGGCGGCCGCATGCGTCGAGGACCTGCAGGACCTCGCCGCCTTGCGCGAGCGGGCCGGCACCGGCCACGACATCGGCGCGCTGCGCGTGTACGAGGTGGCCGACGCGCTACTCCTGGTGCGGGAGACGGAGCTGTTCCTCGTCATGTGGGCCGGGCAGCAGCTGACGAGCTATGACGTGCGACGCGCCATGACCGAACTCAACGCCGGCAGCGAGGGGTTCCGCAAGCCGCTGACGGCTCCTCCCGAACTGACCGCCGGTGAGCTGCTGCGCCACTTCCTGGAGGACGCCGCGCTGCACGACCCCCACGGCGGCAGCCGCCGGCCCTACGCCCGGGCACTGGCCCGGTGTCTGGTGGCCGTCGCCCACGCGTGCGGCCTGGACGCCGCGGGCGACGAGGTCCTGAAGTGGGCCGACGCGCACGGGCTCACCGTCGAACTGACCGACGCCGTCGAGCGCGCGAGGCGCCTGCGGGAGCAGGAGAGCGCGAGCCTGGTGATCAGCCTGCACGCCGCCCTCACCGACTGGCCCGACTCGCTGACCGTCTGGCTGCGCCGGGGAGACAAGTGCTCCAACGCCCACTCGGTCGCCTGCACCCCCTCGCGCGAAGGCGTGGAGAGCGCCCTGCCCGAGGTGCTGGAGTGGGCCGAGGACCTGCTGCCTCCGGACGTCCGGCTCACGCACATCGACATGGTGGTGCGGGCGGCCCTGCTGCCGAAGTGGCGCCCGGAGGAGGCTGAGGACGGCCTCTACCGGCTCGGGGTGGACCGTTCGGTCGTGCTGCGGTGGGCCGACCGGCTCTTCGTGCCCCGCCACTTCCGCTCGATGAACAAGAGGGCACGCCTGCACCTCGAAGCATGCCGCAAACACGTGCTCGACACGGGCGAGTCACCGGTCGGCTGGCTGAACGCGGCCAGTTCCGGTGACGTGGCGGCGGTGCACGAGCACTGCAAGGCGGGCCTGTGCCCGCCGGCCGTCGGCATCGGACACCGATCCGGAGTCTTCTCCGATCTCCTCCAGACCCTGCTGCCCTACGCGCCGGTCCTGCTGTGGCCCGACGGGGAGAGCGGGACGGTCGTCGAGCCGCCCGCGGGGCTGGCCCGGCTCTGGGAGCGGCTCCCCGCCGACTTCATCCGCGCGCAGCGGCTGCGCTGGTCGGCGGACCTGAACGGGCAGTACGCCGCGGCGCCGAACCCGGAGAGCGCCGAGCTGATGGAGCTGGCCGCGCTACGGGCGGCGTGGCACGACCTGCCCTGGCTCGACTTCTGTGATTCGTTCCGAGGGAGGGCTCCGATGTCAGCAGGAGGTACGGAATGACCTGGGACACCTACTACCGGGGCACGGGGGAGCCCCATGACACGCAGTTGCCCGACCCTCCGCCGTGGCGGGCCTTCCCGCGCCGCTCCTCGCCGCACACCTTCCAGCCGCCCGAGGGCCTGACCGACGCGGTCAACGCCGCCGTCTTCCTGCACCGTCCGCTCCTCATCACCGGGGCCGCGGGCAGCGGGAAGTCGACCGTCATCGAGCAGGTCGCGGACGAGCTGCGGCTGGGCTCCGTGCTGCGCTGGCACATCACCTCGCGCAGCACGCTGCCCGACGCCCTGTACCGCTACGACGCTCTGGGCCACATCCACACGCTGCGACTCGCCCAGTCCGGTTCGCGAGGCGGCCGGAAGCGGGAAGAGATCTCCGAATTCCTCCAGCTGGGTCCGCTCGGCACCGCGCTCCTCCCCGACTCCCCGCGGCCGCGCGCACTGTTGATCGACGAAATCGACAAGAGCGACCTGGACCTGCCGAGCGACCTCCTCGACGTACTGGAGCGGGGGGTGTTCGAGATCCCCGAGCTGGTGCGCCACAGCGAAGCCCGCGTTCCGGTGCGCCGCTGGCGCGGCGACGACGAGGACGAGGCGACGGAGCAGAAGCCCTACGTGGTCCATCGCGGACGGGTCCAGTGCAAGCGGTTCCCCTTCATCGTGATGACGAGCAACGGTGAACGGGAGTTCCCGGCGCCGTTCCTGCGCCGCTGCATCCGGTACGACATGCCGCCGCTGTCGGTCGACTTGCTGCACGCCGTGGTGGAGGCCCATGTGGAGAGCAAGCTGCCGCCGGACGCGTCCGGGCTCGTCAAGCAGTTCGTCGACAGGGTCGCGCGGGGCGAGACCCTCGCGGTCGACCAGCTGCTGAACGCCGTCAAACTCCTCATCGACCACCAGGGGCCGACCGGGGAGCAGCGCGACCGGCTGATCAAATACCTGCTGAGGAACCTGACCGGTGCCTGATCCGCTCCGGAAGGTACTGGACGCTCTCGTCGTCGTCGGTGTCCTGCCACCGGACTGCAACGATCCGGTGCTCCTGGCGGACCTGCTGTGGCTGGCCACGTCCTGCGTCGACCTGCCGGAGGAGGCGGGGGTCCCCGGCCCCCAGGCGGCCGAGCCCGCGGGCGGGCCCGCGTCGGCCTCGACACCGGACGGGCCGGAGGCGGAGCCCGCCGACGCGCCGTCGGAGCGGGACCGGCCGCCGGACGGAGCGCACGAGCGGCACGAGGTCACGCACCACGGCCCGTACGGCCTGTACGAGAGCCTCTCCGACGAGCCCGAGGGCGCAGTCCACGACACCCCGGTCGTCGTCGCGGCCAGCCGCGCCCTGCCCCAGAGCGTCGAACTGGGGCGCGCCCTGCGCCCCTTCATGCGTCCCTTCCCTAACGGCCGCCGCACCGGGCTGGACCTGGCCGCCACCATCGATTCCTACACCCGCAACGACGAACTCCTGCCCGTGGTGCGCCCCTTGCCGGAGCGGTGGTTCGAGGTGCTCCTCGTCATCGACACGCACCTGTCCATGGAGGTGTGGCAGGACGCCGTGCAGGAGTTCGCCCTGCTCCTGGAGAACAGCGGCGCCTTCCGGCGGGTACAGAAGTGGCACCTGTCGACGGAGCCGCACCCCGACGTGACCGATGCCCGCGGCAGGGTGGTGAATTCCCGCAACGTCGCGGCTCCGGACGGGCGGCGGATGGTCCTGGTGGTCTCCGACTGCGCGGCGCCGGCCTGGTACGGCAAGGAGGTCTGGCAGCTGCTGCGCGACTGGGCCGGCCAGTGCCCGGTGTCGGTCGCCTCTCCGCTGCCGCCACGGCTGTGGCACCGCACCGGCCTCGACCTGCCCGCCGTGCGCGTGAGCGGCCGGGTCCCCGGGGCGCCCAACACCGCGCTGACCGTGACGATGCCCCCGCACCTGAGGTCCGTCCTGGGCGAGGGCGGGACGAACGTCCCCATCCCGACCCTCACCCTGACCCCCCATTCCCTCGACCGCTGGGCGAAGGGCGTCTTCCGTTGCTCTCCCGAGGGTTACGAGGCGGTCCTGGTCACGCCGTTCGGGCCGCCCGAGGATCCCTTCGCGACCGGCCCGGAGGTGGACGAGGACGCACTGGCCCCCTGGCAGCAGGGGTCGGCGCTCGCCGAGGCCTTCATCAGGACGGCCTCCCTGCCCGCCGTGCGGCTGGGCGGACTGTGCAGTGCCTTCCGCCGGCTGAGCCTGCCGCTGATCCAGCTCATCCGCCAGGAGGTGGTCCGTGACGCGACCAACTCCGACATCGCCGAGCTGCTGATGAGCGAGATGCTCGACATCGGCGCGTCCCGCGACGACCCGCGGACCATCACCTTTCGGGAGTCCGCCCGAACGCCGCTGGCCAGGACCGCGGGCCGGCACGACGCCTGGCGGGTCCTGGACGCCCTGAGCCACCACATCGCCGAGCGCGTACCGCTGCCCGGGCAGGGACTCAACGCGATCGCCGCCCTCGACACCGCCGCGGTGCCGGGGGCCCTGCGCCCCTTCGCCTACGCGTCGGCGGAGTTGGTGGCCGCGCTGCGGGCCGGTGCGCCGCCCGGGCGCGTCGACCCGGGCGGCGCCGGCGTTCAGGACGACGCGGCGGGCGAGGGCGTCCGGCTGTTCCTGCCGGACCCGCTGCGCAGCGCCGCCGTCCTCATCGGGGGCGGTCCGGCGGACGAGGAGGACCCTGCGGCACACGAGATCCCGTCGGTGCTGGCCGAGCTGTCCTCCCTGCTCACGTCGCCGGAGGGCTGGGACCTCCCCGCCGAACGGTGCGTGCGGCTGACCGGCACCGGAGCGGTGCACGTCCGGGAGGCCCTGCACGAGGTGGCCGCGATGGCCCCTGACGTCCTGCTGGTCTGGTACGTCGGCCACCAGGACGCCCGGGCCGGGGGTCCCGGCGGGTGGGTGCTGGGCCCGGACGGGGAGACGCTGCGCCGCCCCGACGAGGTGCTGGCCGCTCTGGGCGTGGCGCAGCTCGTGGTGGTGGAGGACGGCTGCTCGACCGGCCCGTCCTCCGGTCCGCGTCCGGGCACGACCTGGCTGGCCTGCGAGCCCGCCCGCGGCGACGGACCGCTCGCCCTGACCTCGCAGCTGTTGCGGACGATCGCCGAGGGGATCCCCGGGGCGCCGTCGCTCCTCACCGTCGCGCAGCTGGTACGAGCGGTGCAGTCGGCCCCCGGGGGGCGGTCACCGCGCCTGACGCTGGCGGCGCCGACCGAGGACGCGGTACTCGCGCTGGCGCGGAACCGGGCGGCGGCGCCCCCGGCCGCACCGGTGCCGTCCGGTGCGGCGGCACCGCCCCGCCGGGTCACGGAACCGTCGGTGACCCGGCTGCTGTCCCGGATGCGTGAGGAGCTGCGCCTGGCCGAGGCGGGTGTTCCGTCTACGGCGGCGGCCGAGCAGATGCTGGAGGCCCTGCTCGGTTTCCTGCACACCCGGATCAGGAACCCGCGGCCGGACCGTGCCTTCCCCCAGGGCGCCGAGGGCGGCAGCTTCCGGGCCGAACTCGTGGACTTCCTGGCCCCGTACGGGGTGACGGTGTCGGAGGGGCCCGGCTTCTCGGCCCTCCTGCGAGCCCCGCAGACCCATGACACCACCGTGATCCCCACCGAGGTCCTCAACCTCTCCGATCCCTCCCGCTGGTCCAGGCGCTACGTCACCCCCGACCCGTCCCAGTCCTTCGTGGCCACGCCGTTCGCACTGCTCCTCGTACTGGACAGCGATCCCGAGTCGCACGGCTCCCTCACCGAGCGGGTGGGCGTCAGGCGGGAAGCGGACACCTGCGTGGTGACCCTGCACTTCCCGGGAGCGTCCCCCTCCCCCGCCGGGCCGCCGGGCGCGCACGGCGAACCGGCCCCGGGGGTGGCGGAAGCCGTCGGCGCGTTCTGCGCCCAGGTCTGCGACGCGGGGGTGTGGTCCCGGCGGCAGGAAGAGTTCCTGTCCGCGGTGTCGCTGGGACGCATCGCCCCGAAGGAGCTTTCGGAGCACCACGTCCTGTCGGCACGGCCCGACCTCGCGAACCTGCGGCTGCCGCCGCACGGCACTCCGGGAAGCCGGGTGAGCGTACCCGCGACCCTGGAACTGGCGGGTCTGTGGCCGAGCGCGCGTCTGGAGGCGGCCACCGGCCTGACGGTGCGTTCCACGTCGGAGGAGGACGTCTACTCCTTCGTGTCCGTGGAGCTCCCCGTCGTCCTCGTCTTCGACGTGACCGCCTCTGAACCGCCGGGGGTGGTGCTCGACCGCATCGAGCCCGCCACGGCGGAAAAAACCTAGTTCGGGGCCACCCGGCAGGCAACGGTCGCCGTGCCGTTGGTGACGCCGCCCGCGGTCAGGCCGACCACGCACTGTTCGCTGTCGCCGGTGAGGCCGACGTAGCAGGCCATGCGGACGGAGTCCGGGGCCTCGCCGCCCTGGATCTCGCGTTCGACCTGGTCGATGCATGCCGTCACGTCGGCGTGGGCGGCGGGGGCGGTCAGGGCCGCGCCGCCGAGGGCGAGGGCCAGTCCGGTGAGGACACCGGCGATGCGGGTCGTCGTACGGGGTGTCGTGCGCAAGGGGATGCACCTGCTCTCGGAGTGCGGTCGCCCGACCGGACGGCGAAGAGCCCGACGTGGCGTCCTGGCCGTGCATGCCGTTTCCGGTCGCCTTGACCACCGTACGACCGCCGGCGCCCGCTCACGAGCCGGCGGCAGGTCGGTCGGGGCACGGGGACGGGGACGGGCATGTATTTTCGGCATGTACGAACGGGTGATGATCACCCCGGTGTCGTGTGTGCCAGCAGGGGGGCGTCATGAAGTACGACCTGTCCGACCGCCTGGTGATCGGGATCGCCTCCAGCGCCCTGTTCGACCTGGCCGACTGCGACGCGGTGTTCCGGGAACAGGGCGAGGACGCGTACCGCGCCCACCAGGAGGCCCATGCGGACGACGTCCTGGCCAAGGGCGTGGCCTTCCCCTTCGTCCGGCGGCTGCTGTCGCTGAACGACCTCGCGGACCCGTCCGATCCGCTGGTCGAGGTCATCATCCTCTCGCGCAACGACCCGGACAGCGGTCTGCGTGTCATGCGCTCGATCGCCGCGCACGGTCTGCCCATCAGCCGGGCCGTCTTCCGGCAGGGCCGGTCGGCCCACCGGTTCATGCGCGCCCTGAACATGTCGTTGTTCCTGTCGGCCGACGGGTCCGACGTCCGTCAGGCGGTGGCGGAGGGGCTGCCCGCCGGGCACGTGCTGCAGACGGCCCGGGTCGACGACGAGGGTGACCAGGAACTCCGCATCGCCTTCGACTTCGACGGCGTACTGGCGAGCGACTCCTCCGAGCGGATCTTCCAGGACGTCGGCATCGACGGCTTCCGCGCGCACGAGGTCCTCAACGCGACCACCCCGCACGACCCGGGCCCCTTGAGCGAGTTCCTCGCGGGCATCAACCGCATCCAGCGCCGCGAGGAGGAGAGGCGTCGCGAGGACCCCGGCTACCGGCTGCGGCTGCGGGTGTCCCTGGTGACCGCCCGGGACGCGCCCGCGCACGAACGTGCCGTGCGGAGCCTCAAGCGGTGGGGGCTGCGGGTGAACGACGCGTTCTTCCTCGGCGGCATCGACAAGGCAGCCGTGATGAGCGTCCTCGATCCGCACATCTTCTTCGACGACCAGGTGTCCCACCTGAACGGCACCGCCCCCGCCACCCCCAGCGTCCACGTACCGTTCGGAGTCGTCAACACGCCTGCTGAGCCCCGATGAGCCGCTGAGCCAGGGGTACGGCGGGGCCGGGCCCGGGACCGCCGACCGACCGTTGCGCGGCCGTCAGGAGATGAGCGAGCGGCCCGTGGGCGCCGGGCGCAGGGACTTGGGGGCCGCCGTCTGCGCCCGCTCGACGCCGGCGTGCCGGTCTGTGCGGAGTCCGGCCGTGGGGGGCGGCTACCGACTGCTCGACGGCTATCGCACCCGTCTGACCGGGATGAGCGAGGGCGAGGCACGGGCGCTGCTCTTCGCCGGGCTGCCGGGCGCGGCCGCCGACCTGGGGCTGGCGGCGGAGGTGACGGCGGCGCGGCTGAAGCTGCTGGCCGCGCTGCCGGCAGGGCTGCGGGACGAGGTGGCGCGGACCGCGGCGGTGTTCCACGTGGACGCCCCGGGCTGGTACCGGGACCCCGACCGGACGCCGCACCTTCCGGTGTTCGTCGACGCGACGCTCACGCAGCGGGTCGTGGAGGCGCGCTACCGCCGCTGGCGGGCGCCACAGGAGGTGTCGCGCCGGCTGCGCCCGTACGGTCTGGTCCTCAAGTCCGGTGTCTGGTACGTCGTGGCCGCCAGGGAGAGGGGGACGGCGGCGACCTACCGGGTCGCACAGGTTCTCGACGCGCCCGCTGCGTCCGCTCGCCCCGTTCCTCGGTGATCCGCGACTGGGCATGACGGGGATCTTCCTGCAGCTGTCGCGCGTGCTGCCCGACGAGTACCCGCTGCGCGGCACGGTCCGGTCGCACCTGGACCGGGAGATCGGGTTCGGCCGCCTCCTGGACTTCGGGGTCATCGTCCCCCGGCTGCAACAGCTCTACGAGTGGTCGGCTCGCGAGCTCTCGGAGCCCGGCCTGCTGGGCTGCGTCCGCGACGGCGCGCCGGTCTACGCCTGGTCGTACGACGACCGGAGCGTCTGGCGGCCGCCGTCCTCGTTCGCCCTGCGGATGGTCCACCGGACGCTCCCGCCCGGTCCGTAGCGGGCAGGAGACGGTCCTTCGTGCGCCGGGGTCCGTGATCCTTGAGGCATGCGCGCCGCCCGTCTGATCCGTATGGCCCTCCTCATCCAGTCGAGCCCCGGCCTGACCGCCGCCGCGCTCGCCCGCGAGCTCGACGTCTCCGAGCGGACGGTGATCCGCGACGCCCAGGCCCTGCAGGAGGCCGGCGTCCCGGTCCGGTCGGAGCGCGGCCGGACCGGCGGATACCACCTGGCCCCCGGCTACCGGACCCGGCTGACCACGCTGCGTCCGTCCGAAGCGGAAACCCTGTTCCTGTCCGGACTGCCGTCGGCCCTGCGGGACCTGGGGCTGTCGGACGCGGCGGACAACGCCCGGCTGAAGCTGACGGCCACTCTGCTGCCGTCCGTACGCGAGGCCGCCGAGGCCTCGGTGCGCCGCTTCCACCTCGACGCCCCGGCCTGGTTCCGCGAGCCCGCCGCACCCGAACTGCTGCCGGACCTGGCCCGCGCGGTGTGGTCGGACCGGGCCGTCGAGCTGTCCTACGCCCGGCCGGGCCGGGACGGCTCGCCGCCTTCCGCGGTGTCCCGGGTGGTGGAACCGTACGGGCTCGTCCTGAAGGCCGGAACCTGGTACGTCGTGGCCCGGCTCCGTGGCGGGGACGGGCCCGACGGCGGCTGGCGCACGTACCGCGTCGACCGTGTCACCGCCCTGGCGCCCGCCCCCGGCGGCCAGGAGACGTTCGTACGCGATGCGGACTTCGACCTGGCCGCGCACTGGCAGGAACGCTCGTACGCATTCGCCCGCTCGCTGCTGCGCACCACCGTCACGGTGCGGCTGACCGCATGGGGGCTGGGCCGGCTGGCGGCCGTCGTGGACGGAGCCGCCGTCGAGGACGCGCTGGCCTCGGCGAGCGCCCCGGACGCCGCCGGGCTGGTCACCCTCGACCTGCCCGCGGAGTCCGAGGACGTCGCGTACGACCAGCTGGCCCGGCTCGGCGCGGACGCCGAGGTGCTGGCCCCGGCCTCCCTGCGCGCCCGCTTCCGTGAGCGCGCGGCGGCCCTGACCGCGCTCTACGGGCCCGGGGCCGAAGGGTGCTGAGGGGCCGTCACGCGCTCACGGGTGAGCGGTGGTCAGCGGTAGTCCTCGGGCGAGGCCTCCTTCCCTCCGTGCAGGACGTCCTCGAAGTACGCCCAGGCGTCCGGGCGGCTGCCGTCCACGTCGCGCACGCCGTAGGCCTTCGCGAGTTCCCCGCTGGAGGTGGACTTCCCGTTCCAGCGGGCGCCCCGGCCGGGATCGGCGGCCAGCGCGGCGACCGCGCGGGCCAGGTACTGCGGCGACTCGGCGACGGCGAAGGCCGGCTCCCGGGCGATCGCGTCGCGCCAGTTCTCCTCACGCACCCCGAAGTGGGCGAGCATCTGCTCCGAGCGCAGGAAGCCCGGCGAGACCGCGACCGCCGTGCCACCGTATTCCGCGAGCTCCCGGCCGAGCCCGAACGCGAGCCGGATCGGGGCCGCCTTCGCCAGGTCGTAGTACATGTTCTCGCGGTAGCGGCGGTTGGAGCGCGCGGTGCCGTCGGTGACTTCGACGTGCAGCGGCGCGTCCGAGCGGATCAGCAGGGGCAGCAGCAGGGCCGCGGTGATCACGTGCGAGCGGACGCCGAGTTCCAGGATGCGCAGCCCGTCGGCGAGGGGGGTCTCCCAGCTCTTCTTGCCGAAGACGGAGCCGACGAGGAGGTGTTCGCCGCCCCACAGGTCGTTGACGAGTACGTCGAGTCGCCCCTGTTCCCGGTCGATCCGCCGGGCGAGGGCGCGTACCTGGTCCTCGTCGAGGTGGTCGGTGGGCACCGCGATGCCGGTGCCGCCGGCCGCGGTGACGAACTCGGCGGTCTCCTCGATGGTTTCGCTCGTCCGGCCGACCTCGCTGGCGCGGGTCCGGGTGGTGCGGCCGGTGACGTACACGGTCGCACCGGCCCGGCCGAGCTCGACGGCCTGCGCGCGGCCGGCCCCACGGGTGGCTCCGGCCACGAGCGCGATCCGGCCGGCGAGGGGCTGGTCGGGGCCTGCGTTCTGGATGGTCTTGTCCTCGTTGCTCATCCGTCCATCGTTCAGGCCAAGACCGACAGTTCCTGTCACCCTTTCTCCGACGTTCGCCGACGTAAGAACTTCGTCATCGGTCCGGGCATGGCACCAGGGGCGCCCGCCACGTTGAATGGCGGTGAACGGGCCGGTGAGCGGACCGGTGACGAAGTGGGGCAGGCAGTGGTGGACGTGAAGCGGCGCGGTCGGGTGTGGGCCGGAGCACTGGTCGCGGCGGTGGTGGTACTGGGCATCGGCACGTACTGGTTCCAGCCGTGGAAGCTGTGGCGGGACGAAACCGTCAGCGAGGCACTGCCGACCGCGGCGGCACCGCAGCGCCCCGCGGGCTCCTCGGGCGGCTCGGGCTCCCCGGACGCCTCCGGCCCGCGGACCCTCGCCCAGGGCACCCTGATCAGCCATGAGCACGCCACCACGGGCACGGCGAAACTGATCCGCCTGGCCGACGGGTCCCACACCCTCCGCCTGGAAGGCCTCGACACCAGCAACGGGCCGGACCTGCGCGTCTGGCTGACCGACGCCCCGGTGAAGGAGGGCGTGGCCGGCTGGCGGGTCTTCGACGACGGCAAATACGTGAGCCTGGGCAAGCTCAAGGGCAACAAGGGCGACCAGAACTACGAGGTCCCGGCCGACGTGAACCTGGCCGACTACAGCAGTGTCACCATCTGGTGCGACCGCTTCGACGTGTCCTTCGGCGCGGCAGCCCTGACCCCTGCGTGACCCCGGGCGGGCCCGCGCCCGTTCGGCCGTCACGAAACGGTCATCATCCGGTCCCATTCCGACACTAATGGTCGGGAAGCATTCCGCTGGAGAACGTCAGTCCAGCAAGGGACCCCCGATGCTCCGTTCCCGACGAGCCGTAGCCAGGGCGCCGCTCGCGTGACCCACCGCAAACCCAAGCCACGGCACATGTCCCGCCGCACCGTGATGCTCTGCACCAGCAGCGGACTCATCGCCACCGCTTTCGGCGTCGCCGTCGACCGCGGCGGGGACCCCGGGCCCGTCCGGACCGCGATGCCGGACGAGGTCGCGGCAGAGCCACCCGCCGCGGCGGCTCCCGAGCCCGGGAGGCAGGCATGGATGCCGGACGCCACCCGCAAGCCCCTGGCCGTGAACTTCACTCCCGGCGGGCTCAGGGAGATGCGGGGTCTGGTCCTGCACGTGCAGGAGGGCGAGAACTCGCTCCACGGCCACTTCAGCGACCCCGCGGTGCAGTCATCCGCCCACTTCTGGGTCTCGCAGTCCGGCGAGATCGAACAGTACGTCTCCGCGCACGACCGGGCCTGGGCGCAGGGCACGGGCAACCCGTCGTGGCTCTCGGTGGAGACCTCGGGGTTCGCGAGCCGGCCGCTCACCGCACAGCAGGTGGACTCCGTCGCCCGGATCTACGCCTGGGGCATGGCCCAGCACGGCTGGCCCCTCGAACCCGCCTCCACTCCCCTGGGCCGGGGGTTGGGCATCCACCGCATGGGCGGCCGCGACTGGGGCGGCCACTCCTGCCCGGGCCCCCTCCGCTCCGCCCAGGCGGGAGAGATCCTCAGCACGGTCCGCACCAAGTACCCCCGGTAGGAGGCCTCACCGGATCGGCCGGCGCGGCCCGGGGTCAGTCGGCGGCTCGGCGGCGGCCCCGGCGGCGGCGGGGGTAGGGGAAGAGGCGTGGCGGGCGTTTGGCGGCCACGTCCTCGATCCAGCCGAAGGTCAGTACCAGCAGCCCGAGCAGCGGGATCGCCACGAGCAGCGTGAACCACTGGCTGGCCAGCAGCCACTGGAAGTGCGCGTAGACGAAGGGGACGCTCCAGAGGGGGTCGATCAGCGGGACGGCGGCCACCAGGGCGACCTGGTGCCAGAGGTAGACGCTGACGGCGCGTGCGTTGAGCAGGCCGACCAGGCCGTTGAAGCGTTCCAGCGGCCTGGGCCACCGGTCCCAGGACGGGCTGACGTGGAGCAGGATGGCGACGAAGCCGAAGGACCACAGTGCCTGGGCGATCGGCCAGGCCTCGATGTCGGTCACCACGGTCGGATCGACCGGACGGGTCTGCAGGTACCAGAAGCCGGCCACCATGATCAGTGGCGCGACAGACGGCAGCACGTACTGCGGGATCTTCTTGAGCAGGCCTTCCTGGTGGGCCATGCCGAGGATCCAGCAGGCGCCGAAGGTGGCGAAGTCGTTGGCGGTCTCCCAGACCCGGCTGTAGACGAACTCCTGGTCCGCGAAGAACGCGTTCATGACGACGACCATCGCCAGTGGAGCCGACAGCGTCACCACCGGAAAGCGTCGCAGTGCCCGGAGCAGCAGCGGCGAGAGCAGGACGTACCAGAGGTAGGCCCGGAGGTACCAGAGCGGGACGGTGATCTGGGTGGCCCAGCTCGGCTCCACGTGCCCGAAGCCGGTCAGCTCCTCCCCGTACGGCGGGGTGCTCAGCGGCAGGATCCAGAAAGCCAGCTTGGACCACCACCAGGTGGGGTGGCCCTCGGACTGGGGGCCCCAGCCGTCGAGGATCTGGAGGGCGATCAGGATGGCGCCGAACAGCCACATCGGCGGCAGCAGCCGCCGCAGTCGGCCGCGGATCACGCCGGGGGCGGGACGGCTGAGCGAGCGGGCCATCAGCGAGCCGGCCAGGGCGAACATCACGCCCATCGACGGGAAGACGAGTGGCAGCCAGAACCAGCCGAAGTTGTGGTAGAGCACCACGCGGCCCAGCGCCAGCGCGCGCAGCAGGTCGAGATAGCGGTCCCGGCCCTTGCGCTCGGCCGGCGCCTGCGGCTCCGGCGCGGGAGCCGGCTCTGGGTCCGGCGCCGCCCCGGCTCGCAGGGCGGCCGGGACTCTCAACTGCATGGTGTCCCGGGTGCGACCGAGGTCGAAGGATGCGGTCACGGTCGGGCCTCCACCGGTACGCCGACCTCGCCGGTGCGCCGGAGCTTCTGCCAGCGCAGTCGGCCACCGGTCATCGCCGTGATCGCGGACTGCAGAAGGACGATGTACATCAGCTGCCGGTAGACCAGTTGCTGGATCGGCAGGCTGATCAGGTGCCAGGGCTTCTCCCGGTCGAGCCGGAAGGCGTACCAGGACAGTGCGGCCTGGAGCAGGATGAAGCCGCCCCAGCTGGTGAGGGTGATCGGGGCGTCGCCGAACAGCACGCCGTACAGCAGGAACAGGTCGACCAGCGGCGCCAGCAGCGGGGCGACCACGCCGAACAGCACGACGAGCGGCAGCCCGAGCCGGCCGAAGCGCCCGGCCGGGCCGCGGGAGGTCACGGCGCCGCGGTGCTTCCACATCGCCTGCATGCTGCCGTAGCTCCAGCGGTACCGCTGGGACCAGAGCTGCTGGAGGCTGGCGGGTGCCTCGGTCCAGGCGCGGGCGTGCTCGGCGTAGACGATCCGCCAGCCGTCGCAGAGCACCGCGATGGTGATGTCGGTGTCCTCGGCGAGGGTGTCGTCGCTCATCCCGCCGACCCGCCGCAGGGCCTCCTTGCGGAAGGCGCCGACGGCGCCGGGGATGGTGGGGATGACGCCCAGCATGTCGTACATCCGGCGGTCCAGGTTGTGGCCGAGGACGTACTCGATGTGCTGCCAGGCACCGATCAGGCTCTCGCGGTTGCCGACCTTGGCGTTGCCCGCGACCGCGCCGATCGCCGGATCGCCGAAGGGCTGGACCAGCTCGCGAACGGTGGACGGCTCGAAGACGGTGTCGCCGTCCATCATCACGACGATGTCGTACGAGGCGGCCGCGATGCCGGTGTTGAGCGCGCTGGACTTGCCGCCGTTGACCTGGCGGATCAGCCGGACGAACGGCAGGTCCATCTCCTCGACGATGTCCGCGGTGCCGTCCGTGGAGCCGTCGTCGATGACGATCACCTCGATCGGATGGTCACTGGCGGCCAGGGAGTGGAGGGTGTTGGCTATGCACTCGCGTTCGTTGTAGGCCGGGACGAGCACCGTGACCGGCCGGGTGACGGGCGGCCCCCAGGCGTCCCGGCGTTTGGAGCGGCGGGCGTGGATCGGCGCGAGGACGAGCATCAGCGCGAACCGTCCGAAGTTGAGGAAGCCGACGAGGGCCAGCAGCCCGACCAGCACCGGCAGGGTGAGCACGGCGAACTGGGTGGCCCAGATGAACCCCCTGCCCGCCCACAGCTGGAACCCGTTCACCGGCACGGTCGCGCTGGAGGCGCCGAGCGCGTCGGAGATGGTGGTGAAGCGGTAGCCCTGGGCCTGCAGCCGGTCGATGATCTGGACGAGCGCGGCGACGGTCTGGGTACGGTCGCCACCCGCGTCGTGCAGCAGGATGAGCGCGCCCGCACCGGGCTTGGCCGGCATCGCCGCCTTGACGATCTCGTTCACGCCGGGGCGCTTCCAGTCGTCGGTGTCGCGGTCGATGAACGCGGTGAGGTAGCCGCGTGCGCCCACGTACTTGATCACCGGATAGTTCCAGTCGTCCATCGCGGTGGCGTCGGAGGAGTACGGCGGCCGGAACAACGCGCTGTGGACGCCCGCTACGCCGGCCAGCGCCAGCTGCGTCTGCGCCAGCTCCCAGCTGGTGCGGGCGTGGGACTGGTACACCAGGTCGGGGTGGGTGAAGGTGTGCACGCCGAGTTCGTGACCGCCCGCGACGATCTGCCGGATCAGCTCCGGGTTGCGCGTGGTCATCGCGCCGGTCACGAAGAAGTCCGCCCGGATGTTGCGGGCCGCCAGCACCTCGAGGATCTTCGGAGTCCACTCCGGGGAGGGGCCGTCGTCGAAGCTCAGGACCGCGGTGCGGTCGGGGACGTGGTAGCTGACGGGGTGCTCGTTCCTGGCACCACGCGCGTCGATGATCGGACCGCCCTTGAGCAGGTTGGCCGGCACGGTCGTCTTGTCGACCGAGATCGCGATCCGGGAGTCGTGGAACGCCTCGTTGGTGGCGAGGCCGCGCAGGACGAGGAGGGCGAGCAGGCAGGCCAGCAGGGACAGCGGCATGAAGAAGCGCAGCGGTGGCGCGGCCAGCCGGCGCGGCCTCAGCGGGGACTGCCGGCGGCGCTGGTGGCGGGACAATGACGCTCCTGGAGAGGGTGGTGCGGGTGGTGCGGGTGATCAGGGTTGCTTGGCCGGCCGGCCCGAAGGCTTCGCCCCGCGCTGCGCGGTGGTCGCGGGTTTCGGCGCGGTGACGGCTGCCTTCGACGGGGCGGCTGCGGTCCTGGGCGGCGTGGCCGAGGCCTTGGCGCCCGGGGTTGCCCCCGCCCCCGGAGTGGCGGACCGTGCGACCCCCCGGGGTGAGGAGGACGAGGACACCGCTGTCGCCGGGGTGGACCGGGTCGGCGACGGCGACGGCGCGGGTGAGCGCGAGGGCTGCGCGGGTATGCCCATCGCCGGGGCGTCCGCCTGCACACCGATCAGGCTGCTGCCCATGGCGACCGCCAGGATCGCGCCGACCACGGAGACCGGCCAGCCGAAACCACGCAGCAGACGGCCCCGCAGACCCGACTGGTCGACGAACACCGGTGCCGGGGCGGATTCCCCGAAGCCCGACTCGGACGATCCGGGATCGGTCCGGCGTGGCGATCCGGGCTGGACGGAGGACATGGCTGGGCGCACCTTGCGAGGCCTTTCATTGCAGGGTACGTAGACCGTGGGATCGCAGGGCGAACGCTAGTGCACCGGCGCGCGGCGACTTGGGGTTGATGTCGGCATATGACCTGATCTACTCACGGGTCGTGATCAGATCGAAACGGAATCAGCGATACCGGTTAGTAGGCGGGCCCGTCCGCCGCCGGGCACGATCGGTGCACGTACAGACCGCTCCAGGTGGCCACCCGGGCGGTCGCGAGGGCGGTCGACGCGCGTCTTAGGATGACGCCCTCATCGGTTCGGCCGGTGACGTTCCCCCATGCAGAGGGCGTGTCCAGGCACCGCCTCTACGCCCCCCAAGGAGTCCGTGTGAGCCAGCCCCGCCGCACCCCTCGCCACCGCGTGCGGACCGCGCTCGCGCTGCCCGCCCTGTTGTGCGTACTGGCCGCGTGTTCCGGTGGCGCCGGCGACGACGCCGCCGCGCCCGCGCCCAGCGTCTCGCCGACCCCGTCCGGTCCGCCGGGAACCCTGTTCGACAACTTCCACTACAGCGGCCCCGAGGACCCCTCGCTCGCCGCTCACGGCTGGGAGGTGCGCACCGGCGGGGGCGGCCCGGGGATCAAGGACTCCTGGACCGCCGCCGGCGCCGGTTTCCCCGCCGACGCGAGCGCCCAGGGCGGCCGGGTCCTGCAACTGCGGTCCTCCACCGACGGCACCAAGCAGGGCACCCAGCAGGTCGAGGTACAGGGCACCGGCAAGAACCTCTTCACGGGGACCTTCGCCGCTCGGGTCCACTTCAGCGACAAGCCCACGAGCGGCCGCAACGGCGACCACGTCGTCCAGACCTTCTTCCCGATCTCCCCCTCGGACGAATCGGCGAACTACAGCGAGCTCGACTTCGAGTACCTGCCGAACGGCGGCTGGGGCACGGCGGGTCCGCGACTCGACACCGTCAGCTGGTACAAGGCCGATCCGCCGGACCGGGTCAGCCACACCCTCAAGCAGCGCACCGAGGGCTGGCACGTCCTGATGGTCACCGCCATGAACGGAACGGTCACCTACTCCCTCGACGGCAAGGAGCTGTTCACCAGCTCCGGCAAGTACGTTCCGCGCGAGAAGATGGACATCCACTTCAGCAACTGGTTCATCGACACCCCCGCCCCCGGCGGTCCGCGCACCTGGGACATGAAGGTCAACTGGGTCTACTACAAGGCCGACGAGGCCGTCTCCCCGGCGGATGTCCAGAAGACGGTGGACGGCTTCTACGGCGCGGGCACCGACTACGTCAACACCGTGCCGAAGGCCTGAACGGCGTCGCCCCGGCCCCACGCCCCCCTCAGGGGCCGCCGGTGAGCTGGAGGACCGCGATGCCCGCCAGCACGGTGATGCTGGCGGTGATGCGCCGGTGGCCGAGGCGTTCGCGGAACACGACCGCCCCGATCAGGGCTCCGAAGACGATGCTGGTCTCCCGCAGGGCGGCGATGGTGGACAGGTCGCCGCGGGACTGCGCCCACACGACGAGCCCGTACGCCAGCAGTGAGAGCAGTCCGCCGGCCAGGCCGCGGCCGCACAGGGGGCGCAGGGCGGTGAGCAGGGCCGGGCCCCGGCGGACCCAGGCGATGAGCGGGAGGACGAGGCCCTGGCAGAGGAAGAGCCAGGCGATGTAGCCGAAAACGCTGCCGGAGACGCGGACGCCGCTCCCGTCGACGAGGGTGTAGGAGGCGATCATCACGCCGGTGCCGAGCGCGGCGGCCAGCGCGGGCAGTTGGGCACGGCCGGGGATGCCGTCGGCGAGGGCGAGACCGGCCAGGCCGCAGGCGACGACCGCGATGCCGAGGGCCTGGCCGGCGGGCAGCGAGTGGCCGAGGAGGGTGGTGGAGACCAGGGCCACCACGACGGGTGAGGTGCCCCGCGCGGTGGGGTACATCTGGCCGAAGTCGCCGAGCTGGTAGGCGCGCAGGAGCAGCAGCTGGTACGCGACCTGCAGCGCGGCGGAGGCGGCGATGTACGGCCAGGCCGCCGGGGCGGGCAGCGGGGCGAGGCAGACGAGGACGGCCCCGCAGCCGGCGGAGGCCAGGCTGATGAGGGTGAAGCCGGCCAGTTTGTCGCGCAGGCCGTGGGTGAGTCCGTTCCAGACGGCGTGCAGCACCGCCGAGGCGAGGACGACGGCGGGCACGGCGGCCGCGCCCGTCATGGGCGGCAGGTCTACGGGCACGTTCGCTCCCCACGAAAGGCTGTGGAATGGATTTCCTTGTTAGGATAACCCCATGGAAACTCATTCCACAGCGAGCGGTGGGCTCGCCGCCCACGTCCGGGCCCACCTGTCCGAGCTGCGTGACACCGAGGCCCGGGTGGCACAGGTCGTCCTGGACAAGGGCGCCGAATTGGTGCACCTCAGCGTCAGCGACGTCGCGGCACTGGCCGGCACCGCGCCGTCCACCGTCGTACGGGCCTGCCAGCGCCTCGGGTTCCGCGGGTACCAGGAGCTGAAGATCGCCGCCGCCCGGCAGGCACCCGCCCAGGAGCCCTCCCAGGACCGGGACCCGGCCGCCCGCGCCCTGTCCGACACCGTCCGCGCCGCCCGGGAGGCGCTGGACGGGGTGGCGGCGACGGTGACCCCGGAGCGGCTGCGTACGGCGGCCGGACTGATCGACGCGGCCGGCCGGGTGCTGGTGGTCGGTGCCGGGCTGTCCGGCGCGGTCGCGCTGGACACCGCCTACCGGCTGCGCGCACTGGGCTGCGCGGTCGACGCACCTGCCGACCCGCTGACCGCGCAGCTGGCCGCCTCGCAACTGACATCCGCCGATGCCTGCCTGGCCATCAGCCACACGGGCGCCACCCGCAGCACCGTGGACGCAGCCCGGGGCGCGCGGCGGGCCGGGGCCCCGGTCGTCGCCCTCACGAGCTACGCCCGCTCACCGCTGAGCGAGTCCAGCGACTGCACACTGGTCGCGGGCGGCCAGGACCTGGTGTTCGGACTCGAAACCGTCGCCAGCCGGCTGGCCCACCTCACCGTGATCGACGCCCTCACCCTCACCCTGCTGGGGCTGCGCGGCGCCCCGGCCGAAGCGGCGCTGCGACTGTCGGCCGACGTCACGGTCGACCACTCGTACTGAGTCCCGGGCGGAAAAACTGCTCCTCCCTTGACAGTTGGGGAGCGCGGGGAGCGGGGCCGGGCGATGATGAGCCGCGCAGTTCGCCGTGGGCGGCCGCAGCCGCGGCGGCGGCATCCGTGGCCGTGCGTACGCACGCACGCACCGGACCCGGACCGCTCCACTACCGAGGGGGTTCCTCAGCCATGCACACCTCGCACGATCACCTCCCGCTCCGCCGCCTCGGCCTCGCCGCCGCCGGCTCGGTGGTGCTCCTGGGCATCGCGGCCGGACCGGCGGCCGCCCACGCCGAGGTCTCCGCCTCCGACCCGCGCGCCCTGGCCGAGAACGTCACCCTGTCCTTCACCTCCGAGGCGGAGTCGGATTCCGCGGGCATCACCGAGCTGCGCGTCGTCCTCCCCCAGGGCATCGCCCCGGACGCCGTAACCCTCAAGGAGGCCCCCGAGAACTGGAAGCTGACCGCCACCCCCGACGGGTACAGCGTCGGCGGTGCGGCGCTGGAGACCGGCACCGACGCCGAGTACAGCATCACGGTGCGCCAACTGCCCGACGCGAAGTCCCTGGCGTTCAAGACCCTGGGGACGTACGGCGACGGCAAGGTCTCCCGGTGGATCGAGGTGCCGGCGGACGGCCAGAAGGTCGACAACCCGGCCCCGCTCCTGAAGCTGCAACCCGCTGCGCCCGGCGCGAAGCCCATCGCCCCGGGCCCGTCTCCGACACCGACACCCGCGCCGGCTCCGAGCGCTCCGACCGCCCAACCGTCGTCCACGGCGCCCTCAGCGCCGGCCGCTTCCCCGGACGCGCGGCAGGCGAACGCCGCGGGTTCGGGGAGCGGCAACGGCGTCGTCGTCGCCGTGGTCGCAGCCGTCCTCGTGCTCGGCGGCGCGGGCGCCTTCCGGTGGACGCGCCGCCGTCGGCAGTCCTGAACCGGGCGGCCGGGGCGGGTCGGTGGGCTACACCGCCGGCCGCCTCGGCAGCGGTGCGATGTGGACGCTCCCGCGTACGGTCACCTGGTCGATCTCGCTCGTACGCACCGTGATGTTCAAGGTCCACTCGCCCGGCATGGGCAGCTGCAGGTCGTACACGGCCCAGAACCCCTTCTGATTCTTGAGCTTGGCGTCGATCGGGCCGATTCCCAGAGCCTCTTGAGTGAGGGTCAGGCGCAGTTCGGGAACGGTCGCGAGACCACCGTCAGCGCTGAACACCACGGCTTCGACCGTGTTCTCCCCGACGCGTCCCGGTGCCAGGGTGATCTGCACGGCGCCCTGGTGGCCGGCCGTCCCCATGTCGAAGGGCACGGTTGCCACCTTGGCCTGCGGCTCCTGCGCCGCCGCTGCCGCCGCCGCCGCGCTCTCGCCCGCGGCGCGGCTGGGCTGGGTACCGGTGAGCAGGGTGGACATCGCCAGGACCACGACACCGAGTGCCGCTTCGACGGCGACCGTGCGGCGCAGTCCGCGCTGGTGTGCGCGCCGGTGCACGTCGGCGTCGGGCGACGGCGGCCCGGCCGCGCCGCGGGCCTCTCCCCCACCGGGCGCATCGGGCGCGCCGCCCCCGTCCGTGGCCGCGGGGACGTCCGGCGCACCGACCGTCACCTTCACCCTCTCGGGCTCGGGCACCGTCCGCGTCTCGGCGGCCGGTGCGGCCCCGTGCAGGAGGCGGGCGGTCCAGCGGCGCGAGAACGACGCCACCCACAGGACGACGACCACGACGGCGACCTTCACGAGGAGGGTCCTTCCGTACGACGTGGTGGTCAGCGCTTCCCACGAGCCGACCTGCCGCCAGGACTGGTACACCCCGGTGCCGACCAGCACGGCAACGGCGGCGAAGGCCATCGTGGAGAAGCGGCTGACCGCGTCCGCCGGGAGGGTGCGTCCTGCCGTCCCGTGGCTCCGAAGGACGATCACCAGGGTGATCAGGCCACCCAGCCAGACCCCCATGGCCAACAGGTGCAGCACGGCGACGGGAACGGCGAGCGGCACCTGGATGCCGGCGGAGGCGTGCTCGGCCGCGGCCCAGGTGAACGCCAGCCCCAGGGCGAGCGCCGCCCCGGTCCAGTGCAGACGCCTGCCGAGGTCCGGTGACCCGGCTCCCACGTCATGGCCCTCGCCCTGGCCCTCGTCCCGGCCGCGAAGCCGTACGGCACACCGCTTGAGCAACACCGCGGCCGCGGCGAGCAGCACGAGCCGGACGACAAGCGCCGTGCCGGGCCGTCCGACGACGGTCCGGCCGAGCTGGGACAGGTCGAACACCGAGGTCAGGCGGCCGGCCGTCTCGTAGGGGCCGCGCAGCAACAGGAGCGCCACGGTGGAGACCGCCAGCACCGCCCATCCTGCCGCCAGCAGCCTGCGCACCGGACGGACCCCGCCGGCGGCGGGCAGGCACACGACGACGAACGCGGCGGCGCCGACGAGGAGCGCCAGCCCGCTGTAGGCGAGGTAGCGGATGAACGCGTACAGGCGGCCGACCGCCGAGTCGTCCGACGAACCGTCCGGCACGACGGCCGCGGTCTCGGACGGCTTGCCGACGGAAAAGACGAAGGCGCCGGAGATGGGGTGGCCATCGGCGGAGACCACCCGCCAGGCCACCGTGTACGTGCCCTGGGGCAGCTCGTCCGACAACTGCACCCGCGCGGTGTTGCTCTTGCCGTCCGCGTGCTGCGCCGGGGCGGGATTCACCCGCTGGTTCTCCGGCGACAGCACTCTCACCGAGTCCTCGGAGAACGTCACCGACTCGGTGAAGGTGAGCGTGACCTGCCGCGGCGCCTCCTTCAAAACGGTGCTGTCGGCGGGGTCCGAGCCGCTGAGGCTCGCGTGCGCGAAGGCCGATCCCGCCCCTCCGACGAGCAGGGCGCACACGGCGGCGAGCAGCGCCAGTACGGTCAGCGAGGTCCGGGCGGGACGCGGTACCGGTCGCATGAGCAGGCAGCCTCCGAGTTGCTTCAGCGGCGCCGCCGCCCGGCGCTCGGCGCTGCGGGAACAGCGGCGGGGTACACGCGTTCGGGCGGTGCGCGCACGGAGATGTGGACGATAGTGGCGCCGCTCCGCCCCGGGCGTTTGTTGAGCAACTTCGCTAAAGAGCCGTTCCGCCGGCCGGATCACCGGCGCCCCTGATCGGTCCGAGGCCGGTCACCCAGCGGCCCTGCGGGCCGGGCCGGAAAATGCGCCCGGCTTTCCTGCCCGCGGCCTATTCTGATCACCACCTCCGGACGCGGCGCCCGTGCTGCGCGTCCGGCGTGAGCACGCCCTCCCGCCAGCCCACCGGCGCCCTGCCGGCCTTCAGCACGCGTGGCCCGGTCGTCCACGCGCGACGGAGGCCCAGGTGGTGAGGGAGAGCCGCGAACGATCCATCACACCTAAGGCACCCCGTGGACAGTGAGCACATACAGATCTGCCTGGACCTGATCCGCCAGGCACGGCAGCTACCCGTGGACGACGCCCAGCGCCGCCTGGTGGAACGGGCCGCAGGCGAACTCGTGCGCGACGGGCGCCTCCGCCGCCGTGCCGACGCACGCGCGGCACGGGCCGCAGCCGACGCGAAGCTGCTCGCCGCCACCGCGATGGGCGCCGCCGACCGCGTCATGGACGCCGCCCTGCCCGCACCGGCCGCACCGGCCGCACCGGAACCGGGCCTGACGGTCGGCGAGTACGTCCGGCTTCGCCCCGGGCCGTCGGCGGAGCGCCGGACGCCGGACCCGACGCCGGACAATGACGGGACGTCACGACTGCTGCACCGCCCCCAGCGCTGCTACGTCTGCAAGAACCACTACCGGCACGTCCACGACTTCTACCACCTGCTGTGTCCCGAATGCGCCGGCGAGAACCTCGCCCACCGCACGACCCGCACCGACCTCACCGGCCGGCGCGCGCTGCTGACCGGCGGGCGCGTCAAGATCGGCTTCCAGCTCGCGCTGATGCTCCTTCGGGACGGAGCCGAGCTCACCGTGACCAGCCGCTTCCCCCAGGACACGGTGCGCCGGTTCGCGGCGGTCCCCGGCGCCGCGGACTGGTGGCACCGGCTGCGGATCGCCGCCCTGGACCTGCGCGATCCCCGGCAGGTCCTCGCCTTCACGGACCACATGCTCGCCCAGGGGCTCCCCCTGGACATTCTGATCAACAACGCGGCCCAGACCCTGCGCCGTTCACCCCAGGCCTACGCCGCGCTGTCCGCCGCCGAATCCCTGCCCGCCCCCGCGTCCCTGACGGCGCCACGGATCTGGACGGCTCCGGGATTCTCCGTACCCGGCCCGCGCACCGCGCCCCTGCCGTGGACTGCGCAGCTCGCCCCACGGTTCCGGTCCCCCTACGCCCTGACCGGTACGGCCCGCGCGGCGGACGCCCCGGTGGCCGCCCCGCTGCCGCAGGAGGCCGTCGACGAGGCGGGCCTGCTGCCCGAAACCGCTGCCACCAACTCCTGGACGCTGCGTCTGGGGCAGATCGACCCGACCGAGCTGCTGGAGGTCCAGCTGGTCAACGCCGTCGCGCCGTTCCTGCTCGCCGACCACTTGCTGCCCCTTCTCGACGCTTCCCCGCGTCCCCACCGCTACGTCGTCAACGTCTCGGCGGTCGAGGGGCAGTTCACCGTGCGCAACAAGACCGGCGACCATCCGCACACCAACATGGCCAAGGCCGCCCTGAACATGCTCACCCGCACCAGCGCCGCCGACCTGGCCGCCCGGGGCATCCACACCTGCAGCGTCGACACGGGCTGGGTCACCGATGAGAAGCCGCTGCCCGCCCGGGAGCGGCACGCCGCGACCGGCTGGCGCCCGCCGCTGGACGTCGTCGACGGCGCCGCCCGCGTCTACCACCCCATCGTGCAGGGGGAGGCCGGCGCACCCGTGCACGGCGTCCTCCTGAAGGACTACCGTCAGGTCCCGTGGTGAAGGGGGGACTCCGTCCAGACGGTCTTGCCGTCCCGGGTGTAGCGGGTGCCCCATCGTTCGGTGAGCTGGGCCACCAGGAACAGACCGCGCCCGCCCTCGTCGGTGGTGCGCGCCCGTCGTAGGTGCGGGGCGGTGCTGCTGCCGTCGGAGACCTCGCAGATCAGGCTGCGGTCGCGGATGAGCCGCAGGGTCACCGGCGTCCCGCCCCCGTACCGGTAGGCGTTGGTGACCAGTTCGCTGACGACCAGTTCGGTGGTGAAGGCCAGGTCCTCCAGGCCCCAGCCGGTCAGTGTGGCCTCCGTCAGGTGCCGTGCCCGGGCGGCGGCGGTCGGCTCCGCGGGCAGTTCCCAGGAGGCGATCCGCTCCGGCGCCAGTACGCGGGTGCGGGCGAGGAGCAGGGCGACGTCATCCGGTGGGTGATCCGGCAGCAGGGCGTCCTGCACCGCCGTGCAGGTCTCCGCCAGCGGGCTGCCGGGCCGGGACAGGGCTTCTCTCAGCCGCTCCAGCCCCTCGTCGAGGTCGAGGCCGCGGGCCTCGACCAGGCCGTCCGTGTACAGCGCCAGCAGACTTCCCTCGGCGAGTTCCAATTCGGCCGACTCGAAGGGGACCCCTCCCAGACCCAGTGGCGGCCCTTCGGGAAGGTCGGGCATGGTCACCGTGCCGTCGGCGGTCACCACGGCGGGGGGCAGGTGGCCCGCGCGGGCCAGGGTGCAGCGCCGGGACGTGGGGTCGTAGACCGCGTAGAGGCAGGTCGCGCCGACGATCTGCTGGCCCCGTGTGCGTCCGCCGGCAGGCTCCTGTTCGGCTGCGAGGCGGTTGACCAGGTCGTCCAGGTGGGAGAGGACCTCGTCCGGGGCGTAGTCGAGGCCGGCCAGGGTGTGCACGGCCGTGCGCAGGCGGCCCATGGTGGCCGCGGCGTGCAGCCCGTGGCCGACGACATCGCCGACGACGAGGGCGACGCGTGCTCCGGAGAGCGGGATGACGTCGAACCAGTCGCCGCCGACGCCGGTGGCGGGGTCGGCCGGCAGGTAGAGGTGCGCGACGTCGACCGCGCTGTATTCGGGCAGCTCCTGCGGCAGCAGGCTGCGCTGCAGGGTCAGGGCGGCCTGGTGCTGCTGGGTGTACTGGCGGGCGTTGTCGATGCACACGGCGGCCCGTGCGGCGAATTCCTCCGCGAGGGTGAGGTCGTCCTCCTCGAACGGCTCGGGCCGCCCCGCCCGCCACAGGCTGAGCAGGCCGAGGAGCAGACCGCGGGCCGTCAGCGGTACGACGATCAGTGAGTGGGCGTCCAGGTCGAGGGCGCGCTGGGTGCGCTCCGGGTCGTGGAAGTACCAGCCGGGGTTGCTCCGGAGCACCGGTTCGAGGATGGGCCGCTGCTCGGCGAGGCACCTGGCCTGCGGGGTACGGGGGTCGAACTGGAAGACGTCTCCGGCGGCGTACATCACCCGCAGCGCCTCTGCCACGACCGAGTGGACGGCCATTCTGCGGACGGGTCCGCTCGCCTCCTCGGCGGTCTCCTCGCCCCGGGCGACCGACTCCAGCAGATCCACCGAGACGGCGTCCGCGAGGTCGGGGACGGCGACGTCGGCCAGCTCCCGGGTGGTCTGGCCGAGATCCAGTGTGGTCCCGATGCGGGCGCTCGCCCGGTTGAGCAGGGCGAGCCGCCGCCGGGCCCGGTAGCGGTCGGTGACGTCCTCCACCAGCTGGGTCACTCCGAGGATCCCGCCGGAAGGGTGCTCCATCCGGAACGCCGACACCGACACCACGCGCTCGTGGCCGGGATCGCTCCGCAGCCGGCAGGGCTGTTCGGTGAAGATCAGCGGGGCGCCCGTCTCCAGCACCCTTCGCAGCCGGGATTCGATGGTCTTCACGTCCGGGCCGATGAGGAAGTCGCCGATGCGCCGGCTGCGGATCTCGGACGTGGAGAGCTGCGTGAACCGGGCCAGTGCCCGGTTGATCCGCAGGATGCTCAGATCGGGGGCGTGGACGGACAGACCGATCGGGGAGCGCCGGAACAGGCCGTCCAGGACCGACCGGTCCGTCTCCCACTGGAGCATCTCCGCCGCCGGGGCGGCGACGAGGAACCATTCGCGGGCCGAACCGGCGCGGATGACGGGGCGGGCGCGGAAGCCCATCTCCACCCGTCTCCCGCTGCGGTGCAGGACGGGCAGGACGCCGGACCAGCCCCGGTCGCGCTCGCACGCGGCCGCTGCGGCCCGGACCGTCCCATGGTCACGAGGGTCGATCAGGAACTCCAGGCCCGTGCGGCCCAGCACCTCGTCGGGCGGGTAGCCGAGGTGCTCCTGGGCGCGCTCGCTCCAGCCGACGACCCTGCCGTGGCCGTCCAGAACCGCCGAGGCGGAGTTGTGCAGCGCGAACGGGTCCTCGGGCGCCTCACCCGAACCCGGCGCCAGTGCGTCCATCGCTGTCACCCTTCGACCTGGCGAACGGACCGCGCAGCGGGCATTGCGGCGGCGACTACCCAGTGTGATCGGAGACCAGGGGTCGAGCAGTCGGCTTCACCTTCAGTATCGCCGCGCCGCCGGACGTCGGCAGAAGGTCGTCCTGACGTCGGCAGAAGGCAGTCCCGACGGGGGCAGAGGGCCGTCCCGACGAGGGCAGAGGGTCCTGCCCGGGCCGCAGTGGCATGCCGCCTTCGGAGTAATGGCCGTTTTGCCCGTACCTCCGTGCCACGCTGTGGTCCCGATTGACCAGGGTCGCGTCAGGAGACCGGAATGCACCGCTCGGGTGAGGGGTTGTGCGAGCGGATCCGTCCTGCCCTGCGTGCAGATCCCACCGGGCGCCCTTGATGGCAGGCAACGGGGAAGGCGAGCACGCGGAGCAGCCGCACCTTCCCGACCTGCACCTTCGTCTGCGTACCGAGTTGGCCAGGATCGACGAGCAACTGCGCTCCCTGCTGGCCGCCATGGACCGATTGCAGGGCCTGCTGGACGCGGTGGTGTCCATCAGCCGGGAGGTGGAACTGCCCGACGTGCTGCAACGGATCGTCACCACCGCCATGGACCTGGTCGGCGCGCGCTACGGGGCGCTGGGCGTACTCGGCGAGTCCGGCGAGCACTTGGAACAGTTCATCACCGCCGGCCTGTCCGAACAGGAACGCGCCGATCTGGCCGGGACCGGCCTGCCCCGCGGCCTGGGTGTCCTCGGGCACCTGATCCACCACCCCGAACCCCTGCGGGTCGACAGCATCTCGGCCCATCCGTCGTCCGCCGGCTTCCCGTCCGGCCACCCGCACATGGACACCCTGCTGGGCGTCGCCATCAGCGTCCGCGGCGACATCTACGGTGACCTCTACCTCTCCGAGCGGCGCGACGGACAGCCCTTCGACGTCCACGACGAGAACATCGTCATCGCCCTGGCCAGTGCCGCGGGAATCGCGATCGAGAAGGTCCGCCTGTTCGAACGGGTCCGCCTCGGAGCCGAGCAGTTCCAGCGGCTGCTGCTGCCCACTCTGCCGGACCTGCGGCCGTTCGCCGCCGCCGCCATCTACCGGCCCGCCGCGGAGCCCAGTCAGCTCGGCGGGGACTGGTACGACGCCATCCCGCTGGCCGGCGACACCGTGGCGGTCGTCATCGGTGACGTGGTCGGTCACGATCTGAAGGCCGCGGCCTCCATGGCCTCCACCCGCAACATGCTGCGGGCCCTGCTGTTCGACCAGGGCAATCCGCCCAGCGCCATCCTCACCCAGCTCGACCGCACCCTGCACGCCATCACGAGCAATCCCGTCACCACCACGACCCTGGCACGCATCGAACCCGAGGGACCGGGCTGGCGGCTCCACTGGAGCAGCGCGGGCCACGTCCCACCGCTGCTGATCGCCCCCGGTCGCCCGGCGGAGTACCTCGTCGCCGAGCCCGGGGTACCGCTCGGGGTCGACCCGGAGCAGCCGCGCCCCGACCATGCCCGCTTCCTGCTACCGGACTCCATCGTGGTCTTCTTCACGGACGGGCTGGTCGAGCATCCCCAGCACCCCATCGACGTGGGTCTCGGCCGGCTCGCCAATCTCGCCACCGAGTACGCCGCCCTGCCCCTGCAGGAGTTCGTTCAGGCTCTGGCCGATCACCACCCCAGCGACGGCCATGACGACCTGGCCATCCTCGCCCTGCGGACCCCCCACCGCTGATCCCCGCGTCCCACGCGCGACTCGACCGTGCCGTGGAGGATCCGGGAGATCCGACGGATGATGGATCTCGGGGCGATATCGATGGGGAGGTGTCGCCTGATGGCTGCGGCGCGGCCTGAACGGCTCCGGCAGGGCGGCCTGGCCGCCCTGGAGATCTGCGCCGTTGCCGCGCTGTACTACGTCTCAGCCACGCTGGGACTCGTCCAGCAACTGGTGGGGGGCCAGGTCACGCCGCTGTGGCCACCGACCGGTATCGCCGTGGCGAGCCTGCTCCTGCGCGGTCTGCGGGTCTGGCCCGGGATCGCGCTGGGCGCGTTCCTGGTCAACGTCCCGCTCGGCCCGTCGATCCCGGCCGTGCTCGCGATCGTGCTGGGAAACACCCTCGCGCCCGTCTGCTCGTACCTGCTGCTCCGTCGTACGGGGTTCCGTACGGAACTGGACCGACTGCAGGACGCGATGGGGCTGATCTTCCTCGGCGCGCTCACCGGGATGCTGATCAGCGCGACGGTGGGCAGCGGGACCCTGGCCCTGGCAGGTGCGCTGAGCGCCGAGGAGTTCTGGCCGACGTGGTCGGTCTGGTGGACGGGCGACGCGATGGGCGTACTGGTGGTGACGCCCGTCCTGCTCGTTCTCCGCTTCGCGCGCTGGCCGAAAGGTGCCCGGCCGTACCGTTGGGCGGAGGGGGTGCTGCTTCTGGCGGCCACGCTCTGCGTCGGTTTCCTGGAGACCAGCAACACGCCGCTCATGTTCCTCGGCTTCCCGCTGCTGATCTGGGCGGCCTTCCGCTTCCAGCTGGCGGGGGCCGCGCTCTGTGCCCTGTCCGTGTCGACCTTCGCCATCATCGCCGCCGCCCGTGGCTCGGGTCCGTTCGCCGGTCATGACCTGCTCACCAACATGATCACCCTGCAGGCGTTCAACGGTTCCTCCTCGCTGACCGCGCTGCTGGTCGCGGCCACCGTCAGCCAGCGCAACCAGACCCAGAAAGAGATCGCGCGAGCCTGCAGGCTGCTGGCCGAGATGGTGGCCAAAGCCACCGCCGGTGGCCACCACCCGAGGCTCCCCGATCGTGGGGGCGGGAGGGCGGCGGACGCCGGACGCACCGAGGGACCGCCGTGATCGCCCGATGTGCGTCGTGTGCGTCCGAGCCCCGAGCCGCGGCGGGGGACCAGAGCGGAGGCTGCCGGATCGCTCGGTTCATCAGCTGTGGATGATGCCCTGGGTGGTGCGGCCGTCGCCGTTCCAGTCGCCGGTGATCGGGGTGTCGCCGGTGTCGCCGTAGGTGACGGAGGTGACGGTGCCGTCGTCGTGGCGGAAGTAGAAGGTGCGGTTGGCCGGCATGTAGACGCCGATGTTCGTGCGCCGGGTGTGGTCCCAGTCGCCCGCCACCGGAATGCCGTCGGCGTTGCCGAAGGTGAAGGTCTGGTCGGCAGGACCCTCGGTGTTGCTGTTGCGCAGGTAGAACGTGCTGGTGGCCGGGTCGTAAAGACCGACCGCCACCGTCCCGTTGCCGTCCCAGTCACCGGCGATCGGCCGCCAGTCACCACCGTTGCCGAAGGCGAACGAACTGACCGTCCCGTTGTCGTGACGGAGATGGAACTTGCCGCTGTCGGGCATGTAGACACCGATCTGCGACGTCGTACCGTCCCAACGACCCAGCACAGGACGGTTACCGGCATTACCGAACGCCAGCGTGGCCTGCGCCGTACTCCCCGAGTTCGCCAGGTAGAACGTCGACGTCGTCGGATCGTACGCCGCCTGCGTGTCCTTGCCGTCCCCGTCGAAGTCACCCGCCAGCGGAACCATCGGCGTGTTCCCGAACCCGCATCGTCCGACAAGTACCAGCTCAGTGGCTTGACCTGCGGTTGCGGCGGGGTCACGGACCCCGGGTAGGGGTTCTCCCGGTCCGCGCCGAGGCCTGCCTCGGGGCCACAGCTCGGCCAGGCCCGCTGGCCCTGGGAGGCGAGGACCTTCTCGGCGATCAGGATCTGTTGCTGCCTGGTGACCTGGTTGGCGTAGGGCGCGTACTGACTGCCACCGAAAGCGACCCAGGTGGACGGGGAGAACTGCGGGCCACCGTAATAGCCGTTGGCCGCGGAGGCCTGTCCGGGGCCGAGGCGATCGGGGCGGCGAGGGCGAGTTGCCCTGCAGGAGCAGCTGTCAGGCGGTGGGCACGGGACCGATGGGGCCGGTGCGGCTGGTGCGTGCCGGGGCGGCCGGTGCGGCCGGTTCGGTGCGATCCAGGGCGGACGGCTGCTGTCTGGCCGTGTGCCTTTCCGTGCCCGTTGGGCGCCGCGGTGGCCTGGACGATGGGCGTGCGAACCATGGGGGTTCCCGTTCCTGGGTGGTGACGACGTGTCGGACTGCTTTCCTGAACCGGTCGCGTCCCGCGGTGACGCTGTCCGGCAAGAACCGCTTTCGCCGCAGGTCAGGGGCGGTGGAAGGGATTGTGGGTGGAGGAACCGGCAGCGGCCGTTTGCGTCCACCGGCAGCCAGGGGCAGCATCGCCACCACCTCGGTCGACGACCCCGCCGCCGGCATCGGCCGGACCACCGCGATCCAGCACTGCCGGCTCGAACGCCGGGCGCCGCGCCGCGTACGTCGGCCAGGCGCAGCCAGAGCGCCGGGAACCGACCGGTGACCCGCACCCGGTCCCGGTCCGCGGCGGGTGGGGGCGACGCCGACGAAGGTGAGCCCGGGGCGGCCGTACGATCCGTGTCGGCGCCCGGCACCGCGCGCCGCCCGGCTCAACGCCGCCCAGTCCCGTATCGAGAAACGGAGCAGCCGCCATGGCCCGACTGCACTCCTACGCCACCCGCGTCACCTGGACCGGAAACCTCGGCACCGGTACCAGCCACTACCGCGCCTTCTCACGGGCACACGAGGTGGCCGCCGGAGAGCTGCCGGCCATCCTCGGCAGCTCCGACCCGACCTTCCACGGCGATGCCTCCCGCTGGAACCCCGAGCAACTGCTGCTCGCCGCGCTGTCCCAGTGCCACATGCTCTCCTACCTGCACTTCTGTACGGTCAACGGCGTGGTGGTCACTTCGTACGTCGACGAGGCGACCGCAACGATGGCCACCGCCGGGGACAGCGGGCAGTTCACGGAGGCCGTGGTGCGCCCTCGGATCACCGTGAGCGACGAGTCGATGGTGGCCGCGGCGGTCGCACTGCACGAGGAGGCCCACCGGGCCTGCTTCATCGCCAACTCGGTGAACTTCCCCGTCCGGCACGAGCCGACGGTGACGGTGGGCTGAGCGCCTTCGGGCAGACCCGGCCACGCCGTTGTCCCGTGACGGATGTGCTACTCCCGTGCGACGCGGTGGGCGCTGCCGATCCCCGTCTGATCGCGGGTCCGCGTGCGGCCGGCACTCGGGAGCCGCACGTCGCGCTGCCCGCGCCGCCGACTACGACCTCAACGCGGCACCGCGACCTCGCTGTTCGACAATCGACACCATGGCGGACCGCGCCTGCCTCCTCACCTCCCGTTGAGGACACGGGGCATTCGGGCCAGGGTGATGCCTCCGGCCGACTGCCCCAGGTCTTGGATCGGCCGCGAGTCGCTGACGAACCAGCCCTCCCACACGTGACGGCCGGCCCTGCCACTGCCGCTGCCGCGATGGGCCACGTAGACGGGCACGCTTGCCGGGTCTTCGAGTGGCGGGCGGCCGCACCCTGGCACGCCGCGTGCGGGCGGAGCGAACGGTTCCAGAACCCCCGTCACTCCTGTCGGACGACCGGGGAGGCCGCGTATATGAAACGTAGATGGGCGGCTGCGAGTCTCCTCGGCAGAACCGCCCGCAAGCCAGCCAGGGGCCGCACACGGCACCTGGACCAACAGACAGGATCCACCGTGCCGCACATCCGCACGTCCGTCACGCGCCGTCTGGCCCTCCTCGTTCCCGCCGCGCTCGTCGCGCTGCTCGCCGTCGGTGCCACCGCCGGCGCCGCCGTGCTCACCGCGGACCGCAGCACGAGCGTCTCGGCCGACGAGGCCACCGGGCACCGCCCGCGCCATGACCACAACGAGTTCAACAGCCGGGCCTGACCGCCACGCCGGTTTCCAGCAGGGCGCGGGCCTCCTCGGCTTCCGGGAGGCCCGCCCGCTCGAACACCTCCAGCGCCTCGCCCGCGTGCCTCAGCCCCTCCTCGCGCCGGCCCGCCGCCAGGCAGACCCCGGCGTGGATCAGCAGGGCGTAGCCGCGGTCCCGGCCCCGGCCCGGCACCGTGCGCAGATGGGCCACGGCCCGGGCGGAGGCCTCCAGCGCCTCCCGGGTCCGGCGGAGGTCGCTCAGCGTCCGGGCACAGCGGTAGTCGGCCTGGGCGCGCTGGCCCGGGATCCGGACCGCGTCGCACAGGGCGAGGCACTCCTCGTACGCGGCCAGTGCCTCCTCCAGCCGGCCCAGCTCGTGCAGGGCCTGCCCGCGCACGCAGAGCGCGTGGGCGACCCCGTGGTGGTCGGCCATCTCCCGCAGCGCCTCCAGGGCCTCCTCGCACGCGGGCAGCGCCTCGGCCGCCCGGCCTCCGCGAACGCGGGCCAGGGCGGCGTTGAGGGTGATCGTCAGGGCGCCCGAGCGGTGGCCCTGCTCCCGCGCCAGGACGAGCGCCTCGTCGAAGCACTCGGCCGCCTCGCCGAAGCGGTGCTCGAACTGGGCGATCACCCCGAGGTCGTTGTACGCCTGCTGCAGGATCGCCCGGTCGCCCGCCCGGCGGCAGGCCCGCACGGCCAGCTCGGAGGCGGCGCGGGCCCGGCCCAGATCGGTGGCCTGGAGCGCCGCGTTGCCGGTGAGGAAGTGGGCGCGCCCGGCCGCGCGGTCGTTGCCGCGCAGCGTCGCGGCCCGGGCGAGTTCGGCGGCGGTCACGGTGATCCGCGCGTACGGGATGTCCTGCCCGAACGAGCTGAGCGCGACCAGCAGGTCGGCGGCCATCGTCAGCTGCTCCGTGTCCGCGGCGTCCGGCCGCCGCACCACGAGCTGGACGGCGTGCAGCGCGCAGTCGAACTCCGCGACGACCCAGTCGCGGGCCTCGGCCAGGTCCGCTAGCCGTCCCTTCCCCGGTTCGGCGGCCGCCGCGACGATCGAGCGGTGCACCGGGTCCCCGGGGATCATCCACTGGAAGGCCTCGGCCGCCATGCCCAGCAGGTGGTGCAGGAGGCGGTGCTGCACCGGCGGGCCGGACTCACCGGCCGGGGCGGGCAGGTTGAGCGCGAAGTCCCGGCCCAGCTCGTGGTGGCGGTAGCGGCCCGGCTCCGGTGATTCGAGCAGGGCGGCGTCCACCAGGGCTTCGAGCAGCTCCTCGGCCTCCGGCTCGGCCAGGTCCAGGGCGGCAGCCGCCGCGGCGAGCCCGATGCCGGGCCGGGAAACGGGGGCGAGCCGGCGGAACACGCTCGCCTGGGGCCCGGTCAGCTGGCGGTGGCCCAGCTCGAAGACGGAGGCGACGGCCAGGTCGTCGGCCCGCAGTTCGGTCAGCCGGCGCCGCTCGTCGGCGAGGCGGGCCACCAGGTGCGCGACGGTCCATCCGGGCCGGGCGGCGAGGCGGGCGGCGACGATGCGGACCGCCAGCGGCAGTCGGGCGCAGGCCTCGACCAGCGCGGCCGCGGCCTCCTCCTCCCGGTCGACCCTGTCGGCGCCGACGATCTGGCGCAGCAGCCCGAGCGCCTCCGCGGGGGTGAACTCCTCAAGCTGGACGTGGCGTCCCGACAGCAGCCCGCCCAGGCGGGCCCGGCTGGTGACGACCACGGCGCAGCCCGCGGCGCCCGGGAGCAGCGGCTTGACCTGGGCGATGTCCCGGGCGTCGTCGAGCAGCAGGAGCAGCCGGCGGCCGTCCAGGACAGTACGGAAGAGGCGGGCGCGGTCCTCCGTCGAGGGCGGCACCTCACGGCGGGGCACGCCGAGGGCGCCGAGCAGACTGGCCAGGACGGTGCCGGGGTCGGCGGGGTCGCTGCCGGTGCCACGGAGGTCGGCGTAGAGCTGGCCGTCGGGGTAGGCGTCCTTGACGTGGTGCGCGACCCGCAGGGCCAGGGCGCTCTTGCCGATGCCGCCCATCCCGCTCACGGCGGCGACGGCCAGGGCGGTGCGGGCCGGGTCGCTCAGGACGCCGGCGAGGGCGGCGAGTTCGGCCGCACGGCCGCTGAAGTCGGCGATGTCGGCCGGGAGCTGGGCGGGCCGGACGTACCCGACCCCGGCCGGCCCCTGCCCCTGCCCCTGCCCCTGCCCCTGCGGGAGGTCGGGCGCCGGGGCAGCGCCGGACACCGCGGCCCGGGCCCCGTCCTGCATCCCGGCACGGTCGGCTCCCGGCTCCCCGACCCGCGCAGCCCCGAAGGCCTCGGGTACGCCGGGGACTGCGGTCGCTGCCGCGGCCCCGGTCCCGTGCGCCCCCGCCACAGTGGTCCCCGGTACCCCGGCCGGACCGATGACGTACGCCCCCGCCGGCCCTGCGACGGGCGCCCCCGCGAACCGGGCCGTTGACCCGGCGGCCCCGGCGGACGCCGCTGGGAACCCCTCGGGTCCCGCGGGCGCGCCGCCGGGAGCCGGTGCACCCCCCGGGGCGACACCGTGCGCCGTCGCGGGTGCCGTCGGCGCGGCGCCGGAGGGCGCGGCCGGGAGCCGCGCGGGCGGTCTGACCCCGCGGCCGGGGTCCGGGAACGCGGCGGCGGGGAGGAGGCGCGGGTCGCCCGACAGGATGCGGGCGTGCAGGGTGCGCAGGTCCGGGCCCGGGTCCAGGCCGAGTTCGTCGGCGAGCACCTCGCGGGCCCGGCCGAAGACGGCGAGGGCGTCGCCCTGCCGCCCCGCGGCGTACAGCGCGCGCATCAGGAGCCCGTACGGGCGCTCCCGCAGCGGCTCCTCGCGGATGAGGGCGGTGAGTTCGGGGACGGCCCGCTCGTGCCGCCCGAGCAGCAGGTCCACCCCGAGGCGCTCCTCCAGCAGGTGCAGCCGCAGCTCCGCCAGGCGCGAGCGCTGGCTCTCGGCGAACGGCCCCGGCACCCCGGCCAGTGGCTCGCCCCGCCACAGGGACCCGGCCTCGGCCAGGGCTTCGGCGCAGACCTCCAGCTCCCCGGCCGCGTGGGCGCGGGTCGCCTTCGCGGCCAGCTCCTCGGCCCGTACGGCGTCGACCGAGCCCGGCGGCACCGCGAGCCGGTAGCCGTCGTTCGCGGACTCCAGGATCTGGGCCCCGGTCTTCCCGGACCCCCCGCCCTCCAGCAGCTTCCGCAGCCGCCAGACGTAGGTCCGCAGGATCATCACCGCGGAGCCCGGGGCAGAATCCCCCCAGACCGCGGCGGTCAGTTCGTGCAGCGGCACGACATGGCCCGCGCGGAGCACCAGGACGGCGAGGGTGGCCTGCTGCTGCGGCGGTCCACCGGTCAGCACCGGTCCCCCGTGGGACACGCCCATGGATCCGAGCACGAAGAATTTCACGAGTTCCCCCTGTGCGCGCGCACAGCTCCACACGGCGGTTGGTCCCCAGTTGTCCTGGCCCGCCGATGTACGGAGCGTCATCCTAAGCGGTTCACATGGCCATGCCATCGAAATGGGTCGCGGTGGGGGCCCGGCCGGGTCCGCGCGGCAGAGCGGAGGGACTGCGTCCGGATCACACCCGGCGGAGGGATCGCGTCCGGGTCACACCCAGCCGAGGCGGGCCGCGCGCAGCCCCGCCTCGAACCGGCTGCGGGCGCCCAGCCGTTCGATCAGCGAGGCCATGATCCGCCGGGCGGTGCGGGCCGAGATGTGCAGCTGTCCGGCGGCGGACTCGTCGGTGTGGCCCTCGGCCAGCAGGCCCAGCAGGGAGCGCTCCTGCTCGGTGGGTACGTAGACGGGCTGCGACGGATCCGCGCCCAGCGGTACGGCCGCGCCCCACTCCCGCTCGAAGAGCGCGACCAGCGGGGCGATCATGCCGGGCGCGGAGAGGGACAGCGCGCCCTGCCGGCTGTCCGCCGGGTCGATGGGAACGAGGGCGTGGGTCCGGTCGACCAGCACCATCCGGGTCGGAAGCGCGACGACCGTACGGAAGGCCCCGCCGCCCGCGAGCAACGTCCGGCTGTAACGCAGGGTGCCGGGATCCTCCCGTACGAGGTCCAGCCCGATGGTGCGGATGGCGACGCCGCGGCCGAGCACGAGGGCGTCGTTGCGTTCGGCGGCCTCCAGCGCGGCCGCGGACTGGGGACCGCCCGGCATGAAGGTCAGCACCTCGGTCCTGGCCTCCAGCGCCAGGCGCTCCAACCGCCGCTGCACGGCGTCGAGTCCGGCCAGCCGCTCGACGCCCTCGGCCGGGCGGCCCGCGGAGCCGGCGCCCGCGAGGATCCGGACCAGGGCCTGCTGGTGGCCCACCGCCTGGCGGTGCCGGCGCACCAGTTCCTCGTGCTGCTGGTCCAGGAGCCGCTGCATCCCGAGAACCGGGTCGACGACCGTGAAGCGGCCGGGCGCCTCGAAGGACGCCTGGACCAGGCGCAGCGCGAAGAGCCGGTCGAGGCAGTCGCGGACCCGGTCGGGCTCCACCCCGAGCCGGGCGGCGAGTTCGACCAGGCCCAGTTCGGGCCGGGCCAGCACCTCCTCGTACACCGTCTGGTCGAGCTCCTCCAGGTCGAGCGTCACGGACATCGGTTCCCCTCTTGGCATGCGGTCGTCCCCGTCGATCTGCGAGCAGCCTGCCTGCCGGAGATCTACAGGACATAGACGCGCCCTCTACGCGCGCCAACGCGGCTCCGGCCGGGGGCGGCTGTCCCAAAGCGTCCTGGCCGCTTCCGCCACCCCTGAACCCGTTCCCCCAGGTCAACACCATGGCCAGGATGGAGGCGTGCCGCTCGGCACCCCTTCCCCACTCCCGATGAGGGCACCTCCATGACTTCTCGCGTCCGCACCACCGTCCGTCCGGTCCGCACCGTCGCCGTGGCCGTCGCCGCGGCTTTCGCCTGCGCCGCGGTCGCGCTCACCGCCGGCGGGCCGTCAGGTGCGGACACGGCCGGGGCCACCACCGTCCGGGCGGCCGCGGCGCCCCTCCCGGCCTCCCCGGGCGCGGTCGCACACGGCCTCATCTGGGACTGACCCGGGCTCGTGGAGCTGACCCTCGTCTCTCTCGTCCCGCCCGGGCCCGGCCCCGGCCCCGCGGACGACGGCCGCCTGCTCCGCCTGCTCTGGGGCGCGGCCCGTCCGGGGGAGCGACTGGAGCACATCAGCGTGCGGAGCGGTCCGCACGGCGTGGACCTCGGACTCTTCACCGTGGCCACGCCCGGGACGACCGCCGCGGAGGCCGCCCTGGCCATCTGCCGCCGCGTGCTCGCGCCCCCCTCCCCCTTCCACGGCTGGCACCTCGCCACCGGATCCACCAGCCTCGCGCGACCCGGCGCGATCCCCACCACCACGACGTGACAGGAGCACCCGTGACCAACCCCTTCGAGGACGACGAAGCCACCTACTTCGTCCTCGTCAACCAGGAGAACCAGCACTCCCTGTGGCCCGCCTCGATCGAGGCGCCCACCGGCTGGACGGCCACCCACGGCCCGGCCTCTCGCCAGGACTGCCTGGAGCACATCGAGAAGACCTGGACCGATCTGCGTCCGGCCAGTCTGGTCGCCGCCCTCGGGGAGGGCTGAGCCGATGAGCGTCCAGCGCACCGCCCGTCCCCGGCACTACCTGATGTGCCGCCCGTCCCACTTCACCGTCGACTACCGCATCAACCCCTGGATGGACCCGGCCAAGCCGACCGACACCGACCTGGCCGTCCTGCAGTGGGAGCGGCTGTACGCCCTCTACCAGGAGCTCGGGCACACGGTCGACCTGATCGACCCGGTTCCGGGGCTGCCCGACATGGTCTACTCGGCCAACGGTGCCACCGTGCTCGGTGACCGCGTCCTGATGGCCCGTTTCCGCCACCCCGAGCGCGCCGCCGAAGCCCCCGCCTACCAGGCCTGGTTCCAGGCCAACGGCTACGCCGGGGTGGTCGCCCCGGAGCACGTCAACGAGGGCGAGGGCGACTACCTGGTCGCCGGGTCCCGGATCCTGGCGGGCACCGGCTTCCGCACCGACCCGGCCTCGCACGCCGAGGCCGAACGGGTGCTCGGCGCCCCGGTGGTGGGCCTGACCCTGGTCGACCCGCGCTTCTACCACCTGGACACCGCCCTCGCCGTGCTCGACGACGACGAGATCATGTACTTCCCCGGTGCCTTCTCGGCCGAGTCGCAGGCGGTGCTGCGCGAGCTGTACCCGGACGCGCTGCTGGCCACGGAGGAGGACGCCGAGGTCTTCGGGCTGAACGCGCTCTCCGACGGGCGGAACGTCCTGCTCGCCGAGGCCGCCCGCGGGCTCGCGGACCGGCTGGCCGAGCGCGGTTTCACGCCGATCGGCGTCGACCTGTCCGAACTGTTCAAGGGTGGCGGCAGCGTCAAGTGCTGCACCCTGGAGCTGCGTCACGCCGTGCAGGCTCCGACCGCGGGCGGTGCCGCATGAGCACCCGCCCGACCGACCCCGCAGCGGCCACCTCCGCAACGGCCCCCGCCGCTACGGCCACCGCCGCCGGGGCCGTCCCCTTCGCGGGCTTCCTCGACTGGCTCGTCGAGCCCGGCGCGCCGGCCACCGTCCGCGCCCCCGAGCTGGCCGACGCGGCCGCCGCGCGGGACTGGGTCGCCGAGCACGGCGCCGAACTGCGCGCCGCACTCGACCGGTTCGGCGCCGTGTACGTGAGCGGGCTGCCGGTCCGCAGCGTCGACGACTTCGCCGTCGTCCGCGACGAGCTGGTCCGCCGGGCCACCCCGTACCGCGAGAAGGCCACCCCCCGCAGCGACTTCGGGTCCGGCGTCTTCTCCTCCACCGACCTGCCCGCCGCGCAGGCGATCCGCCCGCACAACGAGAACAGCTACACGCTGACCTTCCCCGGCCTGCTGCTCTTCGGCTGCCTGACCGCCCCCGAGGAGGGCGGCGCGACACCCGTCACCGACTGCCGCGAGGTGCTGCGGTCTCTCCCCGCCGCTCTGGTCGAGCGGATGCGCGCCTCCGGCTGGGTCCTGACCCGCACCTACTCGGAGACCCTCTCGGTCGCCTGGCAGTCCGCCTTCGGGGCCACCACCCGCGAGGAGGTCGAGGCGTACTGCGCCGAGAACGCCATCGCCTGCGCCTGGGACGAAGAGGGCACGCTGCGCACCAGCCAGGTGCGGCCGGGCATCGTCCGCCACCCGCAGACCGGCGACGAAGTCTGGTTCAACCACATGGCGTTCTGGAACCGCTTCTCGCTGGACGAGGAGCTGCGCGAGGTCCTGCTGGACGAACTCGGCCCCGAGGGGCTGCCCTTCGACACGGGTCTCGGTGACGGCGTCCCGCTGACGGAGGCGGACCTGGAGGCCGTCAACGCCGCCTACGAGCGGGCCACCGTGCGCCGCGCCTGGCAGCCGGGGGACCTGCTGATCGTCGACAACGTCCTGACCGCGCACGGCCGCGACCCCTTCCGCGGCGACCGGCGGATCGTCGTCGCCATGGGCGACCCGGTCGCGGTGGCGGACTGCGCCCCGACGGTCGCCCCGCGCGCCGGATCAGTGGCGGCGGTGTCCCGTGGCTGAGCCGACGAACGTGGTGGAGCGGTTCCTGGAGACCGCCCGGACCTTCCCCGGCCGGCCCGCGGTGCACGCCTCGGACGGTGCCCTGACCTTCGAGGAGCTGGCCGGCCGCACGGCCCGGCTGGCGGCGGCGCTGCGCGCGCTCGGCGTCCGCCGGGGCGACCGGGTCGGCGTGAGCCTGCCCCGCGGCACGGGCTGGGCCGTGGCCCCGCTGGCGGTGTGGCGGGCCGGTGCGGCCTACGTCCCGCTGGACCCGGCCTACCCCGGGGAGCGGCTCGCGCACATCGCGGCCGACGCCGGGCTGCGTGCGGTGGTCGCGCGGGCGGGGGCCGCGGCCGAGTGGGCCGAGGGCCTGCCGGTCCTGGACCCGGACACGGCGCACCCGGACACCGCCGCCCCGGACACGGCGCACCCGGGCACGGCGGCGCCCGCCACGCAGGCCGACGCGGAGCCGTCCGGCCCGGCCGGGCACCCGGCCACCGCGGCCTACGTCATCCACACCTCGGGCTCCAGCGGACCGCCCAAGGGCGTGGAGGTCACTCACGCCGGTGTCGCCGCCCTCGTCTCGGGCCTGGAGGAGCGGGGCGTCTACCCGGCCGGCCACCGCGTGGTCGCCTGGAACGCCAGCCTGTCCTTCGACGCGTCCGTGCAGCAGTGGGTCCGCGTGTGCCGCGGCGACACCCTGGTCGTCCTGGACGACGAGGACCGCACCGACCCGGCCCAACTGGACGCGCTGTTCGACGCGTACGGCGTGACCGACCTCGACTGCACCCCCTCGCACTGGCAGCTGACCGGGCCGCGGCTGCGGCCCGGGCGTCCACTGCGGCTGCTGCTGGGCGGCGAGCCGGTGCCGGCAGCGATGTGGCGGGCGCTGGCCGAGGACCCGGCCGTGGAGGCCTGGAACCTGTACGGCCCGACCGAGTGCACCGTCGACGCCACCGCGACCCGGATCACCGGGGCCGCCCCGCGCCTGGGCGAGCCGCTGGCCGGGGTCCGCGCCCAGGTCCTCGACGAGCGGCTGCGGCCGGCCACCACGGGCGAGCTGTACCTGGCCGGTCCGGGCGTGGCCGTCGGCTACGTCGGCCGGCCGGGGCTGACCGCCTCGCGGTTCGTCGCGGACCCCTTCGCCACCGACGGCAGCCGGATGTACCGCACGGGCGACCTGGTGCGCTGGCGGGCCGACTCCGGTCTGGAGTTCCTGCGCCGCACCGACCGGCAGCTGAAGGTCCGCGGCTTCCGGGTGGAACCGGGCGAGCTGGAGGACCGGCTGCGCGGTCACGCGGCGGTGGAGGCGGCCGTCGCCGTGGCCCGGACCGGGCCGGACGGCGACACCCTCCTCGCGGCGTACTGCGTCCTGGCTCCCGGGGCCCGGGTGACCGAGGCGGAGCTGAGCCGGCACTGCGGGGCCGCGCTGCCCGCGTACTTCGTGCCGTCCGTCTTCGTCACGGTCGACGCGCTCCCGCTGACACCGAACGGCAAGGTGGACACCGAGGCGCTGCCGCCGCTGCCGACGGCCCCCGCCGCCCGGCCGGAGTCCTCCGGGCGCGCCCCCGAGGGCCCGCTGGAGGAGCTGATCGCGACCGTGTGGGCCGAAGTCCTCGGCCGGGACGGCGTCGACGCGGAGGCGAACTTCTTCGCGCTCGGCGGCCATTCGCTGCTGGCGCTGCGCGTGGTGTCCCGGCTGAAGAAGAACGCCGGGATCGCGCTGCGGACCAAGGACGTCTACCGCTTCCCCGTCCTCGCGGACCTGGCCCGGCACGCGCAGTCGGTCCACGCCCTGGCCGCCGGGGAGGTCCGTTGAGCGTCCTCGACACCACCGCGGTGCGCCTGAAGGAGACCCGCGAGGGTGCGCCCACTCTGGTCTGCCTCGCCTTCTGCGGCGGGGGCACCGCCACCTTCCACGACTGGATCCCGGCCCTGCCGGACGGCGCCGGCCTGGTGGCCGTGTGCTATCCGGGGCGCGAGGGGCGGTTCGCCGAGGAGTTCGCCCGGACCTGGGAGGAGCTCGCGGCGGACGCCGCCGCCGGGGTCGCGGCGGTGGCCGGGCAGGGCCCGTACGTCCTGTTCGGGCACAGCATGGGCGGCTGGATGGCCTTCGACGTCACCGTACGGCTCGCCGCGGCGGGCGCGCCCCCGCCGCGCGCCCTGGTCGTCTCCGCCTGCAACGCCCCCGACCGCGGGGTCACCGACCGGGACCGGTTCCTGGACCGGGGACAGCGCGACGACGAGCTGCTCGGCTGGATGAGCACCCACGGCCTGCTGCCCGAGCACGTCCTCGAAGAGCCCGAGCTGACCGAGATGGCCGTGGAGCTGATGCGGGCCGACCTGGCCGCCCGGGACACCTTCACCCACACCCCCGGTGCCCGGACCGGCGTCCCGCTCCAGGTCTTCTCCGGGGACGCGGACCCGGTCATCGGCGAGGACGTCGGCCCGCGCTGGGCGGCGCTGACCGACGGCCCGTTCCGCCACGACGTCCTGCCCGGCGGCCACTTCTACACCCCGCAGGTGTGGCGGGGGCTGCCCTCCCGGATCACCTCCCTGACGACCGGGGGCGCCACGGCCCCCGCCCCCGTCCTCTCCGTGTCCGCCGCCCTTCGAGGGACGGCGGCCCCATGACGAACGGCAGCTCCATGACCTTCTCCCCCGCCTTCGGCATCAGCCACGTCGAGTCCTACGTCGCCGACCTCGCTTCGGCGACGGCCGAGATGACCGGCCGCTTCGGTTTCCGTGCGGTCGCCCGCGCCGCGTCCGCCGACGCGGAGTCCCTGCTCCTGCGCCAGGGCCGGATCTCCCTCGTCCTCACCCAGGCCCGCTCGCCGCACCACCCGGGCGCCGCCTACGTGCTGGCCCACGGCGACGGCGTGGCCGACATCGCGCTGAGCGTGCCCGACGTGGCCGCCGTCTTCGACGAGGCAGTCTCCCGCGGCGCGGTCCCCCTGGCCGTGCCGCGCCGGCAGCCCGACGGCCGCACCCGGGCCGTGGTCGCCGGGTTCGGCGACGTCGTGCACACCCTCGTCGAGCCGGACCCGGCCGGGCTTCCCCCGGGCTTCACCGCGCTTCCGGACGCCGCCGCACCGGACGCGGACGGCGAACTCCTGGAGGAGCTGGACCACTTCGCGGTCTGCCTGCCCGCCGGACAACTCGCCCGGACCGTTGAGTTCTACACCCGCGTCCTCGGCTTCCGCATGATCTTCCAGGAGCTCATCCGGGTCGGCGAGCAGGCCATGGACTCCAAGGTGGTGCAGAGCTCCTCCGGCGAGGTCACCCTGACCCTGATCGAGCCCGACACCTCCCGCGAGCCGGGGCAGATCGACCGGTTCCTCACCGAGCACGGCGGCGCGGGCGTCCAGCACATCGCCTTCGCCTCCCGGAACGTCGTCCGGGCGGTCGGGGCGCTGCGCGAGCGGGGCGTTGCGTTCCTGAGCGTCCCCGACACCTACTACACGATGCTCGCTGACCGGCTCGACCTGGCCCGGCACTCCACGCAGGAGCTGCAGCGCATCAGCGTCCTGGTCGACGAGGACCACGACGGGCAGCTCTTCCAGATATTCACCCGCTCCACCCACCCGCGCCGCACCCTCTTCCACGAGGTGATCGAGCGGTTCGGCGCCCGCACCTTCGGAAACGGCAACATCAAGGCCCTGTACGAGGCCGTCGAGGCCGAGCGGCTGGGCGCCGGAGAGGTCCTGCGGTGAGCGCCGGTCACGACACCGCGCAGGTCCCCGTCCGTCTGGAGGACTTCGCCGGTCCCGCCCGCCGGGCCCTGCCCCCGGAGGTCTGGGACTTCGTCGCGGGCGGCAGCGGCGAGGAACTGACCCTGGCCGCCAACCGGGCCGCCCTGGACCGGATCCGCCTCGTCCCCCGCGTCCTGTCGGGCCCCGGGGCCCTCGACACCTCGGCCGAACTCCCGGGCGGCCGAGCGGCCCTGCCCGTGGCGGTCGCGCCGATGGCCTACCAGCGGCTGCTCCACCCCGAGGGCGAACTGGCCACGGCCCGCGCGGCGGCGGCCGCCGGGGTGCCGTTCACCCTGAGCACGCTGAGCAGCGTGCCGGTGGAGGAGGTCACGGCGCTGGGCGGGGTCACCTGGTTCCAGCTGTACTGCCAGCGGGACCCGGGGCTCACCGCCGAGCTGGTACGGCGCGCCGAGGACGCGGGCTGCGCCGCGGTGATGGTCACGGTCGACGTCCCCTCGATGGGCCGGCGCCTGCGCGACCTGCGCAACGGCTTCGCCCTGCCGGCGGGCGTGGCGGCCGCGCACCTCGACCCGACCACGACGCTCCGGGCCGCCGAGCGCCGGGCCGGGACGTGCGCGGTGGCGGAGCACACCGCCGAGTCCTTCGCCCGCACCCTGGGCTGGGACGACCTCGCCCGGCTGCGGGAGCGGACGGGACTGCCCCTGATCGTCAAGGGGATCCTCGACCCGGGTGACGCCGCGACCGCGGCCGCGGTCGGTGCGGACGCCGTCGTCGTCTCCAACCACGGCGGCCGCCAGCTCGACGGCGCGGTCGCCAGCGCGGACATGCTGCCCGCGGTCCGGGAGGCGGTCCCGCCGTCCTGCCGGCTGCTGCTGGACAGCGGGATCCGCGGCGGGACCGACGTCCTGAAGGCCCTGGCGCTGGGCGCGGACGGGGTGCTGCTGGGCCGCCCCGTCCTGTGGGGCCTGGCCGCGGACGGCGCGGAGGGCGTGTCGCGGGTGCTGGGGCTGCTGGCGGCCGAACTGCGCTCCGCCCTGGAGCTGTCGGGCTGCGGCACCCCCGCCGACGCCCCCTGGCTGACGACGCTGGGGGCGGGCCGGTGACCCGCACGGCCGTGGCCCTGGACCGGGCCGATCTGCACGCGTCCCTCGCGGACCCCGCGCTGCTGTCCATGACCTTCCTCAACGAGATCGCGGGACGCTTCCCCGAGGCGGTCTCCTTCGCCCCCGGGCGGCCGACGGAGGACTTCTTCGACCCGTCCGACCTGCACCGCCACCTCGACACGTACATCCACCACCTCACCGCGGACAAGGGCTACGACGCGGCCGGGGTGCGGCGGGAGCTGTTCCAGTACGGCCGCACCAAGGGCGTCGTGCACGAGCTGATCGCCCGTCACCTCGAACGCGACGAGGGCATCGTCTGCGACCCGGAGGCCGTCCTGGTCACGGTGGGCGCGCAGGAGGCGCTGTGGCTCGTGCTGCGCGCCCTGAAGGCCGGCCCGCGGGACGTGGTGCTGGCCCTGGACCCGACGTACGTCGGGCTGACGGGCGCCGCCCGGCTGCTGGACCTCCCGGTGCGGTCGGTGCCCGAGGGTCCCCGCGGGGTGCGTCCGGAGCAGGTGCGCGAGCGGATACGCGAGGTCCGCGCGGCCGGGGAGCGGCCCCGGGCGCTGTACCTGGTGCCGGACTTCTCCAACCCGAGCGGCCACTCCCTGGACACGGGGACGCGCCGGGAGCTGCTGGAGGTCGCGGAGCAGGAGGACGTGCTGCTGCTGGAGGACAACCCGTACGGGTACTTCCGGGTGGCGGACGACGACTCCCGGCCGCCGACGCTGAAGGCCCTGGACACCGGGCAGCGGGTCGTCTACCTGGGCTCGCTGTCCAAGACCTGCTTCCCCGGCGCCCGGGTGGGCTTCGCCGTCGCGGACCAGCGGGTCACGGGGGCGGGCGGCCCGGCGCTGCTGGCCGACGAGCTGGCCCGGGCCAAGAGCATGCTGACCGTCAACACCCCGCCGGTGGCCCAGGCGCTGGTCGGCGGCATGCTGCTGGAGCACGGCGGCAGCCTGCTGGAGGCCAACCGCCGCCAGATCGGCGTCTACCGGCGCAACCTGCGCTGTCTGCTCCAGGGGCTGCACCGGCGGTTCGACGGGATGCCCGGGATCCGGTGGATCACCCCCGCGGGCGGCTTCTTCGTCGTGCTCGACGTGCCGTTCCCGGTGACCGACGCCCTGGTCGAGGAGGCCGCCGTCCGGCACGGGGTGCTCTTCACGCCGATGCGCCACTTCAGTGACCAGGTCCGGGCCGGGCGCCAACTGCGGCTTTCGTGCAGCTCGTTGGACCCCGACCGGATCGAGGACGGGCTCGACCGGCTGGCGGCCCTGATCGACGAGCACGGCGCGGCACCGCATGACTGAGCCCCTCGCCCCGCCCGCACCCCTCCCCGCTCTCCTCGCACCACCCCCAGAAGGGACGTCCATGCACACCGACGACGACCGCGCACCGCGGCATTCGCTCGTCCGGCCCCTGATCCGAGCCGTCCGGCGCGACCCCGCGGCGGTGGCCGTCGTCGACGGCGGCGTCGCCCGCACGTACGGCGAACTCGACCTGCTGTCCGCCGAGATCGCGGGCGGGCTCGCCGCCCGCGGCCTGGGACCGGACGACGTGGTCGCCGTCCACGGCGAACGGTCCTGGGAGCGCTGCGCCGCGGTGCTCGGCGCCTGGCGGGCCGGCCTGGGCGTGGTCTGCGTCGACCCGGGCATGCCCGCGCCGCGGGCCGCGCGGATCGCCCGGCTCTGCGCCCTGCTGGTCCGTCCCGACCACACCGCGCCGACCGGGCTCGGCCCCGCCGAGGTCGCCTTCGGCGAGCTGCGCGGCGCCCCGCTGGAGGAGCTGCGCGAGGGGACCGTCGGGTACGTCATCCCCACGTCCGGATCGACCGGTGAGCCCAAGTCGGTGGCCGTTGCACCGTCGGTGCTGGCCGCGCTCGGCGACTGGCACGTGCGGCACTGGGCCCACGACCGCCCGCCGCACACCCTCCAGGCGGCCTCGATCGGCTTCGACGTGGGCTACGAGGAGATCGTCACCACCTGGCTGGCCGGGGCCGCGCTGGTCGTGGTCTCCGACGAGGAACGCCAGGACCCCTTCGCGCTGATGGACCTGATCCGCGAGCAGCGCGTCGCCCGGCTCTTCCTGCCGGTGGTGGGGCTGCACGCGCTGGCCACGGCAGCGGTGTTCGACCCGGACGCGATGCCCGACCTGCGGGAGATCGCGGTCGCGGGCGAGCGCCTCGTCGTCAACTCCGAGGTGCGGGAGTTCTGCGCGGCCGCCGGGGTCGCCCTGGTCAACGAGTACGGGCCCAGCGAGACCCACGTGGTCACGCAGTACCGGCTGGACCCGCGGGAGGCCGCGTCCTGGCCCGAACACCCGCCGATCGGCGGTGCCGTCGCCGGGGCGGAGCTGCTGCGCGAGGCGGACGGGGTGCTGCGGCCGTTCGCGGCGGGCGAGGAGGCGGAGCTGGTGGTCGGCGGGGGCAGTGTCGGCCTCGGCTACCTGGGCGACCCGGAGCTGACCGCGGCCCGCTTCCGGACCCTGCCCCACGGCGACGGGACCCCGCGCCGTACGTACGCCACGGGGGACGTCGTCCGGTTCGACGGGGCGGACTTCCACTTCGTGGCCCGGGCCGACGACCAGCTCAAGGTGAGCGGGTACCGGGTCGAGCCCGGCGAGGTCGAGGCGGTCCTGGGCGCGGTCCCGGGGGTCCGCAGGGCCGTGGTGGTGACGGTGGAGGTCGCGGGCTCGCGCCGGCTCGCGGCCGTGTGGACCCGGACGGGGGCGGACGGCCCCGGGCCCGTGGAGCTGGCCGCCGCGTGCGCGGCGCACCTGCCCGCCTACATGGTGCCCCGGCACTTCCGGCCCGTGGAGGACCTGCCGGTGACCGCCAACGGAAAGGTCGACAGGGCCGCCCTGCGGGCGCTGTTCGCCCCGGCACGCACCGCCGTCTGACCAGCACGCGCAGGCCCGTGGGGGCCCGCGGCGAACGAGAACGAGGAAGACCATGAGTGGAATCGACGTGACCGAGGCGGAGCGGATCCTGTGCGGTGTCCTGGCGGACCTGCTCGGGATCCCGGAGGTCGGCCCGCAGGACGGCTTCGTCCGGCTCGGCGGTGACAGCATCATCGCCGTGCAGGTGGTCGGCGCGGCCCGCCGCGCCGGGCTGCGCATCACCGTCCGGGACGTGCTGACCCTGCCGGACGTGGCGGCCCTGGCCGCCGCCGCCCGGCCGATGGCCGGGTCCGCCCGGTCGGGCGCCGACGACGGGGTCGGGCCGGTCCGGCCGACGCCGGTGATGCAGTGGCTCGACGAGCGCGGCGGGCCCGCCGACCGCTACTACCAGTACCTGGTGGTGCGGACCCCGGCCGGGCTGACCGGGCAGAGCGCGTCCGAGGTGCTCCAGGCGGTCCTGGACCGGCACGACATGCTGCGCGTGGTCCGGGACGGCTCCGGTCGGCGGACCCGCCCGGCCGGGTCGGTGCGCGCCGCGGAGTGCCTGCGCCGGGTGGCGACCGAGGGCCGCGAGGCCACCGCCGAGGAGGTCGCACGGGAGGTGCACGCGGCCCGCGACCGGCTCTCGGTGGGCGGCGGGGTGATCGTGCAGGCCGTCTGGTTCGACGCCGGGGCCGGCCTGCACGGGGCACTGGCCCTGGTCGTCAACCACGTGGTCGTGGACGGGATCTCCTGGCGGGTGCTGACCGGCGACCTCGCCCGGGCCTGGGAGGCGGTCGCCGCCGGACGGGCCCCCGCCGGCGCCCTCGACCCGGTGGCCACCTCGTTCCGCCGCTGGTCCGAACTGCTCACCGCGGAGGCGGCCGGGGAGCGGACCGCAGCCGAAGCGCCGTACTGGAGCGGTGTGGTCCGGCCGGGGGCGGGCATCGCGGGCCGCCGCCCGCTGGACCCGGCCCGTGACCACGAGGACCGCGCCGGGCACCTCGCCCTGAGCCTGCCCGCGGCGACGGCCGGGCCGCTGCTGACGTCGGTGGCCGACCGGCTGGGCGCCGACGCCAACGAGGTGCTGCTGACCGGGCTCTGCCTGGCCCTGGCCCGGTGGCGGCCCTGCGGCCCGGAGGTCCTGGTGGAGCTGGAGGGCCACGGCCGGGAGGACATCGGCACCGAGGTAGACCTCTCCCGCACCGTCGGCTGGTTCACCACCCTCTTCCCCACCCGCTTCGCCCTGGACGGCCTGGGCGCGGCGGACGCCGAGGACGGCGGCCCCACCGCCGCCGAGGCACTGCGGCGGGTCCGGGAGCAGCTGCGGGCGATCCCGCGCAAGGGCATCGGGTACGGCCTGCTGCGCCACCTCGACCCGGTCGTCGGCAAGGAGCTCGCCGCGGCGGAGCCCGCGGGCCTCGGTTTCAACTACCTGGGCCGGCTGGGCGGTCCGGGCGGCGGCGACTGGCAGCTGCTGCCGGCCCACGGGGCCCGGCTCGACGCCCCCGGCCCGGGCATGCCGATGGCGCACCCCGTCGAGGTGAGCGCCTTCGTCCTGGAGTCGGTGGACGGACCCGTCCTGCACGCCGACTGGGCCTGGGCCGACGGCGTCCACGACGAGGCGGAGGTCCGGGCCCTGGCCGAGGGCTGGTTCCGGATGCTCGGCGCCCTCGTCGTCCACGCCGACCGCACCGGCCCCGCGGCCTCCTCCACCGTCCCGCCCGCCCCCGGCCTGACGCTCGACGCGATCGGCCAGGACGAACTGGACGACCTCGCGGCCTCCCTCGGCCTCCTCTGACCCCGACCGGACCGCACCCCCGCCCCGCCGCCGCTCTCCGACGGCCCCCAGAAAGCGACATCTCCAATGAACACCAGCCGGCCGGCCATCGAGGACGTCCTGCCCCTCTCCCCGCTGCAGGAGGGCATGCTCTTCCACTCCGGGTACGACGAGGACTCCAAGCACCTCTACATCGCCCAGTTCACCGTCGACCTGGACGGGACGCTCGACGCGGATCGGCTGCGCCGGGCCGCCGGGGAGCTGCTGCGCCGCCACGCCAACCTGCGGGTGGTCCTCACCCACCGCAAGAACGGTGATCCCGTCCAGGTGGTCCGCCGGGACATGGAGCCGGCCTGGCAGGAGCACGACCTCGGCGCTCTGCCCGCCGGGGCGGCCGCGGAACGGGCCGCGGAGCTGACGGAGGAGGACTGGGCGCAGGGCGTCGACAGCCGCCGCCCGCCGCTGCTGCGGTTCACGCTGCTGCGGCTGGCGGACGACCGGCACCGACTTCTGGTGACGGCCCATCACATCCTGTTGGACGGCTGGTCGTTCGGGCTGCTCTTCCGCGAGCTGTTCACCCTGTACGCGGGTGGCGAGCCGGAGCCGGTGCGGCCCTACCGGGAGTACCTGGCGCACCTCGCGCGGTGCGACCGGCCCGCCGCCGAGGAGGCCTGGCGCACCGCCCTGGCCGGTCTCGACGCGCCCGGCCGGATCGCGGACGGCGCCGGCCGGGTCTCCCCCGGCGCCACCCCCGAGGACGTGGTGGTGCGGCTGGACGAGGAGCGGACGGCGGCGCTGACCGCGCGGGCCCGGGAGTGCGGGCTGCTGCTGACCAGCGTGGTCCAGGGCGCCTGGGCGGTGCTCATGGCCCGCGCCACCGGGCAGGACGACGTGGTCTTCGGTCTCACGGTCAGCGGCCGCCCCGCCGAACTGCCGGGTTCGGAGCGGATGATCGGCATGCTGATCAACACCGTGCCCGTGCGGGCCCGGATCGACGCGGCCGCCCCGCTGCGCCGGGTCTGCGCGGAACTCCAGGGCGAGCGGGCGGAGCTGGTGGACCACGACCACCTGGGGCTGACGGAGATCCAGAAGCTGGCCGGTTCCCCGGCCGCCCTCTTCGACACGAACCTGGTCTTCGAGAACTTCCCGATGAGCGACTACGCGCTCGACCTGCCCGGCTTCGGCCTGGAGGCGCGGATCCGGTTCCGGGACACCACGCACTTCCCGCTGACCCTGGTGGTCGAGCCGGGCGCGGCGCTCGGGCTGCGGCTGAGCCACCACCCCGGGCTCGTCGCCGCCGAGCGGGTGCGGGAGCTGGGCGAGCGGCTGGTGCGGCTGCTGGAGCGGTGGACGGCCGACCCGGACGCGCCGGTGGAGGCCCTGGACGCGCTGACCGCGGCCGAGCGCCACCGGGTCCTGGCCGAGTGGAACGACACCGCCGCCGCCCTCCCGGAGTCGACGCTGAGCGCGCTGCTCGCGGAGCAGGCGGCCCGGACGCCGGACGCCACCGCCGTCGTCTTCGAGGGCGAGTCCCTGACCTACCGGGCGCTGGAGGAGCGGGCGGGCCGCCTCGCGGACGTGCTCGCGGACCGCGGCATCGGACCGGAGAGCCTGGTCGCGGTCGCCGTACCGCGCTCGCTCGACCTGATGGTCGCCCTGTGCGGGGTGCTGAAGGCGGGGGCGGCCTACCTGCCCGTGGACCCCGGCCAGCCCCAGGAGCGCAGCCTCGGGATCATGGCCGACGCCGCCCCGGCGCTGGTGCTGAGCACCGGCTGGGAGGCGCCGGGGACGCCGACGCTGCGGCTGGACGCCCCGCTCCCCGCGGCGGATCCCGCACCGCGGCCGGTGGTCCTTCCCGACCACCCGGCGTACGCGATCTTCACCTCCGGTTCCACCGGCCGCCCCAAGGGCGCGCTGGTCCCGCACCGGGCCATCGTCAACCGGCTGGAGTGGATGCAGCGGGAGTACGGTCTGGGGGCCGGGGACCGGGTGCTGCAGAAGACGCCGAGCGGTTTCGACGTCTCGGTGTGGGAGTTCTTCTGGCCGCTGCTGACCGGGGCGACCCTCGTGGTCGCGAAGCCCGGCGGCCACCAGGACCCCGCCTACCTGGCCGGCCTGATCGCCCGGGAGTCCGTCACCACCGCGCACTTCGTGCCGTCCATGCTCGACGTGTTCCTGCGCGAGCCCGCAGCGGCGGACGCCCGCTCACTGCGCCGGGTGATCGCCAGTGGCGAAGCGCTGCCCCCGCACACCCAGGACGCCTTCTTCCGGGTCCTGCCCGGCGCGGAGCTGCACAACCTGTACGGCCCGACCGAGGCCGCGGTCGACGTCACGCTCTGGCCCTGCCGGCCCGGGGACGCCACGGTCCCGATCGGCCGGCCCGCCGCCAACACCCGTACGTACGTGCTGGACGGCCGGCTCGCCCCGGTGGCGCCCGGTACCGCGGGCGAGCTGTACCTGGCCGGCGTGCAGCTGGCCCGCGGCTACCTCGGCCGGCCCGCTCTGACCGCCGACCGGTTCGTGGCCTGCCCCTTCGAGCCGGGGGCCCGCATGTACCGCACGGGCGACCTGGTCCGCTGGCGGGCCGACGGCGTCCTGGAGTACCTGGGCCGCACCGACGACCAGGTCAAGATCCGCGGCTTCCGCATCGAGCCGGGCGAGGTCCAGAGCGCCGCCGCGGGCTGCGCGGGCGTCTCCCACGCGGCGGTCGTCGTCCGCGAGGACCACCCCGGCGATCCACGGCTCGTGGCGTACGTGGTGCCCCGCCAGGGCGCCGCGCCGACCCCCGCCGGGGTGCGCGGCGAGCTGGCCGCCAAGCTGCCCGAGCACATGGTCCCGGCCGTGGTCGTGCTGGACGAGCTGCCGGTGACGCCGAACGGCAAGCTGGACCGGCGGGCCCTGCCCGCCCCCTCCGTGCGCGCCGGCGGCCGTGGCGGCCGCACCGAGCGGGAGCGGATCCTGACGGGCCTGTTCGCGTCGGTGCTGGGCCTGCCCGGGGTGGGCGCCGACGACGACTTCTTCGAGCTGGGCGGCCATTCCCTGCTGGCGATGCGGCTGGTGGCGCAGGTCCGCGGGGCGTTCGGCGCGGAGCTGGGCATCCGTGAGGTGTTCGCCGCCCGCACTCCGGCCGCGCTCGCGGCGCTGGTCGACGGCGCGGACCGGGCCCGTCCCGCGCTGCGGCCGCAGCCGCGCCCGGCGCAGCTGCCGCTCTCCGCGGCGCAACGCCGGCTGTGGTTCCTGGACCGGCTTGAGGGGTCCGACCCGGCCTACCACAGCGTGGTCGCGGTCCGGCTGGACGGTCCGCTCGACGTGGAGGCGCTGCGCGGGGCGCTGGCCGACCTGGCCGAGCGGCACGAGATCCTGCGTACGATCCACCCGGCGGCCGACGGCGAGCCCCTGCAGGTCGTACTGCCCCCGGCCGCGCCCGTCCTGGAACTCCTCGACGCGGCCGGCGCGGACATCGACGAGATCGCCGCACGCCCCTTCGACCTGGCCACCGACACGCCCCTGCGGGCCGCGCTGCTGACCGCCGGGCCCGAGAGGCACACGCTGGTGCTGGCCCTGCACCACATCGCCACCGACGGCGAGTCCTGGGGGCCGCTGCTGGGCGACCTCTCCTACGCCTACGCGGCCCGCACGGGCGGCGGCGCCGAGCCGCGCCCTCCGCTGGCCGTGCAGTACGCCGACTACACGCTCTGGCAGCGCGCCCTGCTGGACGGCGCGGCCGAGGAGCAGCTGTCGTACTGGCGCACCGCGCTGGCCGGGCTGCCGGAGGAGCCGGTGCTGCCCACCGACCGGCCCCGGCCGGAGGTGGCCGATCCGGCGGGCGCGGCCGTCGCCTTCGGCCTGGACGCGGCCCTGACCGCGCAGGTGGAGGCGCTGGCCCGGGCGCACGGCTGCACCGTCTTCATGGTGCTCCAGGCCGCGCTGGCGGTGGTGCTGTCCCGGCTCGGCGCGGGGACCGACGTGCCGATCGGCACGGTCGTCGCGGGCCGCTCCGACGAAGCCCTTGACGATCTGGTGGGCTTCTTCGTCAACACCCTGGTCCTGCGCACCGACCTGTCCGGGGACCCGGCCTTCGCGGAACTGCTGGAGCGGGTGCGGGAGAGCGACCTGGCGGCCTTCGCCCATCAGGACGTGCCCTTCGAGCAGGTCGTCGAGGCGGTCAACCCGCGGCGCTCGCTCTCCCACCACCCGCTGTTCCAGGTGGCGCTGACGATGCGCCGGGCGGCCGCCGCCGGCCTTGAGCTGCCCGGGCTGACGGCGGTGGCCGAGGAGGTGGACGTACCGCGGGCCGAGTTCGAGCTGGCGCTGCAGTTCACGGAGGCGGCCGGGGCGGGCGAGGGGCTGAGCGCGGTGGCCAAGTACCGTACGGAGCTCTTCGACGAGGCCACCGTGCGCGCCCTCGTGGAGCGGCTGCGCGGGATCCTGGCGGCTGCGGTACGGGCGCCGCGCGGCCGGATCTCGGCCCTGGAGGTGCTGCTGCCGCGGGAGCGGCAGCAGCTGCTGGCCGACTGGCAGCCGCCGGCCCCGCCCCGGGCGGGTACGGCGGTGCACCTGGAATTCGCCCGGCGGGCCGCGCTGCACCCGGCCACCGTGGCCCTGGTGTCCGGCCCCGACGCCATCACCTACGGGGAGCTGGACCGGCGCGCCGACCGGTTGGCGCGGCGGCTGGCCGGCCTCGGCTTCACCGCCGAATCCCCGGTGGGCGTACTGATGGGGCGCTCCCCCGAGGTGGTCGTGGCGATGCTGGCCGTCCTCAAGGCGGGCGGCGCGTACCTGCCGCTGCACGCCGGCCAGCCCGCCGCGCGCACCCGGCGGATCCTGGACGCCGCGGGCTGCTCCGTGCTGCTGGTCGACGAGGCGCACGCCGGGCTCGCCCCGGAGGGAGTGCGGACGGTCCTGGCCGGCGCGGCGCAGGCCCCCGGCGCTCTCGCGGACGGCGGGGAGTTCGCGGCCGCGCCGTGCCCGCCCGGGCAACTGGCCTACCTGATGCACACCTCGGGCTCGACCGGCGAGCCCAAGGGCGTCGCCGTCACCCACCGGGACGTCCTGGACCTCGTGGCCGACCGGGGCTGGCACACCCGGGGCACCGAGCGCGTCCTGTTCCACGCGCCGCACGCCTTCGACATCGCCGACTACGAGCTGTGGGTGGCCCTGCTGTCCGGCTGGCAGGTCGTCGTCGCCCCCGAGGGCGAGCCGACGGTCGCCGGGCTGCGCGCCCTGATCCGCGGGGCGGGCATCACCGCCGTGCACCTGACGGCCGGCCTGTTCCGCGTGGTCGCCGAGGAGGACCCCGGCCTGCTGGCCGGCGTCCGCGAGGTGCTGACCGGCGGCGACGTCGTCAGCCCCGCCGCGGTCCGCGCCGTGCTGGCGGCGTGCCCGGACACCGTGGTCCGCCACCTGTACGGGCCCACCGAGGCGACCCTGTGCGCGACCGCCCACCTGATCACCGGCGCCGCGGACGCCGACGGCCCGGTGCCGATCGGCCGCCCCCTGGACGGCACCCGCGCGTACGTGCTGGACGAGCGGATGCGGCTGGTGCCGCCGGGCACCCCGGGCGAGCTGTACCTCGCCGGTGCCGGAGTGGCGCGCGGCTACCACCGGCGTCCCGCGGCCACCGCGGAGCGGTTCGTCGCCGACCCGTTCGGCGCGCCCGGGACGCGCATGTACCGCACCGGCGACCTCGCCCGGTGGCGGGCCGACGGGCTGCTGGAATTCCTCGGCCGGGCCGACGAGCAGGTGAAGGTCCGCGGCTTCCGCGTGGAGCCCGGCGAGGTCGAGGCCGCGCTGGCCGCCTGCCCGGGCGTCCGCCAGGCCGTGGTCGCCGTACGGGCGGCCGCGGACGGCGAGAAGCGGCTGGCCGGGTACGTGGTCGGGGAGGTCTCCGGGCCCTCGGTGCGGCGCCGGCTGGAGCGGCTGCTGCCGGATTACATGCTGCCTTCGTACGTCATGGTCCTGGACGCGCTGCCGCTGACCCGCAACGGCAAGGTGGACTACCGGGCCCTGCCCGAGCCCGCGCTGCCCGCTTCCGGCGGGCGTGCCCCCCGTACCCCCCGGGAGGAGATCCTGGCGGGCCTCTTCGCCGAGGTGCTCGGCCTCGACGCGGTCGCCGCCGACGCCGGTTTCTTCGACCTGGGCGGCCACTCTCTGCTGGCGACCCGGCTGGTCAGCCGGATCCGTACGGCCCTCGGGGTCGAGCTGCCGCTGCGCGAGGTCTTCCGCGCGCAGACCGTGGCCGCGCTCGCGGAGCTGGCCGGGAACGCCGACCGGGCGCGGCCGCCGTTGCGCCGTGCGGAGCCCGGGCAGGGCGCGCCGCTGTCCTCGGCGCAGCACCGGCTGTGGTTCGCGCACCAGGCGGAGGGCCCGTCCGGCCACCACAACGTGCCCTTCGCCTACCGGCTGAGGGGTCCGCTGGACGCGTCGGCGCTGCGTGCGGCGCTCGGTGACGTGGTGGCCCGGCACGAGGTGCTGCGGACCGTCTTCGACGAGTGCGGGGGCGAGCCGGTGATCCGGCTGCTGGAGGGTGCGTCGGCCGACGTGCCGCTGGAGGTCCTCGCCGTCGCGGAGGCCGGCGCAGTAGCGGACGCGGTACGGGAGGTGACGGGCCACCGCTTCGACATCTCGGCCGAACTGCCGCTGCGGGCCCGGCTGCTGGAGCTGGGCCGGGAGGAGTGGGTGCTGGTGCTGGTGATCCACCACATCGCCACCGACGGCTGGTCCTGGGGGCCGCTCCTGACCGACCTGGCCACCGCCTACGCCGCCCGCCTGGCGGGCGCGGAGCCGGCCTTCGAGCCGCTGCCCGTGCAGTACCGGGACCACACCGTCTGGCAGCGGTCCGTGCTCGGCGCGGAGGGCGACCCGGACGCGCCGATCACCCGTCAGCTCGCCTTCTGGACCGAGGAGCTGGCCGGCGCCCCTGCCGAGCTGGCCCTGCCCTACGACCGGCCGCGCCCCGCGGTGGCGAGCTTCGCGGGCGGCTCCGTCCCCCTGGAGCTGGACGCGGAGCTGCACGGACGGCTGCTGGAACTGGCCCGACAGCACGGCTGCACCCTCTTCATGGTCCTCCAGGCCGGGCTGTCGGTACTCCTGTCCCGCCTCGGGGCAGGCACCGACATCCCGATCGGGACCGTCGTCGCGGGCCGCACGGACGAGGCGCTCGACGACCTCGTCGGCTTCTTCGTCAACACCCTGGTCCTGCGCACCGACGTCTCCGGCGACCCGGCCTTCACGGACCTCCTCGCCCGGGTCCGGGAGAGCGACCTCGCCGCCTACGCCCACCAGGACGTGCCCTTCGAGCGGGTCGTGCTGGGGGTGAACCCGCAGCGGTCCCTCGCCCGGCACCCGCTCTTCCAGGTGCTGCTCCAGGTCCAGAACGAGCCGCCCGCCCTGCCCCGCCTGACGGGCGTCACGGCACAGCCGCACCCCGTCGAATGGGCGGTGTCCAAGTTCGACCTCGGGGTGGACCTCGGGGAGCGGCGCGCCGCCGACGGCACCCCGCTGGGCCTCACCGGGGAACTCACCTACGCCACCGAGCTGTTCGACCGTACGAGCGCCGAGCGGCTGGCGGCGGACCTGGCCCTGGTGCTGCGCGGTCTCGCGGCCGCCCCGGAGCGGGCGGTCGGCTCGGTCGACGGCCCGGCCCCGCGCACGGCCGCGGCCGCCCCCGCCGCGCCGGAGCCGGCCGCGGACCCGGGCGGCAGCACCGAGGACCGCGTCCGCGCCCTGTACGCCGAGGTCCTCGACCGGGAGGAGGTCGGCCCGGACGACAACTTCTTCGCCCTGGGCGGCCACTCCCTGCTCGTCACCCGGCTGATCAGCCGGATCCGGGCCGAACTCGGCCGGGAGCTGAAGATCCGCCAGCTCTTCCAGCACCCGACCCCGGCCCGCACCGCCGCCCTGCTCACCGACGCGCCGAAGGCCCGTCCCACGCTCCGCCGCTCCGCCGATGCCTGAGCCGTCCCCCGCCCCGCGCCCCACCCCGCACGCCCCCGGAGGTCCTGTGTTTCCCGTTTCGTTCGCCCGGCGGCGGCTGTGGTTCCTGAGCCGGCTCGGCGAGACCGGCGCCGCGTACAACTGCCCGCTCACCACCCGGCTGCGCGGTCCGCTGGACCCGCAGGCGCTGGCCGCTGCCCTCGGCGATCTGACCGGGCGGCACGAGGTGCTGCGGACGGTCTTCCCCGAGGTGGACGGGGAGCCCGTGCAACAGATCACCGACGGGGCGCCGGAGCTGCCCGTCGTCCGCCTCGGCGAGGCGGAACTCGCCGACGCGCTGGCCGCCGAGGCCGGGCACGTCTTCGACCTCACCGCGGAACTTCCGCTGCGGGCCCGTCTCTTCGCCCTGGGCGACGAGGAGTGGGTGCTGGCACTGGTGATCCACCACATCGCCACCGACGGCTGGTCCTGGGGGCCGCTCCTGACCGACCTGGCCGCCGCCTACGCCGCCCGCTGCGCGGGCGGGGCACCCGCCTTCGAGCCGCTGCCGGTGCAGTACCGGGACTACACGCTGTGGCAGCGCGAGCTGCTGGGCGCGGAGGACGACCCGGAGAGCCTGCTCGCCGAGCAACTGGCCTTCTGGACGCGGGAACTGGCCGGATCCCCGGCCGAACTGGCCCTGCCCGCCGACCGGCCGCGCCCCGCGGTGGCGAGCTTCGCGGGCGGCTCCGTCCCCGTCGAGCTGGACGCGGAGCTGCACGGACGGCTGCTGGAACTGGCCCGGCAGCACGGCTGCACCCTCTTCATGGTCCTCCAGGCCGGCCTGTCGGTGCTCCTGTCCCGCCTCGGGGCCGGCACCGACATCCCGATCGGGACCGTCGTCGCGGGCCGCGGCGACGAAGCGCTCGACGACCTGGTCGGCTTCTTCGTCAACACGCTCGTCCTGCGCACCGACCTCTCCGGAGACCCGGCCTTCACCGAGCTCCTGGAGCGGGTGCGGGAGAGCGACCTCGCCGCCTTCGAGCACCAGGACGCGCCCTTCGAGCAGGTCGTCGAGGCGGTCAACCCCGAGCGGTCCCTCGCCCGCCACCCCCTCTTCCAGGTGATGATGACCCTGGACAGCGGCGGGGGTCCCGCCTTCGCCCTGCCAGGCCTGGAGTGCGCGGAGGAGTCGGCCGCCTGGGACGTCGCCAAGTTCGACCTCACCGTCGACTTCCAGGAGCGGTGGGACTCGGGCGGCGGCCCGGCCGGGATCGGCGGAGCCCTGGAGTACGCGACGGACCTGTTCGACCGGGCCACCGCCGAGGACCTCGCGGCCGCCCTCCCCCGGGTGCTGGAGCGCCTCGCCGCCGACCCCTCCGCCCCGGTCGGGCGGGCCGACCCGCTCTCCGCCGAGCAGCGCGCCCTGGTCCTGTCCGGCTGGAACGACACGGCCGCGCCGGTGCCCGCCGGGACCCTGCCCGAGCTGTTCGAGGAGCGGGCCGCCCGCACCCCCGGCGCGACCGCCCTGGTCTTCCGGGACACCGCGCTGACCTTCGCCGAACTCGACGCCCGCGCCGACGCGCTGGCGCACCGGCTCGCCGGGCACGGGGTCGGCCCGGAGCACCTGGTGGCCCTGGCCCTGCCCCGGTCCGCCGACTCCGTCGTGGCGCTGCTCGCGGTGCTCAAGGCGGGCGCCGCCTTCGTCCCCGTCGACACCGACTACCCGGCCGAGCGGCTCGCCCGGCTGCTGGGCACCACGAGCACCGTCGTCACCGACGCCGCGACCGCCCCGGGGCTCCCGGACACCGGCGCCGTCCGCGTCCTCGTCGACGCGCCGGGCCCGGTCCCGGCGGGTGCCGCCGGTCCCGTCCCGGGCCGCCGGATCCTGCCCGGCAGCGCCGCGTACGTGATCCACACCTCGGGGTCGACCGGCGAGCCCAAGGGCGTCGTCATCGACCACGCGGGGCTGCGCAACCTCTACGCCTTCCACCGGGCCGGGGTCATCGCCCGCGCGGAGGAGCTGCACGGCGGGCGCCGGATGCGCATGGCGCTGACGGCCGCGCTGTCCTTCGACACGTCGTGGGAGGGGCTGCTGTGGATGGTGGCCGGCCACGAACTCCACCTCGTCGACGACGACACCCGCCGCGACGCGGCCGCGCTGGTCCGGCACATCGCCCGCGCCGGCATCGACGCCCTGGACGTCACCCCGACCTACGCCGAACAGCTCGTCGAGGAGGGCCTGCTGGACGATCCCGCCCACCGGCCCAAGGTGCTGCTGCTCGGCGGCGAGGCGGCGGGCGCGGCCCTGTGGACGCGGGTCCGGGCCGCCGACGGGATGCTCTGCCACAACCTGTACGGGCCCACCGAGTGCAGCGTCGACACCCTGTGGTGGGACGCCGCCCTCAGCGAGGAGCCGCTCGTGGGCCGCCCGCTCGCCAACACCCGGGCGTACGTCCTGGACGCCGGGCTGCGGCCCGTCGCCCCGGGCGTCCCGGGCGAGCTGTACCTGGCCGGACCGAGCCTGGCACGCGGCTACCTGAACCGGCCCTCGCTCACCGCGGGCCGCTTCGTGGCCTGCCCGTTCGAGGACGGGGCCCGTATGTACCGCACGGGCGACCTCGTCCGGTGGGACCGCGAGGGCCGCATCGAGTACCTCGGCCGCGCCGACGACCAGGTCAAGATCCGCGGCTTCCGCATCGAACCCGGCGAGATCGAGGCCTGCCTGCGCGCCTGCCCGGAGGTGGCGCAGGCCGCGGTGCTCGCCCGGGACGGCGGGCCCGCGGGGAAGCGGCTCGTGGCGTACGTGGTGGCGGCCGCGGGCCGCAGGCCCGAACCGGGCGCGCTGCGCGGGTGGCTCGCCGCACGGCTGCCGGACCACATGGTGCCCTCGGCCTTCGTGGTCCTGGACGCCTTCCCGATGAACCGGAACGGCAAGCTGGACCGGGCGGCGCTGCCCGCGCCGGACTTCGGCGCGCTGCTGAACTCCCGCGCCCCGCGCGGGCCCCGCGAGGAGCTCCTGGCGGAGCTGTTCGCGCAGGTGCTGGGGCTGCCGTCGGTGGGCGCCGAGGACAGCTTCTTCGAGCTGGGCGGCCATTCGCTGCTCGCGACCCGGCTGCTCTCGCGGATCCGGGCCGTCCTGGGCGGCGATCTGGGCATCCGCCAGCTGTTCCAGCACCCGACGGTGGCCGGGCTGGCCGCCTGCCTGGCGCGGGAAACGGCCGCCGGGGCGGCCCACCGTCCGGCCCTGACCGCGGCGGCGGAGCGGCCCGAGGCCCCGCCGCTGTCGGCCGCCCAGCGCCGGCTGTGGTTCCTGAGCCGGGCCGGCCAGTCCGCGGGCTACCACTGCCCGTTCGCGCTGCGGCTGCGCGGCCCGCTGGACACGTCGGCGCTGGCCGCGGCCCTGGGTGACGTCACCGATCGGCACGAGGCCCTGCGCACGGTGTTTCCCGAGGCGGCGGGCGAGCCGTACCAGCGGGTGCTGCCCGCGGGCGGCGGCGTACCCCTGGACCTGGTGGAGTGCGGTCCGGAGGGAACCTCCGCGGCCCTCGACGCACTGCTGGCCCGCCCGTTCGACCTGGCCGCGCGGCCCCCCGTACGGGCGGCGCTGCTCGCGGCAGGCCCCCAGGAGTGGGTGCTGGCCCTGGTCGTGCACCACATCGCGCTCGACGGGTGGTCCTGGGGGCCGCTGTTCCGGGACCTGTCCGAGGCGTACGCCTCCCGGTGCGCGGGCGCCGCGCCCGGTTTCGAACCGCTGCCGGTGCAGTACGCCGACTACACGCTGTGGCAGCGGGAGCTGCTCGGCGCCGAGGACGACCCCACGAGCCCGATCGCCCGCCAACTCGCCTTCTGGACCGGCGCACTGGCCGGTGCGCCCGCCGAGCTGGCCCTGCCCCACGACCGGCCGCGCCCGGCGGTGGCGGACTTCGCGGGCGGCTCCGTCCCCGTCGTGCTGGACGCCGATCTGCACGGCCGGCTGCTGGAGGTGGCCCGCGCGCACGGCTGCACCCTCTTCATGGTGGTGCAGGCGGCGCTGGCCGTGACCCTGTCCCGGCTCGGCGCGGGGACCGACGTACCGATCGGGACGCCCGTCGCGGGCCGTACGGACGAGGCCCTGGACGACCTCGTCGGCTTCTTCGTCAACACCCTCGTCCTGCGCACCGACGTCTCCGGCGATCCGACCTTCGCCGAACTCCTGGGCCGGGTCCGGGAGACCGACCTCGCGGCGTACGAACACCAGGACGTGCCCTTCGAGCGGGTCGTGGAGGCGGTCAACCCCGAGCGGTCCCTCGCCCGCCACCCCCTCTTCCAGGTGCTGCTCCAGGTACAGGACGGCGAGGACGGGACGCTCGCGCTGCCCGGCCTCGACTGCCGCCCGGAGCCGTTCCGCTTCGACGTCGCCCAGTTCGACCTGACGCTGGACGTCCAGGAGCGCCGGGACGCCGAGGGCCGCCCCGCCGGGATCTCGGGCTTCCTGGAGTACGCGGCCGAGCTGTTCGACCACGCCACCGCCGAGGACCTCGCCGCGGCCCTGGTACGGATGGTCGCACTGCTCGCGCAGGCGCCGGAGCTGCCGGTCGGGGCCGCCGACCCGCTGGCCCCCGCCGCCCGCCGGCGGATGCTGGAGGAGTGGAACGACACCGCGCTGCCGGTTCCGGACGCCACCGTGCCCGAGCTGTTCGCGGCGCAGGCCGCCCGCACCCCGGACGCGACGGCGCTGGTGCACGGCGCCGAGCGGATCGGCTTCGCAGCCCTCGACGCCTGGTCCGACCGGCTCGCCCGGCGTCTCGTCCTGGACGGGGCGGGTCCGGAACGGGTGGTGGCCATCGCCCTGCCGCGCTCCCCGGCGGCGGTGGCCGCGATCCTGGCCGTCCTCAAGTCCGGTGCGGCGTTCGTCGTGGTGGACACCGGATACCCGGCCGAGCGGATCGCGCACATGCTGGCCGACTCCGCCCCGGCGCTGGTGGTCACGGACTCCGCGACCGCCCCGCTGCTGCCCCTCGCGGAGTCGGCGCGGCAGGTCCCGCTCGTCCTCACCGACGGGGAGGACACGGCCGCCCGCGCGCCCGGTGCCGGGCCGCTGCGGCGGCCCCGGCCGGGCGACGCCGCGTACGTCGTGTACACCTCGGGCTCCACGGGCCGGCCCAAGGGCGTCGTCGTCGACCACGCCGCGCTGCGCAACCTGTACGCCTTCCACCGCGCCCACACCATGGCCGAGGCGGAACGGACCTCTGCCGGACGGCAGTTGCGGGTGGCGCTGGTGGCCTCGCTGTCCTTCGACGCCTCCTGGGACGCCCTGATGTGGATGGTGGCCGGGCACGAACTCCACCTGATCGGCGACGCCGTGCGCCGCGACGCCGCCGCCTTCGCCCGGCACGTCGCCGACGCCGCCCTCGACGTCGTCGACACCACTCCGACGCACGCCGAGCACCTGATCGAGGAGGGTCTGCTCGACGCCCCGCCGCGGCTGCTGCTGATCGGCGGGGAGGCCGCGGGCGAGGGCCTGTGGAGCCGGCTGCGCGCCACGGAGGGGATGCTCGCCTACAACCTGTACGGACCCACGGAGTGCACGGTCGACGCCCTGTGGTGGGACACCGCGCGCAGCGAGCGCCCGCTCATCGGCGGTCCCGTCGCCAACACCCGCGCCTACGTGCTCGACGCAGCGCTGAACCCGGTGGCGCCGGGGGTGCCCGGCGAGCTGTACCTGGCGGGTGCCGGGCTGGCGCGGGGCTACCTGCGCCGCCCGGGGACGACGGCGGAGCGGTTCGTGGCCTGCCCGTTCGAGGACGGGGCTCGCATGTACCGCACGGGCGACCTCGTCCGCCGGGACCGCGAGGGCCGCATCGAGTACCTCGGCCGCGCCGACGACCAGGTCAAGATCCGCGGCTTCCGCGTCGAACCCGGCGAGATCGAGGCCGCGCTCGCGGCGGCGCCCGGGGTGGACCGGGCCGCGGTGACCGTACGGGAGGACGGCCCCGGCGGTGCGAAGCGGCTGGTCGGGTACGTGGTCCCGGCCCCCGGCGGCGACGGCGACGGCGGCACGTGCTCCGCGGTGGACGCGGCGGACCTGCGCGCCCATCTGGCGGGGACGCTCCCGGCGCACATGGTGCCGTCGGCGTTCGTCGTGCTCGACGCCTTCCCGCGGACCCCGAACGACAAGCTCGACCGGGCCGCGCTGCCCGCGCCGGACCCCGGCGGGGCCGGGGACGGCCGTGTGCGCCGGGCGCCGCGCGGCCGGCGGGAGGAGGTCCTGGCGGGCCTGTTCGCCGAGGTGCTGGGGCTGCCCGCGGACGCCGTCGGCGCCGACGACGGCTTCTTCGACCTGGGCGGCCACTCCCTGCTGGCGGCCCGGCTGATGGCCCGGGTGCGCGAGGCACTGGGCGAGGAGCTCGGGGTCCAGGACCTGTTCGCCGCGCCCACGGTCACCGCTCTCGCCGCCCGCTCCGGCGGCGCGGTCCCCCGGGGGGACGCCGACCCGCTGGCGCCGCTGGTCACGCTGCGCACGGGAGCGCCCGGCGCGCCCGCCCTGTTCTGCGTCCACCCGGGCGCGGGCACCGGCTGGGTGTACCGGGGGCTGCTGGAGCACCTGGACCCGCGGCAGCCCGTGCACGCCCTGCAGTCGCGGGCGCTGAGCGAGCCGGGGGCACGGTCCGGGAGCGTGGCGGAGCTGGCCGCGGAGTACGCGGCGCGGATCCGCGCGGTGCAGCAGCACGGCCCGTACCACCTGCTGGGCTGGTCCTTCGGGGCGGTGGTCGCGCACGAGGTGGCCGTGACGCTCCAGCGGGACGGCGAGGAGGTGGCCGCTCTCACCCTGCTGGACGGGTATCCGGCGGCCCCCGGCGAGACGGCGGCCCCGGCGGCGGACCCGCTGCGGGACCTGCTGGAATCGCTCGGCTACCCACCGCGGGAGGAGTGCGGCGCGGCCGGAGGGGGTCCGCTGACCCTCGCCGGGCTGGTGGCGGCGGCTGCCGAAGAGGGCCCGCTGTCTGTCTTCGACGGGGAGACCGTCGCCGCCCTGGGCGAGGCCTACGTCCACCACGACCGGCTGGCCGCCGCCCACCGTCCGGGGGTGTTCCGGGGCGGGGTGACGCTGGCCGTCGCCGCCCACGAACCGGACGCGCCCGGGCCTCGGGTGTGGGATCCGTACGTCACAGGCCCGGTCACCCAGCACGAAATACCCTGTGCGCACGGCGAGATGATGGCGACCAAGCCCGCCGCCGAGATCGCCGCGCTGCTGGGCGAGGGCACGGTGGGACGGTGAGCGCCGGTCGCGGCGCGCTGCGCCGCCGGGACTTCCGGCTGCTGTGGGCGGGCGAGTCCGTGAGCCAGTTCGGGAGCGCGGCCACCCGCGTGCTGCTGCCGCTGATCGCGGTGGACACGCTGGACGCGGGGCCCTTGACCATGGGGGTGCTGAACGCCGCGGCCTGGGTGCCGTGGCTGCTGTTCGGACTGCCCGTGGGGGCGTGGACCGACCGGATGCGCCGCCGGCCGGTGATGATCGTGTGCAACGCGGTGTCGGCGCTGCTGATGCTGTCGCTGACGGCGACGGTCTGGCTGGAGGTCCTGACGACCTCCCAACTGATGCTGGTGGCCGTCCTGTCGGGGACCGCCGACGTGTTCTTCCGGGCCGCCTACAGCGCGTACCTGCCGACCCTGCTGCCGCACGAGGAGCTCGCCGACGGCAACGCCCGGCTCCAGACCAGCGAATCGGTCGCGGAGGTCGTCGCACCGGGGGCGGGCGGGGCGCTGGCCCAGGCCGGGGGCGCGGCGGTCGGCTTCCTCGCCGACGGGCTGAGCTTCCTGGTCTCGGCGGCTCTGCTGCTGCGGATCCGGACCCCGGAGGGGCCGCCCGGCGGAGAGGAACGGGCACCCGCGGAACGGTCGTTGGCCAAGGAGATCCGCGAGGGCGTGGCCTTCCTCGTCCGGGACCCCTTCCTGCGGACGATCCTGCTGTGCGACGCCGCGATGAACCTGTTCCTGGCCGGTGCGCAGTCCCTGTCGATCCTGTTCCTGAGCCGGACGGTGGGCGCGCCGGGCGCGCTGATCGGTGTCCTGATCGCCCTGGCCGGGCTGGGCGGGGTCCTGGGCGCGGTGGTCTCGCCGCGCCTGACCCGCCGGTTCGGGACGGCCCGGGCGGTCCTGCTGTGCGCCTTCTGCGGGGGCCCGTTCGGGCTGCTGATCCCGCTCACCACGGACGGGGTGGGGCTGCTGGCCTTCCTGGTCGGGGAGTTCTGCCTGATGACCGGGGTGGTCGCCGGGAACGTCATCATCGTCAGCTTCCGGCAGGCGTACTGCCCGCCGGACATGCTGGGCCGGGTCGGCTCCACCATCCGCTTCGTGATGTACGGGACGATCCCCGTCGGCAGCCTCCTCGGCGGCGCCCTCGGCACCCTCCTCGGCGAACGCGACGCCCTGTGGCTCCTCTACGGCGGCAACGCACTGTGCGCTCTGCTCCTCCTGACGGGCCCGCTCCGCGCCGGGCAGGACCTGCCGACGGTACCGGAGCCGGCCGGGAAGGGGGACGGGATCACCCCGTGAGCGCGCCGGGCGCCCGGCGGTGCGGCCGGTCTTCCTTCATCCGCGCCACTCGAACAGGACGAGCGTCGCGTCGTCCGAGGTGGTTTCGCCGCGTGCCCTCTTGAGGGTGTGGGACAGGTCCCGGGCCACCGTGCGGATCCCGTGGTCGTCCTGCTCCAGCCGGTTCACCCAGTCGATCAGCTGTTCCTCGCCGAACTGCTCCTGCCCGCTTTCGTGTTCTTCGATCAGACCGTCGGTGAAGCAGAGGACACGGTCGCCGGGCTCCAGCGCCACCGCGCTGACCTGCGGCTGCGCCCCTCCGAAGCCGACGGGGAGGGTCGTGGGGCTGTCCAGTCGGCGTACGACGCGGTGCGCGCGGATCAGCATCGGCGCGGGATGCCCCGCGTTGACCCACTGCAGGCGCCCCGTGTCGGTGTCCAGGCGCATCATCTGGGCGGTCACGAAGTGGTCCGGGTCGAACTGCTCGGCGACGGCCCGGTCCATGAAGAGGTAGATCTCGGACAGTTCGATGCTGATCCGGCGGGCGTGGCGGTACGCGCCGATGGCCACCGTGGCCATCGTCGCCGCGTCCAGGCCGTGCCCCATGGCGTCGACCATGGCGAGGTGCAGGACGTCGCCGTTCAGGGCGTAGTCGAAGCTGTCCCCCGCCACGGCGTAGGCGGGCTCCAGGACTCCGGCGACCGCGACGTGCGGCATCACCATCGACAGCGGGGGCAGCAGGGACCACTGGATCTCCGCGGCCACGGTCATCGGTTCACTGCGGCGGGTCCGGAAGAAGAGGTCGGTGTAGCCGTTCTTGGTCTGCAGCAGGTCGGCCACCAGGCCCGCGATCCTGCGCAGGAGGCGGCGGGCGTCGTCGTCGATCCCGTCCAGGGTGACCGAGAGGACCCCCACCTGGTCGCCGCCGTCCAGCAGGGGCAGGTGGACCCGCACGCCGTCGGGCGCCAAGACCTCGACGGTGCGTGACTCCAGGAAGCACCGGCCGGCCTCGGACCGGTCGATGGGCTGCGGATCACCGGCGCCCGCACCGTCGGCGGGCAGGGGGACCAGCTGCTGCTGTCCGTAGTCCTGGAGCAGGACCTGCGGTGCGCGGCCACCCATCCGGGCCACCGTCTCCGCGACGAGCGGGCCGACCAGATGGGGTGGCAGCTCGTGCGCACGATCCAGGAACACCCCGAGCAGCTCCTCCCCGAAGCTCTCCGAGCGGTCCGGGTCCCCGCGCCCTCTGACGGTCATCCTGTTGCCTCCAACCAGGCGGCGGGACGGCATCCGGTTGCACGGGCGGCCTGCCCTCCAGGATGCTCCCCGGTGACCGGGCACGCCACACGGCTTCCGTGCGCGCCCCGGCCCTCGTCGGCCGATGATGGGGGTACGGCCGAACACGCGGAGCTGACCATGACGGGGTGGCGCGTCAGGGACTACACCCAGGACGATCTCGAAGCGGTGCTCCGCGTGGACGCCGAGACAGGGACGGGCGAAGAGTCACCGCTCTTTCCGCTCTCGGACACCGTGGCGGCCCTCCAGGCCCTCCACCCGGCGGTGGTGGCCACCGCCGACGAGGAGGTCGTCGGCGCTGCCGTGAGCAGGGTGGAGGGTGACCGGGCGTGGATCCTGCGCATAAGCATGGCGCCGGCCTGGCGGCACCAGGGGCTGGGCAGCGACCTGATCACGGCCCTCGAACACCGGCTGTTCGCCGGTGGCGTCCGGACGGTCCACGCGGTCCTGCCCGACGGTGAGACCGGGGCCACCGCCCTGCACAACTGCGGCTTCGGCGCCCGTCCGGGCCTGGTCTTCTTCGAGAAGCGCGGGCGGGTGACCCCGCAGGCGGTCGGCATGCTCGCGTCGCTGGGAGCGGAGCTGCCTCCCGGAGGACTGTGGCAGAGGGTCGCGGGCATGCAGCGGGAGAAGGAGCTCATCGAGCGGCGTCTCGTCCTGCCACTGGCCCATCCGGAAATGGCCGCCCAGCACGGAGTGGAGCTGCCTCGGGCGGTGATGCTGTTCGGGCCGCCCGGGACGGGGAAGAGCACGTTCGCGCACGCCATCGCCAGCCGTCTGGGATGGCCGTTCCTCGAACTGTTCCCCGCCCGGCTGGCCGCCGAGTACGGGCTGGCCAGCGGGCTGAACCGGCGATTCGACGAGATCGCCCGGCTCGATCACGTCCTGGTCTTCATCGACGAGGTCGAGGAGATCGCGGGGACCCGGAGCGGCGCCGACGCGACCGCGGTCGGCGTCGTCAACGAACTGCTCAAGGCGATCGTGCGGTTCCGGGGCCAGGACGGGCGGCTGCTCGTCTGCGCCACGAACGACGTGACCACGCTCGACTCCGCGTTCCTGCGGCACGGCCGTTTCGACTACGTACTGCCGATCGGCCCGCCCGACGACCGCGCGCGGACCGCGCTGTGGGAGAGCTACCTGGCCCGGGCGGGCGCGGAGGCCGACAGCGCGGTGCTGGCGACCGCCAGCGAGGGGTTCACCCCTGCCGACATCGCCCATGTGGCGCGCACCGTCTCCCAGGTCCAGTTCGAGCGCACCTTCGACACCGGAGCCCGGGCCCGCCCCACCACCGACGACTATCTGCGCACGATCGGCGGGACCAGGCCCACGGTCAGCGCGGCCATGGCGCAGGAGTTCGCCCGGCAGACCGAGAAGTTCGCCCGCATCTAGACACGCCCTAGGCGTGCTGTTCGGATGGGGCCGGGCCCGGGGCCGTCCCTTCCTCCTCGGCCTCCATGCGCCGGATTCCCTCGTGGGTGAGCGTGACCATCGCCGGGGTGTTGCCGGGTTCCCAGTCGACGGTGATCAGCCCTTCGCCCGCCAGGTAGGTGCAGGCGGCGGCCAGGTCCTGTTCCGGTACCTGGAGGTCGCGCCGCAGCTGTGTTCCGGTGATGCCGAGGAGGCGGTTGCCCTCGACGGCTTCGTACAGGACCCGGAGCACTTGATCGCGGTAGGTCTTGCGTTCGCGCAGGGTGGCCATGACCGCGTCCTTTCGTGTGGGGGTGGGTTGGGGGTGGGCTCCGGGGCCGGTCGGGGCTTCTCAGATTTCGTCGGAGTGCGCGCCGGTGCCGGCCGGGGTCCTGCTGGCGGCCAGCCACGAGCGGGCGGGGCCAGAGGGGGTCGCCGTGTCCACGGTGAGGTGGAGGCGGGTGTTGCCGTCGAGGGCGGGGTAGCTGCGCTGTTCCGCGCCTGCGAAGCAGCGGCGGAGCGCCTCCGCGACCGCTCGGGCGGCTTCCGGGGTATGCGCGATGATCCGGACCTCGGCGTGCCCGAGCGAGGGCAGTGTCTGGGTCTCGATGTACTTCACGTAGGCGTGTTCCCTTTCTGAGGGGTGAGAGGCCGGCGGAGCGGGGCGCCGGGGCGCCCCGACCGCTGCCCCCGGTCGGAGGAAGGTGTTCCTCACCGGCCGGCACCCGTGTGGTGGGCTCGACGACCGGTGTCGTCCGGCAGGCCGGAGGGCCTCGGCAGGGGGTCACTGAAGCGGTAGGCCTCGATCCGCGCGTCGTGCCGGGCGTTCAGCAGGTGGATCCAGCGCATTCCGATGCCGATCATGAGGATGATCACGGCGATGACGACGACGGTCTCCACGGAGCTCACCTCCAGCCGTTCGCGGACAGCGGTAGGGCGCTTCGTCCGAACGGCTCACCGAAGGTGGACATGCAGGCCCCGCCCTCGTCCTCCCAGGCGGCTTCCCGACGGCGCGCGTCGCGGACGCCACGTCCGATGACGGTTTCGTTGGCCATCAGGACGCCTGCGGCCAGGACGCTGCCCGGGATCGCGGCGGCGGCCATCAGCCGGGCCGCGGCCGCGGGCTCGGTCTCGGGCGGGACGACGAGGAGGTCCCAGCGGCCGACGGTGTAGGAGAGCAGGATCAGCTTGTCCGGGTCCTGTTCGGTGAACCAGCCCACGTGCAACAGGTGCCCGGCCACGGCGACCGTGCGCGGGATGACCGGCCAGCGGCTGGGGTTCACGCTGACGCGGGTGATGCGCCCCCAGGTCTCGTCCAACGCGGCGGCGAGAGGAGGGAGCTCGGCTTCGAGGTCACGCGAGCGGGGCCACCAGGCACCGTCCAGTTGACCTGCGAGGGTGGTCTTCGGGGTGAGGGACAGTCGGGCCGGGCGCAGGACAACAGCCGGCTGCGCGGCGCGGTCGAGGGTCGTGGTCATGTCGCGGACCCGTCCCCGGGCCGTTCGTGAACGGCCCGGTGCAGTGATCGCCGGAAACGACGTCCGCGTGGGAGCGGGTGTGCGAGGTACTCCCGGTCTCTTCACCGTACTCCGGTTCGCGAGCCAGGAAGCCGCTTCTGACCAGTGTATTTTCCGGCGCAGACGGCGAGAGCGGCGCAGCCGGTCCCCCTCGCCGCACCGTGGGGGCGGGCGGAGTACCGTGAAACGACGGAGACGCTCCGCAGCTCAACAGCCCTTTCGGCGCCGCCGCAGGCAGTCGGACGGGGTGCCGCCGCACCGTGAGACAGGCGGAACCACCATGGCCGCATCCGACCACCCCGACCCTTCGAAGCTCCTCCCGGACGCGATCCACGAAGCGGTCAGGCCGGGCGCCGCCCTGCTCCGGCTGGAAACGACGCGGTCCCGCCAGGGGCTCCTGGACGGCGCCTGGTGGCCGCGCTCCAGGGACGTCACCGTCGAGCTGCCCGCCCTGATCACGGCACTGACCGCACATCTCGGGCCCATCACGCGGGTCGGCCTGGACACCTCCGCCTGGCAGGACGTCCCGACCCGCCTGGTCATCGACGGCCAGGTCGTGCACCTCGACGCCGACCCCGTCGGCGACGACACCGTCCTCGTCACGCGCGGCCACAACGATCACTTCGCCCTGCTGGTGGTCCCCCCGGACACCACCGCCGACGCCGCCCGCGAAGCGATGGCCCGCGCCGTCCGGGCCGACAACATCACGCAGGCCACTCAGATCCTCGTCACCACGACACCCGAACCTGAGGACGGCGCCGCCGAGGCGGCGGGCTGATCCCTCATCCTCAGCGGCGAGTGCCCGAGTGGTGCGCCGGTCAGAGCCCCTCGTCGTGCAGGTCCTCTTCGCGCAGAAGATCGTCCTCGCGGCGGCGCGACGTCTCCTTCTGCCCGGACTTGTGTCCCTTCTCGCGGGAGGACCTGCCGGGCTGGGGGTGCGCGGGGTCTCCGGGGCGACGGTGTTCCTGCGCCTCGCGCCCCTTGCCCGGCTCCTGGTGCTTGTCGTGCTTACCGTCCATGACGGCCACTCCTCTGGATGCGTGGGGTACGGGTTCCTCTCCGATCACGCTGACACGCGCCGCGAGGGTCTGCATCACGTCGACCGCGAAGCGAGGCACACGGCTGACGCCCCCCGCCGGCCCCGCGGAGCGAACCGGGACCTGACAGAGCCCGGCCGGGGCGAGTACGGGCTCCGGCCGGGCTCTGCGTGCGTGGGGTGACCCTCGGTCAGAGGTTCTCGTCGCGCAGGTCCTCTTCGCGCAGGAGGTCACCCTCGCGACGGTGCGTCTTCTCCTCGCGGCCCGGCTGACGGGACGGCCGGGCAGGCCCGGGGTGCATCGGGTCCTGGCCAGGGCGCTGCGGACGCTGCTGTTCCTCGCGGCCCTTGCCCGGCTCTTGGCGCTTGTCCTGCATACCGCCCATGACGGCAACTCCTTCGGGTGGGGAGGCGTTCGTGCCTCCCTCTCACGCTCGCACGCGTTGTCACATCTCGCATCTCGTTGACTACGGAGCGTGGCGCGCGGCAGCCGTCTCCGGACCTGGGCGAACCGGTTGTGAGCCTCGACATCCCTGCGGCACTGCCGTCCGCCTCCGGCTTCCTCTCCGACGCCGGAGCATCCGGGCAGTTTCCTCTGACGCGACGTGTACAGGAGAGTGAGGCGAGCCGGGTGGCCGGCTCATGTGCGTTGGGCGCGGTGCAGGAGGGGGTGGAGCCCGTGGCGTCGCAGAGCGGCCCGGGCGGCGTTCGCGCCCGGGGCACCGTGGACGCCGCCGCCGGGGTGGGCGGCCGCGGAGGCGAGGTAGAGGTTCTTGACGGGGGTCTCGGGGCGGCCGGTGCCCGGGGTGGGGCGGAAGATCGCCTGCTGGTGCATCGCGGTGGTGCCGTTGTTGACGGCGCCGTTGTGGAGGTTCTCGTTCATGGCCTGGAGGGTGGTGGGGGCCAGGATCCGGCGCGCGGCGATCCGGGCGCGGAAGCCCGGTGCGAACCGTTCCACCTGCGCTTCGATGCGGTCGGCCATGGCTTCCTGTTCGCGGGCATCCCAGCGGCCGGTGATGCGGTCGGGGCCCGCGTCGGAGGTGATGCGCTGCGGAAGATGGGTGTAGGCCCAGGCCGATTCCGTGCCGGCCGGTGAGCGACTGGGATCCGCCGTGGTCATCTGGCCGAACAGGGCGAACGGCTCGTCGGGAACCTGTCCCATGGCGATCTGCGAGGCGAACCGGGTCAGGCCGTCCACGCCGTCGGCCACGTGGACCGTCCCCGCTCCGGCAGCCTGCGGGGCCGTCCACGGCACCGAGCCGGTCAGTGCCCAGTCGACCTTGAACGTCGCAAAATCCCACTGAAAGCGTTCCAGGTCCCGCAGGAGGCGGGACGGTAGGTGTTCTTCGCCGACGAGGTCCCGGTACAGAGCCGGAGCGGACGTGTCGGCCAGTACGGCCCGTCGCGCGCTCACGGTCTCCCCGCTCGCGGTCCTCACCCCGACCGCCGTGCCACCGCGTACGGCGACGGAGGCGACGCGCTCCCCGCAGCGCAGGACGCCCCCTCGGCGCCTGAGGCGGTTCACGAGCGCCTCGGTCAGCGCGCGGGCGCCACCCACGGGCACGGGGAAGCCGTGGCTCTGGCCGAGCATCGACATCAGCCAGCCGAAGCCGCCGCTGCCGACGGCCTCCGGGGCCAGGTCTGCGTGCAGGGCGTTGCCGGCCAGCAGGAGCCGGCCCCCGTCCCCGGCGAACTCCTCCTCGCCCAGGCGGCGCACCGGCAGGGCCAGGTTCCGGGCCAGCCGCAGCCCCCCTGCGGCGCGGAGGCCGGCTGCCAGACGGAGCCCGGAGCGGACCGGCGGGAAGGGGGTGAACAGGGCCTGCACGAGGTCCGGGCCGACACGGCTCCACGCCTCGTACATGTCGCGCCAGGCGTCCGCGTCGGCCGCAGCGAACTCCCCCAGCCCGGCTGCCGTCTCCTCCATACGACGCTCCAGCACCGCGCACCGTCCGGTCCGGAGCGGGTGGGCCAGTACGGACGGGGCGTGGCTCCATCGCAGGCCCTCCGCGGCGAGGTCGAGGCGCGCGAGCACCGGGGAGGCCGCGGCCAGCGGGTAGAAGGCACTGAAGAGGTCCGACACGTAGTCCGGATGGACACCGCGGTCGCTGCGCACGGCTCCGCCGGGCTCCTGCTGTGCCTCCAGGACCTCCACGCTCCATCCCGCGTCGACCAGGAGGTTCGCGGCCACCAGCCCGTTCGGGCCTGCGCCGATCACCACCGCGTCAGGCATGACGGACCTTGCGGGGGTCGTTCTCGACGAGCCTGGCCAGGCGGGCCAGCATGCCCCGGTGCCGGAGCTGGAGCGCCACCTCGCTCACGGGGTTGTGGAGAGTGCCGCCCAGGCCGCGCAACGGGTGCTCGTCGCATACGACGAGCGTCTCCTCGCCCCACGGCCGGAGTTGCAGGAAGATCCTCGCCGTGCCCAAGGCCTTGAACGATGCCTCCAGTTCAAGTTCACGGCCTGGCACCTGGTGCCGGACCGTAGTCACCCCCTCGGCCGACCAGGGGCCCAGTCGCACGGTGTAGAGAAGCCGGGAGCCGACCTCGGGCCAGGCCTGATCAAGTGGCGTGGACTCGGATGGTCCCACCACCCACTCCCCGTAGCGGCTTGGATCCGCGAGTACCGCCCAGACAGCCGACGGCGAACGGTGGATCAGCTGGTTCCGTACGGCCATGAGCAAGTCCTTCTCGTGGACAGGAGAATGCGAACGCGGAGGGTGCCCCGCCTCGTTGCCGGCGCCTCGGGCCGTCGCCTGCGCGCGTGCAGCAGGAAGGAGGTACTACGGTTTCACACGACCCGGTGCACTCGTTGGTGCCGGAAAACCGCTAGCCGGCGCTGCGCTTGCCGGGCGGGTCCTGAGGGTCCACGCCCGTCGTGGCGGACGCGTCCTTCGTTCCGCTGGGCCGCTGGGAGCGGCCGCGGGGGCCCTGGTCGTGCATGCCCTTCTCCCCGGAGCCCTTGCTCTGGTCCTCGCCTCGTGTGCCGTGGCTCTTGACCGGCTTGCCGTGGGGGTTTCCGGCCTCTTCCTTGGAAACGGTACGTCCGGGGCCCTTGGCCGGCGCGTATGTGTCCGGGTGGAAGGAACGATGGGCGCTCGGGTTCTCCTGCTGACGGGTTTCGTCCACATCGGGGGACCAGCCGTGCTGCTTGGTGCCCTCGTGGGGACTCGGTCCCTCGCCGTGCTTCGGCTGGGACGGCTTCGGCTGTTTCGTCATGGCCTGGCCTGCTGTCCGGTTCGGGAACGGCGCGCATAGGGACCTGCGCGTTTGCCGTCGGTCTTCCCATCGTCCCACCGTCCACCGCAGCGGTCGCGTCGGCTCCGGACCAGGCGCCCTCCCCTGCGGTCGGCCGACAGCCCGGTTTCGCCGCGCCTGGCAGCCCCGGCATGGCACGACCGGCATCGCCCAACTGGCCTACGATGCCATGGGGGCCGCGGGACGAGCAGGACCGGAGGGCACATGCGAGAGCCGGGCCGGGAGACGGAGGCTGACCCGATCAACGCCGCCCAGCAAGGGGTACTGCGGTGGGTCGGCCTCACGGCTGCCTCCGATACCGGGATGGACCGGTTCGCCCGGCTGGTTTCACGAGTGCTGGGCGTGCCGGTGGCCTTCGTTTCGCTGGTCGAAGAGAACCGGCAGATCCTGCCCGGACTGATCGGTCTGCCGGAGCCCTGGGCCGGGCGCCGCGCACTTCCGCTGTCGCATTCGCTGTGCCGGTACGTGGTGGCTTCCGGTCAGCCCCTCGTGGTGCCGGACGCACGCGCCGACGAGCGGCTCCGCACCAATCCGGCCGTCACGGACCTTGGGGTCGTCGCTTACGCGGGCATTCCACTGAGAGACACCGACGGTCTCGTCCTGGGCTCCCTGTGCGCCATCGATCATCAGCCACGGTCCTGGCAGCAGGGCGAACTGTCCGACCTCGACGATCTGGCCGCGGCCTGCTCCGCCGAGCTGTGCCTGCGCATCCTGTCGGCCAAGAGCCGGTCCGCACAGCAGGTCCTGGAAACCGCTCGCGCCGCCGCCGAACACGCCCGGCGCGATGCCCAGCGTCTGGAACAAGAGGCCCAGGCCGGACTGGACCACGCTGAGCTGCTACTGCGGGCGTCTGAGGAACTGGCCCAGACCTCCGGGCTGGAGGACGTCCGACGACGGGTGCGGGACCTCTTCGTCGGCGCCGGGAAGCCCTCCTATGTCGGCCTGCTGGTCGCGGACAAGGACGAACTGCACCGGGTCGCCGACCCTGACATCGAACACTCGGTGGAACAGGAAGTCCTCACGCTGTCCGTGGACGCTGCGTTCCCGAGCGCCAGGGTCATGCGGGATCGGAGGGCGGTGTTCGTTCCCGACCGCGAGACGCTCGTCGCCGGGTACAGCCCCGTGGCGGTCCGCTTCTTCGACCGCATGGGCTTCACCACCGCGCTGTGCCTGCCGCTCTGGGGCAGCCGCGCCCTCCTGGGCGTGCTCGCGATCTGCTGGGCCAAGCGGCACGAGGTGGACGTCACCGAGCGGGCAACCCTCACCGCCGCGTCCGGCTACGTCGCGCAGGCGGTGGAACGTGCCCTGTACCTGGACGAACGGATCTCGGTCGCCCGGCAGCTCCAGGCCGCCATGCTCACCGACCTCCCCCTCGCCGACGGCGTCGAGATCAGCGCCCTGTACCAGCCGGCCGCGGACGACCACATGATCGGCGGAGACTGGTACGACGCCTATCACCTGCCCCGTGCGGCCAACTCGGACGGTGAGACCTCGGCGCTGATGGTCACGGTCGGCGACATCACCGGCCACGACATGCACGCCGCCACGATCATGGGGCAGATCCGCAGCATGCTGCGGCAGGCCACCCTCGACCATCCGCCCTACAGCCCGGCCGCCGCTCTGGCCGCCCTCGACGCGGCCTGTTCGATCCTGCCCCTGGAGACCAGCGGCACCCTCGTGCACGCCCGCCTCGACCCCGTCGACGGCAGCCCCGACTGGACGCTGACCTGGTCCAACGCCGGCCACCCGCCGCCCCTGCTCCGCGCTCCCGACGGGCACGTGACCCAGCTGCTGGAACACGACGTGCTGCTGCACCGGTCGCTCGGGGCCTTCGACCGCACGGAGCACCGACGCCCCCTGCAACCGGGCTCGACGCTCCTGCTCTACACCGACGGGCTCGTCGAACGCCGCGGTCACGACATGGACGCGGCCGTGGCACAGCTCATCGCCCTGCTGGCCCGCCACGGGGGCGGTTCCCTGGACGAATTGCTCCGCCGGATCAGCAACCGGCTGGCTCACCCGGCGCCCGAGGACGACGTCGTCCTGCTCGCCGTGCGTACCCCCGTGGTCGCACAGCCATAGCGGTGCGGAGACGACAGCAGCCACGGCGCCTCGGGACTCCTTCGTCGCCGTGATCCGAGCCGCGTTTCGCGGCTCTCCGCAGACCAGGCCTTTGTGACGCAGATCTGAGCGTTGAGCGCAGTTGGCGGGGCAGGCGCAGACCGGAGGTGGTCGATCTTGCTCAGAGGGGTGGATACGGCGCGAAGGATCTGGTCGGCGGTCACGGAGCGAGCCGGCTATCTGCGCCGCGCGGTGCGGGGAGCCGGGGGTGAGCGCGACGAGGTGCTGCTCGTCGCCAAGACGGTGGTCGCGGCGATGGCGGCTTGGGTGCTGGCGCGCCATCTGCTGCCTCCTGCCGTTTCGACGTTCGCACCGTTCACCGCGTTGGTGGCACTTCAGGCAACGGTGTACCGATCGGTCCGCGACTGTCTGCAGTACGTGGTGGCCGTGGCAGCGGGAGCCACGCTCGCCGCCACCCTGGCGGCCGTAGCCGGCATCCACGGCTGGACGTTCGGCTTGCTCACGCTCATCGCCCTCTGCATCGGCAGGGTCCGGCGCTTCGGGCAGCAGGGCATCCAGGTCGCCATCGTCGGCTTCTTCGCGTTCTCCTCCGGACAGGGGCAGATCGACTACATCGGCCACCTGATCGCGTCCGTGGGCATCGGCGCGCTCTGCGGCCTCGCCGCCCACATCATCCTCGCTCCCGCCCGGCACACCGGCCATCGGCAACAAGCCGTCACCGACCTGTACACCACCATGGCCCAGCGCCTCGACGACCTCGCGGTCACCCTCGAAGCGAGCGATCCCGATCGGGACCACCTGCGCCAGTGGCGCCGCGACTGGCGCAGCCTGTCCGAGGAGTGCGAGCGCATCCGCCACAGCATCGAGGCCGAGATCGAAAACGGCCGCTTGAACCCTCGCCGAACCCTCAGCGGCTCCGGCGAGGCCCTCCCCCGCGCCCGGGAAGCGATCACGGTCGCCGAACGCAGCATGGACCACCTCCGTTCCATGACCCGGACCCTGGACTACGCCCTCGACAGTGGGGAACTGGGGAACCTGCCGGCGTCTTTCCGGCCCCGCTTCAGCGCTGTCCTGCGCGCTGTGGCCACGGTGCTGGAGGAAATCGGCAAGGCGGCCCACGTCAGTCCGAACGTCCTCGACGCGAAGACCGACCGGGCAGCCGCAGAACTCGACCTCGTGCAACGGCAGGAACGGACCGCCCCGGAAGCCTCTCCGGCAGTGCACGCCTTGCAGGGCACGCTCCTCACGGACGCCGGCCGCCTCCTGGCCGATCTCCGGTCGGGGCGGCAAAGCCTCGCGAGCACCTGAGGACCCGCGCACCAACCCCGGTCCCGCGTGGTGTGACGTAGCGGGGGCGGGGTAGGCGGCCATGAGAAAGGCGTCAGCTGCTCCTGCGGACGGACGTCCACCGCGGTTGAGTCATTCGAGGTCAACCGCGCGCCAAACGCCCCCTCAGATGCCACCACCCTCCGTGGAGCGTCCGGTGAAGCGTGGCGTCGGCAAGGAACGACCATGAAAGCGGCAGTGTACGAAGGTCCGCGCACGGTGACGGTCAAGGACGTCCCCGACGCGAAGATCGAGCACCCCGGCGACATCCTGGTGAAGATCACCACCACCAACATCTGCGGCTCCGACCTGCACATGTACGAGGGCCGGACCTCTTTCGAGACGGGCCGGACCCTCGGCCACGAGAACCTCGGCCAGGTCGTCGAGGTCGGACAGGCGGTCAGCAAGGTCAAAGTCGGAGACTGGGTTGTCCTGCCCTTCAACATCGCCTGCGGCTTCTGCAAGCAGTGCGAGCAGGGCCTGACGAACTACTGCCTCACCATGCAGCCCGAGCCGGACATGGCCGGCGCCGCGTACGGCTTCGCCGAGATGGGCCCCTACCAGGGCGGCCAGGCGGAACTCCTGCGCGTACCCTACGGCGACTTCAATGCCCTGCGCCTGGGCGAGGACGCCGCCGAGCGCCAGCTCGACTACGTGATGCTGGCCGACATCTTCCCCACGGGCTACCACGCCACGGAGATGGCGGGCGTCAAGCCCGGCGACCAGACGATCGTCTACGGCGCGGGCCCCGTCGGCCTCATGGCCGCCTACTCGGCGATCCTCAAGGGCGCCGGCCGCGTCTGGGTCGCCGACCACCACCCCGACCGACTGCGGCTGGCCGAGGAGATCGGCGCGATCGCGATCAGCACCGCCGAGCAGGATCCGGCCGAGGTGGTCAAGGAAGCCACCCTCGGTCTGGGCGCGGACAACGGCTGCGAATGCGTGGGCTACCAAGCCCACGACCCCCAGGGCGAGGAGGACGCGACGCTGACCATGAACGGGCTCATCGAGTCGGTCCGGTTCACCGGCGGCATCGGCGTGGTCGGGGTGTTCCTGCCCGAGGACCCGGGCGGAGCCGAGGCCCAGGGCGAGCTGGAAGCCCAGGGGAAGGTGCCGCTGGACTTCGGCATGCTCTGGTTCAAGGGCCAGCACATCGGTACCGGCCAGGCTCCCGTCAAACGCTACAACCGGGCCCTTCGGGATCTCATCGCCGGCGGCAAGGCTCAGCCGAGCTTCCTCGTCTCCCACGAACTCGGCCTCGACGAGGCGTCTTCGGCCTACGAGCACTTCGACAACCGCGACGACGGCTGGACCAAGGTCGTTCTCCACCCCAACGGCAGTGCCGGCAGCGGCCGCCGGACGTCCGCCGCCAAGCGCAGCGGGCGCACCACGGGCGGTTCCTCCGAGCACACCCTGGAGGAGCTGCGCCGAGAGGCCAGAGCGCAGGGCATCGAGGGCCGTTCTCACATGAACAAGCAACAGCTGGAGCGGGCTCTCGAACACTGATCGCGGACCGGGCCGGACCCGCCCTGCCGGGTCCGGCCGCGGATCAAGACGGCGGAGCCTGCCGGAACACCGCACGCCGACGGCTTGAGCCAAAGGGGATGAAAAGGGATTGCTTGCGACATCAAAGGCGGGGGTGGGGGTAGCCGAACACCATGGATCCCAACAATCACACCCCGCTCCGCGCTGTTGCGCTCGTTCGCACCCTGTCGCCCTCTCGGTCGCCGCGGTCTGTGTCGTCGGCAACGAGGACGCAGCCCACACGGTCAGCGCCGGCCTCTTCCGGGGCCTGAACGACGTCGGCTTCCCTCGCCCCGAACGCCGTCACCTGCTGGGTCGGCGAAGCCTCAGGGCAGCCCCCTGCCCGGCGAGCTGACCCACAGCCCCGCCCCTGCGTGCCCCGGAGACCGGAGATACGAATGTCGTCCCAGAAAGCGCCCCGAGTTTCCGACCCCGTCACCCGCCACCCACGCCCGCCGTTCCCCGACCAGGAGCAGGAGCCCCCGGGCTCGACCGAGGAGATGGATCCCCGACCCGATCACGGCGAGGGCTCCTACCAAGGCCACGACGTCCTCCTGGACCGGGCGGCCCTGGTCACGGGAGGCGATTCCGGCATCGGCAGGGCCGTATGCCTGGCCTTCGCCCGGGAGGGCGCGGACGTCGTCCTCACCCACCTGCCGGAGGAAGCCGACGATGCGGCCGAGACCGCCCGTCTGGTCGGTGAGGCGGGCCGCAAAGCCGTCCCCGTCCAGTGCGACATCCGCGACGAGGCTCAGTGCGAGGCCCTGATCGACCGTGCCGTGAGCGAGCTGGGGCACCTCGACATCCTCGTGAACAACGCCGCGTACCAGATGTCCCAGCCCGACGGGATCGAGGCGATCACCACGGAGCAGTTCGACCGGGTGATGAAGACCAACCTGTACGGGATGTTCTGGCTCTCCCGTGCGGCCCTCGCCCATATTCCGCGTGGCGGGTCGATCATCAACACCGCCTCGGTACAGGGCTATCAGCCCAGCCCGCACCTGCTCGACTACGCGATGACGAAGTCGGCGATCATCTCTTTCACCCACGGGCTGGCGCAGATGGTCGCCGAACGCGGCATCCGCGTCAACGCAGTGGCCCCAGGACCGGTCTGGACGCCGTTGATCCCGGCGACCATGCCCGACGTGACGGAGTTCGGCAAGCAGTCGCCCCTGGGGCGGGCGGCCCAGCCGGCGGAGATGGCTCCCGCCTACGTCTTCCTGGCCTCGCCCCAAGCCGGCTACATCACCGGCGAGATCGTCAATGCCACCGGCGGCACACCCCTCCCGTGACCTGCGGAGAGCAGATGCGCAGGCCCCTCGTCCCACCACACCGGCGCCCATGAGGAGACCGACCATGACGAAGCAACAGCAGTCGGCAGAAGACGCCGCCAGGAACGAACTGCCGGGCCGACCGGGCCCCGTACCCCCGCCCGTGGCCGAGCCCCTGCAACCGGGGGAACCGCTGCCCCCGAAGCCGGACCAGGAAGGCCCCGAGACGGTGAGCCCCACCGGACAGCCCACCGGAGCGGACCAGGCACGCGTGGCGCAGAGCGGCGCATACCTGACCACCGCCCAAGGCACACGTCTGCCGGAGACCGATCACTCACTCAAGGCCGGAGCCCGCGGTCCGGTCCTCCTGCAGGACCACCACCTACGCGAGAAAATCACCCACTTCGACCACGAGCGGATCCCCGAGCGAGTGGTTCATGCGCGTGGCGCCGCCGCGCACGGGGTCTTCCAGGGGTACGGAACGGCGGGCGAGGTGTCCAAGGCCGCGTTCCTCGCCAAGGACGTGGAGACGCCCGTCTTCGTACGCTTCTCCACCGTCCTCGGCTCACGCGGCTCCGCCGACACGGTGCGCGACACCCGTGGGTTCCCAGAGCGCGCACGACACCTTCTGGGACTTCGTCTCCCTGCACACCGAAGCCACCCACCACACCATCTGGAACATGTCCGACCGGGGCATCCCCCGCTCGTACCGCATGATGGAGGGCTTCGGAGTCCACACCTTCCGGCTGGTCAACGCAGCCGAGGAGAGCGTGCTGGTGAAGTTCCACTGGAAGCCGAAGCTGGGCGTGCACTCCCTGGTCTGGGAGGAAGCACAGCTCATCAGCGGCATGGACCCGGACTTCCACCGCCGGGACCTCTTCGACGCCATCCAATCCGGCGCGTTCCCACAGTGGGAACTGGGCATCCAGGTCTTCCCCGACACCGACGACCAGATGTTCGAGGGCATCGACCTCCTCGACCCCACCAAAATCGTCCCCGAGGAACTCTCGCCCGTTCAGCCCATCGGCCTCATGACCCTGAACGCCAACACCAAGAACTACTTCGCCGAGACGGAGCAGGTCGCCTTCCACCCCGGCCACCTGGTCCCCGGCATCGACGTCACCGACGACCCGCTGCTCGCCGGCCGGCTCTTCTCCTACCTCGACACGCAGATCAGCCGGCTCGGCGGCCCGAACTTCGGGCAGATCCCGATCAACCGGCCGCACGCGCCCGTCAACGACATGCTCCGCGACGGCATGCACCAGAGCGCCGTCCACACGGGCGTAGCCCCCTATCACCCCAACAGCCTCGACGGCGGCTGCCCCTTCCTCGCCGGCGCCGACATGAGCGCCTTCATCGAAACGCCCGTCAAGGTTCCGGCAGCGAGCAAGGTCCGCGAGGCACCCGCCTCCTTCTCGGACCACTTTTCCCAACCGCGGCTCTTCTGGCTCAGCATGACCCCGCCCGAGCGCGAACACATCGTCGCCGCCTACACCTTCGAACTGAACAAGTGCTACGAGCAGGCCATCAAGGAACGCACCCTCCAAGTCCTCGCGAACATCGACACGGAACTCTGCGAACAGGTCGCCACCGGACTCGGCCTCCCGGCCCCCACGTCCACCGAACCGCTCGCTTCGCCCGACCCCAGTCCGGCCCTCTCCCAGATGGGCGGGACCTGGCCGCCGGACGGCCGCGTCATCGGCATCATCGCCGACGCCGCCTCCGATGTGGACGGCGTACGTAGCGCCCGGCAAGCCGTCCTCGACACCGGCATGGTGCCCCTCGTCATCGCCCCGACCGGCGGCACCCTCGGCCCGGACGGCGACCCGATCGCGGTCCAGCGGACCTACGCGACCGCCCGCTCCGTCGAATTCGATGCGCTCCTCCTGGCAGGTGAGCCCCGGGCGGGCGCAGATGCGTACGGCGCCCGCGACGCCAAGGCCGGCACCGCGCAGCCGCCACAAGCCCCCGACCCGCGCGTGCTGCTGCTCCTGACGGAGGCGTACCGCCACGGGAAGGCTGTCGGCGGGTGGGACGGCGCGGAGCGCCTACTGGAGTCCGCCGGCATCACTGCGGACGAGCCGGGCATCGCCACCGGCGAATCCAGCACGGCCGTCGTGGCGGAACTGACGCGGGCGCTGGGTGGACACCGCGCATGGGACCGCTTCCCTGCCAACCTCTGACGCCATCGCTCCTTGCCGCCCACCCGCGGGCTCGCGGATGGGCGGCAACGGGCGGGTCGGTAAGGGCAGCGCGTCCCGGCTCGGGGCTTACCGCGGTTCACCCGTGAGGTGGTGTGGTGTCGGCCTCACCGGCTCCCGGCGCAGGTCCGTGAGGGAGATCAACACGGTCCTTCATCTGAGGAGCAGCGCCCGCCGGCACGCTTCGGCGGTCGCGTCTCCCCGTGAGCGCGCGAGCGAGCCGACCGGCCCGCGATCAGTCTTTGGCGCTCGGGACGGCAAGGGGTTCGCCGGGGGCCTTCTTCTTCGCCGCCTCCATCTGTTCGCCCAGTTCCGTGAGACGGTTACGGCCCATGGCCTTGCGAACGTCGGGGAACCACTCCTTCTCCTCTTCCTCGACGTGGTGCCGGACGTTCTCCATCAGCACGCTCATCTTCGCGTCGAACCGCTCGTCGGCCGCGTCCAGGTCCTTCAGCTCGGAGAGCATCCACAGCACGACGTGATGCTCCTCGATGCTCTCGAGGACGTGGTCCTTGGTGTCGGGGGCGGCCTCACGCGCGGCCGGGTAGAAGATCTTCTCCTCGATCCAGGTGTGGGTGGTCAGCTCTTCGATCACCTGGTCGGCGATCTTCCGTTTCTCCGCGTGAGCGTCGTCGTCTGCCTTCTCGAACTGCTTGAACAGCTTCTCGACCGTCTTGTGGTCTTCCTTGAGCAGCACGATCCCGTCCACCAACGCCTCCAGAGCTCGCAGTACCGGGCGGCCCGGCCGGCCACCCACGCGCGTGTACCCGGCCCGCGCTCGCGGCGCTCGCCCGAGAGGAGGGATTGGCCAGGACGGGTGACATGCCTACGCCGTCCGCTGGGCCACCGAACCGCGCCGGCACACCGTCCGGCATAGACCCGTTCGACGTCTTGGCATGTGCGTGAACGGCCTGGTCCTCGGAACGTGCCGGAGGCTTCAGCATGACGAGCCCCTGCGCGCCTGCTCCACCCCGCGGGGAAGCCCCGGCCGGTCATCCGGGTTCGATGGCCCTGACCGACGCCCCCGGCGAGGCGGGCCTTCTTCAGGAGGGGGGCGTTGCGGTGTGATCGGGATGGTCGGGGGTGCGGCGAATCGTTTTGAGGCGGGCCTCCAGCAGGTGGTCGCGTCCACCGGCCACCTCGTCGACGATGTTCCGTTCCACCGCGGCGAAGGGCCGGTAGTAGGTGGAGTTGTAGGCCTCGATGATCTGGAACGTCCAGTGGCCCGGGATGACGTTGCGGCCCACGATCTCGCGCTCGACGCGGGCGGCCTGCTCCTCGTGCCCCGCCTCGCGCAGGAGCCGGGCCGCGTCGCCCAGCTCGAAGTCCGCGGTTCCGGTCAGCTGGTGGAACCCGTAGAGGTGACCGCGGGCTCTCTCCGTGGTTTCCAGCGCCTTCGAAAGCGCGCCCAGAGCGCGCACCGTCTTCTCGTCGACACCCTCCGGAGCCTCGTGGGCCGGATCCATCTCGTGATTGCTGTCCATGGAGCATGTCTGCCCCAACGCCCCTTTGGCGCCTTGCCGACTGGGCCATTCGGCGTAAGGCGGCCCTCTGCGTGCGCCCGGCTCCGCGCGTCTGGCGCCCAAGCGTCGTCGCGGAGAAGCGGGTGATCGCAGGCGAGATCTCCTGCCCTTCGGCCGGAATAAGAAACACATAAGAATCGCATACATGTCCTGGGTCCGGTCGGGCACACGGTGCTTCGGAGGTTGATAACTATGGTTCCCCTGCTTCTCGTTCTTCTGCTGGCCCTGATCCTCTTCGGCGCGGGTTTCGCGGTGAAGATTCTCTGGTGGGTGGCTGTCGCAGTCCTGATCCTGTGGCTGATCGGTTTCGTCGCCCGCCCCAAGGGCGGTAGTGCCCGCTGGTATCGCTGGTAGCCGTACCGGTCGCCGTGACTCAGCAGCAACCCGTTCGATCCGGGTGCGTGAAGTCGCAAAGGCGGGGCAGGCGAAGTTCAGGCGGAACGCAGGACCATCCGCCGAGCACGACGTACGGAACAAAGAGGACGACGGAGAACCACTTCTCCGTCGTCCTCCATTGACCGGAGGAGTTGTTTTTCGCGTGACTGAGCATGTGTGGAGTTACCAGCCGACCTCGGGCCACCTGGCCGGTGCGGATCTGACCGGCTACAAGGTCGAGGCGACCGACGGCAGCATCGGCAAGGTCGACAAGCACTCCGACGAGGTCGGTGACGCCTACCTGGTGGTCGACACCGGTGTCTGGATCTTCGGCAAGGAGGTCCTGCTGCCGGCGAGCACCGTCGTCAGGATCGACCCGGAGGAGCAGAAGGTCTTCGTCGACCGCACGAAGGAACAGATCAAGAGCGCCCCCGAGTTCCACCGGGACAAGCACCTCGGCGACGCCGGGTACCGGGAGGAACTGGGCACGTACTACGGCACCGGAGCCCCCTTCGGCGGCCGCCCCGCCTGATCGCCATCCCGCACGACGACGCCGGTCCCGGCACCCACCTGGGTGCCGGGACCGGCGTCGTGAGGGTCAGCCCTCCTCGAATTCGAGGACCTCGGCCAACGCGGCTTCCTGCTCCTCCACGTCTCCGGCACGCCTGGCGATCACCGCGTCCGCGTCCGCGTACACAACCACGCCCTCGCCGCGCTCCGGGTCGAACGCCAGACGGGAGGCGCGCAGCCGGGCAAGGGCTCCTTCGAAGTCCGCGGGGCTGCGCGTCCAGCCCTACGCCACCGACCAGTGGCAGCGGTGTCGGCGGCCGCGGTCGGTCCACGCCGAGCTGCCCGCCGCGGGGTGGAACGACTTCCCGCGTCCCGGTCGGGTTCGTGGCGGCAGTCAGGGGGTCTGCGGCACTCTGAGAGGGGCTCCGGCCGCGTGGAGGCTGGCGAGGGTCTGCCGGTAGGAGTTGACCAGGCTGGTCTCCAGGTAGCTGACCCCGAGCTCCCGGCAGTACCCGCGGACGATGATCCGGGCCCGGCGCAGGTGCGGGCTGGGCATGCTCGGGAAGAGGTGGTGCTCAATCTGGTAGTTGAGACCGCCCAGGACGATGTCCGTGAGCCGGCCTCCGCGCACGTTGCGGGAGGTCAGCACCTGGCGCCGCAGGAAGTCGGGACGGTCGGCGCCCCGCAGGACCGGCATGCCCTTGTGGTTCGGCGCGAAGATCGAACCGAGGTAGACGCCGAAGAGGCACTGGTGGACCAGGATGAACGCGACCGCCTTGCCGGGCGGCAGCACCAGGAACATCGCGCCGAGGTAAGCGGCAAAGTGCGCGGCGAGCAGGACCCCCTCCCACACCCGATGCTTGAGCGAGCGGTCGAACAGCGACCGCACCCCGGACACGTGCAGGTTGAACCCTTCCAGCGTGAGCAGCGGGAAGAACAGCAACGCCTGCGAGCGGCCGAGCAGCCGCGGCAGTCCGCTGGCCGCGCGGGCCTGGTCCTGCGTCCAGACGAAGATGTCCGGGTCGAGGTCGGGATCGAGGTCCTCGTGGTTGGGGTTGGCGTGGTGGCGGGTGTGCTTGTCCTGCCACCAGCCGTACCCCATGCCGATGCCGAAGTTGCCGGCGAGGCGTCCGGACACCTCGCTGGCCCTGCGCAGTCGGAACACCTGCCGGTGGGCCAGGTCGTGCGCGAGCAGGGCCACCTGCCCGAACACGAAGGCGAGGAAGGCAGCCGCCGACAGCGTCCACCAGTTGTCGCCGATCAGGAAAAGGGCCGTCCACCCGGCGGCGTACAGGGACGTCACGGCCACGATGCGCAGCGCGTAGTACCCGGGGCGTCGGGCCATGAGACCCGCTTCTTGGATCTTCCGGGAGAGTCGGGCGAAGTCGCTCCCCGAATCCGCCCGTACGGGAGGGGGACGCACCGTCTGGGAGGAATTCATGTCAGGAGTCGCTTTCCTCGTCGGTCTCGGAGGAGCGGCCACGGCACCTGCGGAACGCCCTGTGCCGGGCCCACCCGGCCCGCGGGTGACGCTCCCCGTCCCAGTGCGCATACCCGCGATATCGACATTGACGTGCCCGGCTGCCAGCGCGAACGTCATGGTGTGAGGCAGGGACGCAGGGTGAAGAGATTGCGGGTGCCGGTGAGGTCGAGGACGCGCAGTGCTTGGCGCGGGACGCCGCACAAGTGCAGGACGCCGTCCTCGGCGCGGGCGCGGTTGCGCAGGGTGAGGAGCACGTTGAGGCCGCTGGAGTCCATGTAGGTCAAGGCCGACAGGTCGAGGGCGAGGATCTGCCCATGCAGGGTCAGGTCGTCGGTGGCTCGGGTGACGTAGGGGCAGGTGGTCATGTCGAGTTCGCCTGTCACGGTCACGACCGTCACGTCGGGTTGTGCACTGACGACGAGGTCAAACCTGTTGGGGAGCATGGCTGTCCGCCGTTCGGGGATCGAAGCCCATTACGGTCGGCTCCCGCGAGCGCGGAGGAGGCCGTCAAGCGTGCAGCCGTCGGAAGGCCACTCACAGCCGAGCGAGACCACCCGTGCCGCCGGTCGCCTTCAGGCGTGCGGGGTCTCCCACCAGACCAGGCTGGTTCCCCCTGAGCGTGTCACGCCGACGCCGGGAACACCAGACCGCCCCACCCGTCGACGGCGGCAAGCGCCGGTAACCGTGCCACAGCGATCCGCTGTCGCATCTGTCCGTCCGCACTGTCCGGCCGCACTCGGCATACGGTGTCGCGGTTTGCGTTCGCGTAGCGGGGCATCCGCCAGTCAGGCACGCCGGGCAAAGGAGGAACAGGTGACCACAGCCGTCCTGGATCAGTCGCTGTCTCGTACCGGCTGGCCTGGAGCAGCAGCTCGCGAGGCCACCCGTGCCTTCCTCGCGCGCGCAGCCCGCCTGCGGGCGCCCACCAGGGACGGAAGCATGGATGACGTGCTCCTCGTGGTGGCCGAGCTGGTCGCGAATGCGACCCGGCACACCGACGGCCCCTCTTCGCTGCACCTGGAACTGCTCGATGACGCCGTCGATGTCTGCGTCTGCGACCCCAGCCCCCGGCCGCCCGAGCCGAGGACCCCTCGCACGGACGGGAGCGGTGGGTGGGGATGGTTCATGATCCAGCGCCTCGCAACCCACATCCGGATCGGCCCGGCAGTCGGCGGCGGAAAGATCATCTGCGCGAAACTCCCCTGGTAGCAGGATGTCGGCGCGGCTCGTGACCGGTCCCGGCCGAGCCGACTCCGGAACGTGTCGCCGCGCAGGCTGCGGGTTCACCGGCCGCCCGGGGTCCCGTGGTGCAATGTGACTGTCCGACGCCGCCTTGGCGCGGGTCTCCCCGATCCGCGACGAGTCCGGGCCTCCATCACGCGATAAGGGGTCGTTGTGACCGCAAGAGAGCCGGACGACGCGCATGCCTCTCGTCACTCCATGGGCGGCAGCCGACCCGGCCTGACCATGACGTTGGCGGAAACGTTGGAGGCTGCGGAGGCCGCGGCGCCCGTGGAGTCGCTCGATGTGGTCGCGCGCATGCTCAGGGAGCACCTCGGGGCAGCCTCGGTGTCCTTCTTGATCGCCGACTTCACGGGCAGTTCGGTCGTACGCCTGGGGGTGGCGGGCAGCGTCGACACGGGCGAGCCGGCCGCGCGCATTCGGCTGCGGGGGACCCTGTACGACGACGTGATCCGCAGCCAGCGGCCGCAGGTGGAGGACAGGGGCGGCGGTGAGCTGGTGCGGGTCGTCGCCCCGGTGACCAACCGGGGGGATGCCATCGGGCTCCTGGAGCTGTTCCTGCCCACCGCTCCGGGCGACGAAGTGATGCGGGAGATCGGTGAGACCGCGCACGCGCTGGGGTACATCGTCATCGCCAACCGGTCCCACACCGATGTGTACCAGTGGGGCCGGCGCACCAAGCCGCTGAGTCTGGCCGCGGAGATCCAGCACCGCCTGCTCCCGGCGTCGCTGGCATGTGAGGCGGCACAGTTCGCGGTCGCAGGCGCCCTGGAACCCGCCGACCACGTCGGGGGCGACACCTTCGACTACGTGATCGACCGGGATACGGTGCAGCTCTCCGTCACCGACGCCATGGGGCACGACGTCGACGCCGCACTGCTGGCCACCCTCGTCGTGGGGGCCCTGCGGAGGGCGCGGCGGGCGGGCGCCGACCTCGAGGAACAGGCCCGCCAGGCCGACCGGGCCATGCGCGATCACGGCCGGGGCGGTTACGTCACCGGTCAGCTGCTGCGCATCAGTCTGCTCGACGGCCGGGCCGAGTTCGTCAACGCCGGGCATCCCTGGCCGTTGCGGATGCGCGACGGGCAGGTAGAAGAGATCGTTCCCGAAGTCGATCGGCCGTTCGGCCTTAATGTCCAGGGATCCCCGGCCGGCACCTACCGGGTGCAGAAGCTGGATCTGCGGCCGGATGACCGGCTGGTGATGTTGACGGACGGCATGCTGGAGCGCAACGCCGAGAGTCTCGACCTGTCGGACCTGATCCTCCGCACCCGCGCCCTGCATCCCCGCGAGGCCGCCCGCACCCTCATCGGAGCGATCGTGGACGCCGGCAACGGCCGTCTGGACGACGACGCAACCGTCATGTGCCTGGACTGGCGCGGCGTCGGCGCCTCCGAGCGTGACGCGGCCACGGGCGCCGACCTCGCCGATGCCTCACGACCGTCGACTGCGCAGCTCTACCCGGACGCGTAGGGGACAGACCTCGGGCCACAGGCGCATGGAACGGGCGCCGCGGGACACACGTATGCCAACGGGCCTGAGTGCAGGCACAGTCGGGCCGTCCGTATCCACGCGCGCCTGGAAAGTGAGACGTCATGCCGCTGACATTCCGCAAGAGCTTCAGGATCCTGCCCGGTGTCCGACTCAACATCAATCGCAAGTCGTGGTCGATCACCACCGGCGGCGGCAAGTACGGCCCCCGCCGTACCCACAGCAGCACCGGACGCCGGACCACTTCGGTGGATCTCCCCGGCCCCTTCGGCTGGCGCAAGAGCCGGGGCTGACCCGCGAGGGTCCGCGGCGCATCCACGAGCCCCGGTCGCACGGGCCGGGGGCCCACCGCTTGATGTACACGGTCCGTGGTCGGCATCCGGCCGCCCGCCTGATCCCGGCGGCCTGGTCCGAGCGAGCCCGCATCCCCGGCCGGGGATGCGGGCTCGCCGCGTCCTCAGAGTGTGCCGGGCGGCGATGCGGCGGGCGACAGCTCCTGGGCGGCGACCCACCAGCCCTTGCCGGTTCGATTCCCTGGCCATCTCCATCGACGAGTCGATGGCCTGCTGGTCCGTGACTCCGTAGAGGCCGCACAGGTCCCGCACATCGCGCAGGCTGATCCCGCGACGGCCGGTCTCCACATGGCTGACCTTGGGCTGGGAGATCAACAGGTGTTCGGCCACCTGCGTACCGGTCGGGCCACTGGCCAGACGGAGCCAGCGCAGCTCCGCGCCCAGCCGGCGTCGCCTGACGGTCGGGTTTCCGTTCACCGCCACGGGCGGTCTGCCTCCGGCTCGGGACTGTCCACCAGCCACAGGAACCGCCGCGGCCGGGCCCGAATGAACGCATGCGGCGGGAAATGATGATCTACGGGCCCCGCTGCCGAGCGTCACGCGCCGCGAGCGCAGCCGCGTGCACAGCCCGAGCCCACCCGAATGCCCCGACACTCCACCTATCTGCCGGAAACGAGAAGCGGACGAAGTCACCGGCGGGTGAAGTCACGCTCGATTCGACAGGGCAGACACGCTCACCAATTCGACCAGGCCGGTGTTCGAGTTCGCGCAAGAACCCGCGCAAGAAAGGGAGCGCAACGGCTCCCGCCAGAGCCACAGGGATTCACGGAAGACTCGATCGGCGCGCCCGCCCTCCATCAACCTCACGAAATCACCCTCCTGGCGGCACTCCTCACGCGCGGCCGGGTTTGACGCATGCACATATGAACGGTTCCGCCTCGTGTGAGTTAATTCGGCCCCACTCGACGGAAACAACATCACATAATACGTGCGGTAGGTTTTGGCATTTTCATCGCGCCTCGCGGCGCTGAATATGCTTGTCATTCCCCCTCCTTCCCCTTGCCTATTTTTGACACGTGAATATGCCTGCGTAATATGCGGCGACACGACAAAGGCTTCCCGGGCGATCGGTAGGAGCCCGGTATGCCACGGCCCCCACAGGAAGTGGCCCCCTCGATGAAGCTGAAATTCCAAGCGGCTCAGCGCCGCACCATGTCCGGCTGGCTGGCCTCGGCCGTCGCCGGAACGGTTGCCGCTGTGATGGTCGCCGCACTGCCCACGCAGGCTCTGGCCATCGCGACACCCGTGCCCCTGGCCACGGCCGCCAGCTTTTCCGTTCTGGCAGGTCAGGGCGTCACCAACACCGGCCCCTCCGTGATCAGCCACGACCTCGGGACGCACCCGAACCCTGCCATCTCCGGATTCCCGCCCGGCCTGGTGCTTGGCGCCGTGCACGCTGCGGACGCCGTGGCGCTTCAGGCCAAGTCCGACCTGGTCCAGGCCTACAACAACGCAGCGGGCCAGGCCACGGACTTCGCGCTCGCAGCGGGAATCGGCGCCGGCCAGACGCTGCTTCCGGGCGTTCACACGGCTGTCGGCGGTGTCGGACTCACCGGCGACCTGATCCTGGACGCGGGCGGAAACCCCAACGCCGTCTGGGTGTTCCAGATCCCAGAAGCCCTGACGACTGCCTCCAATAGCCGTGTGCTCCTCACGAACGGCGCTTCGGCGTGCAACGTCTACTGGCAGATCGGGAGTTCGGCCACCCTCGGCACTACCTCCACTTTCGTGGGCACCATCATGGCTCTGACCTCTATCAGCGTTACCACGGGGACGAACATCGAAGGCCGGGCGTTGGCCCGTAACGGTGCCGTGACGCTCGACACCAACAGGATCTTCCTCGGCGGGTGCGCCACCGGTGGAACGACGACCGGTACGACCAACGGCACGACGACCGGTACGACCACCGGCACGACGACCGGTACCACCGGAACGCCTACCGCCGGATCGACGACCGGTACGACCGTGGGGCTGATCGGTGGTGGCCTCCTGGGCGGACCGATCGTCGACCTCGTGTCGGGCGGCACCTCGGGGAACATCGCCGGCAACACCTCCGGCAACACCGCGGGCAACACGGCCGGAAACAGCACCGGTGGCAACACGACCGGCGGCAACACGACCGGCGGAACCATCACCGGGGGCAACGTCACCGGCGGGCACGGCGGTCAGCCCGGCGGCCCGGGCCACGGCGGACCGGGCGGCCCGGACCACCATGGCGTGGAACACCACGGTCCGGAGCACGGCGGGCCGGGCAACGGGCACGACGAGGGACCCGGCAAGCCGGATCACGGCCACGGCCACGACGGGAAGCCCGGCGACCACTACGGCTACGGCAACAAGCCCGCGGGCCACGAGGGTCACGAAGGCCACGAGGGCTAGACAGCAGGCTGCACGAAGCCCGCTCATCGGATGACGGTGCGCGGCGGGATCCTCATGGATCCGCCGCGCGCCGTCGGTAAGTCCCAGAGACCTCAGGCGAACAGCAGACATGAGAAGGACCGGGTGGGTGGTGTCGAGCGGAGTTGAATCTGTGGGCGTGAAGGAACTTCATCAGTCCGATTCCGGTCCGGTCCTCCAAGAGCGTCGTGACGAAGCGGCCATGCCGGGCAAGCGGCCCATGAGAATTCGCGCAGTGGAAGCAGGGCTGCGCACCGCCGTAGCCCTCTGCCTGGTGACGACTCTGGTCCACGTCGTCCTGGTATTCCTTCACGTTGCCCCCTCCAACCCTGTATCGAAGCGTTACAGCTCGCAGGTCAACGGATGGGTGTACCCCCTCTTCGAACAGAACTGGCGACTCTTCGCCCCGGACCCCGACTCCTTCAACCGAAAAATCCTGGCGCGAACCGCACACACCGACTCCAAAGGATCGGTGCAGGTGACGCCCTGGTTCGACCTGGCTGCCGTGGACCATTCCGCGGTCGACCACAACGCATTTCCGAGCCATACGTCCCAGAACCTTCTGCGCCGCGCCTGGACCTCTTATGTCGAGACACATGGAGGAAGCGACACGGCTCGCTCCGAACGGGCCGTGATGCTGCAGACGTACCTGCGCAACATCGCTGCGGACCGCGTCGCCGCCCACAACGACGACCGCGCATTCGACTTCATTCAGCTCCGGGTCGTCACACTGCCCGTCGCTGCGCCGGGGACGACGGCCGGTGACCACCCGCCGCCACCCACCGAGGACCGGCTCCTGCCCTGGTGGAAGGTGACCTCCCATGGGAAGTGAACAGATCCCCCGACCCCCCTCCACGGCAGCCGCACAACACCTGCCCGCGACCCAGGAGGCTTCGGTCGCCGGCAGGGCCCACCGATGGCTCCTCGACCGGACCGGCGCTCTGTGGGCGCTTCTCACCGACCGGCCGGTCTCCCTGTACGCCGCGTCGGTTCTGCGCATCGGCTACGGGCTGCTCTACCTGGTCTTCCTCCTGCGCGAATTCCCGCACCGTGACGAGATCTGGGGCCCCGGCTCCCCCTGGACACCCGCGCTGGCACAGCAACTCTTCGACCAGACGGGCTGGAACAGCATCCTGCTCCTGTCCGACAGCCGCGCCTACTTCGAACTCTGCTACGTGACGGCGCTCTTCACGTCCGCACTGTTCATGCTGGGCTGGCGGACCCGGGTCATGTCCGTCCTCTTCGCCGTCGTGGTGGCCTCCTTCCATGCCAGATCGATCTTCATGACGGACGGGGGCGACAACCTGATCCTGCTGATGGCCCTCTACCTCGTCCTCACCGCGTGCGGCCGGCGCTGGTCCCTGGACGCACGCAGGAACCGGCTCAAGGCAGGCCGTGCGGGCGACGCGCCGGAGCCGGTGCGGAGCCTCTTCGCACAACAACTGCGCGACGCCCGTGACACCTTGACCACAGTGGTGCACAACTGCGGCATCCTCGTCATCGCGGCGCAGGTCTGCTTCCTCTACGGATCGGCCGGCCTGTACAAGATCCAGGGCCCGACCTGGGGCGGCGGCACCGCTCTCCACTACGCGCTGAACCTCGAACTGTTCCAGCCCTGGCCCGCGCTCTCCCACCTCGTGGACGACTACCCGATGGTGATCGCGATCGCCAGCTACGTGACGGTGCTCTTGCAGGTCGCCTTCCCGTTCGTACTCTTCGGCAAGCTCAAGTACCCCGTTCTGACCGTGCTGCTGGGCATGCACATCGGCATCGCCGTGCTCCTGGGACTGCCCCTCTTCTCCGGCGCGATGATCGTCGCGGACGCCGTGTTCCTTCCCGACCGCTTCTACTCCTTCCTGCCTCGCCCGTGGCGACGCGCGACACGGCGCACCGGGGTGTGGCGGCCGGAACCCGGCCGCGCGGCGGGATCCACGTCGGTACCTCCGCAGGGACGGCCCAGCGAACCCACCTCGAAGCATCGAGTCACTTCGGCAGGGCAACTGAACACCGCGCCCGCCACCGTCGAGGTCGCAGATGCCGGTAAGGGTTTCAGTTGACGCCGGTGCGGTCGGCCCGGTGAGGCGGCTACTGGCGGGCCATGTGCATGCGCATCTCGCTCTCCGCGTCGACGATGAGGTCGCCGGACAGATCGACGGTGACGCTGTGGAGGGTGCCGGTGAAGGGAAACTGCCCCCGGTAGTCGGGGGTGACGGCAGAGCCGGGGTTGGCGCCGCAGGCCATGCCGCCCGGGTTGATGGCGATCGGGGTGGTGACCGGCATGTCGCCGCCCTGTCCTACGAGGCGGCCGTCGAGATGGAGCTGGGCGCTCAGTAGGAGTTGCGGGAGACCTTGATCAGCTTGCACTCGATCTTGTCCCCGGACTTTGCGGACTTCGCCACGTCGAATGCCAGGGCCCCGGCGTTGTCGTCCGTGTACTTCTGGCCGGGTGCCAGGTTCTGACCGGTGGAGAAGATGTCGCTCTTCTTCTCGCCGTTGACGGTGATCTCGCCCTCGGCCAGGTAGTTGAACCGACGGTCACCGCTGTTGATGTACTCGATCTTGAGGTCGAGCTCCTTGATTCCGTACTCGCCGGCCTTCACCTTGCAGGACGTGACCTTCACGTCCTTGGTGATGTCCGGCTCGTCGACCTTCGAGCTGCCGCCGCCCCGGGCAGCGCCGTCAGGAGCGACGGCTGCGGAGTCGTGGTTCTTGTCGAGCTCCTTGCCGGCGTCGCTGGCGGCCTTGGTGAACAACAGCCCGCAGCCGCCGATCAGAATCAGACCGAGGACAGTGGGGATACCGCATCCCAGCGCCACCTTGAGGCCCGTGCTCATCCCCTGCTTCGGCGGAGGCTGGTACCCGGCCGGCTGGTGCGGATTGCCGTGACCGGACTGCGGCTGCGTGGACATGGAACATCTCCTGGGGGTCTGCGTGAGCAGCGCTCAAGTAATAGGCAGGTGGCCTGAGCAGGCCGATGCGCGGGGGCGAAAACAGATGTCATGCCGCCGGGCGCGGTGCCGCGAGGACGCGGGACCGTCGAGGTACGAAAGATGCCCGCGCATCCCGGGCCGTCCCCGACGCCAGGTGGGTACGACATCCCAACGCCCCTGGGACAGGCCGGTTACCGGCAACACGCCCATCGAAGCCTCCGAGATCCAGATTGGCCGGATCTCACAGCACGTGGCCGGTCCTGCAGTCGACGTCCCGCAGGCTGGGGGCTCCGGCTCGTCCCCGCACCGCCCAAGATCCGTCGCCTGGACACCGGCGACCACCCGGCGACGGGTGTGCCCACCGCACCGACGTTCCCCTGCCGTTGCCGACCGGTCACGGTCGCGGGGGGTCCGCCCAGCCGTTTCGGACCGCGTGGGCGCCGAGCTGCATCCGGCTTCGTACGCCGGCCAGGTCCATGAGGTGACGCAGACGCCGGTGCAGCGTCCGCGCCGACAGACCGAGCTGTGCCGCAGCCGTCAGGTCCGTCAGGCCGGCCAGGAGCAGCCCCAGGATCCTGCGGTCGAGCTCGGTCGGGCCTTGCGGACCGACCTCGACGGTGGCTTCGGCCTCTCCGTCGGTGGCTGAGAGCGCGAGCGGGTGGGCGTTGCGCCATACCGTCTCGAACAGCGCGTCCAGCGCGTCCAGCAGGCCGCTGCGGTGCAGCAGCACGGCGCCGGGCTCCCCGTCCGGTGTGACCGCGAGGGGGACGAGCCCGAGGTCCGCGTCGGCCAGCACGAGTTTCATCGGCAGCTGGTCGGCGACACGGAGCTGCACGCCCTTGCCCAGTGAATCGATGGCGTCGTCGACGATGCCCGGCTCTGCGAGCACGGCCCGGTCCAGTACCGCCCGGAACTGCACGCCGCGGCCGATGGCCACGGGCTCGGCCGTGTTCTCTTCGGGCGGCAGGGCGACGAACGGTGCGGTGATGAAGGAGCGGACCTGCGTGCGTGCCGCCTGCTGCACCTGGAGGAAGCGGTGGCGGATGGCGTCGACGCCCGTGACGACCTCGATCAGATCATTGATGCTGTTCCCGGTCATCGCCGCCCGGTGCTCCTCGGCGAAGGTCACCAGGGCATGCTCGGCCATCCGCAGCCCGTCCCGCCGCTGGCTGATGAGCGCGCCGAGAGCCATGGCCGGCGGCGCGGCGGTGAACCGGTCGTCCGCCGACCTCGTCACCAGCCCCCACCCCACAAGACGGGACAGGGCCTTGTCGACATGGGCGTACGGGAGGGCTACCTCGTCGCTCAGCAGGATCGCAGTGGAGTTCGGCCGTCCGAGCAGCGCCCGGTAGACACGCTCGTCATCGGGTTCGAGGCCCAGAACATCCAGCATCGGCGACCGACTCTCTTCCGCTTGCCGCAGCGGGGAGAGTATCCGCCATGGCGGCAGACCCTGAATAGTCCCTGCTGGGAGCGGGTGCGAGAGGAAGGGCCCCGGGGAGTCGCCGCCCCGGGGCCCGACAGTGCGGTTCATCGCAGGCCGTACGCCCGGATGATCTCGTTCCTGACGCTGAAGCCGCTGTCGGTCTCGGCGCTCGCGCGCACCGAAATGTAGCCGCCGGGCTTCTCGGCCGTCCTGAACGAACCCGTCCAGCGGCCGTGTGCGCCCTTGGTCACGGTCACCTTCTGCCAGGTGGCGCCGTCGTCGTACGAGACGTCCAGTTTCACCGACTTGACGGTGCCCGGCACCGTGCCGACGCCCATCGACACCGGCTTGAGCGCGATCTCCTGGGTCGCGCTGGCCTTGACGTCGCCGTGCAGGTCCGACTCCAGCGCGTAGTCCAGGTTCAGCACCGGGAACGGCTCGAAGAACTCCGAGTCGACGGTGTCGGACATGAACGTCCACTCGGTGTGGGTGCGCGTCGACAGCCGGAAGAGGTCACCGGGCCGCTCGGCGTCGAGGACCGCCCGGTAGGGCAGGTTGCCCGCCGGGACCTCCACCCACTGCATGTCCGTGCTGTACGGGTTGTCGTGGATCAGCCTGTCGCCCTGGAAGACCTGCAGGTGGGTCGGCGTCTCACCCCACTGCAGGAAGCCGCCCAGTCGCATGGTGTCGCTGGAGGAGGCCCACGCCTGCACGTTCCAGGTCATGTGGTTCTGCCAGCGGGAGTTGTACACGCCGAAGGACTCGCTCTGGGCGGGCCGGGTCACCGGGGCGAACCAGTCCAGACGGGTGGTGCTGCCCTTGGCGTACGTGTTGTCGCCCGACACCATCACCCACGGCAGGGCCGTGTCGACGCCCTGCGCGTGGAACTCCCTCCAGACCTGGCCCGGGGTCACCCACTCGGTGCGGGTGCCCGGGTGCCACTCGCGCTCGGGGAAGTTGACCGACGGGCTGAGGGTGAAGTCGGACCTGTAGCCTTCCGCCGACCGGCCGTCCGTGGCCGAGTAGTAGCGGGCGTCGATCCGCGCGAGGTCGTCCTTGGCCGGCTTGTAGACCAGGGCCCGGTCCGGAACCCGGCCGGGGTACTCCCGGGTGAGGTCGTAGACGAACGGCGTGTACTCGGTCTGCTCCACGGTCAGCTTGTGGCTGCCGGCCGTGGCCATCGCGACAAGGGCCTTGCCCGCCTCGCGGTGCACGGTGGCGACCGGGATGTGCGATTCGCCGACGTACTCCATCAGACCGCCGACACCGTCGTTGACCACGATCAGCGCCTTCGCACCGGCCGCGACCGCGGCCTCGGTGCGCTCCTGGGGCGAGACCCCGTCGCTGCGGTCGATGACGACGACCTTGCCCTTGGCCTTGACCTTCTCGTACGCGGCCGTCGCGCCGTTGCCCGCGTAGACGGCGTCCAGCGTGTCGCGGGCGGTACCCAGGGAGCTGCCCGCCTGCACGAGTGCCTCGAATGGGAGCCGGCCGCCCGGTGTGCTCAGGCCGAGCTGCGGCTCACCCTTGCGCCAGCGGGTGGTCAGGATGAACTCGCCCTGCTTCATGGGTTCCGTCGGCGCGACGTAGACATCGTCGTACGTCGGCGGCAGCACGTACGCGCTGCGGTAGTCCGTGAACGGGTCGAAGCCCTCGTAGTGGACGTTGAAGTCGACCTTGCGCTGTCGGTCCTCGGTGCGCTGCGGCGCCTCGGTCTGCAGCAGGCGTGCCTTGCTCGCGTCCAGCACCACCTCCGCGGAGCGGTCCTTGAGTACGGTCTCCGGGTCGACCAGCACGGCCAGACCCGAGCGGTCGGCCTTCTCGCCGGCCACGTCGAGGTATCCCGCGGCGGTGTACGTACCGGGTGCCATGCGCATGGTGGTCGTGCCGTCGACGTAGAGCGACCAGGGCCAGAGGTCGCCGGCCAGGTTGACCGTGACCCAGCCGGCGGCGGGCTTGCCGTCCCGGCCGACCAGCTTGATGTTCAGGTCGTAGCGCTCCTCCTCTTTGAGCAGCGCCAAGGACGTGCGGGTCACCGGCTGCCCGGTGGCGACGTCGGTGGCCGTCACGTGGCCGACGTGCCGGCCGGCGGCCGCGGCCTTCGGGTCACCGGTCACCGGGACGGCGGCCGTGCCGCGCGCCGGGACATTCACCCTCGTGGCTCCCAGCGTGAACGGGCCGCCGCCGGTCTGCGCGAGGTTCAGGGTGATGTCGGTGGCACCGGTGTTGGTGAAGGTCAGGTCCTTGGTGACGGCGGCGTCGCTCGGCTCGTGCGGCCACGTGTGGTTGCCGAAGAAGAGCGATCCGGTGCCGCGGACCGTGGTGCGCACGGCGGCGGCCACGTCGAGACGCCCGGTGCCCACCTCGTACGGCGAGTACCCGCCGTCCAGGCCCTTCGCGGTGCTCATCAGGTGTTCCTTGAGCTGCGCGCCGGTCCAGTCCGGGTGCCGCTGGGCCAGGATCGCCGCCGCGCCGACGACGTGCGGGGTGGCCATCGAGGTGCCGCTGAGGGTGCGGTAAGGGCCCTCCCCACCGCCGGTCATCTCCTGCGAGCGGGCCGCGGTGATGTCCACGCCGGGCGCCGCGATGTCCGGCTTCATACCGCCGGAGTGGGCCAGCGGGCCGGTGCTGGAGAAGGACGCGAGCCGGTCCTGCTTGTCCGTGGCGGCCACGGTCAGCGCCGAGGCGGCCGCGCCCGGTGCGGAGATGCTCTCCGGGCCGGAGTTGCCGGCGGCTATGACGAACAGCGTGCCGTACTGCGCGGACAGTGCGTCCACCGTCTGCGACATGGGGTCGCTGCCGTCCGTAGGGTAGGAGTCGCCGAGGCTCATGTTGACGACGTCCGCACCGGACTCCGCGGCCCACTGCATGCCGGCCATGACCCAGGAGTCCTGGCCGGAGCCCTCCGCACCACCGAGGACCTTGCCGACGAACAGGTCGGCGCCGGGCGCGACGCCCTTGTTGCCGCCGCCGGAGGCGGCGCCCGAACCGACGATCGTGCCGGCGACATGGGTGCCGTGCCCGTTGACGTCGGTGACGGCCTCACCCGGCACGAAGCTGGCCGTGCCGTCGATCAGGCCGGCGAAGTCGGGGTGGTTGACGTCGATGCCGGTGTCGAGCACCGCGACCTTGGCGCCCTTGCCGTCGTACCCGGCCGCCCAGGCCTCGGGCGCCCCGATCAGCGGCACGCTCTCCTTCAGACTGGCCTTCACCCGACCGTCGAGCCACAGCTTCGCCACGCCCTCGCCCAACGACCCACTGCCCTGCGGCGCGACGGTGGTCCAGAAGGTGCGGGCCTGCCTCTTCTCGGTGCTGAGCGCGGCACCGCCGATGCCCTTGAGCGGGCGGGTCACCTTGCTGCCCCGGGGGGCCGCCGGCTCCCCGGCCGACCGGGACTTCGACTCGGCGTACGTCGCGATCAGCGGAACAGCAGCCGACTTCGCGTCGTCGTAGCCCATCTCGATCAGGTCCGTCACGTTGAACAGCCGCCGGTCCAGCTTGTCCGTGCCCAGCAGCGGCGCCGCCTCGTCCGGGATGACGAACAGGTCTCCCTTCACCTGCTGGATCTTCACGCCGCCGACGGCGCTGTCGGGCCGGTCGACTTCGGCGGTCTGCTTGCCGTCGGCCATCGTGGTGACCGTGACGACGTCACCGGTGACCAGGGTGACCTTGTGGGTCGCCGATGACCTGGCGGAATGGGTGGGCTTGCTCGGAGCGGCTTGTGCGGGCGCTTGCAGGACCGCAAGCCCCGACGCCAACAGCGGCACCGCGGTGGCGGCCGAGATCAGCTGCCGGCGCCGACGCCGGAAGGCGGAAACATGAGAGGGGGAGGACATGCCAAGGGTCTATCGACCCGAGAGTGCCGACGTGAAGGCATCATGACGGCAAGTCCTCGCCATGGCAGATGCTTGACAACCGTGAACCGCTCGACAGCGGGTGCAAAGACGCCATACGTCGGGACGGTCCTTCGCGCCGACACGGTGCCGGGGCGAAGCCGTGCCGGAATCGATCAGGGCTCGCGCAGGGCGGTGTCCGTGGACCAGGCGTGACCGCAACAGGTCAAGATCGTTGGCCGGGCATGAACAACACCACCCGCGTAGTTGCAATCTTCGCCCTCGCCGGAGTCGCCCTGTCGGTCGTGGCTACCGCGCACGCCGCCGGTCCTGCGCCCGTTGCGGGCCCTTCGCGACTCTCCCCCGATGACGCCCTGGTCGTGGAAGCCGTCCACACCGACGCCTGGCGCTCCGGCTTCGGCATGGACAGCGGCGGCTTCTGAACCGGCGGACCAGCGGTCCGAAAGCAATGGACATGGACACACACGACCGGCTCCTTCGGGTGAAAGACATCGACGTGCCGAACGGTGGCAGCTCTGGCCCGCGCGTTGCACACACCCGAGATGGAGTTGCTGGAGCCGCGACGACGCGCCACCACAAATCCGGCCCCCGGAACCGGGCCGGAGTTCGGGGACTGCCCTGCGCGACCGACCGATCGGCCAGTGGAACCCTCACGACCTTGAAGTCCACCCCGCTGCACCAGCCACCGGGCAGCAGGCACTGCCGGGTCGCCGTCGTGACCTCCGCGTCCATCACGTCGAGCGGCAGCATGACCGCGCGCACCGGGTGGACGTCACGCCCCCGCGGTGCCCGGCAGCACGGCGAGGCCAGAGCACCCACAGGCACGACGCCTGGCGTACCGCCACCACCAATGTCCTCGCAGCAGTGCGCAGCGTGTCCCCCCGAGCGGTGGGAGGCGAGGACGTCCGCAATGGCCGACCGGCGGCGACTGTGAAAATCGCTGTCCGATCATCGGAGCACGGTGATAGACATCCGGCGTGGAAAAGAATCTTGAGTTCCCTGACCTGTTGCGACTGATCGATGAGCGGTCGACCGCCTTCCGCGCCGTGGTCGCCGCCGCGCCCGATCTCGACGCGCAGGTGCCGTCCTGCCCCGGGTGGACGCTGTTCGATCTGGTGAAGCACCTGGGTGGGGGAGACCGTTTCTGGGCCGCGATCGTCGGCGCGGGGTCTGCCGACGCTCCCCCGGCCGAGGCCGTCGCCGCGCGCGCCGCGCTGGAAGTGCCGCAGGAGCGTGAGGCCCTGCTGGCCTGGCTGGACGCGTCGACGCAGCTTCTGCTGGGCGCCCTGCGCGCGGCGGGACCGGAGGGCGGTTGCTGGACGTGGTGGCCGGCGTCGCAGTCACCGCAGACCGCCGGCGGCACCGCCCGGCACCGGGTCCAGGAGACCGCGGTGCACACGTACGACGCCGAGCTCGCCGGGGGCTCCCCGCAGCCGCTGCCGGTCGAGCTGGCACTCGACGGTGTGGAGGAGTTCCTGTTCACCGTCTGCGCAACGCCGAGTGCCTGGCCGCACAAGCCCACGGCCTTCGACTTCCACGCCGCCGAGGGCCGCTCCTGGCGCCTCACCGTCGACGGCGACGGCGCACGCATCACCCGCATCCCCGCGCCCACCGCCGCGACCGGCGAAGACTCGGACGCAGCCGGCGCCGCCGTCCACGGCACGGCCAGTGAGCTGGTCCTCTACCTGTACGACCGGATCCAGGCCGACTCCTTGCACGTTGACGGAGACGCAGGGCTGCTCGACCTGCTCCGCGCCTGGGAGCCGGAGGAGAAGTAGGACGCAGCGGGGGCGGCTCGCCGCGCCTCGAGCCGGTAGGACACGACTCTTCGCCGGGTTCGTCAGTCCCGGGCACGGTTTTCGACTTCGCCGCCTCCGCCGGTTCGGGCCGCGCCGGCTCCACACCGGGAGCAGGCAGACCTTCGGAGGCGGCGGGGCCGACGACGGCGTCGTTGCCCGGGGCCAGTACCTCACCAACGCGTGAGCGGGCGATGCCCACTGGAGGCGGTCGGCCTCCTCCCGCAGATCGTGGACACGACGGCGAGCGGTGAGCTCACGCTGTTCCACCAGTCCCACAACGACGGCCACGCGCACTGACCCCGCGGATCACACCACCGGCGACTGCCCGGCGCCACCGAGCAGAACGGCCAGCAGCCGCCCCGTGATCGCCTCCGGTTCGTCTCCGCTTCCGGGAACGCGCGTCATCAGCAGGTGGTGAATCGTGCCGACGAGGGCGAGCGCGATGGTGGCAGCGTCAGCGTCGGCGGGCAGTCGGCCGCCGCGCTGCTCCGCCCGCAGGTAAGCGGTGAAGGCGTGCTGAATCGCCTCGAAGGCGGGCGCGCCGGCCCCAAGACCCTCCCGGGTGTGCAGCACGGCCGCCGGGCGGGTCATCGCCAGCCCCACCACCGCCGGCGGCAGAGCCTCCAGCAGGGCGAGAACGATGTCCTGAAGATTGGCCGCCACCGTGGCCTGCCCCACCTTGGCGTCCAGCGCCTCGGCCCGGCGGGCGCTGGACGCGAACCGGTCCAGGACCAGCTCGGCGACGAACTCGTCCAGGCCGGCGAAGTGCGTGTGCAGGACGCCCTTGCCGCAGTCCGCCTCCGCCGTGACCGCGCGGCTGGTCAGGGCTGCGGCGCCATCGCGGTCCACCACGGCCTGTGCGGTGTTGATGTCGCACGATCGGCATTCCGGATCAGAACCAGAACGGCGGGGGCAGGCGTCGTGGCCTGCACACCGATGCCGTCACGGCTCAAACCGGAACGACATCCACCACCCCATGCGGGTGCACGATCCATGGCCCCGCAGGGTCGTGCCCACTGTGCGGACGGTCACCTTGACGGCGATCGACGCTTAGGCCAGCCTTACCTTCGCTCACTCCTTGCATGTGTGGGCGCACCCTGCAGAAGATCCCTGGAGCACCCATGTCCGCCGCCGCCGACGCCACCGCGACCGAACGAAGACATGGACGGGAAGCGGACCTTCTCCAGCTCCCCTCGTGGTGCGGAACCGCCGCGGCATCGCTGGCGGTCTGCGTCGGCTGGGCGGCGACCACGTGGATCGCCCTGCATCTGCGCGCCGATGTCACCCTCCACACCGTGGCGCTCTTCGCGCACCTCGCCTCCCTGGTGCTGGGATTCGGCGCGGTGCTCGCCATCGACTACTACGGCGCGCTGTGGCTCATGGGCCGCAAGACACTCCATGAGGTGCTCGACTTCACGGCCCCACTGCACGTGCCCGTGTGGGCCGGCCTCGGCGGGCTGCTCTTCAGCGGTGCCTTCCTCCACCCCGATGTCAGCTCACCTCTGACGTGCGTCAAGCTCGGCCTCGTCCTGGTGCTCTCCCTCAACGGCGTCCAGGCGTCCGCCCTGCACCGCCGGCTGGCCGCCGTCGACGGCGGCCCCGTCGGCCGTCGGCTGATGATCCGCGGTGCCGCGACGGCCTCTGTCTCACAAGCCGCCTGGTGGGGTGCGGTGGCGATCGGCTTCCTGAACAGCCGGCACTGATCGCCCTCTCTCATCCATGCGGAGCGGGCGGCCGTTACGCGCCAGCGGCTGCGCGGCGACCTCGCGCACGACAAGATCGAGCACGGCAGGCGGAACGCGAGCAGCGCTACTCGTACGTGCTTTTGCGCAGGGCGCGGTGTCGGCGGTCGCCCTGGCCGGCTCCGTTCACCACTGTGAGGGACGGGAGCGCCGCTCCGTTGTTCCACAGGCCGAGGTGGTCACGGTGAACGGCGACGACATCGTTCTGCACGGCGCAGCGTTCGGCGGGGCCGCTGAAGTACGTGGTGGTGACGAAAACGGCGACGTCGGCTTTGAAGTGCACCTGCGAGCCAAGGAGGTTGCGGACCTCCCCATTGGAGATCTTCCGCTTCGGGTTGTACCGCTTGCACTGGATCACCATGGTGCGGCCGTCGGGCAGACGTCCGCGTACGTCGGCGCCGTCGTCACCCGTGCGGCCGACGCGGCGGACTTCCGTACATCCGTCCCGCCGGCACAGGTCGGCCACGAAGTCCTCGAACTGCGTGCCGTCCATCCGGTCCACTTCGGCGAGCGTTCGATGGCCGACGTCGACCGCGTCCTCGTGACGCCACTGCCGGTCACTGCCCCGGATGAGACGGTCCGTCCTCCACAGCCACCAAGTGCCACCGCCGACAGCCCCGAGCAGCAACAATCCGACCAGGTACGGCCAGATGGCCGACCAGAACGTCAGGAGCAGCGCCAGGACGACTACGCCGGCCCATGCGCCCGCCTTGAGCCGAGCCTTCCCGCGCTTCCGTGATGCCGACCGGCGCCTCTTGCGTACCGCCACCCAGTACCTCCCCGTCTCCGATCAGCAGTCTGGGCAGGAGGACGCGTGTCAGTAAGGGCGCCCGTCGGCCGTGGCCCGATCCCTGCGGGCCGCCCACCGAACGGGGCCGGGCGCGTGCTCGACGACGACCCACTGTCCCCGCGGCCGAGGCCGAGGAGCACTGGAGGTCATCCGCTCGGGCCGTTGCCCGGACGAGTCCCGAATGCTGTGACGGCGGCGGTGATCGACAGTGCGGCGAGCAGTGCGAACAGTGCGGGGTAGCCGCCGAGGGGTCCGGCCAGGAGGGCGCCGGCGAAGGGGGCGAGGGCGGCTGCGGCGTGTGCGGGTGCGCCGAGGAGTCCGGAGAGTCGGCCGTAGTGGGTGGTGCCCCAGCGGTCGGTGACGGCGGTGGCCTGGAGGAGGGTGAGGTTGCCGCGGATCACGCCGGCGAGGACGGATACGGCTACGAGGAGCGCGTAGGGGCCGGCCACGGTGGCGAGGGCTGCGGTGGTGAGGGCTCCGAGTGCGATCAGGATGACGGTGCGGGCGGTGACGCCGAGGTGGCGGGCGAGGGCCGCGTAGAGGGTGCGGCCGAGGGTCTGGCCGGCACCGCCGAGGCCGAGGGCCCATGCGGCCTGGGTGGTGGTGTAGCCGCGTTCGAGGAGGAGGGGAACGAGGCCGATGACGACGGCGTACATGGCGAACGCGGAGAGGGTGAAGGTGACGGCCAGCATCCAGAACGCCCGGCTGCGCACGACCCGCTCGTGGCCGCTGGTGACGTGCGGCGGGCTCGGCGGGGCCGGCGGCCACGGGGCTTTCAGTGCGATCGCGTGGGCCGGGACGGTCAGGGCCGCGAGGATGCCGGCGAGGACTACGTAGGTGGCGCGCCACGACATGTGGTCGGCGAGGATCGCGGTCAGGGGGGCGAAGACGGTCGAGGCGAGTCCGCCGGCGAGGGTGACGATCGTGAGTGCGCGGATGTGGTCGGGGGCCCACCAGCGCGTGAGCGCGGCGAAGGCGGGCTGGTAGAGGATGGCGGCCATGGCCGCTCCGGCGAGCAGCCACCCGGCGAAGAAGACGGCCAGGTTGGGGGCGGCGGCCATCACCAGCAGACTCAGCGAACCCAGGACGGAGCCGGCGGTCATGACGGTGCGGGGCCCGCGGTGGTCCAGGACGCGGCCGACGTAGATCCCGGCGACGGCGGACACGACGAGGGCTGCGGAGAACGCCGCGGTGGTCGCCCCCGCGCTCCAGCCGGTGTCGGCGGTGATGGCCGGGTTGAGGACGATGAAGGCGTAGTAGACGATGCCCCAGCTGGTGATCTGGGTGAGGCAGAGGGCGGGCAGGACGGCGCGTGGCCGCGACCGGACCCCCGTCCCGGCCGCGGCCACGCCGCTTTGAAGGTCGCTCACCTCAGCAGCCGCCGGAGGCAGCGGGAGCGGGAGCGGGAGCGGCGCCGATGGTGAGGGTGGCCGGGGCCGCGCAGCACCCGCCACCGGTCTCTTCCGCGGCCGCGGGCTCGTCGAAGAGGCCTGCACCGCCGCACACGCCCGTCTCGGGGAGGGTGAGTTCGACGCGCTCGGCCGCTTCGTGGTCGCCTGCGAGGTGGGCGGCGATGGAGCGGACCTGCTCGTAGCCGGTCATGGCGAGGAAGGTGGGGGCGCGGCCGTAGGACTTCATGCCGACGAGGTAGACGTCCTTCTCCGGGTGGGAGAGTTCGCCCACGCCGTGCGGGTAGACCGTGCCGCAGGAGTGCTGGTTCGGGTCGATCAGCGGCGCCAGCTCGACCGGTGCCTGGAGGCGCTCGTCCAGGCCGAGGCGCAGCTCGCCCAGGAAGGACAGGTCGGGGCGGAAGCCGGTGAGGACGACGACCTCGTCCACCGGGTCGAGGCGGCGGCCGTCCTCACCGATCAGGATCACGTGGCCGTCTTCGGTGCGCTCGACGGTGTCGGTGCGGAAGCCGGTGACCGCGTCGGCGTGGCCGCCGTCGACTGCGGCCTTGGCCGCCAGGCCGAGGGCGCCGCGGGCGGGCAGCTGGTCGGCCTCACCGCCGCCGAAGGTCGATCCGGAGATCCCGCGGCGCAGGATCCACGTGGCGTGAGTCCCCTGGCCGTCGGCGGACTTGGCGAGATCGGCGAGGTGGGCGAGGGCGGTGAAGGCGGAGGCGCCGGAGCCGATGACGGCGGTGCGCTTGCCCGCGTAGCGGGCACGGACGGCGGGGTCCTTCAGGTCCGGGACCCGGTAGGTGATGTGGTCGGCGGCTGCCTTCTCGCCGAGGGCGGCGAGTCCGCTGCCGCCGGCGGGGCTGGGGGTGGACCAGGTGCCGGAGGCGTCGATGACGGCGCGGGCGAAGAGGCGGTGCTCGTGGCCATCGGCGTTCTCGTAGTGGACGACGAAGGGCTGGGAGTCGCGGTCGGCGTCGACGATGCGGTCGCGGCCGGTGCGGGAGACGCCGGTGACGCGTGCTCCGTAGCGGACCTGCTCGCCGAGTACGTCGGCCAGCGGCTGGAGGTAGCGCTCGGCCCAGTCACCCCCGGAGGGGTAGGTGCCTTCGGCCGGCTTGGTCCAGCCGGTCGGGGCCAGGAGCTTCTCGGCGGCCGGGTCGACGAGCTCGCCCCAGCGGGAGAACAGCCGTACGTGGGCCCACTCGCGCACGGCGGCCCCGGCGAGCGGGCCGGCTTCCAGGACGAGGGGTTCCAGGCCGCGGTCGAGGAGGTGGGCGGCGGCCGCGAGTCCGGCAGGGCCGGCCCCGATGACGACGACGGGCAGCTCGGTGGTGATCTCGCTCATGGCATGTCTCCGGGTCTTCGTGCAGGCGGGCGGGCGGGGGGGGGCGGGGGGCGGGGGCTTCAGGCGGTCAGCAGCAGCCGACGCCGGTGGCGACGGCTTCGCGCTTGGCCTGCGGGTCGCAGCAGGCTCCGGCGGCCTCCGCGCCCTCACTGGTGCCACAGCAGGGTGAGGACTGGACGGACGCCACCTCGACGGCGGGCTGAGCGGGGGTGGGGCCGCAACAGGAACCTGCCGCCTCGGCGCGGTTCGGGCTGGTGGGCGTGACCGGCTCGTTCATGACGACTCCCTGGTGTTTCGAAGTTTGTCTATGGCTTGCGCGATCAGGATGACACCTGTATCGATAGACGTCAACATAGACATTCATCTAATCAATGGGGTTGTCGTGGAACACGTGGAAGCGGTCGTCGTCGGAGGCGGGCAGTCGGGGCTGGCCACTGCGCATGCGCTGGTCAGGGCGGGGCTGAAGCCGGTGGTGCTGGAGGCCTCGGACAGGGCGGCGGGGTCGTGGCCCCGCTACTACGACAGCCTGACCCTGTTCTCCCCGGCCCGGTTCAGCGCGCTGCCCGGCATACCGTTCGGCGGGGACCTGGACCGCCACCCGCACCGGGACGAGGTCGTCGCCTATCTGACCGCCTGCGCCGACCGCCTCCAGGCCGACATCCGCACCGGACAGCGCGTCATCGCGGTCCGGGCCGACGGCAGCGGGTTCACGGTCGAGCTGGAGGGCGGCGGGCGGCTGTCGGCGCGGGCGGTGGTCGCCGCCTCGGGCAGCTTCGGCCGCCCGCACCGCCCCGACCTGCCGGGCCTGGAGACCTTTGCCGGCCAGGTCCTGCACGCGGCCGACTACCGCAGCCCGACCCCGTTCGCCGGGCAGCGCGTGGTGGTCGTCGGGGCGGGGAACTCCGCGGTTCAGATCGCCGCCGAGCTCGCCCGCGAAAGCCGCACGAGCCTGGCCACGCGGACGCCGGTGAAGTTCGCCCGGCAGCACCTACTGGGCAAGGACCTGCACTTCTGGCTCACCCGCACCGGCCTGGACACCGCCCCGCTCGGACATCTCCTGAAGAATCCGCCCGCCCCGCCGGTCCTGGACGACGGCCGCTACCGCGCCGCCCTCACCGCCGGCGCCCCCGACCGGCGCCCGATGTTCACCCGGCTCACCGGCGACCGGGTCACATGGGCCGACGGCACCACGGAGCGGCTGGACGCGCTGATCCTCGCCACCGGTTACCGCCCCCACCTGCCCTACCTCGCCGGACTCGACGGCATCCTCGACCCGGCCGGACACCCCCGCCACCGCGGCGGGGCCTCCCCCGCCCATCCGGGCCTGGCGTTCGTCGGGCTGGAGTGGCAGCGCAGCCTGTCCTCGAACACCCTGCGCGGAGTCGGGAGGGATGCCGCCCGGGCGGCACGCCGACTGGCCGCCCACCTGGCCCGCAGCTGACCCCTGCCTCTTAGTTCGATGTGTGTCAACATAGACGTATGTCGAATGTGAAGGTTCTGCCGCTGCTGGAGCCCGACGTCGTCGCGGCCTGCTGCCCGCCGCTGAACGAGCGCCCGATGTCGGCCGAGGAGGCCGAGGTCGCGGCGAAGATGTTCAAGGCCCTCGGCGACCCCGTGCGCCTGCGCCTGTTCTCCGCCGTCGCCTCCCACGAGGGCGGGGAGGCGTGCGTGTGCGACATCTCCGACGTCGGAGTCTCCCAGCCCACCGTCTCCCACCACCTGAAGAAGCTCAAAGAGGCCGGCCTGCTGTCCTCCGAGCGCCGCGGGACGTGGGTCTACTACCGGGTCGAGCCGTCCGTGCTCGCCGCCATGGGCGCGCTGCTGGCCGGCCCCGCGAAGACGGTGTGACCGGCGTGCGGATCGAGGCGCTGCTGCCCGAGCACGCCGAACAGGTGCTGGGCATCTACCAGTCGGGGATCGACGAGGGCAATGCGACCTTCGAGACGAAGGCCCCCGAATGGGCCGCGTTCGACAAGACCAAGCTGCCGGGCCACCGCTTCGTCGCCCTCGACGACGACGGCCGAGTGTTGGGCTGGGTCGCGGCGAGCGCCGTCTCGGACCGGTGCGCGTACGCGGGCGTGGTCGAGCACTCCATCTACGTCCACCCCGAGGCACGCGGCCGCGGCGTCGCCCGCGGTCTGCTGGACGCGCTCATCGCCTCTACCGAGACCGCGGGCATCTGGACCATCCAGTCCGGCGTCTTCCCCGAGAACACCGCCAGCCTCGCCGTCCACGCACGTGCCGGGTTCCGCGTCATCGGCACGCGTGAGCGCATCGGCCGCCACCACGGGGCCTGGAGGGACGTGGTCCTCCTGGAACGCCGGAGCCCTCTGATCGACTGAACAGGGTCCGGCGGCTCTGTCCGCGGGGCCCCGACGACATGCGGAGGCGTCTCGGCGCAGTCATTCGTGACGGGCGAGCTTGACCGCGGACACGAGGAGGATCACGGCGAGCAGAGGGACAAGGATCAGATCCGGGAAGACGCCCAGGAGCAGCCCGCCCACGACCGCGCCGGCGATGGAGCCGACGGCCATGATCGCCGTGAAGCGGAGGTTGGCGCCGAGGACGGCGAAGCTGCCGTCGCGGCTGTAGCGGGCGAACGCCACGAGCATGGTGGGCAGGGAGACCAGCAGGGAGAGGCTTCCGGCGGTCTTGATGTCCTCTCCGAACAGCAGCACGATCGTCGGGATCAGCAGCTCACCGCCTGCTACACCCATGATCGCAGCCACCCCACCGATCCCGAACCCGGCCACCACACCAGCGGGTACCTGCGCCCACAGCGGCAGATCGAGGGTGCCGAAGGCAGTGGTGTGGGTGACCACGAGGGCGGCGGCCATGAGCACCATCAGGGCGGCCAGCACCTTGTAGAGGGTGCTGCTGCGCATGCGAACTGCCCAGCTCGCTCCCGCCCATGCGCCCAGCAGGCTGCCGGCGAGGAGGTTGACCGCCACAGGCCAGCGTGCCGCGATCTCGGCCGCCGGGACCGCGCCGAGGCGGGCGGGCAGCGCGACCAGGACCACGACCAGGCTCATCGCCTTGTTCAGGATGACCGCCGAGAGCGCGGCGAACCCGAATAGACCGATCAACAGCGGCAGACGGAACTCGGCGCCGCCCAGCCCGATCATCCCGCCCAGAACACCGATCGCGGCGCCCGCCCCGAACACGACCGGCGTCGCGTGTGTCGAGCGGAGAGGGGCGAGGTTCGCGTCAGCCGGCATGACGGACATCCTTGCTGGTCACAGCCCCATTCGCTACGAGGCGATCCCAGCTTCGGGGAAAGGCACCGGCCGTGCACGCAGCCTTCGTCCAGACCTCCGAGCGCCGTATGCTGCCCGCCGAGCTGCCCGGGCACGTCTGGGGTGACGGCATACCGCTGTGGAGTCGCGGTCCAAAGGCGGGGTGGACGATGAGCCGGCGTGTGCTGTCTTCGTGGAGCATGCGCAGGACTCGGTGGACGTTGGTGCCGTCACTGCGGCCGGGGCCTGCTGCAGCTGCGGGGCGGAGCACAGCGTGCCGCCGGCGCCCACGAGTTCGGTGTCGATTCCCCGCGGAGCCGCGTCGGCATCCGCAGCGGCCAGTTCGTAGTGGCGCACCGGCTCGCCGGCTGCCCGGAAGAGGTGGTCGAGTACCGCGGTGGTGGAACGCAGCTGGTCGAAGAGGAAACCCCAGTCGCGGCGTACGAGGGCGTTGGCGGGCATCCCGAGCGGCTGGCCGACCGCGCCGCGGTGACGGCCAGGAGCAGCCGGTCGCCCAGCTCCCGCCGACCCGAGCCCTTGGAGCCTCTGCGGCTCCCGGCCCGTTGTCGATGGCGCCGGCAGGGGCAGCGCGGGCGGGGTGCGGCGGATGTGGGTGCCCTTGGGGGTGTCCACGAGGAGCGTGAGCACCTCGGGGTCACCATCTTGGTCAGGAAGCCACAGGAAGGGTGCTTGAGGGGCCGTCACACCGGCCCTTAGGCGCGTTATCCATCCACCCTGTCCTGATGTTTAGCAGCATCAATGGCGTATGAAGTCAGCGATGTCCCGGGCGGCCTCCCGCGCCGGGCGGCCGACGCCGATGAGGGTGGCGGAGGCCGGGCCGGTCCAGTCGCCGTAGCCGAGCAGGTGCAGGCGCGGTTCGTCCACCGCGCGAGTGCCGACGGTGGCGATGTGTCCGCGGGTACCACGCAGGCGCAGGGCGGCGAAGTGCGCCAAGGCGGGACGGAATCCGGTGCACCAGATGACCGTGTCCGCCTCCGCCCGGGTACCGTCGGCCCACTCGACCCCGGTCGTGTTGAGCCGGGCGAACATCGGCCTGGAGGCGAGGAGTCCGGCGTCGCGGGCGGCGCGGACGGGCGGGACGGCGACGATGTCGCCGAGGGAGGCGACGCCGCCGGCGTCGGTGCGGCCTTCGTCGAGGGCGCGGCGGCGGGCGGTCGCGGCGTCGAAGAGGGCACGGCCGTCGATGTCGTCGGCGAGGTAGCGGGGCGGTCGCTGGGTCACCCAGATCAAGTCGATCCGTGCGTGGGCGAGGTCGGCGGCGATCTGGGCGCCGGAGTTGCCGCCGCCCACGACGACCACCCGCTGCCCGGCGAACTCGGACGGCCTGCGGTACTGCACGGTGTGGAGCTGGCGACCCCGATAGTCCCGCCTGCCAGGAACGGCAGGCAGGAACGGGCGGGTCCAGGTGCCGGTGGCGCTGATGACCGCCCGCGCAGTCCAGGGTCCGGAGTCCGTCCCGACCCGCAGGACGGGGCCGTCACGGTCCACGCTGTCGACCCGCTGGCCGCGCTGGACAGGGAGGTCGTAGCGCTTCTCGTAGTCCGCGAGGTAGTCGACCACGTGGGCGGCGTTCGGGTAGAGCTCGCCCGGCCGGGAGGGCATGAGCCGCCCGGGCAGGGAGGAGTACTGGGCCGGGGAGAACAGGCGCAGGGAGTCCCAGGTGTGCTGCCAGGCTCCGCCGGGCGCCGTCTGGGCGTCGAGGATGACGTGCTCGATGCCCAGGCGGCGCAGGTGATATCCGGCGGCGAGCCCGGACTGGCCGCCGCCGATCACCACCACGTCGGTGCGCTGCGTCATGCCGCGGGCGTTCCGTTGTCCGTCTTGCCGCGCATGAAGATGACGGCTACGAGCACCAGGCCCACCACGGCGCCGACGAGCTGCATGGCGATGAAACCCGGGACCGAGGCTGGGGCGATGCCCGCGAACGTGTCCGTGAAGGCGCGGCCGATGGTGACGGCCGGGTTGGCGAAGGAGGTGGAGGAGGTGAACCAGTACGCGGCGCCGATGTACGAGGCGACGGCGACGGGCGCAAACCGGAGGCGGTCCGTGCGGGCCAGACCGAAAATCAGCAGGATCAGACCGGCGGTCGCCACGACCTCGCCCAGCAGCAGGTTCCCGGCGGAGCGGTCGTGCGTGGACCACCTGACCAGCGGCTCGCCGAACATCGCGTCGGCCAGGACCGCGCCCGCGATCGCACCCGCGATCTGCGAGGGCACGTAGACAGCGACCTCGCGGGCGGTGACGCCGGCGCCGCCGCGGCGGGCAGTCCACCATTCGGCCAGCGTGACCGCCGGGTTGAAGTGGGCACCGGAGACCGGGCCGAGGAGGGCGATGAGGACGCCGAGCCCGAAGACCGTGGCGGTGGAGTTGGCCAGCAGCTGCAGGGCCACGTCCTGGGTGAGCTTCGTGGCCTGGATGCCCGAGCCGACGACGACCGCCACGAGGGCCGCGGTACCGACCAGCTCGGCGGCGGCGCGGGCGATGAGCGGGGTGCGGGGCGGGGTCGCGCCGGGTGCGGGCTGGGGCTCGTCGGCAGGTATCGGGGGGCCGACGGGCTGGGTGGCGGTCAAGGCTGGTTCTCCTCGGGCAGGTGAGGCAGAGCGCGGAAGGCTATGGGCAGGACCGCTTGAGGTTCGCTTCGGCGGTGGCTCGCGCGGTCCGGGCGAGGTCGGCGAACTGACCGGCGAGGGCTTCGATGACTTCCGGGCGCAGGCGGTAGTAGATGTACCTCCCGCACGGTTCCGTCTCCACGACCCCGGCCTCGCGCAGCACCTTCATGTGGTTGGAGAGGTTCGTCTGCTTGGCGCCCGTCTCCTCCACGAGGTGGGTGGTGCAGAGCGTCTCCTTGGCGAGGAGGGCCACGATCTTGAGCCTGAGCGGGTCGGCCAGAACCCGGATCAGATCAGTGTCGACTGACGTCATCATGGACTGATACTGTCACATCAGTTGGGGCTGATACCAGCCCGAGCTGATCCGATTGGCTCCTTTGAACGGGATCGCCATGCCCTCGCCTTCCTCACCCCTCCAGATGGCCGCCGCCCGCCCCGCCCACCGCGCGGGCAGTCGGGTTACCGTCTCCTCCGCGCGCACCCACCCCGCAGGCGAGATGGCGCCGCAAGGCCGGAGTGGGCCTGGCCCACGCCTACCCCAAGCCGCTGACCGAAGAGGTCGTCCAGGCCGTCGACAGCGTGATCGCGATGAGCTGCGGCGACGCCCGCCCCGTGGTGCCGGGCCGCCGCTACCTCGACCGGCCCGTCCGCGGCATCCGCGGCACCATCGACGCCCGCATCTGCGACCCGTTCACCCAGCTCACCCCTCAAGCCCCACACCCCAAGGAAGAACAGATGTCCTCCGCTCCCGCCGCCTCCGTCCTGTTCGTCTGCATCCACAACGCGGGCCGCTCCCAGATGGCGGCCGGGTTCCTGCGCCACCTCGCGGGTGACCGCGTCGAGGTCCGCTCCGCCGGATCCATGCCCGGCGAGCAGATCAACCCCTCCGCCGTCGCCGCCATGGCCGAGCTGGGCATCGACATCTCCGACCAGAAGCCGAAGATCCTCACCCCCGAGGCCGCCCAGGCGTCCGACTACATCATCACGATGGGCTGCGGGGACGCCTGCCCCTACTTCCCCGGCAAGACCTACCTCGACTGGCAGCTCGAGGACCCGGCAGGCCAGGGCGTCGAAGCCGTCCGCCCCATCCGCGACGAGATCAAGGGCCTCATCGAGGGCCTCATCGCCGAAATCGACGCCACGTCGAAGGCCTGAGGGACCTGCCGTGACCGAGACGACCCGACCGACGACGTCCGCGACGTCATCGTCATAGGCTCCGACCCCGCCGGATACACCGCCGCCCTCTACGCCGCCCACGCACAGCTGAAGCCGTTGCCCTTCGGCAGCTCCGTCTTTGTGGGCGGCTCCCTCACCACGACCACCGAGGAGGAGAAGCCTGCACGCGCGGCAGCCTTCGGCAGAACCAACCTCTGACGGCTACGCTCCGTACAACCTGACGCGCAGGGCCCGAGGACCGCGTCCGCGGTTCTTTCCAGACCGTGGAAGGCATCCGGCAGCCTGACGAACCGTCACCAAAAGCATCGGGTCCGCATTGGCGCCGAGGAGTCCCGCACCGTATGGCAACGAAGTCGCTCGCCCACAGCATGGGCACCTTCTAGAAGGACTGCGAGCACCCGCAGTCCCGCTGTCGAAGTGCCCGCACCACCACACACTCCGATACCGCGACGCGATTGGGAAGCGGACCCGGTGCTTCGTCACGAGACCCCGATCCCCGCCAGCTGCATGTAGTACACGCCGAACTGGTCGGCGGTGAGCGTGGTGCCGGTGACCTTCACGTACCGGGCGGTGGCGGCGGCGAAGGCGAAGGAGAGGCCGCCGGCCCCGGGACGCGGGTACGAGCTCTTCGACACCACGGTGGTCCAGTTCGTGCCGTCGGCCGAGAGCTGGACGGTGAAGGCCGACGGGAAGCCGCGCCCGGTGTTCGGGATGTCGTCGCGGGGGTACAACGTGACCCGGCTGATCCGTGACGGGCCTCCGAGGTCCACCCGCGCCCACTGCGTGGTGTTCGGGGAGCCGGCCCCGGCGCTGCTCCAGCCCGAGGAGTTCCACAGGTCGGTGTGATGGGTACCGTTGGTGAGGTTGGCGGTCAGCCAGCCCTCGGTGGGGTACTCGACCGAGCTGGAGGTGGTCGCCGTGCGGCCCAGTGCCAGATCCCCGCCGACAGCCTCGATCTCCGCGAACTGCATGCGGAAGGCACCGAACTGATCTCTGCTCAGATTGGTTCCCGTCACCTTCACGTAGCGCGCGGTGACCGTCGCGAACGGGAAGGTCTGCGCCGTGGCGCCGGGCCTCGCGTACCCAGTCTGGGTGCTGACCGTGGTCCAATTCGTGCCGTCGGTGGAGGTCTGGACGGTGAAGTCGACAGGGAAGCCCTGACCGGCGTTGGCCCCGTCGCCGCGCGGGTAGAGGTCCACTCGGCTCAGCGGCCGGGTCGAGCCCAGGTCCAGCCGCACCCACTCGGTGTGGTTGGTCTCTACACTGCCGGAGCTGCTCCACCCCGCAGCGTTCGGCGCCGACGGCCGCTGTCCGTCGACCGCCGAGCGGATGCCCCAGCCGTCGGCCTCGTACGAGCTGGAGGCGGTGACGGCGGCACTCTCGGCCGGGGCGAGAGAGGTCGGCATGACCCGGGCGTTCCAGAAGTTCGCGCTGGCGCCGCCGGTGACCAGACCCACGTCGCCCGCGGTGAATGCCGCGTCGGTGACGGTCAGCACCGGCGCATGCCCGGTTCCGGAGTACACCGTCAGCGCGTTCCCGCGCGCCACTACGCGCAGGCGGGTGCGCTGCCCCGGCACGTAGCCGGGCACGGACGCCGAGCCGATCGTTGTGCCGCTGCGGTAGACGAAAACCTGACCGTTGTTCCGCTGGGCGATCAGGTAGCCGGAGTCCATGTCCGTGCCGTTGGCCGAACGGACCATCAGACCTGCCCAGTTGGTGCTTCCGCCGAACGAGCTCACTCCGGTGATCTGCAGGTCCACGCCGACCGAGACGTCGGTGTAGCCCCGGCCGCGCAGGTAGGAGACGTCCCCCCACCTCGCCGCCGCGTCGGACTGCGCGTACCGGGCGCCGCTGGTCGACCAGGCCCCCCGGGTGTGGGTCCAGAAGTGGTCGCCGCCGCTGAAGTCGTCCGTGAACGGCAGCGCCAGGTCACCGGTCGCGGAGGCCAGTTCGTCGAGGAGCTGCTTGTGCCGGCCCTCGACGTTCCACCCGGAGAGGTCGTACGCCGTCGGGTTGGTGATCAGCGTCTCGGCCAGGGTGCGTGCCGCCTGCGGCTTGACCGCGGCCAGCTGCTGGAGCAGTTCGAAGTCCTGCAGGCCCGCGGTCTGGGCTTCGCTGCGGAGGCTGTCGTAGATGCCGTAGGCGGCCTTGTTCGGATAGACCAGCCAGTGGTCGCCGGTCTGCCAGGTGTTGAAGGTGTCGGCGGCCGGGTACGGCGGGCTGAAGTCGTCGTGCCAGTAGTTCCAGCCCCAGTGCAGGTAGCCGTCGCCGCCGATCTTCCAGGTCAGCCAGGGGAGGAGCCTGGTCGCGCTGAGGTGGTTGCTGGTGAAGCGGTTCATGTACGAGCCCTGCGGGAGGATGCAGCTGTACAGCCACAGGTCCTTCCCGCTGATCCGGTAGTTCTGGTAGAGCGCGACGTTCGCGTCGTAGTTCGACGTGAGGGGGGTCTGCGTCGACAGGTGTGCAGCGTTCCCGGTGAAGTTGGTCAGCTGCGCCTCGTTGGTCCGCGGGTTCGGGAAGTACTTCTCGTACTGCGTGTAGAGCCAGTTGGCAGCCGTCGCCTGTTGCGCGGTAGTGGGCTCGTCCAGGGCGCTCATGTAGAAGTTGTCCGTCCAGCCCTTGGCATCCAGGTGCGCCTTCAGTGCCGGGAACAACTGGTTCAACCAGTTGTTGGTGTCCGGGCAGCCGTTGGCCGCAGCGGAGTCGGGCCGGCAGAGCACGTGCTTGACCGCGCCGCTGACGCCGTTGGCCGGCACCAGGGTGTCGAGCTGCGGATCGGAGGCGGGCGGCTCCAGCAGGGTCGGGGTGTAGAGGTACTGCATGGCCCCGGCGCTGACGAAGAGGTTGACGAACCGGTCGAAGGTGGACCAGCCGAAGGTGAAGCGGCCCGCGGCGTCGACGGTGGTGTCCGGAATCAGCAGGGCCACCGCGTCGGCGTAGATCACGTTGTTCCGGTGCCGCGCCATGTTCGCCGCGATGTTGGTCTCGACCTTCCACCAGTTGGCGTCGTACATCTGCACGCCGTACTCGTTCGGGATCGACGCCTCGGTGCCCGCGTAGTCCCAGCCCGCCGAGGAGAACCAGTTGTTCATCTTGAACGTGGACTGCGACGTCGGCGGGATCGTGGCGCTGTACACGGTCACCGAAACCGGCACCGTGACGGCGCCCAGGCTGCTGTTCACCGTGGCGTTGCCGATGTAGACGCCCGGCGCCTGACCGGCCGGGACGTAGACCTGGTAGTACGCGGCGTACGTGGTGTTCGCCGCCACCGGCTGCGGAGTGTTGTCCATCAGCGCGTCGTAGTAGGCGGTTCCACCGTCGGGCGGGTTCTGGACGTTGCCGACCTTCTGGATGTTCGGGTGGTTGTACTCGTAGCGCGTGGTGATGTTGGCGACGGAAATGACCGCGCCACCGGGTCCGGTCAGTGCCCCGGGGGTGACGGACACCCCGGTCTGCGCCGAACCGGACCGCACCAGGATCTGCGCCCCCTCATAGGCGTTGCGGGCCGCGTACAGCTCGATCTCTGTCGGCGCCCGGCCCGGCGGGGTGGTCGAGGTGAAGGGCCTGTCGGTGGCGTCCAGGATCCACACGGTCGGCCCGCCGGCTGCGTCGGCCCGAGGCGCGGCGAGGACGGACAGCGGCACTGCATACAGTGACAGTGCCAGGCACACCAGGAGACGCAGGGATCTGCGGCGACGCGTGCGCATGGAAACCCTCCGGACTCTGAGAAATGGCTTCGAAAGCCGAGCAGGCCTTTCCTATGGACCTGTTCGGGCCGCTCGCAATTGTTTTGCGGCGACTTTCGGTCGACGCGGGGCCTCGCTGTTCGGAGTCCTGATGGCGGCGCGCGGGCAGCTCACGGCAATGACAGCGAGATCGGGGATGACACGAAGGGCGGCCGCTGGTCGCGCGATCGCATCGGGGATATGCGCACCCGGCCACCTGACGGCCAGCACGTTGCCCTTCGGTAAATGGAGTATTTCCAGAATTGCGATCCGCAACCATGCGTGCTTGAACATTATTTGACTGAGCGTCACTGTCCCTTCGGCCGGGGGGGTGACACCGTGTCCATGCCGTGCAGCTCAGGTCAGGTCAGGTCAGGTCAGGTCAGGTCAGGCGAGCCCCACACGGGCTGCGGCGGCGTCCCACGCGCGGATGTCTCCGGACGGCTCGTAGCGCCGCAGTCGCTGGGTACGGGCGATCAGGCGACGCATGGCGCCGAGGTCCTCGACCAGGCCGTGGGTGCGGGCCTGGACGAGAATGTTGCCGATGGCGGTGGCCTCGGCGGGGCCCGCGATGACGGGCAGGCCGGTGGCGTCGGCGGTGAGCCGGCACAGCAGGGCGTTGCGGCTGCCGCCGCCGACGAGATGGACGGCGCGGATCGTGCGCCCGGTCAACCGAGCTGCGGTGAACAGCGCGTGACGGTGCGCCAGCGCCAGGCTCTCCAGGATGCAGCGGACGACGGCGCCCTGGTCCCCGGGTGGCTGCTGGCCGGTGCGGGCGCAGTGCTCGGCGAGGCGGGCCGGCAGGTCACCGGGGGCGAGGAACTCGGGGGCGCCGGGGTCGACGATCGCCGCCAACGGGCGTGCGGCGGCGGCGCGTTCGAGCAGCTCGGGCAGGTGGTGCCCCTCGCCACGGGCGCGCCAGGTGCGCTGGCTCTCGCTGAGCAGCCACAGGCCCATGACGTTGCGCAAGTAGCGGACGGTGCCGTCGATACCGAGTTCGTTGGTGAAGTTGGCGGCGCGGGAGGCGTCGGTGAGGACGGGCGCGTCGAGTTCGAGGCCGACGAGCGACCAGGTGCCGCAGGAGATGTAGGCGAAGTCCTCGGTGGCGGCGGGGACGGCGGCGACCGCGGAGGCGGTGTCGTGGGAGGCGACCGCGACTACCGGGGTGTCGGGGCGCAGGCCCGTGGCGGCGGCGACGTGCGAGAGGACGGTGCCGGCGTGGTCGCCGGGGCGGCGCAGTGCGGGCAGGAGGGCCGGGTCCAGGTTGAGCGCGGTGAGGACCGGGGCGGACCAGGCGCCGGTGCGGGCGTCGTACAGGCCCGTGGTGGAGGCGTTGGTGACCTCTGCGCCGACGGTGCCGGTGAGCCAGTGGGTGATCAGGTCGGGCAGCAGGAGCAGGGTGCGGGCGCGGTCGAGGTGCTTCTCGGCGGCGAGCTGGAAGATCGTGTTGAACGGCAGGTGCTGAAGGCCGGTGATCCGGTACAGCTCACGGGCCGGGAGGCGGCACCAGACCGCCTGGACGGCGGCGGCGCCGCGCGGGTCGCGGTAGTGGAACGGGTTGCCGAGGAGCGCACCGTCGGCGTCGAGGAGCCCGTAGTCGACGGCCCAGCTGTCGATGCCGACGGAGGCGAGGTCCCAGCGCGCGGCGGCCTCGCGGAAGCCGTCCAGGACGCCTTGGTACAGGCCGAGGGCGTTCCAGTGCAGCCCGTCCGGGAGTTGGACGGGAGTGTTGTCGAAGCGGTGGGTCTCGGTGAGATCGAGGCGGTCACGGCCGACCCGGCCGACGAGCACCCGTCCGCTGGTGGCGCCGAGGTCTGCCGCGGCGAAGGCGGCCGGGGTGTGTGGGGTGCGGGGCGTCACGGCCGCCTCAGCGCAGGAAGGCCGCGGCGACGCCGGCGTCGACGGGGATGTGGAGGCCGGTGGTGTGGGTGAGGTCGCCGCCGGTGAGGGCGAATACGGCGGCGGCGACGTGCTCGGGCAGCACCTCGCGCTTGAGGAGGGTGCGCTGGGCGTAGAACGCGCCGAGGTGCTCCTCCGCGATGCCGTAGGTCGCGGCGCGCTGGGCGCCCCAGCCGCTGGCGAAGATGCCCGAGCCGCGGACCACGCCGTCCGGGTTGACGCCGTTGACGCGGATTCCGTGTTCGCCCAACTCGGTGGCGAGCAAACGCACTTGGTGGGCCTGGTCGGCCTTGGTGGCGGAATACGCGATGTTGTCGGGGCCGGCGAAGACCGCGTTCTTCGAGGTGACGTAGACGAGGTCGCCGCCCAGGCCCTGCCGGATCATGGTGCGGGCGGCCTCCCGGGAGACGAGGAAGGAGCCGCGGGCCATGATGGCGTGCTGCCGGTCCCAGTCATCGGCGGTGGTCTCCAGCAGCGGCTTGGAGATGGAGATGCCCGCGTTGTTGACCACCAGGTCGACACCGCCGAAGGCCAGGACCGCGGTGCGGAACGCCTCGGCGATCTGCTCCTCGGAGGTGACGTCGACGGTGACGGCCACGGCCCGGTCCGAGCCGCCGAGTTCGTCGGCGACGGCCCGGGCGGTGGCGGTGTTGACGTCGGCGACGACGACGCAGGCGCCCTCGGCGGCCAGGCGGTGCGCGATGGCCCTGCCGATGCCGGAGCCGGCGCCGGTGACCAGGGCGACGCGGGTGTCCAGCGGTTTGGGCGCGGACATCCGCCGCAGCTTCGCCTCTTCCAGTGCCCAGTACTCGATGGCGAACTTCTCGCGCTCCTCGATCGGGGCGTAGCCGGAGACCGCTTCCGCGCCGCGCATCACGTTGATCGCATTGAGGTAGAACTCGCCGGCTACGCGGGCGGTCTGCTTGTCCCTGCCGAAGGAGAACATGCCGACGCCCGGGACCAGGACGATCGCCGGGTCGGCGCCGCGCATGGGGGGCGACTCCGCGGTGGCGTACCGCTCGTAGTAGGCCCGGTAGCCGGCCCGGTAGTCGGTGTGCAGCTCCCGCAGGCGGACGATCGTCTCGTCCAGGGGCGCGATGGCGGGCAGGTCGAGGAGCAGCGGGGCGACCTTGGTGCGCAGGAAGTGGTCGGGGCAGGAGGTGCCGAGGGCGGCCAGGCGAGGATGCTCGGCGCGGGCGAGAAAGTCCAGCACGGGCGCGGCGTCGGTGAAGTGGCCGACCTGCGGGAGGTCGGTGGAGGCCAGACCGCGGATGGCGGGGGCGAGCGAGGCGGCGCGCCGCCGGCGTTCGGCCTCTGGCAGCGCGTGGTAGCCGTCGAGCTGCGGGCCGAACGGCTCGGCCTTGCCGTGGCGGGCCAGGAAGGCCTCGGCGGTGCCGATGATGTGCAGGGCGTTGGCCTCGCACTCCTCGCTGGTGGCGCCCCAGGCGGTGATGCCGTGACCGCCCAGGACGCAGCCGATGGCCTGCGGGTGGGTCCGATGGAGCTCGGCGATGTCCAGGCCGAGCTGGAAGCCGGGGCGGCGCCAGGGCAGCCACGGCACGGCGTCGCCGAAGCAGGCGGCGGTGAGCCTTTCGCCGTCGGCGGCGGTGGCGAGCGCGATGCCGGAGTCGGGGTGCAGGTGATCGACGTGCGCGGCGTCGACCAGACCGTGCATGGCGGTGTCGATGGACGGAGCCGCGCCGCCATTGCCGTGCAGGCAGTACTCGAACGCGGCGACCATCTCGTCCTCCTGTTCCACGCCCGGGTAGGTGTCGGCGAGGGCGCGCAGGCGGTCCAGCCGCAGCACGGCCAGGCCCGCCTCGGCGAGGGTGGCGAGGTCGCCGCCCGAGCCCTTCACCCACATCAGGTCGACGGGCTGCCCGGTGACGGGGTCGGTGGCCGCGCCCTTGGCAGAGGTGTTGCCGCCGGCGTAGTTGGTGTTGCGCGGATCCGATCCGAGCCGGTGGGAGCGGGCGAGGAGGGCGGCGACGACGGGGTGCTGGGCCATGGCGGGAGCAGCTTCCTTGTCCGGGGGCGGTGGCGCTCTCATGGGGGGCACGAGGAGGGTGCGGGCCGGCCCGTGGGTACGAGGAGGGTGCGGGCCGGCCCGCGGGTACGAGGTGGTGCGGGCCGGCCCGCGCGGCGGACGGGTCAAGCCCCCCATCCGGCCTGGGCGCCGCCGACCCGCTCGGCGACGATCTTCTCGGCCCAGCCGCCGGCCCGGTAGGCCGCGACCGGATTCGGGTCCCGCCCGTCCTCGGCCCGGACCTCGGCCAGCAGCGGACGGACGTCGGTGGCGTAGGCGTCCATCAGCACCTCGTTCGCGCCGAGTACGTCGCCCGCGTCCTGGGCGGCCGTCAGGGCCGGGCGGTCGACCAACAGGGCCTTGGCCGTGGCCTCCTGGACGTTCATCACCGAGCGGATGATCGCGGGAATCTTCGCCTCGATGTTGTGACACTGGTCGAGCATGAACGCGACGCCGGCCTCGGGGGCGAAGCCGCCGTTCCCGGTGACCTCGTGCAGGATCCGGAACAGCTGGAACGGGTCGGCGGCGCCGACCATCAGGTCGTCGTCCGCGTAGAAGCGGGAGTTGAAGTCGAAGCCGCCGAGCTTGCCCTCGCGCAGCAGGAACGCGACGATGAACTCGATGTTGGTGCCGGGGGCGTGGTGGCCGGTGTCGACGACGACCGCGGCTCTGGGCCCGAGCCGCAGGCAGTGCGCGTACGCGGTGCCCCAGTCAGGGACGTCCGTGGTGTAGAACGCGGGCTCGAACAGCTTGTACTCCAGCAGGATCCGCTGGTCGTCGCCGAGCCGCCGGTACACCTCTGACAGGGCGTCGGAGAGGCGTTGTTGGCGGGCCGAAATGTCGTCCTGACCTGGGTAGTTGGTGCCGTCGGAGAACCACAGCTTGAGATCGCGCGAGCCGGTGGCGTCCATGATGTCGACGCATTCCAGCAGGTGGTCAAGAGCCTTGCGGCGCACCCGCGGGTCCGGATGGGTGACGGAGCCGAGCTTGTAGTCCTCGTCCTGGAAGACGTTCGCGTTGATCGCGCCGATCTCGAGCCCGAGCTCGCGGGCGTGGGCGGACAGCGCTCCGTAGTCCTCGACCCGGTCCCAGGGAATGTGCAGCGAGACCTTGGGGGCGACACCGGTGGCGGCGTGCACCTGGGCCGCGTCGGCGAGCTTCTCGAACGGGTCGCGCGGGACGCCGGGTTGGGCGAAGACCTTGAAGCGGGTTCCCGAGTTCCCGTAGCCCCACGAGGGCGTCTCGATGCGCTGGGCCCGAAGGGCGTCCTTCACGGCGGATCGGTCGGCCACCGGAGCACCTCCCACGATCTGAATCGTTTCATCCCGACGGTAGGTAGGACCGTGGGGAGCGTCAAGGCACCGACGGGGGGCGGTTGGCGTGATGTCGTAACCTGACCTCCGGGTCGGCTGTCGGAGCCGGTGAAACATTTCAATGGTGGGAAATGGGCGGCGCGGCGAGCATCAAGGACGTGGCACGGGCAGCCGGTGTGTCGGTCGGCACGGTCTCCAACGTGATCAACCGGCCGGAGACGGTCGGCGAGGGGACCAGAGCCAGGGTCCGGGCCGCGATCGAACAGCTCGGCTACGTACGCGACGAGTCGGCGCGCCAGCTGCGCTCCGGCAGCAGCCGGATCATCGGTCTGCTGGTCCTCGACCTGGGCAACCCGTTCTTCGTCTCCTTGGCGCGCGGGGCCGAACAGGCAGCGCGCGCGGCGGGCCTGGGCGTGATGGTCTGCAACAGCGCTCAGCAGCTCGCCGACGAGGCGGACTACCTCGCCCTCTTCGCGGAGCAGCGGGTGCGCGGGGTGTTGCTGACCCCGGCCGACGCGGAGGGGTCGGGAGCGGCGGCGCTCCGTCGCAGCGGCGTGCCCTTCGTGCTGGTGGACCGGCTCGCCGCGGGGCTGGAAGCCTGCTCGGTGTCGGTGGACGACGTCGGGGGCGGCGCCCTGGCGGCCGGGCACCTGCTGGAGAGCGGTCACCGACGGATCGCGTTCGCGGGCGGCCGCCACCGGCTACAGCAGGTCGCCGACCGCCGCCGCGGCGCGCTGCAGGCGCTGGCCGGTCGCGACGCCGTCCTGCTGGACCTGGAGGTGGACGGGCTGGACGTGGCGGCGGGCCGCGACGCCGGCGCCCGCCTGCTGGGGATGTCGCCGAGACCGACCGCAGCGTTCTGCGCGAACGATCTGTTGGCCCTCGGAATGCTGCAGGCCGCGTTCGCCGCGGGCCTGCGGGTACCAGAGGACCTCGCGATCGTCGGCTACGACGACATCGAGTTCGCCGCGGCGGCCGCGGTGCCGCTGACCTCGGTGCGCCAGCCCGCGGAGGCGATGGGGCGGACGGCGGCCGAGATGCTCGCCGAGGAGACCGGACCGGGCGGAGCGGCCCACCGGCACCGGCAAGTCGTTTTCGAGCCGGAGCTGGTGGTGCGGCGTTCGACGTCGGTCGTGCCGCTGCCCGGCTGAGCGTGGCCTCTACGCCGCGCATCGCCGGCTGCCCACACCGTCCCGCCGGCCTGCGCGACGGAGCGCCAGCCGCCACGGCCTCGGGCGAGACACCATCCAGAACCGACCGTGGCAGCCGGAGAGTCCGTTACGTCATCCTCGGTGCCATCGACGCCCAAGCGGTCTGCCGAGCCGTCCACCCCGACTACCACGCCGACCGCTACCCGCACACCCAGGACTACCGCGACCACGTCGCCAGCGGCCGCCCCATCCGCATCATCCGCATACGCCTCGCCCGGGCGAAGGCTGTGTGGCTCCCACCGAGTACCTGCCGCACGACGGTTCAACCGAGGCTCAGGACCGGCCCTCAGCCGCCGCACTCTGGCTCGGGCACTGGCCCCGCGGCATCCTGCCCTCCCTCATCTGACCTCTCGCGGGGATGCCTTCTGTGGGACTCAGACTGATGGCAAGGCCACCCGGTAGGCCCGGGGCACCACGCGGACCGCACAGCTTCGCGGTCGTCAGGACATCCGCGGCAACAGCAGTGCGGGCCGCCGCTCCCCGGCAGCGGCGGCCCGCACTCCCCCATCGCCGGAGGTCGCGGAGATCGCATGCCCCTGCAAGCTGCGAGCGCTTGCGACAGCAGGTCGGGCAGGGAAATCTGGCGAAGCTCGGGCCAAAGGTGCCGTATGGTGGAGGCATCGACGCGGGGTGGAGCAGCTCGGTAGCTCGCTGGGCTCATAACCCAGAGGTCGCAGGTTCAAATCCTGTCCCCGCTACTGCTCGGAAGGGCCCAGATCTCCCATAGAGATCTGGGCCCTTCTGCTGTATCCGGCACCGACGTTCTCAGGTGCGCGCCTACGCCCTTCACGTGCCCCTGCCTTCCGGGCCCTGAGCCGCCCTGACACCCTGATCCGGTCGAGCGCCACGTTCAGCCAAATCGCGAAAGAGGGCCTGGGCCGCCGCCCGTGCCAGTGGCCGTACCGGCGGGCGGAAGTGCAATCTCGGCCCGCGCCATGTGCAGCTGGTGCGGAAGATGCGCTGACAGCGGCCGGACTCAGCTCGGTCCGCTCCTCGGCAGCCGCGGAATGGACTTCACGCACCGTCGTCCTGGCGACCAGCCGGCCAAGCCGCGAATCCGCGACGACGGGCCGGTTCGTGCTCTGGCCGTCCGGTGGGTGTTCAGCGCCTGCCCGGGCCCACAGCAGCCAGTCCCGCCAAGCGTCGTGCTCGCCGGGCCTCTGGGCCGTGGCGCCACGGACCTGCCGGCGCAGCGCCCCGACATGGCCAGACTGGTGTTCCTCGACAATCACACCCGCGAGACGGCGTCTGTGGCCTGCGGGGCCGCCGCGAGGAACGAGGCCGGCCCCGGCCCTGCCTTCTCCGGCCGCGGGGTAGAACTCGGTCGCTGATGTCGCGCCTCGTCCCACCCCCGCAGGCTGCCACCAGGGAGGAATCCCTCGTCCACCCGTTTGGCAGCACAGCGAGCCGCGCCCGCTGGCCTGGGGCGCCCCTAGGATGCCGACCGTGAGACCCACACTCCCGAAGACCGAGGGCGGGGGCCGGGTACAGGGCCTCCTGCAACTCCTCGAGGACGGCATCCACCTCATTGTCGCGGCGCTCCTCGTACTGCTCGCGGGACTCCTGACCGTCGGGGTCGTCCACGACGTCATCAGGTCGATCCAGGGGCCGTACGAGGAGGAGGCGGTCGTTCTGTCCGCCCTGGACAACAGCCTTGTGCTGTTCATCGTGGCCGAGCTGCTCCACACCGTCCGCCTGACCATCAGGAACCAGACCCTCGACGCGGAGCCGTTCCTCGTCGTCGGCCTGGTTGCCGGCATCCGCAAGGTGCTCATCGTGACGGCCGAGGCGGAGAAGTCCTTCCGGTGGAACGTCGAGGGGATCGAACTGCTCATCCTGGCAGGTCTGATCCTCGCGATGGCGACAGCGGGGTACGTGTGGCGTCGCTCGACGCGGCCGGCAGACTACTTCCCGCTCCAGGAGGCGCGGCGCGCTCCACCGTCGCCGGAGCCGTCACCCACCCCGGTGGGCAGGTCCTGATCCGTCACCTTCCGCCGCCGCGGCCGCCCGTACCCGTTGCTCCTCGCGAGCGGAGCCGACGTCCCGTTCCAGGGGTGTACGGCTCACGGCCGTCGCGAGGTCCTCCAACGCCTGCTTCTGCATTTCCGCCCCGCGCCGCACCACCGGGCTCCCGTCTCCGGCGGCGGCGCCCTCCCACGCGTGGAGCACCTCCTCCACGCGCACCCAGTCCGGATTCCTGTGCTCGCGCACGTCTACCGCCGCCTGCGCGGTGTCCGCCTCCAGGGCCTCGGCGAGCCGCTCCGCCTGCGGGACGGGACGGCTGTCGTCCCTCGGGACGTGGCTCTCCATGAGCATCGCCGCCCGGTCGAACCCCTTGAGCGCCTCCTGCGCCTCCTCCGCCTCGCGTGACGTCAGGCCCCTGGGGCGGACCGGTTCCTGTCTTGCCCGGTCGTATGTCTCCTGCCAGGCGGCACGTGCCTCCCTGCTCGCCAGCAGTGCCCTGCGCAGGTCGGCGTGATGTTCCCGGGTCGGTTCGGCGTAGCTGCGGAGCACCGCGGCCGCGTATCGGCCCTCGGCGGCGAGCCAATCCGCAAGCCGGCCCGGCAGCCGGGGTGTCTCCCATGCGGGGAACACCACGTACGCCAGCATCGCCAGGGCCCCGCCGAGCAGGGTGAGCACGACCCGCTCCGGGACCGTCTGCTCCCATGCCTGGCCGCCCATGCCGAGCAGGAAGACGACGTATGCGGCAGTGAAGCACTGGGAGTAGGCGTAGCCGGTACGGTTCAGCGTGAACGACAGGCCCGCCGAGACCACCGCCAGCAGGCCGAACACCTGGGCGTCCGGGCCCAGGGCCCGCACCATCCCGGTGGCGAGCGCGACCCCCGCCAGGGTCCCGGCGAGACGGGCCACCGCCCGCGCGTACGTCTGGTGGAAGTCCGGCCGCATCACCATCACCGAGGTGATGGGCACCCAGTAGCCGTGGCCCACGGGTAGCCGGGCGGCGATCAGGTACCCGAGCGTGGCCACCGCCGCCAGGCGGACGGCGTGCCGGAACACGGGCGAGTCCCGGCGGAGCTCAGGGCGGACCGCGCGGACCACGACCGGGACCAGCCGGAACATGGTCGGGCGCACCAGGAACTGGGCGTTCGCGGGGCCGGGCGGCGCGGGCATCCTCCCACGCGTGCCGCACCGGGCGATGTCCAAGGCCTCGCCGAGCAGTTCCACGAGCCGCTCGGCGGCCTGCCGCGCGGGGCCCTCCAGCACCTCGTGCTCCTCGTCGACGCGCAGGGCGTCCGTGCTTCCGGGCGACACCTCGGCGGGAGTGCCGCGGCGGATCGAACGGGCGGCCGCATCCAGGACCTCGGCGGCCGCGTCGAGCAACTCCCTTGCGCGGTCCCGCCCGGGTCCCTCCGCCGGGGCGCCGACGTCCGGGTCGGCGAGTGCGGCGACGACGGGCCGAATGCGTTCGGCGAGCCCCCGGGGGCCGTGCAGGACGGGGGGCCGGGTGCGGGCCTGCGACGGCGTCACGGCGGCCGCGTCCCGCGCCGTCATCAGCGGTTCCGGGTCGAACGGGGCGGTCGGGTCGTGCCGCAGCCGGCGGGCGTGGTCCGCCACGGCGGCCAGGGCGTCGGCGAGCGCGTCACGGTGCGCCCCCCAACGGCGGATCGGGAACAGCAGGATCAGCAGGGCCTGCGCCACTCCCCCGAGCGCGATGATCCCGGCGTGCTCCAGAGCCCGCCCGATGCTCGTGGGCAGGGTGACGGTCACCAGCATGCTGCCGACCGTCGTCGCTGCGACGATCCCGGCGGTCGATCCGACGGCCCACGCCATCCCTGCGGCAAAGGCCCATACGGCCAGCAGTGGGAGGAACGTCGCGAGTCGCCCCGCCGCCAGATAGCCCAGGAACGTGCTGAGCGCCAAACCTACGCCCGCGCCGAGCGCGATGACTTTGCGGGGACGCCATGTGCGCTGGAAAGTGGCTGCGCCCGCGGAGTAGGCACCGAGGGCGGCGGACGCGGCGTACGCCGGGGAGGCCAGCCACAGCGCCGGCCCGATGACGATCGCCACCCCCACAGCAGTGCGCAGCGCGAGCAGGGGCTCCAGTCGCGCCTCCTCGATCGTGAGTCCGGATCGCACGACTTCCCGGAGGGCCCGCAGCCACGTCACGGACAGGAGCCTAGCCCGACCCCCTACCAGGTCGCGTCGGCCACGCCGCCGATTCCGTTGAGCGCGAGGCCGGAGCCCTCGTGTCCCTCGGGGGCGACTCAGGTCACCAGCTGGTCACCGTGGTCGCCTTGGAGCATGTGGCGACGTTCCTTCTCGCGCGTGGAGTAGGCGGCCGCGCGGATCGCCTCGTCGCTCTCCAAGCCTGATCCCAGCGCGCCGGCCACCGTGGCGACCGAAGCGACGAACCAGGACAACGTCAAGTACTCCGTGGCGTGCAGCGGGGTTCCTGTCATGGACGCGAACACTCGGTCGTTGAGGATGAACAGCGCCCACACCAAGTTGACGACCATCAGACCCACGTAGCAGACGAGCGCCCCGATACCGACGGTGAGGACCGTCGAGGTGTTGTAGAGCCGCGCCCTCTGCCTCGCCTCCGGCGAGCCCTCTGTCGATCGATGCCACAGCTCCCCGTCCACGATCAGCCAGCCCATCATGAGCCCGACGGACCCGACCATGGCGATCACGAGGCGTGGCGCGCTCAGGGCCCCGGAGAGGCTCCAAGTGGTGGAGTCCAGGGTGGCGATGGCCCCCGTGGCGAGTGCGGCCGCCAGGGCTTTCGACAGGCCCGACACCAACCGCCAGGGCCGGTTGGCGCGGACCATACCGACGAGCACCCGCAGGTAGCCGCGCGGCCCGCTGACGACGTATCGAAGATCGACGGTCTCCTCGTCACCGACCCGGCCCCGTTGGACAGGCGCGAGCCGACCGGCAAAAGGGCCCAGATGCGGCTGACTCTGCGGAAGCCCCTCGGCCCCGGCGGCCTGCGGACCCACCAGGCCGAGCACGGCTTCTTCCACGGCCCGCCGGGCCCTCGTCTGCAGCCGCAGGCCCCCCAGGGAAGGAAGGGACAGCAGCGCCAAGCCGTGTTCGCGGCTCAGATCGACAACGATCTTGCGCCCGTGTGAGTGCAGCGGAAGGTCGGTGAGGGCCACCACGATGTCCCAGTCCTCCGCACTCCCGCGGTCCATGATCCGGCGCATCAAGGTGGGCGGGTCCTCGGTCCCTGAGGTGAATGGCTCACTGACCACCGTGACGTCGAACCGACGCCCTTGGCCCGCCCTTTCGGCGAGCCGATCAGGGAGTATCCGGGCGATGCGCTGCGCGATGTCCGTGGGCGCGTCCGGATCCGCCAGGAGAGCCACGACCGTAACGCCCTGCGCCGACACCCGCACGACCGGACCATCCTCCTCGGCTGCCCTCCGCGATTACAGGGGTTCACAGGATGCCCCGGGGTGGAGGCGAAGCCGCGGTGACACGCTGTTCTTACGGGTTGCGCCACCTGTGGGGTCGGTCAGGGGCAGGGTCAGCGCGAGGACACGGACCCGCCCGCTACCGGCCGACGCCCCTCGGAGTCGGCGGTGACCAGGTTTCCCCTCCGTTCCCGGTGCTCGTGCACGAGACGGATCGCCATGGCGCCTTCACCGGTCGCCGAGGCCACCCGTTTCACCGAGCCGCTCCTGACGTCGCCGGCGGCGAAGACCCCGGGAAGGGTGGTCTCCAGCAGCATCGGTTCGCGGCCCAGCGGGGCCCACCGGTTCGCGTCGGCCACCGCCCCGGCGTCGGCGCCGGTGAGGACGAAGCCCTTCTCGTCCAGGGCCAGCACGCCCCCCAGCCATTCCGTGCGCGGCCGGGCCCCGATGAACACGAACAGCGCCGCGGCCTGCAGTTCACGGCGCTCATTGCTTGCGTTGTCCTCCACCGTCAGCGACTCCAGCTTCTCCTCCCCGGCGACGCCCCGTACTTCGGTGTGGAGCAGCACCTCGATCTTGGGGTGCTGCTCCACCTGGTCCACCAGGTAGCGCGACATGTTCGCGTTGAGGTCGCCGCCCCGGACGAGGAGGTGGACCCCGGACGCGTGCTGGGCGAGGAACAGCGCCGCTTGCCCAGCGGAGTTCCCGCCGCCGACCACGGCGACCGGGTCCGCCCGGCAGAGGCCGGCCTCGTGGACCGTCGCCGCGTAGTAGACGCTGATGCCTTCCAGGCGGTCGATGCCGGGCACTTCGAGCCTGCGGTACCGCACGCCCGAGGCGAGCACCACGGCGCCGGCCTGGGCCCGGGACCCGTCTGTGAACGTGACGACGTACTCGTCGTCCTGCGGGGTGAGCGTGCTGACCTCCGCCGGCACCATGAGGCGGGCGCCGAACTTGTGGGCCTGGAGCACCGCACGTTCGATGAGTTCGCCCCCGGAGATGCCGGACGGGAAGCCGAGGTAGTTCTCGATGCGGGACGAGGTCGCGGCCTGGCCTCCCGTGGCCACGGCGTCGACGGTGACCGTGGTGAGGCCGTCGGAGGCACCGTACACGGCGGCGGCGAGTCCTGCGGGGCCCGCACCGACCACCATGACGTCGCACCGTTCGTTCTCGGACGAGGGGGCGGGAAGCCCGATGAGGCGGGCGAGTTCGGCGTTGCTCGGATTGCGCAGGAGCCGCTCGCCCTGCCAGAGGACCACCGGCGTCTCCTCGGGACGGATGGCGAACCGGCGCAGAAGTGCCTCGGCCTCCTTGTCCCTCTCCAGGTCCACCCAGCGGTGGGGCAGCCGGTTGCGGGCGGCGAACTCGCGCAGCCTCAGCGTGTCCCGTGAATAGCACGACCCCAGGATCCGGAAGCCGGCACCGAGGCCGATGAGCAGGTACCTGCGGCCCAGGTAGGCGCGGAGGATCAGGTCGCCGAGGACGGGGTCGCTGCCGACCAGGGCGCGTTGCCGCTCCACCGGTACGGCCAGGATCTCGCCGGCCTCGCGCACCACGGCGGTGTTGAACGCTGCCTGGCCCTCCAGCAGCCCGAGTTCGCCCAGGAACCTGCCGGGTCCGTGGACCGCCACCGTCCGCTCGTCGGGGCCGCCCTGGTCGTGGAGGATCTCGACGGTCCCGCTGAGGATCGCGAGGAACTCCCGGAACGGCTCGCCCTCGCGGTACAGCACCTCGCCCTCGGCGGTCCTGCGGCGCTCACCGTGCGCGCTCAGGTCCTCGAGCTGCTCCGGGGTGAGGCGCGGGAACGCCCCGTACCGGTCAGGTGTCTCGCGGACCGCACCCTTCTCGTGCTCGGCCGTGCTCATCAGACCAGGGCCTCGTGGACGTAGCACCAGCGCCAGTCCTCTCCCGGCTCGAAGGACTGTACGACGGGGTGAGCGACGCTCCCCGCGTGCCATCTGGCGTGCTTGAGGGGGGAGGAGTCGCAGCAGCCCACGTGCCCACAGGTGAGGCAGAGGCGCAGGTGCACCCACGGGGAATGCACCCTGAGGCACTCCTCGCAGCCCTCCGGGGTACGCGGTGTCACTGGGCGAACCATCGCCAGGTGCGGGTCGACAATCGTGGCCATGAGAGTTTTCCTTCCGTGAATGGGCCTGATCGGCCGCGGCCGACGGTCTTCTTCAGCACCGTCGTCCTCACCCTCCCGCGGTGGTCTTCCGGCCCCCCATCGCCTGCTCGACCCACGAGCGCAGGACGTGCGCGGGTGCCGCGCCGGCCTGCCGGGCGAGCGTCTCGCCCCGGTCCAGGACGAGCAGGGTCGGCACCGCCTGCACCTCGAACCGCCGACTGAGCCGTGGGTTCTGGTCGACGTCGACCTTGACGAGCTTGATCTGTCCGGCGAGGTCCCGGGCGACCTGTTCGAGGGCCGGGCTGACCATGCGGCAGGGGCCGCACCAGGTGGCCCAGAGGTCGACGACGACGGGCACCGTGGCGTTGTCGGCGACCTCGGCGAAGTCGTCGTCGCCGGCGTCGACGACCCAGGGCAGGGGCTGCTTGCACTGGCCGCATTGGGGCCGTCCCCCGGCGGCCACGGGAATCCGGTTGGCCCGCCCGCAATTCGGGCAGGTCACCGTCGTCGTCCGGGTGGTGTTCACGCCGCCCTCGCTTCCCGGTCGCCGTCCTGCTGGTCATAGGTGACCACCAGCTCTGCGTGCTCGGCGTCGACGCGCACCGTGGCGCCGTCCTGGACGTCGCCGCGCAGCAGGGCGCGCCCGACCAGCGTCTCGACCTCGTGGGAGATGTAACGCCGCAGCGGCCGGGCCCCGTACACCGGGTCGTAGCCCTGGTGGGCGATCAACTCCCGCGCACTGTCGGTGAGTTCGACCGTGATGCGGCGCTCGGCGAGGCGCCGCCGCAGCTCGTCGAACTGCAGCTCCACGATCCGCTCGATCTGCCGCTCACCGAGCGGCTTGAACAGCACGATGTCGTCGACGCGGTTGAGGAACTCCGGGCGGAAGTGCCCGCGCAGCTCGCCCATCACCAGGGCGCGGGCGTCGGGCTTGATCTCACCCTCGGCGGTGGCGCCGTCGAGGAGGTGCTCGGAGCCGATGTTCGACGTCATGATGACCACGGTGTTGCGGAAGTCGACGGTGCGGCCCTGGGCGTCGGTGATGCGACCGTCATCGAGGATCTGCAACAGCGTGTTGAAGACATCGGTGTGCGCCTTCTCGACCTCGTCGAACAGGACGACCGAGTACGGCTTGCGGCGCACGGCCTCGGTGAGCTGGCCGCCCTCCTCGTAGCCGACGTATCCGGGCGGTGCGCCCATGAGCCGGCTGACGGTGTGCCGCTCCTGGTACTCGCTCATGTCGAGGCGGACCATGTTCTCCTCGGAGTCGAACAGGGTGCGGGCGAGGGTCTTGGCCAGCTCGGTCTTCCCGACGCCGGTGGGGCCGAGGAAGATGAACGAGCCGATGGGACGGCGAGGGTCGCGGATGCCGGAGCGGGCCCGGATGATGGCGTCGGTGACGAGCTTGACCGCCTCGTCCTGGCCGATGACGCGCTCGCGCAGGATCTCGTCGAGGCGCAGCAGCTTCTCGCGTTCGCCCTCCTGGAGGCGGGCAACGGGGACGCCGGTCCAGGCGGCGACGATCTCGGCGATCTCCTCCTCGGTGACGACCTCGCGCAGCAGCCGGTTCTGACCTTGTTTGGAGGCGAGTTGCTCCTCCTCCGCGGCGAGTCGGCGCTCCAGGTCCTGGAGGCGGCCGTAGCGCAGTTCGGCGGCGCGGTTGAGGTCGTAGGCGCGTTCGGCCTCCTCGGCATCGTGGCGGACCTGTTCCAGTTCCTGGCGCAGTTCCTGCACGCGGCGGATCGCCTGCCGTTCGGCCTCCCACTGGGCGCGTTTGGCGTCGGCCTCGCCGCGCAGGTCGGCCAGTTCCCTGCGCAGCTCCTCCAGGCGTGTCCTGCTGGCGGGGTCGGTCTCCTTGGACAGGGCGGCATCCTCGATCTCCAGCCGCGTGACGCGGCGGGTGATCTCGTCGAGTTCGGCGGGCATCGAGTCGATCTCGGTACGCAGTCTGGCGCACGCCTCGTCGACGAGGTCGATGGCCTTGTCGGGCAGGAACCGATCGGTGATGTAACGGTGGCTGAGGGTGGCCGCGGAGACCATCGCGGTGTCCTGGATCTTCACGCCGTGGAAGACCTCGAGGCGTTCGCGCAGTCCGCGCAGGATGGAGATGGTGTCCTCCACGCTGGGCTCCTCGACCAGGACCTGCTGGAAGCGGCGTTCGAGGGCGGCGTCCTTCTCGATGTGCTTGCGGTACTCGTCGAGGGTGGTGGCGCCGACCATGTGGAGTTCGCCGCGGGCCAGCATCGGCTTGAGCATGTTGCCCGCGTCCATGGCGCCTTCCGCTGCTCCTGCGCCGACGACGGTGTGCAGTTCGTCGACGAAGAGCAGGATGCGCCCTTGGGCGGCCTTCACTTCGGACAGTACGGCCTTCAGGCGTTCCTCGAACTCGCCGCGGTACTTGGCGCCGGCGACCAGGGAGCCCATGTCCAGGGCGAACACCGTCCTGTCGCGCAAGCCATCGGGGACGTCGCCGCGAACGATGCGCTGGGCCAGGCCCTCGACGATGGCGGTCTTGCCGACGCCGGGGTCGCCGATGAGGACGGGGTTGTTCTTGGTCTTGCGGCTGAGGATCTGGGTGACGCGGCGGATCTCCGCGTCCCGGCCGATGACCGGGTCCAGCCGCCCGGACCGGGCCTCGACGACGAGGTCACGTCCGTACTTCTCAAGAGCCTCGTAGGCCACTTCGGGGTTGGCGGAGGTGACGCGCTGGTTGCCGCGGACCTGGGTGAGCGCGCTCAGGAACGAGTCCCTGGTGATGCCGGCCTGTTTGAGCAGTCGCCCGGCGGCAGTTGACGAGCTCTCCTCGGCCAGGGCGAGCAGGAGGTGTTCCACGGACACGTACTCGTCCTTGAGGCGTTTGGCCTCCCGTTCGGCGGTGTCGAACAGGTGGGCGAGGCGCTGGGTGACGAAGACCTGGCCGGGCGCCGCGCCGGGGCCGGTGACCTTCGGGCGACGGGAGAGTTCCTCGCGCACGGCCTCGCGCAGTCCCTTCGGCTCCTTGCCTGCCTGCTCCAGCAACCGCGGGATCAGGCCGTCCTCCTGATCGAGGAGTGCGAGCAGCAGGTGTTCCCCGTCGACCTCGGTGTGCCCCATGCGACCGGCCGCGGTCTGGGCCTCCTGGAGGGCTTCCTGGGACTTCTGGGTGAGACGGTTCATGTCCATGGGGGTGTTTCACTCCTCGTGCCGCGGCCGCGCAGGGCGGCTTCGAGCAGGCTGATGCGGTCGAGCAGGTCGAGCACCAGGCCGATGGATGCGTAGTTGAGGCAGAGACCGGTGCGCAGCCGCTGGATGCGGGCGAGAACCGCCGGGGCCGTGGGGTCGAACACCAGGTGACCCGCGGCGTCGCGTTCGGCGTCGATCAGGCCGAGTGCGACGAACCGGCGGATCAGCTCGGGGTGGAGGCCCGAGCGACGGGCCACGGCGTCGAGGGAGAGCCTGGGGGCGGGCACGAGCGCGTACCGGACTGCCGTCGAGGCAGTGAGGTCGGCGCCCGTTCGTACCGGACGGTTGCCCGCGCCGGCCCGGCCGGGGTCTGACGCTCCTGCGGGTGGTTCGTTCATCACGTCCTCCTGGGGTCGTACGAGGAGGCGGCGGCGAGCTCCGCGAACAGTTCGCGCTCCCGGTCGCCGAGGGTGGGTGGCACCACGATGCGGAGTTCGGCGTACAGGTCTCCGTCCGCGCCGCGCGGGTTCGGCATGCCCTCGCCGCGCAGCCGCAGCCGCCGGCCGCTGGACGAGCCGGCGGGCACCGTGACCTTGGCCGTGCCGCCGCCGGGGGTGGGCACCGGTACGGTCGCACCCAGGGCCGCCTCCCAGGGGGCCACCGGGACCTGGACGTGCACGTCGCGGCCGTCCAGCCGGAACCGGGGGTGGGGCTGGATGCGCACGCGCAGGTACAGGTCGCCCGCGGCGGCGTCACCACTGCCCCGGCCGCCCTCACCCGCCAGCCGGATGCGCTGCCCGTCGGTGACGCCCGGCGGCACGTCGACCTCGTACCGCCGCGGCTGGCCGGTGGGGCCGGCGAGCGTGACGGTGCGGCGGCCGCCCCGGTACGCCTCCTCGACGGTGAGCGCCAGTTCGGCCTCCTGGTCCGCTCCGGGGACGCCCCCTCGGGCGGCGCCGGCTCCGAACATGGATCCGAGCAGGTCCTCGATGTCGATGCCCTCCGCTGCGAAGTCGTCTCCGAAGCCGGTGTACCGGACCCGAGGACCGCCGCCGCCTGCGGTCGTGCGACCGCGGAAGCCGCCGCCCGCTCCGGCCGCGACCCGCTCGTCGAAGTCCTCGGGGATCTTGCGGAAGTCCTCGCCGAAGCGGTCGTAGCGGGCTCGGGTCTTGGGATCGGACAGGACGCTGTACGCCTCGTTGAGGTCCTTGAAACGTTCTTCCGCCCCGGGGTCCTTGTTGACGTCGGGGTGGTGCCTGCGGGCGAGCTTTCGATATGCCTGCTGGATCTCGTCCTGGCTCGCGGACCGCGACACCCCGAGCGCCTCGTAGTAGTCCCGCGCCATGACCGGTCACTCCCGCTTCGCGACGGTCACGGCGGCGGGCCTGAGCTGCCGCTCGCCGTCCCCGTAGCCGGCACGCAGTACCTCGACGACCGTGCCCGGTGCGGCGTCCGGGTCCTGGACGATGCCGACCACCTCGTGCAGGGCCGGGTCGAAGGCGACGCCGGTCTCCGCGTGCCTCGGGTAGCCGAGCAGTTCGAGGACGTTCACCGCTTGGTCGCGTACGGCCCGGATGCCCTCCACGATCGCGCCCGGATCGGCGCCCGCGTGGGTCAGGGCGAGTTCGAGGTTGTCGAGGACGGGCAGGAAGGCGGCCGCCGTGCGGGACCGCTCCACCGCCCGTTCGCGCTCAAGTTCCCTGGCGTGACGCTTGCGAAGGTTGTCGAGGTCGGCGAGTGCGCGCCGCCAACGGTCCTCCAGTTCCAGGATCGCGGTCGTGTACTCGTCCTCGGCAGGCGCGGGGCCGGCGGCATCGGGTCCCGGTTCGCCGTTCGCCGCTTCGGGCCGGGGCGGGCCCGGTTGGGGCAGATCCCCGCGAGGCGGGGGTCCGGCGCCTTCCGGGACCGGTTCGACCGGATCCGGCGCGGCCCGGTCGGGTTCCTGGGGGTAGGTGGGCATGGCGCGCCTCAGCCCTTGTCGAACTCGGCGTCGATGACATCATCGTCACCGCCACTGCCACTCGTCGGTCCGCCGGTGGCGGCGTCCTGACCGGGACCTCCGCCCGTGGCGGCGGCGCCCTGATGGGCCGCCAGCCCGGCGAGGACCTGCTGGAGTTCGGAGGTCAGGGGCCGCACGCGCTCGACGCCCGCCTCTTCCTTGACCGCCGCGCGGGCGTCCGACACGAGCATCTCGCCGCGTGCCTTCTCGTGCGCGGGCGCGGCGTCGCCCAGTTCGGCGAGACGCCTCTCGACCTGGTACGCGACGGCGTCGAGTTCGTTGCGGGCGTCGACGGCCTCGCGGAGTGCCTTGTCCTGGCCCTGGTTGCTTTCGGCCTCCTGGACCATGCGTTCGACCTCACTGCGGTCCAGGTTGGAACTCTCGCTGATGGTGATGCCCTGTTCCTTGCCGGTGTCCCGGTCGCGGGCCTTGACCTCCAGGATGCCGTTGGCGTCGATGTCGAAGGTGACCTCGATCTGGGCTTCGCCCCGCGGCGCCGGCCGGATGTCGGTGAGCTGGAACCGGCCCAGCACCCGGTTGTCGGCGGCCAGCTCGCGCTCGCCCTGGAGGACCACCACGTCGACGGCCGGCTGGTTGTCCTCGGCGGTGGAGAAGGTCTCGCTGCGGCGCACCGGGATGGTGGTGTTCCGCTCGATGATCTTCGTCATCACTCCGCCGCGTGTCTCCACGCCCAGCGACAAGGGGGTCACGTCGAGCAGCAGGACGTCCTTGACCTCACCCTTGAGCACCCCTGCCTGGATCGCCGCACCGAGGGCCACGACCTCATCCGGGTTGACGCTCATGTTGGGTTCCTTGCCGCCGGTCAGTCGGCGGACCAGGGTCTGGACAGCGGGGATGCGGGTGGATCCGCCCACGAGGATGACCTCGTCGATGTCGCTCTCGCCGACCTTGGCGTCGGCGATGGCCTGCTGGACCGGTCCCAGACAGCGCTCCACCAGGTCGCCGGTGATCTGCTCGAACGTGGACCGCATGATCGAGTCGGTGAGGTGCTTGGGCCCGGCGGCGTCGGCGGTGATGAACGGCAGGCTGACCTGCGTCTGCGTCACCGAACTCAGCTCGGTCTTGGCCTTCTCCGCCGCCTCGAACAAGCGTTGCAGCGCCTGCGCGTCCTGGCGCAGGTCGATGCCGTTCTCCTTCTGGAAGTCGTCCGCGAGGTGATCCACCAGACGCCGGTCGAAGTCGTCGCCGCCCAAGTGGCTGTCACCTGCGGTGGAGCGCACCTCCACCACGCCGTCGCCGACGTCGAGGATGCTCACGTCGAAGGTGCCGCCGCCCAGGTCGAAGACGAGGACGGTCTCGTGCTCCTTCTTGTCCACGCCGTACGCGAGGGCGGCCGCCGTCGGCTCGTTGATGATCCGCAGCACCTCCAGTCCCGCGATCCGTCCGGCGTCCTTGGTGGCGGTGCGCTGGGCGTCGTTGAAGTAGGCGGGCACCGTGATGACCGCCTCCGTGACCCGCTCCCCGAGCTGCTTGGAGGCGTCGTCCGTGAGTTTGCGCAGCACCTGTGCGCTGATCTCCTCAGGCGCGTACAGCTTGTCGCGCACCTTGAAGCGGGCCGCCCCGCCGTCGCCCTCGACGACGTCGTAGGCCACCGCCCTGGCCTCGTCGGAGATCTCGTCGAAATGCCGGCCGATGAACCGCTTGGCCGAGTAGATGGTGCCCTTGGGATTGAGGATCGCCTGGCGCCGGGCCAGCTGGCCCACCAGACGTTCCCCGGTGTCGGTGAAGCCCACCACGGAGGGTGTCGTGCGGTTGCCCTCGCTGTTGGGCACGACGGATGGCTCTCCGCCCTCCCAAACGGCGATCACCGAGTTGGTGGTGCCCAGGTCGATGCCCACTGCCTTGGCCATGAGGAACTCCTCCCGGTACGGCGCCTGCGCCGACTGTCCGGATCACGTTCGTTCAGGTACGGGTGGGACCTCTGCCAGTGGTCTGCATCCCGCCGATCAGCCCCGCGGCCTCGTCGGAGACCTCCTCGTCCACGACGACCTCGTACCGGCTCGACCGCATCGAGCAGCGCGAGGCAGAATCGCGGCTCGCCACGGGAAAACCCGTGGCCCAAGAGGTGGTCAACGGCGTGGGCGGCTTCCCGGTACGTCTCTTGTACGAGGCGACCGGCCTGCGGACCTGCTCGGTCACCGCCCGGCCCTTGCTGCCGGTGCGCACGGACGGTTTCGAACCCTTCCCAGCGTGGCGGGGCCAGTGGCTCCGCGCCTGCGCCTGGCGAGTCAGAAACGCAAGGGTCCGGTCGCCCCACGAGTACGAGAGGAAGAAACCGAACATCCCGTATGAGCCGGCTCGGCCAAGCACCACCGCTCGGCCGTAGGCTTGAAGAGAACGGAGTGATCCCATGGCCGGCAGCCGGGCGCACAACCTGTACTGCCGCCGCTGCGACAGGGAGAGCCGCCTTCCGCCGGGCAGCGGCAGGCGAATCCCCATGGCCGCGCGGCGTGAGCCCCGCCCACCCGCTCCAACCCCGGCCGACCGTGTCCCCCACGCACTGACGGTGCTCTCCGGCGCCCTGTTCGACACCCTGGACGAAGGCGAGATCCTGAGCCTGGCCATGGACCACATAGACGCCTCAGGGCCCTACAGTGCCGAGGCCGGATACCTCAAAATGGACGGCGACCTGGTCCCCAGCCCGCGGAACGGGCAGGTCCATGCGGTGGCCGTGGACCGGAGGGTACGGGAGCTGGCCGGGGAGGACGGCCCCGTGACCGTGCCCGGCTGGCCCTGGGGCCGGGCCCTGGGGCTACGCGGGATCGAAAGACTCCACGGCTACCTCGTGGTGACGTCCCCCTCCCTGCCCACCGAGGCCGAGCGCTCCCTGCTCGCCACGCTCGTCCGGCACACCGCCGCTGCACTGTCTGTCGCCTTCGCACACCGCCGCCAACGCGAGGACGCGCTGGAGCTGCACCGGCTGAGGGAGGAGCGGACAGCCCTCCAGGGGCGGCTGATCTCCGTCGTGGCCGAGCTGGGGTACGAGCAGGCAGTTCACGCGCTCATGGCCGACGTCGCCGCCTCGGGCGGCGGCGAGGAAGCCACCACCCGCGCGCTGCACGCGCTCACCGGACTCCCCGCGCTGGTCGAGGACCGCTTCGGGCGGCTGAGGTCCTGGACCGGTCCCGGTCGCCCCGACCCCTATCCCGAACCTGACCCCGTACGCCAGGACGAAATGCTGCACGCCGTCGCCCGTCGGGCCGGGCCGGTGCGAGTGAAGGACCGGCTGGTCACGCTGGTCCGCCCGCACGGCGAGATCCTGGGCGTGCTGGCCCTGGTCGACGTCCGGGGCGAGGCCGACGAACACACCCTGCGCGCGCTGGAGGACGGCGCCGCGTGGCTCGCCCCGGAGCTGGCGCACCTGCGCAATCTGGCCGAAGTGGAGTCGAGGCTGCACCGCGAGCTGGCCGACGACCTCCTGGCAGGGACGGACGAGCCGAGCGCCTACGCCCGCTCCGAGGCCGTCGGACACGACCTGCACCGCCGCCACTACGTCGTCGTGGTGCAGTGGTCGAACCGGACCGCGGACGGTTCCTTCGCACAGACCGTGGGCCGGGCGGCTTCCGCCGTGGGCATGCACGCGCTGCTGACCCGGCGTTCCGACCACGTGGTCCTGGTCACCGACGACAGACCGCACGCCCGCGCGCTGTACGAGGCGCTCGCCCGGGAGACCGGGACACGGTCCGGGACCATCGGGGTGAGCGCCCCTTGCGACTCCCTGGACGACATCCCCCAGCGATACCAGGAGGCGCAGCGCGCCCTGGAAGTGCGCCGCCACTCCCGCGGCGAGCACTACGGCACGACGTTCTTCGACGAACTGGGCCTCTACCGCATCCTGGGACCCGGCAACGACTACCGGGAACTGGAGACGTTCGTCCACGACTGGCTCGGGCAGCTGATCGACTACGACTCCCGGCACCACACGGCCATGGTGGAGACGCTGTCCCAGTACTTCGACTGCGGCGGCAACTACGACGAGACCGCCGAATCCCTCGCGATCCACCGCAGCACGCTGCGCTATCGGCTCCAGCGCATCCGCAGCATCAGCGGCAACGACCTCGCGGACGTCGAGGACCGGCTCAACCTCCAGGTGGCGACCCGGGTGTGGAAGATCGTGCTGGGCGAACAAGCAGGAGAACGGCATCGTTGAACGCGATGCGGCAGATCGATCACCTGCGCGCGAGCCGGGCCGCGAGGTAGGGCGCGGTGGCGCTGCGGCGGGCTCTGGCCACCTTGGCCGGCGAGCCCGCCGCGACCACCCGCCCGCCCGCGTCGCCGCCGCCGGGCCCGAGGTCGATCACCCAGTCGGCGGTGGTGATCGTGTCCAGGTCGTGCTCGACGAGGACGACCGTGTTGCCGGCGTCGACGAGCCGGTGCAGCTGTCGCAGCAGCAGCGCGACGTCCGAGGGGTGCAGCCCCGCCGTCGGTTCGTCGAGCAGGTAGAGCGCGTGGCCGCGGCGGGCTCGCTGCAGTTCGGTGGCCAGTTTGATGCGTTGCGCCTCACCCCCGCTCAGCTCCGTCGCGGGCTGCCCCAGCCGCAGGTACCCCAGTCCCACCTCGCGCAACGTCTCCAGACTGCGGGAGGCGGGAGGGACGGCGGACAGGAACGTGGCGGCGGCGTCGACGGACAACCCCAGCACTTCGGCGATGTTCTTGCCGCGGTAGGTGACTTCCAGCGTTTCGGCGTTGTAGCGGGCGCCCCCGCAGGTCGGGCACGGTGCGTAGGTGCCGGGCAGGAAGAGCAGTTCCACCGCGACGAATCCCTCGCCCTGGCAGGTCTCGCACCGTCCATCGGGCACGTTGAAGGAGAACCGCCCGGCCGAGTAGCCGCGCGCCCTGGCTTCGTCCGTCGCCGCGTACAGCTTGCGCACCGCGTCGAACATCCCCGTGTACGTGGCCAGGTTGGAACGGGGAGTGCGGCCGATGGGCCGTTGGTCGACCCGGACCAGCCGGTCGAAGGACTCGACCCCCGATGCGTCCTGGACGTCGACCACCAGCTGCGCCTCGTCGGGCTCCTCGGGTGCGAGTCCGAGGTGGCCGCGGACGACCTCGGCGAGCACCTGCGTCACCAGTGTCGACTTTCCGGAACCGGACACGCCCGTCACCGCCGTCAGCACGCACAGCGGTACGTCGACGGACACGTCGTGCAGATTGTGGCGGGAGACGCCCCTCAGGTGCAGCCAGCCCTGCGGGGTGCGCGGGCGGTGAGCGAGCGGTTCGGCGCGCCCGAACAGGTGATGGCTCGTGGCCGACTCCGCCACCCGCTCCAGACCGGCGACCGGGCCGCTGTACAGCACCCGGCCGCCGCCCTCGCCCGCGCCGGGGCCGATGTCGACCACCCAGTCCGCCCGCCGTACGACGTCCATGTCGTGCTCCACGACGAACAGCGAGTTGCCCGCCGCCTTGAGGCGCTCCAGCACGTCCAGCAGCGGTTCCGCGTCAGCCGGGTGCAGGCCCGCGGAGGGTTCGTCGAGGACGTAGACGACGCCGAACAGCCCCGAGCGCAGCTGGGTGGCGATCCGCAGGCGCTGCGCCTCGCCGGGCGACAGGGTCGTCGAGCGGCGTCCGAGGCTGAGGTATCCGAGGCCCAGGTCGAGCAGTACGTCGACCCGCGCGACCAGATCGCCGCAGATCCGGACCGCGACCTCGGTCGTCTCCCCGGATCGGGCGGTCGACGTGGTGGCGTCGGCCTGGGACCGCCCCGCGACGGGCCGCAGCAGCCCCGCGACCTCGGTGAGCGGCATCGCGTTGATCTCGGCGATGGAACGTCCGGCGAAGGTCACGGCGAGCGCCTCGGGCCGCAGTCCACTGCCGTGGCACTCGGGGCAGGGCACACTCCTGACGAACCGGAGCGCCCGTTCGCGCATCTTCTCGCTCTTGGAGTCGGCGAGGACGTGCATGACGTGCTTGCGGGCGCTCCAGAACTTTCCCTGGTAGCCGTAGTCGACGCGGTCCTCCTCCGGCTCGATGTACACGGAGGGCTGCTCGTCGGTGTACAGCAGCCAGTCCCGGTCCTTCTTCCTGAGCCTGCGCCACGGCCGGTCGATGTCGATCCCCAGGCCGTTCACGACACTGCGCAGGTTGGCGCCCTGCCAGGCGCCCGGCCAGGCGGCGATCGCCCCCTCGCGGATGCTCAGCGAGGGGTCCGGGACGAGCAGGTCCTCGGCGACGTCGTGCACGACGCCCAGTCCGTGGCATTCGGGGCAGGCACCGGCCGTGGTGTTGGGTGAGAACGACTCGGCTTCCAGCCGTGCGGCCCGGGGCGGATAGGTGCCGGCGCGTGAGTACAGCATGCGCAGCAGATTGGACAGCGTGGTGAGGGTGCCGACCGTCGAGCGCGAGCTGGGCGACCCGCGTCGCTGCTGCAGGGCCACGGCCGGTGGCAGTCCGGTGATCTCCTGCACGTGCGGTGCGCCGACCTGCTGCAACAGCCTTCGGGCGTACGGTGCCACGGACTCGAAATAGCGCCGCTGGGCCTCCGCGTAGAGCGTGCCGAACGCGAGCGAGGACTTGCCCGAACCGGAGACGCCGGTGAAGGCGACCATCGCGTCCCGCGGCACGTCGACGTCGATGTTCCGCAGGTTGTTCTCACTGGCGCCCCGGACATGCACGAAGGGGTCGGTCGCGTCCTTGTCCACCGTTCCTGATTACCTGATCGCGCCGGGAACCGCGCGACCGGCGCCTTCACCGGGGCCCCGCTCATACGAGCGTCCGGTTCGTTGGCTCCATTCGAATGGTCCAACAGCCGCGTGGGACCTGACCGGCCCCACCGGCGTGACGTCGGGGAAACCGGCACCCGGGAGACGGGCGGGCAGGCGGGCAACGCGTCTGGCGCGACAGGGCCGGCGCCCACTGGCGCGCGTACCTCAACGGGCACGTCCAGGAACCCGCCAACCACCGCCACGGCGCCTTGATCAACACTGAGGAGCATCTCCGACTGCGTCACGACACCATCGGCGTCCAGCCCACCCTCGACCTCGCCGAACGGATCGGCCACGACGAACTGCCCACCCACCCCTGTTCGCCCCCACCGCAGTCTCCGCGCTGCGGGCAGTGGCCGCCGAGATCGACTCCCTCCACAACGACGTCCACTCACCCGCCAGAGAGGAAGCGAGCTCCCACACGCACAACCTCCTGCTGATCCTCCGGCGCGACCACGGATCCGACCCCGCCACCGCCTTCGCATGGCGCTCGGCATGCTGCCCGCGCGCATCGTCTCGTCCGCGCGATTCGACTACGCTCCGTACAGCCCGTCGCACCGCGTCCGGGGCACCCGCCCAGGACTCCTTCACGACCCCCGGAAACGATGAAGCGAGCTGACGAACTGTCACCAAAGTCAGCATTGGGTCAGCATTGGTCCTGGCAAAGCTGACCCCAACTGGTCATACCTGGGAAACGTCGAGGATCCCGAGAGGGCCTTCCAGAGCCTCCAGTCGCCTGCCCCGCCGGAAGGACCTCCGTACGGTATGCGCTCTCTCCTCGACTGATGTCAACCGGTCGACCTACTGCAGAAAACCGCAGTTCAGCGCACCCGTCCCCGTGCTTTCAGCGGCACGGGCGGGAGTTGCGGAGCGGGGATCGGCGGGCCGTCGTAGCCCTTTACCTCGCCGTAGCGGGTGCCTTCCATCCAGTCCTTGCGGAACTGGATGATCTCCTCGTTGCTCCGGCCGATCCAGTTCCAGAACATCACGATCTCCTCCTCGAACGGCTCGCCGCCCAGGAGCATCAGGCCCGCGTCCGAGGCTGCGTGCAAGGGGAGTTCCGTGCGGCCGCAGCCGAGGTAGAGCATCGAGCCCGGGAGGACCGGGACGCCGTCGACGTGGGCTTCGCCCGACATGGACAGGACGGCGTACTCGAAGTCCGGGTCCAGCGGGAGGCGGGTCCGCGTACCCGCCGCCAGGGTGAGGTCCGCGCCCACGATCGGGGTGTACGCCGTGCCGGGCGAGGTCGCCGTGTCCAGGGTGCCGAGGATGACCGTCGCCGTCAGGCCCGGGGCCGTCACCCGCGGCAGGTCCGCGTGGTGCTGGAAGTGCGGTTCCACGTTCCGGTGGGCGTCGGGCAGGGCCACCCACAGCTGGGCGCCGTGCAGGAAGCGCGCGTGCGGGCGCGGGCTCTCCTCGGAGTGGCTGATGCCGCGGCCGGAGGTCATCAGGCCCAGCTCGCGCGGGCGGATCGTCTCCAGGCTGCCGACGCTGTCGCGGTGCAGCACCTCGCCCTCGTGGAGCCAGCTCACCGTCTGGAGCCCGGAGTGCGGGTGCGGCGCGACCTGCATGCCGGGCTCGTCGGCGATGTCGTCCGGACCGTAGTGGTCTACGAAGCACCAGGCGCCCACCATGCGGCGGCCCAGGTTCGGCAGGAGTCGGCGTACCTCGGTGGACTCCCCGAGCTTGACCGTGCGCGGGCTGAGGAGCTCGCGCACCGGTTCGGCCACGACGAATCCGCGGCCGCCGCAGGCGGAGAGAGCGGGCTGGCGATCGAGATTGCTCATGGGCACAACCTAGCCCCGAGGGGGCGGCCGTGTTGAGTGGAATGTTCCGGTCGCCGAGCGTGTTGGAGGCAGCGGACGAACCACCTGAACGGCGGAAGGGACGCGATGGACGCGATGAACGCGCCGACGGAGTACTACGAGCACGGGACGGCGGCCGAGCGCTGGGCGCGCGCCCAGCTCTTCTTCGACGCGCGGGAGTACGCGACGGCCGCCCGCATCCTGGAGCCGCTGGCCGGCGAGGCCCCCGAGCAGCTGGCGCCGCGGCTGCTGCTGGCCCGTGCCTACTACCACTCCGCCCAGCTCTCCCGCGCCGAGCGCGAGCTGCGCGCCGTGCTGGAGCGGTGGCCGGTGGAGGACTACGCCCGGCTCATGCTCGGTCGCACCCTGGAGCGTCTGGGGCGGCCCGGCGAGGCCCGCCCCCACTTGCGGATGGCCGCCGCGATGGCCGGCGAGTTCCCCGAGTAGCGGCCCGTACGACGGACGGCCCGGCCCGTGCGTTCGGGGCCGGGCGGCCGCCTCGGTTAGCCTGGGGGCACGATGAACCGTCTGACCACGCCTTTCGGCTCCTACGAGCTCACCCGCTTCCCCGAGGACCCGCGCGACCGGCTCCGCGCCTGGGACGCCGCCGACGAGTACCTGCTGCGCCACCTCGACTCCGGTACGGGGGAACGCGGTCCGGTGGACCTGGCCGGCGCCGGGCAGATCACCGTCCTCGGTGACCGCTGGGGAGCGCTGACGACGGCACTGGCCGCGTACCATCCGACGCAGATCACCGATTCCTACCTCTCCCGGGCCAGTACCGCGGCGAACCTGGACCGGGCCGGGATCGGCACCGCCAAGTCCACGGTGCGGCTCCTGACCACGCAGGACCCGCCGCCCGAGCGGATCGACGTACTCCTCGTACGCGTACCCAAGAGCCTGGCGCTGCTGGAGGACCAGCTGTACCGGCTGGCGCCGCACGTCCACGAGGGCACGGTCGTCGTCGGCACGGGCATGGTCAAGGAGATCCACACCTCCACCCTCAACCTCTTCGAGAAGATCCTCGGCCCGACCAGGACCTCCCTCGCCGAGAAGAAGGCCCGGCTGATCTTCTGCACGCCCGGCGCCGCCACCGCGACGCGCGGCGACGACGACCCGTGGCCGGTGACGTACAAGCTGGACCAGGAGGCGGGCTCGGGCGCCGGGCTGACCGCCGTCAACCACGCCGGCATCTTCTGCGCGGACCGGCTCGACGTCGGCACCCGCTTCTTCCTGCAGAGCATCCCGACCAACACGAACGGCGCCCGTGTCGTGGACCTGGGCTGCGGCAACGGCATCGTCGGCACCGCCGTCGCCGTCGCGGACCCGCGGGCCGAGATCGTGTTCACCGACGAGTCGTACCAGGCGGTCGCCTCGGCGAAGGCCACGTTCCGGGCCAACGTGCACCGCGAGCGCGAGCGGGCCGACTTCCTCGTCGGTGACGGCGTCGCCATGCTGGACCCGGGCTCGATCGACCTGATCCTGTGCAACCCGCCCTTCCACTCCCACCAGGCCACCACGGACGCGACGGCGCTGCGCATGTTCGCCCAGTCGCGCAAGGCGCTGCGGCCCCGCGGCGAGCTGTGGGTCGTCGCCAACCGGCACATGGGCTACCACACCCACCTGCGCCGGCTCTTCGGCAACAGTGAAGTCGTCGCCAGCGAGCCGAAGTTCGTGGTCCTGCGAGCGGTCAAGGAGGATCGTCCGCGCCCCGCACGCCCCATGTGACCTGCCGGTACGTCCTACACTCTGGCGCGTGAGCAGCCAGGTGGGGGACGGAAGCGGTGACGAGGCGGGCACCGGCGGGCGCTACCGCCGGGAGGACGTGGCCCGGGCGGCCGGCGTCAAGGTGCGCAACCTGCGTTACTACCAGGAGCGCGGGCTGCTCCCGCCGCCGCGCCGGGAGGGCCGGATCGCCTGGTACTCCGACGACCACCTGACCCGACTGCGCCTGATCAGCGACCTGTTGGGGCGCGGCTACACGGTCAACGGCATCGCGGAGCTGCTGAACGCGTGGGAAGACGGCGGCGGCCTGTCCCAACTGCTCGGCCTGGAGCGGGAGATGACCCGCGACTGGGTGCAGGACGAGCCGGTGACGATGACCCGGGCCGCGCTGCGCGAGCTGTTCGGTCCGACGGCCACCGCCGAGGACACCCGGCGGGCGGCGGAGCTGGGCTACGTCACGGTCGACGGCGACCTGGTCACCTACCCGAGCCGGCGGCTGCTCGACGCGACGCTGGCGCTGGTGCGGCAGGGGGTGCCGCTGACGGAGATCCTGGACGCCGGGGAGTTCGTGCAGGCGCAGGCGGCCGCGCTCGCGGACCGGTTCGTCGGACTGTTCCGGCGGCATGTGATCGGCGCGGAAGGACTGGAGCTGCTTTCGGCCACCCAGCTCCAGCACATCACGGCGGCGGTGACGGCCCTGCGGCCGGTGGCCGGAGAGGTCGTGTCCACGGAGTTCGCGCGGGCGATGGCCCGGCGGGTGGACGCGGAGGTCGCCGAACTGCTGCGTACGGAGCAGTAGGAGTCGGCTCAAAGGGTGCGCTCGCACAACCTTGCCAACCACCATTGGCACTCTTACATTCAACTCGTCGGTAACAACGGTGCACAGCCGAAATAAGGGACGATCCCATGACCGGTTCCCCCCACTTATCCGACGAGCACAACGACTCCGGCCGCGTGCGCTGGCGCCGGTTCGCGGTCCTGACCGTCCCCGCCGTCGCAGTGACCGCCGGCCTCGGCATCGCCCTCGCCCAGGGCGTGCTGGCCGCCTCGTTCGCCGTTTCGGGACAGCAGTTCAAGGTGTCGGCGAGCAGCCTGGAGGGCGAGGGCTTCGCCCAGTACGGCGGCGTCGACGTCAACGCCCGCGACGAGCTCATCCCGGTGGCCGTCACCGCAATCCGGGAGGCCAGGCTCAGCAACCTCTGCCAGTCCGTCGTCACCACGCTCCCGGTGATCGGGGACATCTCGCTCAACCTCACCGCGGGCGGGAAGACCCCGGTGGAGGCGAGCAACCTCTTCGTCGACGCGACCCAGCTCGCCGGTGACGCCGTCTTCAGCAACATCGAGATCGGGCGCGACGCCTCCACCCTCGACAAGGGGCCGGCCGACGCGCAGGGCATGCAGGACCTCTTCGCCCAGCAGGCCGACACGGTCCGCATCACCGGTCTCCAGCAGACGGCGTGGGCGACGAACGCCGGCACCTTCAAGCTCTCCGGCCTCAGCATGAACGTCAGCAAGGGCAAGAAGGAATGCTTCTGAGCCGCCGTCAGCGGTGGCGTCGGTGGCGGCGCAGCAGGCCCTTCTGGGGCGGGCTGTTCGCGATCCTGGCCGGGGCGTGGATCTGCGTCCTCCCACTGGCGCCGTTGAAGATCATGCTCCAGCAGGGGGTGGCGGGGATCCCGTCCGTCCTGATGGGCATCGTCATGGTCGTGCTGGGCCTCACCGCCTGGTTCTCGCCGCCCCAGCGCGCTCTCGCGGGCGTCCTCACCACCCTGATCGCCACCGCCGCGCTGGTCCTGTCGAATCTGGGCGGCTTCCTGATCGGCACCCTCCTCGGCATCCTCGGCGGCGGCCTGATGTTCGCCTGGCAGCCGTACGCCGCCCAGCGCGCCGGCGGCGGAACCGGAGCCGGGACCGGGGCGGAGCCCGACCCGGCTCCGGTCCCGGCCCGGAGCGCGCCCCCTCCCCCCACCCCGCACTCCGATCCCCAAGGAGCACAGCCATGAGCCGCACGCGTACCGCGCTCGCCCTCGGGACGGCCGCCGCCGGAGCCATAGCGCTCGCCTCGGTCACCGCCTCCGCCGCTCCCGCCCCCGTGGCCGGGTCGACCACCGTCACCCCGGCCGGCCACGACTTCAAGGCCGTCCTCAGCGGGAAGGCCACCCTCAAGGCCGGTTCGGTGACCGTGACCTGCACGGTCTCCGTCTCCACCGGAACGGTGCCGGCCGCCCCCGGCAACAACAACCCGGCCGGGCCCGTGTCCTCGCCGATCTCGCCGCCGACGTACAGCTCGTGCACGTCCAGCATGCCGGGGGTGACCCCGACGGTCACCACCAGCGGTGCGTGGGCGGTGTCCATGCAGGACGGCGCGCCGATCACCGCCACCATGACCGTGCCGACCGGCGGGCTGGTCCTCAAGACGACCGGGCTCGCCTCCTGTACGGTCACCGCGGCCCCGACGGGGCCGGCGAGCGTCCCCGGCACCTGGGCCAACGGCAGCCCGTCGACCCTGACCTTCACCAACGCCTCCGTACCGGTCAAGGTCACCGGCGGCTTCGGCTGCCCGACCAGCGCCACCGCGTCCGTGTTCAACGCGGTCTACAAGGTCTCCGACGTCACCGACCCGGCGCAGGCCATCACCGTCGGCCCCTGAGCCCGCCCCGGGCACGCCCGGCCCGTCCTCCCCGGAGCCGTCCGGAGAGGACGGGCCCCACTCGTGCGGCTGCGGGCGGGCGGGTGGGCGGGCGGAAATTGCGTTGCCGCACCCGGTGCGCCGCGAGAGGCTCGCTGTCATGTCGCAGAGCACCGAACCCCCGCAGCAGTCCGCCCCGCGCCCGGCCGGCCGGGACGTCTCCGACCTCTTCTCCGGCGGCCGCCTCACCGCGATCCCGCGCAAGGCGGCCCGGCGGGAGCAGCTCCTCGTCCACCTGACCGAGACCCTGTTCACGGTGGACCGCACCTACACGGAACCCGAGGTGAACGAGGCGCTGCGCACCGTGCACGACGACTGCTCGGCGCTGCGGCGCTACCTGATCACCGCGGGCCTGCTCACGCGGACCCGCGACGGCCGCAGCTATCAGCGGGCCACGACCACCCTGTAGTGGGTCGTCAGCCTGCCGTCGTCACCGAGCACGTGGAAGGCGACGGCCGGCGGTTCGTCGAGGTGCACGTGCTCGGAGGACCCGGTGCGCCCCTCCCACGGCAGCCGGAGGGTGGACACGACACCGGGCGCCACCAGGAGCGGCCGGCCGGCGAAGGTGGTGGCGGCCGCGGTGTGGGCGTGCCCGCACAGGAACGCCGTCAGGTGCGGGTGCCGCTCCACGAGCGCGGCGAGCCTGTCCTCGCCGAACTGGCGTATCTCGTCGACGTACGGGGTGTGCAGCGCGACCGGTGGGTGGTGGAAGGCGACCAGGACCGGGGTGTCCCGCGGGGTGTCGGTCAGTACGCCGTCCAGCCGGGCCAGCGTCGACTCCTCCAGGAAGCCGTGGTGCGCACCGGGGACGGAGGAGTCGCACACGGCGAGCACGAAGCCGTCGCCGCGCAGCACCTGGTCGACGGGCAGCGCGGACGGGGTCTCCTCGCCCAGCAGCCCGCGGCGGAAGGCGGCGCGCTCGTCGTGGTTGCCGGGACATACCACCAGGGGGTGGCGTGAACGCAGCAGCTTGGCGGCCTCCTCGTACTCCGCGTCCTCGCCGTGGTCGGCTATGTCCCCGCTCACGAGTACGGCGTCCAGGTCGTGGGGCAGGCCGTCGAGGTACTCCATGACGGCGCGGGTGCGGTCGGCTGCGCGCCGGTCACCGTCGAGGTGTACGTCGCTGAGGTGGGCGATCACGATCACGTGCGGTGTCTCCTGAATCCCTGGTCGAGAGATTGCGGTCGACACGTTCAACGGCCCGGACGGGCCCCGCCGTTCCCCCCGTTTCCCGTTTCCCCGTTTCCCCTCAGGACGTCAGCCGGTGCGGCGCGTCCGGCCACGGCGTACCAGCACCCAGCCGGCCGTGGTGAGCACGAGTGCGCCGCCCGCCAGGGAGGCCACGGCCGTTCCGGTGGAGGCGAGCGCGCCTCCGGTGGGGATGGTGCCCGTACCGCCGACCGTGGCGCCGGACGCTCCACCGGCCGAGCCGCCTGCCGAGGCTCCGGCGGTATCCGCCGATCCGCCCGATCCGCCCGTGTCGCCCGCCGTACCCCTGGTCGGGGACGCCGTGCCGCCGGGCGTCGGTGTCGTGCCGCCGCCGCCCGTCGTGGTGTCCGCGGCGGTGACGGTGAGCGTGGCCGGGCCGGTCCGGCTGACCCCGGCACCGTTGCCGAACTCCGCCCGGTAGCGCCGGCCGTTGTCGGCGGCCGCGGCCCTGAAGGTGTACGTCGCGGAGGTCGCTCCCGGCACGGCCTGCCAGGTCCGGCCCTCGTCCGTGCTGACCTGCCAGGCGACGGTGGGCGGCGGGGTCCCCTGGGCCTGCGCGGTCAGGGTGACCTCCGCCCCGGCGGTGACCGTCCGGTCCTCGGGGCCGCGGACGATTCTGGGGGACGTGGCACGCTCCAGCCGGGTGATCCGGCCGGCGGCCGGGTCCGACACGAAGACGGTGGCGCCGCCCGGTTGTACGGCGACTGCGGCGCTGCCCGACTGGGCGTGGTTTCCCGGGAGTACGGCCGGCTCCGCGGCCTGCGTGAGGTCGCGGGTGTGGTGGACGGTGAGCGAGCCGTCGCCGTCGCTGCCCGGCTGGGAGGTGTCCCCCGTGTCCTGCCACACCACGAACGCCTCGTGCGTGCCGGCGTCGAAACCGGCCGCGCACGGCATGTCTGCTCCGCCGCCTCCCTTGACGGTGCCGAGCCGCTTGCCGCTCGCGTCGTGGACGACGACGAGGGTGTCGAGCCCGACCCAGACGGCTCCGGTCTCGGGATCGACCTCGGTGAAGCCCGCGAACCCGTCGCCCACGGCCGGGAGTTCGACGCTCGACGTGACCTGGAAGGTGGTGACGTCCACGCGGTGCAGCCGACGGTTGCCGAGGTCGGTGAACCACACGGTTCCGCGCGTCCGGTCGTACGCGAACCGTTCGCCGCCCTCCAGCGTGAGGGAGCGCCTGACGGTCGCGGTGGCGATGTCGACCTCCGACAGTACGGAGCCCTGGGCCACCAGCACCGTCGACGGGGTGGGCCCCGGAGCGGCATCGGTGACGGGCCCGCCGGGCACCCACGCACCGGCCGCGGCGGCGTCCCCGTCCTTGGCCGTGCCGATGCCGCGCAGTGGATAGACGAAGACGGCCCCGTCTCCGGGCAGCGGAGCGACGAGCTGGCGCACGGCCCGCCGGCCGAGCGCGCCCGTGGGTCCCGGGGCCTGGCTGACGGTGCTGCGGACCTTGCCGTCGGCGGGTTCCAGGACGCGCAGCCCGCTCTCGTCGGTCTCCGTGGTCTCGGGCAGGTCGTCCGAACCGGCGTACAACTTCTTCGAGTCGGGGTGCAGGAGCAGGTCGCGGACCCTGCCCGCCGTCGTGAACTGCGCGGTCGTCCGGTAGACCACGGTGCCCTGCGGAACGTCACCGCCCTCACCGCCGGCGGCCGAGACGGGGCTGCCGGCGGCGGCCGCGGCGAGCACGAGCGCGAGCACCGCGGAGGCGGTGCCGGCACGGCCGGGGGTGAGGGGGTGTCGGGGCGTCATGGCTTCCTCGTCGACGGGCGGGCGGACCGGGATGCGGCTGAACCTGACCCGGATCGGGTTCAGTTGAAGGTCACCGGGACGTGGACGTCGTACTTGCGGTTCGAGGAGTTGAAGTGGTCGGCGCGGGTGACGACGGCGCACTCGACCGTCTCGCCGCAGATCCGGCCGCCGCCGAGGTCGGCCTTGACGTGGATGGTGACGCTGAAGGTGCCGCCCGGACCGAACGTGGAGGTGTTGGCGAGGGTGCCGCCGAAGACGTCGTTGATCCAGTGCGAGGCGCCGGTGGTGCCGGACTGGTCCGAACCGCCGAGACAGGGAGTGGGCTTGGTCGCGCCCTGCGCACCGCTGACCGCGCAGAGGCCCACGTATATGCCCTTGGAGGGGTTGAAGCCGCTGCCGGAGACGGTGACGTTCTGCCCGGCCGCGGCGGCGGAGGAGGGCGCCGTGACGCTGAGGTCGTAAGTGGCCGAGCCGTCGGTGACGGTACGCGTCGAAGTGGCGGCCGAGGCGGAACCGGCCGCGCCGACGGCGAGCGCGACGGCGGCGGAGGCGGCGACGGCCGCGCGGGCGGCGGTCCGGGGCAGGGAGGCGGCACGCATCACGAGAACACCCTTCAGGTGCAGGAGTCAGCGGAATCGAGGTAAGGCAAGGTAAGGCTAACCTAATCTCGATCAAGCGTGTACGGCTGATTCCCGCCACGCCACGGCCCGTCGGAACAGTTCACGGGCACGTCCGGGCGGCCTTCCTGATGCGAGCGAACGCGCGGATGGGAACACTGGGGACATGGCGAACAAGGCAGCCCTCGAGGGCGGCCCGGACGATCTGCGGGACCGGATCGTCGAGGCCGCTCCTCCCGGAGAAGACCTGAAAGTCGCGCACCGCGGCGGCTACGAGCACTTCAGGAGCACGTCGCGGACCCAGGACGGGCCCGAGGGGCGGCTCCCTGTCTACGAGTGGTGGGAACGCACCGAGATCGCCGAATGAGGCCCGCCCGGGCGGCCGGGACGCTCCCCCCTCCCCGCCTCAGCCGCGGTAGGTCTCCAGCAGGCGCAGCCAGATCTCGCTGACGGTCGGGAAGGCCGGAACGGCGTGCCACAGGCGCGCGATCGGGACCTCTCCGGCGACGGCGATGGTGGCCGCGTGCACCAGCTCGGCGGCTCCGGGGCCCACGAAGGTGGCTCCCAGCAGGACCTCGCGGTCGAGGTCGACGATCATCCGGGCCCGGCCGCGGTAGCCCTCGGCGTACAGTCCGGCGCCGGAGACCTTGGACATGTCGTAGTCGACGGCGCGCACCCTGTGGCCCGCCTGTTCGGCCTCGGCCAGGCTGAGGCCCACCGCGGCGGCCTCCGGGTCCGTGAAGACGGCCTGCGGGAGCGCGCGGGTGTCGGCGGTCGCCGCGTGGGCGCCCCAATCGGCGGTGTCCAGCGGGGTGCCCGCCGCACGGGCGGCGATGGCGGCGCCCGCGACGCGGGCCTGGTACTTGCCCTGGTGGGTGAGAAGGACGCGGTGGTTGACGTCCCCGACGGCGTAGAGCCAGTCGAAGCCGGGCACCTGACAGGTTTCGTCGACCCCGATCCAGCCGCCGGGCGCCAGCCCGACGGTGTCCAGCCCGATGTCCTCGGTCCGCGGCGCCCGGCCCGTCGCCATCAGCAGTTCGTCGCCCTCGACGACCTCCCCGCCCTTCAGCACCACGCTGACCGGCCCGGTCGAGCCGTCCCGTACGACCGACTCGACGGCCACGCCCGTACGGATCACGGCGCCCGCCTCGCGCAGGGCGTCGGCGACGAGTTCACCCGCGAAGGGCTCCATCCTCGGCAGCAGCCCGGAGCCGCGCACGAGGACGGTCACCTGCGATCCCAGGGCCTGCCAGGCGGTCGCCATCTCGCAGGCGACCACGGAACCGCCCACGATGATCAGCCGGCCGGGGGCCTGCCGTGCGGAGGTCGCCTCCCGGCTGGTCCAGGGGCGGGCGTCGGCGATGCCCGGGAGGTCCGGGACCACGGCCCGGGTCCCGGTGGCGACGACCACCGCGTGCCGGGCCGACAGCACCTGGTGCTCGCCCTCGGGGCTGGTGACGGCCACCTTGCGGACCCCGAAGAGGCGGCCGTGGCCGCGGTGGACGTCGGCTCCGATGGAGTCGAGCCAGTCGATCTGGCCCCGGTCCTTCCAGTCACCCACCCAGTAGTCGCGGTGCGCGTACACCGCCCCCGTGTCCAGGGGGCCCCCGACGGCGCCCGCCAGGCCCGGCACCCTGCGGGCGTCGGCCCGCGCCAGCACCGGACGCAGCAGCGCCTTGCTGGGGACGCACGCCCAGTACGAGCACTCCCCGCCGACCAGTTCGCTCTCCACCAGGGCCGTGCTCAGCCCGGCGGCGCGGGTCCGGTCGACGATGTTCTCGCCTGCCGGTCCCCCGCCGAGCACCACGACGTCGTACTCCACGACTTCATTCATGCGGCCCAGTCTCACCGCTGATCGGTGGCGGCGTCACGCACTCAGGCCTCCGGCGTGCCGGACCCCTGGCCGCCGGTGTCCTGCGCACCCGGCTGGGAGGCGGCGATCTTGGCGCGCACCTCGTCCATGTCGAGGGCGCGGGCCTGCCCGATGAGGTCGGTCAGGGCCGCCTCGGGCAGGGCGCCGGGCTGCGCGAAGATCGCCACCTGGTCCCGGACGATCATCAGGGTCGGGATCGAGGTGATCTGGAAGGCGCCGGCCAGCTCCTGCTGCGCCTCGGTGTCCACCTTGGCGAAGACCAGGTCGGGGTGGGCCTCCGAGGCCCGCTCGTAGACCGGTGCGAACTGGAGGCACGGCCGGCACCAGCCCGCCCAGAAATCGATCAGGACGAACGGGTTCTCGCTGACCGTCCGATCGAAGTTTTCCTTGGTGAGCTCGACTGTAGCCACGGTGTCCAGACCTCCTGATTGAGCCGTCTGCTCGTTGAACGAACGACCCGTCCCGCGCATTCCGCCCCGAACGGGGCGACTCTCAGAACGGGTGGCCGGCGGGTGTGGTGCGGGCCGTGGTCCAGCGCAGTTCGGTGAAGGCGTCGAGGTTGGCCTCGCCGCCGAAGCGGGCGCCGGTCCCGGAGGCGCCGACACCGCCGAAGGGCGCGACGGCCTCGTCATTGACCGTCTGGTCGTTGACGTGCGCGATCCCGGTCGGAATGCGCTCCGCCAGGTCGAGACCGCGCCCCGCGTCGCGGGTGACGATCCCGAGGGACAGGCCGTACGGTCCCGCCGAGGCCAGTTCCACCGCCTCGTCCTCCGTCGCGAAGGACCGTACGGGCGCGACCGGGCCGAAGACCTCCTCGGCGTAGGCGGGGGCGTCGTCGGCGGCGCCGGCGAGCACGGTCGGGCGGTAGAAGAGGTCCCGGTGCGCGCCGCCGGCGACGAGCTTGGCCCCGGCCGCGGTGCTGGCCTCCACCAGCGCGTGTACGCGTTCCAGCTGCGCGCGGTCGATCAGCGGGCCCAGGTGGACCTGCTCGCGGTACGGGTCGCCCACGGCCAGTTCCTCGGCGCGCGCGGCGAGCCGCTCGACGTACTCGTCGTAGAGCGAGGCGTGCACGAGGTGGCGGCCGGCCGTCATGCAGATCTGGCCCTGGTGGAAGAAGGAGCCCCAGGAGGCCTGGGCGACGGCGGCCTCGACGTCGGCGTCGCGGAGCACGACGAGAGCCGAGTTGCCGCCCAACTCCAGGTGCACGCGCTTGAGATGGCGCCCCGCCAGTTCGGCGACGGTACGGCCGACGGCGGTGGATCCGGTGAAGGAGACCACCCGCACCCGCGGGTCGGCGACCACCGCGGCGCCCGTGGCGGCGTCGCCGGGCAGGACGTGCAGCAGCCCGTCCGGCAGTCCGGCGGCGGCGAGGACCGCGGCGAGCGCGAGTCCGCCGCAGACGGCGGTGCGCCGGTCCGGCTTGAGCAGCACCCCGTTGCCGAGCGCCAGCGCCGGCGCGACCGAGCGGATCGCCAGGATCAGCGGGGCGTTGAAGGGGGCGATGACCCCGACCACGCCGGCCGGGACCCGGCGGGTGAAGGACAGCCGGGGCGCCTCGCTCGGCAGCACCTGCCCGGTCGGACGCGAGGCCAGCGCCGCCGCCTCGTAGCACTCCTGCGCGGCGACGTGCAGCTCGAAGGCGGCCTTCCCGGGTATCGACCCGGACTCGCGCACCAGCCACTCCCGCAGTTCGTCGGCGTGGGCGGTGAAGAGGTCCCCCGCGCGGCGCAGTACCGCCGCCCGCTCGGGGTGGGTGGTGCGGGCCCAGTCGCGCTGCGCCGCCCGGGCGCGTACGGCGGCCTCCGCGACGTCGGCGGGCGCGGCGAGGTCGAGGGTGGCGAGGGTGCGGCCGGTCGCGGGTTCGACGACCGGGGCCGCGCCGCCGGTGAGTGTGGGTCCGTCCTGCCAGAGCGTCGGGTCGAGGAGCGGCATGGCGCGGGGCCTCCGGGTGGGGATGGGCGGGATGCCGGACGAGGGGGGCGGCAGCACGCGCCATCGTGCCAGACCGGAGGCGCCACTTCTGTTCAGTTATTGGGCAGTTGACGACGAGCACTGACCGGAAACGATCGACGCCCTGGTGGACCGGGTCAGCGCTCCAGGACGAGTGCGATGCCCTGCCCGACGCCGATGCACAGCGCCGCCATGCCCGTACCCGAGCCCGCCGCGGCCAGCTGGTGCGCGACCGAGCCGGCCAGCCGGGCGCCCGACGCGCCGAGCGGGTGGCCGATCGCGATGGCGCCGCCCCGCGGGTTGACCACGGCCGGGTCCAGCTCCGGCCAGGCCGCCAGGCAGCCCAGCGCCTGCGCCGCGAAGGCCTCGTTGAGTTCGAGGACGGAGAGGTCGCCGAGGCCGCGGCCGGCCTTGCCGAGGGCACGCTGTACGGCCTCCACCGGGCCGAGGCCGAAGAGCTGGGGCTCGATCCCGGTGACGGCGGAGGCGCTGATCCGGGCGAGCGGTTCCCGTCCGGTGGCCGCCAGGCCCGCCTCGTCGGTCAGCAGCAGCGCGGCCGCCCCGTCATTGAGCGGGGAGGCGTTGCCGGCCGTGACCGTGCCCCGGCCGTCCGTCCGGAAGGCGGGCTTGAGCCTGGCCAGCGCCTCGGGCGTGGAACCCTCGCGGATGCACTCGTCGCGGGCCAGGTCCACACCCTCGTAGGGCACGACCTCGCCGTCGTACAGGCCGGCGGCCCAGGCGGCCGCGGCCTTGCGGTGGCTCTCCAGCGCGAAGGCGTCCTGCGCCTCACGGGTGACGGCGTACTTGTCGGCGATCAGTTCGGCGCCCTCGCCGAGGGAGCCGGTCCACTCGGCGGGCATCCGCGGGTTCGTCATCCGCCAGCCCAGCGTGGTGGACCACATCTGCTGGTGCCCGGCGGGGAAGGCCCGTTCGGGCTTCTGGACCACATAAGGGGCGCGGCTCATCGACTCGACGCCGCCCGCGACGGCCACCGAGGCGTCGCCGAGCGCGATGGCGCGGGCCGCCTGGATCACGGCCTCCAGGCCGGATCCGCAGAGCCGGTTGACGGTGACGCCCGGGACGGTCACGGGCAGTCCCGCCAGCAGTACCGCCATGCGGGCCACGTCGCGGTTGTCCTCGCCCGCGCCGTTGGCGTCGCCGAAGACGACCTCGTCGATACGGGCCGGGTCGAGGTCGGGCGTACGGTCCACGAGCGCGCGCACCACGTGCGCGGCCAGGTCGTCCGGCCGGACCCCGGCGAGGGCGCCGCCGAACTTGCCGATCGGGGTGCGGACGGCGTCGACGACGTAGACGTCGCGGACGGTGCGGATGCTCATGGGGTCTCTCCTGGGCGGATCCGTACGGGCGCGGGCGCACCGGTGCCGGTGTCGGCACCGGGGCACGCCACCGGGCACGCCCGGTGGGGCGCGCCCGCAGTCTCCGTCCGCAGGTCACCGCCTGTCAACGGGCCCCCTCGGGACGGGCGGCGGCGCCGCCGTCAGGTCGACTCGCGGTGGACGGCCTCCGCGGCCATGAGATCGTGCCGCTCCGTGACCTCGGACGGCTCGCGCACCGCGTAGTCCACGAGCGACGCCAGATGATCACCCGTCGGCATCTCGATGCGCACCGTACTGAGCCGCGGCCGCAGCAGCCGTCCGACGAGCAGGTCGTCGGCGCCGATCACGGCGACCTCCTCGGGAACGCGCAGCCCCTCGTCCTGCAGGGCCCGCATCAGCAGCATCGCGTACTCGTCGTTGTACGCGAACACCGCGTCCAGGCCGAGCCCGCGCCACCGGGCGGCGAGCTCCGCGGCGGACTCCTCCGCATACGCCATCGGGAGGACCTCGACCTCGGCGCCGGCCACGGAGCGGGCGCCCGCCAGCCGGGGTGCGGAGAACAGCTCCAGTCCCTGCTCCCGCGGAACCACCACGCCGATCCGGCGGCGGCCCCGCTCGACGAGGTGCGCGGCGGCCCGGGCGCCGACCTCCTGCTGGTCCATGACCAGCGCGTGCGCCCCGGGCACGCCGACCGGGCCCATCGTGATCACGGCGCGGGCGCCGGCCCGCTTGAGGGTGGCGACGTTGTGGGAGGTGAGCGTGATCTCGCCGAGGGATATCACCGCCACCGGACGCAGTTCCGCCCACGCCCGTACGGCCTCGTCCCCGCTGAGCCCGAGGCTGCCGTACTGCACGACGGTGTAGTCGAGCCGGCGCAGCGCCCACTGGAGCTCGTTGAGGAAGGTGCTGTAGAGCGGGCCGATCGGCACGTGCGGGGTGGGCAGCAGCACGATCCTGGTGTGCCCGGCGCGCAGGCTGCGGGCGGCGGCGTGCGGGACGTAGCCGAGCTCCTCGGCCGCCTCACGGACCTTGCGGCGGGTGGGCTCGCTGATCCGGACGGCCTCGGCGTTGTTCAGCACGTACGACACCGTCGCGCGCGACACGCCCGCCCGTCGGGCCACGTCGGCGCTGGTGGGGACGGGGGGTGGCGGCTGCTGCGGCGACTTCGATGACTCAGACATGGCCGTGGCATCTTTCCAGAACGGTTGTGCCCCAGGGCTGGCGGATGGCCGGAAACGAGTGCTACACAGTGCTTACACGAGTCATTGACACGTGTAACCACCGCATTGCATCCTCGTCGCACCCCTCGACCCATGCGTCAGCCACCGCACATGGCGCATGCCCCGTCGTGCCGTCGCCCTGTCGCGCTCCGTCGCACCCCCGCCGTCGCGACAGGGCGGCGCGCACCCACCGCCCCGCGCCTGCACCCGCGCACCCTCCGCGTGCGCCCTGCGCTCCCCCTCACCCGTCCGCACCCGCCCAGGAGGGCACCGTGGCCCTTTCCTCCCCCGGCACCGGCACCGGCACCAGCTCCGACGCCGCCGTCGCCGACATCCCCGCCCGCGGCCCGGCCGGCCCCCCTCGGCGCGGCCTGCTGCCCCTGCTGCTCGTCGGCAACAGCGCCATGTACGCCCTCTACATCGGCGTCGCCGGGGTCCTGCTCGCGCTCCAGGTCGAGGACGTCGACCCGGCGGACAAGGTGGCGAACTTCGGCCTGATAGCGGGGATCTCCGCGATCTTCGCCACGGTCTTCAACCCCGTCGCCGGCGCCCTGTCCGACCGCAGCGGTCGGCGCAATCCCTGGATCCTCGGCGGCGGGCTGGCCGCCGTGCCGGCGATGTTCCTGCTCGGCTCCGCCGACACGATCCTGCTGATCACGATCGCCTGGTGCCTCGGACAGGCCGTCATGAACGTGTACCAGGCGGCGATCACCTCCGTCGTCCCCGACCGGGTGCCCATGAGCGCCCGCGGCAAGGCCTCGGCGGCGGTCGGCCTCGGCCTGCCCTTCGGCTCGACCCTCGGCGCGCTGATCGGGGCGGCCTTCTCGGAGGACTACCGCACCGGGTACCTCGTCTTCGGCGCGCTCGTGGCGGGCGCCGCCGTCCTCTTCACCGCCTGCGGCCGCGAGGAGCGGCTCCCGGCGTGCGCCCCGCTGCCGGTCAGGTCCCAGCTCGCCGCCTTCGCGCGCGCGCTGCGCGACCACGACTTCCGATGGGCCTTCATCGGACGGGCCCTGCTCGTCCTCGGCTACTTCGCGGTGAGCGGCTACCAGCTCTACATCCTGCAGGACCGCACCGCGCTCCCCGCCGGCATGAAGCCCGAGGCCGCGGTGGCGGTGCTGATGCCGCTGACCAGCGTGGCGATGGTGGTCGCCACCGTCCTCGGCGGGTACCTCTCGGACCGTTTCGACCGCCGCAAGCTGTTCGTCGGCGCCTCCGCCCTCCTGTCGGCCGTCGCGCTCGTCGTCCCGGCCGTCTCCACGAGCTGGCCCGCGATGCTGGCCTTCGCCGCCGTGAACGGGCTGGCGTTCGGCTGCTACATGGCGGTGGACACCGCACTCGAGACGATGGTGCTCCCCAACGCCGAGGACGCGGCCCGCGACATGGGCGTGCTGAACGTCGCCAACGCCGGCCCCCAGATCATCGCGCCGTTCGTCGCCTCGGTGGTCGTCTCCGTCAGCGGCGGGTACACCGCCCTGTTCGTCGTCGCCGCCGTCCTGGCGGTGGCCGGGGCCCTGGCCGTCAAACCGATCCGCGGCGTGCGCTGAGCCTGGGCCGAGCTGTGGGCCGAGCCCTGCGGCCGTGCGCCGAGGCGCCCCTCCGGACCCTGCGCCTGCCGCCGCATTGGTCCGCACTTCGACCGAATTTCGCCGTTCACCGAACGCCGTCGAGAAAGGCACCACCGTGCAGCTGCACACCCAGTCCTGGGGCGAGGGCGACCGTTTCGCCCTCCTGATCCACGGCATGATGGCCGACCACCGGACCTGGCGCCGGGTCGGGCCCGCCCTCGCCGACCGCGGCTACCACGTCATCGCCGTGGACCTGCGCGGCCACGGGGCCAGCGGCCGCGGCGAGTACAGCCCGCGGCACTTCGCCGACGACGTGGTCGAGACGCTGCCCGCCGGCGCCGACCTCGCCATCGGCCACTCCCTCGGCGGCCTGACGCTGTCGCTGGCGGTGGACCGGCTGCGGCCGCGGCGGGCGGTGTTCTCCGACCCGGCCTGGCACCTGGCGGCCCCCGTGGAGGGTTTCGGCCCGGAGCTGCTGGCGCAGTTCAAGACCGCGACCAAGGAGGACATCCGGGCGATGAACCCGCGCTGGGCGGAGGTCGACGTCGACATCGAGCTGGAGACCCTGGCGGTGTGGGACGAGGGGACGGCACTGAGCCTCGCCCCGCTGTTCGGCGCCGATCTGATGCCGGCCGCGCCGGTGGTCCCCTCCCTGGTGCAGCTGGCCGACCCGAGCGCCCTGATCACGCCGGAACGTGCGCGGACGCTCAAGAGCCGCGGCTTCGAGGTGCGTTCGGTGGCCGGCGCCGGCCACACCATCCACCGTGACGACTTCGACGGGTTCATGGGGTCCCTGGAGGGGTGGGTCCCGGACGCGCCGCCGCGGTAGCGCCGACGGGGCGGGGGCGGGGCAGAAGCAGGGGTGGAGGCGGGCCTTGGGGGGATACCGGGGCTCGCGATGTCCGAGCCCCGTGCGACCATCAAGCCTGCCTTCACGGGGTGGCGGCCCACCGCCACCGCCCCGCCGTCGGCCGCGTATCACCCTCTGAGCAAGGAGCTCCACGCGCATGTCCATACCGCCCGGCCCCCCGTCGTCCCCCGAGCCGTACCCGCAGCCGGGGCCGTACGGACAGCCGGGGCAGCCCGCGCCGTTCGGCGCCCCGCAGGGCTGGTATCCGCCGCCGGCCCCGCAGAAGACCAACGCGCTCGCCATCGTCGCGTTCGTCATGTCGCTCGTGTGCGCGCTGCCGCTGGTCCCCCTGATCCTCGGCATCGTGGCCCTCTCCCAGATCCGCAACCGCGGTGAGAAGGGCAAGGGCTTCGCCGTCGCGGCGATCGTCATCCACTGCGTGACCATCGCCTTCTACGGGATCCTCCTGGTCCTCGGCCTCTCCGGAGCGCTGGACGACGGCCCCGCGCCGAAGCGCGACACCAGCGGCCAGGTCACCGGCTCGGGCTCCAGCAAGGTGAGCGACATCCGCAAGGGCGACTGCTTCAACACCGACGGCGATCTGGCGGAGTACCAGGACGAGGACGGCGGCGAGGCCTCCTTCTCGGTGCGCGTGCTGCCCTGCGACCAGCCGCACGAGGGCGAGGCGTACGCCGTCTTCAACCTGGACAACGGGGCGTACCCGGGCACGGAGAAGGTCACCTCGCTCGCCGAGGAGAAGTGCGCCGGCACGCTGCTGACCGACTACGTGGGCAAGGACCCCAAGCTGTCGGAGAAGCTGGAGGTCTACTACTACTTCCCGCAGGCCGCCACCTGGGCCCTCGGTGACCGCGAGGTCACCTGCTTCCTGGGCGACACCAGCGGTGCGAGCACCGGCTCGGTCCGCGCGACCGGTTCCTGAACCGCCGACGCCGACGACTGCGCCGGGCATGGCCGCAACGGCGCGGGGCCGCCACCACATCCGGTGGCGGCCCCGCGCCGTTGCGGCTCGCGGTGGCTCCGGCCGCCGGTTGTCAGAGGCTGTTGCGACACTGGCGCGATGAGCAACACCGGTGACCACGAAGCCCTTGTCGACCCGCGGGACCTGCTGCTGCAGACCGACTGGAACGCGGTGGAGCACTGCTGCCCGGACGTGGCGCCTGCCACGCCCGTGATCCTGCTGGAACTCCTCGACGAGGACCCCGTCACGCAGGGCTGGGCCTTCCGGGCCCTGGTCGAGGCCCACACGCGCCAGCAGGTGTTCTACACCGCCACGGCTCCCGCCGCCCGCTTCGTCGCCGCCGTCCTCGGGGATCCGCGGACGCTCGCGCGGGTCACGGACCGCTGCGCGCAGGAGGAGGCCGACCTCGGTCCGCAGACCCCGTTCCCGTTGCGCGCCGGGCTGCTGAGCTGGCTGGGGGACTCGGTCGTGGAGGCGATGTGGCAGCGGGAGCGGCCCTACGGCGACGAGGAGGACCTTGAGGCGTTCCTCGATCTCGCCCCGGAGTTCCACGCGGCCGCGCGCCCCTTCCTCGACGCCGGATGTCCCGAGGTCCGCGGGGCGGCTCTGGGAGTGCTCCTGGCCGTGCTCCGGCTGCCCGCCCTCGCCGGGCGGATACCCGGGCACCGGGACCGGGTCCGCGCCGCGGCCCTGGTCGAGGGCCCGTACCGGCGGCGCGCCGTCGACACGCTCTCCTGCTGGGGCGAGGAGGTCTCGTCCTTGCTCTGACATCCGGGGCGGCTCCCCGCTACGGTCTTCCTACCGATCGGTAATGGGGGAGGGTTCGCGATGTCGGAGTCATCCGGTGCTGCCACGGCAGCGGTCACGGCGGAGTCCACCGCAGGGTCCACGATGCCCCGCGGCCTGGTCGAGATGGCCGCCGCGCTGGCCGAAGGAAGTGTTTCCGCACGTGAGTTGACGCAGGAGGCGCTCCGCCGGATCGTCGCGGCGCAGCCCGAGCTCAACGCGTTCCGGACGGTGCGCGCCGAAGCCGCGCTCGCCGAGGCGGACGCTGCCGACCGCAGGCTCGCCGCGGGCGAGCGGCTGCCGCTGCTCGGAGTGCCGCTCGCGGTGAAGGACGACATGGACGTGGCGGGCGAGCCCACGGCGTTCGGCTGCGCGGGGTCCTTCGCCCGCAAGACCGTCGACAGCGAGGCGGTACGCAGGCTCCGGGCGGCCGGCGCGGTCATCGTCGGCAAGACCCAGACGCCGGAGCTGGGCCAGTGGCCCTTCACCGAGGGCGGGGCCTTCGGCGAGACCCGCAATCCGTGGAACCGGTCCTACACGCCGGGTGGTTCCTCGGGCGGCTCGGCGGCCGCCGTGGCGGCGGGCCTGGTGCCCGCCGCGCTCGGTTCGGACGGGGCCGGGTCGGTGCGGATCCCCGCCGCCTGGACCCATCTGGTCGGTGTGAAGCCGCAGCGCGGGCGCATCTCCACCTGGCCGGAGCCGGAGTCCTTCAACGGGCTCACGGTCAACGGCGTGCTGGCCCGTACGGTCGCGGACGCGGCGCTGCTGCTGGACGCCGCGAGCGGACCGCACCCCGAGGACCTGCACCGCCCCGCGCGCATCCGCGCGGTCGAGGCGGCCCGGCGCACCCCGCGCCGGCTGCGGATCGCGCTCTCCTTCGGGATGGCCTTCACCGCGACGCCCAAGTCGCTCGACCCGGAGGTGCGTTCCGCGGTGGAGCGGCTGGCCGCGCGGCTGGAGTCGCTGGGCCACGAGGTGATCCCGGAGGACCCCCGCTACGGCCCGATCGGGCTGACCTTCGTACCCCGCGCGACCAGCGGCGTACGGGACTGGGCGGCGCGGACGCCGGATCCGGCGCTGCTGGACCCGCGTACGCACGAGGCCGTGCGGACGGGCCGCCTGCTGGGCGGTCTGCCGCTGCGGGTCTCGCGCCGGGCGGAGGCCCTGCTGCACAGGCGGGTCGGCGAGATCTTCGGCCGCTTCGACGTGGTCCTGACCCCGACGACGGCCACTCCGCCGCTGCGGGTCGGGGCGCTGGCCGGGATGGGGGCCATGGCCACGGACCGGGCGATGATCGCCGCCTGCCCGTACGCCTGGACGTGGAACGTGCTGGGCTGGCCGGGGGTGAACATCCCGGCCGGGCTGACGGACGACGGGCTGCCGATGGGAGCCCAGTTGCTCGGTCCGGCGGACTCGGAGCCGCTGCTGCTGGGGCTGGCCGCGCAGGTGGAGGCGGCGGAGGGCTGGGCGGCGCGGCGACCGGGCTGAGGCGACCGGGCCGAGCCGACCGGGCTGAGACGACGTCACGGGGGCGGCGGTCGGCGGGCCGGAATGCCGACGGTGAGCACCCGTGACACGCTGAAGGGGGGATCTCGCCGGTCCCGGCCCCGCCCGGCCGGCCGGCCCTGGCACCCAAGGAGACCGAAATGGCCACTGACGCCGGCGGGTCGAAGGCGGCCCGCACGCATCCGGACCCGTGGCACGCGGCCACGTCGGGCAGAACCGTTCTGGCTGCGGTCCTGATGATCTTCGGCGGGGCGATGGCGTTCTTCGAGGGGATCGCCGCCGTCGCCAGCGACGACCTGTTCGTCGTGACGCGCCACTACCTGTTCGAGTTCAGCCTGACCGGCTGGGGCTGGGTCCACCTCATCCTGGGCGTCCTCCTCGTCGCGGGCGGATGCGCCATCCTCGCCAGCGGCGCCCTGTGGGCGCGCTATCTCGGCATCACCATCGCCGGTCTGGGCGCGTTCGCCAACTTCCTATGGCTGCCGTACTACCCCTTGTGGGCGCTGGTGCTCATCGCCGTGAACATCCTCGTCGCCTGGGCGCTGTGCACGGGCGCGCACCACGAGGCGGAGGGGCGCGTCCTGTAAGTTCCCTCTAGGAACGAACGCGAACGAACACGGATGGACGCAACGAGTGGGGGATCCGTGGCTCAGCGGACCTGGACGGCGGTCGACGCGTACTTCGACGGGCTGTTGGTCGACGAGGACGAAGCGCTGACGGCCGCCACGGCGGCCAGTGAGGCGGCGGGACTGCCCGCCCATCAGGTCGCGCCGAACCAAGGCAAGTTGCTGCACCTCCTGGCCCGGATCCGCGGCGCCCGCACCATCCTGGAGATAGGCACCCTCGGCGGCTACAGCACCATCTGGCTCGCCAGGGCGCTTCCGGAGGGCGGGCGCCTGGTCACGCTTGAGGCGGACGAGCGGTGTGCCGACACCGCCGCCGCCAACATCGCCCGCGCCGGGCTGGAGGACCGGGTCGAGATCCGCCGCGGCCGGGCCGTCGACCTCCTGCCCGGGCTGACCGGCCTGGACCCGTTCGACCTCGTCTTCATCGACGCGGACAAGCCGTCCAACCCCGAGTACCTGGAGTGGGCCCTCAAGCTCACCCGTCCCGGCAGCGTCATCGTCGGCGACAACGTCGTACGTGACGGCGCCGTGGTCGACCCCGCCTCCGACGATCCCCGGGTGCGGGGCGTACGCCGCTTCACCGAGCTCATCGCCGAACACCCCCGGCTGACCGCCACGGCTCTGCAGACCGTCGGCGCCAAGGGGTACGACGGCTTCGTCATGGCCCTGGTCACGGACTGACGGCCGGCGCGGCCCCCGGCAGGCAGTACCCTCGCCCGGATGACGGCACTTTCACACCACAGCGACGGCCGCGCCGACCAGCCGGGCCGCGACGGGGCCACGGCCACCACCGAGGCCGATCCGCACGCCATCGGGCCGGTACGGACCGAGTACGCGCCCGACCCCGACGGCGACCCCGACCCGGGCGAGATCGTGTGGACCTGGGTCCCCTTCGAGGAGAACGACGGCCGCGGCAAGGACCGCCCGGTACTGGTCGTGGCCCGCGAACCGGGTGGCGGGACGCTGCTCGCCGTACAGCTGTCCAGCAAGCGGCACGACCACGACCGCGAATGGGTCCCGATCGGGACGGGCCCGTGGGACAGCGCGGGCCGTGAGTCGTGGGTGGACGTCGACCGGGTGCTGCGGGTCCACGAGTCGGGGATGCGGCGGGAGGCCTGCGCGCTGGACCGGGGCCGCTTCGGCCTGGTGGTCGACCGCCTGCGCGAACGCTACGGCTGGCACTAGGGCGCGCCTGCCCCGCGGGCGGCCGACGCTCCTTTCCGGACACGCCTGAGGGCTCCGCCCTCAGGCCCGGGTGGCAGTGAAGGCTCGTTCGAAGGCTTCGCGGGAGACGGGATTGCGGTCCAGGACCGCGAAGACCACGCGGTCGAAGGTTCCCGCGAACCGGCCCGACAGCAGTCCGCGGAAGGCTTCGGCCACGTGCGCCGGGTCGTTGCGGAACACCCCGCAGCCCCACGCCCCCAGCACCAGCCGCCGGTACCCGTGCGAAGCCGCCACCTCAAGGACGAGCTCCGCGCGCCGGGCGAGCGCCCCGGGGATCTCCGCGGCCCGCTCCGGCTCCTGCCGCAGGATCGTGCCCGCGTTCGGAGCGGGCGAGGTCAGGAAGCCGGCCAGGAACGGCGACTCCATCAGTTCACCCCGGTCGTCGCGGAAGACCGGTACCCCGGGCGAGTGAATCACCCGGTCGGTGTAGAAGGTGCTGACTTCCGCGCGGTGCACCTCGTAGTACTCCGGGGCCTCCAGCAACGTCTCGTACAGCGCGGAGGCGCGGCACAGCGCCTCCTCCTGGGCCTTGGCCCCACGGACGTAGCCGCCCCCGGGATTGCGGGCCGAGGCGAAGTTCAGGACCGCCACTGCGGCCGCCGCCGTCCCTTCCGGAGCGTCCGCGGCGAGCCTACGGGCAGCGACCGTACTGCTCTCCCCCGTGACCTCGACGGCCGTCGCGCGGCCGTCACCCACGAGCTGCTCGCCTGGAATGACATGGTTTGGTCCATATATCCTGGTTCCTGCCTTGGCGTCCGCCAGGGCGGCGGCGAGTTCGACCTGCCGCCCCGACCGCGTCCGGTACCCCCCGGCCGCCAGGATCTCCGCGTTCTCCCGCGCGATCTCGCGCAATCTGCTGCTCACGCCGCCATCCTCGGCACTCCTTTCCCCGGCGGCAAAGGATTTTGTGCCCGAGGGAGGGGTAGGCACGGGTGATGTCACGGCCGACGACAGGAGAAGAGGACCCGGTCATGCCCTTCGACCCACCCGTTCCCCAACCCCCGCCGGAGGACGGCGCTCCGCCCTCCCCCGCGATCAGCGAGACGCAGGCGGAGCACCTGATCCACGGGATCTGTTTCAAGACCGGCCCGCCCCGACTGCTCGGCGCCGAACTCGAATGGCTGGTCCTGGACGCCGAGCGGCCCGGACTGCGCGTGACCCCCGAACGGCTCCGGGCGGCGCACGCCGCGGCCCGCGCGCTTCCCCTGAACTCCCGGGTGACCGTCGAGCCCGGCGGCCAGCTCGAACTCAGCTCGGCCCCCGCCACCTCCCTCACCGGCTGCGTGGACGGGCTCCAGGACGATCTCACCGCCGTCCGCGCGGCCTTGCGTGAGCAGGGACTGGTCCTGCACGGCCTCGGCCGGGACCCCCGCCTCCCGTACCACCGGCTGCTGAACAGCCCGCGCTACGACGCGATGGAGGCCTACTTCGACCGCACCGGCCCGGCCGGCCGCGCCATGATGTGCGCCTCCGCTTCCGTACAGGTCTGCGTGGACGCCGGGTACGAGGAGCCGGGCGGGCTCGGCCACGGCCGGCGCTGGCGGCTGGCGCACCTGCTGGGCGCGGTCCTGGTGGCCGCCTTCGCCAACTCCCCCGCGCACGAAGGCCCGTACGCCGGCTGGCGCTGCTCCCGCCAGGGGATCTGGAACGACCTGGACTCCCGGCGCACCCTCGCCCCGCCGCTGGACGCGCAACCGCGGGACGGCTGGGTGCGGCAGGCGCTGGACACCGAGGTGATGTGCGTACGGTCGTACGAGGGCGAGCCGTGGGACGTCCCGCCCGGTACGACGTTCCGCGACTGGCTGCGCGCGGGCGACGAGGGGCGGGCCCCGCGGGCGCCCACCGCCGAGGACCTGGACTACCACCTCACGACGCTCTTCCCGCCCGTGCGACCGCGCGGCCACATGGAGTTGCGCATGATCGACGCGCAGCCCGGCGACGACGGCTGGATGGTGCCGGTGGCCGTCGTGCACGCGCTGTTCGACGACCCGGAGGCCGCCGAGACCGCCTACCGGGTGACCAAAGCCCTGGCCGACGCCTACGGTTCGCAGCCCGCGCCCCGCAATCCGCTCTGGCGGTCCGCCGCCCGGCACGGTCTGTCCGACCCCGAACTGCGGGCCGCCGCCAAGACCTGCTTCCGCGCGGCGGCCGAGGCCCTGCCCCGCCTCGGCGCCGGCCGGCACGTCCGGGACACCGTCGGAGCGTTCAGCGAGCGCTTCGTACTGCGCGGCCGATGTCCGGGTGACGAACCGCCGCAGCTGCGGCCCGAAGGGAAGGAGGCCCTGCGATGACCACCGAATCCCACCCCGGGCTGCGAGAACGGGCGGCCGCCACGCTGACCGCCGCGCGGGCCCGGACGGCGGCCCTCACCGACGCGGTGACCGACGCCGACCTCACCGCCCAGCACTCCCCCCTGATGTCCCCGCTGGTCTGGGACCTGGCGCACATCGGGAACCAGGAGGAGCTCTGGCTGCTCCGCCGGGTCGCCGGACGCGAGTCGATGCGCCCGGACATCGACCCCCTCTACGACGCGTTCGAGCATCCGCGCGCCGAACGGCCGAAGCTGCCGCTGCTGGGGCCCGAGGAGGCCCGCCGGTACGCGGCCGAGGTCCGCGGCCGGGTCTTCGACCTGCTGGAGAGCACCCCGCTGGAGGGCAGCGCGCTCCTGGACGACGGTTTCGCGTTCGGGATGATCGCCCAGCACGAACAGCAGCACGACGAGACCATGCTGATCACACATCAGCTGCGGCAGGGCGCCCCCGTGCTGACCGCCCCCGACCCGGACGGCCCCTACGATCCCCCGGGCGCCGCCGAAGTCCTCATACCCGCCGGCCCGTTCACGATGGGAACCTCGGCCGAGCCGTGGTCGCTGGACAACGAGCGCCCGGCGCACCAGCGGGAGACGGCGGCGTTCTGGATGGACACGCTGCCGGTGACGAACGCCGCGTACCGCGCCTTCATCGCCGACGGCGGCTACCACGAACCCCGCTGGTGGGCGGCGGCCGGCTGGGACCAGATCCGCCGGCACTCCATCGAGGCGCCGCTGTTCTGGCACCGCGAAGGCGGCGAATGGCTGCGCCGCCGCTTCGGGGTGACCGAGCCCGTCCCCGATGAAGAACCGGTTCTGCACGTCAGCTGGTACGAGGCGGACGCCTACGCCCGCTGGGCGGGCCGGCGACTCCCCACGGAGACCGAGTGGGAGAAGGCGGCCCGCTTCGATCCCGCGACCGGCCGCTCGGCCCGCTACCCGTGGGGCGACGCGGACCCGACCCCCGCCCACGCCAATCTGGGGCAGCGCCACCTGCGCCCGTCCCGCGCGGGCAGCTACCCGGCCGGGGCGTCCCCGCTCGGCGTGCGCCAGCTGATCGGCGACGTGTGGGAGTGGACGGCCTCCGACTTCCTGCCGTACCCGGGCTTCCGGGCCTTCCCCTACCGGGAGTACTCGGAGGTGTTCTTCGGCCCGGAGCACAAGGTGCTGCGGGGCGGCTCCTTCGCCGTGGACCCGGTGGCCTGCCGGGGCACCTTCCGCAATTGGGACCTGCCGGTGCGGCGGCAGATCTTCTCCGGCTTCCGCACTGCGAGGGACGTCTGATGTGCCGCCATCTCGCTTATGTGGGACCGGTGGTGACGCTCGGGAGGCTGCTGAGCGAACCCGAGCACTCACTGGTCCGCCAGTCCTGGGAGCCGCGCCGTCAGCAGCACGGCACGGTCAACGCCGACGGCTTCGGCGTCGGCTGGTACGCGGAGGGCGACCCGGTCCCCGCCCGCTACCGTCGCGCCGGACCCATCTGGGGCGACCTGACCTTCACCGATCTCACCCGGGTCGTACGCAGCGGGGCCGTGCTGGCCGCCGTACGCGACGCAACGCTGGCCGGAGCCGACGGAGAGGCCGCCGCCGCACCGTTCACGGACGGGCCCTGGCTGTTCAGCCACAACGGCGCCGTGCGCGACTGGCCCGCCGCGGCCGCCCCGCTCGCGGCGGCGCTGCCGCCCGAGGAGCTGCTCCAGCTGGCGGCCCGCACGGACTCGGCGCTGGTCTGGGCGCTGGTACGACGCCGCCTGCGGGCCGGGGACGACCTGGGCACGGCGCTCGCCGAGCCCGTGCGGGAGCTGTCCTCGGCCGCGCCCGGTTCCCGGCTGAACCTGCTCCTGACGGACGGAGCGGCGATCGCCGCGACCGCCTGGGGCGACTCGCTGTGGTACCTGGCCGATCCTCCGGGCGGGCGCACCGTGGTGGCGTCCGAGCCGTACGACGACGACCCCCGGTGGTGCGAAGTGCCCGACCGGACCCTGCTGACCGCCACCCCCACCCGGGTCCGTCTGACCCCGCTCAAGGAGAACCGCACGTGACCAGCTTCCAGTTGACCCGGACCCTCGACGAGGACGCGGCGGAGACCGCACTGCGCGCGGACGTGCTGCACGGGCTGACCCACACGCCCAAGGTGCTGCCGCCCAAGTGGTTCTACGACGCGCGGGGCAGCGAACTCTTCGAGGAGATCACCCGGCTGCCCGAGTACTACCCGACCCGCGCGGAGCGGGAGATCCTGCTGGAGCGGGCGGGGGAGATCGCCGCGGTGAGCGGCGCCCGCACCCTGGTGGAGCTCGGTTCCGGCTCCTCCGAGAAGACCCGGCACCTGATCGAGGCGATGCCGGCGCTGGACACCTACGTGCCGGTGGACGTCAGCGAGAGCGCCCTGCGGGGCGCGGCCGAGACGCTGCTCGCCGGCCATCCGGGGCTGCGGGTGCACGCCCTCCTGGCCGATTTCACCGCGGCGCTGCACCTGCCGGACTCTCCCCAACCCCGGCTGGTGGTGTTCCTGGGCGGCACGATCGGCAATCTGCTGCCGCCGGAGCGGGCGGTGTTCCTGGCGTCCGTACGGGCGATGCTGTCGCCCGGGGACGCGCTGCTGATGGGCACGGACCTGGTCAAGGACGAGGCCGTGCTGGTGACGGCGTACGACGACGCGCGCGGGGTGACGGCGGAGTTCAACAAGAACGTGCTGGCCGTCATCAACCGGGAGCTGGACGCCGATTTCCACACCGCCGACTTCGAGCACGTGGCGGTGTGGAACAGCGAGCAGGAGTGGATCGAGATGCGGCTGCGGGCCCGGTCCGAGCTGACGGTGAAGGTCCGGGCACTGGACCTGGTGGTGCCGTTCGCGGCGGGTGAGGAGATCCTGACGGAGGTTTCCGCGAAGTTCCGTCAGGAGGGCGTGCGCAAGGAGCTGGCCGCGGCCGGGCTGGAGCTGACCCAGTGGTGGACGGACGCGGCGGGCCGCTTCGCGCTGTCCCTGTCGGTCGCCGACGGGCCGGTGGTCTGACCGGGTAGGGCCGTCCGCGGCGTCCGCTCGGACGCGCGGTCGGTCACGGCCCGCTGGGCGGCGGCCGCGAGGTCCCGCCGGTCCGTGTGACGGCCCGGCGGGATCCGCGGCAGCAGCGTGACCTCGGCCCGGATCCCGCGGGCCCGGGCGATCCGCCACAGCGAGGCGGTCAGCGGGTCGTCCCCGACGAAGGCGGGCGCCCCGGCGGGGCTCCCGTCGGGGCGCAGGTACGCCAGGTGGACGGGCTGGACGGGTACCTTCGCGTCCAGGGCGGACTGGAAGGCGGCCCGGCGGAAGGCACCCTGGGCGCGCCCGCACCAGGTGGAGCCCTCGGGGAAGACGGCGACCCGGTCGCCGGCGAGGAGTGCGCGGGTCATCGTGGTGACGGTGGCGGGCAGCGCGCGGATCCGGTCGCGTTCGATGAACAGGGTTCCGGCCCGCCCGGCGAGGCGGCCGAGGACGGGCCAGGCCCGGATGTCGCTCTTGGCCACCATCCGGCTGGGCAGGACGGCGGCGACGAGCGGGATGTCGAGCCAGGAGACGTGGTTGGCGACGAGCAGGCGGCCGCCGCGCCGGCCCGGGCTGCCGTGCACGGTGATCCGTATGCCGAAGGCGCGCACCAGTGCGGCCGACCAGGCCCGTACCACCGCGTGCCGGGGGCCGGCCGGCAGCAGCCGGACCGGCGGGGCGCCCAGGATCCCGAGCAGGACCAGGGCCACGGCGCCGGTGAGCCGCAGCACCGCGTGCGGGACGCTCGCGGTGCGCCCCTCGTGGCCGGCACAGGCCTCGGGGGTGCAGGGCGAGGTGGGCAGCCAGACGCTCATGCGCCCGGGATGAGCGAGCGGAAGTGCTTGAGGTAGCGCGGGTTGGTGCGGCGCAGGGAGAGCAGCACGTACAGGTCGGCGCAGCCGAACTCGGCGTCGAGGGCGGGCTCGCCGCAGACCCACGCGCCCAGGCGCAGGTAGCCGCGCAGCAGCGGGGGCAGCTCCATGCGGTCGGGGAAGTCGATGCCTTCGGGGTTCCACGGGATGTGGGGGGTGACCCGGTACTCCTCGGGTGCGGGACTGCGGGTCAGGGCTTTCTCGCGGGTGGCCGCGGCCAGGACGCCGCCGTCGGCGAGCGGTATCGAGCAGCAGCCGGCGAGCCAGTTGTGGCCGGTGCGGTCCATGTAGTGGGCGAGGCCGGCCCAGATGAGGGCGATGACGGCGCCGTTGCGGTGGTCGGGGTGCACGCAGGAGCGGCCCACCTCTACGAGGTCGGGGCGGATGGGAGCCAGCGCGGAGAGGTCGAACTCGCCCTCCGAGTAGAGGCGGCCCGCGACGGCGGCGCGCTCGGGGGGCAGCAGCCGGTAGGTGCCGACGACCTGCTCTGCCTCCTCGTCGACGACGAGGAGGTGGTCGCAGTACGCGTCGAAGGCGTCGGCGTCGAGGCCCGGCTCGGGGCCGTCGAGGCGGGCGCCGAGCTCGCCGGCGAAGACCTGGTGGCGCAGGCGCTGGGCGGCCCGTACCTCGTCCTCGTCGCGGGCGAGGCGCACGGTGTAGTGGGGGCCGGAGGAGGGGGCGGCGGCCTTGGCG
>NZ_JOAK01000015.1 GCF_000720455.1 Streptomyces virginiae | reverse complement strand
TGTTGAGTTCTCAAGGAACGGACGCTTCCTTTGTACTCACCCTCAGCAACATCGGCTGGGGCTTTCCTCCGGGCTTTCGTTCTGCTGTCTTGCGTTTCCAACTCTACCAGATCATTTCCACGCCGTTTCCGGCTTCGGATTTGAATTCGGTGACCGTTGGGGGTCTTTGCCTTTCGGCTCCCACCACGTTAGCGCTTTTCCCTTGCGACTCATAATCGAGTCGCCGGCCGGGAATTCGGGCATGCCGAATAGGACCCCGCCAGGGGTAAGTCGTAGGTAGTGGGTTGGCCGCTCCGGGGGTCTGCCGATGGCAGTGCCCCGTAAAAGCGGCTCGAGCTACGTTAGGCGTCCGGCAAGGGCGAGTCAAGTTGAGCGGCGGCGTGGCGCGTGGGCGCGGTACGGGCTCACCGTCGGGTCGTGGGTGATCCAGAAGCGGTACGGGTGGTCCGCGCCGGCTCCGCCGACTCCCGTGCGCGGACCGCTGCTCACCAGGTCGGGCGAGGTGGGGGTACCCGCGAGGAGGGACAAGGGGGAATCGGGGCCCCCGCAGAGGTCGGTCCCGTCCAGCGAGCGGTCCACGTCCAGAGCCGTGGCCAGACGAGCCGGGCCCTTGGCGAGTTCTCGCGGGTTTCTGGCTGAAACTCGCCGTTTGGCGGCCAGGTCGGCGCCGACCGTGATCTCGCCCGCGCGCACCAGGACACCGCTCGCGTGGCCCGGCGGGCCGCACACCAGGTTGAGGCTGAACCACATGCCGTAGATGAAGTAGACGTACGCGTGTCCGGGTGGACCGAACATCGATGCGTTCCGTGCCGTGCGTCCGCGGTAGGCGTGTGAGCCCGGATCGGACTCCCCCTCATACGCCTCGACCTCCGTGATGCGCAGTTCGAGGAGGCCCTCCTCGGTACGGCGGACCAGGGTGCGGCCGAGGAGGTCCGGGGCCACGGTGAGGACCGGGCGGTCGAAGAAGGACCGGGGCAGGGGCGTACGGTCGAGACGCGCGCTCATCCGGTCGAGCGTAGTGGAACGCGCTCACCTGCAACCGGGACCTAAGGTTCCGCGTTTGTAAGGGGTAGTCGCGGCGTAGTCGCCAGATCGTTCAAGGGGAGTTTGAGCATGGGCTTCAAGAAGCTGTTCGCGAGCCTGGGTGCCGGTGGTGCTTCGGTGGACACGATCATCACCGAGCCGAACGTCGTACCGGGCGGGATCGTCCAGGGCGAGGTCCGGATCCAGGGCGGATCCGTGGAGCAGCAGATCGAGGGGCTGTCCGTCGGGCTGCAGGCGCGGGTCGAGGTCGAGGGCGGTGACCAGGAGTACAAGCAGGACGTCGTCTTCACCAAGCAGCGCCTCGGCGGTGCCTTCCAGGTGCAGGCCGGCGCGCTGCACGTGGTGCCCTTCGCGCTGGAGATCCCCTGGGAGACGCCGATCACCCACTTCGCGGGTCAGCACCTGCACGGCATGAACATCGGGGTGAGCACCGAGCTGGAGATCGCGCGTGCGGTGGACGCGGGTGACCTCGACGCGATCAACGTGCACCCGGTGCCGGCGCAGCAGGCGATCCTGGACGCCTTCCGTCAGCTCGGCTTCACCTTCCGCAGCGCGGACATGGAGCGGGGGCACATCCGCGGGACGCGGCAGACGCTGCCCTTCTACCAGGAGATCGAGTTCCTGCCGCCGTCGCAGTACCGGGGTCTGAATCAGGTCGAGCTGACCTTCGTCTCGGACGGCCGGGAGATGGACGTCGTCCTGGAGATGGACAAGAAGCCGGGGCTGTTCAGCGAGGGCAGCGACACCTACCGCTGCTTCCAGGTGGGTCTGCAGTCGTACCAGGGCACCGACTGGGCGGCGTACCTGAACCAGTGGATCGCCAGCGTCGGTTCGCAGCGCAACTGGTTCTAGGGCACGCCCTAGGCTCGGAACCGCGTCCGCACACGGCGGGCGCGGTCCGATGTGTCCCCCCTTCCGGAGGTTCAGCAGTGTCAGAGCAGAGCAGGGCGCCCCTTCCGCACGACTTCCATCCCGAGGTCGCGTCCTTCACCTTGACGAGCGAGGACGTCTCCCACGGAGCCGACCTGAACGCCGCGCAGGTCCTCACGGGGAAGAACGTCTCGCCGCACCTGCGCTGGGAGGGCTTCCCCGAGGGGACCAAGAGCTTCGCCGTGACCTGCTTCGACCCGGACGCGCCCACGGGCAGCGGGTTCTGGCACTGGGTCCTCTTCGACCTGCCCGCTTCGGTGACGGAACTGCCGGCCGGGGCGGGCTCCGGGGACTTCGCGGGCCTGCCGGAGGGGGCTGTGCACGCGCGGAACGACTACGGCACGCGGGACTTCGGCGGCGCGGCCCCGCCGCGCGGGGAGCGGCACCGCTACGTCTTCACCGTGTACGCGGTGGACCGCGAGCAGCTCGGCCCGGACGAGGACTCCTCGCCGGCGGTCGTCGGATTCCATCTGCGGTTCCACGCCTTGGGGCGTGCGCAGCTCGTCGCCGAGTACGAGGCGCCCGCCGCGCGCTGATCGTTCGCCCGGCGTTTGCCCGGTCCTGGTCTAAAGAAGGCCAGGACCGGGCATTTTTATTGCGTTGTCCCGCGTGGCGCGCGCGGCCAGAGTGGTTGCGGGCCCTGCCGCCGTCGTGGTCGCGGGCCTGCACACGGGAGGTGGGCGAGATGCGGGACACGCTGGTGCTGAATGCGAGCTTCGAGCCGCTGTCGACGGTGACCCTGAACCGGGCTGTTGTCCTGGTGCTCCAGGACAAGGCCGTCGTCGAACAGTCGCACCCCGATCTCCGTGTCCGCGCCGCCACCATGGATCTTCCGATGCCGCGGGTGATCCGGCTCTGCCGGTACGTCAGGGTGCCCTTCCGAAGACATGCTCCCTGGTCGCGGAGGGGGGTGCTGGTCCGGGACCAGCACCGGTGCGCCTACTGCGGCAGGCGCGCGACCACGGTGGACCACGTGCTGCCCAGGGCCCAGGGCGGTGGGGACACGTGGCTGAACACGGTGGCGTCCTGCGCCGAGGACAACCACCGCAAAGCGGCCCGGACTCCGGAGGAGGCGGGAATGCCGCTCCTCCGGAAGCCCTTCGTACCGTCTCCGGCGGACGCCATGCTCCTCGCGCTGGGGGTGGCCGGGCAGGAGGGCCTCCCGGAGTGGCTGGAGCGTTCCGCCTAGGACGCCTGCGCTGAGCGACGTAGCGGATCTACGTCGCTCAGCGGACCAGCAACTGGACGATCGCGAGGATTCCGACCGTCACGATGACTGCGCGCAGGACCGTCGGCGACAGCCGGCGGCCGACCTTGGCCCCGATCTGGCCGCCGATCGTCGAGCCGACGGCGATGAGCAGGACGGCCGTCCAGTCGAACTCGGCGACGAAGAGGAAGAAGACGGCCGCGATGCCGTTCACGAGGGCGGCGATGACGTTCTTGACCGCGTTGATCCGTTGCAGGTCGTCGCGGAGCAACAGGCCCATCAGGCCGAGGTAGAGCACGCCCTGGGCCGCGCCGAAGTAGCCGCCGTAGGCGCTGGAGAACAGCATGCCGCCGAGCAGGAGCGGGCCGCCGTCGGGGTGGCCGGTGTCGCCGCCGGCGGCTTCCTGACGTCGGCGCAGGGCGGCGGCGAGCCGGGGCTGCAGGATGACGAGGACGAGTGCGAGCCCGATCAGGACGGGCACGATCGTGTCGAAGGAGTCGGACGGCAGGGCCAGGAGCAGGGCGGCGCCCGCGAGTCCTCCGACGGCGGAGACCGAGCCGAGTCGCAGGATGCGGGCGCGCTGCCCCTGGAGTTCCTTGCGGTAGCCGATGGCTCCGCTGATGGAACCGGGCACCAGGCCGAGGGTGTTGGACACGTTGGCGGTGACCGGCGGCAGGCCGGTGGCGAGCAGCACCGGGAAGGTGATGAGGGTGCCGGAGCCGACGATGGTGTTGATCGTGCCGGCGCCGATGCCGGCGGCGAAGACCGCGAGTGATTCCCAGATGGACATGGACTGTGCCATCCCCTTTGCATGAGTGAGTCGCCTCCCCGCCATGAAGGTCGAGGGGCCTCACTGATCATGCAGGAAGGGGTGGGGTCAGTCGATCGGGGGCTGTTCGCGGCGGTCGGCGGCGTCCTTGTCGCGGGCGGCCGGGATGCCGCCGCCGTCCTTGCCGGAGTTCTGCGGGTTGAAGCCCGAACCGCCACCCAGGGGGCCGAAGTTGCCCATGGCGCCGGAGAGGCCCTTCAGGGCGTCGCCGATCTCGCTGGGCACGATCCAGAGCTTGTTGGCGTCGCCTTCGGCGATCTTCGGGAGCATCTGCAGGTACTGGTAGGCGAGGAGCTTCTGGTCGGCGTCTCCGGCGTGGATGGACTCGAACACCGTACGAATGGCCTGTGCTTCACCCTCGGCCTTGAGCGCGGCGGCCTTGGCCTCACCCTCGGCGCGCAGGATGGAGGACTGCTTCTCACCCTCGGCGCGCAGGATCTCGGACTGCCGGACGCCCTCGGCCTGGAGGATCGCGGCGCGCTTGTCGCGGTCGGCGCGCATCTGCTTCTCCATCGAGTCCTGGATGGAGGTCGGCGGCTCGATGGCCTTGAGCTCGACGCGGTTGACGCGGATGCCCCACTTGCCGGTGGCCTCGTCGAGGACCCCGCGCAGGGCGGCGTTGATCTCCTCGCGGGAGGTGAGGGTGCGCTCCAGGTCCATGCCGCCGATGATGTTGCGCAGCGTGGTGACGGTGAGCTGCTCGATGGCCTGGATGTAGCTGGCCACTTCGTACGTGGCCGCGCGGGCGTCGGTCACCTGGTAGTAGATGACGGTGTCGATGTTGACGACCAGGTTGTCCTGGGTGATGACGGGCTGCGGCGGGAAGGGGACGACCTGTTCGCGCAGGTCGATCCGGTTGCGGATCGAGTCGATGAACGGGACGACGATGTTGAGGCCCGCGTTGAGGGTGCGGGTGTAGCGGCCGAACCGCTCGACGATGGCGGCGCTGGCCTGCGGGATCACCTGGATCGTCTTGACCAGTGCGATGAAGACCAGAACCACCAGAATGATCAGGACGATGATGATCGGTTGCATGCGGTTCCCCGTGCCCTTCCGGCTGTCTGTGCTGCCCCGTTGATCGGAGTCTCGCAGACCTGGGGGCCGCGAGCAGGCTGCTTTCACATCACGACGGCGGTCGCCCCGTCGATCTCCACCACGTCGACGGACTGGCCGGGTTCGAAGCTGGTGTCCGCGTCGAGGGTGCGGGCGGACCAGACCTCGCCGGCGAGCTTGATCCGGCCGCCGCCGCCGTCGACGCGTTCGAGGACGACGGCGCTCCTGCCCTTCAAGGCGTCGATGCCGCTGCGGTGTTGGGGGCGCTGGTCGCGGTGGCGGTTGGCGATGGGCCGGACGACGGCGATGAGCGCGACCGACACGACCACGAACACCAGGACTTGGGCCACCACTCCGCCGCCCAGGGCCGCCGTGACGGCTGCCGCCACCGCCCCGACGGCGAACATGCCGAACTCCGGCATGGCGGTCAGGACCAGGGGGATGCCCAGTCCGACCGCGCCGATGAGCCACCACACCCACGCGTCGATGTCCACGTGGTCATGGTAGGTCGATGGGGCGCGGTCGGGACAGGGTGCGGGGGACCGTACCCGGAGCGTAACCGTGCGGGTTTCTCCGGCCGGGGGGCCCGGCCGGGGCTCCTGCTCAGCCGAGGGGCAGGCCCTGGGCCGTCCAGCGGTCGGTCCCGTTGCGCTCGACGACCAGGGGGAGGCCGAAGCAGAGCGAGAGGTTGCGGGAGGTCAGTTCGAGGTCGATGGGGCCCGCGGTGACGACCTTGCCCTGACGGATCATCAGGACGTGGGTGAAGCCGGGGGCGATCTCCTCGACGTGGTGCGTGACCATGACCATGGAGGGGGCGAGCGGGTCGCGGGCGAGGCGGCCGAGGCGGCGCACGAGGTCCTCGCGGCCACCGAGGTCGAGGCCCGCGGCGGGCTCGTCGAGGAGCAGGAGCTCGGGGTCGGTCATCAGCGCGCGGGCGATCAGGGTGCGCTTGCGCTCGCCCTCGGAGAGGGTGCCGAACTTCCGGTCGAGGTACTCGGTCATGCCGAGGCGGTCGAGGAAGGCACGGGCGCGCTGCTCGTCGACCGCCTCGTACTCCTCCTGCCAGGTCGCCGTCATGCCGTAGGCGGCGGTGAGGACGGTCTGCAGGACGGTCTGCCGCTTCGGGAGCTTGTCGGCCATCGCGATGCCGGCCACGCCGATGCGGGGGCGCAGCTCGAAGACGTCGACCTTGCCGAGGGTGCTGCCGAGGATGGTGGCGGAGCCCTTGGTGGGGAAGAGGTAGCTGGAGGCGAGGTTCAGCAGTGTGGTCTTGCCGGCGCCGTTGGGGCCGAGGATCACCCAGCGCTCGCCCTCCTTCACCGACCAGGAGACCTGGTCCACCAGAGCCCGGCCCTCGCGGACCACGGATACGTCCACCAGCTCCAGAACATCGCTCATGAGCGTGTTGTCACCCCTTGCAGTCACGGTTCTCTGTGCGCCGGTAGACGCAGCCCCAGGGGAAAACCTACGCCACTCGGGGTGGGGTCCGGGGCCGGGGCCCGGTGCGGGTGGCGATCCGTAAAGTGGGGGGATGCTTTTCGAACCACGTTCAGGGCGGCTGGCCGCCTGGGGGAACGCGCTGCTGGCCGGTCTGGTCTCGCCCGACGAGGCCGCGATGTCGATCGTGGGCGAGGACGCCGTGCACCGGGTGGAGGGGCTGCCGGACGAGGCGGGTCCGGTGGGGCTCACGCTGGCGCTCGGCCGGCTGCGCGCGCTGGGGGTGACGGGTCTGCGGGTCGCGCTGCCGGCGCCGGGGCACCCGCTGGGGCTGAGCGGACCGCCGGAGTTCAACGCGCGGGCGCTGGAGGCCGAGGAGGCGGTCCTCGCGGTGGGTGCGGCGGTGGGGCTGGTGCCTGAGGTGGCCGAGGCCGGTCCGGCCGGGGACGTGCACGTGTCGGTGACCTGGCACGTGCTGCCGGTGCGGGAGGCCCCGCCGGCCGATGTGCCGTCGCTGAGCGAGGCGGAGCGGGAGCTTGCGGAGGCGCTGCGCGAGGCGACCGTGGTGCTGACCCGGCTGGACGTGGCGGGGTCGGGGCCGGTGGCGGAGGCGGCCCTGTCGGCGTACCGGGCGCGGGCCGAGGCGGGGCAGGACGCGCTGGCGCCGGGCTATCCGGCGCGGGCGGTACGGGTGCTGGCGCTGGCGCAGCGGGTGGACCTGATGGTGTCGCTGGCGTACGAGAGCGGGCACGGGGGTGCGGTGGCCGCGTCGGAGATGGCGGCGCGGGCGGAGGCGCTGCGGCCGGTGGAGCGGGTCGCGCGGCGGGCGCTGGTGGCGGCGTACAACTCGGCCGTCGAGGCGCGCGAGCGGGGCTGACGGTTCGCCGGGCGGCGGCGCGGGGTGTCGGGACCGGGCTGCGCCCGGGCTTCGCGGGGCTCCGTCCCGCACGCCGCGCCTCGAATGCCGTCGGGGCTCAATGTGCGACGCCGGTCGGGCCGTCGCCCACCGGGACGGTGGCGACGGTCCGGTCCGTTGCGGTGTCGATCACCGACAGGGTGTCCGACTCGAAGTTGCTGACGTGGACGCTGCGGCCGTCCGGGGCGACGGCGAGGCCGTTGGGGCCGTCGCCCACGGCGATGGTGTCCGTGACGGTGCGGCCGCGGGTGCTGATCACCGACACCTCGTCCGACCCGAGGTCGGCGACGTAGACGCGGCGGCCGTCCGGTAGGACTCCGATGCCTGCGGGCTGGTCCCCGACCGGGATGCGGTCCGTCTCCTCGCGGGCCCGGGTGTCGACCACCGAGACGTCGTCCGAGGTCAGGTTGGAGACGTAGAGGTGGCGGCCGTCGGGCGTGAGGGCGAGGGCGGTCGGTCCGCCGCCGACGGGGACGGCGCCGGTGACCGTGCCGGTGTCGGTGCGGATCACCGCGACGCTGTCGGAGCCGGCGTCGGCGACGTACAGCGTGCGGCCGTCGGGTGTCACCGCCAGGCCCAGGGGTGCGTCGCCCACGGCGATGGTGTCCGTGACGGCGAGGGTGCGGGTGCTGATCACCGACACGGTGCCCGCGCCGACGTTGGCCACGTAGACGCTCCTGTTGTCCGGGGAGACCGTCACTCTGCTCGGTTCGTTCCCGACCCCGACGGTTTCGACGACCGTTCTGGTGCGGGTGTCGACCACGGACACGGTGTCCGCCGCGGAGTCGGTGACGTAGAGGCGGGACCCGTCGGGGTCGAGGGCCGCGCTGTCGGGCCCGTCCCCCACGGGAACTCCGGCCAGGACGGTGCCGGAGCGGGTGTCGACGACCGAGACGGTGTCGGAGTGGAGGTTCGCGACGTAGACGAAGCGACCGGGCCGCTCGGGCGGTGCGGCCGCCAGTCCCGTCAGTCCCGTCAGGGCCGCCACCGCACAGAGCAAGGCGGCGTTTCGTCCGGTGATGTCCCGGTTCCTCGTCATGCGGGTCACGATAGGGGGCGTCCTGTCGATCACCCCGGGGCGCCCGGCCGACATACCGGTGCGGCCCCGCTTCCAGGGGAGAGGGGGAAGCGGGGCCGCAGGTCGGGGTGGGGTCAGGCGTTCACGCCGGTGTTGCCCCAGGCGCCGTTGAGCAGGCCGATCACGCTGACCGTGTTGCCCACGACGTTCACGGGGACGTGCACCGGTGCCTGGAGCAGGTTCCCCGAGGCCACGCCGGGCGAGTTCAGGGCCTCGCCCTCCGCCGACGCACCGCCGTGCGCCGAGGAGACACCGGCGCCGGCGGCGACGAGGCCGCCCGCGATCATGGTGACGGCTGCGGCCTTCTTGAAGTTCTTCACGTTCTCGTTCCTCCGTTGCGTCGGCCGCGACCAGCCGTCGCGGCACGCCATGGAGAACGGACGCCCCGCCCCCTCGGGTACGCCATGTGGGCTACATACACCCGACCGTATGAATCTCAGACCGGAAGGAGACGGTCCGATTCGGGCTCCTCAGTCGGCGATTCCGTGCCTGACCGCCCACAATGCGGCCTGGGTCCGGTCGGAAAGGTCCAATTTCATCAGGATGTTCGAGACGTGGGTCTTGACCGTCTTCTCGGACAGCACCAGGGCGCGGGCGATCTCCCGGTTGGAGCGGCCGTCCGCGATCAGGCCGAGGACCTCGCGCTCCCGGTCGGTCAGCGAGCCGGGCCGGCCCGCCGGGGAACCCTGCTCGTCCTGGGAGAGCAGGGCCTGCGCCACCTCCGGCTGGAGCAGGACGTGGCCGGCGTGGACGGAGCGGATGGCTCCGGCCAGGGCGTCGGGGTCGATGTCCTTGTAGACGTATCCCGCCGCACCGGCGCGCAGCGCGGGGACCACGGTCCGCTGCTCCGTGAAGCTGGTGACGATCAGCACCCGCGCCGGGTTCGCCCGCTCGCGCAGCCGGCGCAGCGCCTCGATGCCGTCGGTGCCCGGCATCTTCACGTCCATGAGGATCACGTCGGGCCGCAGCTCCTCGGCGCGGGCGATGCCCTCCTCGCCGTCGGAGGCCTCCCCGACCACCTCGATGTCCTCCTGGACCTCCAGGAAGGTGCGCAGGCCCCGCCGGACCACCTGGTGGTCGTCCACGAGCAGGACCCGGATGCGGCTGCCGCTTAGGCCGGTGCTGTCAGCCACCGGGGACCTCCATCTCGATCGTGGTGCCCCGACCGGGCTCCGAGTGCACGGCGAGGCGGCCTCCGACGCCGCTCGCGCGGTCCCGCATGGAGACCAGGCCCAGGTGGCGGCCCGCCCGGCGGACGGCCCCGGGATCGAAGCCCCTGCCGGAGTCGACGACCTTGAGGACCGCGCCGCCGGAGGGCGTCCGGGCGAGGGTGACCTCGACGCGGTCGCCGTCCGAGTGGCGCAGGGCGTTGTGGAGGGCCTCCTGGGCGACGCGGAGCACCGCTTCCTCCTGGGTCGCGGGAAGGGCCCGTACGCCGTCACAGGTGAAGGTGACGTGCGCGGCGTGCGCGCGGTCGAGTACGTGGACGTGCGTGCGCAGGGTGGCCACCAGGCCGTCCTCGTCGAGGGCGGCCGGGCGCAGCTCGGTCACGGCGGCGCGCAGTTCGTCCGCGGCCTCCGCCGCGAGGGCGGCGACCTGCTGGAGCTCGTCCTTGGCGCGGGCCGGGTCGCGGTCGACGAGGGTCGCGGCGGCCTGGGCGGTGAGGCGCAGGGAGAAGAGCTTCTGGCTGACGGCGTCGTGCAGCTCGTGGGCGAGGCGGGAGCGCTCCTCGGCGATGGTCAGCTCGCGGCTGCGTTCGTAGAGCCGGGCGTTGGTGAGGGCGATCGCCGCGTGCTGAGCGAGGAGGGAGAGGAGCTCCTGGTCCTCGTCGGTGAAGACGCGCCCGCTGCCGTCGGGCGCGCTCCGCTTGTTCGCCAGGAAGATCGCTCCGAGGATCTCCTCGCCGTCGCGGACGGGCATGCCCAGGAAGTCGGACATCTCGGGGTGGGCGGCGGGCCAGCCCTCGAAGCGGGGGTCCTGGCGTACGTCGGCCAGCCGCTCGGGGCCGTTCTCGTGGAGCATCGCGGCGAGGATGCCGTGCTGCCGGGGCAGCGGGCCGATCCGCCGCCACTGTTCCGCGCTGATGCCGTCGACGACGAACTGGGCGAAACCGCCGTGGTCGTCGGGGACGCCCAGGGCCGCGTACTCGGCGTCCAGCAGCTCGCGGGCCGACACCACGATCGTGCGGAGCACGTCGCGGACCTCCAGGCGGCGGCTCATGGCGAGCAGCGCGGTGCTCACGGCGGCCAGGCCGCTGCGGGGTCCGCCCGGCAGGGGGCTTGCGGTCATGGCCTCACCGTACCGGCGGCCGTGACCTGCCGGATCGGGCGGTGGGTGGATCCGGGGCACCCCTGAGGGCGTAGGTCCAAGGGACCTGTACGGGTGGGGCCGGCGGCCGACGCGGCGGCGGCCCGCCCGTTCCTAGGTTGAGGGCATCTGCTGATCGGAACGAAGGCGAAGGTGCTGTCATGTCGGTGGCGATCGTGACGGGGGCGTCCAGGGGGCTCGGCCGGGCGCTGGCCGGGGAGCTGGCGGCGGAGGGCTGGGACCTGGTGCTGAGCGCCCGCGGCGCGACCGCACTGGAGGAGGCGGCGGCCGGGCTGGAGCGGGCCGAGGGGGTGCGGGTCGTGGCGGTGGCCGGGGACGTGTCCTCGGCGGCGCACCGGGCGGCGCTGGTGGCGGCCGCGCGGGGGCTGGGCGGGCTGGACCTGCTGGTGAACAACGCGGGGGTGCTCGGTGCGGAGCCGCTGGTGCCGCTGGCGGTCCAGCCGGTGGCCGGGCTGCGCGAGGCGTTCGAGGTCAACGTGCTGGGGCCGCTGGGGCTGGTGCAGGAGGGTCTGCCGCTGCTGCGGGCCTCGGCGGCGGGGGCGGTGCTGAACATCAGCTCGGACGCCGCGGTCGTTCCGTACGCCACGTGGGGTGCGTACGGGGCGACCAAGGCGGCGGTGGACCTGATGTCGGCCGTGCTGGCGGTGGAGGAGCCGGAGCTGCGGGTGTGGTGGGCGGATCCGGGCTCGATGCGGACGCGGATGATGGCGGCGGCCGAGCCGGGAGAGGACCTGGCGGGGCTGCCGGCGCCGGAGGAGGTGGCTCCGGTGCTGCTGCGGCTGCGGACGCAGGACCTGCCGAGCGGGCGGTACACGGCGGAGGGGCTGGCCGGGTCCCCGGCGGGAGGCGGGACGCGGTGATGAGCGGGATCGGGGCGGCCGGTGGCGGGCCGGCCAGTGTGGTGGGCGGGCGTGCGGGTTGGGTGGCGGACGGCAGCGGGGGGTCGATTTCGGGACTGTATATAACGGACATTCCTCGCGAACTCTTGGCCCGGGTTCCGGCCGAGCAGCGGGGGCCGGGGCGGGGGCGGGACTCGGTGCGGCTACTGGTGTCCCCGGGCGGTGCACAGCCGTCGCTGCACGCCTTCCGCGAGCTGCCGCACCTGCTGCGGGCCGGTGACGTGCTGGTGGTGAACACCTCGGCCACCCTCGCGGCCGCCGTGGACGCACGGCTGGGCGGCGAGGACGTGGTGGTGCACTTCTCGACCCGGGGGGACGACGGCCGCTGGGCGGTGGAGCTGCGCGCCCCGGCGGGCCGGGGGACGACCCGGCCGCGCCCGGGCGGGCCGGCGGGGGCGGTGGTGGAGCTGCCGGGCGGGCGCCGCCTGGTGCTGGAGCAGCCCCTGGCGGCGGACGCGGACCGGCTGTGGTGGGCGCGGCCCTCCCCCGCGCCGTACGGGGTCCCGGAGCTGCTGCGGGAGCACGGGCGGCCGATCCGGTACGCCTACACGGAGCGGGACCAGCCGCTGTCGGCGTACCAGACGGTGTTCGCGGTGCCGGCGGCCGACGGGTCGGGGTCGGCCGAGATGCCGAGCGCGGGCCGCCCCTTCACGGCGGAGCTGGTGGCGCGGCTGGTGAGCCGGGGGGTGCAGTTCGCGCCGCTGACCCTGCACACGGGGGTGGCCTCGCAGGAGGCGCACGAGCCGCCTTACCCGGAGCGGTACGCGGTGCCGGCCACGACGGCGGCGCTGGTGAACGCGGCGCGGGCGGGCGGCGGGCGGGTGATCGCGGTGGGGACCACGGCCGTGCGGGCGCTGGAGTCGGCGGCGGACGAGCGCGGGGTGGTCCACGCGGCGGGCGGGTGGACCGACCTGGTGGTGACGCCGGAGCGCGGGGTACGGGCGGTGGACGGTCTGCTGACCGGGCTGCACGAGCCCGAGGCGTCCCATCTGCTGATGCTGGAGGCGGTGGCGGGGCGTGCCGCCGTACGGCTGGGGTATGCGCAGGCGCTCGCCCGGCTCTGCCTCTGGCACGAGTTCGGTGACGTCCATCTGCTACTCAAGGATGACAACCGTCACGGATCGCATTGCTGAAGCAACGCATGGTGAGAACGGCGTAAGGGCGGTGTGAGCCCCGGCATAGGACCCACATCACTTACGAAGCTCCCTAGTGGAAGAGCGCAGGTCCCGCCAGAGCGGGCAGGCGCAGCGCCGGGGCCGCACCGCGGGCCCCGGCGCCCGCCCCTGATCCACTAAGCGGGATCGTACGTCACACCTTTGCCACAGGATTTTGCCGCCGCTAAGAATTGCTCCCGTCGCCAGGCGCCGCGGATCCCGGATCCGCTCGGCGCCTTCCTGCGGCCCCCGCTATTCGAAGAGGTTGCCCCGCCATGTCTGCTTCCCGCACCCCTGGTCACAGTCGTCTGACGAAGGCACACAAGCTGTCCATCGCCGGTGTCGCCACCCTGAGCGCCGCCGCCGTCGCCTTCTCCCTCGTCCCCGCCGACGTCGCCGAGGCCGAGACCACCATCTCCGCCGCCCCCGTCGCCTGGGCCCAGGCCGTGAACGGCACGCAGACGAAGGCGCTGTACGGCCACCTCTCCACGCAGCAGGTCATCGCCGACGCCAACGCCAAGGCCGCCGCCGTCGCCGCCAAGGCGAAGGCCGACGCCGACGCCAAGGCCAAGGCCGAGGCCGCCGCGAAGAAGGCCCGCGAGCAGAAGGCCGCCGCGAGCCGCTCCGCCGCCCGCACCCCGGTGTTCGCGAACAACCTGGACGGCTGGATCAAGGAAGCCCTCTTCATCATGAAGAAGGAGGGCATTCCGGGCACCTACGCCGGCATTCACCGCAACATCATGCGTGAGTCCAGCGGCAACCCGATGGCGATCAACAACTGGGACATCAACGCCCAGAACGGCATCCCCAGCAAGGGTCTGCTCCAGGTCATCCTCCCGACGTTCAAGGCGTACCACGTCAAGGGCACCAAGTTCGACCAGTACGACCCGGTCGCCAACATCGTCGCCGCCTGCAACTACGCGGCCGACCGGTACGGCTCGATGGACAACGTCAACAGCGCCTACTAGGCCTCCGGCGGTCCTCGCCCCACCCCGCACGCAACGCCGAAGGGCGGCACCCGGATCCCGGGTGCCGCCCTTCGGCGTTGTGCGGACGACGCGCCGTCGACTACTTGCCCGCGCGCATGACCTCGGGCTCGTGGCGGCGCAGCAGGCGCTGCACGAGGAACCCGCACGCGATGCCGATGGCCAGCAGGATGATGATGTTCAGGCTCCACTGGCCGACCGTGGCGTCCCAGAGCGGGTCGGTGTTGGTCGGGTTGTCCTGGTCCCACGGCGGCATGAGCTTGCCGAGGTTCAGCGTGGTGCCGGCGGCGGCGACGGCCCAGCGGGACGGCATCAGCCAGGCGAACTGCTCCAGGCCCGGGGAGTCGTAGACCTGGAAGAGGATGCCGGTGAAGACGACCTGGACGATCGCGAACATGACCAGCAGCGGCATGGTCTTCTCGGCGGTCTTCACCAGCGAGGAGATCACCAGGCCGAACATCATCGAGGTGAAGCCGAGCGCGATGACCGACACGCACAGCTCGACGGCCGGCGGCATCAGCAGCCCCTCGGCGGGCAGGTCGCGCGGGGCGAAGCCGATCGCGCAGATGATCACGCCCTGGATGGCCGTGATGATGCCGAGGACGATCACCTTCGACATGAGGTACGCCGACCGGGACAGGCCGGTCGCGCGCTCACGCTCGTAGATGACGCGTTCCTTGATCAGCTCACGGACCGAGTTGGCGGCGCCGGAGAAGCACATGCCGACCGCGAGGATCAGCATGATCGTGCCCGCGTCGCCGTTGAAGCGCGACGGCGGGGTCGGCGGCGCCAGGCCGAAGGTCGCCGGGATGACCGTGGAGACCACGCCCAGGACCGCCGGCAGGATCAGCATCAGGCCCATGAAGCCCTTGTCCGACGCGATCACCGAGACGTAGCGGCGGATCAGCGTCCACAGCTGCGAGCCCCAGCCCTGCGGCTTGGTCGGGCGCATCTGCTGCGCCGGCGGCATGACCACCGGCTGCGGGGCGACCGCGTCGAGCTCGGCGGCGTAGAGCTGGTAGTGCTGGGAGCCCTTCCAGCGGCCCGCCCAGTCGTAGTCGCGGTAGTTCTCGAAGGCCGAGAAGACGTCCGCCCACGTGCTGTAGCCGAAGAAGTTCAGCGCCTCGTCCGGCGGCCCGAAGTAGGCGACCGACCCGCCCGGGGCCATGACCAGCAGCTTGTCGCAGAGCGACAGCTCGGCGACGGAGTGCGTGACGACGAGGACCGTGCGGCCGTCGTCGGCGAGGCCGCGCAGCAGCTGCATGACGTCGCGGTCCATGCCCGGGTCGAGGCCGGAGGTCGGCTCGTCCAGGAAGATCAGCGACGGCTTGGTGAGCAGCTCCAGGGCCACGGACACGCGCTTGCGCTGACCACCGGAGAGCGCGGTGATCTTCTTGTCCTTGTGGATGTCGAGCTTCAGCTCGCGCAGCACCTCGTCGATGCGGGCGGCGCGCTCGGACTCGGCGGTGTCGCCGGGGAAGCGGAGCTTGGCCGCGTACTTGAGCGCGGTGTTGACCCGCAGCTCCTTGTGCAGGATGTCGTCCTGCGGGACCAGGCCGATGCGCTGGCGGAGCTCCGCGAACTGCTTGTACAGGTTGCGGTTGTCGTAGAGGACGTCGCCCTGGTCGGCGGGCCGGTAGCCGGTCAGCGCCTTGAGCAGGGTGGACTTGCCGGAGCCGGACGGGCCGATGACGCCGATCAGCGACTTCTCCGGGACGCCGAAGGTGACGTCCTTGAGGATCTGCTTGCCGCCGTCGACCGTGACGGTGAGGTGGCGGGCCGAGAAGGAGACCTCGCCGGTGTCGACGAACTCCTCGAGCCGGTCCCCGACGATGCGGAACGTCGAGTGGCCGACGCCGACGATGTCGTTCGGGCCGAGGAGCTGGGTGCCGGACTTCGCCAGCGGCTGGCCGTTGACGTAGGTGCCGTTGTGGCTGCCGAGGTCGCGGATCTCGAAGCGGCCGCCGGGCATCGAGTGGAACTCGGCGTGGTGGCGCGAGACCTGGAGGTCGGAGACCACCAGCTCGTTCTCCAGCGCACGGCCGATCCGCATGACGTGGCCCAGCGAGAGCTGGTGGAACGTCGTCGGGCTGCGGTCGCCGCCGTAGCCCGCAGCCGCGGCCTGCGGCTGGCGGGGCGCGGCGCCGCCGCCCTGCTGCTGCGGGACGTGGACCTGCGGCTGCTGCGGCTGGTGCTGCTGCTGGTTCCAGGCCTGCTGGGGCTGCTGCGCAGCCTGGTAGGCCGCGGCCTGAGGCTGGGCGTACGCCTGGGCCGGGGTCTGCTGCGCCTGCTGCTGCGCCACGGCGGGCTGCGGCGCGGCGGCGGCGCTCAGGTTCAGTCGCGGGCCGTCGGTGGCGTTGCCCAGGTGGACCGGCGTGCCGGGCACGAGCGCGGTCTGCTGGACCCTCGCCCCCTGCACGTAGGTGCCGTTGGTGCTGCCGTGGTCCTCGAGCCCCCAACCCTGGCCGTTCCAGGCGATGGTGGCGTGCCGCCACGACACCCGCGCATCGTCGATCACCACGTCTCCCTGGGGATCGCGCCCCAGCGAGTACGACCTGGACGGATCGAGCGTCCAGGTCCTGCCATTCAATTCCAGTACGAGTTCCGGCACTCCAGCCCCACTTAAGTCCCCCGAGAATCCCCCATGACGTCAGGGAGTCTAGGGATGGCGAACATCCGGGGGAACTATTTCAGGCCTGCAGCCGTATGTGGAATCCGGGCCTTGCCGGGGCGTCTACGTCCGCCCGTTGACGGGGGCGAAAGTCACCCGGAGAGTGAGATACGGGACTTCTCGCCCGGGGGTTCCGTCGCGTACCGCTCGGCAGGCATCGGGGGTCCACCGCGTGCGCCGCATCCGCTGGGGAGACGTGTTCCTGTCCGCCGTGGCCGCCGTGGGCTGGTCCCTGATCGTGATGGCGGGGGTGGCCGGTCTGGGGCTGCACCTGCTGGGCGCGGACGCCGCCGGGGGTTCGCTCGGGCCGATGACGGCTGCCGTGGTGGTCCTCGCGGTCGGTGGAACCGTGGACCCTTCGGGTGACGTCTCGGTCTTCGGAGTTGCCGGAGCGGGGGCCGAAACCTCCCTGGACGTCATGCCCTTGGGGGTGTCGCTGGCCGGGGCCCTGGTGCTGGCCGGGCTGTTCCTGCGCTCGCTGCGAGCCGGAGCGGGCGGGGGCGAGACGGCCGCCAGGGTCGTGGCCTTCACCGCGCTGCTCGTCGCGACGGCGGGAGGCCTGGCGTGGGCCGGGCACGACGTGGTCACCCTCGACGGCACGGCGCTGCCGAGGACCCCGGTGAAGGTCGAGGTGCCGGGGATCGGGGACATCGGCGGGCTGCTCCCGGACCGGGTGGGGGACCTGGTCGAGGCGCGGACCCGGGTGGGCTTCTCCGTGGAACCGGGGCCGACCCTGCTGGGCGCGGGCCTGTGGGCGCTCGCGGTGCTGGCGGTGGCGCTGCTGGTCTCGCGGCGCGGGCCGGCCGGGCTCGCCCGGGTGCGGCCCGCCGCCTCCGCGGTGGTGACGGCGGGGCTGGTCGCGGTGGCGGCGGGGCTGGCCGCGGCGGTGTGGGCGGCGCTGGGCGACGAACGTCCCGGGCGGGTGCTGGGCGCCGCGCTGCTGGGCGCTCCGAACGGGAGCTGGCTGGGGGTGCTGCTGGGGCTGTTCGTGCCGGTGCGCGGCGGGGCCACGGGCGAGCCGGCGCGGCTGCTGCCGGATCCGCTGGACGACCTGCTGTCGGCGTCCCCGCGGGAGCCGGTGACGGTGGCCCGGCTCGCGGAGTACGACGGGCGGGTCTGGCTGCTGGTGGTGGGGGTGTTCCTGCTGCTGCTCGCCGCGGGCGTGCTGGCGGCCGTACGGTCTCCCGGGCTCGGCGTCGCGGGATGCGCGGTGCGGCTGGGAGCGGTGACCGGGGTGGCGCTGGCGGTGCTGGTGCGGCTGACGCGGCTGTCGGCGGACGCCTCGCTGGCGGTGCTGGGCGTGGACATGGTGGACGCCGGGGTGGAGCTGCGCGGTGACGTCCCCTACGCCCTGCTGCTGGGCTCGGTGTGGGGTGCGGTGGCCGGCGCGGCCGGTGCGCTGCTGGCGGGCCGCGGCCGGGCGGCTGCCGTCGCGGCGGGTCGCCCGGCCGCGGGCGGGCCCGGCGGGCCGGGCCCGGTGGATCCCGGCGCGCCCACGGCCCCGTACCCGGCGGGCCCGTACGCGGCGGGCCCCGGCGGCCGGGGCGGGCGCGGGGGCCGTGGCGGGCAGGGTCCGCCGCCCGAGTGGGCCGTGCCGTACCTGGATCCGGACGTCTCCTGGGACGTGACGGTCACCGGCGTGCCGCCGCACCCGCCGCGGCGTACCCGGCCCCCGCAGCGGCCACCCTTCACCCCGCCGCCCCCGCCGGGCGCCCCGCCCCCGCCGAAACCGCCGAACCCGCCGAACCCGCCGGAGCCACCGGTTCCGCCGCGGTGACGGCCGGGCAGGACGCGGCACGTTCACGAGCGGGACGCGGCGCGTTCAGGAAATGGGACGGGGGTCCTGTCCCGGGGGCCGGGAAGATACGGTGAGGGCACCATGAGCGCATCGCAGACCTCCGACGTCCCCACCCTCCTCGTCAAGATCTTCGGCAAGGACCGTCCCGGGATCACCGCCGGGCTGTTCGACACCCTCGCCGCCTACTCCGTCGACGTCGTCGACATCGAGCAGGTCGTCACCCGTGGCCGCATCGTCCTGTGCGCCCTCGTCACCAAGCCCGTCGGCAGCACCGAGGGCGACCTGCGGGCCACCGTCCACAGCTGGGCCGAATCGCTCAAGCTGCAGGCCGAGATCCTCTCCGGTACCGGTGACAACCGGCCGCGCGGCAGCGGCCGGTCCCACGTCACCGTGCTCGGCCACCCGCTCACCGCCGAGTCCACGGCCGCCATCGCCGCGGAGATCACCGGGGCCGGCGGCAACATCGACCGTATCTTCCGGCTCGCCAAGTATCCGGTGACCGCGGTGGAGTTCGCCGTCTCCGGTGTGGAGACCGAGCCGCTGCGCACCGCGCTGGCCACGGCCGCCGCGCACATCGGCGTGGACATCGCCGTCGTCTCGGCCGGGCTGCACCGCCGGGCGCAGCGCCTGGTCGTCATGGACGTGGACTCGACCCTCATCCAGGACGAGGTCATCGAGCTCTTCGCCGCCCACGCCGGGTGCGAGGCCGAGGTCGCCGAGGTCACCGAACGGGCCATGCGCGGCGAGCTGGACTTCGAGCAGTCGCTGCACGCCCGGGTGGCGCTGCTGGCGGGCCTGGACGCCTCCGTCGTGGACAAGGTGCGCGCCGAGGTGCAGCTGACCCCGGGTGCGCGGACCCTGATCCGTACCCTGAAGCGGCTCGGCTACCAGGTGGGCGTGGTCTCCGGCGGCTTCACCCAGGTGACGGACGACCTGCGGGAGCGGCTGGGGCTGGACTTCGCCTCCGCCAACACCCTGGAGATCGTCGACGGGAAGCTGACGGGCAAGGTCACCGGGGAGATCGTGGACCGGGCGGGCAAGGCCCGGCTGCTGCGCCGCTTCGCCGCGGAGGCCGGTGTGCCGCTGGCCCAGACGGTGGCCATCGGTGACGGCGCCAACGACCTGGACATGCTGAACGCGGCCGGGCTGGGCGTGGCCTTCAACGCCAAGCCGGTGGTCCGCGAGGCGGCGCACACGGCGGTGAACGTGCCCTTCCTGGACGCGGTGCTGTACCTGCTGGGGATCACCCGCGAGGAGGTCGAGGCCGCCGACCTGGCCTGACCCCCGTCGGTGCCCGGGGCACCCGGTCCCGGACATGAGTGGGCCCCGGCGGCCGGTGCGGCCGCCGGGGCCCCTTCGCGTGCGGCGCCGGTCAGTGGCCCTTGGGGGTCCAGTAGTCCAGCAGGGTGCCCACCCCGTGCTCCAGGGACTTCCACGAGCCGGTAAAGGAGACGACGGCGAGCGCGGCGGTCGGGAAACCCGTGCGGGTCATCCGCGCCAGGGTGTCGCCCTCCGCGCGCCCGGAGAGGGCGTCGGCGAGGGCGTGCATGCCGGGGTTGTGGCCGATGACGAGGAGGTCGCGGACCTCGTCGGAGGTCTCGTTCAGCAGGGCGATGAGCTCGCCCGGCGAAGCGTCGTAGATCCGCTCCTCGTAGTGGGTCTTCGGCCGGTGCGGCATCTCCTGGACGGCGAGCTTCCAGGTCTCGCGGGTGCGGGCCGCGGTGGAGCAGAGGGCCAGGTCGAAGGCGATGCCGGTCTCGGCGAGCTTCAGACCGACGGCCGGCGCGTCCTTGCGGCCCCGCTCCGCCAGCGGACGGTCGTGGTCGGACACCTCGGGCCAGTCGGCCTTGGCGTGCCGGAGGAGGGCGATCCTGCGGGGTGTGTCTGCGCTCATGGCTCCCAGCTTCGCATGAAACGGGCCATGGGGCGCAGGGTGTTGAGGGGGCTCGTCCCAGGTGGTGAGGGGCGCTCGGGGGTCAGCCGACGGCGCGCAGGAGTTGTTCGGCGACCTGGACGAGACCGGAGACCTCGCCGGTGGCCGCGTGGGCCTCGCCGGAGCCGGCGAGGAGCAGCAGGAGCAGGCCGAAGGCGAGTGCGGGCAGGGCCAGGGCCCACCAGTGCAGCCGGGTGCTCGCCGCGGTGGTGGCGCTCGCCCGGCGGGCGGACGGGAGGGACCGTGTGTGCGTGGGGGCCGACATGGCCGCCTCCGTGGGTGTGTGGACCGGACTGGCTCGCTGCCTACGAATCTATGGATCCGGGACGGCGGTTCCCATCCGGGGCACACCCCACTTCACCCTGAGCCTGACCCCCTAGGGGTCGGTGGGGATATCCCCACCCCCGGGGAGGCGGTCACCGGGGAGGCGGTCACCGGGGAGGCGGCCGGCGTCAGGGCGAGGCGATCGTCGCGATGACGGAGATGATCACGGTGATGCCGAGGAAGGCGCCGAGGACGAGGCCGAGCTTCTTGCGGCCGTCCTGGGGGTTCGGTTCGAGTACGGGCGACATGCGGTCAGTCTCGCACGCCGCATTCGTCCTCGATCGTGCGGTCCCGTCCCGCCAGGACGCCGAGGGCGATCTGCGGCACGAGCAGGCCCGCCATCAGGGCGAGCGGCAGGTCCCAGCCGCCGCTGTGCTGGTAGAGGGTGCCGATGACGAGCGGGCCGGGGATGGAGATGAGGTAGCCGGTGCTCTGGGCGAAGGCGGAGAGCTTGACCACGCCGGCCGGGGACTTGGCGCGCAGCCCGATCATGGTGATGACGAGGGGGAAGGCGCAGTTGGAGACGCCGAGCAGGAGTGCCCAGGCCCAGGCTCCGGCGGCGGGGGCGAAGTAGAGCCCGAGGTAGCCGGTGAGGCCGAAGACGCCGAGGGTGACGGCGATGGCCCCCTGGTTCCGCATGCGGCCGGCCAGGCCCGGGATGACGAAGGCGAGCGGGACGCCCATGACCATGGTGACGGCGAGGAGCACACCGGCGGTGGAGGCGGAGACGCCGGCGTCGCGGAAGATCTGCGGGAGCCAGCCCATGGTGATGTACGCGCCCGTGGCCTGGAGGCCGAAGTAGCAGGCCAGGGCCCAGGCGGTACGGCTACGGGCGACCCGCGGGCCCGCGTCGGTCCGTACGGCGGCGCTCGCGCCCGGCCCGGCGGCGGCCCGGTCGGCGCGCCGGGCGGCGCGGGCGATGGGCAGCCACAGCAGGACGGCGACGACGGCGAGGGAGGCCCACATCAGCAGGCCGGTGCGCCAGCTGCCGCCGAGGGCGTCGGTCAGCGGGACGGTCGCGGCGGCGGCGAGCGAGGTGCCGGCGGCCAGGGCCATGGAGTAGAGGCCGGTCATGGTGCCGACCCGGTCCGGGAAGTAGCGCTTGACGATCACCGGGAGCAGGACGTTGGTGAGCGCTATGCCGGCCAGGGACAGGGCGCTGGCGGCGAGGAAGCCCGCGGCGCCGTCGGCGAAGGGGCGGATCAGCAGTCCGGCGGCGACGGCGGCCATGCCGGCGCAGACGACGGCGACCGGGCCGAAGCGGCGGGAGAGCCGGGGTGCGGTGACGCCGAAGACGGCGAAGCACAGGGCCGGGACGGAGGTGATCAGTCCGGCGACCGTGCCGCTCATGCCCAGGCCGGTGCGGGTCTCCTCGAAGAGGGCGCCGAGGCTGGTGATGGCGGGGCGGAGGTTGAGGGCGGCCAGCACGATTCCGACGATGAGCACCGGGCCGAGCCAGGTCGGCCGTGCCGTCGCGTGCGGGGTGGTCAGCGTGGCGCGGTCTGCGGCGGGCCGGTCGAGCGTCTTGGTTTCTTCGTCGGACATTGAACCATCATAGAATCATGGGATGATTGGTTGTCCAGTCGCATTCCGCACGTGAGAGGAACCCATGCCGCTGACCTCGCCCCGGCGCTCCGCGCTCGTCGATCAGGTGATCGCCCAGCTGCGCAACCAGATCACCTCCGGCGAGTGGCCGGTCGGCTCGCGCATCCCCACCGAGCCGGAGCTGGTGGAGCTGATGGGCGTCGCCCGCAACACCGTGCGCGAGGCGGTGCGGGCCCTGGCGCACAACGGCCTCCTCGACATCCGGCAGGGCTCGGGCACGTACGTCATCGCGACCAGCGAGCTGGCCGGGGTCATGCACCGGCGCTTCGCCGGGGCCGAGCCGAGGCACATCGCCGAGCTGCGCTCCACGCTGGAGTCCTCGGCGGCCCGGCTGGCGGCCGAGCGGCGCACGGAGCGGGACCTGGTCCAGCTGGACGCCCTGCTGGCGCGCCGCGAGGAGGCCTGGGCGGGCGGGGACGCCGAGGTCTTCGTCGCGGCGGACGTGAGCCTGCACATGGCGGTGGTGACGGCCTCGCACAACGACGTGCTGATCGAGCTGTACGCGGACCTCGGCGAACTGGTGGCCGACTGGCTGCGGGCCGACGTGGGCACCGTGCTGGATCCCGCCGCCCATGTCGACCACGCCCGGCTGATCGAGGCGATCCGGCGCGGGGACGGGGACGCGGCGGCCTCGGAGGCCTCGGGCTACCCCTTCGTCTGTCTCGGCAGGGACGACGAGCACGGCAAGGACGGCAAGGGCGGCAAGGGCGGCGGGAAATGCGGGGAGGGCAAGGACGGCAGGGGCGGCAAGGACGCGCAGGGGGCCCCGGTCACGCCCGTCGGTGGCTGACCCAGGCCGCGCGGACTTCCTTCCAGCAGCGGCCTGTGAGCTCGGTCCGGCCGGCCGGGCCCACGGCCACGGCCGCGCCGTCGCCGTCCAGGTCCCACCAGCGGTCGCACTCCACGTGCAGGCTCACCAGGTCGGTCTCCGGGTAGGCGTTGTGGCAGTGCGCGGTCACCTGGGAGCCCTCGATCGAGGTGGCGCAGTCGGCGCCGAAGAGGTCACGGGTGGCGGGCGGCGAGGGCTGCACGGGGGGTTCGGCGGGGATGTCGGAGAACTCCACTACGGCCGGGGCCGCCACCTCGGGGCCGGGGGCGGCCTCTTCTCCGGAGGGCTGCGCGGCGACGGCCGGGATCAGGAGTCCGGTCACGATCACCGATGTGACCAGTATCGATACCGCTCGGCTCGGCCTGGTGCGCACTCCTGCCTCCTCCCCGCCGGAGCCGGGAAGATCCCGACCTGGCCAGTTTGCAGGCATCCGTCCCGGTTTTCGACTCGGGAAGATCCGGTCAGCCGGTGAACATGCGAGCGAAGCCGCCCCCGCGGACCCCCTGCTCCCGCGCCGCCCCGGCCCCGCCGCCGTACGGACACGGGGTCCTGACCGGGGGTCAGGCGCCCATCGCGTGCACGCCGCCGTCCACGTGGACGATCTCGCCGGTGGTCTTCGGGAACCAGTCCGACAGCAGGGCGACGACGCCCTTGCCCGCCGGCTCCGGGTCGCTCATGTCCCACTCCAGCATGGAGCGGGTGTTCCAGACCTCGGCCAGCTCGCCGAAGCCCGGGATGGACTTCGCGGCCATGGAGCCGATCGGACCGGCCGAGACCAGGTTGCAGCGGATCTTCTCCTTGCCCAGGTCGCGGGCGAGGTAGCGGCTGGTGGCCTCCAGCGCGGCCTTGGCCGGGCCCATCCAGTCGTACTGCGGCCAGGCGAACTGCGCGTCGAAGGTGAGGCCGACGACGGCCGCGCCCTCCGCCGGGAAGAGCGGCTTGCAGGCCATGGTCAGCGACTTCAGCGAGAACGCCGAGACGTGCATGGCGGTGGCGACCGACTCGAACGGCGTGTTCAGGAAGTTGCCGCCGAGGGCGTCCTGCGGCGCGAAGCCGATGGAGTGCACGACGCCGTCGAGGCCGCCGAGCTCCTCACGGACGAGGCCCTCCAGGCGGGCCAGGTGCTCGTCGTTGCTGACGTCGAGCTCGATCACCTTGACCGGCTTGGGCAGCTTCTTCGCGATGCGCTCCGTCAGCGACGGACGCGGCCACGCGGTGAGGATGACCTCGGCGCCCTGCTCCTGGGCCAGCCTGGCCGTGTGGAAGGCGATGGAGGACTCCATCAGCACACCCGTGATGAGGATGCGCTTGCCCTCGAGAATTCCGCTCATGGTGATCAGTGACCCATGCCCAATCCGCCGTCAACGGGAATGACGGCTCCGGTGATGTACGCGGCGTCGTCGGACGCCAGGAAGCGGACGGCTGCCGCGATCTCCTCGGGCTGCGCGTAGCGGGCCAGCGGCACCTGCGCCACGATGCCCGCGCGCTGCTCGTCGGTGAGGACCTTCGTCATGTCGGTGTCCACGAATCCGGGCGCGACGACGTTGAAGGTGATGTTGCGGGAGCCCAGCTCGCGGGCGAGCGAGCGGGCGAAGCCGACCAGCGCGGCCTTGGAGGCGGCGTAGTTGGCCTGCCCCGCCGACCCCATGAGGCCGACGACCGAGGAGATCAGGACGACGCGGCCCTTCTTGGCACGGAGCATGCCGCGGTTCGCGCGCTTGACCACCCGGAAGGTGCCCGTGAGGTTGGTGTCGAGCACCGAGGAGAAGTCCTCCTCGGACATGCGCATCAGCAGGGTGTCCTTGGTGATGCCGGCGTTGGCCACGAGCACCTCGACGGCGCCGTGCGCGTCCTCGATCTGCTTGTAGGCCTGCTCCACCTGCTCGGAGTCGGTGATGTCGCACCGCACCGCCAGGACACCGAGCTCGGTGAGGGCCTGCGGCGGCTCACCCGACCGGTACGTGATCGCGACCTTGTCGCCGGCCTCCGCGAAGGCTCGGGCGATGGCGAGGCCGATGCCCCGGTTTCCTCCGGTGACGAGAACCGAGCGGCTCAACGGATCACCCTTTCGCTAGCGGTCTGAATACCGAAAACCTATAGGTCGCATCGCTCGTACGGAGAATCGAGCCCCGACAGGGCCTCGCAGCGGGCTCTGTCGAGTCCCTACAGAAAGATGTAGGCACAAGGGCCCCGATCGCGACATGATCGGGGCGACCGTCCCCGACCCCGGGAGGACTTCCGTGCCCCATTCCATCGACGCGGCCTTCACCGCGCTGCCCCTGCGGGCGCTCGCCGACGCGGCGCTCGCCCGGGCCCGCGCGCTGGGCGCCGACCATGCCGACTTCCGGCTGGAGCGGATCCGCAGCGCCTCGTGGCGGCTGCGCGACGCCAAGCCCTCCGGCGGGTCCGACACCACCGACCTCGGCTACGCGGTCCGGGTCGTGCACGGGGGCAGCTGGGGGTTCGCCTCCGGCGTGGACCTGACCATGGACGGCGCCGCCAAGGTGGCCTCGCAGGCCGTGGCCATGGCGAAGCTGTCCGCCCAGGTGATCAAGGCCGCCGGTTCGGACGAGCGCGTGGAGCTCGCCGACGAGCCGGTGCACGCGGACAGGACGTGGATCTCCTCCTACGAGGTGAACCCCTTCGAGGTGCCGGACACCGAGAAGGCGGCGCTGCTCGCCGACTGGAGCTCCCGGCTGCTGGCGGCCGACGGCGTCGCGCACGTGGACGCATCGCTGCTCGCCGTGCACGAGAACAAGTTCTACGCCGACACCGCGGGCACCACGACCACGCAGCAGCGGGTCCGGATCCACCCGCAGCTCACGGCGGTCGCCGTCAACGGCACCACCGGCGAGTTCGACTCGATGCGCACCATCGCCCCGCCCGCGGGCCGCGGCTGGGAGTACCTGACGGGCACCGGCTGGGACTGGAACGCCGAGCTGGAGGAGATCCCGGGCCTGCTCGCCGAGAAGATGCGGGCGCCGAGCGTGCAGGCCGGGCGCTACGACCTGGTGGTGGACCCGTCCAACCTGTGGCTCACCATCCACGAGTCCATCGGCCACGCCACCGAGCTCGACCGGGCGCTGGGCTACGAGGCGGCGTACGCGGGGACCTCCTTCGCCACCTTCGACCAGCTGGGCAAGCTCAGGTACGGCTCCCCGATCATGAACGTGACGGGCGACCGGACCGCCGAGCACGGGCTGGCCACCGTGGGCTTCGACGACGAGGGCGTCCAGGCGCAGAGCTGGGACCTGGTCAAGGACGGCACCCTGGTCGGCTACCAGCTGGACCGGCGGATCGCGAAGCTGACCGGCCTCGGCCGGTCCAACGGCTGCGCCTTCGCCGACTCCCCCGGGCACGTGCCGGTCCAGCGGATGGCGAACGTGTCCCTCCAGCCGGATCCCGGCGGGCTGTCGACCGAGGACCTGATCGGCGGCGTGGAGCGCGGCATCTTCGTGGTCGGCGACCGCTCGTGGTCGATCGACATGCAGCGCTACAACTTCCAGTTCACCGGGCAGCGGTTCTTCCGGATCGAGAACGGCCGGCTGGCCGGGCAGTTGCGCGACGTCGCCTACCAGGCCACCACCACGGACTTCTGGGGCTCGATGGAGAAGGTCGGCGGTCCGCAGACCTACGTCCTCGGTGGCGCCTTCAACTGTGGCAAGGCCCAGCCGGGCCAGGTCGCGGCGGTCTCGCACGGCTGCCCGTCCGCGCTGTTCCGCGACGTGAACATCTTGAACACCACGCAGGAGGCCGGCCGATGAGCCGATCGACCAAGCCGCACGAGATCGTCGAGCGGGCCCTGGAGCTGTCCACCGCCGACGGATGCGTCGTCATCGCGGACGAGGAGTCGAGCGCCAACCTGCGCTGGGCCGGCAACGCCCTGACGACCAACGGCGTCACCCGTGGCCGGACCCTGACCGTCATCGCCACGGTCGACGGCAAGGAGGGCACGGCCTCGGGGGTCGTGTCGCGTTCCGCCGTCACCGCCGAGGACCTGGAGCCCCTCGTACGCGCTGCCGAGGCGGCCGCCCGGGGCGCCGGCCCCGCCGAGGACGCCCAGCCGCTGGTCACCGGGACCCCGGTGTCGCCGGACTTCACCGACGCCCCGGCCGAGACCACCTCCGCCGTGTTCGCGGACTTCGCCCCGGCCCTCGGCGAGGCCTTCGCCCGGGCCCGCGCGGGCGGGCGGGAGCTGTACGGCTTCGCCAACCACGAGCTGGTCTCCACGTACGTCGGCACCTCGACGGGGCTTCGGCTGCGCCACGACCAGCCCAACGGCACCCTGGAGCTCAACGCGAAGTCCCCGGACCGCCAGCGTTCGGCCTGGGCCGGCCGCTCCACCCGGGACTTCAAGGACGTGGACCCGACCGTGCTCGACGCGGAGCTCGCCGTACGGCTGGGCTGGGCGGAGCGGAAGATCGACCTGCCCGCCGGGCGCTACGAGACGCTGCTGCCGCCGACGGCCGTGGCCGACCTGCTGATCTACCAGATGTGGTCGGCGTCGGCCCGGGACGCGGTGGAGGGCCGTACGGTCTTCTCCAAGCCCGGCGGCGGCACCCGGCTCGGCGAGAGGCTGACCGACCTGCCGCTGACGCTGCGCAGCGACCCGAACGCGCCGGGCCTGGAGTCCGCGCCGTTCGTCATCGCCCACAGCTCCGGCGACGACGTCTCGGCCTTCGACAACGGCCTGCCGGTCCCGGCGACCGAGTGGATCCGGGACGGCGAGCTGGCCCGGCTCTCGACGACCCGGCACACGGCCGGCCTGACCGGCCTGCCGGTCTCCCCCGGCTTCGGGAACCTGATCCTGGACGGCGGCGGCGAGAAGTCCCTCGACGAGATGGTCGCGGACACCGAGCGGGGCCTGCTGCTGACCTGCCTGTGGTACATCCGCGAGGTGGACCCGGCCACGCTGCTGCTGACGGGCCTGACCCGGGACGGGGTCTACCTGGTGGAGAACGGGCAGGTCGTGGGCGAGGTGAACAACTTCCGCTTCAACGAGTCCCCCGTGGACCTGCTGTCGCGGGCCTCCGAGGCGGGCCGCACGGAGAAGACCCTGCCGCGCGAGTGGAGCGACTGGTTCACGCGGGCGGCGATGCCGGCTGTCCGCATCCCGGACTTCAACATGAGTTCGGTGAGCAAGGGCGTCTGACCCACCTAGACTGAGCGCGGCATTTCCACAAAACGTAAGGAGTCGAGAGACCGTGACGGACATCGTCGACGAACTGAAGTGGCGCGGGCTCTTCGCCCAGTCCACCGACGAAGAAGCGCTGCGCAAGGCCTTCGCGGACGGTCCGGTCACGTTCTATTGCGGCTACGACCCGACCGCCGCCTCGCTGCACGTCGGCCACCTGGTGCAGGTGCTCACGATGCGGCGGCTGCAGCTGGCGGGCAACCGGCCGCTCGCGCTGGTCGGCGGGGCCACCGGTCAGATCGGTGACCCCCGTCCGACCGCCGAGCGCACCCTGAACGACCCCGCGGTCATCGCGGAGTGGGTGAACCGGCTGCGCTCGCAGATCGAGCCGTTCCTGTCCTTCGAGGGCGAGAACGCCGCGGTCCTGGTCAACAACCTGGACTGGACGGCGGGCATGTCCGCCATCGAGTTCCTGCGGGACATCGGCAAGCACTTCCGCGTCAACAAGATGCTGACGAAGGACTCGGTCGCCAAGCGGCTGGAGTCGGACCAGGGCATCAGCTACACGGAGTTCAGCTACCAGCTGCTCCAGGGCATGGACTTCCTGGAGCTGTACCGGCGCCACGGCTGCACCCTCCAGCAGGGCGGCTCGGACCAGTGGGGCAACCTGACGGCCGGCCTGGACCTGATCCACCGCGTCGAGCCGGACGCGCACGTCCACGCGATGGCGACCCCGCTGATGGTCAAGGCGGACGGCACCAAGTTCGGCAAGACCGAGGGCGGGGCCGTCTGGCTGGACCCGGAGATGACCACCCCGTACGCGTTCTACCAGTTCTGGCTGAACGTGGACGACCGGGACATCTCCACCTACATGCGGATCCTCTCCTTCAAGTCCCGTGAGGAGCTGGAGGAGCTGGAGGCGCAGACCGCCGAGCGGCCGCAGGCGCGTGCCGCCCAGCGGGCGCTGGCGGAGGAGCTGACCACGCTGGTGCACGGCGCCGACCAGTGCGCCGCCGTGATCGCCGCGTCGCGGGCGCTCTTCGGCCAGGGCGACCTGGCGGAGCTGGACGCGGCCACGCTGGCCGCGGCCCTGTCGGAGCTGCCGCACGCCAAGGTGTCGGAGCTTGCCCTGGTGGTGGACCTCTTCGCGGAGACGGGTCTGGTCGCGAGCAAGTCGGCCGGGCGCCGGACCGTGAAGGAGGGCGGTGCCTACGTGAACAACGCGAAGGTCACCGCCGAGGACGCGGTCCCCGCCGCGGAGGACCTGCTGCACGGGCGCTGGCTCGTCCTGCGCCGGGGCAAGAAGAACCTGGCGGCGGTCGAGGTCACCGGCGCCTGACGCGTCCCGGGGCGCGTCGGACCCGTACGGCACACGGCGGAGGGGCCGGTTCGGACTTCACGGTCCGGCCGGCCCCTCCGTCATGCGCCGGGGGGTGACACGCACCTAGGTCATCTGGCGGCTGCCTCCGCGCATCGCCTTGTAGGCCATCTCGCCGAGGAAGACGAAGAGGACCGCTCCCGCGAGCTGCAGCAGGTGGCGGGTCCAGTCGATGCCGCGGGTGTCGGCGACCCCGATCCAGGCGGCGACGGCGTTGCCGAGGACGCTGCCGATGATGCCCATCAGCGTGGTCAGCCACAGGGGCTGGTGCTGTTTGCCCGGCAGGATGGCCTTGGCTATCAGCCCCAGCACGAAACCGACGACGATCGCCCACAACCAGCTCATGTCCAGCCTCCTCCTGGCGCGGTGTGCGCACGTGGGCCCAGTGTCGGCCCGTCCGGCACAGCGCGCATTTCGGGCGGCGCCGTCCGGGGTCCCCCTGTACCCGTGGCGGAGGGGGCCGCGTACCGTGGAGGGGTCCGGGCCGGGGAACGCCCGGCCGGCGATCGGGTGGTAGGACGTGGAACGGGTGAACCGACAGAAGCGGAACGGGGCCGAGGTCTTCCGGATCACCGGCGCCCGGATGGGACTCGCCGAGGACGTGCGGGGCCGCCAGCGCCGCTACGTGATCTCGATGACGGTCAGGACCCTGTCGGTCATCGCGACCGTGCTGTTGTGGAACGTGTCCCGCCCCGTGGCCGTCGTGACGCTCGTCGCGGGCGCCCTGCTGCCCTACGTGGCCGTGGTCATCGCCAACGCGGGGCGCGAGTCGACTCCGTCGCTGCCCTCGCATTTCATCCCGGCTCCGGTCCGGCCGGCCCTGGACGCGGGAAACCTCAAGAAAAGCTCAGATCAATCATGAAGTTCCGGTGCACTGCACCGGGTCCTGCGTGACATACTGCTCACGCGCTCCGCATCCCCCGTCGGAGCGACGGACCGACGCCGGGCAGCTCCCCCCGTGGCTGCTCGGCGTCGCCTTTCCGTTCGAGAGACCCCTAGGGTGAGATCGTGACTTCCTCCGACTCCCCCACTCCCGACGAAATCCCCACCTGCTCGGCCAAGGGCTGCCGTGACGCGGCCGTCTGGGTCCTCGCGTGGAACAACCCGACGCTGCACACGCCGGAGCGGCGCAAGACGTGGCTGGCGTGCGAGGAGCACCGCGAGCACCTCTCCCAGTTCCTGGGCGTCCGCGGTTTCCTCAAGGACGTCGTGAAGCTGGAGGAGTGGGTGCAGCCCGAGGGCTCGGAGCGCCGGCGCTGATCCGGCGCGGCGGCCGGTCCGCGGGTGCGGACCGGCCGGCACGGACCGGCCGCCACGGACCAGCCGGCGGGTCAGCCGGTGCGGGTCAGCCGCCGATCGCGGACATGGGGCGCTCGGGCTGCAGGAACGACGGGTCGTCGAGGCCGGAGCCGGCCTTCTTGCCCCACATCGCCACCTTCCACAGGCGGGCGATCTCCTCGTCCGGGGCGCCCGAGCGCAGGGCGGAGCGCAGGTCCGACTCCTCGGTGGCGAACAGGCACGTACGGATCTGGCCGTCGGCCGTGAGCCGGGTGCGGTCGCAGGCGCCGCAGAACGGGCGGGTGACGGAGGCGATGACGCCGACGGTGGCGGGGCCGCCGTCGACGACCCAGCGCTCGGCCGGGGCGGAGCCGCGCTCGTCGGCGCCCTCCTCGGTGAGCATGAAGCGCGTGCGCAGCGATTCCAGGATGTCGCCCGCGGTGATCATGCCGTCGCGCTTCCAGCCGTGCTGGGCGTCGAGGGGCATCTGCTCGATGAAGCGCAGCTCGTACTCGTTCTCGACGGCCCAGGCCAGCAGGTCGGGGGCCTCGTCATCGTTGAGTCCGGGCATGAGGACGGCGTTGACCTTGACGGGGGTCAGGCCGGCCTCGCGGGCCGCGGCCATGCCGTCGATGACGTCCTTGTGCCGGTCGCGGCGGGTGAGGGTCTTGAAGACCTCGGGGCGCAGGGTGTCCAGGGAGACGTTCACCCGGTCCAGGCCGGCGGCCTTCAGGGCCTGGGCGGTGCGCTTGAGGCCGATGCCGTTGGTGGTGAGCGACATCTTGGGGCGGGGTTCCAGCGCCGCGCACTCCTCGACGATCCCGACCAGGCCGGGCCGGAGCAGTGGTTCTCCGCCGGTGAAGCGGACCTCGGTGATGCCGAGCTGCGTGACGGCGATGCGGATCAGCCGGACGATCTCCTCGTCGGTCAGCAGATCGGACTTGCCGAGCCATTGCAGGCCCTCTTCGGGCATGCAGTAGGTGCAGCGCAGGTTGCACCGGTCGGTGAGCGAGACGCGCAGGTCAGTGGCCACGCGGCCATAGGTGTCGAGAAGCACTGTGGGCCCCCTCCCCTGTCCGGAAGTAGACATACGCGCGACATTGGAGCTACTTCACGCGTTCTATTTCGAGACTACGGGACGCGTGTGTCGTTCTGTGATGCCCGAATGAACGAGACGTGACGTGGCCGTGTCGTAGGTCCCTACGACACGGCCACGCTGGGTGTTCGGACGATGTCAGTGCGCCCCTGTTCCGGTGAGGGAGCGCACCTCCAGCTCGGCGAACTTCTGCGGGTCGGCCTTCTCCTTGGTGAGGACGGTTCCCAGCCATCCCAGGAGGAAGCCGAGGGGGATCGAGATGATGCCCGGGTTCTCCAGCGGGAACCAGAAGAAGTCCGCGTCCTTGAACATCGAGGTCGGCTTGCCGGACACGACCGGGGAGAACAGCACCAGGCCGACCGCCGAGATCAGTCCGCCGTAGATGGACCAGAGCGCCCCCTGGGTGTTGAAGCGCTTCCAGAAGAGGCTGTAGAGGATCGTCGGCAGGTTGGCGGAGGCGGCGACCGCGAAGGCCAGCGCGACGAGTCCGGCGACGTTCAGGTCGCGGGCCAGCGCGCCCAGGCCGATGGCGACGGCGCCGATGACGACCGTGGACCAGCGGGCGGCCCGCACCTCCTCCTGCTCGGTGGCCTTGCCCTTGCGGATCACGTTCACGTACAGGTCGTGGGCGAAGGACGAGGAGGAGGCGAGGGTGAGGCCGGCGACGACGGCGAGGATGGTGGCGAAGGCGACCGCGGAGATCACGGCGAGCAGGACGGCGCCGCCGGTGGAGTCCGCGCCGCCGCCGACCGCCTGGGCGAGCAGGGGCGCGGCGGTGTTGCCTGCCTTGTTGGAGGCCAGGATGTCCGCGCGCTCCAGCAGGGCCGCGGCCCCGAAGCCGAGGGCGATGGTCATGAGGTAGAAGGCGCCGATGATGCCGATGGCCCAGTTCACGGACTTACGGGCGGCCTTCGCGGTGGGCACGGTGTAGAAGCGGATCAGGATGTGCGGGAGGCCGGCGGTGCCGAGGACCAGGGCGAGGCCGAGGGAGAGGAAGTCCAGCTTCGAGGTGGAGTCCTTGCCGTACTTGAGGCCCGGTTCGAGGAACTTGGCTCCCTGTCCGCTGTTCTCGGCGGCCTTGCCCAGCAGGTCGGAGACGTTGAAGTCGAACTTCACCAGCACCAGGAAGGTGATCAGCAGGGCGCCCGCGATCAGCAGGACCGCCTTGATCATCTGGACCCAGGTGGTGCCCTTCATGCCGCCGATGGTCACGTAGACGATCATCAGGACGCCGACGAGGGCGACGACCGCCACCTTGCCGCCGTCGCTGGTGATGCCCAGGAGCAGCGAGACCAGGACGCCGGCCCCGGCCATCTGGGCGAGGAGGTAGAAGATCGAGACCACGATGGTGGAGGTTCCGGCGGCGGTGCGGACGGGCCGCTGGCGCATCCGGTACGCGAGGACGTCGCCCATCGTGTAGCGGCCGGAGTTGCGCAGCGGCTCGGCGACGAGCAGCAGGGCCACCAGCCAGGCCACGAGGAAGCCGATGGAGTAGAGGAAGCCGTCGTAGCCGAAGAGGGCGATGGCTCCGGCGATGCCGAGGAAGGACGCGGCGGACATGTAGTCGCCGGAGATGGCGAGGCCGTTCTGGAAGCCGGTGAACTGGCGGCCGCCCGCGTAGAAGTCCGCGGCGTCCTTGGTCTGGCGACCGGCCCAGACCGTGATGATCAGGGTGGCGACGACGAACAGCCCGAAGAGCGTGATGATGAGCGGGCGGTGCTCGGAGGCGCCGGAGGCGAGCGTCGTCAGGTGGTGCGTGCGGCTCATTCGGAGGCCTCCATCCGCGCCTTGATGGCCGCCGCCCTGGGGTCGAGCTTGGCCGCGGCGTGGCGCGCGTACAGCCAGGCGATGAGGAAGGTCGTCGCGAACTGGGCGAGGCCGAGCACGAGGGCGACGTTGATGTTGCCGAAGACCTTGGTCCCCATGAAGCCGCCCGCGTAGTTGGACAGCAGGACGTAGAGCAGGTACCAGGCGATGAAGGCCACGGTGAGCGGGAAGGCGAAGGAGCGGTAGGAGCGGCGGAGTTCGGCGAACTCGGGGCTCTGCTGGACGCTCACGAACTCTTCGGCCGTGGGGCCCGCCAGGGGCGTTCCCGTGCTGCCCGGAGGCGGCGCTGCTTCGGTGGTCACGGGGGAATCTCCTTGTGACGCAGGTGCGGTGGGGACGACGGACAAAACAACCTCCGTGTGGCGGGGTCGATGGCGCTGACCCCCCTCTGTCAACGGCACGGCCGGCGTGTCGGGACGGTTCAACACCCGTGGATTCTTCGGAAACTGATTTCTCGAACTGATGGCGGAGAAGGGAACGGCGGCACTAGGTTCACTTGTCATGGACCCGTCCGACGCGACCGCGTGCGGACGGCTTTTTCACGATGATCTGGAGAACCCATGGCTCATCTGGGATCCGTCCGCCGGCGCGCCCTGGCCGTACCGGTCGGCCTGGCGCTCACCGCCTCGCTCGCCCTGCTGCCCTCGGTGTCGGCCTCCGCCGCCCCGCTGGGCACCACCGCGGACGCGGCGACGGCGCCGAAGGCGGCGACCACCGGCCCCAAGCTGTCGTACGTGGCGAACCTGAACGCCTACGCCACGATGAAGGCGGCGAAGAAGGCCGTCGAGCGGGCCGGCGGAACGGTGGTGACGGCCTATGAGCAGATCGGGGTCGTCGTCGCACACTCCCAGAACCCGGACTTCGCCAAGCAGCTGCGCGCCCAGCGTGGGCTGTTCGTGTCCGTCGGCGCCACCCGGACGGCCCCGATGCAGGCGGTGCAGACCACCGACGAGGGCGCGACCCAGCTGCTGAGCGAGGCGGACGCGGCCAAGGCGGCGGCGCGTGCCCAGGAGGGTCAGGAGCCGCTCGAACCCAACCAGTGGGACCTGCGGACGATCAGGGCCGACGAGGCTCACAAGATCAACGATGGCAGCCAGGACGTCACGGTGGGCATCATCGACACGGGTGTGGACGACACCCACCCCGATCTCGCCCCGAACTTCTCCAAGGGCCAGTCGGCCAACTGCGTCGGCGGGGTCGCCGACACCACCGACGGCGCCTGGCGCCCGTACCCCGACGGCAGCGACCACGGCACGCACGTCGCCGGCACCATCGGCGCCCCGCGCAACGGCGTCGGCATCAGCGGTGTGGCGCCCGGCGTGAAGATCGCCGCGATCAAGGTGAGCGAGCCCGGGACCAGCCTCTTCTACACCGAGGCGGTCGTCTGCGGCTTCATGTTCGCCGCCGAGAAGGGGATCGAGGTGACCAACAACAGCTACTACGTCGACCCGTGGCTCTTCAACTGCAAGACCGACGACGACCAGAAGGCGCTGGTGGAGGCCATCGGCCGGGCCACCAAGTACGCGGAGCGCAAGGGCACCCTGCACGTGGCGTCCGCCGGCAACTCCAACCAGGACCTGGCGGCCGACTCCCTGGAGGACACCACCAGCCCGAACGACACCACCCCGGTGACGCGCACCATCGACCCGAAGGTCTGCCTGGACCTGCCCACGCAGCTGCCGGGCGTGGTCACCGTCTCCGCGACCGGCGACAAGGGCCTGCGCTCGTACTACTCCAGCTACGGCCTCGGGGTCGTGGACGTCGCGGCCCCCGGCGGCGACAAGTGGCAGGTCCCGGCCACGCCGGACGCCAACGGGCGCGTGCTGTCGACCGTCCCGGGCGGGGGCTACGGGTACAAGCAGGGCACCTCGATGGCCGCCCCGCACGTCGCGGGCGTCGCGGCGCTGCTCAAGAGCGCCCACCCGGGGGCCACGCCCTCGCAGCTCCAGGCGATGCTGAAGGCGCAGTCCACCAAGGCGGCCTGCCCGACGCAGATCTACGACGCCGCGGGCACCCTGGTCGACGCCACCACCTGCCAGGCCAAGTGGGGGCAGACGGGCTACTACGGCTACGGCGTCGTGGACGCCCTCAAGGCCGTGAAGTAGGACCGAACCGCGTGCGGACGGGCCGGGCGGGGAGCACCCCCGCCCGGCCCGTCCGTCACCGCGGCCGGGTCAGGGCTTGATCAGCACCTTGAGCGCACTGCGGTCGTCCATCGCGCGGTAGCCGTCCGGGACCTCGTCCAGGGACACGGCGCGGTCGAAGACGGGCGCCGGGTCGATCACGCCGCCGAGGACGTCCTGCAGCAGCTCCGGGATGTAGGCGCGGACCGGTGCCACACCGCCGCGCAGGGTGATGTTGCGGTCGAACATGACGCCGAGGTCGAGGCCGGTGCCGCTGCCGTGCGGGACGCCGACGTAGCCGATGGCCCCGCCGTCACGGGTGATGCCGACCGCCGTGCGCATGGACTGCTCGGTGCCGACCGCCTCGATGACGCAGTGCGCGCCGCGGCCGCCGGTGAGCTCGCGCACGGCCGCCTCGGCGGCCTCGCCGCGCTCGGCGACGACGTCGGTGGCCCCGAAGAGCCTGGCGATGTCCGTACGGACGGTGTGGCGGCCCAGCGCGATGATCCGCTCGGCGCCGAGGCGCTTGGCGGCGAGCACTCCGCACAGGCCGACCGCGCCGTCGCCGACCACGGCGACCGTGGAGCCCTCGCGCACGCCCGCGCCCAGCGCGGCGTGGTGCCCGGTGCCCATGACGTCGGAGAGGGCGAGCAGGCCGGTCAGCAGGTGGTCGTCGGAGACGGCCTCGGCGGGCAGCTTCACCAGCGTCCCGTCGGCGTGCGGGACGCGCACGGCCTCGCCCTGGCCGCCGTCGTGGCCGACCGAGCCCCAGAAGCCGCCGTGGTCGCAGGAGGTGTACAGGCCCTCGGTGCAGTACTCGCAGGTGCCGTCCGACCACATGAAGGGCGCGACCACGAGGTCGCCCGCGCGCAGCCCGGAGACGGCGGAGCCGGTCTCCTCGACGACGCCCAGGAACTCGTGGCCGATGCGCTGGCCGGGCTGGCGCGCGGCCTCGCCGCGGTAGGCCCACAGGTCGCTGCCGCAGATGCAGGCACGCAGGACGCGGACGACGGCGTCCTCGGGGCGCTGGATCGCAGCGTCGGGCACCTCCTCCACGCGTATGTCGTGCGGGGCGTGGATGACGGTGGCGCGCATGGTGGTGCAGTCCTCCGGTTCGAGATCGTTCAGTCTTGTACGACTGTGGAACCGTCCTACCGTACGCCTGCTTCCCGGGAGGTCGCGCCAGTGGCCAGCAGGTACTGGGCGGCCAGGTAGGTGGCCATGATCCAGAAGTCCGGGCGGGGCAGCTGCGGCCACTCGGCGACGCCGGTGGCGATGAGGGTGTCGGACAGCAGGAACAGCGCGCCGCCGATGCCGGCCCGCAGGCCGAGGGCGCTGGAGCGGAAGGCCATGGCGGTGAGCAGCAGGCTGTAGCCGGCCACGGGGATCCGCAGGTCCGCGGGCAGATCGGCCCACAGCAGGGCGACGGTCCCGAGGAGGGCCAGGGCGTAGGCGCCCCCGAGCAGGGGGTTCGCGGGCCGCTTGCCGAAGAGGACGAGGTAGCAGACGTGTCCGACGGCGAAGGAGCCCATGCCGACCAGGAAGGCGGCCTCGGCGTCGAAGAGCAGGGCCAGGTCCCCGCCCCAGCCGAACAGCAGGGCGGCGACCAGCAGGCGGGGCGCGCCGCGCGTGATCGCGTAGGCGACGAGCAGCGGCATCAGCAGCGGCTTGGCGATGACGTGCCCGAGGTGCCAGCCGGCCAGCAGCGACCCGAGGTCGACGGCGGTGGCGGCGGCGAAGCCGTAGAGGGCGAGGCGGCCGAGGCGCGCCCGCCCGGCCGCCGCCCGCGGGGCGGCCCAGGAGGGTGCGGGGCGGCCGGGGGACTCGGTGCTCACGCGTGGGTCTCCTGTACGGCCGGGTCGGCGGCGGGGGTGACGGGCGCGGTGGCGGGCGCGGGGACGGCTGCTGCGGTGGCGGTGGCGGGCGCGGCCTCCGCAGTGGGGGCGGGCTGCCAGCCCGGGCCGCGGAAGACCCGGCCGGCCCGCTCGCTCCAGCTCCGGGCGGCGCGGACGTCCCGGGCGATGGCGGCGTACTCGTGGGTGGCGACGCGCAGCGGGTTGTAGGTGTTGATGTTCTTGGTGAGCCCGTACACGGGCTTGTCGGTCTCCCCCACCCAGGAGCCGAACATCCGGTCCCAGATGATCAGGATGCCGCCGTAGTTGCGGTCGAGGTAGCCGCCCTGGGACGCGTGGTGCACGCGGTGGTGGGACGGGGTGTTGAAGACGTACTCGTAGGCGCGGGGAAGCTTCCCGATGCGCTCGGTGTGGACCCAGAACTGGTAGAGCAGGTTGATGCCGTAGCAGAACGGGATCACGGCCGGGTGCACCCCGACGGCCACCATCGGCAGGTAGAACCAGTAGGTCGTGGCACTGGTCCAGGGCTGGCGCAGGGCGGTGGTGAGGTTGAACTTCCGGCTGCTGTGGTGGACCACGTGGCAGGCCCACAGGATGCGGATGACGTGGTGGCCGCGGTGCTGCCAGTAATAGAGGAAGTCCTGGGCGAGCAGCATCAGCGGGATGGTCCACCACAGCAACGGCACCCGCAGCGGGGTGAGTTCGTAGACGGCGGTGAAGACCGCGACCACCGGGATCTTCCAGAGCAGGTCGAAGCCGATGCTGCCGAGCCCCATGCTGATGCTGGTGACGGCGTCCTTGGAGTCGTAGCCCTCCGCGTCCTCGTCGGGATGGAGGCGGTAGCTCACCAGCTCGATGACGGTGAGCAGCACGAAGGCGGGTATGGACCACAGCACGACATCGGGCAGGTTCGGCATGTCCGCACCATAGAGGCGCCTTCGGGGGTGCCGCTAGAGGTTGTTACCGATCGGTATCCATCGAGGTTACCGACGGTTCGGGGAGGGCGGGGAATGACGGGATTCGAGACGGTTCTGTTACGCGTGGCGGGCACGGCGGCGAGCGCCCTGGTCAGGTCCCTGCTGTCCCGGGCCCCGGGGGCGGGCCTGACGGCGGACCCCGCCCGCCCGGTCCCGCGCTGGCGCCGGCCGCCGACGGAACTGGCCGAGCCGGAGGTCCGCCGCCTGGCCGAGGCCCTCGCGGCCCGCATGACCGAGGCCACTGCCCGCCTCCCCGAACACGAACGGCTGGCGGCGGTTGCCGCGGTCGGCGACGCCTTCGCCGCGCTGGGCCCACTGGACGCGGAGGCCCTCTTCGCGGCGGACCTGGACCCGACGGCCCTGGCGGCGACACTGCCGCCGGCCCCACCCGGCCTGGGCGGTGCGGCCGAGGCCCTGTACGGGCGGCTGGTCCGGCTGTGCTGCGAGCACACGGTGGAGTACCTGACGACCCTGCCGGGCTTCGCCGCCCGGACGGACGTGGAACTGGTCCGGCGGACGGGGGAGCTGGCCCGTGCGGTGGACCGGCTCGGTGCCGCCGGGGACGGGACGTCGTACGCCTTCGAGGAGCGTTACGCGCAGTACATCGCCGCGACCCACGGCCGCCTCCAGCTCTTCGGCCTCACCCTCAGCCGCTCCCGCCAGGACTGGCCGCTGGACGTGGCGTACATCAGCCTGTCGGTCAGCGGCACGGAGCAGCTCCTGCCGGGCGAACCGGCGGTGCACCGGACCCAGGTCCGGGCCGAGCAGGCCCTCGCCTCCGCCGATCGGGTCCTGCTGCGCGGTCCGGCGGGCTCGGGGAAATCCACCCTGGTGCAATGGCTGGCCCTCAATGCGGCCCGGCAGAGCGACGGACCGTGGAGCACGTGCGTGCCGTTCGTGCTGCGCCTGCGCTCCTTCACCGCATCGGGCGACCTGCCCCTGCCGGAGGACTTCCTGCGCGCGGGCGGCGTACCGCTGTCCGCCCCGCCGGGCTGGGTCGACGACCTCATGCTGAGCGGCCGGGCGCTGGTCCTGGTGGACGGCGTGGACGAGGTCCCGCAGCGGCTGCGCGCCCGCACGGAGACCTGGCTGCGCTCGCTCGTCTCCGCCTTCCCGAAGGCCCGTTACGTGGTGACGACCCGCCCCTCTGCCGTCCCGGAGGACTGGCTCGCGGGCCTCGGGTTCGCCACCCACTCGATGCTGCCGATGGAACAGCGCGACATCCGGGCCTTCGTGGAGCATTGGCACGCGGCCGCGCGGGCGCAGGGGCAGGAGGTGGACGCGTACGAGGCCTCACTGCTGGAGGCGGTCGCCTCCCGACGGGACCTGGCCCGACTGGCGACGAACCCACTGATGTGCGCCCTGCTCTGCGCCCTCAACCAGGACCGGCGCATGCAGCTCCCCCGGGCGCGCAAGGAACTGTACGACGCGGCACTGGACATGCTGCTGGTCCGGCGGGACACGGAGCGGGAGATCTGCGGGGTCGAGGGGGTCTACCTCACCCGGGAGGAGCAGATCGCGCTGCTCCAGCGGCTCGCGTACTGGCTGATCCGCAACGGGCAGTTGGAGGCGGGCCGGGACGAAGCCGTCGAGTTGGTGGGCGGGTGGCTGGACTCGATGCCCCAGGTACGGGCTCAGGGAGGCGCCGACCCGGTCTTCACCCATCTCCTGATCCGCAGCGGCCTGCTCCTGGAGCCGGCTCCGGGCACGGTCGTCTTCGTCCACCGCACCTTTCAGGACTACCTGGCTGCGAAGGCCGCAGTGGAAGCCCGCGACTTCGGTGTCCTGGTGAAGAACGCGCACGACGACACGTGGGACGATGTCGTCCGAATGGCCGTGGGTCATGCCCGCCCGGACGAACGTACCCGCATCCTGCGCGGCCTGCTGAAACGCGCGGACAAGGTCAAGGGCACCCGCAGCCGTCTGATCCTGCTGGCCGCTGCCTGTCTGGAACACGCCCCGGAGCTGGACCCTGTGATCCGCGCCGACATTCAGTCCCGTACTGCGGAATTGCTGCCGCCGCGCAACCGCCGCCAGGCCGAGTCACTGGCCAAGGCGGGGGAAATCGTCCTGGAACTGCTGCCCGGCAGCGGCGATTTGGACGCCCATGCGGCCGAGGCGGTTATCCTCACCGCAGCCGGGATCGGTGGTTCCGCGGCCATGAAGGTCATCACCAGGTTCCGGTCGGACACACGGCTCCGTGTGTCCCACGCCCTAGGCGAAAGCTGGGGGCGCTTCGATACTGCGGAATACGCCGAGGTCGTGCTCAGCAGCGCCGACCTGGGCAATGCGAGCCTGCTGGTGAACACGGCCGAGCAGGCCGCATGGCTCGCCCGGCTCACTCACCTCAAGCGGGTCAACCTCCACTGGGCGCCGGGCCTCGCCGACATACTCGCGAGCCGCAGCGACCTGGAGTGGCTTTTCGTCTTCCGCAACGAAACACTGACGGATCTCGCCCCTCTGCGCCGGCTCGACCGACTTCAGTTCCTCGGCCTGTCCATGTGCCCGGCCATCGGCGACTTGGGTCCGCTCGCAGACCTTCCGCTGCACAATCTGAGCCTTTTCGGCCTCCAGGACGGGCTGCCTCTGGGTTCGCTGCAAATGCTCCCCCTCGATTCACTGCACTTGGGCTACCGGGCCCCGGTGGACCGGGTCGGCACTCTGCCGGTCAGCGACGGTTTGCAGTCGCTGTCCTTGGGCCTGACCGCCCGCGACATTCCCCTCGTCGGTTTGGAACGCTGGCAGGAACTCCGTTCCCTCGCAATCAGCGGCGACGAGCGGGTACAGGAACTTGCCGCGCACCATCCCCACTTGCCGGTGACCAACCTTGACATCACCGAGGCAGCGATCGAACCGGCTCTGCTGACCCGATTCGACCACGTCACCGACCTGTCGCTGAACCAGTGTGCTGTCGTGGACTCCCTGGCGCCGCTCAGCTCCCTGCCGCACCTCCGCCGCCTCGTATTCAACCAACGCAGCGGTTGCGTGGACCTCACCCCGCTGGCGAGGGCGGAGCAGATCTCGATCGAGGTGTACGGCGACGTGGTGCTCAACGGGATCGAAGCCATCCCGCCGGAGCGGCTGACTCGGTGGAACTGAGCCGCCCCGGCGGAGGTGCACGGCTACCAGACCCGGACCGAGCCGCCCTTGGCGAAGGCCGGGCTGGTGGCCTCGGGCGGGATCTGGGTCAGGGGTTCGGCGATCTCCGACACCAGCGGGCCGTGCTTGGCCGCCAGGGCGTCCAGGAGGGGGAGGTCGAAGCCGTAGACGCGGGCCGCGTTGCCGCCGACCATCGCCGCGATCTCGTCCCGCGCCAGGCCCGCGTAGGCGATGCGCAGGCCTTCGCGGGAGTACGGGGTGGTGCCCTCGTCGTGGGGGTAGTCGCTGCCCCACATGATCTTGTCGAGGCCGATCCGGTCCCGCAGCGGGACCTCGTGGGGGCGCATGAAGCTCGCTCCCACGAAGCAGTTGTCCCGCCAGACCTCGCTGGGGCCCTTGCCCATCGCCTCGGCGAGGCCCGCCCCGAACTTGGACTCGGCCGTGGCCGACGCCGCGACCAGACGGCCGTGGTAGTAGTCCAGCATCTCCAACACGCCCGGGATCCAGCCGGAGCCCTGCTCCGTGAGGACCAGCTTGAGGCCGGGATGGCGGCGGAACGCCCCGCCGAACACGAGGTGCCACAGGGCGCGGTGCGAGAACCAGGTGGTCTCCACCATGAAGACGGCCCGGGCTGCCGGCTCGTCGCCGAGCGGCGGCGACGCCGAGCCGCCGTGGTGGTTGACCGGGACGTCGAGCTCGTCGCACACCGCCCAGACGGGGTCGTAGGCGGCCGAGTACAGCTCGGGGACCGTCGAGCCGGGCGGTACGCCGGGCAGCAGGATCCCGCCCGTCAGGCCGGCCTCCCTGACGCGGCGGATCTCCCGCACCGCCGCGTCCACGTCGTTCAGCAGGATCTGCGCGACGCCCGCCCGCCGGCCGGGGGCGTCCGCGCAGAAGTCCGCCAGCCAGCGGTTGTGGGCCTGGAGGCCGGCCCACCGCATCTCGTACTCGGCGGCCGTCGGCGGCTGCGCCATCAGGGAGGCCTTGGGGAAGAACGGCGGGATGGTGTTGGGGAAGACGACCTCGGCGACGATGCCGTCCGCCTCCAGTTCCGCCAGGCGCCGCGCCGAGTTCCAGTTGCGGTCCGCGGTGTCCGCGAGGAGGTCCTCGTACGGGTTCACGTACGTGGCGGCCCAGGCGTCGAACTCGTCGTGGTACCGCCTCTCCAGGTACGGCTTGTAGTCCAGGAGGTCGGCGCCCGCGTGGCAGTCCGCCGAGATCACCGTGTAGCGGTCGTCGCCGGTCACCGCGACACCCCCAGGACGGGGAAGTCGTGGTCGGTCAGCCAGTGGCGGCCCACCTCGCGCGAGCGTGCCCAGGAGGCCGCCACCGCCGCCTGGTCCGGGGACTGGCCCAGTTCGGCCGGGGTGGGGCCGATCCGGCGGGCGACCGGGGCCAGTTCCTCCGTGTCGAAGCCGAAGACCTCCGCCGCGGCGAGCCCGAGCATCCGCCGGGTCTCGTCGACCGGGATGTCGTGGAAGGTCTTGCGCAGCCAGTTGCGGGTGTCCGGCCAGGTGCCCTCGGGGTGCGGGAAGTCCGAGCCCCACAGGATGTTGTCCACGCCGATCTCGTAGCGCTGGGCCAGTTCGCGCCGCTTGGTGTTCGTCGCGCAGACGAAGACCTGGCGGTCCAGGTACTCGCTGGGCGGCCGCTTCAGCTCCTCGAACGGCGAGAGCTTCTTGCCGCCGTGCGCGCCGAGGTAGAGCCGGTCCATGAACCACAGCTGGTTCGGCAGCCACCAGCAGCCCGACTCGGCGACCCCGAACCTCAGGCCCGGGTGCCGCTCGAACACCCCCGACCAGAGCAGGAACCACAGCGGACGGGCCGGCCACCAGGTGACCTCGGAGACGAAGATGCCCAGGTGGTCGCCGTACTCGTGGCGCGGTGAGGACCCGGAGTGGGTGACGATCGGCATCCGCGTCTCGGCGGCCGCCGCCCAGACGGGGTCGTAGCGTCGGTCGTGGTAGGGCGCCTTGTCCACCCACATGGCGGGGATCATCAGCGCGCCCAGCCCGGACTCCTTGGCCCGGTGGATCTCGGCGACGACCTTCGACGGCTCGCCAGTGATGGGCAGGAGGGCGACGCCGCAGTGGCGTTCGGGGTTCTGCGAGACGAACTCGGCCAGCCAGCGGTTGTGCGCCTGCGCGCCCGCCATGCCGAGCTCGGGGTCCTGGTCGCCGGAGAGCCCGAGCCCCACCCCGAAGGGGGCCGCGGTCTGGCTGTCGACGGCGTCCGCGTCGGGGAAGACGACCTCGGCGGCGACGCCGTCGCCGTCGAGCTCCTTCAGCCGCTGGCCCGCGTCCCAGCCTCCCCGCAGGCCCTCCTCGTGATCGTGGAACCACTTCTCGGCGAAGGCCTCGTTGCGCACGCCCAGGCGGGTGGCCTCCGCGCGGCGGGCGTCGCGCTGGCCGAGGAACTCGTCGAACTGCGGGTGGAAGCGGGAGTCGAGGTAGGGGCGGTACAGCTCGGTGGGCAGGCCCGCGTGGCAGTCGGAGGAAATGATCAGGTACGGGTCTTCGTACGGTGTGTCGCTCATTGCGGACGCTCCTCAGTCGAGGATGAAGCTCTCCAGGTAGGCGGGGTTGGCGCGGTCGAGCATCGACTGCGACCGGGCGCGGATCTGCCGGTCGCTGTGCTCGCTCGGGGGCAGCATCCAGAAACGGCCGGCGCGGATGCCGTCGACGACGTGCTCGGCGACCTCCTCGACCGGGGTGAAGTGCACCTCGTGGCCGGCCTGCTTCATGGCGGCCTCGTACTGGTCGAGGCTGCGGTACGGGGTCCTGCGCGGGCGCTGCTTGGCGTACCGCTCGGGCCGGTTGCGGTGGGACTCCCACAATCCGGTGCGCAGCATGTGCGGGCCGGGGAAGAGCACGGAGGCTCCGACGGCGGCGCCCTCCGCCTTGAGGTGGGCGTAGAGGGACTCGGTCATGGTGACCACGGCGGCCTTGGTGACGGCGTACACGGAGGCGGTGGGCAGCGGGGCGATGCCGCCGTCGCCGGAGGAGGTGTTGACGACGTGGCCGGGGGCGCCGCCGGCGATCATGCGGGGGACGAAGGCCTGGATGCCGTGGAAGACGCCCCACACGTTGACCGAGAAGGCCCACTTCCAGTCGTTGGGCTCGTGTTCCCACATCCGGCCCTCGGCGCCGGAGCCGACGCCCGCGTTGTTGCAGAGCACGTGGACGGCGCCGAAGGCGTCGTACGCCGCGTCGGCGAGGGCGAGCACGGATGCGCGGTCGCTGACGTCGACGGTCCGGGCGAGGACCCGGGCCCCGTCCGCGGCGAGTTCGTCGGCGGCCTTGCGCAGGGCGGCCTCCTCGACGTCGGCGAGGACGACGCTCAGCCCCTCGGCGGCGAAGCGGCGGGCCATGGCGAGGCCGATGCCGCCGGCGGCTCCGGTGACGACGGCCACCTGTCCGGATTCGAGCCGCATCTCACAGGCTCCCTTCGGGGGGTCCGTCGAGGATCTGCATCGGGTCGTCGTAGCGCTGGTGGATGTACGGGAGGAGGGCCCGGGCACTGACCCGTTCGACGACGCGGCCCTTCTGGTCGGTGGTCTTCTCGCCGATGGTGATCTCCACGATCCGGCGGACGGGGAGGTCGGCCACGGGATCGAACATGGACTCGCGCAGGACGACGTCGCCGGTGACGTGATCCAGCTTGCGGACCTTCTCGTTGCGGACGCAGTGCACGAGGACCGGGTCCGCGTCGAAGCCCGAACCGCCTACGGCGGGCAGGAACTTGAAGTAGAAGTCGGTCTTCTGGGTGGGCTCGGGCAGCGGGAGCGGGCGGTCCACGGCGCCGCGCACCTCGACGAAGGCGATGCCGTGGCGGGCGAGGACGGCCCGGACGACGAGGCCGTCGCGCTCGACGGTGACCTCGCCCAGCTTCTTCGGTTCGCCGAAGACCTCGCGGCCGCCGGTCAGGGCGCGTTCGTGGGTCATCGGCATGACCAGCGGGTACCAGCCCGCCACGCCGTCGTGCTGGGCGGCGACGGCCACCGAGCCGGCGCCGAGCGGGTAGCCGGGCAGGTCGACCTTGCTGATGTTCGCCCGTACGAGGGGCCGGTCGGCCGGCTTGAGCGGGGGCGGGAGGACCGCGGCGACCACGTCCGGATCGGTCTCCCAGACGGCCACCACACCGGTGGACCAGATGTCGGGGAGCTTGGAGCTCTTCTCGCGCGACGCGGCGATCTCGGCCTCGGTCCGCGCTCCGTACCGTACGCGTGCCATGTCTCGCACCACCTCTCGGTTCGGGTCTGTAACACAGTTACACCGCCGCCGATGAAGGGTAAAGACCCCTGCAGGCACCAGAACTGACGCATCAACAGATCGGTGGACCGCTGACATGGCCAGATCCTCGCTGACCCGCGACGAGGTCCTGGACGCCGCCGCGTCCCTGGTCAAGCAGCGCGGCCCGGCCGCCCTGACGATGCGGGGGCTCGCCGCCGAGCTGGGCACCGCGGTGACGTCGATCTACTGGCACGTCGGCAACCGCGAGTCGCTGCTGGACGCCCTCGTGGAGCGGACCGTGCAGGAGATGGGCGCGATCCGGCCCGCCGGACGTTCCCCGGCCGAGCGGATCCTGTCGGTCGCCCGGATCCTGCGCCGCGAGCTGCGCGAGCGCCCGCACCTGATCGCGATGGTCCACGAACGCGGTCTCACGGAGCGGATGTTCCTTCCGGCGCAGCAGGCGCTCGTCCACGAGGTGCACGCCGCGGGCCTGCGCGGTGCCCGGGCGGCCGACGCGGTGCGGGCGGTGCAGTTCCAGATCGTCGGGTTCCTGCTCGTCGAGCGCAACCGCGAGCGCTCCCCCGCCCAGTCCCCGGCCGAGAGCGAGCTGTGGGACCCGGCCGCGGCCCCCCACGACCCGGCGCTCGCCCGCGCGCTGGCCCGGCCCGCCGACCCGGAGCGGCTCTTCCTGCTGTCCGTACGCGCCCTGGTGACGGCCCTGCTGGCGACGGCGCCGCGGGCCCCGGGCTGACCCAGGGTGGGGCGGCGGTGTCAGTGCGTGCCGATATCCTCTGTGACCATGCTCGACGACCGTACGACCGCAGAGACGACATGGCCGACCGCGTACCCACAGGGGTACGCGGTCGTCGACGTGGAGACCACCGGGCTCGCTCGCGACGACCGGATAGTCTCCGCCGCCGTCTACCGGCTCGACGCACAGGGCAACGTGGAGGACCACTGGTACACGCTGGTCAACCCGCAGCGGGACCCGGGGCCGGTGTGGATCCACGGCCTGACCAGTGACGTGCTCGCCGGTGCGCCGCTCTTCAAGGACATCGCCGAGGAGTTCGCCGGCAGGCTCGCGGACCGCGTGCTGGTCGCACACAACGCCATCTTCGACTGGCAGATGATCGCCCGGGAGTACGCGCGCGCCGAGACGACCGCGCCGGTCCGTCAGCGGCTGTGCACCATCGCCCTGTCGAAGGAGCTGAACCTCCCGCTGCCCAATCACAAGCTGGAGTCGCTCGCCGCGCACTTCGGTGTGGTCCAGCAGCGCGCCCACCACGCCCTCGACGACGCCCGCGTGCTCGCGGAGGCCTTCCGTCCGTCGCTGCACGCGGCGGCGCAGGGCGGCGTACGGCTGCCGCTGCTGGAATGCCGGCCGCTGACGGAGTGGTCGGACTCCGCCGCCACCCCGCGCGTGGGCCACCAGGCGTCGTACCGGGGCGGCAGCTGGCGGCCCTCGCGCAAGCGGCCGCCGTGCCCGCACCCCAACCCGGGGCGGTTCGAGGACGGCAAGCCGCTGAAGCAGGGCATGCGGATCGCGTTCTCCGGCGACACCTCGGTGGAGCGGGAGCTGCTGGAGGACCGGGCGGTCGAGGCGGGCCTGCACGTCGCGACGAGCGTGTCGCGGCTCACCAGCCTCCTGGTGACGAACGACCCCGACTCGGCGACCTCCAAGACGGTCAAGGCGAAGTCCTTCGGCACCCCCGTCGTCGACGAGGCGGCCTTCACGCAGCTGCTGCGGGACGTGGCCCCGGCCGGGGAGTGAGCGGCCCGGCCGCCGCCCGTTGAGCCGGGCGGGTGTCCGCGCGACGACTCACCAGGGTGGATCTTGTTCCGTCGCTCCGCCGTGCGCAGCATGCGGCGCATGGCACGTTGTGAGGTCTGCGGAAACGACTACGGCATGTCCTTCGAGGTGCACGCGCAGGGCGCGGTGCACGTCTTCGACTGCTTCTCGTGCGCCATCCACCGCATGGCGCCCATCTGCGAGCACTGCCGGGTCCAGATCATCGGACAGGGCGTCGAGGTCGAGGGCCAGTGGTTCTGCGGCGGGCACTGCGCCCGCGCGGAAGGGAAGGTGGGCATCGTCGACCACGTCTGACCGCCGCTCCTTCTCCTTCCCGCGACCCCGGAGGGCCACCCGGCCGCCGGGGTCCTCGTCGGCCGGGGTACCGTCGTGGGCGTGTACCGCTTTGTGCTGACCCGGCAGTGGGTGTGCCTCACCCTCGTCGCCCTCGTCCTCATCCCCGTGATGATCAAGCTGGGGTTCTGGCAGTACCACCGCCATGTGCACCGGGTCGCGCAGAACCAGCTGATCGAGGCGAACCTGCGGGCGAAGCCCGTCCCCATGACCGAGGTCACCTCCCCCGGCCACAAGGTCCCCCGCGCCGACTTCTGGCGCGCGGTCACCGCGACGGGCACGTACGACTCCGCGCACGAGGTCGTCGTACGGATGCGCACCTCGAACGACGACAAGGTCGGCTTCCACGTCCTGACCCCGCTCGTCCTCGGCGACGGCCGGGTGGTCCTGGTCGACCGCGGCTGGGTGCCGGGCGGCGACGACCCGCGCGCCTATCCGCCGGTGCCGGCCGCGCCCGCGGGCGAGGTCACCGTCACCGGGCGGCTGAAGGCCGACGAGACGAGCGGCGGCAGCGGCATCAAGGACCGCAAGGGCCTGCCCGACCGTCAGGTGATGCTGATCAACAGCGGTCAGCAGGCGGAGTACCTGGGCCGGCCGGTCCTCGGCGGCTACCTGGAGCTGACCGATCCGGATCCGGGCGACGGCGGTCCCGAGACCGTCACCGACCCCGACCACGACTCGATCGGCGCCCACATGGCCTACGCGGTCCAGTGGTGGCTGTTCGCCTCGGCGGTGCCGGTGGGCTGGCTGGTCCTCGTCCGGCGCGAGAAGCGCGACCGCGAGGAGGCGGCGGCCCGGGCCGAAGCCATCGAACAGGAGCCCGCGACGGCGTAGCGTGTCGGGCATGGATCTTGGACTGAAGGACCGTGTCTACATCGTCACCGGGGCCAGCCGCGGCCTCGGTTTCGCCTCCGCCCGGGAACTGATCGCCGACGGCGCGAAGGTCGTCGTGACGGGCCGCGACGAGAAGCGGACGGCCGAAGCGGCGGCCGCACTGGGCCCCAACGCCGTGGGTGCGGCAGCGGACAACGCCGACCCGGCGGCGGCCGGCCGGCTCATCGCCACCGCGCGCGAGCGCTTCGGCCGCTTCGACGGCATCCTCATCAGCGTCGGCGGCCCCGTCCCCGGCTTCGCCGTCGACAGCACCGACGAGCAGTGGTCGGCCGCCTTCGAGTCGGTCTTCCTCGGCGCGGTGCGCCTGGCCCGGGCGGCCGCCGCGGTGCTGGGCGAGGGCGGCGTCATCGGCTTCGTCCTGTCCGGCTCGGTCCACGAGCCGATCCCGGGCCTCACCATCTCCAACGGCCTGCGTCCGGGCCTGGCCGGCTTCGCGAAGTCCCTCTCGGTGGAGCTCGGTCCGCGCGGGATCCGCGTCGTCGGCCTGCTTCCGGCCCGTATCGACACCGACCGGGTACGGGAGCTGGACGCCCTGTCCGGGGACGCCGGGACGGCCCGCGCGGGCAACGAGTCCCGCATCCCGCTGCGCCGGTACGGCTCTCCGGAGGAGTTCGGCCGCGCGGCGGCGTTCCTGCTCTCGCCTGCCGCCTCGTACCTGACGGGCGTGATGCTCCCGGTCGACGGCGGCTCCCGGCACGGCTTCTGACCCCACGTCGCGGCAGCCGTCCGCCGGGCGGCTGCCGCGGCGGCCGTCAGCTGACGCGGCGGGCCCGGTGGGAGGTGACCTTGAAGCGGGCCTCCGCCGGCAGGTGGGCAAGGCCCGCGGAGGTCCGGGCGTGGGTCAGGACCGGCCCCGCCAGACCGGCCAGCGTGTCGGCCGGGACGGCGTGGGGCTCCAGCTCCACCGCCACCCGCAGGGCGGGAGAGCCGCGCCTGCCGTGCAGGACGACCCGGCAGCCGGCGACCCCGTCCAGGGCGCCGGCCTCGGCGGCGACGGCGTCCGCCAGGGCGCGGCCGCGCAGCACGGCGAAGGCTCCGTCCCCGGTGTCCACGGCGACCGTCCGCAGCCGTGCGCGTTTCAGCTGGGACAGCAGCCACCACAGGGCCAGCAGCAGGCACACGACGAGCGCGGCGATCAGCACCCACCACCACCAGCCGTCGGCGTGCAGGTACCGGCGCCGGTCGGCGGCGCTCAGCAGGGGCGCGGCCCGACCGCCCAGCGGCCGTACGGCCGTCAGCAGGACGACCCCGGCCGCCAGCAGTACCGCGCCGGCCACCGCCAGCAGGATCCGGTTCACGGTCCCGATCAATCCGCTCGCCTCCTGACCCGTAGGCGGGGCCGCGGCGGGTGCACGAGGCCCAGTTCCTCGATGCCGACGGCGATCACCGCGTCCAGGTCGGCGCGTACCTCGTCCAGTTCGCGGAAGTGGGACGTGGCCCGCACCCGGACGCGGGAGCGGCCCATCCGGACCCGGGCGGACCGTACCCCGGGCACTTCCATGGCCCGGTCTCGCAGCACCTGGGCGGCGTCCTTGCGGCCGATCCCGGCCCGCAGCGGGGGGCGGGACGCCTCGACGGCGTCCTGGCCGGCCTCATGGCCGCTGTCCTGGCCGGTGTCCTGGCCGGCGTCCTGGCCGGGGCTCCTCATCATCAGGATGCTGCGGATCCCGGGGGTGAAGGCCAGCAGCAGGAGCACCACCCCGGCCAGGGCCAGGGCCACGCCGGCCAGTTGCACCCCCGGGTCGGCCGGGGTGTGGACCTCCAGCCGGTGGGCGAGTTCGCGGCGCCAGGCCATGGCGGGGCGGTCGGCCCGCACGGCGGCCAGGTCGTAGAGGAACAGGCCGGCCACGGCGAGCACGAGCAGGGCGACGAGGGCCGCGGGGATGCGGCGGGCGGAGCGGAAGCGCCGTGCCGTCACCGCAGCCGCCGGTCCCGCCCGGAGCCGGTCCGGGTGTGGATCGAGTGCAGGTGCTCGATGTCGACGTCCACCTCGGGGACGGACATGTTCGCGCACTCCTCGACGCGGCGTACGACGCTGCTGCGAACGGCGGCGCACTGGGCGGCGAGGTCGGACGGGTAGTCGAGTTCCAGGCTCACCCGGACCCGTGCGATGTCGTGGTGCACGGTGACGGTGGCGTGCGGGGGCGCGCCGGAGGTGCCGGCGAGCGCCTCCCGGGCGGCCTGTGCGGCGATCTTGGCGACGACCCGGTCGGCGATCCGGGTGGCCCCGCGATCGCCGGCGGCCACCGCGGCCGGGGTGGCGCGTGCGCCGGTGTGCGGCGCGGCCGGGCCCGGCGGGGTGGCCTGCGGCAGGCTGCTCACAGCCGCTCACCCCCGCCGGTCGTCGCGGCGGCGGAACAGGTCCCCGGGATCCAGATCCCCGTCGAGGAAGCGACCGGCGACGAAGCCGACGGCTCCGAGGGCAGCGACCAGCAGGAAGGCGCCGAAACCGCCGAAATAGCCGGCGAACCCCAGGGCCATGCCGGCCAACATGCCGGCGACCGCCATGCTCATGTACGGGCTCCTTTCGGCTACTGGAGTCGGGACTCCGGCTCCTCGTCGGGCTCGTCGGGCAGCTTGACGTCACTCACGGCGATGTTGACCTCGACGACCTCCAGGCCGGTCATGCGCTCGACCGCGGAGACGACGTTCTCACGGACCGCCCGTGCCACGTCACGGATCGACACGCCGTAGTCGACGACGATCTCCAGATCGAGGGCGGTCTGGACCTCGCCGACCTCCGCCTTGACCCCGCGGCTGACCGCGGCTTTCCCGCCGCCGGGAACCCGGTCGCGGACGGCGCCGAACGTACGCGAGAGGCCACTGCCCAGGGCGTGCACGCCGACCACTTCACGGGCGGCGAGGCCGGCGATCTTCTCGACCACCCCGTCCGCGATGGTCGTGCGCCCCCGGTCGCCGGGTGCCTTGTGGGAGCCCCCTGATGCGGTGTCGGTCATCGCGTGTCCCTTCACGTATACGGACTCACTCCGCACCACGTTAGGCGCGCGGAGGCGAGAAGGCGCCCCAGGGCTACGCCGGTCGGCGTGGTCCCGGGGCGCCTTCTCGCCTCCGCGGTAGGAGTGGGGGTCAGTCCGAAAGGCCCGCCAGGTCCCGCAGGCGACGGGCCTGGGCCGCGCGCTCGGCGGCGCGCTGGTCGTCGTAGGGGCGGGCCTGCGCGGAGCGAAGCAGGGTCTTCGTCTCGATCACGGCGTCCCGCGGCGGGGCCAGCAGGGCCGTGGTCAGGTCCTGGACCGCGGCGTCGAGCTCGTCCGCCGGGACGACCAGGTTGGCGAGGCCGACCCGCTCCGCCTCCTCGGCGTGCACGAAGCGGCCCGTCGCGCAGATCTCCAGCGCGCGGGCGTAGCCGACCAGGGAGGCCAGCGGCTGGGTGCCGGCCAGGTCGGGGACCAGTCCCAGGCTCGTCTCGCGCATGGCGAACTGCACGTCGTCGGCGACAACGCGCAGGTCGCACGCGAGTGCGAGCTGGAAACCGGCGCCGATCGCGTGCCCCTGCACGGCGGCGACGGAGATGATGTCGTTACGCCTCCACGAGGTGAATGCCTCCTGGTACTCGGAGATCGTGGCGTCGAGCAGTTCGTCCGAACCGCGCGCCAGATCGAGGAAGGACGGCTCGCCCTCGAAGCCTTCGGGGGTGAACGCCTGCCGGTCGAGCCCGGCGGAGAAGGACTTGCCCTCGCCGCGCAGCACGACGACCCGGACGGTGCCCGGCAACGACCTTCCCGCCTCGGCCAAAGCCCGCCAGAGCGCGGGGGATTGGGCATTTCGCTTGGCCGGATTGGTCAGTGTCACCGTGGCGACCGTGTCGTCGACGGTGAGTCGTACGCCGTCCTTGTCGAGCAGAGCCATCTGTATGCCTCCGGTGTGCAGTCGGCCGCAAGCTCGGCCTAAGTGACTGCACAGTAACCACCCAGTCGGCCGGGAGGCCGACCGGGGGTCACCGGAGGGAACGTCGGATCATGTGAGCCTTGGAGCCGTTGGAGCGTTGGAACCGATGGACCCGGGGTCAGGCCGTAGCCGCCTTCTTGCCGCGCGTCGCGCCACCGCGGCCGCGCAGCGAAACCCCGGACTCACTGAGCATCCGGTGGACGAATCCGTAGGACCGGCCGGTCTCTTCGGCCAGCGCCCGGATACTCGCACCGGAGTCGTACTTCTTCTTCAGGTCTGCCGCGAGCTTGTCGCGCGCGGCGCCGGTAACCCGGCTGCCCTTCTTCAGAGTCTCGGCCACCCGTGCCTCCTCGTGGGAAGTGCGCTCTGGACTTCTCATGATCACCCCTCCCCGGCTTCCTGGCCACCCATTCAGCAAGGTCGGTACGGCGGCATTTCCCGAGCCGTGGACACCCGAGCAGAACGGAATCTCCCCTTCCGCCGCATGACTTCCGTCACACTTCGCCGACTGCCCCAGAAATCTCCAGGTCAGGGGCCGGACCGGGAAAAACCGACGGCCCCGGTCGCGCACCTTCGCTGGTGCGGCCGGGGCCGTCGTACGACGCGCAACGGTACGAGACCGTCTCACTCAGATGATGGATCACCCCTGAGCCGAATGATCCATAAGGAACTGGATCAGTGCCGGGACGCCATCCCGGCACCGCCCCGGCACGGCCGGGGCGACGGTCAGGCGAGGGCCACCAGGTCCCGGTAGTCCGGTCCCCACAGGTCCTCGACACCGTCGGGCAGCAGGATGATCCGCTCCGGTTCGAGGGCCTCGACGGCGCCCTCGTCGTGCGTGACGAGGATGACGGCGCCCTTGTACGTGCGCAGCGCGCCCAGGATCTCCTCGCGGCTGGCCGGGTCGAGGTTGTTCGTGGGCTCGTCGAGGAGCAGCACGTTCGCCGAGGAGACGACCAGCGTGGCCAGGGCCAGACGGGTCTTCTCGCCGCCGGAGAGCACGCCCGCGGGCTTGTCGACGTCGTCGCCGGAGAAGAGGAAGGAGCCGAGCGTCTTGCGCACGGCGACCAGGTCCAGGTCGGGCGCGGAGGAGCGCATGTTCTCCAGGACCGTGCGCTCCGGGTCCAGGGTCTCGTGCTCCTGGGCGTAGTAGCCGAGCTTGAGGCCGTGGCCGGGGACGACCGTGCCGGTGTCGGGTTTCTCCGTGCCCGACAGCAGGCGGCAGGGTGGTCTTGCCGGCGCCGTTGAGGCCGAGGATGACGACGCGGGAGCCCTTGTCGATGGCCAGGTCGACGTCGGTGAAGATCTCCAGGGAGCCGTACGACTTCGACAGGCCCTCGGCGGTCAGCGGGGTCTTGCCGCAGGGCGCCGGGTCCGGGAAGCGCAGCTTGGCGACCTTGTCGGAGACGCGGACGGCCTCCAGGCCGGACAGCAGGCGCTCGGCCCGCTTGGCCATGTTCTGCGCGGCGACCGTCTTGGTGGCCTTGGCGCGCATCTTGTCGGCCTGCGAGTTCAGGGCCGCGGCCTTCTTCTCGGCGTTCTGGCGCTCGCGCTTGCGGCGCTTCTCGTCGGCCTCGCGCTGCTGCTGGTAGAGCTTCCAGCCCATGTTGTAGACGTCGATCTGGGCGCGGTTGGCGTCCAGGTAGAACACCTTGTTCACGACGGTCTCGACGAGGTCGACGTCGTGGGAGATGACGACGAAGCCGCCGCGGTAGTTCTTGAGGTAGTCCCGCAGCCAGACGATCGAGTCGGCGTCGAGGTGGTTCGTGGGCTCGTCGAGGAGCAGGGTGTCGGCGTCCGAGAAGAGGATCCGGGCCAGCTCGACGCGGCGGCGCTGACCGCCGGAGAGGGTGTGCAGCGGCTGGCCGAGGACCCGCTCGGGCAGGCTGAGGGCGGCCGAGATCGTCGCGGCCTCGGACTCGGCGGCGTACCCGCCCTTGGTGAGGAACTCGGTCTCCTGGCGCTCGTACTGCTTGAGCGCCTTCTCGCGGGTGGCGCCGGAGCCGGTGGCGATGCGCTCCTCGTTCATCCGCATCTTCTTGATGAGGACGTCGAGGCCGCGGGCGGAGAGGATCCGGTCGCGGGCCAGGACGTCGAGGTCGCCGGTGCGCGGGTCCTGCGGCAGGTAGCCGACCTCGCCCGAACGGGTGATGGAGCCGCCGGCGGGCTGGCCCTCCCCCGCGAGGCACTTGGTGAGGGTGGTCTTGCCGGCGCCGTTGCGGCCGACCAGGCCGATGCGGTCGCCCTTGGCGATGCGGAAAGAGGCGGACTCGATGAGGACGCGGGCGCCGGCGCGCAGCTCTACGCCGGTGGCGGTGATCACGGAAATACTCCAGGGCGGGTGGGGACGGCGGAAGGGGGCGGGAACGCGAGGCTTCGACGCCGCTAATCCGCGAGGAGATTTGCCATGGGAGACATTCTACCGGGGGTGTGCAACTGGTTTCCGGGGCGGCGGCCGGGCCGCCCGGGCGCCGAGGTCCGCTCCCCCGTGTCCCCCGTCCGGCCCAGTCACCCCGGGGCGCGGGTCGTGACGAATGGGTCGATACTCACCGCAGGGGCGGTCACGCGGCCGCACCGGCTTCACGGCCGGGCGGATGGAGGGCGGTGCGGGATGCAGTTCGACGACAACGCCGATCTGGACACGTCCGAGGTCAAGGACGTGCGTGGCAGTCGCATCCCGGGCGGCAGGGCCACCATCGGCGGCGGCCTCGTCGGCATCATCGCGCTCATCATGGGCCTGCTCTTCGGCGTGGGGCCGGAGCAGCTGGGGCTGTCCTCCGGGGACGAGGAGCCCGCCCCGGCGGCGTCCTCCGTCAACCAGGTCCAGCAGGCGTGCAGGACGGGCCAGGACGCGAACGCGCGCGAGGACTGCCGGCTGGTCGCCGTGGTGAACAGCACGCAGGACTTCTGGCGGCAGGAGTTCGCGCGGCGCCAGGGCCAGTACGGTCCGGCGTCGACGGTCTTCTTCACCGGGCGGGTGAACACCGCCTGCGGGGCCGCCACCGCGGCCGTCGGCCCCTTCTACTGTCCCGCCGACCGGCAGGTCTATCTGGACCTGGGCTTCTTCAACGAGCTGCGGACGAAGTTCGGCGCGAGCGGCGGCCCCTTCGCCCAGGCGTACGTCGTCGCCCACGAGTACGGGCACCACATCCAGAACCAGCTGGGCACCCTCCAGCGGGCCCAGGACGGACAGCAGGGCGCGAACAGCAACGCGGTCAAGGTCGAGCTGCAGGCCGACTGCTACGCGGGGGTGTGGGCGCACAACGCGACGCGGACCCCGGACGAGTCGACCGGGCGTCCCCTGATCACGAACCTGACCGACGAGGACATCCAGGACGGGCTGGACGCGGCGGCCGCGGTCGGCGACGACCGCATCCAGGAGAAGTTCCAGGGCCGGGTGACGCCGGAGGCCTGGACGCACGGCTCGGCCGAGCAGCGCCGGCAGTGGTTCTACCAGGGCTACCGGACCGGCGACATGGCCCGGTGCAACACCTTCCGCTGACCGTCGGCGGCGCCTGCCATGCTGTGTGACGCGGGTCACCGTCACGAGAGGGAGTGATCGTCATGGCAGGCGTTCCGTCCATCTGTCCCACGCTGGTCTACCGCGACGCGAAGGCGGCGATCAAGCTGCTGACCGAGGCCTTCGGCTTCAGCCAGGTCGCGGTGTACGAGGGGGACGACGGCTCGGTGGTGCACGCGGAGCTGGCGTACGGCAACGGCGTGGTGATGCTGGGCAGCAAGGGCACGGGCGGGGCCTTCGACAAGGCCATGGAGGGCGCCGGCCCTTCGGGGGTCTACGTCGTGGTCGACGACGTGGACGCCCACCACGGGCGGGCCGTCGAGCACGGGGTGGAGATCCTCATGGGACCCACCGACCAGGACTACGGCTCCCGTGACTACATGGCCCGGGACGGCGAGGGCAACATCTGGAGCTTCGGCACGTACGCGCCGCAGGTCTGAGACCGGCCCGCGTCCCGTGCCGCGGACCCGGCCCGGCCCGGCCGGACCCGCGGCGCGGACGCGCGTAGCGCCGCGTCAAGCGCCGCCGGTGTGGACCTGGAAGGCGGCCCGCCGGACGGCTTTGGCCAGGGCCGGGTCCGGGTGGGCCGCGGCCAGTGCGACCAGCACCTGCACGGTGCGCGGATGGCCGACCGCGCGGACCTCGTCCAGCAGCCTGGGGACGGTGGTGCGGACGGCCGAGTCCAGATGGCGGGCCAGCAGCTCGGCCTCGCCGTGGTCGGCGATGGCGGCGGCGGTGTCCACCCAGAGCCAGGTCGACTCCTCGGCGGTGAGCACGTCCTGGGCCTCGTCGGGGTCGATGCCGTCGTGCTCGGCGAGCCAGAGCAGCGCGTACGGGCGCAGGGCGGGCTCGCGCACGGTGGCGCGCACCTCGGGCTCCGCGGGGGCCCCGACCACGCGCAGCGCCTCGAAGGCCAGGCCGCGCAGCAGGGCGTCCTCGCCGCGGGCCGCCTGGATGAGTTCGGCCACGGCGTGGCCGACGGGCCGGGCGGCCAGCCAGGCCCGGTACTCGGCGCGGGCCGGTCCGGGGGTGAGCCGGGCGCAGCCGTGCAGCATGGCGGCGGCGGACTGCTCGATGTTCCCGGCGGGGCTCTGCGCCGCGACGCAGATCTGCTCCAGCTTGACCCAGACGGCCCAGCTGCCGAGCGGGGTGAGGGTGGCCCGGGCGGGTCCGAGGGTGACGGCGTCCACGGCGGCGAGGCCGCCGAGCGCCCAGCGCAGCAGCCGGGCGAGCGGGACGGGGCGGGCCTCGGCGGCGCCGGCCGCGGAGGTCAGCGCCGTCGCGGGCTCGGCCTCGTAGGGGATCTCGCAGCGCTCGTCGCGCAGTTCGGTGACGCGCTGCCCGAGCAGGTCCAGCAGGTCGGGGACGCTCACGGGGCCCGCGGACAGCTGGAGCAGGGAGAGGAGCTGGGGCATGGCCTCGACGACCTCGGCGACGGCCGCGGGGGCGATGTCGGCGGGGGCCGGGTGGACCAGCGACCAGGCGTCGAAGAGGGCGACCCAGCCGCGCAGTACGGCGGTGTCGTCCCGGTCCCAGGCGCGCAGCCGCCAGCCGGGGCGGGCGTGGCCGCCGTGCACCTCGACGAGGCCGGCGAGGCGGGCGCGGTCCCAGCCGACGCGGATCTGGCCGTGCGTCAGGCCCAGCTCGTCGGCGGCGCGTTCGACGTCGGGGGCGGGCAGGGCTCCCGTCGGGGCCGGCCGGCCGCCGTCCGCGGCACCGAGGTTGCGCTCGGCCCAGCGGGTCAGGCGCACGGCGTCCGCCAGCGAGGCCCGGGCCCGGTTCGCGAGGTCGGCCGTGGCCGGGGTGCCCGCCGGGGGCCGCGGGGCGGGGCGGGTCCGGCGGTCGGTCACCGCCTTGCGCGCCGCGGCGACGGAGCGCGGGGAGACGAGTCGGAGTCTGGAGTCGCGAGCCAACTGCTCATCAGGCTTTCGGGACGTCACGGAAGCAGTCTCGCCCGTCACTGGCCGAAAGCCCAAACGGAATCGGCTCCTTCCACCACTCGCCCGAGGGGCAGACCGGGACAACCCGCCCGCAGGGCCCGGTCCGTCACACGGCCTTCACATCAGAGGGGTGAGGAAGCGGCGCAGGACTTCCTCGTAGCCGGCGGGATCGGCGTTCCACATCGCCCCGTGCCCGGCGCCCCGCACCGTGTGCAGGGTGATCAGGTCGGGACGGGCGGCGGCGAGCCTGCGGGAGGGCTCCCAGGGGGCGAGCACGTCGTCCGGCCCGTGGAAGATCAGTACGGGGACCCGCAGCGCCCCGGGGTCGGCGCCCGGCGGCAGCCGGTCGGCGCGCAGCCCCGCGCGACCCTCGGCGGCCCGGACCGCCAGCGGCAGCACGGGGGCCGGGGTGCCGCGCGCCGCGGCGAGCGCGCGCAGGGTGGTGTGCCAGTCGAGCACGGGCGAGTCCAGCACGAGGCCGGCGATCCGGTCGGCGAGCGCCGAGCGCTCGACGGCGCGCAGGGCCATGGTGGCGCCGGTGGACCAGCCGTGCAGGATCACGCGCCGGGCTCCGTAGCGCAGGGCGTAGCGGACGGCGGCGTCCAGGTCCCGCCACTCGGATTCGCCGAGGTGGCCGAGGCCGTCGAGGGGTTCGGGGGCGCCGAGGTCGCCGCGGTAGCCGAGGTCGAGGACGGGCAGCCGGTGGCGGTGCAGGAAGGGCATGACCACCATCGGGTGCTCGCGGCTGGTGCCGAGGCCGTGGACGGTGATCACCCAGGTGTCCCGGGCGGCGGGCACGAACCACGCCGGGAGCGCGCCGAGCTCGCCGGGGACGTCCACGTCGGCGTGGTCGAGGCCGAGGGCGGTGCGCGGGTTCCCGAGGTGCACCTGGGAGGTGAGGGTGACCCGGGTGCCGGGGTCGAGCCTGCCGTGGGTGACGGAGAGGAGCCTGCGCACGACGGTGTCCGGGCCGTGGTCGGCGTCCGGGAGCACGGGCCCGACGACGGCGTGCACCCCGGGCGCGACGAGGCCGTACGTGCCGGGGCGCAGGGAGGCGAGGGAACGGGTCAGCGCGATCCGGCCGTCCCCGGCGGAGTGGACGCTCAGCCGGGCGCCGCCGGGTAGCGGCGTGCCGGGGCGGGGTCGCAGGGCGGCGTCGGCGGCGTACCGGCCGGCCGCGACGGCGGCCACCCCCGCGCCGATGAGGGTCGTCGTGACGGCCGCTGCCGCCGCTGTAACGGTACGCACCGTTCCAGTGTCGTCGCGCAGAGTCGGGCGGGCCACTGGAGGGGGCCGTTCCGGGTCTACGCGGGGAGAGTGATCTGGGTCTCTTTCGGGGGGCGGCAGGGGTGGCCGGGGGCGCATCCGGGGACGTGCGGAGGGGTTCATTCACCCGGCTTTGACGTGCATTAATGCCGAAATCTACGTAAGAATCAGGACGAATGTCCCGATCGCGCGCCGTGCCCGTACACCGCTCCGCCGGAGCCAGTTCACCTTCCGTTCATCCAGGTTGCCTACGTTCGCCGAGCCACTGACGCCAAACAGAAGCCTGGGTAAATGGAGCACATAACGCTTCTCCTCGGGATCGTGATCATCACCGCTCTCGTGTTCGACTTCACGAACGGTTTTCACGACACGGCCAACGCGATGGCCACCACCATCTCGACCGGCGCCCTCAAGCCCAAGACCGCGGTGGCCATGTCCGCCGTACTCAACCTCGTCGGCGCATTCATGTCCGTGGAGGTCGCCAAGACGATCTCCAAGGGCCTGGTCAACGAGGAAGGCATCCAGCCAGAGGTGATCTTCGCCGCGCTGGTCGGCGCCATCCTCTGGAACCTCGTCACCTGGTTGGTCGGACTCCCCTCCAGCTCCTCCCACGCCCTGATGGGCGGCCTGATCGGCGCAGCGGTCGCCTCCGCCGGCATCGGCGCGGTCAACGGCAGCGTCGTCGTCACCAAGGTGCTCATCCCCGCGATCGCCGCCCCGCTGGTGGCCGGCATCGCCGCGTACCTGGCCGCCAAGGTCACCTACAAGCTGGGTGACAAGGTCGGCGGGAAGACCGCCACCAAGGGCTACCGCGCGGGTCAGATCGCCTCCGCCGGTCTGGTCTCCCTCGCGCACGGCACCAACGACGCGCAGAAGACGATGGGCATCATCACCCTGGCCCTCATCGCCGGCGGCGCGATCGCGCCCGACGCGAACCCGCCGGTCTGGGTCATCGTCTCCGCCGGTCTGGCCATCGCCATGGGCACCTACCTGGGCGGCTGGCGCATCATCCGCACCATGGGCAGCGGCCTGACCGACCTGCAGCCGCAGCAGGGCTTCGCCGCCCAGACCTCGGCCGCCTCCGTCATCCTCGCCTCCTCCAACCTGGGCTTCTCGCTCTCCACCACCCACTCGTGCTCCGGTGCGGTCATGGGTGCGGGCCTGGGCCGCAAGGGCGGTGTGGTCCGCTGGTCCACCGCGACCCGCATGTTCGTCGCCTGGGGCCTGACCCTGCCGGCCGCCGCGCTGGTCTCGGCCGGTGCCGAGCTGGTCATGCGCGCCGGTGACATCGGCATCGCCGCCGTCACCGTCTTCCTGGTCGGCTCCTGCCTGGCCATCTGGCTCATCTCGCGCCGCCAGGTCGTCGACCACAACAACGTCAACGACGTCGAGCAGGCGGACGCCGAGGCGCCGGGCGTCGTCACCACGGCCATCGCGGCCGTCACCGTCCCGCCGACCGTCGCCGCCGCCGGCACCACCGCCGCGGTCACGGACGAGGACCTCAAGGCCACCATCCCGGCCGCGACGACCCCGGCGGCTCCGGCCGCCACGGTCTGACCGAGACAGAGACACAAGAGGAATCGGCAGTATGAAGATCGACTGGGAAGCGCTCGGCTCCGTTTTCGGCGTCAGCCTCTTCGCCACCGTCGCCCTCGTGGCCCTCTTCACCCTGGGTCTGGTGGGCCTGTCCAAGCACGAGGCCGCGACCGAGCAGGGCGGCAGCGCCACCCTGGCCCGCAGCGGCGCGTACCTCTGCTTCGCGCTCGTCGCGGCGGCGGTGTCGTACGGGATCTACCTGATCGTCGCCTGATCCCCCGCCACGGCGCGGGTATGGCGTGAAAGCTCGCGAAAGCTCCCTCCGGGTTCGTCCCGGAGGGAGCTTTCGCATCTCCCGACCCTGCCGCGCCGCAGGTCAACGGCGAGTTGACGGGCCTTCCGGGTGCGTGGTGGACTGCCCGAGCCAATACGGCGGCATGGAGAGGAAGTCCGGTGCGATTCCGGCGCGGTCCCGCCACTGTCACCGGGGAGCGCACGCCGCGCGTGCGCCCCGGGAGCCAGGAACTCTCGCCGCCGGACACGTCGAACCAGGGCGCGGACCCTGAGTGAGGACATACCTTCCACCATGCGTGCCGATCGCGTCTTCGCGTACGGCGCCACGGCGGGCCTGATCGGCGACCGGATCCTCGGTGATCCCCGCCGAGGGCACCCCGTGGCCGCCTTCGGACGAGCCGCCGCCGCCGTCGAGCGTTCCCTGTGGCGTGACGACCGCGCCCGGGGCGTCCTGCACACCCTGGTGTGCGCCGGGGGCGCGGCCGCCGTCGGCGCGCTGGGCGCCCGCGCGTTGCGCTCCCGGCCCGCGGCCGCCCGTGTCGCCCTGACCGCCGCCGCCACGTGGGCCGTCGTGGGCGGCACCTCGCTGGGCCGTGAGGCCCGTGCCATCGGCGGCGCGCTCGCCGCCGGGGACGTCGAGGTGGCCCGCGAGCGGCTGCCTCACCTGTGCGGCCGCGACCCGCACTCCCTGGACGGGCAGCAGATGGCCCGGGCCGTCGTGGAGTCCGTCGCCGAGAACACCTCCGACGCCGTGGTCGGGGCCCTGGTGTGGGGCGCCGTCGCCGGGGTCCCCGGACTGCTGGCGTTCCGCGCCGTCAACACCCTGGACGCGATGGTCGGCCACAAGTCCCCCCGCCACCTGCGCTACGGCTGGGCCTCCGCCCGGCTCGACGACCTCGCGGGCTGGCCGGGGGCCCGGCTGACGGCCCTGGCCGCCGTGGTGGCCGGCCCCGACCGGCGCGGAGCCGTTCGCGCCTGGCGCGCGGACGCCGCCGCGCACCCGAGCCCGAACGCCGGTCCCGTCGAGGCCTCCTTCGCCGGGGCGCTCGGCGTCAGACTGGGCGGAACCCTGGCCTACGGCGGCCGGGTCGAGCACCGTGCCGTGCTGAACGGCGGGGCCGGACGGCCGGTGGAGGTCGCCGACATCGAACGGGCTGTACGGCTGTCACGACAGGTGACGTGGCTGGCCCTGGGCGCCTGCGTGGCCGCCCGGACGCTGGCGGAACGAGTACGGAGGGGACGCGCATGAGCGGCACGAAGCGCGGCGGCGGACTGCTGGTCGCGGGAACGACGTCGGACGCGGGCAAGAGCGTGGTCACCGCGGGCATCTGCCGCTGGCTGGCCCGCCAGGGCGTGAAGGTGGCGCCCTTCAAGGCGCAGAACATGTCGCTGAACTCCTTCGTCACCCGGGAGGGCGCCGAGATCGGGCGCGCCCAGGCGATGCAGGCCCAGGCGGCCCGCGTGGAGCCGACCGCGCTGATGAACCCGGTGCTGCTCAAGCCCGGAAGCGACCGCAGCAGCCAGGTGGTGCTGCTGGGCAAGCCCGTGGGCGAGATGAGCGCGCGCGGCTACCATGGCGGGCGCCAGGAGCAGCTGCTCGGCATCGTCACGGACTGCCTGGAGCAGCTTCGGGGCACGTATGACGCCGTGATCTGCGAGGGGGCGGGGAGTCCGGCCGAGATCAACCTGCGCCGGACCGACATCGTGAACATGGGCATCGCCCGGGCCGCGCGCTTCCCGGTGGTCGTGGTCGGCGACATCGACCGCGGCGGGGTCTTCGCGTCCTTCTTCGGTACGACGGCGCTGCTCTCCCCGCAGGACCAGGAGCTGATCGCCGGCTACATGGTCAACAAGTTCCGCGGCGACGTGTCGCTGCTGGAGCCCGGCATGGAGATGCTGCGCGGGCTGACCGGCCGGGCGACGTACGGGGTGCTGCCGTTCCAGCACGGGCTGGGCATCGACGAGGAGGACGGCCTGCGGGTCTCCCTGCGGGGCGCCGTACGGGAGTCCGTGGTGGCGCCGCCGGTGGGTGAGGACGTGCTGCGGGTCGCGGTGTGCGCGGTGCCGCTGATGTCGAACTTCACGGACGTCGACGCGCTCGCGGCCGAGCCCGGCGTCGTGGTGCGCTTCGTGGACCGCGCCGAGGAACTGGCCGACGCGGACCTGGTCGTCGTACCGGGCACCCGCGGCACGGTGAAGGCACTGGCGTGGCTGCGCGAACGCGGGCTGGCGGACGCGCTGGCGCGTCGGGCCGCCGAGGGCCGGCCGGTCCTGGGCATCTGCGGCGGTTTCCAGGCGCTGGGCGAGCGGATCTCGGACGAGGTCGAGTCGAAGGCGGGCGAGGTCGACGGCCTCGGGCTGCTGCCGGTACGGGTGCGCTTCGCGCCCGAGAAGACCCTGGCCCGGCCGTCCGGGACGGCGCTCGGCGAGCCCGTGGACGGGTACGAGATCCACCACGGGGTGGCCGAGGTCCTGGGCGGGGAGCCGTTCCTGGACGGCTGCCGGGTGGGCTCGGTGTGGGGCACGCACTGGCACGGCTCACTGGAGTCGGACGGCTTCCGCCGGGCGTTCCTGCGGGAGGTGGCGGCCGCCGCCGGTCGGCGCTTCGTCCCGGCCCCCGACACCTCGTTCGCCACGCTGCGCGAGGAACAGCTCGACCTGCTGGGCGACCTGATCGAACAGCACGCGGACACGGACGCACTGCTGAAGCTGATCGAGGCCGGGGCCCCGGCCGGACTCCCGTTCCTCCCGCCGGGCGCACCGTGACCGGCGGGGCCCTGCGCCTTCGGCCCGGCCGGCGTTCGAGACGCGGGGCTCCGGGGGCGCAGCCCCCGCCACGGCCCCGCACCGGCACGGGCAACAGCCCGCGCACGCACACCCGAACCCGTACAGAGAGAGGCAACGCATGAGCACGCCCTATCCGTTCACCGCGGTGGTCGGCCAGACCGACCTGCGGCTGGCGCTCCTGCTGAACGCCGTGAGCCCGGCGGTCGGCGGTGTGCTCGTACGCGGCGAGAAGGGGACCGCCAAGTCCACCGCCGTGCGCGCGCTGTCGGCACTGCTGCCGCAGGTCGACGTCGTGCCCGGCTGCCGGTTCTCGTGCGCGCCCGCCGCGCCGGACCCGGACTGCCCCGACGGTCCGCACGGGGCCGGCCCCGGCGGCGCCCGGCCGGCCCGCATGGTGGAGCTGCCCGTCGGCGCCTCCGAGGACCGCCTCGTCGGCGCCCTCGACATCGAACGGGCCCTCGCCGAGGGCGTGAAGGCCTTCGAACCCGGGCTGCTCGCCGACGCCCACCGCGGGATCCTCTACGTCGACGAGGTCAACCTCCTCCACGACCACCTGATCGACCTGCTGCTGGACGCCGCCGCGATGGGCGCCTCGTACGTGGAGCGCGAGGGCGTCTCCGTGCGGCACGCGGCCCGGTTCCTGCTCGTCGGCACCATGAACCCGGAGGAGGGCGAGCTGCGGCCGCAGCTCCTGGACCGCTTCGGGCTGACCGTGGAGGTCGCCGCCTCCCGCGAGCCCGCCCAGCGGGTGGAGGTGGTCCGCCGCCGGCTGTCCTACGAGGACGACCCCGCGGGCTTCGCCGCCCGCTGGTCGGGGGACGAGAGCGAGGTCCGCGCCCGGGTCGTGGCCGCGCGGGCGCTGCTGCCGCAGGTCCGCCTCGGGGACACCGCGCTGCTGCAGATCGCCGCGACCTGCGCCGGCTTCGAGGTCGACGGCATGCGGGCCGACATCGTGATGGCGCGGACCGCTACCGCGCTGGCCGCCTGGGCGGGGCGCACGGCGGTGCTGAAGGAGGACGTACGGCAGGCCGCGCTGCTCGCGCTCCCCCACCGGCGGCGCCGCAACCCCTTCGACGCGCCGGGCCTGGACGAGGACAAGCTGGACGAGATCCTCGACCGGTTCCCCGACGAGGAGCCGGAGAACGACCCGGACCCGGAGCCTGATCCCGGCACCGACCCGGAGCCCGGCCCGGACGGCGGTCCCGAGAACCCGCAGGGGCCGGACGACGACGGCGGCCCCGACGGTGGCGGCGGAGTGCCCCCGCAGGGCGGCGGCCCCCAGGACGAGCAGCCCCCGGCGGAGCCCGCCGAGGCCCCCGCGGACTCCCCCGAGGCGCCCCGGCAGCCCTCCGCCCAGGACGGCGGGCCCGAGCAGGCCGCCGTACGGCCGGCCGAGCCGTTCCGGACCAAGATGCTGAGCGTCCCCGGGCTGGGTGAGGGCGCCGCCGGGCGGCGTTCGCGCGCCCGGACCGCCCACGGCCGGACCACCGGCGCGCAGCGCCCCCGCGGCCAGCTGACGAAGCTGCACCTGGCGGCCACCGTGCACGCGGCCGCCCCGCACCAGAAGGCGCGCGGCCGCGCCGGGCGCGGCCTGGTGATCCGCAAGGACGACCTGCGCCAGGCCACCCGGGAGGGCCGTGAGGGCAACCTCGTCCTCTTCGTGGTCGACGCCTCCGGCTCCATGGCCGCCCGGCAGCGGATGAGCGCGGTCAAGGGCGCCGTGCTGTCGCTGCTCCTGGACGCCTACCAGCGCCGGGACAAGGTCGGCCTGATCACCTTCCGCGGCGCCGCCGCCCAGCTGGCGCTGCCGCCCACCTCCTCGGTGGACGCGGCGGCCGCCCGGCTGGAGAAGCTGCCCACCGGCGGCCGCACCCCGCTCGGGTCCGGGCTGCTCAAGGCCCACGAGGTGCTGCGGATCGAGCGGCTGCGGGATCCGAGCCGCCGTCCGCTGCTGGTCGTGGTCACCGACGGGCGGGCCACCTCGGCCGGGGCCGTCGGCGGAGACCCGCGCGAGCTGACGGCGCGCAGTGCCCGGCTGCTGGCCGCCGAGGGGGTCGCGTCGGTGGTCGTGGACTGCGAGTCGGGTCCGGTGCGGCTGGGGCTCGCCGGAGCGCTGGCCGCCGACCTCGGCGGGCCGGCCGTCACCCTCGACGGGCTGCGGGCCGACTCGCTGGCCGGGCTCGTGAAGGACGTACGTACCGCAGTGACAACTCCCGCTTCCCACATCACCAGGAGGGCCGCGTAATGCCTCAGGGACAGCCGTCCGTCGTTCCGGACGACGGACTCACGACGCGCCAGCGCCGCAACCGCCCGCTCGTCTTCGTCCACACCGGGCCCGGCAAGGGCAAGTCCACGGCGGCCTTCGGGCTGGCGCTGCGCGCGTGGAACCAGGGCTGGCCGATCGGTGTGTTCCAGTTCGTCAAGTCGGCGAAGTGGAAGGTCGGCGAGGAGAACGCGCTCAAGGTCCTCGGCGCCTCCGGCGAGGGCGGCAGCGTCGTCTGGCACAAGATGGGCGAGGGCTGGTCCTGGGTCCAGCGGGACGCGCAGCTCGACAACGAGCAGGCGGCCAAGGAGGGTTGGGAGCAGGTCAAGCGGGACCTGGCCGCCGAGACGCACAAGCTGTACGTGCTCGACGAGTTCGCCTACCCGATGCACTGGGGCTGGATCGACGTCGACGAGGTCATCGAGGTGCTGCGCAGCCGGCCCGGGACCCAGCACGTGGTGATCACCGGCCGCAACGCGCCGGAGAAGCTGGTGGAGTTCGCGGACCTGGTCACCGAGATGACCAAGGTGAAGCACCCGATGGACGCCGGCCAGAAGGGCCAGAAGGGCATCGAGTGGTGACTGCGTTCGACATGCCCCGGCTGGTCGTCGCCGCGCCGTCGTCGGGCAGCGGCAAGACCACCGTGGCCACGGGCCTGATGGCGGCCTTCGCGGAGCGCGGCCTCGCCGTGTCCCCGCACAAGGCCGGGCCCGACTACATCGACCCCGGCTACCACGCGCTGGCCACCGGCCGGCCGGGGCGCAACCTCGACGCCTTCATGTGCGGGCCGGAGCTGATCGCTCCGCTGTTCGCGCACGGGGCGGCCGGGTGCGACCTCGCCGTCGTCGAGGGCGTCATGGGGCTCTACGACGGGGCCGCGGGCCGGGGCGAGCTGGCGTCGACGGCGCAGGTGGCGAAGCTGCTGCGGGCGCCGGTGGTGCTGGTGGTCGACGCGTCCTCGCAGTCGCGGTCGGTGGCGGCGCTGGTGCACGGCTTCGCCTCCTTCGACCCGCAGGTCCGGCTGGGCGGCGTGATCCTGAACAAGGTCGGCTCGGACCGGCACGAGGTGATGCTGCGGGAGGCCCTGGAGGAGGCGGGGATGCCGGTGCTCGGCGTCCTGCGGCGGGCTCCGCAGGTGGCCACGCCCTCGCGCCACCTGGGGCTGGTGCCGGTGGCCGAGCGGCACGCCGACGCGCTGGCCGCGGTGGCCGCGCTGGCCGAGCAGGTCCGGGCGGGCTGCGACCTGGACGCGCTGATGGCGCTGGCGCGGACGGCTCCGCCGCTGTCCTGCGAGCCGTGGTCGCCGGCGGGGCTTGACGTGCGCTCCGGGCAATCCGGCACGTCGGGCAGCCGGCAGCGGCCGGATCCGGCCTCTCCGGCGTTCGAGGCGCGGGGTCCGGGGCAGCCCCCCGGCAGCGGCGCCGCACCGTACGACCGACCTGTCGTCGCCGTCGCCGGCGGGGCCGCGTTCACGTTCTCGTACGCCGAACACGCCGAGCTGCTGCAGGCGGCGGGCGCGGAGGTCGTCACCTTCGACCCGCTGCGGGACGAGGCGCTGCCCGAGGGGACCGGCGGCCTGGTGATCGGCGGCGGGTTCCCCGAGGTGTACGCGCCCGAGCTGTCCGCCAACGCACCGCTGCGGGCGGCCGTCTCGGCCTTCGCGGCGGCCGGCGGCCCGGTGGCGGCCGAGTGCGCCGGACTGCTGTACCTGGCGCGGTCGCTGGACGGCAAGCCCATGTGCGGGGTGCTTGACGCGGACGCGCGGATGTCGGAGCGGCTGACCCTCGGCTACCGCGAGGCGGTGGCCGTGTCCGACAGCTCGCTCGCGGCGGCCGGGACCCGGCTGCGCGGGCACGAGTTCCACCGGACGGTGATCGAGCCGGGCGCCGGAGCGGCCCCCGCGTGGGGGTTCACGCACCCGGAGCGCCGGGTCGAGGGCTTCGTCCGGCAGGGTGTGCACGCCAGCTATCTGCACACTCACTGGGCGGCGGAGCCGTCCGTCGCCCGCCGGTTCGCGCAGGCCGCGGCCGCGCGGACGGCGGCCGTACGAGGCGCCGCGGCAGCGCGGCCGTGAATCCTGCCGGCTCACTCCGCGATGCCCACCACGAGCCAGATCCCGGCCACCCCGCCCACCGTGCACATCAGCGTGGACAGGGCGGGGTGCTTGTGGTGCGCCTCGGGCAGGATCTCGGCGGCGGCCAGGTAGAGCAGGAGGCCGCCGAAGAAGCCGAGGTACGCGCCGAGGGGTTCCTCCGGAAGGGTGAACAGCAGAGTGGACGCCGCACCCACCACCGGGGCCACCGCGTCCGCGAACAGCATCATCAGGGCCTTGCGGCGGTCGTTGCCGTAGAGGCTGGTGAGCGTGTACGTGTTGAACCCGTCGGCGAAGTCGTGGGTGATGACGGCCAGCGCCACGGCCACGCCCATCCCGCCGCCGACCTGGAATGCCGCGCCCAGCGCCACCCCGTCGGCGAGGCTGTGGCCGACCATCGCGGCGGCCGCGGTGAGCCCGACCTCCGGGACGCGGGCGCCGTTCTCGGCTCCGTGCGCGGCCTGGCGCACGGCCAGGAGCCGCTCGACGACGTGGGCGACGAGGAAGCCGGCCACGAAGAGCAGCAGGGCGAGCGGGACGCCGAACACCTCGTCGCCCGCCGCGTGCAGGGCCTCGGGGAGCAGGTCCAGGCCGACGACGCCGAGCATCAGCCCGCCGGCCAGGCCCAGCACGAGGTGGCGGCGGTCGGTGACGCGTTGCGCCGTCCAACCGCCCAGCAGGGTCATCAGGAACGCGCCCAGCGCCACGATCACGGCCATGTGCCCTTGGATACAGACTCCTCGCCCGGCGCGCACGTCCGCGCGCGGGTGGCGGGCGTAGCGGTGTTGACGACTGACCGGTGTCCGGTGATGTGCCGGTGACCGTGACTACGGAGGGAGGCCCCCCGGTGGGCGAGTACACGACGCGGCTGGTGGTCGGGGTCGGCGGGCGCGCGGGGGTCTCCGTGGAGGAGGTTTGCGCCCTGGTCGAGGAGACGCTGCGCGGCGCCGGGCTGACCGCGGCGGCGGTGACGGCGCTGGCCACGGTGGACTCGAAGGTGGCCGAGGCGGGGATCGCCGGTGCGGCGGAACGTTTCGGCGTGCCCGTCCTCGGCTATCCCGCGGACCGGCTGGCCGACGTCCCCGTACCGCATCCCTCGGAGGCGGCGCGGGCAGCGACCGGGACCCCCTCGGTGGCGGAGGCCGCCGCCCTCGTGACGGGCGGGGAACTCCTCGTGCCCAAGCGGCGCTCGCTCTCGGCGACCTGCGCGGTCGCCACGGCGCAGGCGCACGACCTGCGCCACCACGGGGACGCCGAAGTGGTGGACGCGGGCTCCGCTCTGGAGGACCTCGCGGTCAACGTACGGGCGCACACGCCCCCGGAGTGGCTCAGGCAGCGGATCGCCGCCTGTCTCGGGGACCTCGCCGCGTACCCCGACGGGCGGGCCGCCCGCGCGGCGGTGGCGGCCCGGCACGGGCTGCCGGTCGAGCGGGTGCTGCTGACGGCGGGGGCGGCGGAGGCCTTCGTGCTGATCGCGAGGGCCCTGGGCGCCGAACGGCCGGTCGTGGTGCATCCGCAGTTCACCGAGCCGGAGGCGGCCCTGCGGGACGCCGGCCACCGGGTCGAGCGGGTGGTGCTGCGGGCCGAGGACGGGTTCCGGCTGGATCCGGCGGCCGTGCCGGAGGACGCGGACCTCGTGGTCATCGGCAATCCGACCAACCCGACGTCCGTGCTGCACCCGGCGGCGGTCCTGGCGCGGCTGGCCCGGCCGGGCCGGATCCTGGTGGTGGACGAGGCGTTCATGGACGCCGTCCCGGGCGAACGGGAGGCCCTCGCGGGCCGGACGGACCTGCCGGGACTGGTGGTGCTGCGGAGCCTGACGAAGACGTGGGGCCTGGCGGGGCTGCGGATCGGGTACGTGCTGGCCGAGCCCGGGGTGATCGCCAGGCTGGCGGCGGCGCAGCCGCTGTGGCCGGTGTCGACGCCCGCCCTGGTGGCGGCCGAGGCCTGCGTGGCTCCGGCGGCGCTGGCCGAGGCGGAGGAGGCGGCGCGGCGGATCGCGGTGGACCGGGCGCACCTGCTGGCCGGGCTCGCGGAGTTCGACGAGGTCGAGGTCGTGGGGGTCGCGGAGGGGCCGTTCGTCCTGATCCGGGTGGCGGACGGCGCGGAGGTCCGCACCCGGCTGCGGGCCCTCGGCTTCGCCGTCCGGCGCGGGGACACCTTCCCCGGGCTGGACCGCACCTGGCTCCGCCTGGCGGTGCGCGACCGGGCGACGACGGGCCGGCTGCTGCAGGCCCTGGACCGCGCCCTCGCCCTGACCTCGCCCTGACCCCGCGCCGACCCCGGTTCACCCGAACGGCCCACCTACGATGGCTGCGGGGGCGGGGCCGTTCGAGGATCCCCGCATCGGGCGAGGAACAACGGGGGTCGGGAATGAAGGCATCCGCCGTGACAGGCGCAGCGCTGGCCGCACTGGTGGTCGTCGGCGGCGCGCTGTACGCCGTACCGCAGCTGCTCGACGGGGACGACGCGCCCGCCGCGCGGCAGCGGCTGGGGAGCGGACCGGGCGGGGCGACGACGTCACCGCCGGCCTCTCCCGCCGCACCGGCGGGGCAGCCGTTCACGCTGGTGGCGACCGGGGACGTCATCCCGTACCCCTCGATCATCCAGCGGGCGGGGGACGACGCCGGCAAGGCCGGGGAGTACGACTTCCGGAAGATACTCGCGGGGGTCAAACCCCTGGTCTCCGCCGCCGACCTGGCGATATGCCACCACGAGATACCGTACGGGCGCCCCGGCGGCCCCTACACCGGCTACCCCACCTTCAAGGCCCCGCACCAGCTGGCGGACGCCCTCAAGGACGCAGGGTACGACGGGTGTTCCACCGCCTCGAACCACACCCTGGACGACGGCTACGAGGGTCTGGCCCGCACCCTGGAGCACCTGGACCGGGTCGGCATCCCGCACGTCGGCTCGGCCCGCAGCGCGGAGGAGGCCAAGGCGCCGGCCCTGCTCTCGGCGGGCGGCGCGAAGGTCGCCCAGCTGTCGTACACGTACGGCACGAACGGCATCCCGCTCCCCCAGGACAAGCCGTGGGCCGTGAACCTGATCGACAAGGACCGGATCATCGCGGACGCCCGCGCGGCCCGGGCGGGCGGCGCGAACGTCGTGGTGCTCAGCGTCCACTGGGGCACCGAGTGGCAGACGGCGCCCGACGAGCAGCAGAAGGAGCTGGCGCAGGCACTGACCGCGTCCCGCTCGGCCGACGGCCTCCCCGACATCGACCTGATCATCGGCACGCACAACCACGTCCCGCAGCCCTACGAGAAGATCAACGGCACCTGGGTGGTCTTCGGCATGGGCGACCAGGTCGCCAGCTTCGTCCCGGCCGACAAGCTGCGCGGCAACCAGTCCTCGATCCCCCGCTTCACCTTCGCCCCGGCGGCGGACCGGCCGGGGCGGTGGGAGGTGGTGAAGGCCGAGTACCTCACGCAGTACTCGGACATGGGTCCGCCGTTCCGTGTCGTCTGCGCCTCCTGCGCGGCCTCGGACGGCGCGCTGGCGGCCGGGAAGCGCGACGAGTACGCGCGGATCGACCGGCAGGTCACCGACGCCGTGATGTCCCGGGGCGCGGAGGGGCAGGGGCTGACCCACGCCACCCGTTGAGCACTCCCCTCCGATGTGCTCGCCGGGTGGCGGTGGCGCCGGCGCGACCCGCGCCGCGCGGCGGGCCCGGATCTGCGCCGGGCCCGGGTCTGCGCCGGGCCCGGTCGCCCGGCGGTCCTACTGGGCCTTGCCGCGCCGGGTCAGGAAGAGCGCGCCGCCGCCGAGCGCGAGCAGCGTCAGCGCACCGCCCGTGATGAAGGGGGTGAGCGAACCGCCGCCGGTCTCGGCCAGGTTGGCGTCGGTGGGGCCCGGGACGGAGCCGGGACCGGCGGTGGTGGCGGTACCCGTCCCGGTCTGGGTCTTGATGTCGGGCTGACCGGGCGCCTTCGTCGTCGGCGCCGGGCCCGTCGGGGACTCGCAGTGCGCCTCGGCCAGCACGATCTCGCCGTCCACCTTCGCCACGTTCAGGTTCAGCGGGTTCAGCGCCACCTTCAGGCGCAGCGCCGCCGCGGCGGCCGTGGTGGAGGTGGTCTGCGTACTGGACAGCTCCAGGCTGACCGCGCCCACGCCCGGGACCTCGACCTTGGTGGGGCCGCCCGCCGACAGGGTCGCCTTCTTGCCCAGCACGGTCACCGTGCCGAGGACGTTCGCGCTGGCCACCGGCTTCTTGCCGGCTTCGCAGACCGCCTTGGAGGTGACCTTCTCCACCTCGATCAGCGAGAGCAGCGGCAGCCCGGGGACGTGCACGCGGGCCTTGGCCAGGTTCGCCTCGGCCTGCGCCCCGGCCTTGTCCGCGGTCGCCTTGGAGGTGGCGACGTCCGCGCGCAGGACGCTGACCGGCTGGTTCCCCTCCACCCCGTCCAGGGTGACGGTCAGCGCCGTCTTCTCGGCGGTCGCGGGGGCGCTGACCTCGTTGAGGGTCGCCTTCATCGGGATGTGCACGGTGTTGAGCAGGCCCACGTCCAGCCCGGTGCGCAGGACGACGGCGCCGGACTTGCCCTCTCCGCCTGCGGGGGTGCCTCCCGTGGCGGAGGCGGGCGGGGCCGTGAGCAGGGCGACCGCTCCCGTGGCGAGCAGAGCGGCCGCGGGCATGCGGAAGGTGTTGCTGTTCAAGGTGGTGGAACCCCCGGGGAGTTGGGTGCCGTCGCGCGGCCAATGGGGGACATCGCACGCGCCGACGGCTTCGACCCTGGGAATCCTTACTCAATGTGGGTGACGGGGCAGCTACCTGACGTCACTTCACCCCAAAGGGTGGTTTCCGCGCGGGGATTCGATTTGCGGCCCGGCTCACCGCGCCGCGCTCATGCCCTGACCCTTCCGTCGACGACCACGCGCCGCGGCTGCGCCAGGACCCGTACGTCGGCCCGCGGGTCGGCGTCGTAGACCACCAGGTCCGCCGGGGCCCCCTCGGTGAGGCCCGGCCGGCCGAGCCATTCGCGCGCCGCCCAGGCGGTAGCGGAGAGGGCGTCCAGTGCCGGGATCCCGGCCGTCACCAGCTCGGCGACCTCCGCCGCGACCAGCCCGTGCGGCAGGGAACCGCCCGCGTCGGTGCCGACGTAGACCTGGATGCCCGCGTCGTAGGCGGCCCGGACGGTGTCGTAGCGCCGCTCGTGGAGCCGCCGCATGTGCGCCGACCAGCGGGGGAACTTCGCGTCGCCGCCCGCCGCGAGCTTCGGGAAGGTCGCGATGTTGACGAGGGTGGGGACGATCGCGACCCCGCGCTGCGCGAACAGCGGAATGGTGTCCTCGGTGAGGCCGGTGGCGTGTTCGATGCAGTCGATGCCGGCCTCGACGAGGTCGCGCAGCGAGTCCTCGGCGAAGCAGTGCGCGGTGACCCGGGCGCCCAGCCGGTGCGCCTCGGCGATGGCCGCCTCGACCTCGGCACGCGGCCAGCAGGCCGTCAGGTCGCCGGCGTCGCGGTCGATCCAGTCGCCGACGAGCTTCACCCAGCCGTCGCCGCGCCGCGCCTCGCGGCCGACGTATTCGACGAGGTCGGCCGGCTCGATCTCGTGGGCGTAGTTGCGGATGTAGCGGCGGGTGCGCGCGATGTGCCGGCCCGCCCGGATGATCTTCGGCAGGTCCTCGCGGTCGTCGATCCAGCGGGTGTCGGAGGGCGATCCGGCGTCGCGGATGAGGAGGGTGCCCGCGTCGCGGTCGGTGAGGGCCTGACGCTCGGCCGTCCCTGCGTCGACCGGGCCGTGGGCGTCCAGCCCCACGTGGCAGTGCGCGTCGACCAGCCCGGGCAGGACCCAGCCGGTCACCGTGGTGACCTCGCGGGCGCCGGGCGGGCGCTCGTAGGAGACGCGGCCGCCGACGACCCAGAGTTCGTCGCGGACCTCGTCGGGCCCGACCAGCACCCGCCCCTTCACGTGCAGCACATCGCTCACATCACTCATGGCGGCACTGTACGCGCGGCCCCCGCCGCGTCAGGAGGCGGAGAGGGCGTCCAGCAGCCGGTCCACCTCCGCCTCCGTGTTGTACAGGTGGAACGAGGCCCGCAGCAGGCCCGCGCGGGCCGACGTGAGGATGCCGGCCGCCTGCAGGGCGGGCTGCCGGTCCGCCAGGCCCGGCACGGAGACGATGGCGGAGTCGCCGGGCACGGGCTCGTGGCCGAGGCTCGCGAGTCCGGCGCGGTAGCGGGCGGCCAGGGCGGTGTCGTGGGCGTGCACGGCCTCGATGCCGATCCGTTCGATCAGGGCCAGCGAGACCTCGGCCGCGTGGTAGGCGAGGAAGGCCGGGGACTCGTCGAACCGGCGGGCGGAGTCGGCCAGTTTCGGCATCGGGCCGTAGACGGCTTCCCACATGGACTCCGCCGCGACCCAGCCGGCGTGCAGCGGGGTCAGGGTCTGCTGGGCCTCCCGCGCCACGGTCATGAACGAGGCCCCGCGGACGCCGAGCAGCCACTTGAAGCCCACGGCGACCGTGTAGTCGTACGGTGAGGCGTCGAAGGGGAGCCAGCCCGCCGCCTGGGACGCGTCCACGAGCATCCGGGCGCCGTGCGCCGCCGTCGCCGCGCGCACCGCCCGCAGGTCGGCCTTGCGCCCGTCCGCGGACTGCACGGCGCTCAGCGAGACCAGGGCGGTGTCCGGGCCGACAGCCTCGGCGAGGGACTCCAGGGGCGCGAAGCGCACCTTGAGGTCGTCCCGCACCACGAACGGGTTGATCACGGAGGCGAACTCGCCCTCCGGGCAGAGCACTTCGGCGCCGGAGGGCAGCGAGGCCGCGACGAGGCCGACATGGGTGGACACGGCCGCGCCGACGGCCACCCGGTCGGCGTCCACGCCGACGAGGCGGGCGAAGGAGGCGCGGGCACGGTTCACGCGGTCGAAGTCACCGAATCCGGCGGGGATCCCGGCCCCCGCCGCCTCGGCCAGTTCCCTTACCGCCGCGACGGCGGAGCGCGGTACGACGCCGCAGGTGGCGGAGTTGAGATAGGTGGTGGAGTGGGCGAACTCGGCACGGGTCGCTTCGTCGATCGGAAGATCCATGCCGTCAACTCTGCGCCAGGAACGACCCAAAGTCCATGGTCGAGTTTCACTCGCCCACTCCAAGTAATACTTATACCTGCGGGACGGCGCAGGCCCCGTCGGGCTCGCACGCGTCGGCTTCGGCCGCGGGCTCCTCGACCTCGCGCCCGGCCCAGGCCTGCTCCAGGGCCTGGGTGAACACCTCGGCCGGCTGGCCGCCGGAGATCCCGTAGCGGCGGTCGAGGACGAAGAACGGCACTGCGTTCGCACCCAGCTCGGCGGCCTCGCGCTCGTCGGCGCGGACCTCGTCGGCGTAGGCGGAGCCGTCGGCCAGGACGGCTCGGGCCTCGGCCTCGTCCAGGCCGGCCTCGACGGCGAGCGCGATCAGCACCTCGGGGTCGAAGACGGAGCGCTCCTCTCCGAAGTTGGCCCGGAAGGCGAGGTCGAGCAGCTCCTCCTGGCGGCCGCGGGCGTCGGCCAGGTGCAGCAGGCGGTGGATGTCGAAGGTGTTGCCGTGGTCGCGCCCCTCGGTCCGGTACGTCAGCCCCTCGGCGCGGGCGCTGGCCGCGACGTGCTCCTCCATGCCGCGCGCCTCGTCGAGGGTGCGGCCGTACTTCTTGGCGAGCATCTCCACGACGGGGGCGGTCACGCCCTTGGGGCCGTTCGGGTCGAGCTCGAAGGACCGGAAGACGACCTCCACCTCGTCGCGGTGCGCGAACTCGGCCAGTCCCTTGGTGAAACGGGCCTTTCCGATGTAGCACCAGGGGCAGGCGATGTCGCTCCAGATCTCGACGCGCATGATCCTTCTTCTCTCCGGGGTCGATGACGAGACGGTTTGCTGTTCAACCATCAGTGGTGTGAACCATCCGCCCGCCCGTCTCATTCCCCGGACACCGCGGGCGGCGGGGCGACCTCCAGCCAGAGGGTGCGGTGGCTGCCCGAGGGGGTGGCGGACGGGTCGGGGAGCCAGCCCTGGGCGGCGTAGAAGGCCTGGGCCCGGAGGTTGTGCTCGTAGACCTCCAGGCGGACCCGGCGGACGCCGGCGCGGCGCCAGGCCTCCAGGCAGGCGGCGTGCAGGGCGGCGCCGGTGCCCCGGCGCCAGTGGACCGGGTCGACGTGGAGCTGGGTGAGGGTGGTCTCGCCGTCCCGGGTGCGGAAGGCGGCGACCCCGGTGAGCCGGCCGTCCTCCTCGGCGCACAGCACCCGGCCCTCGGCCGCGTCGCGGGCGACGGCCAGGGTCCAGCCCTCGCGGGTCCGCGCCGTCTCGGCCTCGCCCGTCTCGGCCTCGCCCGCGTAGGCCTGCTCGGGGATGTGCCGCGGGTAGTAGGTGGCGCGGGCCCTGGTGTGGAGGGCGGCTATGGCGTCGAGGTCGGCGGGGTGCGCGGTCCTGATCACGGACAGGGGAACGCGCCGGGAACCCGGGCGGTTCCCGGCGCGTCGGGCAAGGGCCCCCGCGTGCCTACTTCTTCAGCCAGGCCTGCATCATCTTCTGCGCGATCGGCGCGGCCAGCTTGCCGCCGCCGATCTCGGAGCGGTCGGTGTCGGAGTTCTCGATCACCACGGCCACGGCGATCTGCTTGCCGTTCGCCTTGCCGTACGAGGTGAACCAGGCCAGCGGCGCGAGGCTGTTGTTGACACCGCGCTGGGCGGTGCCGGTCTTGCCGCCCACCTCGGCGCCCGGCACCTGGGCCGGCTTGCCGCCGCCCTCGGTGGCCACCGTGCGCATGGCGTCGCGGATCATGGAGGCCGTCTTCTCCTTCATGACCTGCTGGGACTTCGGGTCCTTGAAGCTTTCGAGCACGTTGCCGTTGGCGTCGGTGACCTCGGAGACCATGTGCGGGGCGACGAGCTTGCCGCCGTTCTCGATCGCGGCGGTGACCATCGCCATCTGGAGCGGGGTGGCCTGGACGTCGAACTGGCCGATACCCGTCTGCGCGACCTGGTCGACCGACATCTTCTTGGACGGGTACTTGCTCGCGGGGTTGGTGCGGACCGGGGTGTCGATCTGCGTGTTGAAGCCGAGCTTCTCGGCCGTCGCGCGCATCTTGTCCTGGCCGAGCTTGGAGGCCAGCTCGGCGAACACGTTGTTGCAGGACAGGCGCAGGGCGGTGCGCACCGAGACGTTGTTGCAGGCCGCGGAGCCCGCCTCGCTGGGCAGCGGCGTCCGGGTGCCGGGGATCGTGTAGGGGTCGGGGATGCCGGTCTGCTGGTCGATGTCGGTGACCAGGCCGTTCTCGACCGCGGCGGCGAGGGTGACCAGCTTGAAGGTGGAGCCCGGCGCCTGGGGCTTGCGCAGCGCCACGTTCTCCATGGCCTTGCCCTTGTCGGCGGAGAGCTCGTCCCAGGCCTTCTGGTCGGTGGCGCCGGCGATGCTGCCCGGGTCGAAGGAGGGGTTGTTCACGACGGCGAGGATCTCGCCGGTCACGGGGTCGATGGCCACGGCGGCGCCCTGCTTGCCCTGGAGCGCGTCGTAGGCGGCCTTCTGCACGTCCTTGTCGATGGTGGTGAGGACGTTGCCGGGGTCGGCCCGCTTGTTGGTGAGCATGTCCATCACCGTCTTCAGACGGTTGTCGGAGCCGTTGAGGACGTTCTTGTAGATGCCCTCCAGCATGCTGGTGCCGAAGGCCTGTGAGCTGTAGCCGGTGACGGGCGCGTAGAGGGGGCCGTCGACGTAGGTCCGCTTGTAGCCGAAGTCCTTGCCGCCCGTCTTCTCCGAGCCGGTGATCGCCTCCCCGCCCACGATGATGTTGCCCAGCGGGTTCTCGTACTGCCCGATGAGATTGCGGCGGTTGTGCTTGTCGTCTGCGAGGGCCTGGCCTTGGTACGCCTGCACCCAGGTGACGCGGACCAGCAGGGCCAGCACCAGGAGCAGACAGAAGACCGACGCACGCCTGATCGTCTTGTTCATCCCCCGGAAGGACGTCCCGGGGGCGCCAGGCGTTCCGCTCTGCCCCGATTGTGGCCGAGTTCTCAGCCTTTCTTCATGATGAAACCTCCCTCGTAGGCCGCGATGACCGCCTGGGTGCGGTCGCGGGAGCCGGTCTTGGTGAGGACCGACGCGACGTGCGTCTTGACCGTCTGCGGTCCGACGCCGAGGCGTTCGCTCACCTCGTGGTTGGACAGCCCGGTGGCCATCAGGCGCAGTACGTCGGCCTCGCGGTCGGTCAGCCTGGCGATCCAGGGGGCGGTGGCGGGTGCGGCGGCCGCCGCGTGCGCGGCGGCGAGGGAGCGGACGGCGGCCGGGAAGAGCAGCGAGTCGCCGCGGGCGACGAGCCTGACCGCCCCGATCAGCTCGTCGGGGTCGGCGCGCTTGAGGAGGAAGCCGGCCGCTCCGGCGCGCAGCGCGTCGTAGACGTGGGCGTCGTTCTCGAAGGTGGTGACGACCACGATCCGGGGCGGCCGGGCCATGGTGGCGATGATCTGCTCGGTGGCCCGGATGCCGTCGATCTCGGGCATCCGGACGTCCATCAGCACCACGTCGGGGGCGAGGGACCTCACGAGCGGGACCGCCTCGGCGCCGGTGGCGGCCTCGCCGACGACCTCCAGGTCGGCCTCGGCCTCCAGGATGACCCGCAGTGCGGTGCGGACCATCCGCTCGTCGTCGCAGAGCACGATGCGCAGCGGCGGCCGGGCCGCCGGTCGGGCCCCGGTCATCGGTCGCCTCCGGCCAGCGGGAGGACCGCGCGCAGCCGCCACCGGTCGCCGTAGGGGCCGGCCTCGACGCCGCCGCCGAGCAGTGCGGCCCGCTCCGCGGCGCCGCGCAGCCCGCGGCCCCCGCCGGTGCGGGGCTCCCGGTCCCCGGGCGGGGCGGGCGGATTGGTCATGGTGATCTCCAGTTCTCGCTGTCCGCTGTCGTGCCCGGCCCGGACCTGGATGCGCAGGTCCACCGGGCCGGCGCCGTGGCGCAGGGCGTTGCTGAGGCCTTCCTGGACGATCCGGTAGGCCTCGCGCGAGGTGATCTCCGGGAGCCGGGCCCAGTCCCCCACGGGCCCGGGATCCTGGTCCGCGGTGATGGCGGTGCCCGAGGCCCGGCTGCGGGCCAGCAGCCCGTCGAGGTCGACGGCGAGCGTCGGGGCGGGGGCGGTGGCGCCGTCCGGCCGGACCGGGTCCCCCTCGCGCAGCAGGCCCAGGACGGCGTCCAGTTCGCCCACCGTCCGGCGGGTGGTGTCCTCGATCGCGGTGAGCGCCTCCCGTACGAAGTCGGGGTCGCGCTCCAGCATCCGCCGGGCGGCGGCCGCCTGGAGGGTGACGGCGCTGAGAGCGTGCCCGACCGCGTCGTGCAGCTCCCGGGCCAGCCGGTTGCGCACGGCCAGGTCGGCCGCCCGCTCCTCGGCCGCCGCGAGCCGGTCCGCCGCCGTGGGCCCGAGCAGTACGGGCGCCAGCCGGGCCAGCAGCGCCCCGGCCCCGGCCGCGCACAGGGTGAGTGCGGCCAGCAGACCGATCCCGAGGAGGGGGGCCGTGTACGTTTCGACGCCCGTGTTGAACCACCCGAAGCCCAGCCGGACTTCACGCAGTCCGTTCACGAACGGCAGAACGATCAGTACCACGGCCATGGGCGGCACCGCCAGGGTCATCCCGCTGACGAGCGCTCCGACGCCCAGGTGCAGGGTCCACCAGGCCGAGGCCCGCCCCCGCGCCGCCCAGGACCGCGCGGGCCCTTCGGCGAGGCGCTCCCCCGGCACCCCGCACATGGCCCGGACGGCAGTCACCGACAGCGGCCGGACCAGCCCGTAGACCCCGGTGCCGGCGGCCAGCGGCAGGGCCGCGGCGTAGGCGGCGAGGGACAGGGGGAGGGAGGACAGGGCGTTGGCTCCGCCGGCCGCCGAGCCGACCCCCACCGAGGCCAGGAGGAAGTACGGCATCAGCAGGGCTCCGCCGAGGATCTGGTGGACCCATCGCAGCCGGGCGCGCGCTCCCAGCACCCACCCCAGGCCGTCGCGCATCAGCTCTCGCGTCGGGATATGAGGAACCGGATGAGTACGGCGGCGGCGAGCGATCCGGTGACCATCTGGCCAGCGTAGATCAACTGGGTGATGCCGGAGGTTCCTTCACCGCCGTCCAGCTGCGGCCCCAGCGAGGCGATCAGCATCCAGCTCCCCCAGGCCAGGGTCGCGGCGGCGCCGACCCAGGTGAGCCGGAGCGGCCACCTCGCACCGAGCGCCCCGCCGCGGGCCAGGAACACAGCTCCCGCTCCTGCGGCGAGCGCGCACACCGCGTGGGCCACGGAGCCCACGGCGCTCTCCGCCGAGTGCGCCCCCACCCGCTCGGCGCTCAGCCCGGCGGTGCCGCCGAAGGCCCAGTAGAGAAACATCGCGGCCAGGACCAGCGCGCCCGATGCCGCGGCTGCCGCCACCACCCCCGTGGGCGACGGCAGCCGCTCTCCCAGCACGCCCTGCCACCGCCGGCCCCAGCGCTTGCGCGCATAGGGCACGAACAGTGCGGCCAGGGCGAGTCCTTGGACGGTGAATCCCGTGTACACGACGATGAAGACCCAGTCGTCCAGGAAGGGCGCCCGCCCGGCCGCCGCCTCCGGGCCGGTCCCGAAGCCCAGGGCCCGTACGAGCAGCTGGCCCGGGAAGGCGAGGAGGATCGGGGTCAGCAGGCCCGTGGCCGTGAACACCGGAACGGTCAGTATCCAGGCGGGCGTTCTCAGCCCCCAGGGTCTGGTGAGCACCAGGACGAGCAGGATCACGCACGCGTCCATGGCCAGCGTGACGGCATTGGCCACCGTGAGGAACGCTCCGGCCTCCAGCAGCACGCTGCCGTCCGGTATCCCGATCCGGCTGCCGGACAGCCAGGCGGCTTTGAGCGCCAGATACGGCACCGTGGCAGCCAGGGCCACCGCCGAGAGGATGTGCCTCCCGGCCCCCGGCGACGGGTCGGAGGGCTGCGGTACGTGCGTCGCGTGAACGGCTCGTGTGGTCATGTCCCAACGGTCCCGTGTCCGGCGGCCCGCCACCTCCCCCGCAAAGGGGAACCGCCTCCCCCACGCGGGGGAGGAACGACCGGCCCCGGGTGTCACATGCGGCGCGTCACCACAGACAGCCGGTCGCGCGCCTCGAACAGCGCCGCCTTGATGACCTGCTCGTGCCCCGGCGTCAGCCGGGCCACCGGCACCGAGCAGCTCACCGCGTCCCGGGCCGGCGTCCGGTACGGCACGGCCACCCCGAAGCAGCGCAGCCCGAGCGTGTTCTCCTCCCGGTCCACCGCGTACCCCTGCTCCCGCACCAGCTCCAGCTCCTCGATGAGCTGCTCCCGGTCGGTGATGGTGTGCTCGGTGACCGCCTCCAGCCGCCGCGGCAGCAACGCCCGTACCTCCGCGTCCGAGTGCGTGGCGAGCAGCGCCTTGCCGAGCGCCGTCGAGTGCACGGGCAGCCGCCGCCCGACCCGGGTGAAGGGCCGCAGGTAGTGCTGGGACTGCCGGGTGGCGAGGTACACCACGCTCGTTCCGTCGAGCCGCGCCAGGTGGATGGTCTCCGTCGTGTCGTCGGAGAGCCGGTCCAGGGTGGGCCGGGCCGCGGCGACCACCTCGTCGCCGTCGATGTACGAGCTGCCGACCAGCAGGGCCCGTACGCCGATGCCGTAGCGCGTGCCCGTCGCGTCCGTCTCCACCCACCCCAGGTTCACCAGCGTGCGCAGCAGCATGTAGAGGCTGGACTTGGGCAGGGAGAGGTCGCTCTGGATGTCGGCCAGGCTGTGCAGCCCCGGCCGGGCCGCGAAGTGCTCCAGCAGCAGGACGGTCCGGACCGCCGATTTGACCGGCGCCGCCGCAACCGGAATCCCCGACTCGGTCGTCGTCATACGCCCGCTTCCCCTCTGGTCGCCTCTTGTCACGCGGAGGACCCCGGAAATAGAGTCCACAGCAGATGTGATCATTCATCCACCGGAACCGCGTTCAGAATACTGAACGATCCAGGAGGCAGTGGGCCATGACAACGACACCAGTCTGGAGTGTGGACCCCCGCACCGGGAAGCAGCGCGAGCAGGTTGCGGTGGAGGCCACATCCCGCGAGGTGGACGAAGCCGTACGGGCCGCCCATGCCGCCCGCGGCCAGCTCGCGGACGCCGCCGTCCGCGCCGCCTTCCTGCGCACCGCCGCCGCACTGCTCGACGAGGCCGCAGCCCACGTCATCGAGGCCGCCGACGCCGAGACCGCCCTCGGCCCGGGCCGGCTCACCGGCGAACTGGCCCGCACCACCGGCCAGCTGCGCGCCTTCGCCGACGCCGTCGACGAGGGGTCCTACCTCGACGTCCGGATCGACCGCGCCGATCCGTCCCTCAGCCCGCCGCGCCCCGAGCTGCGCCGCTACAAGGTCCCGCTCGGCGTGGTCGCGGTATACGCCGCCTCCAACTTCCCGCTCGCCTTCTCCGTCCCCGGCGGGGACACCGCGAGCGCGCTGGCCGCGGGCTGCCCGGTGGTGGTCAAGGCGCACCCCGACCACCCCGCCACCTCCGAGCTCTGCGTCTCGCTGCTGCGCCGGGCGGCCGTCGCGAACGGGCTCCCGCCCGAAGTGGTGGCCTTGGTCCACGGGTTCGACGCCGGCCTGGAGCTGATCCGCCACCCGCTGGTCGCCGCCGCCGGATTCACCGGTTCCATCCGGGGCGGGCGGGCGCTGTTCGACGCCGCCGCCGCCCGGCCCGTGCCCATCCCCTTCCACGGCGAACTGGGCTCCCTCAACCCCGTCGTGGTCACCCCGGCCGCGGCCGCCGAGCGCGCCGAGGAGATCGGCGCCGGCCTCGCGGCCTCGGTCACCCTCGGGGTCGGCCAGTTCTGCGTGAAGCCCGGCCTGGTCCTGGTGCCCGACGGCGCGGACGGCGACCGGCTCACGGGCGAGCTGACCAAGGCGCTCGGCGAGACCGAGCCCGGAGTGCTGCTCGACCACCGGATGCGGGAGAACTTCGTCTCCGGGGTGCGCGAGCGGGCCGCACTGCCCGGCGTCGAGGCCCCCGTCACCCCGGGCTCCGGTGGCGACCACACGGTGGGTGCGGGCTATCTGACCGTGCGGGCGGAGGACCTCCTCGGCGGCGACGGACACGACGTCCTCCTGGAGGAGTGCTTCGGTCCGGTCACCGTCGTCGTCCGGTACGCCGGCCAGGGCGAGGCGGGCGCGGTCCTCGGGCGGCTCGGCGGGAACCTGAGCGCCACCCTCCAGCTGTCCGCCGCCGAGACCGAGGGCGCGCCGGGCCCGGCCGCCGAGCTGATCGGGCAGGTCACCGGGCTGGCGGGGCGGATCGTGGTCAACGGCTGGCCGACCGGGGTCGCGGTGGCCCCGGCCCAGCACCACGGCGGCCCGTACCCGGCCGCGACCTCGCACTCCACCTCGGTGGGCGGCACGGCAATCGAGCGCTGGCTGCGGCCGGTGGCCTACCAGTCGGTCCCGGACGCCCTGCTCCCGGCCGAACTCCGCGACGCCAACCCCCTGAACCTCCCCCGCCGCGTGACCGGCGACTGAGCGGAGCGCTCCACCGCGGCGGAGCACTCCACCGCGCCGGGACGCTCCATCACGCCCGATCCCCTCACCAGCGCCACCGCACGACCCGAGCGGCCGTCGCCCTGACCCCAGGACGGCGGCCGCTTCCGTATGGGGGCGCGGCGGGAGCGCAGGCCGTCATAAGCGTTCCCGATCACGACAGGCACGCGCTCCTCCACGTCAACACCCCGCCAAAAAGCATGCCTTGGGCAACTTTGCCGCCATTTTTCGCAAGGGTGGGGCCACCGCAGGGCGGCCCCACCCCCCGAGTCGGCAAGTGCGTGGAGGCAACTGGTGACCGAGATTCCTGCCCAGCGAGGCGGACCTCCGCCGCGCGAGACCTTTCGCGAGGCGTACAGGGCCGCCGAGTCGAGGGCATTCGCCAGCGCTCTCTTCCGCGCCCTCCCGGACGACAGCAAGACCCTGGTCATGAACGAGGCGTCCGTCTGCGTGCTCGTGGAGCTCGACCAGGCCGACGAAACGCCCGGCCTCGAGGAGGTGACGGCGCTTCTCACCGACGAGATCTTCCACCAGATCAAGGTCCTGAAGCGGAAGGAGAACCAATACCGCAGGAACGCGTATCCGACGACCCACTTCGACCACCTCGTCCACCCGGACGACCACGACGACGCCGACGACCTCGACGGCGAACCGCCGGAAACCGAGGCCCACGACCAGGACGGCCTCCAGTTCGCGCCGGAGGAACTCAGCGAGTTCTGGAACGTCTTCCGCAAGAACTTCAAGGGCCGCCAGCTCATGATCCTCGAGATGCGCTACAGCGAGGAGGGGGCCTCGCTCAGCGACGAGAAGATCGCCGAACGTCTCGGAGTGTCGCGGCGGACGGTGCGCACGGCCCTCGAGCGCGCCAGGAAGAAGTTCCCCGGCTTGAAGGAGGCCCTCCGCCCCTTCCATGAGAAGACCGGCCACATCGGAAGTCATGAAGAACCGCGATAGCACCGCACGTTCGCGCGCGGGGTCGTCGTACGGCTGCAACCACAGCGACGACCCCGCCCGCTCCCCGGCCAGTGAGAGCCAAGTTGGAGACAGAATGCACACTGCGAACGAGGACGAAAACCTCAGCCTCGAAGATTGGTTCAGCCGACACGTCCGGGCGTTGCACGCCTGGGCCCGTACGAGGCTCGGCGTCCGGGACGTCGAAGCGGAGCTCGATCACGTCTACGCCGAGGTCGCCCGGCGTCTCGCGCAGCGGGAGGAAGCCGCGGCCGACAAGGCCGAAGGGCGGCTCTGGCGCGGACGCCGCGGTCTCGGCCGCCGCACACGGGCCGACGGAGGCTGGCAGCTGATTCCTCCCGGCCACATCTGGACGGCCCTCCCCCGCTGGCCGCTCGCGGCCCGGCTCTGGGTGGCGATCGGCGCCGCCGCCCTCACCGCGGTCTGCGCCGTACGGCTCCAGTAACCACCCGCACACCATGAAGCCCGCTGCTCACCAGGCGTAGGAACCGAGAGCAGCGGGCCGACGGACACCCCTGTGAAAGGACATCCCATGGGCAGCATGCCCGATCGGCACGCCTCGCAACACCCGAACACCCCCGCGATCCTGGGCCACACCCTGGAGGACCTGCTCGCCGCGGCCGAGCACGAGCTGCTCCGCCGCAAGGGTGAGGTCGAACAGCAGAAGACCGAGGTCCGCCGGCTCAAGCGCCGCCTGAGCCGTGCCCGGCGCCGCGTCCTGCGCCGCCGGACGGCGCGCACCGTCCGCCCGGCGCTCGGCGTCGCGCTCGGCGTGTGCGGCCTGCTCGCCTTCCTCTTCGGCCTCGTCGCGTTCCTCCTGGGGTCGGACATGGCGGACGACTGGTTCACCATCGGTGTGACGGCCTGGGGCGCGGCGGCGGTCTTCCGTCCCGACCGCCGCCCCTGACACCCGGCAGGCCGCCAGGGGTCCGTAAGCGGAACGGAAATATCGCGAGGGTAAGGGAACGGCAAAGCACCTCCGGTCGTTCTCCGGGCATGACCGCTATGACCCCTGGATCCAACCTGCCGCTCAATGCCGTCCGTGTGACGGTCGACGTGGCTGCGCCGGTGCGGCTCGACGTGTCCGCCCTGCTCCTCACGGCGGACGGCAAGGTGCGCTCGGACGCCGATTTCATCTTCTTCAACCAGCCCTCCGGGCCCGGTGTCACCTACCGGTCCGGTGGGGGCGCGGCGCCGGACTCGGTCACCGTGGACACCTCCGCGGTGCCCCCGGGCATCGAGCGGATCGTGGTCACGGCCAGCCCGGACGCCGCCGGGCAGACGTTCCAGGGCATCGAGCCCACCGCCACCGTGCGCAACGCCGACGGCGGCGCGGTGATCGCCTCGTTCACCCCGCCGCAGCTGGCCACCGAGACCGCGCTGGTCGTCGTGGAGATCTATCTGCGCGGCGGCGCGTGGAAGGTCCGGGCGGTCGGCCAGGGGTACGCGAACGGCCTCGCGGGCATCGCCACCGACTTCGGCGTCAGCGTGGACGAGGAGCCGGCTCCCGCGGCCGCCGTCACCCCGCCCGCGCCCGCGGCGCCCCCTGCTCCGCCCGCCCCGCCGGTCACCCACCAGCCCTCCCCCTGGCTCACCGCCGGCGCCGGCACCCCCGCCCCGGTCACCCCGGCCCCCGCTCCCGTGCCCGCCGCGCCCCCGGCCGCGCCGGCCGCCCCGCCCGCCACCGGGAAGATCAATCTGGACAAGGGCCGGGTCAGCCTCCAGAAGAACCAGACCGTCTCGCTGGTCAAGGGCGGCCGCCCGCTGCTCTCCCAGGTCAAGATGGGCCTGGGCTGGGAGCCCGCCTTCGGCGGCCGCGACATCGACCTCGACGCGTCCGTCATCGCGTACGGCCCCCAGCGCAACCACATCGACAGCTGCTACTTCGGCAAGCTGTCCATCCTGAACGGCGCCGTCAAGCACTCCGGGGACAACCTCACGGGTGAGGGCGCGGGCGACGACGAGGTGATCGTCGTCGACCTCGGCCGGCTTCCCGCCGACGCCACCGGCCTGGTCTTCACGGTCAACTCGTTCTCCGGGCAGAAGTTCACCGAGGTGGCCAAGGCCTACTGCCGCCTGATCGACGCGGCGAGCGGCGAGGAGCTGGTGCGGTTCGACCTCACCGGCGCCGAGCCGCAGACGGGCGTGATGATGGCGAAGCTGATCCGCCAGTTCTCCGGCGAGTGGGAGATGACGGCCATGGGCGAGTTTGTGAAGTCGCGCACAGTGCGCGGCATGGTCAAGCCCGCCGCCCAGGCACTCTGAGCAGGTGGGCGGGCACGGGCGGCCACCGGACCGGACCGCGGGTGATGGATGCCACGCGTAATCCGTGGGTGGCTGTCAGTGCCCGCCCGTAGCCTTGGAAGCATGCACGAGACACTCACGCCCGCGGGGCCCGCCCGCCCGTCCGCCGCCGAGGCGAACGAGGCGATACGGCACCTCGTGGAGACCCGGGTGGACGGCGAGTGGCCTTCCGAGGCGTATGAGTTCCTGCTCGCCGAGTGGGCCGAGGCCTCCCGCACGGAGGTTTCCCCGGCCCAGTGAGGCCCGCGATCCCGGCCGGGCGGGGCGTCAGTGTGCGCGCCGCCACGGCCCGGTGATGGCCAGCATGATCCCAGGATCCTGGATGTTCGCGTACAGGGTCCGTCCGTCCGGCGAGAAGCAGACACCGGTGAACTCCGAGTATTCGGGCTCCTCCGGCGTCCCGATGTTCAGCTCGTTGCGCGCCAGCGGGTAGGTGCGGCCCGATTCGGTCGCGCCGAACAGGTGCTGCAGCCCCGAGCCGTCCTCCGCGATGACCAGGCCCCCGTACGGCGACACGGTGATGTTGTCGGGGCCGTCGTAGCCGCCGTCCACCGACGGGTCCGCGTTGACGCCGATGAGGACGGTCAGCCTGATCGTGCGCCGCTTGGGGTCGTAGAACCAGACCTGGCCGTCGTGCGCGGCGCCCGGGCTCTCCTCACGGGCGTAGGAGGACACGAAGTACGCGCCCCCGTCGGCCCACCACATGCCCTCCAGCTTGCGGCCACGCGTCACCGCGTTGTCCGCGAACTGCTTGCGCGTCGGCACGGTCCGCGCGTCGCGGTCCGGCACGTCCACCCAGTCGACGCCGTAGACGGTGCCGATCCTCGTGGCGCGCGAGAGGTCGTCGACGAACCGGCCCGAACTGTCGGTGCACTTGGCGGCCTGGAGCACGCCCGCGTCGGCGGCGAGCGTACGGAGCCTGCCGCGCCCGTGCCGGAAGCCGCGGGGCGGGGTCCAGCGGTAGAGCAGCCCGTTGGGGCCGGAGGCGTCCTCGGTCAGGTACGCGTGGCCCTGCCGCGGGTCGATGACCACGGCCTCGTGGTCGTAGCGGCCGAAGGCCTTGACCGGGCGCGGGTCGCGGTTGGCGCGGCGGTCGTGCGGGTCGACCTCGAAGACGTAGCCGTGGTCCTTGGTCATGCCGTTCTTGCCGGCGAGGTCGGAGTTCTCCTCGCAGGTCAGCCAGGTGTCCCAGGGGGTGGCGCCGCCCGCGCAGTTGGTCGACGTACCGGCGATGCCCACCCATTCGGCGACCTCGCCGCCGCGCCGGACCTCGACGACCGTGCATCCGCCGGCCGCGGCCGGGTCGTAGACGAGGCCCTCAGTGAGCGGGACGGGGCGGGCCCAGTTCTCCCGCTTGCCCTTGAGTTCGTGGTTGTTGACGAGGAGGGTGACGCCGCGGTGGCCCTCGAAGGCAGCGGTCCCGTCGTGGTTGGACGGGGTGGTCTCGCCGGACTCCAGCGTGGTGACGCCGCTGTGCGTGATCACGCGGTACCGGAAGCCGGCGGGGAGCGCGAGGATGCCGGCCGGGTCGGGGACGAGCGGGCCGTAGCCGGGCTCGCAGGGCCGCCCGTTTTCGTCGCGGCCCGTGCCGTCCTCGGCCGCGAGCGCGCCCGGAGCGGTGGCGAGGGCGCCGACCGTCCCGGTGAGCGCGACTCCCGCGCCGGCGATGACGGTACGGGCGGTGAAGTCTCTGCGGCTGAGCGGCATCGGGTCTCCTGGGGTGGGGAGTGGTTCGCCTGTCGTGCGGTCGTCGGCACGCGCGCGGTCGTCGGCGCACACGCCGTCGTCGGCGCACACGCTCCCGCCCGCACGTGAACGGCGGCTGAATTACCCACGAAGAGGAACCGACCCCTTGCCGGTCGGCGTCAATGGCCAACTCCGGCCCAGGAACGGCGCAATGTCGCCAGCTCCCGGGCCGCCCGGCTCAGGGCCTGCGGGAGCGCGCCTTGAAGGCGGCCTTACGGGCCTCCTTCGCCGTCTTCCGGTCCGGGTGCAGCCGGCCCATCGCCTCCAGGACCTGGACCGTCGAGGGGTGCTCGACGCGCCACACCTGGTCGAAGAACCCCGTGTGATGCGCGGTCAGGGTCTCCATCAGGAGGGGCAGCTCCTCGGTCTCGCCGTCCGCGGCGAGCTGCGCCGCGATCGTGTCGACGGTCAGCCAGAACACCATCTCCGGGGCGGGCGGCGGTACGTCGGCCACCCCGTGCTCCGCCAGCCAGACCCGGGCGAGCCCGCCGAGCTCCGCCTCGTCCAGCACCGAGCGGACGGCCGGCTCGGCCTCCGGCCCGGCCAGCGCGAGGGCCTGCTGGCAGCGCAGCCGCCGCAGCGGGCCGCCCTCGTCGTCCCCGCGGGCGGCGGCGAGCAGTTCGGCGACGGCGGCGAGCAGGTCGCGGCCCGCCATCCACTGCTCGATCTCGGCCTGCGCGGCGTGCTCCGGGTAGGAGGCGACGACGTCGAGGAGTGCGTCGGCGCCCTTGCCGGCCAGTTCGCCGACCGCGGGGGCCTCGACTCCGGCTTCCTGCATCCGGGCGCGGATGCCGTAGAGGCCGAGCGGGGTCAGGCGGACCATGCCGTAGCGGGAGACGTCCTCGTCGTCCTCGCGCCCGCCGCGCGGGCCTTCCTCGTCGGCCTGCGTCATGAGCTCCTCGTCGACGGGCCGGAACTCCACCAGTCCGATCGGCTCCAGCTGCCGGAACTGGTCGTCGAGGCGCATCATCGCGTCCGAGACCTGCTCCAGCACGGCGTCGCTGGGTTCGCCCATTCCGTCGGGCGCGACCATCGAGGCGGCCAGCACCGGAAGCGGAATAGGCCGGTCCGCACCGCCGGTTCCGGAGACGGTGAGCAGGTAGAGGTTGGCGAGGACCGCGTCGAGCACGTCCGCCTCGCGGCCCGGGTTCCAGTCCAGCCGGTCGAATTCGATCTCCCCGCCCGCGTCCAGCGCGTCGACCAGGTCCTCCAGGTCGGGCACCGCGGCGTCGGCGAGCACCGTCTCCAGGGCCGCCCGCCACAGGTCGAGCACGTCGCCGGGCGTACCGCCGGTCACCAGCGCCAGGTCCTCGCCGGGCGCGGCCGTGCCGTACGGCTCCTCGCCGGCCCCGGCGTCGCCCCGGGCGCCCCCGGCGCCCCCGGCGCCCCCGGCCGCGTCCTCCTCCGGCTCGGTCACGTCCACCAGCCCGGTGTCCACGGCCACCCGCCAGGCCTGGCTCGCGTACCCGGGGGCGTCCTCGTCGTCGGCGTCGAGGCCGAGGTGGGCGGCGGCTCCGGGCAGCTGCTCGGCGGCCAGTTCACCGCCGACGCCGACGCGGGTTGCGGGCCCGGCCCAGCGGGCCAGCCGTACGGCGCGCGCGAACAGCGGGGCGCCGAGGGCGTCGCGTGCCAGCTCCGCATCGGAGTGCAGCCGTACCGGCGGCAGTGTGGGGTGCGACTCAGCGGACATGGGGCGGCTCTCCTCGCGGACGCGGTGGTGACGGGCGGGCCGTGACGGTCCGGCCGGGCGGCCGGACCGTCATACGCGCCCGAAAACCGGCGACATGGCCGACATGACGGGGCAGCGCGGGCATGGCGGATGTGGCGCAGATGACAGCCGTGGCCGTCGTACGGCGACCCAGCGTAGACGCATATCGGGCGCCTCCGACGGGCCATCGCCTTTGGTTCATCCCACAGTCAGCTGCCGTCTCCCCTGGAGGGCTTGACAACTTTGCTGGCGACACAGGAAATTGACGCGCGTAGACGTTTGGGGGCTGACCAACCCCCCGCAGATCTCGCTGTTCGCAGCCTCTCCCTACCCCTCTCCCACACCGGAGTTTCCTGACCATGCGCTCCTCGCATCCCCGCTCCGCCGCCGTCGCGGCCCTCGTCGCCACCGCGCTGGCCACCGGCCTCCTCGCGGGCTCCGCCGACGCGGCCGAGGGCGCGGCGTCCGCCGATCCGGTACGCATCCACGACATCCAGGGCACCACCCGGATATCCCCGCTCAACGGCAAGCAGGTCTCCGACGTCGAGGGCATCGTGACGGGCGTGCGGACGTACGGTTCGCGCGGTTTCTGGATCCAGGACCCCGACGCCGACGACAACGCCGCCACGAGCGAGGGCGTCTTCGTCTTCACCAACTCGGTGCCGACCGTCGCCGTCGGCGACGCGGTCAAGGTCTCCGGCACGGTCGGCGAGTACATCCCCGGTGGTGTGAACTCCGGCAACCAGTCGGTGACCCAGATCTCCAAGCCGACGGTGACCGTGGTCTCCTCCGGCAACGCGCTTCCCGAGGCCTCCGCGATCAACGAGTACACGGTGCCCGCCGAGTACACCCCGGCCGGCGCCCCGGCCGCCGGCGGCAGCATCAACGGCCTGGCCCTGGACCCCTCCCGCTACGCCCTGGACTTCTACGAGTCCCTCGAGGGCATGAACGTCCGCATCGGCACCTCGCGCGTGGTCGGTGCCACCGACCCGTACTCGGAGCTGTGGGTCACGGTCAAGGGCTGGGAGAACACCGCCAAGCGCGGCGGCACCGTCTACGGCTCCTACGAGTCCCAGAACACCGGCCGCCTGCAGGTCCAGCAGCTCGCGCCCGTCGCGCAGCAGCCCTTCCCGGTGGCCAACGTCGGCGACAAGCTGACCGGCACCACGGAAGGCCCGCTGGACTTCAACCAGTTCGGCGGCTACACGCTGGTGGCGCGCACCCTCGGCACCGTCAAGGCGGGCACCCTCGCCCCCGAGAAGACCAAGCCGCAGGCCGAGCAGGAGCTCGCGGTGGCCACGTACAACGTCGAGAACCTCGACCCGACCGACCCGCAGGAGAAGTTCGACGCGCTGGCGAAGGCGGTCGTCGAGAACCTGGCCTCCCCCGACGTCCTCGCGCTGGAGGAGATCCAGGACGACAACGGCGCCAAGAACGACGGCACCGTTTCGGCGGAGCAGACGCTGACGAAGTTCACCGCGGCCATCACGGCGGCGGGCGGCCCGGCCTACCAGTGGCGGACCGTCAACCCGGAGGACAAGAAGGACGGCGGCGAGCCCGGCGGCAACATCCGCCAGGTGTTCCTCTTCAACCCGGCGCGGGTCTCCTTCACCGAGCGCGCCCCGGGCGACGCGGTGACGGCGACCGGCGTCGTCAAGGAGAACGGCAAGGCCCACCTGACCCACTCCCCCGGCCGCGTGGACCCCGCGAACCCGGCGTGGGCCGACAGCCGCAAGCCGCTCGCCGGCGAGTTCGTCTTCCGCGGCAAGACGGTCTTCGTGATCGCCAACCACTTCGGTTCCAAGGGCGGCGACGAGGGCCTGACCTCGCACCACCAGCCGCCGCTGCGCTCCTCGGAGGCCAAGCGGCTGCTCCAGGCGCAGGCCGTGAACGGCTTCGTGAAGCAGATCCTGGCGGAGGACAAGAACGCCAACGTCCTCGTCCTCGGTGACATCAACGACTTCGAGTTCTCGGCGACCACGGACGCGCTGGCGGACGGCGGGGCGCTGTACCCGGCGATCAAGTCGCTGCCGAAGGCCGAGCGGTACTCGTACGTCTACCAGGGCAACGCGCAGGTGCTGGACCAGATCCTGACCAGCCCGGCGATCAAGAAGTTCACGTACGACAGCGTGCACATCAACGCGGAGTTCTCCGCCCAGAACAGCGACCACGACCCGCAGGTGCTGCGCTTCCGCCCGTAACACCGGGGTCAGGAGCAGCAGGGGGCCAGGCCGCCGTCCCGGCCCGGCCCCCTGGCCTCCTGGCCTTCGCCGCGATCGCGGCCGGCCGCAGGGCGGGCCCGCGGGCGAGATGAGGACTTTCGGCCCTGGCGTGACGCTCGCCACATCTCCACCGAATCGACCGGTTGTGGTGTTGAGTGTCTGCACGCCCGATCTTGTCCCGGCCGGGCTCGCACCGCCCGCACCCCCTGGAGGATCCTGGTGTTCCCCTCGATCTCCCCCGCCCAGGAAATCGGCCTCGCCGTCCTGCTGGTGGCAGCGCTCGTCTGGGTGGCCGGCCTGGGCCACATGCTGTGGGGCAGCCGTTTCCGGCAGCCGGAGCCCGTCGCCGCCGAGGTGCTGCCGATGATCCCGGCGCAGCGCGGCTCCGCCGGGCACCCGATGGAGTCGGTGCAGCTGACCGAGGCGGAGGAGCAGGCCTTCGCCGGCCTGATCCGCACGATCCCCCTCCACTGAGCGTCCCACCGAGCGGTCCTTGCCGGACCCGGGCGTGGACGACGAGTGGTACCGGCCGCGGATGTCACCCACGGACGTGAACGGCCACACCGACGGACCGATCGTGCGGATGGCGCCCGGGACCTTCGCGGTCGACCCCGAGCCCTCCGGTCCCCCGTACGTACTGGACGGCCCCTCCGGCCTGCTGGTCGAGTCCGGCCCGAGCGGCACCGTCGCGCTCAACCCCGGCGGCGGCACCGTCCTGGAGGCGCACCCGGACGCCGCGCTGCGCCGCGGGTACTGCTGCGGCATGGACGGCGAACGGGGCCCCAACCTGGTCTGCGCGTGCGGCGCGGTCATCGCCACCGTCCACTCGGACTGCTACCAGGTCCAGGAACTGCGACTGCAGCCGGACGCCGTCGTCCGCCTCGGCTGACGGCCGACCACCAGGCCCCAGGCCGGCAGACCCCCGGCCGGCGGGCCCCCGGCCGGCGGGCCCCCGGCACGAGCGCCCCGGGCCGCCGCCCGCTGCCCGACGACCGAGCGCCCTCCCGGACCGCTGCGGGTCCGGGAGGGCGCTCGGTGACGTGTACGACCGTCAGTTGTGGCTGTGCAGGACCTCGTTCAGGCCGCCCCAGTTGGCCTTGTACGGGCGGGCCTCGACGGTGCCCGTGACCGAGTTGCGGCGGAAGAGGATGTTGTCGGCGCCGGAGAGCTCCAGGGCCTTGACGACCTGGCCGTCCGGCAGGGTGACGCGGGTGCCGGCGGTGACGTAGAGGCCGGCCTCGACGACGCACTCGTTGCCGAGGGCGATGCCCACGCCCGCCTCGGCGCCGACCAGGGTGCGCTCGCCGATCGAGATGATCTGCTTGCCGCCGCCGGAGAGGGTGCCCATCGTGGAGGCGCCGCCGCCGATGTCGGAGCCGTCGCCGACGACGACGCCCGCGGAGATGCGGCCCTCGACCATGGAGGTGCCGAGGGTGCCGGCGTTGAAGTTGACGAAGCCCTCGTGCATGACGGTGGTGCCCTCGGCGAGGTGCGCACCCAGGCGGACGCGGTCCGCGTCGGCGATGCGCACGCCCTTGGGGGCGACGTAGTCCGTCATCCGCGGGAACTTGTCGATCGAGGTGACCTGGAGGTGCAGGCCCTCGGCGCGGGCGTTGAGGCGGACGGTCTCGACCTGGTCGACGGCGACCGGGCCCAGCGAGGTCCAGGCGACGTTGGCCAGCAGGCCGAAGACACCGTCGAGGTTCTGGCCGTGCGGCTTGACCAGGCGGTGGCTGAGCAGGTGCAGGCGCAGGTACGCGTCGTGCGCGTCCAGCGGCTTGTCCTCCAGGGAGGCGATGACCGTGCGGACGGCTACGACCTCGACGCCGCGGACCGCGTCGTTGCGGATCGCCTTGGCCGCGGCGGCGCCGAGGAGCTCCACGGCCTGCTCGGCGGTGAGGCGCTCGGTGCCGGCCGGGCCGGGCTCGGCGACCAGCTCGGGGGCGGGGAACCAGGTGTCGAGGACGGTGCCGTCGGCGGTGAGGGTGGCAAGTCCGGCGGCGACGGCGCCGGTGGTACGCGTAGCAGTCATGCCCGAAACCTAACCGGCGACGGCCTGAGGTTGCGAACCGGTCTCATGTGCCGGTCGGAGCGCGTGTCGCCGCTGCCGCGCCGAGGCCCACAGCACCGCCCCGCCCGCCGCCACCGCGAGCCCGGCGCACAGCGGCCACAGCAGGCCGGGCGCGGCCGAGTACAGCGCACCGCCCAGCGGCGGCCCGATGACTACCCCGCTGACCGAGATGCCCGCGTACAGGCTCTGGAACCGGCCGACGGCGTGCTCGGGCGCCTCGTCGGCGACGTAGGCGGTGGCGGTGGTCTTGTAGAGGATCTCCCCGAGGCTCAGCAGGACCATCATCACCACGGCGCTCGCGATCCCCGCCCCGAACAGCAGCGCCCCGTACCCGGCCCCGACCAGCACCAGCCCCGCGGCGATCACCGGCAGCGCCGGCCGCTCGCGCAGCGCGACGGCGGCGGGCAGCTCCAGCAGCAGGATCACGCCGCCGTTGAGGGCGATGACGAGCCCGAAGGCGCGCGGGTCCATGCCGTGGTCGGTGAGGAAGACGGGGAAGGTGTAGTACTGCTGGCGGTAGACGACGTCGGTCACCAGGATCGCGCCGAGCAGCACCAACAGGGCCGGCCGGGAGCGCAGTTCGGCGGCGAGTCCGCGGCCCCGACCCCCGTCCGGGGCCGCGGAGGCCTTGCGGGACGCGCCGCGCGCCGGGACGACGCGGGCGGTCCAGAGGGCGAAGACGAGGGTGCCGACGCCGTCGGCGACGAAGAGCCAGTCGTAGGAGAGCCCGGTCGCGACCAGGGCGCCCAGCGGCGGCCCGAGGGTGAACCCGCCGTTGGAGACGCAGCGCACGAGGGCGAAGGCCTGGCGGCGGCTGCCCTCCGGGACGGTGACCGCGACCAGCGCGGAGTTGGCGGCCCGGATCACGCCGGAGGCGTACTGGGCCAGCGGCATGGCCGCGAAGAGGAGCGGCGTGGGCAGCAGCGGGAGGGCCGCGAGGGTCACTCCGGCGAGGGTGGCGGCGGCGAGCAGCACCCGGCGGTGGCCGAAGCGGTCCCCGTACCAGCCACCGCTGAAGTTGCCCGCGACCAGGCCGATGCCGCCGATCCCGGTGACGAGGCCGGCCTGGGCGGCGCCGAGGCCGCGCGGGCCGGTCAGGTAGAGGAAGACGAAGACGAACGTGAAGCTGACGACGGCGTTGACGAACACCCCCGCAGCCAGCAGCCACACGACCCTCGGTATGTCCTTGAACCCCTGCAGCACACCCGTGTCCCCCGCTTCGACCTAGTGAGTTCCTTTTGGGAACTGACTATGTCAGCATGACAGCCTTGGGTCAACGGACGAAGGAGTTCCCATGGCCCAGCGCACACACCTCGGCGACGCGGACTGCGCCATCGCCCAGGCCCTCGACGTGGTGGGCGACTGGTGGACGCTGCTGATCGTGCGCGACACCGCGCGCGGCCTGCACCGCTTCGACGAGCTCCAGCGCGAGCTGGGGGTGTCCCGCAAGGTGCTCGCGGAGCGGCTGAAGCTGCTCGTGGAGGCCGGGGTGCTGTCGCGCGAGCCGTACCAGGAACGTCCGGTGCGGCACGAGTACCGGCTGACCCCGCGCGGGCGGGGGCTGCTGCCGGTCCTGGTGGCCCTCCAGGACTGGGGAGACACCTGGGTCCTGGGAGAGGGAGAGATGACGGCGACGACCGACGAGGCATCGCGCGAGGCGGAACGGGTGCACGCACTGCACGGCACGCGGGTGCCGCCGCTCCTGCTGCCGGACCGTTTCGGCGGGCTCGGCGACCCGGTGGCGGACACGCCGTTCACGGTCCTGTACTTCTTCCCGGGCGCGTACGCCCGGGCCGAGTCCTACCCGCCCGGCTGGGCCGGGATCCCGGGCGCCAAGGGCTGTACGTTCGAGTCGTGCACGTACCGCGACCAGCTCGCGGAGTTCACCGCGGCCGGGGCCACCGTGCAGGGTGTCTCGACCCAGCGCCCCGACGAGCAGCGGGAGTTCGCGGAGCAGGAACGGCTGCGCTTCCCCCTCCTCTCGGACGCCGACCTGGCCCTGACGGCCGCGCTGCGCCTGCCGACGTTCCGCGCGGCGGGGGTGAGCCGGATCAAGCGGCTGACCCTGGTCGTGGACCGCGACCGCACCGTGCGCGAGGTGATCTATCCGATCCGCGACATCGAGGCGAGCGTCCGGACGGCCCTGACGGCAGTCCGCTCCGCGGGCGACACGACCTAGGGGCGTCTTGCCGATCAGGCCGGGCGCAGGACGCGGGCCAGCACTTCGCGGGCGTACGGCTCGTCGTACTCGGCGTCCGTCAGCAGGACCTGCAGGCTGATGCCGTCCATCGCGGCGACCAGCGCCCGCGCCGTCACCGGGTCGGTGCGCGGGGTCAGCGCCCGGCACGCGGCCTCGCACCACTCGGCGGCCACCGGCCGCAGGGCCGGGCGGCGCAGGGCCGCGAGGTAGAGCTCGTACTCCAGCTCCACCCGGCCCCGGTCCGCCGCCAGGAACTCGCCCAGGAGGCGGGCCAGCGCCCCGGCGAGGTCGGCGTCCGGGTCGGCGAGCACCGGCGCGTCCGCCACCGCCCGGGCGAAGCCCTCGTTGGCCTGGCGCAGTGCCGCCACCAGCAGGTCGTCCAGGGTCTTGAAGTGGTACGTCGTCGAGCCCAGCGGTACGTCGGCCTCCGCAGCCGCGCTGCGGTGGCTCAGCCCGGCGATGCCCTTGGCGCCCACCACGCGGATCGCGGCGTCGATGATCCGCTGCCGCCGGTCCGGGTCGTAGCGCCGCACGCCCTGCGGCATCAGTGCGCCCCGCCCAGGTTCAGCAGGACCACACCGCCGATCACGAGGGCGATCCCGGCGATCTTCGCGGCGGTGGCCGCCTCCCCCATGAACACCATGCCGATCGCGGCGATGGCGGCGGTGCCGACGCCGGCCCATATCGCGTAGGCCGTGCCGACCGACATGGACTTCAGCGTCTGCGCGAGCAGGGTGAAGGCGATGGCGTATCCCAGCAGGGTGCCGAGCGAGGGCCACAGCTTCGTGAAGCCGTCGCTGTACTTCATGGCGGTGGTGCCGGCGACCTCGGCGGCAATGGCTGCGGCGAGCAGGACGTAGGGCATGTGTACAAGGGTACACATCGATGCGTACACCTGTACGCACAAGAGGGGGCCGCACGACCCGGGACTCCTGCGGCCCGCGGCGCTACCCTGTCGCCTCCTCGGGCGACGAAGGGGCGGGCCGCGCATGGCGCAGCATCGGAGCCACCAGGGCGGCGGCTGGCTTCCCCCGCGCGCGCCCCGGCCAGGGGTGGTACCCCTGCGTCCGCTGGCCGCCCGGGAGATCCTCGGCGGCGCCCTGACCGCGCTGCGCCGCTACGGCGGCCGGCTGCTCGGCGCCCTGCTCCTCGGACAGCTCGGCGGGCTGCTGCTGATCACCGCGGTCGCGGGGGCGGCCACCCTCGCCTCCCTCACCCGCACCGCCGGCAGCCGGGCCTTCGTCTACGTCCTCGTCCCGGCCGCCGCCCTGTTCCTGCTCTTCAGCTGGGCGCTGGCCGGCGCCCTGGCCGCGGCCCTGCTCCGGCCGGCCGTGCTCGGCCGCCCCGTCGCCGCGCGCGAGCTGCTGCGGGCCGCCCTGCCCCGGACGCCGGCGGTGCTCGGCGCCCGGCTGCTGGCCCTGCTCGCCGCCGCCGGACCGGGCGCCGCCGGTTTCGCCGCCGGTCTGCCGCCGGCGGCGCTGCTCCCCCTGGCCCCGGTCGCCCTCTGGCTGTCCGTGCTGTTCGCCCTGGCGCCCACGGCCGCCGGGTACGAGGGGCTCGGCCCCGTGGCGGCCCTGCGCCGGTCGGCCCGCCTGGTGCGCGGCGCCTGGTGGCGGACCCTCGCCGTGACGGCTCCGGCGGGCGCGCTCGCGCTGGGCGCCTCGTACGCCCTCCAGCAGTCCTTCGGCGCCTTCGGGCTCCTGCTCGCGCCCGCCCTGCTGCTGACCTTCCCCCAACTGGCCGTCGGACTGCTCTACGCCGACCGGCGGCTGCGCCGCGAGCAGCTCGCCGGGCCCCTTACGGCGGAGCCGCTGATCACGGGTTCAGCGTGAACCAGGCCGCCCGCGCCTTCTTCCACTCCGGGTGCGTGAGGTCCTTGGCCTCGGTGCCGTCCCCGTACAGGTCCGCGGACCCGCTGTCGGTGACCAGCTGCACCCGGGCGCCCGCCGCCGTCAGGTCGGGGACCTCGGCGATCGCCTCCCAGCCGCCGGGGTCGGTGGTCGGCAGGTCGGCCCGCTTGACGGGGGCGTGGCCCGCGACGCCGTCCCACTGGTAGAGCGCGTACGGGTCGGAGTTGTCGTCGGCGGCCCAGGAGCCGGCCAGGATCAGGTACTGCCCGGCCGCGTTCTTGCGGATGTCCCGCACGGCCAGCCCGCCGAGGTCCAGCTCGACCCCCGCGCCGAAGACCGCCTTGGCGCCGCTCGCCAGGACCTGGTCGAAGTTGGTGACCGGCACCAGCAGCGCCTTGCCGCCCGGCACGGCCGGCGCCAGCGGGGCGCGGAAGCCCAGGTAGGCGGTGGTCGTCGAGCCCGGCGCGAACTCCAGCCCCTCCACGTTGAAGCCGTCGATCTGCTTGGGCGCCTCCCCGTCCGCGGTGCCCGCGGCGAAGCCGTACCTGTTCCCGTTGGCCTGGTCCCAGGCGACCAGGTCGTCGCGGAGCTTCTTGTACGAGCGCCCGTACGCCAGCTGCGTGCCCGAGCCGGAGCCGCTCACGGTGGTGGTGAACACCGTGTTCCGGGGCGCCTTGTACTCGCCGTCCTTGTTGTTGCCCAGCGAGCCGGTCCAGTAGATGGTGTTGCCGATCCGGGTCGCCCCCTCGATGTCCACCTCCTTGCTGACCCCGAGCTGGGAGCTGAAGTCCCAGGTCTTCACCGGCGCGCCCGAACGGGAACGGTCGTACAGGCGCAGCACGTTGGACTCGTCGTCGGCGACCACCGCGTAGCCGCCGCCCACGTCCACGGCTGCCGAGGCGTCCGCGGAGCCTGTGAGGTAGCGGGCGTCCGCCGGGTTCTGCACGGCGGCCGAAGCGGCGTAGTAGAGCGTCTTGGTGGCGCTCTTGCCGCCCAGTCCGGCGACCTTGACGGTGAGGTTGGTGTAGCCGCGGCCGCGCGCGGTCACGGCCAGCTGCCGCACCGCACCGGCGCCGGTGACGGTGACGTCCCCGGTCCCGGCGACCGAGGCCTTGCTCGACGCCGAGGCGCTGACCGTCAGCGCGGAGGCGTCGGCCCCGCTCTGGCCGACGGTCACGTTCACGACCGGGTCCCCGGTCGCCCCGACGGCCCCGGAGAGGTAGGACGCGGACAGTGCGATCGTCGGCGTCCCGTACGTCACGGCCTGTGCGGGCGCGGTCGGCCCGGCGATCAGCAGCGCGGCGAGGCCGGCGGTCCCGGCGGCGAAACGAACGGTCACGGAGGGTCCTCTCGTATGCGGCGCCACGTCGTGACGGCCGTCGAGCAGGTTCGGTGACGGTGGACAACACGGGGTGCACGCCGTCCGTCCACCCGGAGAACAGCCGTCCGGATCCGGGAGTCGATCAGGGAAAGGATCCGGAAAGGCCGCCGGCGGGCAAACAGGAGGGCCCCCGGCACGCGTGTGCCGGGGGCCCTGCTGTGCGAGCGGGGGCGATCAGACGTTGAAGCCGAGCGCGCGGAGCTGCTCACGACCGTCGTCCGTGATCTTGTCCGGGCCCCACGGCGGCATCCAGACCCAGTTGATCCGGAGTTCGTTGACGATGCCGTCCGTCGCCGACTTCGCCTGGTCCTCGATGACGTCCGTCAGGGGGCAGGCCGCCGAGGTCAGGGTCATGTCGAGGGTGGCGATGTTCGCGTCGTCGATGTGGATGCCGTAGATCAGGCCCAGGTTGACGACGTCGATGCCCAGCTCGGGGTCGACCACGTCGTAGAGGGCCTCGCGGACCTCCTCCTCGGTGGCCGGCTTGGTCGACGCCTCGGGCGTCGCATTCTCGGTCATGCCGTCTTCCTCTCCGCGTCGCCCAGAGCCTGGGCCGTCGCGTCCTTCCACGCCATCCAGCTCAGCAGAGCACACTTCACACGGGCCGGGTACTTCGAGACGCCGACGAACGCGACCGCGTCCTCCAGCACCTCCTCCATGGCCTCGTCGGGCTCGATCTTGCCCTTGGACTGCATCATCTCCAGGAACACGGCCTGGATCTTCTGCGCCTCGGCCAGTTCCTTGCCCACGAGCAGCTCGTTCAGTACGGAGGCGCTGGCCTGGCTGATGGAGCAGCCCTGGCCCTCGTAGCTGACATCTGTCAGCGTCTCACCGTCGTACTTCACGCGCAGCGTGATCTCGTCACCGCAGGTCGGGTTGACGTGGTGCACCTCGGCGTCGCCGTCGCGCAGGCCACGCCCGTGCGGGTGCTTGTAGTGGTCCAGGATCAGTTCCTGGTACATCGAATCCAGCTTCACTGCGTCCTCGTCGCCTCGTCCGTCAGCCGAAGAAGTTCCGTACGTGCTCCAGCCCGTCGATCAGCGCGTCGACATCGGCCGGAGAGGAGTACAGGTAGAAAGACGCTCGCGTCGTCGCCGGAATTCCGTAGCGCAGGCAGACGGGGCGCGCGCAGTGGTGTCCCACGCGGACCGCGATGCCCTGCTCGTCCAGGACCTGGCCGACGTCGTGCGGGTGGATGTCGCCGAGTACGAAGGAGATCGCGGCTCCGCGGTCCTCGGCCGTGGTGGGGCCGATGATCCGCAGGTCGGGCACCTCGGCGAGGCGCTTGATCGCGTACTCGGTGATCGCGTGCTCGTGCGCGGCGATCTTGTCCATGCCGATGGCGGACAGGTAGTCCACGGCCGCACCGAGACCGACGGCCTGGGCGATCGGGGGCGTACCGGCCTCGAACTTGTGCGGCGCCGGGGCGTAGGTCGAGGCGTGCATCGACACGGTCTCGATCATCTCGCCGCCGCCGAGGAACGGAGGCAGGTCCTCCAGCAGCTCCTGGCGGCCCCACAGGACGCCGATGCCGGTCGGGCCGCACATCTTGTGGCCGGTGAAGGCCACGAAGTCGGCGCCGAGCGCCTGCACGTCCAGCGGCATGTGCGGAGCGGCCTGGGAGGCGTCGATCAGCACCAGCGCGCCGACGTCCTGGGCGCGCCGGACGATCGCCTCGACCGGGTTGACCGTGCCCATGATGTTGGAGACCAGCGTGAAGGAGACGATCTTCGTCTTCTCCGTGATGACCTCTTCGATGTTGGACAGGTCGAGCCGGCCGTCGTCGGTGAGGCCGAACCACTTCAGCTTCGCGCCGGTGCGCTGCGAGAGCAGCTGCCACGGCACGATGTTGGAGTGGTGCTCCATCTCCGTGATGGCGATCTCGGTGTCGCGGTCGACCCGGTAGGGCTCGTCCGCCCAGCCGAGCATGTTCGCGACCAGGTTGAGCGACTCCGAGGCGTTCTTGGTGAAGATCACCTCGTCGCGGCTCGGCGCGTTGATGAAGGCGGCGACCTTGTCGCGAGCGCCCTCGTACAGCGCCGTGGCCTCCTCGGCGAGCACGTGCACGCCACGGTGGACGTTGGCGTTGTGCTGCTCGTAGTACTCGTTCAGCGCGTCGAGCACCTGGCGCGGCTTCTGCGAGGTCGCCGCGTTGTCCAGGTAAACGATCTTCTTCCCGTCGTGGACCACACGATCCAGAAGGGGGAAGTCCTTTCGGATCGCCTCGATGTCGAGGAGGCCAGGCAACTGTGTCACGCGGTCGCGCCACCCTTCGTGCTGTACGACTCGTAGCCTTCGGCCTCCAGCTTGTCGGCGAGCTCGGCGCCACCGGACTCGGCGATGCGGCCCTCGGAGAAGACGTGGACGAAGTCGGGCTTGATGTAGCGGAGGATCCGCGTGTAGTGCGTGATCAGCAGCGTGCCGACCTCGCCGGTCGCGCGGACGCGGTTGACGCCCTCGGAGACCTGGCGCAGGGCGTCGACGTCGAGACCGGAGTCGGTCTCGTCGAGGATCGCGATCTTCGGCTTGAGGAGCTCCAGCTGGAGGATCTCGTGGCGCTTCTTCTCACCGCCGGAGAAGCCCTCGTTGACGTTGCGCTCGGCGAAGGCCGGGTCCATCTGGAGCTGCTCCATGGCGGACTTGACCTCCTTCACCCAGGTGCGCAGCTTGGGGGCCTCGCCGCGGATGGCGGTGGCGGAGGTGCGCAGGAAGTTGGAGACCGAGACGCCGGGGACCTCGACCGGGTACTGCATGGCGAGGAAGACGCCGGCGCGGGCGCGCTCGTCGACGGACATCTCCAGGACGTCCTCGCCGTCGAGGGTCACGGTGCCACTGGTGATGGTGTACTTCGGGTGACCGGCCAGGGAGTACGCCAGGGTGGACTTGCCGGAGCCGTTCGGACCCATGATGGCGTGCGTCTCACCCTGCTTGACGGTGAGGTCGACGCCCTTGAGGATCTCGCGGGCGCCGTTCTCGGCCTCGACGGAGACGTGCAGGTCGTGGATTTCAAGCGTTGCCATGGATACCTCAGGACTCCTGGGTGAGGGAGACGAGCACGTCGTCCCCTTCGATCTTTACGGGGTATACGGGAACGGGGCGCGTCGCGGGCAGACCGGAGGGCTTGCCGGTGCGCAGGTCGAAGGCCGACCCGTGCAGCCAGCACTCGATCATGCAGTCCTCGACCTCGCCCTCCGAGAGCGAGACGTTCGCGTGCGAGCAGATGTCGTTGATGGCGAACACCTCCCCGTCGGTGGAGATGATGGACACCGGCGTGCCGTCGAGTTCCACCCGCTTGGGGGTGTTCTCCTCCAGCTCGCTCAGCGCGCAGGCCTTGACGTAGTTCATCAGACGGAACCCTGGAGCTCGGCCTCGATCTTGGAGATCAGGCGCTCCTCGATGTCGTCGACACCGATCTGCTGGACGAGCTCGGCGAAGAAGCCGCGGACGACCAGGCGACGGGCTTCGTCGGCCGGGATGCCGCGGGCCTGCAGGTAGAAGAGCTGCTCGTCGTCGAAGCGGCCGGTGGCGGAGGCGTGGCCGGCGCCGACGATCTCGCCGGTCTCGATCTCCAGGTTCGGCACGGAGTCGACCCGCGCGCCGTCGGTGAGGACGAGGTTGCGGTTCATCTCGTACGTGTCGGTGCCCTCGGCGCTCTTCTCGATGAGCACGTCACCGATCCAGACGGCGTGGGCGTCCTGGCCCTGGAGGGCGCCCTTGTAGACCACGTTCGACTTGCAGTGCGGGGCGTCGTGCGTGACGAGGAGGCGGTGCTCCTGGTGCTGGCCGGCGTCCGTGAAGTACACGCCGAGCATCTCGGCCTCGCCGCCGGGGCCCGCGTAGGTGACGCGCGGGTGGAGGCGGACCAGGTCGCCGCCGAAGGTGACGACCACGGACTTGAAGCTCGCGTCGCGGCCGACGAGGGCGTTGTGCTGCGAGGTGTGGACGGCGGTGTCGTCCCAGTCCTGGACGGACACGAAGGTCACCTTGGCGCCGTCGCCGACGAGGATGTCCACGTTGGCGGCGCGCACGCCGTCGCCGGTGTGGTCGATCACGATGATCGCCTCGGCGAAGGGCTTCACGTCGAAGACGGTGTGGCCGAAGGTCGTGCCGCCCTCGCCGTGCAGGGCGACCCGGATCGGCTCGCCGAGCACGGTCTCCTTGGGCACGGTGATGACCGTGGCCTTGGCGAAGGACGAGAAGGCCTGTGCGGCGACGCGGTCGACGGGGGTGCCGGCCTTGCCGATCCGCTCGTCGCCGCGCTCCACGGACTCGACCGTGACGCCCTCGGGCGCGTCGATCTGGGCCTTCATGGTGCCGTCCGCGACAGCGGTGCCGTCGTGCAGGCCCTTGAGGCGGGCGAGCGGCGTGAAGCGCCACTCCTCCTCGCGGCCGTGCGGAACCGGGAAGTCGGCCACGTCGAAGGACGGGGGCGCACTCATCCGGGTGGCGACGGTGGACTCTGCGGCCACCGCGATCGCGCCGGCGGTGGTGGAGCCCGCCGGAATGTTCTGAGCCTCAGCCATGGCTGTCGTGTTGCTCTCTTCCTACGTCTACAGAATCGTCGCTGTGCTGCGGTACGGGGGCGTTCGGCGGGTCAGCCGACCGAGCCCTCCATCTGCAGCTCGATCAGCCGGTTGAGCTCCAGCGCGTACTCCATGGGCAGCTCCTTCGCGATCGGCTCGACGAAGCCGCGCACGATCATGGCCATGGCCTCGAACTCGGTGAGGCCGCGCTGCATCAGGTAGAAGAGCTGGTCGTCGGAGACCTTGGAGACGGTGGCCTCGTGGCCCATCGTCACGTCGTCCTCGCGGACGTCCACGTACGGGTACGTGTCCGAGCGGGAGATGGTGTCCACGAGCAGCGCGTCGCACAGGACGTTGGACTTCGAGCCGGCTGCGCCCTCGCCGATCTCGACCAGACCGCGGTAGGAGGTGCGGCCACCGCCACGGGCCACCGACTTGGAGACGATGTTCGAGGAGGTGTTGGGCGCCATGTGGACCATCTTGGAGCCGGCGTCCTGGTGCTGGCCCTCGCCCGCGAAGGCGATGGACAGGGTCTCGCCCTTGGCGTGCTCGCCCATCAGGTAGACGGCCGGGTACTTCATGGTGACCTTGGAGCCGATGTTGCCGTCGATCCACTCCATGGTCGCGCCCTCGTACGCCACGGCGCGCTTGGTGACCAGGTTGTAGACGTTGTTCGACCAGTTCTGGATCGTCGTGTAGCGGCAGCGGCCGCCCTTCTTCACGATGATCTCGACGACGGCGCTGTGCAGCGAGTCCGAGGAGTAGATCGGGGCGGTGCAGCCCTCGACGTAGTGGACGTAGGCGTCCTCGTCGACGATGATCAGCGTCCGCTCGAACTGGCCCATGTTCTCCGTGTTGATACGGAAGTAGGCCTGGAGCGGGATGTCCACGTGGACACCCTTGGGGACGTAGATGAACGAGCCGCCGGACCACACCGCGGTGTTCAGCGAGGCGAACTTGTTGTCGCCGACCGGGATGACCGTGCCGAAGTACTCCTGGAAGAGCTCCGGGTGCTCCTTGAGCGCGGTGTCCGTGTCGAGGAAGATCACGCCCTGCTCCTCCAGGTCCTCGCGGATCTGGTGGTAGACGACCTCGGACTCGTACTGGGCCGCGACACCGGCGACGAGGCGCTGCTTCTCCGCCTCCGGGATGCCGAGCTTGTCGTAGGTGTTCTTGATGTCCTCGGGCAGTTCCTCCCAGGAAGCGGCCTGCTTCTCGGTGGAGCGCACGAAGTACTTGATGTTGTTGAAGTCGATGCCCGAGAGGTCGGAGCCCCACATCGGCATGGGCTTCTTGTCGAAGAGCTTGAGGCCCTTGAGGCGGAGGTTCAGCATCCACTCCGGCTCGGACTTCTTCGCCGAGATGTCGCGGACGACGTCCTCGGACAGACCCCGCTTGGCAGCGGCACCGGCCGCGTCGGAGTCGGCCCAGCCGTATTCATAGGTGCCCAGGCCATCGAGCTCAGGGTGAGCGGTCTCCGTGGTCATGCGGGGTTCCTCCCGGCCGTACTTGCAGATACTGATGTGTCGGTCTGTGTGGTGCCCGCGCTTCGCGGAATGAACGTCGTGCACACTCCGTCGCCATGGGCGATCGTGGCGAGGCGCTGCACGTGCGTCCCGAGCAGGCGCGAGAAGACCTCGGTCTCCGCCTCGCAGAGCTGCGGGAACTGCTCGGCCACGTGGGCGACCGGGCAGTGGTGCTGGCAGAGCTGTTCACCGCTGTGCGGACCGGGAGCGCTCTTCGCCGTAGCAGCGTACCCGTCCTGCGTCAACGCCTTGGCAAGGGCCTCCGTGCGGCCCTCGGGGGCGGCCGCCTCGACGGCTTCCCGGTAGGCCTGCGCCTGCGATTCCATCCGCGACCGGGCGAAGGCGGCGACGGCCGCCTCGCCCTGTTCGCCGCCGCCGACGGACTGCGCGATCCAGCGCAGGGCGTCCGCGGCGAGCTTGTCGTAGGACTGGTCGAAGGCGTCGCGGCCGCAGTCGGTGAGCGCGAAGACCTTGGCGGGCCGACCCCGGGTCCGCGCTCCGTACACGCGCTGCTCACGGGCTTCGACCACGTCGTCGGCGACGAGCGTGTCGAGGTGGCGGCGGACGGCGGCCTGGGTGAGGCCGAGGCGCTGGGCGAGGTCGGCGACGGTGGACGGGCCGTGGTCCAGGATCGAGCGCGCCACGCGGTTGCGGGTTGACCGCTCCCCGGTGGCGAGCTCCCCCTGGGGGGCCTCGTTCTGCCGTTCGCCGTATTTCACAACGCCATTGTTGCGTAATTAACCGAGCCCGGACAAGCCGTGACGGAGGCCACCCCTGGTGGCCTCCATCACTAAGGGTTACCTTATTTATCGACGGAGAGTTATTCGGAGGGACTTATTCCACTCACCCTGCGAGCACCCCGCCCCACCGGATTCCCGGCCCCCACCAGCACTCATGCGCCCACGGCCGCTCCTGGCGCCCCGAACGCCGCGTTCCATAAAAGATCACCGAAACCGGATGGGCCGCCCAGGACCACCGGACTGAAAAAAGCCGATTCCGCGACCGGGCGTTCGAATAAACCGGCCCTCAGGACCCGGGACCCGGGACCCGCCCCGCGGCTCCGTAGACTCACCCACCATGAGCAACGACCCCGCCGTGGAGATCCGCGGACTGGTGAAGCGGTACGGCGCCAAGACCGCGGTGGACGGACTGGACCTCACCGTCCGCAGGGCCTCCGTCACCGCGGTACTCGGTCCCAACGGCGCGGGCAAGACGACCACGGTGGAGACCTGCGAGGGCTACCACCGCCCCGACGCCGGCACCGTCCGCGTCCTCGGCCTCGACCCGGTCGCCCGGGCGGAGGCCCTGCGCCCGCGGATCGGCGTGATGCTCCAGTCCGGAGGCGTGTACTCCGGGGCCCGCGCCGTCGAGATGCTGCGCCACATGGCCAAGCTGTACGCCGACCCGCTCGATCCGGACACCCTGGTGGAACGCCTCGGACTCGGCGGCTGCGGCCGCACCCCCTACCGACGGCTCTCCGGCGGCCAGCAGCAGCGCCTCGCCCTGGCCATGGCCGTCGTGGGCCGCCCCGAGCTGGTCTTCCTCGACGAGCCCACCGCCGGCCTCGACCCGCAGGCCCGCCGCGCCACCTGGGACCTCGTACGGGAACTGCGCGCCGACGGGGTCACCGTCGTCCTCACCACCCACCACATGGACGAGGCCGAGCAGCTCTCGGACGAGGTCGCCATCGTGGACGCGGGCCGGGTCATCGCCCACGGCAGCCCCGAGCAGCTGTGCCGCGGCGGCGCCGAGAACACCCTGCGCTTCACCGGCCGCCCCTCCCTGGACCTCGCCTCGCTGCTGAAGGCCCTGCCCGACGGCACCCAGGCGGCCGAGGTCGCCCCGGGCGTCTACCGGGTGACCGGCGAGGTCGACCCGCAGCTGCTGGCCACCGTCGCCTCCTGGTGCGCGCAGAACGGCGTGATGCCGGACAGCCTCGCGGTGGAACGGCACACCCTCGAAGACGTCTTCCTCGAACTGACCGGTAAGGAGCTGCGCGCATGAGCGCCGGTACGTTCGCCCCCCGCCCGGGGGCCGCGCCCGTGTCCCGCATGATCCTCGCCCAGACGGCGCTGGAGACGCGGATGCTGCTGCGCAACGGCGAGCAGCTGCTCCTGACCGTGATCATCCCGGCGCTGCTCCTGGTGCTGTTCTCCGCCGTCGACATCGTCGACACGGGCGCCGGGAAGTCGGTGGACTTCCTCGCCCCCGGCATCCTGGCGCTCGCCGTGATGTCGACCGCCTTCACCGGCCAGGCCATCGCCACCGGCTTCGACCGCCGCTACGGGGTGCTCAAGCGACTCGGGGCCTCCCCGCTGCCGCGCTGGGCGCTGATGGCCGCCAAGACCCTCTCGGTGCTGGTCACCGAGGTGCTGCAGATCGCCCTGCTGACGGTGATCGCCCTCGCCCTGGGCTGGTCCCCGCAGGGCGATCCGCTGTCGGTCGCCGTGCTGGTGCTGCTGGGCACCGCCGCCTTCTCCGGGCTCGGCCTGCTGATGGCGGGCACGCTCAAGGCCGAGGCCACGCTGGCCGCCGCCAACCTGGTCTTCCTGCTGCTGCTGGTCGGCGGCGGGGTGATCGTGCCCCTCGACAAGTTCCCCGAGGCGGCGCAGTCCGTCCTGGGACTGCTGCCGATCTCGGCCCTGTCCGACGGGCTGCGCGAGGTGCTCCGCAACGGGGCCGTGCTGCCGTGGGGTGACGCGGCCGTCCTGACGGCCTGGTCCGTACTCGGTCTGGGCGCCGCCGCGCGGCTCTTCCGCTGGGAATGAAACCCTTTCCCTCGCGGCGCCGCAGCCGGGAGGATGGGCGCCTCCACACATGAAGCCGGGGGGCGGACATGGTGCAGCGGGAGGCCGTTCTTCGGCTGGACGACCAATGGGCGCGGGTGCGGGCGGGGGCCGCGGGGACGGATCCGACGGCGCGCGAGGGGCTCCTGGACGAGCTGATCGGCGCCCTGCGCACGCTCCCGGACGACCCCGAGTGCACCGCCCTGCTCGGGCTGCGCCTCGCCGACCGGGCCGCCCTGCGGTTCGCCGCGGGGGACCGCGCGGGCGCCCTCGCCACCATCGAGGAGGGCCTGCGCAGCTCCGAACGCGCCGCCCGGCACACCCCGGAGTACGCCCGCTGGTACGCCCGCGGGCTGATCAACCACGGGGTGTGGCTGGCCTGGCCGCTGAGCGACGCGGACCGGCTGCCCAGGCACCCGCTGGGTCCGGCCGCCGGCGACGGCCCGAGCGCCATGGAGCGGGCCGCCGGTGAGCGGGCCCGCGATCTGACCCGTACCGCGGTGGAGGTGTGGGCGGGACTGGACCAGGCCGATCCGGTCAACCGGCGCGGCCTCGCCCAGGCCAAGGTGTTCCTCGGGGACCGCCTCGCCGAGCTGGGCTCCACCGAGGACGCGGTGGCCTGGGCCGTGGACGCGGAGTCCGACTTCCGGCAGCTGCTCCTGGCGGACCCCGGCGCGGAGCAGGCCGAGGCCGCCGAGGAGGCCCTCGACCACATCGGCCGCCAGCTGGAACTGCGTCTGCGCTACCTGGCCTTCGACGAACTGGTCGGCCTGCGCACCCGGGGGCTGCTGCCCGAACGGCTGCTGCCCCGGGCCGTGGTGGCCGCCCGCATCCGGTCGGTGGCGGAGCCCGAGATCGCGGCCCGGCTGCACCTCGACGCCGAACAGGTGCGCACGATGCTGGAGGTCACGCCGTGGCTCGCGGTGTGGCGCTTCGACGTCCGAGGCCCTGAGGGACTGTGGAACGCACTCCCCCATCCCTGGCACAGCGCCACAGAAGTGAGGAACCGGACAGCGGAGGACGTAGCGGGCGAATTAGTGCGCGGGTTCACGAGCTCGCCGGACTACCCGGGCGACGCGGCGCATTGGCGCGTCCTCCTGTGGTGGCAGGAGGAGGGCGACCCCGCCGGAGCCCGGTTCCGGCTGCTCGCCGGCCCCGACGCACCGTCCCCCACCCCCTCGTGAAACTTTGCACAAGGGGTCGCCTACGATATGGGGCGTGTTGAACCCCCTCGCATACATCGCCAGCCGCTGGACTCCGTCACCCCGGATCGTCCGGCGGGCCGCGCTCGCCGCGCTCTTCATGAGCGTGGCCATCGTCGTCACCGGCGGCGCGGTGCGGCTGACCGGATCCGGTCTCGGCTGCGACACCTGGCCCAAGTGCACCGACGACAGCCTGATCGTGACGCAGGAGCAGGGCTTCCACGGCGCCGTCGAATTCGGCAACCGGATGCTGACGTACGTGCTCTGCGCCGCCGTCGGCTGGGTGATCGTCGCGGCCCGCTCGGCCGAGCCCTGGCGCCGCTCGCTGACGAAGCTCGGCTGGATCCAGTTCGCCATCGTGATGTGCAACGCCGTGCTCGGCGGCATCACCGTCATGACGGGCCTCAACCCGTACAGCGTGGCGGGGCACTTCCTGCTCGCCACCACGCTGATCGCCGTGACGACCGTCACCTGGCAGCGCGTCGGCGAGGGCGACACCGCCCCCCGCCCGCGCGTCCCCGGCCCGGTCCGCAAGCTGTCGTGGGCGCTGATCACCACCACCCTCGTGCTGATCGCCGCGGGCACGGTGGTCACCGGTTCCGGCCCGCACGCCGGCGACAGCAGCGAGATCAAGCGGATGCCGTTCGACTGGGAGGCGACCGCGCACGTGCACGCGATCGCCGCCTGGGTGGTCTGCGCGCTCGCCGTCGCGATGTGGCTGGTGCTGCGCGTCGTCGACGCCCCCGTCGACACCCGGGCCCGTGCCCGCGACCTGCTTCTGGTGCTGCTCGCCCAGGGCGGCATCGGCTACGTGCAGTTCTTCACCGACGTGCCCGAGGTCCTCGTCGCCGTGCACATGCTGGGCTCCTGCCTGGTGTGGATCGCGGTGCTCCGGCTCACCCTGAGCCTGCGCGAGCGGCCGTCGGACGAGGCGGGGATCCCCGCACCGGGCGACGCCCAGCTCTCCTCCGTCTGAGCCGGCCGGGCCGCAGGCCCCCGGACCGGCCTCACGGCCGGTCCAGCCGGTAGACGCGGCGGGCGTTGCCCGCCGCGACCATGGCCGCCACCCGGTTCGCGTCCCGCCAGGACCAGGACCCCTCGGCGACCCAGCCGCCCAGCACCCGGGCCAGTGCCTCCCGGAACACCAGGGCGCCCACCGCGTGCAGTTCGGGCAGCCGGCGTCCCCCGCTGGAGAACAGCAGCTTCCCGAACGGCGCGAGCTCCAGCAGCTCGGCCAGGACCGCCGCGGCCCGCGCCCCCGTCCGCCCGAGGCCCGCGCCCGCGTCGGCGTAGACGTGCGGGAAGGCCTCCGCGAGCCGCGCCGCGTGCCGGTGGTGCGGATATCCGCCGAGCAGCACCAGGCGCGTGCCCGGCCCCGCCGTGGCCCGTACGAACCCGGTCAGCGCCGAGGGATCCCCCGTACCCGTGTGCAGCTGGAGCGGCAGCCCGGACGCCACCGCGCTCCAGAGCAGGTGCCGCAGGAGTACCGGGTCCCGTAGCGCCCCACCGCGCGATCGCCCGGCCAGCCACCGTCCGGCCGCCCCGCGCACCTCCCCCGGACCGGGCGGATCGGGATCGAGGAGCGGGCCGTCCGCGGGGCCCGTGGCGCAGGAGAAGGCGGCGGCCCCGGCGGCGGCGTGGTGCACGGCCTCGGCGAGATTGGCGAGGAAGGCGGCCACCGTCCCGGAGGTGTCGGCGACCTGTTCGGCCAGTAACTCCAGCCGGACCGTCTCGAAGGCCTCGGCGTCGGCGGCGAGCGCCATGTCCTTGGGGCCGGTGAGGTCCCCGGTCCCGGTCGTACCGGTGTCGACCAGGTAGGCGGCGACCCCGGACCCGCGCAGCAGCCGCCGCGCGGACTCGGCCGGGCCCAGCTCGCGGCGCCTGGCCAGATAGCGGGCGGGGGCGGCGTGCGGCTCCAGCCCCAGCAGCGGCGGACACCACCGGCGGACGGCGAAGCCGGTCTGGGTGTCGAAGAAGGTCGTGCCCGCGGCGGGCGGGCCGGCCGAGTGGATCAGCTGGGCCTCGAAGGTGCCCAGGCCCAGCTCCGTACGGAGGACCCCGTGGCAGGACTGGTCCACCAGGGGCGGCGTTTCGATCATCCGGGCATCCCGTTGCGGACGTGGGGAAGGCGCTTCCACACGTCCTAACGGGTGAGCGGGGTGTGAGGTGTTGCTCGGGCTGTTGACCGAGCCCGCACTCCGGTCCCCGGACGCCGGTCCGGGGGCGGTCAGGCCGCCGGGTTCTCGGATCCGCCGAGCTGGATGCCCGCCATCCGGGACCACTCGTACGGGCCGGTCCGCACGCGCGCGGCGAACTCCCCGTCGAACTCCTCGTGGAGGGTCAGCCCGGCCTTCTCCGCGGCGAGCTGCGCCACCGCGAAGGTCGGGGCCACCAGGTCGCCCCAGCCACCGTCCGTGCCCACGAGCACGATGCGGGTGCCGGCCTGGCCGATGTGGGCGAGCTGGCCCTCGGCGCCGCCGTGCTGCTTGGCGAAGGCGCCGATCTGCTTGGCCAGCTTCGCGGCCGTACGGTCCTGCTTCTTGTCCGCGGCGCCTGCGGCGGCCGCGCTGTCTGCGGTGTCTCCCATGGAAGCCATGCTACCGGCGAGTAATCAACGGAGGAAGGGATCCACGGCCACCGCCACGAACAGCAGCGACACATAGGTGATCGACCAGTGGAACAGGCGCATCTCCTTGAGCTTCGCGCCCGTCACGCCCGACTTGGCCCGCGCGTGCAGCGCGTGCGCCTCCCACAGCCACCAGCCGCCGGCCAGCAGCGCGACCGAGGTGTAGAACCAGCCGGTGTACCCCAGCGGGGTCAGCAGCAGCGAGACGCCGACCATCACCCAGCTGTAGAGCACGATCTGGCGCGCCACGACCTTGTTGCCCGCGACGACGGGGAGCATCGGCACCCCGACGCGCGCGTAGTCGTCGGCCACCTTCATCGACAGCGGCCAGTAGTGCGGCGGCGTCCAGAAGAAGATGACGAGGAAGAGGATGACCGCGGCCCAGGAGACCTCGTTGCGGACGGCGGACCAGCCGATGAGCACCGGCAGGCAGCCCGCGATGCCGCCCCAGACGATGTTCTGGGTCGTGCGCCGCTTCAGCAGCATCGTGTAGACGACGACGTAGAAGAGGAGCGCCCCGAGGGACAGCGCCGCCGACAGCCAGTTGACGAGCAGCCCGAAGAACAAGGTGGAGACCACGCCCAGCGTGATGCCGAAGACCAGGCATTCCCGCGGGCTGACCATGCCGGTCACCAGCGGGCGCTGCGAGGTGCGGTCCATCAGCGCGTCGATGTCGCGGTCGATGTACATGTTCAGCGCGTTCGCGCCGCCCGCGGACAGGTATCCGCCGACGCAGGTCACCAGGACCAGCCACAGCGACGGAACGCCCTGCTCCGCGAGGAACATCACCGGCACTGTGGTGATCAGCAGAAGTTCGATGATCCGCGGCTTGGTCAATGCCACGAAAGCCATGACGCGGGTCCCGAACGGCCGGTGACCGGGGCTCGTCCCGAGCACCCCCGCTGGACGGGATTCGACGGCCGTCACGCACACCCCTGAGAGAGAATCCAGCAAGCTCCGACTCGGGCCGTTCACAACATGAAGGCCCGGTTAAGGCTTGCGCGTACCACGCCACTGTAGACGTTGCGCTTACGTCGCCCCGCGCCGGGGTCGCCTCGTGTTGAGCCGATCGGACCGTGCATACATACGGGGGACGAGACCGCCCGCGCCCCCGTGGCCGGGTGAACGCGGGCCGGCGGCGCGGTGACGGACCGCCTGCACTCGAATAGCTGCACGCCGTTGCGGGGGTAGGCTCGGAATCGCCGGTGCACCGTTCGTCACCGGGATACAAACATGTGGAGAGGAGCCCTGACCCACGGTGAGCACCAAGCCGACCACCACAGAGCTCGAGTGGACCGAACTGGACCAGCGGGCCGTCGACACCGCCCGGATCCTGGCCGCTGACGCGGTCCAGAAGGTCGGAAACGGCCACCCCGGTACGGCGATGAGCCTGGCCCCCGCCGCCTACACCCTCTTCCAGAAGGTGATGCGGCACGACCCGGCGGACCCCGAGTGGGTGGGCCGCGACCGTTTCGTGCTCTCCGCGGGGCACTCGTCCCTGACCCTCTACACCCAGCTGTACCTGGGCGGGTTCGGGCTGGAACTGGACGACCTGAAGTCGTTCCGCACCTGGGGCTCCAAGACCCCGGGCCACCCGGAGTACGGCCACACGATCGGCGTCGAGACCACCACCGGCCCCCTCGGCCAGGGTGTCGCCAACGCGGTGGGCATGGCCATGGCCGCCCGCTACGAGCGCGGTCTCTTCGACCCGCAGGCCGCCCCGGGCACCTCCCCGTTCGACCACATGGTCTACGCGATCGCGGGCGACGGCTGCCTCCAGGAGGGCATCTCCCACGAGGCGTCCGCACTGGCCGGCCACCAGAAGCTGGGCAACCTGGTCCTGCTGTGGGACGACAACCACATCTCCATCGAGGGTGACACGGAGACCGCCGTCTCCGAGGACACCCTCAAGCGCTACGAGGCGTACGGCTGGCACGTCCAGCGCGTCGAGCAGCAGGAGAACGGCGACCTCGACCCGAAGGCGCTCTTCGCCGCGCTCCAGGCCGCCAAGGCCGTCACGGACCGCCCGTCCTTCATCGCGGCCCGCTCGATCATCGCCTGGCCCGCCCCGCACGCCCAGAACACCGAGGCCGCCCACGGCTCGGCGCTCGGCGACGACGAGGTCGCGGCCACCAAGCGCGTGCTCGGCTTCGACCCGGAGCAGACCTTCGAGGTCTCCGACGAGGTCATCGCCCACACCCGCAAGGCCCTGGACCGCGGCCGCGAGGCCAAGGCCGCCTGGGAGAAGGACTTCTCCGCCTGGCGCACCGCCAACCCCGAGCGCGCCGCCGAGTTCGACCGCGTCAACGCCAACGAGCTGCCCGCGGGGTGGGAGGACGAGCTCCCCGTCTTCGAGACCGGTAAGGGCGTCGCCACCCGCGCCGCGTCCGGCAAGGTCCTGCAGGCGCTCGGCGCGGTCATCCCGGAGCTGTGGGGCGGCTCGGCCGACCTGGCCGGCTCCAACAACACCACCATCGACAAGGACTCCTCGTTCCTGCCGGTGGGCAACCCGCTGCCGGAAGCGGACCCGTACGGCCGCACCATCCACTTCGGCATCCGCGAGCACGCCATGGCCGCGGCCATGAACGGCATCGCGCTGCACGGCCACACCCGCATCTACGGCGGCACCTTCCTGGTGTTCTCCGACTACATGCGCAACGCCGTGCGCCTGTCCGCGCTGATGCACCTGCCGGTGACCTACGTGTGGACGCACGACTCCATCGGCCTCGGCGAGGACGGCCCGACCCACCAGCCGGTCGAGCACCTCGCCTCGCTGCGCGCCATCCCGGGCCTGAACATCGTCCGCCCGGCCGACGCGAACGAGACCGCCATCGCCTGGCGCGAGATCCTGCGCCGCCACACCAAGGTCTTCGGCAAGGGTGCCCCGCACGGCCTCGCGCTGACCCGCCAGGGCGTGCCGACCTACGAGCGCAACGAGGCCGCCGCCAAGGGCGGGTACGTCCTGTTCGAGGCCGAGGGCGGCCCGGCGCAGGTCGTCCTCATCGGCACCGGCTCCGAGGTGCACGTGGCCGTCGAGGCCCGCGAGCAGCTCCAGGCCCAGGGCGTCCCGACCCGGGTCGTCTCGATGCCGTCGGTCGAGTGGTTCGAGGAGCAGGGCCAGGAGTACAAGGACAGCGTCCTGCCGCCGTCGGTCAAGGCGCGCGTCGCGGTCGAGGCGGGCATCGGCCTGACCTGGCACCGCTACGTCGGCGACGCCGGCCGGATCGTGTCGCTGGAGCACTTCGGTGCCTCCGCCGACGCGAAGGTGCTCTTCCGCGAGTTCGGCTTCACCCCCGAGAACGTGGTGGCCGCCGCCCAGGAATCCCTCGCCGCCGCCGCGCGCTGACGCCGCACGCAACCAAGTAGGAGATGTAATCCCATGACAGACGCACTCAAGCGCCTCTCCGACGAAGGCGTCGCGATCTGGCTGGACGACCTGTCCCGCAAGCGCATCACGTCCGGCAACCTGGCCGAGCTCATCGACCAGTCGCACGTGGTCGGTGTCACCACCAACCCGGCGATCTTCCAGAAGGCGATCAGCGGCGGCGAGGGCTACGAGCAGCAGCTCACCGACCTCGCGACCCGCAAGGTCACCGTGGAAGAGGCCCTGCGCATGATCACGACGGCGGACGTCAGGGACGCCGCCGACATCCTGCGCCCGGTCTACGACCGCACCGACGGCCAGGACGGCCGTGTCTCCATCGAGGTCGACCCCCGTCTGGCCCACGACACCGCGGCGACCGTCGCCGAGGCCAAGCAGCTCGCCTGGCTGGTGGACCGCCCGAACACGCTCATCAAGATCCCGGCGACCAAGGCCGGCCTGCCGGCGATCACCGAGGTCATCGGCAAGGGCATCAGCGTCAACGTCACGCTGATCTTCTCGCTGGAGCGCTACCGCGAGGTCATGGACGCGTACCTGGCGGGTCTGGAGAAGGCCAAGGCCTCCGGCCTGGACCTCTCCCTGATCCACTCGGTCGCCTCCTTCTTCGTGTCCCGCGTGGACAGCGAGATCGACAAGCGCCTGGACGCCGTCGGCACCGACGAGGCGAAGGCCCTCAAGGGCAAGGCGGCGCTCGCCAACGCCCGTCTGGCCTACGAGGCCTACGAGGAGGTCTTCTCCTCGGACCGCTGGACCGCCCTGGAGCGCGCCGGAGCCAACAAGCAGCGTGCGCTGTGGGCCTCGACGGGCGTCAAGGACCCGGCGTACAAGGACACCCTGTACGTGGACGACCTGGTCGCCCCGAACACGGTGAACACCATGCCGGAGGCCACCCTGGAGGCCACCGCGGACCACGGCCAGATCACCGGTGACACCGTCCGCGGCACCTACGGCCAGGCCCGCGCCGAGCTCGACGCGGTCGCGAAGCTGGGCATCTCGTACGACGATGTCGTTCAGCTGCTGGAAGACGAGGGCGTCGAGAAGTTCGAGGCGTCCTGGAACGACCTGCTGAAGTCGACCGAGGCGGAGCTTGAGCGCCTCGCCCCCACGGAGGCCTGAACACCTTGTCTGTAAACGGAGCGAACCCGCTTCGTGACGCACAGGACCGGCGGCTCCCGCGCATCGCGGGGCCGTCCGGCCTGGTCATTTTCGGCGTTACGGGTGACCTGTCGCGCAAGAAGCTGATGCCTGCCGTCTACGACCTGGCCAACCGCGGCCTGCTCCCGCCGGGCTTCTCCCTCATCGGGTTCGCCCGCAGGGAGTGGGAGCACGAGGACTTCGCCCAGGAGGTGTACGAGGCGGTCAAGGAGCACTCGCGCACCCCCTTCCGTGAGGAGGTCTGGCAGCAGCTGGTGCAGGGCTGCCGCTTCGTCCAGGGCGACTTCGACGACGACGCCGCCTTCGAGACGCTGAAGGCGACGATCGACGAGCTCGACAAGGCGCAGGGCACGGGAGGCAACTTCGCCTTCTACCTGTCCGTCCCGCCGAAGTTCTTCCCCAAGGTGGTCCAGCAGCTCAAGGACCACGGTCTGGCGCAGAAGGAGGGCTCCTGGCGGCGTGCCGTCATCGAGAAGCCCTTCGGCCACGACCTGAAGAGCGCCGAGGAGCTCAACAAGGTCGTCCACGAGGTCTTCCCGCGTGACGAGGTCTTCCGGATCGACCACTACCTCGGCAAGGAGACCGTCCAGAACATCCTGGCGCTCCGATTCGCCAACACCATGTTCGAGCCGATCTGGAACCGGTCGTACGTCGACCACGTGCAGATCACCATGGCCGAGGACATCGGCATCGGCGGCCGCGCGGGCTACTACGACGGCATCGGCGCGGCCCGTGACGTCATCCAGAACCACCTGCTGCAGCTGCTCGCGCTGACCGCGATGGAGGAGCCCGGCTCCTTCCACCCCAAGGCGCTCGTGGCGGAGAAGCTGAAGGTCCTGACCGCGGTGCAGCTGCCGGAGGACCTGGGCAAGCACACCGTGCGCGGCCAGTACGCGGCGGCCTGGCAGGGTGGCGAGAAGGTCGTCGGGTACCTCGAAGAGGACGGCATCGACCCCAAGTCGAAGACCGACACCTACGCGGCCATCCGCCTGGAGATCAACAACCGCCGCTGGGCGGGCGTCCCCTTCTACCTGCGGACGGGCAAGCGCCTGGGCCGCCGGGTGACGGAGATCGCGGTGGTCTTCAAGCGGGCCCCGTACCTGCCCTTCGAGTCGGGCGCGACCGAGGAGCTGGGGCAGAACGCCCTGGTCATCCGGGTCCAGCCGGACGAGGGCGTGACGGTGCGCTTCGGTTCCAAGGTTCCGGGCACCTCCATGGAGGTCCGGGACGTCACGATGGACTTCGCCTACGGCGAGTCCTTCACGGAGTCGAGCCCCGAGGCGTACGAGCGGCTCATCCTCGACGTGCTCCTCGGCGACGCGAACCTCTTCCCCCGTCACCAGGAAGTGGAGCTGTCCTGGAACATCCTCGACCCGATCGAGGAGTACTGGGACAAGCACGGCAAGCCCGCGCAGTACCCGTCGGGCACCTGGGGGCCGGTCGAGGCGGACGAGATGCTCGCACGAGACGGACGGAGCTGGCGCCGGCCATGAAGATCGACCTCACGGAGACCAACTCCAGCAAGATCAATGCCGCGATGGTGCAGGCACGCCGGGACATCGGCACGCCGGCCGTCGGCATGGTCCTCACGCTGGTGATCGTGACCGACGAGGAGAACGCGTACGACGCGCTCAAGTCGGCGAACGACGCGTCCCACGAACACCCCTCGCGGATCGTCGTCGTCATCAAGCGGGCCAGCCGCTCGCCGCGCAGCCGCCGTGACGCCCGGCTCGACGCGGAAGTCCGCGTCGGGGCGGACGCGGGCAGCGGTGAGACGGTCGTGCTGCGCCTTCACGGCGAACTGGTCGACCACGCCCAGTCGGTGGTTCTCCCGCTGCTCCTTCCGGATGCGCCTGTGGTCGTCTGGTGGCCGGACGGTGCTCCCACGGACCTGGCGGGCGATCCGCTGGGTGCGCTCGGGCAGCGCCGCATCACGGACACGTACTCCTGCGAGAACCCGGTCGGGACGCTCGGCGCCCGGGCGGGCGCGTACGCACCCGGGGACACGGATCTGGCGTGGACCCGGATCACCCCGTGGCGCTCCATGCTGGCGGCGGCGCTGGACCAGCAGGCCCTGACGGTCGTCTCGGCGACCGTCGAGGGCGAGGACGACAACCCGAGCTGTGAACTGCTGGCCATGTGGCTGGCGGACCGGCTGCAGGTTCCCGTCCGCCGCACGCTGTCGTCGGGGCCGGGTCTGACGGCCGTACGCCTGGCGACGAAGGACGGCGACATCGTCCTGAACAGGGCGGACGGCGGGCTGGCCACGCTGTGCATGCCGGGACAGCCCGACCGGAACGTGGCGCTCAAGCGCCGCGACACGGCCGAGCTGCTGGCGGAGGAGCTGCGCCGGCTGGACCCGGACAACACGTACGCGGCCTCGCTGAAGTACGGCGTGTCGCAACTGGCGGCGGCTTCGCCGGCGCCTGAGTCCGACGCTCCGGCAGAGGGGGCTCCGGCCGAGAAGCCGGCGGCCAAGCCGGCCGCAAAGCCGGCGAAGAAGGCCCCGGCCAAGTAGGCGCATCCGCTGCGCGGAGCCCTTCCCCGCCCCGCCCCTTCCCGAAACCGGGGCTCCGCCCCGGGCCCCGGTCCTCAAACGCCGGACGGGCTGGTAGATCCAGCCTCGCCGGCGTTTGAGGCGCGGGGTCTGGGGCGGAGCCCCAGGAAACGGCGAAAGGGCGGGGCGGGGAAAAGGCTCCGCGCAGCGCACCCGCGGAACCGCACCCCCTGAACTACACAGAAGGCGGCAGCACATGGGTATGACGACTCCTCAGGTCGTCGTCCACCGGGACAAGGAACTGATGGCCCAGGCCACCGCGGCCCGGCTCATCACGAAGATCGTGGACGCCCAGACGGCCCGCGGCACCGCGTCCGTGGTCCTCACCGGCGGACGCAACGGCAACGGCCTCCTGGCCGCACTGGCCACCGCCCCGGCCCGCGACGCGATCGACTGGCAGCGGCTCGACCTGTGGTGGGGCGACGAGCGGTACGTGCCCGCCGACGACCCCGAGCGCAACCACACCCAGGCCCGCGAGGCCCTTCTGGACTCCGTCCCGGTCGACCCCGCCCGCGTGCACGCCATGCCGGCCTCGGACGGCCCGTACGGCGCCGACGTGGACGCGGCGGCCGCCGCCTACGCGGCCGAGCTGGCCGCGGCGGCCGGTCCGGAGGACCACGGTCCGGTCCCCACCTTCGACGTGCTGATGCTGGGCGTCGGCCCGGACACGCACGTGGCCTCGCTGTTCCCCGAGCACCCGGCGGCCCGGGAGACCGACCGTACGGTGGTCGGCGTGCACGGCGCCCCCAAGCCCCCGCCGACCCGGATCTCGCTGACCCTCCCCGCCATCCGGGCGGCCCGCGAGGTCTGGCTGCTGGCGGCCGGCGAGGACAAGGCCGGAGCGGTCTCCATCGCCCTGGGCGGGGCGGGCGGGGTGCAGGCGCCGGCCGCGGAGGCGTACGGGCGCTCGCGCACCCTGTGGCTCCTGGACCGTGCGGCCGCGGCCAAGCTGCCGTCCGGGATGTACCCCCCGGCCTCCTCCTGACTCCTGACGGTCCGCCCGACGGAGACCGACGCGAAGGGCCCGCCCTCCTCCGGGAGAGCGGGCCCTTCGCGCACGGGTCAGCCGCGTCCGCGCAGCTTGCGGTAGGTGGTCACCAGCGCCTGCGTCGAGGCGTCCAAACCGGGCACGTCCGCGCCTTCGGTCAGGGCCGGCTCGATGCGCTTGGCGAGAACCTTGCCGAGCTCGACGCCCCACTGGTCGAAGGAGTCGATGTTCCACACGGCGCCCTGGACGAACACCTTGTGCTCGTACAGCGCGATCAGCTGGCCCAGCACTCCGGGGGTGAGTTCCGTGGCCAGGATGGTGGTCGTCGGGTGGTTGCCGTGGAAGGTCTTGTGCGGTACCAGCGATTCCGGAGCGCCTTCCGCGCGGACCTCGTCGGCCGTCTTGCCGAAGGCCAGTGCCTGGGTCTGCGCGAAGAAGTTGGCCATCAGCAGGTCGTGCTGGGCCGCCGGGGCCGCTTCCAGCTCGGCCACCGGGTTCGCGAAGCCGATGAAGTCCGCGGGGATGACCTTCGTGCCCTGGTGGATGAGCTGGTAGTAGGCGTGCTGGCCGTTGGTGCCGGGGGTGCCCCACACCACCGGGCCGGTCTGCCACTCCACCGGGTCGCCGTCGCGGTCCACGGACTTGCCGTTGGACTCCATGTCCAGCTGCTGCAGGTAGGCGGTGAAGCGCGAGAGGTAGTGGCTGTACGGGAGCACCGCGTGCGACTGCGCGTCGAAGAAGGCGCCGTACCAGATCCCCAACAGGCCCATCAGCAGCGGGGCGTTCTCCTCGGCGGGTGCCGTGCGGAAGTGCTGGTCCATCAGGTGGAATCCGGCGAGCAGGTCGTGGAAGGCGCCCGGGCCGATCGCGATCATCAGGGAGAGCCCGATGGCCGAGTCGAAGGAGTAGCGCCCGCCGACCCAGTCCCAGAACTCGAACATGTTGGCCGGGTCGATGCCGAACTCGGTGACCTTCTCCGCGTTGGTCGACAGCGCCACGAAGTGCCGTGCCACGGCGGCCTGGTCGCCGCCCAGTCCCGCGAGCAGCCAGCCGCGCGCCGACGTGGCGTTCGTGATGGTCTCGATGGTGGTGAAGGTCTTGGAGGCGATGATGAACAGCGTCTCGGCCGGGTCCAGGTCGCGCACGGCCTCGTGCAGGTCCGCGCCGTCGACGTTGGACACGAAGCGCACGGTCAGGCCGCGGTCGGCGAAGGCGCGCAGGGCCTCGTAGGCCATGGCGGGACCCAGGTCGGAGCCGCCGATGCCGATGTTGACGACGTTCCTGATGCGCTTGCCGGTGAAGCCGGTCCACTTCCCCGACCTGATCTGCTCGGAGAAGGCCGCCATCTTGTCGAGGACGGCGTGCACGCCGGGGACGACGTCCTCGCCGTCCACCTCGACGACGGTGTCGGCCGGTGCGCGCAGCGCGGTGTGCAGGACCGCCCGGTCCTCGGTCGTGTTGATCTTCTCGCCGCGGAACATGGCCTCGCGCAGTTCGGCGACGCCCGTCGCCGCCGCCAGTTCGCGCAGCAGCTCCAGCGTCTCGTCGGTGACGAGGTGCTTGGAGTAGTCGATGTGCAGGTCGCCGACCTGCAGGGTGTAACCGGCGCCGCGGCCGGGGTTCTCCTCGAACAGCTGCCGCAGGTGCGTGTGCCCGAACTCCTCCCGGTGCTTGCCGAGTGCCAGCCACTCCGGCGTCCGGTTGAGCTTCGCCCTGCTCTCTGTGTTCATCTCGGACATCAACCCGTTTCTTCCGTCCTGTCGTGCCCCGCCGTTCACCAACTTAAGGGATCACAAGCGGCGCAACGCACACAAAGAGGCCCGGCCCCGCAGGAGAGATTCCTGCGGGGCCGGGCCTCACGTCACATTCGCCGGGCGGGGTCAGATCTCGCCCCGGAGCTTGGCGAGCGCCTCGGCGAGGATCGCCTCGCCGTCGGCGTCGGAGCGTCGCTCCCGCACGTACGCCAGGTGCGTCTTGTACGGTTCGGTGCGCGGCGGCGCGGGCGGGTTGTCCCGGTCCTGGCCGGCCGGGAACCCGCAGCGCGGGCAGTCCCAGTTGTCCGGCACCTGCGCGTCGCTGGCGAAGCTCGGCTGCGTCTCGTGCCCGTTCGAGCACCAGAAGGAGATGCGCAGGCGGGGCGCGGACTCGCCGCGCTCTGCCTCACCCATCGGCCCCGCTCCGACCCGGCTACCACGGATCGCGTTGCCACTTGCCACGGTCGTAACTCCCTGCGTGATGGTGCCGCGGAGTGTGAGTGGAAATTCCGCCGCGGAGCGCCCAAGTCTACGTAAGGCCCAACGCACGTCCACTGAGCGGAGTTACTGATTCCGCGCTGTGAACGCCTGCCTCATGATAGGCCGGGCAATGCCGACCGGACTGCCGGAATGGCGAGAACGGTCAGCTGCCCGACTTCATCACGAGGCCGAGCGCGACGATGCACGCGAACCAGAGCAGACCCACCACGACGGTGATGCGGTCCAGGTTCCGCTCCGCGACGGAGGAGCCGCCGACCGACGACTGCATGCCGCCGCCGAACATGTCGGAGAGGCCGCCGCCCTTGCCCTTGTGCATCAGCACGAGCAGCATCAGCAGGGCGCTGAAGACGATCAGGGCGATCGAGAACCCCATAATCACGGCTGATTCCTACTTTCTGGCTTTTTCAGGCTTTCCGGCTTTGCGAGATGTGCGCGGGGGCCAGCGGCTGGTGGTTCAGCCTCTGGCCCCCGCAAGGGTACGACGGATCGGCCCTACCGCATACTCACTGGTCGCGGAAGCGGACGATCTTGACGAACTCGTCCGCGTCGAGCGCCGCGCCGCCGATCAGGGCGCCGTCGACGTCGGGCTGCGCCATGATCGCCGCGATGTTCCCGGACTTCACGGAGCCGCCGTACTGGATGCGGACCTTGTCGGCCAGCTCCTGCGAGTACAGCTCCGCGAGGCGGCCGCGGATGGCTCCGCAGACCTCCTGGGCGTCCTCGGGGGTGGCGACCTCGCCGGTCCCGATGGCCCAGACGGGCTCGTAGGCGATCACGATGGACTCGACCTGCTCGGCCGGGACGTCCGCCAGGCCGCCGTCGAGCTGGGCGAGCGTGTACGGGACCTGCTGGCCGGCCTTGCGGATGTCCAGGCCCTCGCCGACGCACAGGATCGGGGTGATCCCGTGCTTGAAGGCGGCCTTGACCTTGGCGTTGCAGATCTCGTCGGTCTCGCCGTGGTACTGACGGCGCTCGCTGTGGCCGACGGCCACGTACGTGCACCGCAGCTTCGACAGCATCGGGCCGGAGATCTCACCGGTGTAGGCGCCGGAGTCGTGCGCGGAGATGTCCTGGGCGCCGTACTTGATCTTCAGCTTGTCGCCGTCGACCAGGGTCTGGACGGAGCGCAGGTCGACGAAGGGCGGCAGGACCGCGACCTCGACGGCGTCGTAGTCCTTGTCGGCGAGCGCGAAGGCGAGCTTCTGGACGTGGGCGATGGCCTCGAGGTGGTTGAGGTTCATCTTCCAGTTGCCCGCCATGAGCGGGGTGCGGGTGGTCATACGGGTTCAGCCCTCCAGGGCGGCGAGGCCGGGGAGCGTCTTGCCCTCGAGGTACTCGAGGGAGGCGCCGCCGCCGGTAGAAATGTGGCCGAAAGCGTTCTCGTCGAAGCCGAGCGTGCGGACCGCGGCGGCACTGTCGCCACCGCCGACCACGGTGAAGGCGTCGCTGTCGACGAGAGCCTGCGCGATCGCGCGGGTGCCGCCGGCGTAGTCGGGGTGCTCGAAGACGCCCAGGGGGCCGTTCCAGAAGACGGTGGCCGCGTCGGCGATCTTCGAGGCGTACAGCTCACGGGTCTTCGGACCGATGTCCAGACCCTCCTTGTCGGCGGGGATCTTGTCCGCGTCGACGGTGATGTGGTCGGCCGGGGCCTTGGTCTTCAGGTCGGGGAATTCCGACGAGGCCAGGATGTCGACCGGCAGGACCAGCTCGACGCCGGTGGACTCGGCCCGGGCCATGTACTCCTTGACCTTTTCGACCTGGTCCTTCTGGAGCAGGGAGATGCCGACCTCGTGGCCCTTGGCGTAGAGGAAGGTGTAGGCCATGCCGCCGCCGATCAGGAGGCGGTCGGCCTTGCCGAGCAGCTCGTCGATGACGGCGAGCTTGTCGGAGACCTTGGCGCCGCCGAGGACCACGACGTAGGGGCGCTTGACCTCGTCCGTCAGCTTCTTCAGGACGCCGACCTCGGTGGCGATGAGCTGGCCGGCCGCGTGCGGGAGCCGCGCGGGCAGGTCGAAGACCGAGGCGTGCTTGCGGTGGACGGCGCCGAAGCCGTCGCCGACGTAGATGTCGGCGAGCTCCGCGAGCTGGTCCGCGAAGGCGCCGCGCTCGGCGTCGTCCTTCGAGGTCTCGCCGGCGTTGAAGCGGAGGTTCTCGATGACGGCCACCTGGCCGTCGGTGAGGGCGGCGACGGTCTCCTTGGCGGAGGAACCCACGGTGTCGGTGGCGAACGCGACGTCCGCGCCCAGCAGTTCACCGAGGCGCGCGGCGGCCGGCGCGAGCGAGAAGGCCGGCTCCGGGGCGCCCTTGGGGCGGCCGAGGTGCGAGGCCACGACGACGCGGGCGCCGGCTTCGGCGAGCTTCGCGATCGTGGGCTGGACGGCGCGGATGCGGCCGTCGTCGGTGATCGTGCCCTCGGCGAGCGGAACGTTGAGGTCCGCGCGTACGAAGACCCGCTTGCCCTTGACGCCTTCGGCGAGCAGTTCGTCGATCGTCTTCATGTGTTTCTGACTCCTTTGGGCGCCCGTGTCGGGGGCGAAGAACGACTGGCAAGCTACAGGGTCCGGGCTGCGCATCGTCGCGCGGCCCGGACCCTGTGCTTCACATCGTGGTGTCAGCCCTGGAACTCAGAGCTGGCCGCCGACGAAGACCGTCAGGTCCACGAGGCGGTTGGAGTAGCCCCACTCGTTGTCGTACCAGCCGACGACCTTGACCTGCTTGCCCTGGACCATGGTCAGGGAGGAGTCGAAGGTGCAGGACGCCGGCCAGTTCACGATGTCGGAGGAGACGATCGCGTCCTCGGTGTAGTCGAGGATGCCCTTCAGCTGGCCCTCGGAGGCCTTCTGGAAGGCGGCGTTGATCTCGTCCTTGGTGACCTCGCGGTCGAGCTCCAGCACGAGGTCCGTGACCGAGCCGGTCGGGACCGGGACGCGCATCGCGATGCCGTCCAGCTTGCCCTTGAGCTGCGGCAGGACCAGCGCGGTGGCCTTGGCGGCACCCGTGGAGGTCGGGATGATGTTCTCGGCGGCGGCGCGGGCGCGGCGCAGGTCCGAGTGCGGGAAGTCCAGGATGCGCTGGTCGTTCGTGTACGCGTGGACCGTCGTCATCATGCCCTTGACGATGCCGAAGTTCTCGTCGAGGACCTTGGCCATCGGCGCCACGCAGTTCGTGGTGCAGGACGCGTTGGAGATGACGTGGTGGTTGGCCGCGTCGTACTTGTCCTGGTTGACGCCCATCACGATGGTGATGTCCTCGTCCTTGGCCGGAGCCGAGATGAGGACCTTCTTCGCGCCGGCCGCGATGTGCTTGGCGGCGTCGGCCTTCTTCGTGAAGATGCCGGTCGACTCGATGACGATGTCGGCGCCCAGCTCGCCCCAGGGGAGGTTCGCGGGGTCGCGCTCGGCGAAGGTCTTGAAGGTGTTGCCGCCGACGGTGATCGTGTCGTCGGTGTGGGACACCTCGGCCTTGAGGCGGCCCAGGATGGTGTCGTACTTGAGAAGGTGCACCAGGGTGGCGTTGTCAGTCAGGTCGTTGACACCGACGATCTCGATGTCCGCTCCCTGCTCCAGGAGGGCCCGGAAGTAGTTGCGGCCAATGCGGCCAAAACCGTTGATGCCTACGCGGATCGTCACGAACCGATCTCCTCGTTGGTGCGCCGGTGAGAGCGCCGGCGAGCTGTAAATGGGATGTCCCCGACCGCTTACGACCCTACCTCTCCGTGAGCTTTTGGGTGACATCGGTCGAGGGCTGACACTCCCCCCACTTCGCGGGGTATCCCCGCCGGGGCCCGCCCCGGACGCTCCGGTGCGGGCCTCGGGGACCTCGGTCGCTGTCACTCTGGGTGAGCGTCGGGGGTGGCGCTGTTCAGCGGTTGAGCGAGCGGAGCGCCTTACCGACGAGTAGGGCGCGATCCGCCGCCGCGGGCAGGTGTTCCAGGCCGAAGCCCAGAAGTACGGTGTCACGCGTGGTCACCGAGGCGTAGGACCGGAAGAGCTCTCCGGTCCGGGACCAGTCGCCCGGGACGTCGGGGCTTCCGGCAGGTGCGCCCTGGGCCGCCCACGCGCCGAGGGAGGTCTCGAACCCCTCGGCCGCCGCCTCCCCGCCGCCCGTCGACAGCCGCACCTCGTCCGCGAAGACGCCTCGTCCGCCCGTGCTCGGGTCGGTGATGGAGGAGAGGGAGAGCTCGACCGACCGGCCCGCGTAGGCGCTCAGGTCGAAGGAGACCTGCTTCCAGCCGCCGGAGGAGCCGGTGAAGGTGTTCCACTGGCCGCTGGTGCCGTGCGGGGCGCAGCCGCCGCCCTCCAGGGTGAGGTAGCGGCGCAGGAAGGGGTGGCCGTTGATGAAGAACCCGGCCGCGCACTCCTCGGGGACGGCCGGGCTGCTCAGGCCGCCCGCCTCCGGCAGCATGGTCCAGTCGTCGCCGCCGGCGCTGCGGGCCTCCAGCGCGGCGTGGTCGTAGCCCTCCTCGAGGTTCCAGTTGAGGGCGAGCTTCAGCTGCGGCCGGTCGGCCGCGGTGACTCCGGTGAGGTCGATGGTGCGGACGAGCCGCTTCCAGTCGCTGTCGGCGTGCAGTGCCGAGGCCATGCCGCCGCCGGCGTAGGGGGCGTACGGGTTCGTGATCCCGGTGTAGCGGCCCGCCTGCGCGCTGGTGAACTGCGGGAACTGCGCGGGCGCCAGGGTCTCGGAGGTGACCGTGTAGGCGCCGGGGGCGTTCAGCGGGTTGCCCGCGGCGTCGCCGAGGCCGCCGTTCGCGCCCTGCAGGGTGCCGGCGCCGGTGAACCCGGTGGCGCCGGGGGTGCTGGCGCGGCCGTAGGCGCCGAGCCAGTACTGGCTGAAGTCGTTGGTCACGGCGCGGCCGACCTGGGCGTTGCCGCCGGCCAGCTCGCCGGCCTCGATCAGCCTGCCGCCCTCGTTCAGGAAGTCGCGGACCGCCAGCTGCGTGTCCCCGCCGGGCGTCTTGGCGCCGGTGTAGTGCACGGCCGTACCGAAGTGGGAGAGGACCCCGAGGTGGTGCGGGACGCCCTGGACGGCGACGTCCCAGACCGCAGCGGACCTGCCGTTGGCGCGCAGCGCGTCGACGTACTTCTGGGCGTGCTGGGCCGCGGCGCCCTCCTCGGCGATCACCAGGACGTCCGCGCGGGGCCGCTCGGCCACCGTGTACGTGAAGTGCTCGCTGGAGACCTGCTTGCCGGAGCGGTCGCGGCCGGTGAACCAGACCTCGACCCTGTCGCCCGGCCTGGTGCCGTCGACCTCGGCGCGGTACTCGTCGAACCAGTTGTTGTCCTCGCCGCCGTAGACGTCGCCGCCCTTCCAGGCCTTGAGGTCCTCGTCGTGCGTGCGGCCGCCGTTGATCCGGTAGTTGAGCTCCTTGTCCTTCAGCGCCTTGCGGGCCGTGACGGCGACCTCCTGGTCCTGGCCGCGGGCGGCGTAGGAGGTGGTGAAGGGGTCGACGGTGAAGTCGGCGGCGCTCAGGCCGACGGAGGAGGAGGGCCGGTCCGGGTGCGCGGCGCTCTCGCCGACGGCGAGGGCGAAGGGGACGTTCTTGGCGAACTCCGCCTGGATGAGCTTCTCGTCGTCCGGGAAGTTGAAGCCGGAGGCGCAGTCCTCGGGCTTCCACCGGTCGTCCGGGTCGGCCGCCGAGGCGGTCTGGCAGGTGGTCATCTCCGGCGTGAACATCATGATGCCGTTGACGTTGGAGGCGTGGCCGTCGGCCTCGCCGTTGGTGGTGTACAGCTCGGAGGACACCTGCGGGTAGTAGCCGGGGACGGCAGGGTTCTCGGGGGTGCCGGCGAGGGCCTTGTAGGCGACGTCGTCGGGGGTGGGGGTGGCCACCTGCCAGCCCACGCCGTAGAGGATCAGTTCGGCGGCGGAGTGGTAGTTGACGGCGTAGTCGAAGCCGACGCGCTTCTCGAAGGCGTCGAGGGCGGTGGTCTCGGGTTCGGAGGAGGCCTTGGGGCCGCGGTAGGTCTCGCTCGCCTGGTTCGGCGAGGAGCCCTCGTTGTCGTAGCCCCACTTGAAGGCGAAGTTGCGGTTGAGGTCGACGCCGTCGCCGGCGGTGATCTTGCCGTCTCCGTTGTTGTCGCGCAGGTTCTTGCGCCACAGCCGCTGGCTGTCGGCGGCGTGCGTGTAGTCGTAGCCGTCGGGGTTGGCGCTGAGCAGGAACCACAGCTCGCTGGAGTCCACCAGCTTCGTGATCCGCTGGTCCTTGCCGTAGTTGTCGAGCGTGTGGTGCATCAGCCGCCGGGTCATCTCGGGGGTGATCCACTCGCGGGCGTGCTGGTTGGACATGTAGAGCACGGAGGGCTTGTCGCCGTCCCTGGTCTTCTTCGCGTTCTTGCTGACCTTCAGGGCGAGGATGTCCTTGCCCTGGAGGGTCTTGCCGATGGAGACGACCTTGGTGAGCGCCGGGTTCTCCTGGGCCGTGCGCAGGATCTCCTGCTGGAGGCCGCCCTCACCGCTGTACGGGCGGAAGACGCCGTCGCCGGCCGCCTCGGCCCGGGCCAGGCCCTGGGCCGGGATCCTGCGCTCGGCGAGCTTGACGCCCTGGCCGGCGAGCTCGCCGGCCTGGGTTGCGGTGAGGAAGAGCTCGACCCGGGCGGTCCCGGTCTCCGGGGCGCGCTCGGTGAGCTCGTGGGCGTCCTGGCCGGCGGCGAGGACGAGCGGCACCTGTTCCCTGGTGATGTCGGCGTCGTAGACCCGCACCTCCTCGGCGCCGGACGCGGGGCCGGGCGCGGCGGTGCCGGGCCGGGCCTGGGCGGTCGCGGGCAAGGCGGCGAGTGTGGTTCCGATGACGAGTGCGCTTGCGGCGAGGACGACTCTCGCGCGGTGACTCATGTGCCCCCCTGGGCGTCGGCTGCCACGAAAGGTTCGGACGCCAGACTCAAGACCGGCCCATGCTCATGTCAATGGGGCATACCGCAAAGGGGCCCGCACGAGTGATCGCGCGAGCCCCTTCTGCCGTAGGCGGTCTCCCGCCCGGCCGGCCTATCCGGCCATGTTGTCGGCCATCTCCTCGCTGAGGTCGAGGTTCGACTCGGTGCCCGGGATGCCGAGGTCCTGGGCCCGCTTGTCGGCCATCGCCAGCAGGCGGCGGATCCGGCCGGCGACCGCGTCCTTGGTCAGCGGCGGGTCGGCGAGCGCGCCCAGCTCCTCCAGGGAGGCCTGCTTGTGCTCCATGCGCAGCCGGCCGGCCGCGGCGAGGTGCTCGGGGACCTCCTCGCCGAGGATCTCCAGCGCGCGCTGCACGCGGGCTCCGGCGGCCACGGCGGCCCGTGCCGAACGGCGCAGGTTGGCGTCGTCGAAGTTGGCGAGGCGGTTGGCGGTGGCGCGCACCTCGCGCCGCATCCGCCGCTCCTCCCAGGCCAGCACCGACTCGTGCGCGCCGAGCCGGGTCAGCAGGGCGCCGATCGCGTCGCCGTCGCGGACCACGACCCGGTCCACCCCGCGCACCTCGCGCGCCTTGGCTGCGATGGAGAGCCTGCGGGCGGCGCCCACCAGGGCCAGGGCGGCCTCCGGGCCGGGGCAGGTGACCTCCAGGGAGGAGGACCGGCCCGGCTCGGTGAGCGAGCCGTGGGCCAGGAAGGCGCCGCGCCACGCCGCCTCGGCGTCACAGGTGGCCCCGGAGACCACCTGGGGCGGAAGACCCCGGATGGGGCGTCCGCGGCCGTCCACGAGGCCCGTCTGGCGCGCCAGCTGGTCGCCCCCGGCCACGACGCGGACCACGTAGCGGCTGCCGCGGCGCAGTCCGCCGGGGGCCATCACCACCAGGTCCGAGGAGTGGCCGAAGATCTCCAGGATGTCCTTGCGCAGGCGGCGGGCGGCGATCCCGGTGTCGAGCTCCGCCTCGATGACGATCCGGCCGCTCACCAGGTGCAGCCCGCCCGCGAACCGAAGGATCGCCGAGACCTCCGCTTTTCTGCAGCAGGTCCGGGTGACGGGGAGCCGGGAGATCTCATCCTTCACCGCTGGCGTCATCGCCATGGGCCGATCCTTCCATGCATCCGAAAAATACGGTCGTACGCGGCGGCCAGCAGCTCCGGGTCGTGCTTCGGTGAGCCGTCCTGCCTGGCCACGGGGGCCAGCTCGACCGCGGCACCGAACCGTTTCGCGGCATCGGCAAGGGACTCGCGGTCGGGCACGGCGGCCTCGTCGGCCAGCACCACGTCCAGGGCGAGTTTAGGGGCGTGTCGGGCCAAAACCTCCAAATGACGCTGCGGAGAGAAGCCCTCTGTTTCGCCGGGCTGCGGCGCGAGGTTCAACGACAGCACCCGCCGGGCCTTGGTCTCGACGAGCGCGTCCAGCAGTTCCGGCACCAGCAGGTGCGGAATCACGGAGGAGAACCACGAGCCGGGACCCAGCACCACCCAGTCGGCGTCCAGGACCGCGGCGACGGCCTCCGGCACGGCCGGCGGGGCGCTCGGCACGACCTGTACGGAGAGCACCTCGCCCGGGGTCAGGGCCACCGTGGCCTGGCCGCGGACGGTGTCGACGTCCTCGGGACGTGCCGGGTCGTGGCCCCTGACCAGGGCCTGGAGCTCCAGCGGCACGGCCGACATCGGCAGCACCCGGCCCTGTGCGCCGAGCAGCCGGCCCACGAGGTCGAGGGCCTGGACGGGGTCGCCGAGCTGTTCCCACAGGGCGACGATCAGCAGGTTGCCGACGGCGTGCCCGTGCAGGTCGCCCTCGGACTGGAAGCGGTGCTGGATGACGCGGGCCCAGGTCTGGCCCCAGTCGTCGTCCCCGCACAGCGCTGCCAGCGCCTTGCGCAGGTCGCCGGGCGGCAGCACGCCGAGCTCCTCACGGAGCCGTCCGCTGGAGCCGCCGTCGTCGGCGACGGTGACCACGGCGGTGAGGTCACCGGTGATCCGGCGCAGGGCGGCGAGGGAGGCCGACAGGCCCTGGCCGCCACCGAGCGCGACCACCTTGGGCGTGGCGCCCCTCCGGCGGCCCGAGCGGCCCGCGCCTTCCTCTCCCCGTCCCGGGGTCAGGCGGCGCAGGCGGCTCAGCCGCGGGGTCCGTGCGGTCACTCGCGCCCCATGTCCCGGTGGACGACGACGGTCTCGACTCCCTCGGAGGCGAGGCGGGCGGCGAGCTTCTCGGACATGGCCACGCTGCGGTGCTTGCCGCCCGTGCACCCGACCGCGATGGTCACGTACCGCTTGCCCTCGCGGCGGTAGCCGGTGGCGATGAGCTGGAGCAGCTCGGTGTAGCGGTCGAGGAACTCCTTGGCGCCGGGCTGGCTGAAGACGTACCCCGACACCTCCTCGTTGAGCCCGGTGAAGGGGCGCAGTTCCGGGACCCAGTGCGGGTTCGGGATGAAACGGCAGTCGACGACGAGGTCGGCGTCGACGGGGAGGCCGTACTTGTATCCGAAGGACATGACGGTGGCCCGCAGCTCGGGCTCCTCGTCACCGGCGAACTGGGCGTCCATCTTGGCGCGCAGCTCGTGCACGTTGAGGCTGGAGGTGTCGATCACCAGGTCGGCGTCGCCGCGCAGCTCGCGCAGGAGGTCGCGCTCGGCCGCGATGCCGTCGGTGATGCGCCCGTCGCCCTGGAGCGGGTGCGGGCGGCGGACCGACTCGAAGCGGCGGACCAGCGCGTCGTCGGAGGACTCCAGGAAGACGATGCGGCGGGTGACGCCCTTGCTGTCGAGGTCGGCGAGGGACTCGCGCAGGGCGTCGAAGAACTGGCGGCCGCGGACGTCGACGACGACGGCGATGCGGGCCACGTTGCCCTGGGAGCGGGCGCCGAGCTCCACCATCGTGGGGATCAGCGCGGGCGGCAGGTTGTCGACGACGAACCAGCCGAGGTCCTCCAGACACTTGGCCGCCGTGCTGCGGCCGGCCCCGGACATGCCGGAGATGATCACCAGCTCGGGGATGGCCGCCTCGGCGGTCTCGCCGGGCTCCATTGTCGTGCCCGTACTCACCTGTGCTCCGTCTCGGTCGTGCGTGGTCTCGTGCTCGGTCATTGCTCGGTCCCCCGTTCGGACGATGCTCCCGCTGGCGCGGGGTTCTCATCCTCAATGATCTCTCCTGTGGCCGTGTTGACGGCAGGACCGGCGGGGACCGCCCCGGCGAGGGCCGCGGCCACGGTCTCGGCCGTCTTCCGTCCTATGCCCGGGACCTCGCAGATCTGGTCGATTGTCGCCTGTCTCAGCTTCTTCACCGAACCGAAGTGCTTCACCAGGGCCCGCTTGCGGCTCTCGCCGAGGCCGGGCACCTCGTCCAGCGGCCCCGACTTCAGGCGCTTGCCGCGCTTGCTGCGCTGGTACTGGATGGCGAAGCGGTGGGCTTCGTCACGTACCCGCTGGAGCAGGTAGAGGCCCTCGCTGGTGCGGGGCAGGACGACGGGGTCGTCCTCGCCGGGCACCCAGACCTCCTCCAGCCGCTTGGCCAGGCCGCAGACTGCGACGTCGTCGATGCCGAGCTCGTCCAGGGCCCGCCGGGCGGCGGCCACCTGCGGCTGCCCGCCGTCGACGACGACGAGCTGGGGCGGGTAGGCGAAGCGCTTGGGCTTCCCGTCGTCCTCGGGCAGCCCGTCCTCGCCGTCCTGCGGGTCCCACTCCCCCGTCCTGGACTTCTCCAGCAGGTAGCGGCGGAAGCGCCGGGAGACCACCTCGTGCATGGACCGGACGTCGTCCTGGCCCTCGCCGTGCCAGACCTGCGTGTCTCCGACACGGCCTTTGACCTGGAAGCGCCGGTACTCGCTCTTGCGGGCCAGGCCGTCCTCGAAGACGACCATGGACGCGACGACGTCGTCCCCCTGGAGGTGGGAGATGTCGAAGCACTCGATGCGCAGCGGTGCGCCGTCCAGCTCCAGCGCCTCGGCGATCTCCTCCAGGGCCCGGGAGCGGGTGGTGAGGTCGCTGGCGCGCTTGGTCTTGTGCAGGGCGAGGGACTGCTGCGCGTTGCGGTGGACGGTCTCCATGAGGGCCTTCTTGTCGCCGCGCTGCGGTATCCGCAGGCTGACCTGGGACCCGCGGCGCTCGGCGAGCCACTGGCCCAGCGCGGGCGTGTCCTCGGGGAGCGCGGGGACCAGCACCTCCTTGGGGACGGCTTCGCCCTTCTCCTCGCCGTAGAGCTGCTGGAGGGCGTGCTCGACGAGCCCGGCGGTGTCGACGGCCTCGACCTTGTCGGTGACCCAGCCGCGCTGGCCGCGGACGCGGCCGCCGCGGACGTGGAAGATCTGCACGGCGGCTTCGAGCTCGTCCTCGGCGACGGCGATCAGGTCGGCGTCGGTGGCGTCGGCGAGCACCACGGCGTTCTTCTCCATGGCGCGGCGCAGCGCTCCGATGTCGTCGCGCAGCCGGGCGGCCTTCTCGTACTCCATGTCCTCGGCCGCGAGGTGCATCTCCCTCTCCAGCCGGGAGAGGTAGGCGCCGGTGCGGCCGGCCATGAAGTCGCAGAAGTCCTCGGCCAGTTCGCGGTGCTCCTCGGGGGTGACCCGGCCGACGCAGGGCGCGGAGCACTTTCCGATGTAGCCGAGCAGGCAGGGGCGGCCGATCTGGGCGGAGCGCTTGAACACCCCGGCGGAGCAGGTCCGGACCGGGAACACCCGCAGCATCAGGTCGACGGTCTCGCGGATCGCCCAGGCGTGGGCGTACGGCCCGAAGTAGCGCACGCCCTTCTTCTTGGGGCCCCGCATGACCTGGACGCGGGGGTACTCCTCGTTCAGGGTGACGGCGAGGGAGGGGTAGCTCTTGTCGTCGCGGTACTTGACGTTGAACCGGGGGTCGTACTCCTTGATCCAGGAGTACTCCAGCTGGAGCGCCTCGACCTCGGTGGAGACCACCGTCCACTCGACGGAGGCCGCCGTGGTCACCATGGTGGCGGTACGGGGGTGCAGGCCCGCGACGTCCTGGAAGTAGTTGGCCAGGCGCTGGCGCAGGCTCTTGGCCTTCCCGACGTAGATCACCCGGCGGTGCTCGTCGCGGAACCTGTAGACCCCCGGGGAGTCGGGGACCTGCCCCGGCTGGGGGCGGTAGCTGGAAGGGTCGGCCATGCCAACCACCCTACTGGCGCGCACCGACAACGACCCGTACGCCTGGGGCGCGGGCTCCGCCCTTTCAGCCGCGCCGGCGTTTGAGGCGCGGGGTCCGGGGCGGAGCCCCGGGAAACGGCGAAAGGGCGGGGCGGGGAGAGCCGCCCGCAGGGCCCGGCCCCTAGGTGGGGGACGGACCGGGCCCTGCGGGCGGGACGCCGCCGCTCAGGCCCGCGCGCCCACCCGGCGGCGGGATCGCCGGACGGCGGCCCCGGCCAGCGCGCCGAGCGCCAGCACACCGGCCCCCGCCGTCCAAGGCACCTGCGCGCCCTCGGAGGCAGCCGACACGGCGCCCGGCACGGCGTCCGGCACGGCGTCCGGCACGGCATCGGCATCCGCGCCGGACTCCGCGTAGCCGCCGGCCGCGCCGCGCCCGGCGTAGGCGGAGCCGGGGAGCTTGTCCCCGTACGCCTCGGCGACCCGCGCCCGGTAGGCGTCGAGCGTCGTGCCCCCGCCTCCCACGGCCCGCACGCCGTCCTCGTCCAGCGGCAGCACCCGCCCGCCCCCGGCCACGTACCAGGCGTCGATCTGCGGTTCCCGGAACACGGTCCCGCCGGGCAGTTTCGCGGCGCCCAGTCGCGCGTAGCGGAATTCGTCGTCGCCGGTGGCGATGTTCACCACCTGCCAGCCGTTCTCCGTCCGCGCGGTCCACAGCGCGGCCTGCTGCCCGTCGGAGGAGACCGCCTGGCTGGCGAGGAACTCCAGACGGGCGACGGACGCGCCCGGCCGGCCCGCGACGAAGTCCGGGGAGAGGTGGTTGACCGGGACCGCCTCGCCCTCGATGCGGGGCTGCGCGGCGGTGAGGGAGACCTTGCCCTCCCGGGCGAAGAACCGCGCGAGCGTGGCCAGGGTGTCGGGGGCGCCGGCCGCCCGCCCGGCGGCGGCCCGGTGCTCGGCGGTGGCCGCCTCGGGCTGTGGCACGGGCTGCGGCACGGGGGCCGCGACGGCCTGCGGGGCGGGGCCGAGGAGGGCGGTGGCGGCGAGGACGGCAGCGGCGGCCGAAGCACGCAGGGTCATGGCGCTCACGCCCCGATCCGGTAGAGGGAGTGGGTCCAGGAGAAGGTGTTGTTGTTGACGTACCAGGCGTGGGAGGCCCAGTTGTAGCGGTCGCTGGAGGGCCAGGGGTCGCCCCAGTAGACCCAGTTGCTCGCGGTGTCGTAGCCGTAGACGACGTGCATGTGGCCGCCGCCGTTCGACCACTGGATCCGGGTCTCGATCGGCCGGCCCGCGTTGATCTCGGTCTGGACGGTGGAGTACTGCAGCCAGCCGGTGACGTAAGAGCCGGGGTTGACGCCCGCCCAGCGCAGTCCGGTCTGGACGTTGCCGAGGGTGGCCTGGTTGTTGGGGCATTCGGTGCCCTGCTGGCGGTTGAAGGCGGCGTTGCAGAACTGGTTCTGCGAGTGGTTCCGGCCGAACCAGGTGGCGATGGTGTTGCCTCCTGCGGCCCAGCACCAGTTGGTCTTCGCCTGCGCCTGCATGGTGATGTCGAGGCGTTTGTAGGCGAGGGCGGAGTCGGCGCCGGCCTCCGCGGCGGTGGCGGTGCCGGCGGGCAGCGCGAGGACCAGGGCGCTGAGCAGGGCGGTGAGCAGGGCGGTGAGGGCGGCGGCCGGGGAAAGCCGCCGGTTTCGGTTGCGCATCGCGTTCCTCCCGAGGTGGGGAGTGGGGGGGGTGGAGGAGCGCGTCCGGACGCTGTGGAGGAGCATCAGGGAGTTGTCGCGATCAGGTCAACGCGCTTGAATACGCGTTGACGTTGCAGTGTGAACGGTGGGGCTGCGGTGTGAACGGTTACTGCCGTTCCACCTGGTCCCCCGGGACTGCCGCCGTGATCCCCCACCCCGGCGCGTGTGAACGTTCACAGAGGAGTCGCCATGCGACCTTCCACGGATCCGGCGGACACGGCCGAACTGAACCGGCTGTTGCGCGGCGGCCCCTTCCACCTCGCCCTGCGCGCCGCCCTCGCCGCCCGCGGGCTGCCGCTGCAGCGGGTGCAGCACCGGCTCGCGGCACAGGGCATCAAGGTCGGCGTGACCAGCCTCAGTTACTGGCAGCAGGGAGCGCGCAGGCCGCGCCATCCGGAGTCCCTGCGGGCCGTCACCGCCCTGGAGCGGATCCTGGAGCTGCCCGACGGCGCCCTGGTCCGGCTGCTGGCCGCCCCGGTCCCCGGTGCCGGGGCCTCCCGGCCCGCCGGGCGCTCCTACCGGGCCCTGTTCAGCGGGGGCGGGACGGTGGAACGGCTGCTGGACGGGATGGAACTCCCGCCGGACGGCGGGCTGCACTCGCTCGGCCACCACGAGCGGGTCCGCATCGGACCGGCGGGCGAGCTGCGGGTCCGCGAGTCGCAGCAGATCGTCCGGGCGCACCGGGACGGGGTAGACCGCTACCTGGCCGTCCACCACGGCGACCCGGGCTGCGACGTGTCCCGCGTGCGCGTGAGCGCGTACGAGAACTGCCGCACGGGCCGGGTGCGGTGCCATCCGGAGACCGGGGTGGTGGTCGCGGAGCTGCTCTTCGACGCCCGGCTGCGGCGCGGCGACACCTATGTCTTCGGCTACGGCGTCGAGGACGGCACGGGGCCGCGCAGCGGTGAGTACGTGCGTGGTTTCAGCTACGCGGGCGGCCAGTACGTGCTCCAGGTCCGCTTCGACGAGGCGGCCCTCCCGGTGCGCTGCCGGCGTTTCGCCCGCAGCGGGCCGGACGCCCCGCGCACCGGCCTGGCGGACCTGACGCCGAGCGGCCGGCACCGGGCGGTGCACCTGGTGGAGCAGGCGGTGCGGCGCGGGATCCTCGGGATCGCCTGGGACTGGGACTGACGCGCGACGGCCTGGCGCCGCCCGGCGCGGGTCAGCCCGCGACGAGCCTGCCGTTCTCCGCGCGGACCGGTACCTCCGGCAGCGGCCGGTCGGCCGGGCCGCGCAGGACCTTGCCCGTCGAGACGTCGAAACGGCTGCCGTGGCAGGGGCAGTTCCCCTCCCCCTCGTCGATCTTGTCGAGGACGCAGCCCGCGTGGGTGCACTGGGCGCTGAATGCCTTGTACCGGCCCTCGGCCGGGCAGCTGACGATCAGCTTCCGCTCCCGGTAGAGCTTCGCGCCGCCCACCGGGACGTCGGCCGCGGCGCCCAGCTCGACGGGTTCGGTGGGGGTGGCGGGGGTGTTGCCGCCGCTGTTGGTCTCGGTGGAGCAGGCCGTGAGCGCCGCCCCGGCGCCGGCGGCCCCCGCGAGCGCGGCGGCGCCCTTGAGGACGGTACGGCGGGCGGCGGACTGCGGCGCGGGCATGCGGTTCTCCTGAGGTGCACGGACGGGGGTCACGGGCCGGACGGCCCACCCGACGATACCGCCGCCCCATGGAGTACCTTCCTCCGCGTGATCGTCGTCGGCGGAGAAGCCCTCATCGACCTGGTGCCCGCGGCCGGGCCGCCGGGCGCGCTGCTGCCCCGCCCGGGCGGCGGCCCGTACAACACCGCGCGCGCCCTCGGGCGTCTCGGCGCAGGCGTCGCCTTCTGCTCCCGGGTCTCGACGGACGGTTTCGGCGAGAGCCTGCTGGCCGGCCTGCGGGCGGCCGGGGTGGACGTGTCGCTGGTCCAGCGCGGGCCGGAGCCGACCACCCTCGCGGTGCCGTCGCTGGCCCCGGACGGCTCGGCCTCGTACGGGTTCTACGTCGAGGGCACCGCGGACCGGCTGTTCACCCTGCCGCCCGCCCTCCCGGAGGGGGTACGGGCCCTGGCGCTCGGCACCTGCTCGCTCGTCCTGGAGCCGGGCGCGAGCGCGTACGAGGCGCTGCTGCGCCGGGAGTCGCGGCGCGGACTGCTGACCCTGCTGGACCCCAACATCCGGCCGGCGCTGATCGCGGACCCGGCAGGCTACCGCGCCCGCTTCACCGACCGGCTGCTGCCGCACACGGGTGTACTGAAGCTGTCGGAGGAGGACGCGGCCTGGCTGGGCGGGCGGGTCGGCGACTGGCTGGCGGCCGGGCCCTCGGCGGTGGTGCTGACCCGGGGTGCGGCGGGCCTGACGGTCTGGACGCGGGAGGGCGCCGAGCACTCGGCCGCGGCCCGCCCGGTCACGGTGGCGGACACGATCGGGGCGGGCGACACCGTCAACGCCGCCCTCCTGCACCGCCTCGCCGCGGCGCCGGGCGGCCCGGTGGACTGGCCGGACGTCCTGGCCTACGCCGCCCACGCGGCGGCCCTGACCTGCACCCGTCCGGGGGCGGAGCCCCCGTACGCGGCGGAACTCAGCGGATAGCGGCCCAGACGCTGCGGGCCACTGCCGGGGCGAACTCCTCGACCGGCTGGACCACATGGGCGCCGGAGAAGTGCAGGAAGAAGGCCCGCTGGAAGCAGGCGCCGAGCAGCAGCGCGGCGGCCGTGCGCGGATCCGCGTCGGGCCCCAGGCGGCCGGCGTCCCGCTCGCGCCGCAGCCTGCCGGCGAGCGCGTCCAGCACCACGTGCGGGCCCGTCCCCAGCTGCTGGACGCCCTCGCGGTGGCGGGTGAGCAGGGCGGGGTCGGCGAAGAGCGAGGCGGCCATGGGCATGGCGTCGGCGTAGAAGAGCGAGGCGTGCCGGGCGATGTCGGCGAGCGCCTCCTCGACACCGGCGCCCGGGTCGCCGGGGCCGGCCTGCAGGGCGGCCATGAGCGGGCCGGCGTTGGGGGTGCGTTCCATCAGCACGCGCACGAACAGCTCTTCCTTGTTCGCGAAGTGCTTGTAGAGCGCGGCCTCCGAGCAGCCGGCCTCCCTGGCGATGGCCTTCGTGGTGGCGCTCGCCAGCCCGACGGTGCGCATCAGCTTCTCGGCCGCGTCCAGCAGCCGCTCCGGGGTGGGACGGCTTGACTTTGAGGTGAGCATTCACTCACCCTAGTCGAAGCGGGGGTGAGTGAATACTCACCCACCCCCGATCCCACTTCGACCATGGGGGTGTCCGATGAGGATCACGGTGTTCGGTGCCACGGGCGGTGTCGGCCGCGAGGTCGTACGGCAGGCGCTCGACGCGGGGCACGAGGTGACCGCGGTCGTGAGGGACCCGGCCCGGCTTGCCGTGCCCGCCCACGAACGGCTCCTCGTGGCCACGGTGACCGATGTGACCGACGTCGAGACGGTGCTGCCCGTGGTGAGCGGGCGGGACGCGGTGGTCTCGGCGCTGGGCGCGGCGAACAACAAGCAGGCGAAGGCGAAGCCCGTCGCCGGACCGGCCCTGGCGGCGATCACCGCGGCGATGGAGCGTGCGGGGGTGCGCCGGCTGTCCGCGGTGAGCGCCGCGCCGGTCGGCCGGCTGCCGGACGGCGAGGGGCTGTTCACCCGCGCCGTCGTCTACCCGTTGCTGCGCAGACTGCTGCGGGACCTGTACGCGGACCTCGCGGACATGGAGGCGGCGATGGCCGCGAGCGGGACGCAGTGGACGGTCGTCAGGCCGCCGATGCTGCGGAACACCCCCCGCACCGGCACCTACCGCCGTGCGATCGACGCCAACGTTCCCGGCGGCCGGGTCATCCCCCGCGCCGACGTCGCCGACGCCCTCCTGACCGCCCTGACGGACCCCTCCTGCAGGGGCCGCGCGGTGGGCGTCGCCTCCTAGGTCGCGCCACGCGCGGCGGGAGGGGCCCGGCCGATGGCCGAACCCCTCCCGCCGGGCCGGGCGCTCTAAAGGGTGTTGCAGAAGGCTCAGTCTTGGGCATTTTGCCTGTATGGGTGGGGTGTTGCGGGCTGAGCCGGTGTGGGTGGAGACGTTCACGGGCTTGC
>NZ_JOAK01000014.1 GCF_000720455.1 Streptomyces virginiae | reverse complement strand
CGGCCCGTCCCGGACGGAGCGGGGCCGTGGGGTGGGGACACTGCGGGGGCTCCCCGCAGGACGAGGCGCGACCACCGGGTACGGCCGGGACGTGCCCGCACGCGCCGAGCCGAGGAGAGCCCCCGGAGGGGCACCACCCCACCCGAAGCCACCACCAGGGCCACGCTCCCGGCCAGGGAACACCACCCCGGTCCCGCCGGCGATTGAGGCGCGGCCACCGGCCCGCAGCCGGAAGGCAGGGGCAGCGCCCCGAATCGGCAGGCCGCGCCGGAGGCGTTACGCTCCGGGCCAGGGGCCCGGGGTCGGGGTTTCTTCCTTTTCCTCCGTCTCCGTCTTGAAGACCTTGAAGCCGCGCCGCTGGTAGTTCGCCATCGCCGTCGGGCCGTCCTGGCTGCAGGTGTGGACCCACACCCGGCGGGTCGGCTCGCGCTGCGGCCAGCGCGACGCGAGGTCCCAGGCCCGTTCCACGCCGACGGCCAGCAGGTGGCCCCCGATGCGGCGGCCGCGGAAGTCGGGGAGCAGGCCGAAGTACATGATCTCCACCACGCCGTCGTCCTGCGGGTCGAGCTCCACGTACCCCGCCGGCGTGCCGCGGTCGTACGCCACCCACGTCTCCACCCCCGGCCGGTCGAGCTGTTCCACCCACTGCGCGCGGGTCAGGGACAGCCGGTCCGTCCAGTGGATGTCGCCGCCCACCGAGGCGTAGAGGAAGCGGCTGAACTCGGGGGAGGGGACCTCCGACCGCACGATGGAGATCTCCGGCCCCGCCGGAGCCGCCGGGACGAGGTCCGCCGGAGAGGTCATCTCCAGCGACCAGGTGGTGAGTGTGATGGTGCTCATGCAGCTCAGGGAATCATGCCGGGTCCCGTCCGGCCCAGGCGGGCCCGGACCACCGCCGGAGCGGTGGAGTGCGGGAGCAGCGCGGCCGGGTCCTCGGGACGGATCAGCTCCACCTCCACGTCCTCCGCGAAGCGGTACGGCCGGTGGGCCAGGACGCCCGCGAGGTGGCGGCGTACCCGCGACAGCTCCGCCCGCACCGTCACCGTACGGGCCGGGTCACCGAACACCTCCGCCGACAGCTGCGCCGCCGAGCGCCCCCGCGGGCTCTCCGCCAGCAGGAACAGCAGCTCCGCGTGGCGCGGGCTCAGCTCCTGCGACCAGCTCCCGGACGACCCGTACACCGTCGCCGACCAGGAACCCGCCCGGCTGAGGTCCAGTACGACCCGGGTCGCCGCCGTGCCCGTACGGTCCTGCGCGACCCGCAGCAGCCAGCCGCCGGGCAGCGGTTCCGCCACGCAGTCGCCGAGCTGCGGCACCCACACCCGGCCCGGCGCGAAGTCCTTCGGCAGCGGGATCCGGTCCGCCGGGGCCAGCCCCGTCACCGCGGCCGTCCAGCCGTGCGGGTCCACGGCCAGCGCCCGCCCCGGCAGCCGGGCCAGCAGCGGCGCCGCCACCGCCCGCAGCCGCTCCAGCGACTCCAGGTGCCGGATCCGCATCTCCCGTTCCGCGAGCCGGGCCACCGAGCTGACCCAGGCCAGCGTCGCCGGGTGCATGGTGGCCAGCGGGCCGCTGACGTCGACCACGCCCAGCAGCCGCCCGTCCCGCGGATCCCGCACGGGCGCCCCCGCGCAGGTCCAGTCGTGGTGGCTGGAGACGAAGTGCTCCGCCGAGAACACCTGGACCGGCCGCCGGGCCACCAGGGCGGTCCCCACGCCGTTCGTGCCGACCACGGCCTCGTCCCAGTCCGCGCCGACCGCGAAGCCGAGCCGGTCCGCCTTGCGCAGGATGGACGTGTGGCCCTCCCGCCACAGCAGCCGCCCGTCCGCGTCCGCGACGACCATGATGTGGAGCGCCCCGTCGAGCGCCGGCAGCAGACCCTCCCGCAGTACGGGAAGGACCTCCCGCAGCGGGGAGACGTGCCGCCGCTCCTCGGTCTCGGCGGCCGACAGCATCCGCGAGCGCGCGTCCCGGTCCGGATGCACCCCGCCGGCCAGCATCCGGCGCCAGGACTCCGCGATCTCCGGCCGGGGCGCGGCCGGCGGGCGGTCGCCCGCCAGCGCGGCCGCGCGCACCCCCTTGAGCAGGCGCGTGGCCTCCCGAGGGTGCATGGCCGAGATGCGTGCCACATCGACCGTGATGCCTGTGGTGTCGGCCACCGGAACCTCCCCGTGCGAACAGGACGTACGACGCCGGCCGCCCGGCGGTTCCCCAGGTGCCGGTCCGCCCTTGCCTCGGGGACCGCCACCCCGGCGCCCCCGACGGGCGGCTGCCGACTCAAAGGTTGCAACGGTATGCAACTCTCGCCAAGTCCTGGTCGCCCGACCGAAAATGTCCGGACGTCGCCCGAGCGGCGTGACAGCTCCTCCTCGGGGCTTCGGTTCAGAGGTGGTGCCGAGTCGGCGCGGCGCCACCTCTGTGCCGGTCGACGGGCCCGGATCCCGGCTCGGAGCGGTTTGGGGACCGCAGGGGAGCCCGACGGGGGCTCCTCCCTAGCCCGCGATCCGCGCCCGTTCCACGACCGCGCGCAGATCCAGGCTGTGCGGCAGCGTGCCGAAGGCCGTACCCCAGTCACCGCCCAGCCGTGAGGCGCAGAAGGCGTCCGCGACCTCCGGCGGAGCCCAGCGGACCAGCAGCGATCCCTGCAGCACCAGGGCCATGCGCTCCACGACGCGGCGGGCCCGTGCCTCGATGCCCTCCAGATCGGCGAGATCCGTCAGCAGGTCCTTGATGGCCGAATCCAGTCGGTGGTCGGCGCCCCGGGCCAGGCCCACCTCCTGGAGGAAGGCGTTCAGCGCCTGCGGCTCCCGCTGGAGGGCGCGCAGTACGTCCAGGGCCTGGACGTTGCCCGAGCCCTCCCAGATGGAGTTGAGCGGGGATTCGCGCAGCAGTCTCGGCAGCCCGGACTCCTCGACGTAGCCGTTGCCGCCCAGACACTCCAGGGCCTCGGCCACCATCGGCGTACAGCGCTTGGTCACCCAGTACTTCGCGGCGGGCACGGCCAGGCGCAGGAAGGCCTTCTCCTGTTCGGTCCCGGCGTCGTAGGCGGCGGCCAGGCGCAGCGTCAGGGTGGTGGCGGCCTCCGACTCCAGGGCGAGGTCCGCGAGCACGTTGCGCATCAGCGGCTGGTCGATGAGCGGTGCTCCGAAAGCAGAGCGGTGCTCTGCGTGGTGCACCGCCTGCGTCAGCGACTGCCGCATCAGCGCGGCCGAGCCGATGACGCAGTCCAGCCGGGTCGCCGCGACCATCTCGATGATGGTCCGCACCCCGCGGCCCTCCTCGCCGACCCGCCGCGCCCACGTCCCGTCGAACTCGACCTCGCTCGACGCGTTCGACTTGTTGCCCAGCTTGTCCTTCAGCCGCTGGATCGCGAAGACGTTGCGCGTGCCGTCCTCCAGCACCCGCGGGACCAGGAAGCAGGTCAGCCCGCCCGGAGCCTGCGCCAGCACCAGGAAGCCGTCGCACATCGGCGCCGAACAGAACCACTTGTGCCCGGTCAGCAGGTACTCGCCGGACGCGCCCAGCGGCACGGCGGCCGTCGTGTTGGCCCGTACGTCGCTGCCGCCCTGCTTCTCCGTCATCCCCATGCCGAAGAGCACGCCGGCCTTCCGCGCCGCCGGCCGCAGGCCCTCCTCGTACACGTGCGAGGTCAGCCGCGGCTCCCACTCGGCGGCGATCGTAGGATCGGCCCGAAGGGCCGGCACGGCCGCGTGCGTCATCGAGATCGGGCAACCGTGGCCCGCTTCCGCCTGCGACCACAGGAAGAACCCGGCGGCGCGGCGCAGGTGCCCGGCCGGACGCCCCCAGGCGTCGGTCAGCCCGGAGGACACCGCGTGCCCGAGCAGCCGGTGCCAGGCCGGGTGGAAATCCACCTCGTCGATACGGTTCCCGTACCGGTCGTGAGTGCGCAGTTTCGGAGGGTTCTCGTTCGCCTGCGCGCCCCATTCCTGGGCCTGCGCGGAACCGGCCGCACGCCCGAGGTCCGTGAGCTCCTCCCGTACCTCGCCGAGGAGTTCGGGATCCGCGGACGCCAGGTGACGCTCGACGCCCTCGGTGAGGGCCCGATCGCCGCCGTAGACGTCGTACCCCACCAGGGGCGGGGCCTGGTTGCTGACTGTGTGGGTGGTGGCTGCCATGCGGATACCGTAAGGACGTGCAGCCAGCAAAAGAAACACCCGAGCGGATCCCAGGACGGCTCCACCGGGCCCGCGCCCTCTACCGCAACGTCTCGAAGCGGAAGATGGGCTGGCTGCTGTTGAAGGACACCGTCAACTCGTGCATCGAGTACCGGATCCTCGGGCTCGCGGCCGAGGCGGCGTTCTTCACCCTGCTCTCGCTGCCCCCGCTCTTCCTGGGCCTGCTGGGCCTGCTCGGCTACGTCGACGGGTGGACGGACACCCGTACCGTCGAGAGCATCGAGGAGAACATCCTGCGCGCGGTCGGCACCGTCCTGTCCGACCGCGGCGTCAACGACATCGCCAGACCCCTCCTGGACGACGTCACCCGCAGCGGCCGGCCCGACCTGATCTCGCTCGGTTTCGCCTTCGCCCTGTGGTCGGGATCCCGCGCCGTCAACGTCTTCATCGACACCATCACCGTGATGTACGGGCTCGACGGCCACCGCGGCATCGTCAAGACCCGGCTGCTGGCCTTCCTCCTCTACGTCATCGCCCTGCTGATCGGCGCCATCGTGCTCCCGCTGATGGTGGTCGGTCCGGACGCCGTCGTCCGGCTCGTTCCGTGGGGCACCGAGGTGATCGCCGTCCTGTACTGGCCGACCGTGACCCTGCTGTCCATCGCCTTCCTGACGACGCTCTACCACGTGTCCGTGCCCGTGCGCTCGCCGTGGATCGAGGACGTGCCGGGCGCGCTGGTGGCACTGGCCATGTGGGTGCTGGGCTCCTTCCTGCTGCGGATCTACCTCACCAACACCGTGGAGGGGCCGACCATCTACGGCTCCCTGGCCGCACCCGTCGCCGTCCTGCTCTGGATCGGCATCTCGGCCTTCGCGGTGCTCGTCGGCGCGGCCGTGAACGCCGCCATCGACCGCGTCTGGCCGTCGGTGGCCACCGCGGCGGCGCGCGAGGCGAACGAGCGGATCCGGGAGGCGGAGGCCGCGCAGCTGGTCGCGCGGGCCGCCGCCTGGCGGGCGATGGCGGAGGGCGAGTCGGAGGACGACGAGGACGAGGGGATGCCGTCGGAGTTCCCGGAACGCTGGTCGAAGTTCCTGCCGCCCGAGGACTACCACTCGCGCCTGCGCAAGCACTGACCGCTCCGGGGGCGGGCGTAGCCTGGAGCCGTGTACGAGGAGACACCGTCGGCCGGGGTGCCCGGGGCCGTGCTGTGGCGGGTCGAGGGTGGCGCCGGGGTAGTGCTGCCCGACGGGTGCATGGACCTCCTCTGGGCCGACGGACGGCTCCTCGTGGCCGGGCCCGACACCGGCCCGCATCCCGGCGGAGAAGTGCACGCGGGGGCCGTCGCCGGGATCCGGCTCGCGCCCGGCACCGCGCCCGCGCTGCTCGGCGTACCGGCGCACGTCCTGCGGGACCGGCGCGTGGGGCTCGCCGACCTGTGGCCCGCCCGGGAGGTACGCCGCCTCACCGGGCTGATGGAGGCGTACGGGGACCCGCGCGCGGGCCTTGAGGCACTGGCCCGGGCCCGCGCAGCCGACACCGGGCCGGCCGACCCCTTCGCCGCCGAGGTCGTCGACCGGCTCCGGGCCGGGCAGCCGGTGGCCGCGATCGCGGCCGCGGCGGGCCTGGGGGAGCGGCAGCTGCACCGGCGCTCCCTGCACTCCTTCGGGTACGGACCGCGCACGCTCGGCCGGATCCTGCGCCTGCGCCGGGCCCTGGCCCTGGCGGACCGGGGCCTGCCGTACGCCGAGGTGGCGCACACCGCCGGATACGCCGACCAGGCCCACCTCGCCCGCGAGGTGCGCGCGCTGGCCGGGACCACGCTGACCGCCTACTCGGGGGGCGCCGCCGGGGCGAAGAGGGAGACGCCGCAGCCGTCCGGGTCGAGGACGACGGCGTAGCGCTGCCCCCAGAAGGCGTCCCAGGGCTTCAGATGGCCGCGGTAGCCGGCCCGGGTCAGGTCGTCGTACACGGCGTCCACCTCGGCGGGGGAGTCGCACAGGAAGGCCAGGTCCCGGCGGCCGTCGCCGCTGGGCGGGGTCCAGGACGGGTCGAAGGAGCGGACGGTCTCCTCGGTGTCCCAGCCGATGCGCAGGCCGCCCGGGAGCGTGGCCTCGACGTGGGGGAGGGTGTCGGCCTCGGCCGGGACGTCCAGGCCGAGGCGGCGGTAGAAGGCGAGGGAGGCGGCCATGTCGGAGACGACCATGCCGATCATGTCGAGTCGTGGAGTCATGGCGGCAGGCTAGGCATCCCCGACCCCGCCGGTCTTGAACGAAACGGACACCGTCCACCCGGCCCCGTCCGCCCATCGGCCTGCCTGCCCGGCCGCTCCGTGGCCCGGACCGGGCGGCGCACGGGGATTGACGGTTCGTCAGATGTGCGCGCACGTTGTGTCGGGAAGCGACAGCAGTCCGGAAGCCGACGCGAGCCCGGAAGCCGACACCAGTCCGGAAGTCGCCGCGGGGCGGGCGGCGCACCCCCGGCGCGGCGGCTCCCGGGCCGCCCCCGCCCCGGTCGTGCGAGCCCGAGTGCCCCTGACGCGCCCCCGAAGGGAAGTGGACCGTGATCCCCACCGGTGAGATCGACCTGCTGGAAGACACCTGGGCCCGCGAGGTCCCGCACGAGCAGTTCACCCGGCTGCGCCGGGAGGACCCGGTGCACTGGCACGAGGTCCCGGGCGGCCACGAGGGCTTCTACGCCGTCACCCGCCACGCCGACGTCAAGGCCGTCAGCCGCGACCCCGGGCTCTGGTCCACGGAACTGGGCTCCTTCATGATCCGCGACCAGAGCCCGGAGTCCCTGGAGTCCCTCCGCCTGGTCCTCCTGGGCATGGACGCCCCGCGCCACTCCCGCTACCGGGCCCTCGTCAGCGCGGGCTTCACCCCGCGGGTGGTGCGCCGCCTCGCGGCCCGGATCGGCGAGCGGGCCGCCGCCCTCGTGGAGAGCGCCGTCGCCCCCGGCCGGGACCTGGACTTCGTGGCCGAGGTGGCCGCCAGGCTCCCGATCCAGACCATCTGCGAGATGGTCGGCGTACCGCCCGGCGACGAGCTGCTCGTCTTCGACTGGAGCAACCGGATGGCCGGCGGCCAGGACCCGGAGCTCTCGGCCGGCAAGCAGGACAGCGACCTCGCGGCCGCCGAGATCTACGCCTACTGCGACGCGCTGGCCGCCGAGCGCCGGGCCCGCCCCCGTGAGGACATCCTCTCCACGCTCGTCCACGCCGAGGTGGACGGGGACCGGCTCAGCCGGCACGAGATCAACATGTTCTTCGTGCTGCTGTGCGTCGCGGGCAACGAGACCACCCGCAACCTGCTCTCCCACACCGTGCTGGCCCTGGTCGACCACCCCGTCGCCCGGGCCGAACTGGCCGCCGCCCCGCACGACGAGCTGCTGTGGAACTCGGCCACCGAGGAGTTCCTGCGCTGGGGCGGCTCGATCCACAACTTCCGGCGCACCGCCACCCGCGACACCGTCCTGCGCGGGCGCCGCATCGCCGCCGGGCAGAAGGTGGTGACCTACTACACCTCCGCCAACCGCGACGAGGAGGTCTTCGGGGACCCCTTCACCTTCGACATCCGCCGCACGCCCAACGAGCACCTCGCCTTCGGCGGTGGCGGCCCCCACTTCTGTCTGGGCGCGGGTCTGGCCCGTACCCAGATCAAGGCGCTGATCCGGGAACTCCTGCGCCGCCACCCCGACTTCGGGCTCACCGGCGAAGTCCGGCGGCTGCGCTCGGACTTCATCAACGGCATCAAACACCTGCCGGTCCGCTTCGGCGCATAGGCTTGCCGAGTGAACGACAGCGCACACGCGATACGGATCCGGCCGGGCGGCCCGGCGGACGCACCGGCCCTGCTGGACATGCTCGACGCCGCCGTGGCCTGGATGAACGCCCGCGGCAACACCGAACAGTGGGGCACGATCCCGTACTCGCAGCGGCCCGGCGGCACGGACCGGGTCCAGCGGTACACCACCGAGAACACCCCGTACGTCGCGGAGCTGGACGGCGTGCCCGTCGGAGCCCTGGTGCTGGACTCCGGGCCCAGCCCGCAGCTGCCGATCGCGCCGGCCGGGGAGCCCGAGCGGTACGTGCGGCTGCTGGTCTCCGACCGGCGGCACGCGGGCCGGGGCATCGGCGCGGCACTGCTGGCGCACGCCGCCGAGGAGACCCGCCGGGCCGGCGTCGCCCTCCTGCGGGTCGACTGCTGGGCGGGCGGCGGAGGCGAACTGGTCGCGTTCTACGAGCGCAGCGGCTTCACGCCCACCGACCGCTTCCTGTCCGGGGACTGGCCGGGGCAGGTGCTGGCCCGGCGGCTCGACGGAGCACTCGGCTGACGCCGCGGAGAGCGAGCGGAAAGAGGCGCGGAAAACGCCTCGGGAAAAAGGAGTGGCCGCGACGCGAGCGGGCTTGTTACGGTGGGGTCGTTCCCGCCGAGCGGTGAGGGACCACGGCAACGTGCACGACCCGGAGGTGAGTTCATTGACTGTCATTGCGCAGGGCGCTGCCCGCACTCAGAAGACCATCGATGTGACCTCCGTGGTCTCCGGCTGACCTCACACCTCTCTTCGCGTGCCGCCGTAGGGCGGACGCATGCGGCCGGGGCCACCCTGTGAAGGGTTCCCCTTGTCTTTCTCCGCTTTCCCGCAGGCCTCGCTCTCGCACACCCTCGCCCCCCTCGGCTGGGACGACGCGTGGGCGGCCGAGTTCACCGTGTACGCCGAGCAGGGCCTCGTGCCCGGCCGTGTCGTACGCGTCGACCGCGGTCAGTGCGACGTACTGACCGCCGACGGCATCGTCCGCGCCGACACCGCCTTCGTCACCCCCCACGACCCGCTGCGCGTCATCTGCACCGGGGACTGGGCCGCCGTCGAGACGGCGGGCAACCCGCGGTACGTGAAGGCGTACCTGCCGCGCCGGACCGCCTTCGTGCGCTCCACCTCGTCGCAGCGGTCCGAGGGGCAGATCCTCGCCGCGAACGTCGACCACGCGATCATCGCCGTGTCCCTCGCCGTGGAGCTCGACCTGGGGCGCATCGAGCGCTTCCTGGCCCTGGCCTGGGAGTCGGGGGCGCAGCCGCTGATCGTCCTCACCAAGGCGGACCTCGTCCCGGACCCGGTCACCCTCGGCCACCTGGTCCAGGACGTGGAGACCACCGCCCCGGGCGTCCAGGTCCTCACCGTCTCCTCCCACACCGGGGAGGGGACCGACGTCCTGGGCGCGATCGTCGCCGACGGCACCAGCGTCCTGCTGGGCGTCTCCGGCGCGGGCAAGTCCACCCTGGCGAACGCGCTGCTCGGCACGGACGTCATGGAGGTCCAGGCCACCCGTGACGTCGACGGCAAGGGCCGCCACACCACGACCACCCGCAACCTCCTCGTCCTGCCGGGCGGAGGGGTCCTCATCGACACCCCGGGCCTGCGAGGCGTGGGGCTCTTCGACGCGGAGGCGGGAGTCGGGCAGGTCTTCTCCGAGATCGAGGACTACGCCGCGCAGTGCCGCTTCCACGACTGCGCCCACGAGGCGGAGCCGGGATGCGCGGTGCTCGCCGCGCTGGAATCGGGGGACCTGCCGGAACGGCGCCTGGAGAGCTACCGCAAGCTCCTGCGGGAGAACCAGCGGATCGTGGCGAAGACGGACGCCCGGCTGCGGTCGGAGATCCGCCGCGACTGGCGGCTGAAGTCGGCGGAGGGCCGCGCCAACTACTCCGCCAAGCGCGGCAACCGGGTCTGACCCGGCCGCCCCGCCGTCGGGCTGCTCGGCCCGACGGCGGGGCGGCCCGGCGGACGCTCAGAGCCCCCACGCGTGGACGCGGTCCGGGACGGATCCGGATCACCTCCTCGCTGAAGTGGGGGCCCAGTGCGTGCGGGCCCACCTCCAGCGTGGCGTGGCCGCGGATCTCGATGCCGCGCACGCGCCACGGCCGGGTGCTCACCAGGTCGTCCACGACCAGGGACAGCCGCGGGCGCCACGGTGGACGCGGCCGGGGCGCGCCACCCGCATCGGCCGCCGGACCTGGGCCGTGACCTGGGCCGGCACCCGGGTCCTGACCTGGGCCGGGCCCGGGCCGGTCGTTGGCACCCCGATATTGGGTGATCAACCCGCCCGTTCCCTGTGTACTCTGGGCGGGCTTTCGAACCCGTTCAAGCATCAACAGAAAATGGGGGGCCGGTGCGCAATCGCCGACTCATAGTTTCCGCCGCCGTCATCGCGGCCGGCGTAGGTCTGGTACCTGGCACGGCCCAGGCCGACGGTCCGGCCAAGCCCGACGCGCACGGGGTGAGCGCTCCGGACGCGGACCTCGGCAAGGCCGCGGCGCCGAACTTCAGCACCTTCACGAGCGCCGCCGAGCGCACGGTCCGGCCCGCCGGCAAGGGCGAGGCGCAGGCGCAGGGGAGCGCCGCCTCGGAGCCGACGGTCGGCCTGTCCGCCAAGGGCACCAGCGCCCGCGGGATCAGCCTGAGCCTCGCCGTCAGCATCGACCCGGACGCCCAGATCTCGGCGTTCATCGAGTGGGGCGACGGCAGCTACGACGTGTTCGACACCTACGGTCCCACCAACCAGACCGTGGCCCACTCCTACTCGGAGATCGGCGCCTACACGATCAAGGTCACCCTGAAGGACGGTACGGGTGAGCGGGGCAGCAACTCGCTCGCCGTCGTCACGCCGGGATCCGACTTCACGCCGTACAAGCCGACCCGTCTCCTGGACACCCGCAACGGCACGGGCGGGCCGAAGGCCAAGATCCCCGCGTACGGCACCACCCGGGTGAGGATCTCCGGCAACGGCGACATCCCCACCGGGGTCACCGCCGTGGTGCTCAACGTCACCGCCACCAACACCAACAGCGCCGGTCACGTCACGGTCTGGCCCGAGGGCAGCGAGCGTCCGAACACGTCGAACGTCAACTTCGCCAAGGGGCAGACCGTCCCGAACCTGGTGATCGTGCCGGTCGACAAGAACGGCTACGTCGACCTGTACAACGGCGGCTGGGAGTCGGTCGACCTGATCGCCGACGTCACCGGCTACTTCACCCGGACGACGTCCAGCGGCTACACCCCGATCAACCCGTCGCGCTTCGTCGACACCCGCAACGGCACGGGCACCGCCCAGGGCCAGGTCCGCGGGCAGGCCACCTTCGGCACCAAGTTCGCCGGCCGGGACGGCATCCCGGACGACGCCACGGCGGTCGCGCTGAACGTCACGGTCACGAACCCGCGCGAGGCCGGCCACCTGACGGTGTTCCCCAGCGGGGGCAGTGTCCCGATCACGTCCAACGTGAACTTCCGCGCCGGCCAGACGGTCGCCAACTCGGTGATCGTGCCGGTCGGCCCCGACGGCTCGGTCAACTTCCGCAACGGCGCCTGGAACGGCACCGACGTCATCGTCGACGTCGTCGGCTACTACCGCGTCGGCAGCCGGGGCGCCTACCTGCCCTTCGTCCCGGAGCGTCTGCTCGACACCCGTGACAGCTCGGACTGGGCGTGGGGCCCGCTGGGGGGCCAGGGCTACATCTACATGCCGCTGTCCACCACGCGCCCGGCCAACACGGCCTACGTGCTGAACACCACCGTCACCAACACCCGGGGCGAGGGGTACCTCACGGTCTCCCCGGACCCGAACACGCTGAGCGCCTACGAGGGCGGCTGGGACAGCTGGCCCACCCCGCCCAACTCCTCGAACCTGAACTGGAAGCGGTCCGAGACCGTCCCGAACCTGGTCCAGGCGGGCATGGGCAACAACGGCATCGTCGACTTCTGGAACCGAGGCTGGGACGACATCGACCTCGTGGTCGACATCTTCGGCGTCTACCAGACGAACTGATCCACCGGCACGGCCCGCACGACACGGCGCCCCGGGAACGGACCCCAGCGGTCCGCCTCCCGGGGCGCCGCCCGTTGGGGGGACGCCTAGGGGAACGGGGCGCCGCAGCGCGGGCAGTCGGGAGTGGCGCGGCCTGGGTCGAGTCCTCCGCATGCGTCGCAGACGAGGTGCAACAGGCAGGCCGGCTCGCCGGCGTCGTCCACCGGCTCGGCGGGCGGGTCCGGTACGGGCGTGTCCATGGCGGCTCCCCGGCGGGACGGTGACGGCGGCAGGCCTCAAGGACTTCGAGCGTAGCCCCCGCTCACGGGACCGTGTCCACGCCCCCGGCCACCACGCCCGGTGCCGGGCCGGCCGCGGCCGGCACCGGGCGTGGTGTCAGGCCCCGGCCGGGGTGCGCGGCGCGCGGCGCATCGCCCACAGGACCGGGCCGCCGCCGGGGAGCCGCGCCTCCCCGAGCACGGTGAAGCCGAAGTGCTCGTAGAAGGGCAGGTTGTCGGGCTTGGAGGACTCCAGGTAGACCGGCAGGCCCGCCGCGTCGGCCTGGGCCAGCCCCGAGCGCAGCAGGGCCGCCCCGTGTCCCTGGCCGCGGGCGGCGGGGTCGGCGCCGACCACCGCCAGGTACCAGTGCGGCTCGGTCGGGGCGTGCTTCACGGCCTCCTCGACGGCCTCGCGGAACAGCCCGGCCCGGTCGCCCAGGATGTCCTGGAGCTCCTGGACGGTCTCCGCGTCGGGCACGGCCTTCCCCCGCCCTTCCGGCGCCACCCAGAAGGAGGCCGCGGCGTCGGTGCGCTCGCACACGCCGTGGTGGACGTACTGCCGGGTGAACAGCGTGGTGAAGTAGCGGCTCAGCCCCGCCTCGCGAGAAGCGTCGTCGGGGAAGAACCAGCGCATCATCGGGTCGTCGTCGAAGGCGGCGGCCAGGGTGCGGCCGACCATGCGGGCATCGTCGATCGTTGCCGTCTTGGGAGCGTTCGTCATGGGCATACGGGTCATTCTGCACCGTTGATGATCTTGACCGGCGGGTGGGCCCTCTCGTCGGCGTCGGCCAGCAGGAAGTACAGCGGAGGCAGGACCAGTTCGATCCGCCTGCTCGAACAGGTGCCGCTCGACCGGTCCGGTGACCTGCTCGGCCAGCTCGAAGACGGGCTCGACGTGCACCTGGACTACTTCGTCGCCCACCGCAACACGGTCCTCGCGGCGAACCGCGTGCTGGCCGGCGATCCGGTGGTCCAGACGATCATCGACTGGGAACTCGGCGTCCTGCGGACCCGGCTCCTCGACGTCCTCCCGATCCCGGACGACTCCGTACGGGCGGCCGTGGCCGCGGTACTCAAGAGCTGGCTGGTGTTCGTCCGGGTGCTCTGCCTGGACTGGCTCACCGCCGAGACCTGTACGCGCGCCGAGCTGCGCGACACCTGCGTCGGCGCGCTGCTCGGAGCCCTGCGCCCGTTCCTGCGCGACGAGATCCCCTGATCGGGGCCGGCGCGCCACTTCGCGCTAGTCCGCCGACACCGCGCCCACCCACGCCCCCACCACCAGCAGGCACGCGAACAGTTCCACCAGCACGCTCGTGCCCACCGCGCGCATCACCGCACGCGTCGACGCCCACGCCTCGCCGTGCCCGCCCAGACGGAGCCGCTCGCACAGGTAGACGCCGCCCACGAAGCCCGGGATCGCCCCCACCACCGGGAGCACCACGAAGCCCAGTAGCGCACCCGCGCCCGCGAACACCCCCGTCCGGGGGGTGACCGGCAGCCCGCGGGGGCGCCGCGGCGGCAGCTGCCACTTCACCACCTGGACCACCAGCAGCAGGGCCGTCGCCGCGACCAGCAGCGACCACGCCAGCGCCGACCGCTCGTGCAGCGCCCACCACATCAGCCCCGCCCACACCAGCCAGGTCCCCGGCACACCCGGAACCAGTACCCCGACCAGCCCGAGCAGCAGCACCAGACCCACCAGGAGCAGCTGCGGCACGTCCACCCGCCCAGCGTGCCCGACCGGTGGCTACCGGGCCACCCAGCCACGTTCGTACGCGTGCCAGCCCAGCTGCAGCCGGGTCGTCACCCCCGACAGCTCCATCAGCCCCTTGACCCGCCGCTGCACCGTCCGCAGCCCGAGCTCCAGGTGCTTGGCCACGCTCGCGTCCGTCATCCCCGCCAGCAGCAGCGACAGGATCTCCAGATCCGTGGCGTCGGGGATGCCCCCGGCCTCCTCCGCCGCACCGGCGGCGCCCAGCCTCAGCGGCAGCGACTCCCGCCACACCGCCTCGAACAGCCCCGTCAGGGACTCCAGCAGCCCGGACGCGTGCACCACCAGCGCCGCCGGCTCCGCGCCGCGCGCCGTCAGCGGGACCATGGCGAGGGTCCGGTCCGCGATCACCAGCTTCGTCGGGACCTCCGCCGTCACCCGGACCTGCTCGCCCCGCGCCAGCGCCGTCGACGCCTCCCGGATCCCGCTGGGCAGGGTCAGCACCTCCCGCTCGATCACCACCCGGTAGTCCACCCCGCGCACCGAGGCCCGGTCCTCCGCCTCGTTGTCCGTACCCGTCACCACCTGGGGGCGGCCGCTGACCAGCGCGCACACCTCCTTCTCGGCGCCCAGCTGGAGCTGGTGGAAACGGTGCGCCACCGCGCTCGCGCCCTGCACCACCTCCACGAGGTCGTGCACCGCCGGTTCGGCGGCCTCCGCCCGGTACTCCTCCGCCAGCAGCGCCGCCGCCAGCTCCGCCTGCTCCAGCTCGTGCCGCTGCTGGGTCAGCAGGGCCCCGAGCGCGACCCCCGGCGGGGCCGCCACCCAGCGCCCCGGCCGCGCCGATGACTGTGCCGCCAGCCCGTGCCGCTCCAGGTGGCGCAGGGCCCGTTCGGTCTGCGGCACAGGCAGGGTCAGCCGGTGCGCGAGGTCGGGGACCTCGGCCGCGCCCAGCGCCACCAGTGCGCGGTACGCGGACTCCTGGCCCTCGTCCAGGCCTATGGCACCCAGCAACCCGTCCACCACCTTTCGACACGACGCCTGGCGGGAAGCGGCCACGGCGCAAACCCGCCGCCGACATCATCGCCGCACCCCCCGCCCCTCTGCCAAGGTTGCGCCACCGCAGCACCAACATCCGCCGGCCAGAGGCCATTTGCGCGGCAGCTTTGCCGTGCAATGCAGCAGTTGGCCGGAATTCAACTGGGGAGAGCGATGCGCCCGATATCGCGCACGGCGATGGGGGCGGCCACAGCGGCCGCCCTCGCCGTCACCGCCGTCGGCCCGTCGACGGCGCAGCCGGCCGACGCAGCGACCGGAGCGGCGAAGAGACCACTCGTCGGGAGCCGGGCGGCCGCACAGCAGCCCACCGCCCCCGTCACCGTGACCCTCGTCACCGGTGACCGGATCCTGGTGTCCACCGACGCGTCCGGCCGCACCGCCGCCACCGCGATGCCGCACGCGGACGGCTCCCAGCCGCTCGTACAGACGCGGCAGTCCGGCGAGGACCTGTACGTGTACCCCGAGGCCGCGGTCGCGGCGCTCGCCGCGGGCCGGGTCGACCACGAACTCTTCAACGTCACCGGCCTCGTCCGGCAGGGCTACGACGACGCCCACACCAAGAAGCTGCCGCTCATCGCGGTCTACGACGGATCCGTGAACGTGGCGCGCAGCGCCCCGCCCGCGCCCCGAGGCGCCGACCGCTCCCTCGTCCTCGGCTCCATCGGCGCCGTGGCCCTCTCCGCGGACAAGGAGCAGGCCACGGCCTTCTGGTCCGACGTCACCGGTACGGACGCCACCGCGCGCACGGCCACGGGCGCCCTGAAGAAGCTGTGGCTGGACGGCAGGGTCCGGGCGAACCTGGAGCGCTCCACCCGGCAGGTCGCCGCCACCGCGGCCTGGGCCGCCGGATACGACGGCAAGGGCGCCAAGGTCGCCGTCCTCGACACCGGCACCGATCTGGAGCACCCCGACCTCAAGGGCCGCGTCTCCGCCTCCGAGAACTTCACCGACTCCGACACCGACACCGACCGGCAGGGCCACGGCACCCACACCATCTCCACCGTCGGCGGCTCCGGAGCCGAGAGCGGCGGCGCCAAGAAGGGCGTCGCCCCCGGCGCGGAACTGCTCAGCGGCAAGGTCCTGGACGACCAGGGCTACGGCCTCGACTCGTGGATCATCGCCGGCATGGAATGGGCCGTCGCGGCCAAGGCCGACGTGGTCTCCATGAGCCTCGGCGACCCCTCGCAGACCGCCTGCGACGACCCGCTCGCCGAAGCCGCCGAACGGCTCTCCCGGCAGGGCCCGCTCTTCGTGATCGCCGCGGGCAACTCCGGCCCCGGCAACAACACCGTCTCCTCGCCCGGCTGCGCGCCGAGCGTCCTGACGGTCGGCGCCGTCGACCGCGACGACACCACGGCCCCCTTCTCCAGCCGCGGCCCCGCCGGTCCGGGGCACACCCTCAAGCCCGAGATCGCCGCACCCGGCGTCGGCATCTCCGCCGCCGCCGCGGGCGGCCGGGGCGTGTACGCCTACCAGTCCATGTCCGGTACCTCGATGGCCACCCCGCACGTCGCGGGCGCCGCCGCCGTCGTCAAGCAGCGCCACCCCGACTGGACCGGACAGCAGATCAAGGCCGCCCTCGTCGGCTCCGCCGACACCCAGGTCCCCGGAGACGTACGGGAGACCGGCGCGGGCCGCCTCGACGTCAAGGCCGCCCTCGACACCACCGTCACCGGCGCACCCGCCGTCCAGGGCGGCACGTACGACTGGCCGCAGGACCGCAGCGACCGCCGCGACGTCGAGGTCCCGTACACCAACCCCGGCAAGACCCCCGTCACCCTGCGCCTCGCCGTCGAGAAGGTCACCGGCAACGACGGCTCCGCCGTCCGCAGCCGGATCGCCCGGCTCGACCGGCGCACCGTGACCGTCCCGCCCGGCGCCACCGTCAAGGTGCCCCTCGCCCTCGACCCGGCCGCGAAGCTGGATCGCGCCCAGTACGGCGACGTCACCGGCCGGGTCGTCGCCACGGCCGACGGCGTGCGCGTCTCCACCCCCTTCTCGCTGTACGTCGAGCCCGAGACGGTGACCCTGCGGGTCAAGCTCCTCGACCGGGCCGGCAGGCCCGCCGCCGGACCCTCCTCGCTGGACGTGATCGGCACCGACGACGCCTCCGGCGAACGCCGCTTCAACGAAGGCGCCACCGACCAGGTCTACCGGGTCCGCCCCGGCGCCTACTTCCTCTCCGCCTTCGTCGCCACCCCCGACCCCGGCGAGGGCGCGGAGATGATCGACTCCCTCACCTACCTCGGCCGCCCCCAGACAGAGGTGAAGAAGGACACGACCGTCGTGCTCGACGCCCGCAGGGCCGGACGCCTGACCATCGAGGCCGACCGGCCCGTCGAGGCCCGCAACACCACCCTCGGGTTCGCCCGCAGCTGGGACGACACCTGGCTGCACGCCGGGACCGCCATGGGCGGCCGCACCATCCGCGGCTTCTACGCCTCCGTCGAAGGCCGGGCGAAGGACGGCGACTTCGAGTTCACCGGATACTGGCGGGCCGCCGCCCCGCTGATCTCCGAACTCAAGGCCGCCGGAGGACCGGTCCTCCACCCGATCACCGCCTCCACCGGCAGCGACAACCTCGACGGCGCCGGCGGCGCCCCGCTCGTCGACGCCGGCTCCGCAACCCCCGGGGAACTCGCCGCGGCCGGCGCCAAGGACGCCGTCGTCCTGGTGAAGGCCGTGGACGGCGCCCTCCACGAGGTCGCGCAGAACGCCAGGGCCGCAGGCGCCAAGGCGGTCATCGCCCACCGCGAGGCCCCGGGCCGCTGGACGGCCTCCACCGGCTACGCGGGCGGCGCGCTGCCCACCATGACCATCGAGGCCGCCGAGGCCGAGGCGCTCCTGGCCAGGCTCGCCGCCGGCAAGGTCACACTGTCCTGGAAGGCCACGGCGCACAGCCCGTACGTCTACTCGCTCGCCCTCCCCGAGACCGGGGAGATCAAGGGCAGCCGCACCTACCGGGTGCGCGACCGCGACCTCGGCCGGGTCGACTCCACCTACAACTCCATGGGCGTGGCCGCCGACTTCATCGACATGGCCGGCGCCTACCGGCCGATCGGCAGCGCGGTGTACTTCGGCGGGATCGAGACCGTCGCCGCGCCCGGCAGGCGGACCGAGTTCTACTCCGCCGGTGACACGGCCTGGGACCAGCTGCTCTCCAGCAGCTTCCCCTGGGGCGAGTTCATGACGGGCGAGCGGCGCACCCACGCCAAGGGCGCGAGGACCAAGGCGGCTTGGTACGACGGAGTGACCGGCCCGGTCGCGCCGCGCGACCCCGCCGGCAAGGAGACCCTCGCCGCCGAGCGGCAGGGCAACCTGATCGGCTTCGCGCCCGCCATGTGGGGCGACAGCGCCCATGCCGCGCAGCCCGGCTCCTTCGGAGACATCGGCAACCTCCGGCTCCGGCGCGACGGCGAGGTCATCGGGGAGAGCTGGTACCCCTTCGGGGTCTTCGAGGTCCCGGCCGACGAGGGCCGCTACGAACTGACCCAGTCCATCGAGAAGATCGGCCCGCCCGCGCGCACCTGGCAGCGGTCCACCTCGGTCAGCACGACCTGGGGCTTCACCTCGAAGCTCGACGCGTCGGCGTACTCGCAGGGCCTGCCGGTCCTCTTCCCGAGGTACGCGGCCCCGCTGGACGGCATGAAGACCGTCGCGGCGGCGGACGGCCAGACGATCGGGCTGGGCGTCACCGGGCACGCGGGCTACGTGCCAGGCGCGCTGAAGTCCGCGGCGCTGGCGTACTCCTACGACGGTGAGCACTGGACGCAGGCGAAGGTCAGCGAGCGCGGCGGCACCTGGACGGCGGTCGTCGACCACGCCGGAGCCTCCGGCAAGCAGGTCTCGCTGAAGGTCGAACTGACCGACGCGAAGGGCGCCACGGTCACCCAGACGGCTGCGCGGGCGTACGACGTCCGCTGATCCGTACGAGCAGGACGCAAGGGGTCCACCGGGCGGCGGCCCGGTGGACCCTTTTCGTGCATTCGGCGTTTTCGGCCCCCACCGGAGGCCGAGAATGAGGGCATGAGTCAGCAGGGCGCGGACGACTGGTGGCAGAAGCTCTACGAGGACCCGGACGCGGGGCCGGCACCCGACCCGGGGGACACCCTCGACCACCGGTTCCGGTCGGTGGCGGGCGTGACGGCGGACCCGGCCGAGGCGCCGCCCCCCGCGCCGCACGAGCCGGTACGGGAGGCGGAGTTCGGCCCCGGGCCGGGGCGCGGGCCATTGCCGGCCCCCCGCCCCGAGCCGGACGCCGGCCTGCCCGCGCGGCCGCCGCTGCCCGACGCGGTCCGCCGGGAGCCCCCGCGCCCCCCGGCGGCGGGGCCGGTCCCCGCGCCGCGCCCGGCCCCCGACGGCCCGCCCGCGGCCCCGGCCGCGCCGCCCGCCCTGCCGCGCACGGCGGAAGGGGCCCCGCCCGGCGGGCGGAGCGTCCCGGCGCAGCCCCCGGGCCCGGGGTTCGACCAGCCGGTGGCGCAGGTGCCGTTGCCCGGCGAGACGTACGGCCCGCCGCCGGCTCCGTCCGCGGCTCCCGATGCGGCCGTGCACGTGCCGTCGCCCGGTGAGCGGCCCGGTCCGCCGCCGGCGCCACCCGCCGCACCGCCCGCCGTGGAAGGGGCCACGTCCGGCCCGGGGTTCGGTCCGCTCGCACCGCCGCCGGCCCGGGGCGTGCCTTCCGGCGCGCCCGCCGCACCGCCCCACGGTCCGCCGCCACCGCCGGCCGCGCCGCCCACCCCGGAAGCCGCCGCGCCGCCCGGCGAGCGGTACGTTCCGCCACCGCCCCCGGCGCCGCCCTGGCACGGGGCCCAGCCGCGCGATCCCCGCACCGGCGGCGCCACCGGCTACGCCCTCGGGGGCGTCGAGGTGCCGCCGGCGCCCGGCCCGGAGCTGCCCACCCGGCGTGCCCAGGCGCCGCGCCCGGAAGACCGCACCGAGCAGGTGCCGCAGCCCGCGCCCCCGCCGGAACCGGTACGCGCACCCGCCGGCGCGCCCGCCCCGGAGGCCGCGGCGCCGCAGCAGCGGCCCGAGGTGCGCCACCTCGGCGACCGCGCACCCACGTACGCCGCCGAACCGGGCGGGCTCCCGCCCGCGGACCCGGCCGCCCTCGACGGCCTGGTCCCGGACACCGTCCTGGAGGGTGCCCGCTACGGCGGCTACACCCTCCGGGCCGCCTCCCTGCGCGGCGACTCCGCCCGCTACCGGGGCGAGACCCGCCGCGACTTCCTCCTCACCGCACGCTTCGGCAGCGGCGACGACGCCCTCGTCCTCGTCGCCCTCGCCGGCGGGGACCGGGCCGCGCCCGGCGCCGCCGAGGCCGCCGCCGAACTGTGCCGCACGGTCGCCGCGGCCGTCGGCCGCAGCCAGGGCCGGCTGGCCGACGACATCCGGGCCGGCCGCCGCGACGCCCTGCGCTCGGGCCTGCAGCGGCTCACCGACCGGGGCTACGGACGCCTGCGGGCCCGCGCCGCCGAGCTGGGGCTGGCGGAGGAGGCGTACACGGCGGGACTGCGCGGACTGCTGCTCCCGGTGGACCCCGAATGCCGCACGAGGGTGTGCTTCGGCGCCGGCGCGGGCGGACTCTTCCGGCTCCGTTCGGGCCAGTGGCAGGACCTGGAGCCGGCCGTTCCCGCCGCCCCGGCCGCACCCGCGCCGACCCCCGTGCCCGCCTACGGATCCGACGAGGCTCCCGGGGAGCCCGGCAGCCCCTTCCGCTTCCGCGCCTCCCTGGCCAGGCCCGGGGACACCCTGCTCCTGTGCTCCGGCGGCCTAGCGGAGCCGATGCGGGAGGAGGCCGCCCTGCAGGCGGAGCTCGCCGCCCGCTGGGGCGAGCCGGAGCCGCCCGGCCTCGCCGCGTTCCTCGCGGACACCCAGCTGCGCCTCAAGGGCTACGCCGACGACCGCACGGCCGCCGCAGTCTGGGAGGCGTAACCGGCGCGGGCGTGGCTGGATGGAAGGCATGGCCAAGCAGAGCGTGGCGGAACAGTTCGTCGACATCCTCGTGCGCGCCGGCGTGCGCCGTGTGTACGGGGTGGTCGGCGACAGCCTCAATCCCGTGGTGGACGCGATCCGCCGGACGGGCGACATCGAGTGGATCCAGGTCCGCCACGAGGAGACGGCCGCCTTCGCGGCGGGTGCCGAGGCCCAGATCACCGGCCGCCTCGCCGCCTGCGCCGGCTCCTGCGGCCCGGGGAACCTGCACCTGATCAACGGGCTGTACGACGCCCAGCGCTCGATGGCCCCGGTCCTCGCGCTGGCCTCGCACATCCCCTCGGGCGAGATCGGCCTGGGCTACTTCCAGGAGACCCACCCCGACCAGCTCTTCCGCGAGTGCAGCCACTACAGCGAGCTGATCTCCAACCCGCAGCAGATGCCCCGGCTGCTCCAGACCGCCGTGCAGCACGCCATCGGCCGCAGCGGGGTGAGCGTGGTGGCGCTGCCGGGGGACATCGCCGCTCGGCCCGCCCCGGAGAAGGCGGTGGAGCACGCCCTCGTCACCGCCCGGCCGACGGTGCGCCCCGGCGACGGCGAGATCGAGAAGCTGGTCCGCCTCGTCGACGAGGCCGACCGGGTCACGCTCTTCTGCGGCAGCGGCACGGCCGGGGCGCACGCCGAGGTGATGGAGTTCGCCGGCCGCGTCAAGGCCCCCGTCGGGCACGCCCTGCGCGGCAAGGAATGGATCCAGTACGACAACCCCTACGACGTCGGCATGAGCGGGCTGCTCGGCTACGGCGCGGCCTACGAGGCCACCCACGAGTGCGACCTGCTGATCCTGCTCGGCACGGACTTCCCGTACAACGCCTTCCTGCCCGACGACGTGAAGATCGTCCAGGTGGACATCCGCCCCGAACACCTGGGGCGGCGTTCCCAGCTCGACCTGGCCGTGTGGGGCGACGTACGGGAGACCCTGCGCGCCCTGAACGCCCGGGTGCGGACCAAGACGGACCGCCGCTTCCTGGACCGGATGCTGAAGAAGCACGCGGACGCCCTGGAGGGGGTGGTCAGGGCCTACACCCGCAAGGTGGAGAAGCACACGCCGATCCACCCCGAGTACGTGGCCTCGGTCCTCGACGAACTCGCCGACGAGGACGCGGTGTTCACGGTCGACACGGGCATGTGCAATGTGTGGGCGGCACGCTATCTTTCCCCGAACGGCAGACGGCGCATCATCGGGTCCTTCAGCCACGGCTCGATGGCCAACGCCCTCCCGCAGGCGATCGGCGCACAGTTCACCGACCGCGGCCGTCAAGTGGTGTCGATGTCGGGTGACGGCGGTTTCTCCATGCTGATGGGAGATTTCCTCACCCTGGTGCAGTACGACCTGCCCGTCAAAGTGGTCCTCTTCAACAACTCATCGCTCGGTATGGTCGAGTTGGAGATGCTGGTTTCCGGCCTTCCCTCCTACGGGACGCAGAACAAGAACCCGGACTTCGCCGCGATCGCCCGCGCGGCGGGTGCCTACGGGGTCCGCGTGGAGAAGCCCAAGCAGCTCACCGGTGCTTTGAAGGACGCTTTCCGGCATCGCGGACCCGCTCTGGTGGACGTGGTGACCGACCCCAACGCCCTGTCGATTCCACCGAAGATCAGCGCCGAAATGGTGACCGGATTCGCACTGTCCGCCAGCAAGATCGTGCTCGACGGCGGGGTGGGCCGGATGATCCAGATGGCTCGATCCAACCTCCGCAACGTGCCCCGGCCGTAAGCCCGCAGGAGTGCGGATCCGCCCGGAGGGCATGCATCCCGTAGGCCTGTTCGAGAGCAACGGACACGGGAGGGACACCGCCGTGCGGGTGGGGGCGAAGACGGGGAAGCTGTGGAGGAGAGGGGCGCCGGTACCGCGCGAACCGTCCACGGCCGAGGACGGGGAAGCCGTGGACACGCTGCGCATCAGCCGGAGCGTGCGGCGCGCCGACCTGAAGGCGGTGGGCGAAGTCCGGCGGGCCCTCAGGGAGCTGATGCGCCACCGGTGCCGGACCGAGGCCACGGACGTGGCCGAACTGCTGATCACGGAACTCGTCACGAACGCCCTCGTCCACACCGACCGCGGCGCAGAGGTGTCCGCGAGTCTCACCGCCGCACGGTTACGGGTGGAGGTCCGCGACCACGCCGCACGCCGGCCCCGGCCGTACGTACCGACCGCCGACGACGGTACGCACGGCCGGGGACTGGTGCTGGTGGAGGCGCTGGCCGACGACTGGGGGGTGGACGCGCTCGCCCTGGGCGCCGGCAAGGTGGTGTGGTTCGAACTCGACGGGCGCCACGAGGCCCCGTACGCCGCAGGGCCCGCCTGAACGGGCGGGCCCTGCGGGGTGTCCCCTTCACATCGGGACCGGTCAGCCGAACTGCTGCTCCAGGTCCTTCAGTTTGCGCTCCAGCGAGTCCAGCCGGGGAATGGTCTGGGTGTCGTCCTCGGCGGTGAGGTCCACCGTCCGGGCGCCGGTCACGTCAGTGGATTCGGTGTGGTTGACGGCCTGCAGGGAGGGCCGGCGGCGTAGCGGCAGCTGTCCCGAATCCGGTATGGCCGGCTCCGCGCCGACCGGCGCGGAGCCCGCTCCCTGCGTCAGTTCCGGAAGCTCGACCTGGCGGCCGCGGGACCGCCCGAACGCCCGGTTCTGCCGGCCCAGCGCCTTGATGCGCGCCCGGTCGAGCCGGTTCTGGTCGCGCCTGCGGTGCCGGTCCGCCTCCCGCTCCTTCTTGTCCTCGCGCACCTCGTCCACGGCCTCGTCGAGGGTGCGCACCCCCTCCAGCAGCATGAGGGACCACGCGCCGAAGGTCTCCCGGGGGGCCCGCAGCCAGCGGACCATCCGGATCTGCGGCAACGGCCGCGGGATCAGGCCCTGTTCGCGCAGCGCCGCCCGGCGGGTCTGCTTCAGGGCACGGTCGAACAGGACGGCCGCCGAGAGCGACATCCCCGCGAAGAACTGCGGAGCGCCGTCGTGCCCCAGGCCGCGCGGAGCGTGCACCCAGTTGAACCAGGCGGCCGCGCCCGCGAACAGCCAGACCAGCATGCGCGAACCGAGGGCCGCGTCACCGTGGCTGGCTTCGCGGACGGCGAGCACCGAGCAGAACATGGCGGCGCCGTCGAGGCCGAAGGGCACCAGGTACTCCCAGCCCCCGGAGAGGTTGAGGTTCTGCCGGCCGAAGCCGACCAGCCCGTGGAAGGAGAGCGCAGCGGCCACCGCCGCGCAGCAGAAGAGCAGGACGTACGAGGCCGTCCCGTAGACGGCCTCCTTGCGCCGCCGCCGCTCCTCGCTGCGTTCCCAGCTGTCGTCGGCCGCGGCCTTCTCGCTCTCGCGCTTGCCCCGTGCCAGTACCGCAACCGCCGCAAGTACGCCCAGGATCAGCAGGCTGCCGGGCAGCAGCCAGTCCAGCGATATGTCGGTCAGTCTCATGCGGATGTCCCTTGCCTCGCGTATGCGGCTGTGCGGCTTTCCGGGCGCCATAGTGGCGCAGGCGGTGCGCGGTGCACGCGGGTTTCGGGGCAAGTGGACGCCATCGGGGGGCGGGGCCCGCCGGATAGGGTGTTGTATCTCGAACTGACGGCCGTGCGGCCCGAGTTGTGTTCGATTACGGCCACCTCTAAGGGTGGGTTAGGCGGCGTCCGCCGTCAGGCGCGTGACGCGGTCCGCGTCGCAGGTGCGGGGGCAGGTGACGCAGGTGTCCTCCGGCCGGATCGTGTAGAAGAAGCAGCAGCTGGCCCGGTCCCGGGTGGGCAGCTCCCGGCCGTCGGGGCCCGAGAGCGTGCGGAAGCCGGCGCCCCCGGTGTACGGGGCCGTCGAGCCGGGCAGCAGCGCCTCCAGTTCGGCCATCGCCCGCCGCTCCTCGCCGAGCAGGTGGCCGACGTACCAGAGGCTTTCGACGACCTCGTCCGTCACCATGCCCCACAGGGCGCGGCGGCCGCGCCGCATGCGCGGGCCGAAACCGTCCAGCACGGCTCCGAGGTGCTGGGCCACCGCAGTCCGCACCTCGTCGCGCAGCGCCTCCTCGTCGGGTACGACCCGGGCCCCGGGGAGGACGGCCGCCGGGTCGTCCGGCAGGCAGGCGAAGCTTTCGACGTGCACGGTCATCCGGCCGTGGGTCCGGTGGAAGGCGACCTCGGAGACCGGGAGCCGGGGGACCCGCCGGTCGAGGAACCACGGCAGCGTGATCAGCAGGCAGGCGGGCCACGCGTACCGGTGCAGCCCGAAGCCCGCGACCACGTCGAGGCGCGCCTGGGTGCCGTAGTCCCTCAGGACCTGGGCGTCGTCCCAGGCGAGGAAGGCGTCCAGGGCGGCCCCGCCGGCCGCCAGCTCGTCCGCGCCGACCCACCCCGCACCGCGAGGGGAGGGCTCGTGCGCGGCCCGCTCGTCGACCCGCAGTCCGCCGTACGCGTCGGCCAGCCGGGCATACGCGTCCGCCACCGCAGAGCCGGGCGGGGCGGGGGCGACAGCCGGAAGGGCCGAGACGGTCATGACGGTCCACCGATCACACGATCGTTAACAGGTTAGCCTTACCTTACCTGACTCCGATCGATCCGCACCCACCCGTGGCCCGGCGCGTCACCTATTCTCGGGACAGGTCGAAACCCGCCAGGAGGACCGAGTGCACGAAACGGCCCACGCCCGGGTACCGGCACAAAAACGGAAGGTGCTGCGCCATTCGGTGCGCGGACAGGTCCTCGACGCGCTGCGCGCCGCCCTGGTCGACGGTGAGCTCGTGCCCGGGGAGATCTACTCGGGCCCGGCGCTGGGCGAACGCTTCGGGGTCTCCGCCACCCCCGTACGCGAGGCGATGCAGCAGCTGGCCGCCGAGGGAGCCGTGGAATGCCTGCCGAACCGGGGCTTCCGCGTCCTGTCGCGCACCGCGCGGGAACGCGCCGAGCTGGCGGAGGTCCGGGCCCTCCTCGAAGTGCCCGTCATGCTGCGGCTGGCCCGCACCGTGCCGGAGGCCGACTGGCAGGCCCTGCGCCCCGCGGTGGCCGCCACGGCCGAGGCGGCCGCGGCGGGTGACCTGCCGGGGTACGCGGAGGCGGACCGGGCCTTCCACCGGGCGGTGCTGCGGCTGGCCGGCAACGACCAGCTGGTGCAGGTGGCGGAGGAACTCCACCGCCGGGCCCAGTGGCCCCTGCCGGGCGCTGCGCGGGTCCGGCGCGCCGGTCTCGTCGCCGACGCCGCCGAGCACTCGGCGCTGCTGGAGGCCCTGATCGCCGGGGACCTCCCGGTGGTGGAATCCCTGGTCCGCGAACACTTCGCCGGCTCCTGACCCACGGGCGGTTCCCACCGGGCCCTGCCCGGACCCGATCCTGACCGCCCGGACGGACCGGCGCCTCGGGGCTCCGCCCCGGACCCCGCGCCGTGGACGGCGGCGGGGCCGGGTCGTCCCGCGGACGGACGAACGCCGTTACGCCGCGGGGGAGGGGGCCGGGGTGGTGGCCGTCGGGTGGAGCTGGTCCGCCAGCCAGGTCGGGATGCCGCCCAGGAGGTGGAACAGGCGGCGGGCCTCCGCGCGCAGGCGGGTGGCTTCCGGTTCCGGCTCGGCCTCGGCCAGTGCCGCCAGCGCCGGGGCCGTGCCGATCAGGAAGCCCAGGTCCTCCCGGATCCGCAGCGACTCCGCGAAGCCCTTGCGGGCCTCGGCGACCTCGCCGTCCCGCAGGGCCAGCGCCGCCAGGTGCCGCCAGGTGAAGGACAGCAGCAGGGTGTCGCCATGGGCCTCGGCCCCCGCGTGGGCGCGGTGGTACGCCGGCCGCGCCGACTGCGGGGCGTCCGCCAGGTGCTCGGCGACCAGGCCGCGGCGGAAGTCCAGCAGCGGACGGGTCCGGGAACCCGGTGACAGCAGGGCCGCGGCCCTGCCCAGTGCGGAACGGGCCTCGTCGGCCCGGTCGCGTACGCCGAGCACGGTCGCGGCGTAGGCCAGCTGGCCCCGCTCGCACGCCGCCGCGCCCCGGTCGTCGTCGTCCTGGGCGACCGCCTCGGCGACCCGCAGCGCGTCCTCGGCCTCGGCCCAGCCCTGGCCGGTGAACAGGCACCGCTCGACCAGCAGCGCGGTCCGCTGCACGGCGGCGGCCGCCTGGCCGGCCTTGCCGACGTGAGGCGTCAGCAGAGCCGCCGCGTCGGTCCAACAGCCGCGCGAGCGCAGCCGCCATATCGCCCGCTGGAGGGGGTCGTCTCCCCCGGTGGAACCGGCACCCGACATGGCGGTATCCGCCACATTGCCCTCCCCGAAGCAATCAAGCAGCACATGGTTGAGCCCTGGGGCGAAATGAGAGCACGGATCGCAGGCTCCGGCCAAGGGGTCGGGTGAACTCTTTCACAAAGTCCGGACGGATCATCAGCGCCGCCGGCCATTGCGCGGCCGGTGGCGGAGAGGATCTCCTCAGCTCATGCGCAGTGCCAGGAAGAAGTCGAGCTTGTCCTCCAGCCGGGAAAGGTCCCGCGCCGTCAACTGCTCGATTCGCCCGACCCGGTAGCGCAGGGTGTTGACGTGCAGGTGCAACCGGGTCGCGCAGCGGGTCCAGGAGCCGTCGCAGTCCAGGAAGGCCTCCAGGGTCGGGATCAGCTCCGCGCGGTGGCGCCGGTCGTAGTCCCGCAGCGGGTCCAGCAGCCGGGCCGTGAAGGCGCGGCGCACGTCGTCCGGGACGAACGGCAGCAGCAGCACGTGCGAGGCCAGCTCGTGGTGGCCCGCGGCGCAGACCCGGCCCGGACGGGCCGCCGCGACCCGGCGGGCGTGCCGGGCCTCCTCCAGCGCCCCGCGCAGCCCCTCGGCGGAGTGCACCGCCGCGCTGACGCCCAGCGTGAGCCGGCCGTCGTCGGCCAGGCCGGCCGCCAGGGGCTCCCGTACGACCGCGAGCAGCTCGTCGGCGTGCAGGGCCGAGTCCGGGCCCTTGTCCTCGCCGGCGTCCCCGGCGAGCGAGGGCAGCGGCACGAGCGCGATGGCCTCGTCACCCGCGTGGGCCACCGCGATCCGGTCGGACGGCTCCGGTCCCGAGACCGACGGGTCGACGAGGATCTCCTCCAGCAGCGACTGGGCCACCGGGCCGCCGGGGATGTCCCCGTTCTCCCAGTCCACCCGGGCCACGACGACCTGCCAGTGCGGGGCGGCGCCCAGCCCGGGCAGCAGCACCGGGGCGGCCACCCGCAGACGGGCGGCGATCTCGGCGGGCGGGGCACCCGTCTGGACCAGCTCCAGGACCTCCTGTGCGAGGCGGCGGCGCACGGTACGGGCGGCGTCGCGCCGGTCGCGCTCCACGGCGATCAGCTGGGTGACGCCCTGCAGCAGGTCAAGGCGCTCGGCCGGCCAGTCGCCGGCGTCGGCCTCGACGGCCAGCAGCCAGTCGGAGAGCACGGTCTCGCGCACGTCGCGGGCGGCCGGGCCGGCCGCGCCGCGCCCGTGTCCCCTGATCGGGAAGAGCGAGTAGGTAATACCCTGGATGGAGATCCGGTGCGGCCCTCTGCGGCCCGTCCGGACCGCCCCTAGGTGCTCGCCCGCCAGCGCCGCACAGATGCCCGGCGCCAGTGGCTCGCCCGCCCCGGCGATCTGCCGGCCGGTGGGGGACAGCACCCAGGCCCGGAGGTCGAGGTCGGTGGTGAGGAGATCCAGCACCACGTCGGGGCCGCCACCCGCCGGACCCGATGTCATCAGGCGGCGGTGCCGGTCCACGACGGCCGCCAGATCCCCGGCGCGCTCGCCCGAGACCTGCCGTACGACGTACTCGGTGATCGTGGCGAATGCAACGTCCTCGTTCACGGCGAACAGCGGCAGCCGGTTGCGCACACAGGCCGATACGAGGTCGTCCGGGATGTCACCCAGCTCCGCCTCGCCCGCGGCGAGCCCCGCGACGCCGGCGCTCGCGAGGATTCGTACGAACGGCTCGGAGTCGGCTGAATTTCGCCTCCAGGCCAGGCCAGTGAGGACGAGTTCGCCCCCGGACAGGTACCGGCTGGGATCACGCAGGTCGGTCGTCATGACCCCGCGGACCGTACGGTCGAGTTCGTCCTCGCCGCCGAGCAGCCGCAGCCCCAGCGCCTCGGTCTCCAGCAGTGCGCGCAGCCGCATGATGTCGCCGCCGATCTGTCTCGAATGTTGCCGTTGGAAATCGGGCAGGTCGTCGCATCCTGCCTTTCATACGAATCTACAAGACGAGGGAGGCCGTCAGCCAACTCCTTCATGGTTTCGGTGACTGCACCCGAGGGACGGGCGGCTTGTGTACTGAGTCCACACCGCGTTAACAGCACGTGAACGACCAGTCGAGGGCCCTTAGGCCTCCTGGCTTGAAGTGAACGACCCGATTAAGAAGAAGAGAGCCGACATGGACTTCCTTCGCCCCGCCAGCTGGGAGGAGGCGCTCGCCGCTAAGGCCGAGTTCCCCACAGCTGTGCCGATTGCGGGTGGCACCGACATCATGGTCGAGATCAACTTCGACCACCGCCGTCCGGAGTACCTCCTCGACCTCAACCGCATCGAGCTGCTGCGGGAGTGGGAGGTAGGCGAGGAGGTCACCAAGCTCGGCGCCTCCGTCCCGTACACCCAGATCATGGAGAACCTGCGCACCACGCTGCCGGGTCTCGCACTCGCCTCGCACACGGTCGCGTCCCCGCAGATCCGCAACCGCGGCGGTGTCGGCGGCAACCTCGGTTGCGCCTCGCCCGCCGGTGACTCCCACCCCGCCCTGCTGGCCGCGGGATGCGAGGTCGAGGTCGAGTCCGTACGCGGCTCGCGCATGATCCCGATCGACGAGTTCTACACCGGCGTCAAGCGCAACGCGCTGGCCGCCGACGAGCTCATCAAGTCGGTGCACATCAAGAACGCCACCGGCCCCCAGCAGTACTCGAAGGTCGGCACCCGCAACGCGATGGTCATCGCGGTGTGCGGCTTCGGCCTCGCCCTGCACCCCGACACCCGCACCGTGCGTACGGGCATCGGTTCGGCCGCCCCGACCCCGGTCCGGGCCAAGGCCGCCGAGGAGTTCCTGAACGCCGCGCTCGAAGAGGGCGGCTTCTGGGACAACGGCAAGGTCATCACCCCGTCGATCGCCAAGCAGTTCGGTGAGCTCGCCTCCGCCGCGTGCAACCCGATCGACGACGTCCGTGGCACGGCGAAGTACCGCCGTCACGCGGTTGGCATCCTCGCTCGCCGCCAGCTCGTCTGGACCTGGGAGCAGTACCGCGGCACGAACGGCCGCTCGCTTGAAGGGGCTGCGTAATCATGCGCGTCAATTTCACCGTCAACGGTCGTCCGCAGGAAGCCGACGACGTCTGGGAGGGCGAGTCCCTTCTCTACGTGCTGCGTGAGCGCCTGGGCCTGCCCGGCTCCAAGAACGCGTGCGAGCAGGGCGAGTGCGGTTCCTGCACCGTCCGCCTCGACGGCGTGCCGGTCTGCTCCTGTCTGGTGGCCGCCGGTCAGGTCGAGGGCCGCGACGTCGTGACCGTCGAGGGCCTGGCCGACTTCGCAAAGCAGCGCGAGGAGCACGGCCACGGCTGCGGCACCGGCGCGTGCGGCGGTGGCAAGGGCGTGTCCACGGACGAGGCCAAGCAGTGGTCCGCCAAGGGCACCGACTCGCAGACCGGTGAGGGCGCCCAGCTCTCCAACATCCAGCAGGCGTTCATCGACGCCGGCGCGGTCCAGTGCGGTTTCTGCACCCCGGGTCTGCTGGTCCAGGCCGACGCTCTCCTGGAGCAGAACGCCGACCCGTCCGACCAGGACATCCGTGAGGCCCTGTCCGGCAACCTCTGCCGCTGCACGGGCTACGAGAAGATCCTCGACGCGGTCCGCCTCGCGGCCGCCCGTCAGGGAGAGGCGGTCTGACCATGGCCCAGAACACCCGCACCGTGGGTACGCCGACGAACGTCACCCAGAAGCACACCAAGGGCGGCATCGGCGAGTCCACGCTCCGCCCGGACGGCACCCTCAAGGTCACCGGCGAGTTCGCGTACTCCTCGGACATGTGGCACGAGGACATGCTGTGGGGCCAGACCCTGCGCAGCACCGTCGCCCACGCCGAGATCGTCTCCATCGACATCTCCGAGGCGCTGGCCCTGCCGGGCGTCTACTCGGTCCTCACCTACGACGACCTGCCGGCCGAGATGAAGAACTACGGCCTGGAGATCCAGGACACCCCGGTCCTCGCCAACGGCCGGGTACGTCACCACGGTGAGCCGGTCGCCCTCGTGGCCGCCGACCACCCGGAGACCGCCCGTCGCGCGGCCGCCAAGATCAAGATCGATTACCGGGAGCTGCCGCTCGTCACGGACGAGGCCTCGGCCCTGGCCGCCGACGCGCCGCTGATCCACGAGGGCCGCGACGACCACCACTCCGGTCACGTCCCGCACCCGAACATCGTGCACCGCCAGCCGATCATCCGCGGCAACGTGGAGGAGGCCCGCAAGCGCGCCGACGTCATCGTCGAGGGCGAGTACACCTTCGGCATGCAGGACCAGGCCTTCCTCGGCCCGGAGTCCGGTCTCGCCGTGCCGTCCGAGGACGGCGGCGTCGACCTCTACGTCGCCACGCAGTGGCTGCACTCGGACCTGCAGCAGATCGCCCCGGTCCTGGGCCTCCCGCCGGAGAAGGTGCGCATGACGCTCTCCGGCGTCGGCGGCGCCTTCGGTGGCCGCGAGGACATCTCGATGCAGATCCACGCCTGCCTGCTGGCCCTCGCGACCAACAAGCCGGTCAAGATCGTCTACAACCGCTTCGAGTCCTTCTTCGGCCACGTGCACCGCCACCCGGCGAAGCTCTGGTACGAGCACGGCGCCACCAAGGACGGCAAGATCACGCACATGAAGTGCAGGATCGTGCTCGACGGCGGTGCCTACGCCTCGGCCTCCCCGGCCGTCGTCGGCAACGCGTCCTCCCTCTCCGTCGGCCCGTACGTCATCGACGACGTCGACATCGAGGCGATCGCGCTCTACACGAACAACCCGCCCTGTGGCGCGATGCGCGGCTTCGGCGCCGTCCAGGCCTGCTTCGCCTACGAGGCCCAGATGGACAAGCTCGCGGCGAAGCTGGGCATGGACCCGGTCGAGTTCCGCCAGCTCAACGCCATGGAGATGGGCACGATCATGCCCACCGGCCAGGTCGTGGACTCCCCGGCGCCGGTCGCCGAGCTGCTGCGCCGGGTCAAGGCCCGCCCGCTGCCGCCGGAGCGCCAGTGGGAGACCGCCGGCGAGGGCGCGGACGTCCGCGCGCTGCCCGGCGGCCTGTCGAACACCACCCACGGCGAGGGCGTCGTCCGCGGCGTCGGTTACGCGGTCGGCATCAAGAACGTCGGCTTCTCCGAGGGCTTCGACGACTACTCCACCGCCCGCGTGCGCCTGGAGGTCATCAACGGCGAGCCCGTCGCGATGGTCCACACGGCCATGGCGGAGGTCGGCCAGGGCGGTGTCACCGTCCACGCGCAGATCGCCCGTACCGAGCTGGGCGTCACGCAGGTGACCATCCACCCGGCCGACACGCAGGTCGGCTCCGCCGGTTCCACGTCCGCCTCGCGGCAGACGTACATGACCGGTGGCGCCGTGAAGAACACCTGCGAGCACGTCCGCGAGGCGCTGCTGGAGATGGGCCGCCGCAAGAACGGCTCCTACCACCCGGCCTGGGCCCACGCCGAACTGCTCCTGGAGGGCGGCAAGGTCGTCACCGACGGCGGCGAGGTCCTCGCGGACATCGCCGACATCCTGGAGAACGAGGCGATCGACCTCGAGCTCGAGTTCCGCCACCGTCCGACGGTCGCCTTCGACCTGAAGACCGGCCAGGGCGACGGCCACGTCCAGTACACCTTCGCCGCGCACCGCGCGGTCGTCGAGGTGGACACCGAGCTCGGCCTGGTCAAGGTCGTCGAGCTGGCGACCGCCCAGGACGTGGGCAAGGCCCTCAACATGCTCTCCGTGGTCGGCCAGATCCAGGGTGGTACCACCCAGGGTCTCGGCGTGGCGGTCATGGAGGAGATCATCGTGGACCCGAAGACCGCGAAGGTGCGCAACCCCTCCTTCACGGACTACCTGATCCCGACCATCCTCGACACCCCGACCATCCCGGTCGACGTCCTGGAGCTCGCCGACCCGAACGCGCCGTACGGCCTTCGCGGTCTGGGCGAGGCGCCGACCCTGTCGTCCACCCCGGCCGTCCTCGCGGCGATCCGGCAGGCGACCGGGCTGGAGCTCAACAAGACCCCGATCCGTCCGGAAGCCCTTACCGGAACCCTCTAGGACGGACCCGGTCCGGGGGCCGTGAGGCCCCCGGACCCCCTCGGACTCTCCGGGCGGTGTGACTTGGGAACGTCACACTTCACCGCCGCACCGCCCGGAGTACACGAAGAGGCACCGCACCGCTCGCGGTCACCTTCGGACGGCAGTACCCCTGCGAAAACCCCCATGTAGTACAAGCGGTCACCCCGCACTACCCGCAGTACACGCAGTGAACATTCGCGTCGCCTCGGGCCGTCACCCCGGGTCGTGCAGCCAAACGCAGCATCCCAAATCCCGCAATCTCCAATCCCCAAGCGGGTGCCCCTTTGAACCTTGGGAGTTAGGCACCATGACCCAGTCGTCTGTGGAGCCCAAGACCACCGCGGAAGAAGCCGGCGACGGCTCTCTGAACCCCGCCGGCAAGTCTTGGCTCGACCGCTACTTTCATATAACCCACAGAGGATCCAACGTCGGCAACGAGGTTCGTGGCGGTATCACGACCTTCATGGCCATGGCGTACATCCTCCTGCTCAACCCCCTGCTCCTGTCGGGCAAGGACGTCGCCGGAACCACCATGGACGGTTCGGCGATCATCACCGCGACGGCCTTCGCCGCCGCCGTGACCACGCTCCTCATGGGCTTCGTCGGCAAGGTACCGCTGGCGCTCGCCGCCGGACTCTCCGTGTCCGGTGTGCTCGCCTCGCAGGTGGCCCCGCAGATGACCTGGCCGCAGGCCATGGGCATGTGTGTGGTCTACGGCGTCGTGATCTGTCTCCTGGTCGTCACCGGCCTCCGAGAGATGATCATGAACGCGATCCCCCTCGCGCTCAAGCACGCCATCACCATGGGCATCGGCCTCTTCGTCGCCCTGATCGGCTTCGTCAAGGCGGGCTTCGTCGGCAACGGCGGCGAGTTCATGCCGCCCGTCCAGCTCGGCGCCACCGGTGAGCTGTCCGGCTGGCCCGTCCTGCTCTTCGCCATCACCCTGATCGCCATCTTCATGCTCCAGGCCCGCAAGGTGCCCGGCGCGATCCTGATCGGCATCGTGGGCGGCACCGTCCTGGCCGCGATCCTCAACGCCATCGTGGACATCGACCCCAAGGCCTGGAAGAACGGCCCGCCGGAGCTGGACGGCTCCGCGGTCTCGATGCCGAACTTCTCGCTCTTCGGTGACGTGTCCTTCGGCGGCTGGGGCGACGTCGGCTACATGACGGTCGGCATGATCGTCTTCACCCTCGTGCTCGCCGGCTTCTTCGACGCGATGGCCACCATCATCGGTGTCGGTACCGAGGCCAAGCTCGCCGACGACAAGGGCCGGATGCCGGGTCTGTCCAAGGCTCTGTTCATCGACGGCGCCGGTGGCGCCATCGGTGGCGTCACGGGTGGCTCCGGCCAGACCGTCTTCGTCGAGTCCGCCACGGGCGTCGGCGAGGGTGCCCGTACGGGTCTCGCCTCCGTCGTCACCGGCCTGTTCTTCGCCGCCTGCCTCTTCTTCACCCCGATCACGCAGATCGTCCCGGGTGAGGTCGCCTCCGCGGCCCTGGTCGTCATCGGCGCGATGATGATGCAGAACGCCCGCCACGTGGACTGGGCGGACACCTCCACCTCGATCCCCGTCTTCCTGACGGTCGTGATCATGCCGTTCACCTACTCGATCACCGCAGGCGTCGCCGCAGGTGTCATCTCCTACGTCGCCATCAAGATCGCTCAGGGCAAGGCCCGGGAGATCGGCGGCTTCATGTGGGCGCTGACGGGAATCTTCCTGATCTTCTTCGCGCTCCACCCGATCGAGGGCTGGCTCGGGGTCGGCTGACCCCCGTAGCACCGCCCGTACGGTCCGGCGCCGCCGGCCGTACACGGCACCACCCGCACCCTCCACGTATCCCATACTGGAACCGAATCCTCCGAGGAGGCCGTACATGCTGGACATCGCCGAAGAGCTGAACCGGTGGGTCGAGCAGGGACGTGACTTCGCCGTCGCCACGGTCGTGGCGGTGGGCGGCAGCGCGCCCCGGCAGCCCGGGGCCGCTCTCGCCGTCGACAGCGAGGGCACGGCCATCGGCTCGGTCTCCGGCGGATGCGTGGAGGGTGCGGTGTACGAGCTGTGCCGGCAGGCGCTGGAGGACGGCGAGACCGTCCGCGAGCGCTTCGGCTACAGCGACGACGATGCTTTCGCCGTGGGTCTGACCTGCGGCGGGATCATCGACATCCTCGTCACCCCGGTCCCCGTGGGCTCCCCGGCGCGAGCGGTCTTCGAGGCCGCGCTGGCCGCCGCCTCCCGTGGGGAGGCCGCCGCGCTGGCCCGGATCGCCGAGGGACCGGCCGAGCTGATGGGTCGCGCCGTGCTCGTCCGTACGGAGGGCCCCTTCGAGGGCGCCCTCGGCGGACACCCGGAGCTGGACCGCACCATCGCCGAGGAGGCCCGCGCCATGCTCGACGCCGGCCGGACCGGCGTGCTGGAGATCGGCGCCGACGGCAGGCTCTGCGGAGAGCCGCTCAAGGTGCTGGTCGAGTCCAGCGTCCCGCCGCCGCGGATGATCGTCTTCGGCGCCATCGACTTCGCGTCCGCGCTCGTGCGGATCGGCAAGTTCCTCGGCTACCGGGTGACCGTCTGCGACGCGCGTCCGGTCTTCGCGACGAAGAACCGTTTCCCCGAGGCGGACGAGATCGTCGTGGACTGGCCGCACCGCTACCTGGAGAGCACCGAGGTGGACGGCCGGACCGTCCTGTGCGTGCTCACCCACGACGCCAAGTTCGACGTCCCGCTCCTGGAGCTGGCCCTCAGGCTGCCCGTCGCCTACGTCGGCGCCATGGGCTCCCGCCGCACCCACGAGGACCGCAACAAGCGGCTGCGCGACGTCGGCGTCACCGAGATCGAGCTGGCCCGGCTGCGCTCCCCGATCGGCCTGGACCTCGGCGCCCGCTCCCCGGAGGAGACCGCGCTGTCCATCGCCGCCGAGATCGTCGCGAACCGCCGCGGCGGCAGTGGCGTCGCCCTCACGGGCGCGCACATCCCGATCCACCCGGACGTGGCCAACACGGTGATCGACAGGATCGGCTCCGTCGCTTGAAGGAGTGACGGCGGAAGGTGAGAAAAGGGCGCACCCCGTGGGGGTTGCGCCCTTTCGCCGCTCCCCCTATTTTACCCGCCGGTAATCGGAGGGTCCCCTCTCCGTCCCTTCCTCACAACGGAGTTGAGCGGATGTTGCGTACCGTGCGAACCCTGGGCGTGCTGGCGGCGGCCACCCTCCTGACCGCCTTCACGCCCGCCCCGGCCACTACGGCCACCGCGTCCGCTCCGCCCGCCGCGGCCCAGGGCCTGCGCGAGGTGCTCTTCGTGGGCAACAACTGGGAGGGGACGGCCGACGTCCTCGCCTCCACCGGTGATCTCGCCAAGGTCGGCCGCATCAACGTGATCCCCGACAAGAGCGAGCGCCTCCACGAGATCTACCTCAACCCGGTCAGGCTCGCCTTCTTCCTCGGCATCCGGGAGAGCGCCGGCGAGGGCCACGACCAGTTCGTCGACGACATGTTCACCACCCCGGACGGCTCGGCGGTCGTCGTCTCCCGCCCCAGCTTCGCCGACGTCGTCTCCATCGACCTGGCCTCCGGACGGATCAACTGGCGCTTCCCGGTCTCCGGTTTCCGCTCCGACCACATGGCGGTCTCCCCGGACGGGACCCGCATCGCCGTCTCGGCCTCCACCTCCAACACCGTGCACGTCCTGGACATCGCCACCGGGCGGCAGGCCGGCTCCTTCCGTACCGGCGACAAGCCGCACGAGAACACCTTCACCCGTGACGGCCGTTACCTGTGGAACAGCTCCATCGGCGAGGTGAACACCGCCCTCGACGCTCCCTGGCTCGACTGGACGAAGGGCGACCGGAAGATCACCGTGGTCGACGCGCAGACCTTCCGCACGGTCCGGGTGATCGACATGCGGGAGCGGCTGGACGCCTTCGGCCGCAAGGACCTGTCCGACTCCGTTCGCCCCGTGTCCTTCAGCCCCGACGAGTCGAAGCTGTACTTCCAGGTGTCGTTCTTCGGCGGCTTCCTGGAGTACGACGTGGCCTCGGACCGGATCACCCGCCTCAAGGACCTCCCCGCCAACCCGGCCACCAGCACCGACCGCACCACCTGGGTCAACGACTCCCGGCACCACGGCATGTCGATGAGTCCCGACGGGGCGAAGCTGTGCATCGCGGGCACCATGGACGACTACGCGACGGTCGTGGACCGGACCACCCTCGCCGAGGGGCCGCTCGTTCCCGCTTCCAAGCCCTACTGGGCCACCGTCAGCGGTGACGGGACCGCCTGCGTGATCTCCGAGAGCGGCACCGACCAGGTGACGGCCATCGACTTCGCCACCGGCGCCAAGCGGGTGTCCGTACCCGTCGGGGACCACCCCCAGCGCGTCCGGCTCGGCCACGTCCCGGCCTCCTGGACCGGTCCGGCCGGCCGCTAGGGCGTGTCCGTAGGGGGTGTCTCGCCGATCAGGCCGGAGTCGGGCCGGCCGTCGTTCCCCGGACGAAGGTACGGAAACCGGCCGAAGCTGCAGATCAAGCCAATATGGGATGACTGGTCCTCGATGACCGATTAGTCTCCCGATCATGGTGGACATCCGTGAGGTACCCGAGGCCGACATCGACCGCGCCCTGGAGCTCGCCTACCTGGTCTTCCACGACCGGCCCGAGAAGGAGGCCCGCGAGCGGCACCACGCGCTGCTCACGCGCTGCGACCGGATCGGCGCCTACGACGGGGACGCCCTGGTCGGCTTCATGGCCGCGCACGACTTCCGGCTCTCGGTGCCCGGGGCGGACCTGCCCTGCCCCGGGCTCACCTTCGTCTGCGTCGCGCCCACCCACCGGCGCCGCGGCGTGCTCACCGGGCTGATGACGCAGATGATGCGGCGCGCCACCGACACCGGCCGCCCCATCGCCGCCCTGTGGGCCTCCGAGGCCGCCATCTACGGCCGCTTCGGCTACGGCGGCGCCACCACCGGCGCCACCATCGAGATCGACTCGACCCGGCCGCTGGCCCTGCGCATCGACCCGGACCCCCGCCCGCTGCGGCTCGTCGACCCGGACGAGGCCGTCGACGTGATCGGCCCCCACCACGAGGCGGCCCGCGCCGGACGGGCCGGCCGGCCCAGCCGCAGCCCGGAGCGCTGGCGCGAGGAGTGGCTGGCCGAACAGGACGAGGAGGACGAGGAGTTGAGCCCGCCCCGGATCATCGTCCTGGGGGAACCGGGCGAACCCGTCGCCGGATACGTCCTCTACCGCACCAAGCCCGAGTCCGCCGGAGACACCACGGGCGCCGCCGCCCGCACCACCGGCCTGGTACGGGTCGACGAGCTGGAAGCGGACACCCCGGCGGTCGCCGCCGCCCTGTGGGAGTGCGTGGCCGCCGTCGACCTCACCGGCAAGGTCTCCGCGTGGGGCCGCCCGGCCGACGACCCGCTGCTGCACTTCGCCGCCGACCGGGACCAGGTGCGGGTCACCGCCCAGTTCCCGGCGCTCTGGCTGCGCCTGGTCGACGTGGGCGCGGCGCTGACCGCGCGGTCCTGGGCCGCGCCGGTGGAACTGGTGCTGGAGGTGCACGACGCACGGCTGTCCGACAACGCCGGGCGCTTCCGGCTCAAGGCCGGGCCGGACGGGGCGACGTACGCTCACGCGGACGGCGCCGCCGACCTGGCCCTCGACGTGCGCGAACTGGCCGCCTGCTACCTGGGCGGGACCAGGGTCACCGACCTCGTCGCCGCCGGGCTGGTGCAGGAGCACACCCCCGGGGCGGCGGCGGCCCTGGACGACGCCCTGCGCACGCCCGTACTGCCGCACACCGGTGACGAGTTCTAGGTCGTGTCAGCAAAGTCCCGCCTGCGCGGCCGCCCCGCGGGCGGCCGACGCTACTTTGCGGGCACTCCCCAGGGGATGTCCTGCCGATCGGGCGGCCGGATCGGGGAGAGCCGTGCGGCCGCCATGCCGAAGCCGGCGCCGAGGACTGCTGCGGCCAGGCCGCCGTCGGCCCGGCGCAGGTCCTCCGGCCGGTAACGACGGCACTTCGCATGCCAGTTGAGGACGCCGGCGTGCCAGTCCCGCAGCTCCTGCACGTAGGTGTCCAGGGCGGCCCGGGCCTCGGCGTCGAGCTTCCAGTCGGCGTAGAGCACCGGCAGCTGGGTCGCCACGATGTGCTCGAACTCCTCGGTGCGCCGGGTCATCAGCGAGTGGCAGATGTGCAGGGCCTGCGGGTAGCCGATGTCGAAGAAGTTCCGCGTGACCAGGATGTGGTTGTGGACCTCACCCTCGAACTCCACCTCCTTCTGGTAGGAGTAGATGTCGTTGATCAGGCAGGCCGCGTCGGCGACCGCGTTCTCCAGTGAGCGGATGGTCCCCGAGGCGTAGATCTCCTCGGGAACGCCCCGGCCCCGGTGTCCGATCCGGCACAGGTACATGGTGAGGTGGCTGCCGAAGGTGCGCCGCCGCATCTCCGCGTAGTCCACGGGGTCCGGGATGCGGTCGTGGACGGCGTTGTCCACCTCCCAGAGCCAGCTCTCCAACATCTCCACCACCGTCGCCCGGAACTCGGTGCGCTGCTCCGCCGGCATGGCGGCGCTGGTGCGCACCCACAGGTCGGCGAGCCCCCGCTCCATCGCGGTGACCGGCTGCGGCTGCTCGGCGTGGTCGACGGGGAGCAGGGCGATCAGCCGGGCCGTGGCCGCCTTGGCCGCCGCCAGGTCCTTGGTCCGTGCGAAGACCACCGGGTAGTAGTCGTCGCCGTAGGTGCCCCAGGTCAGCCAGCAGGCGTTGAGCGCGAGTTCGGCGGGGGTGGCGTCCGGGTCGAGTCCTGCCGAGCAGAGGGCGAAGTCGTAGCCGCGCAGCTTCTCCTCGGTCCAGATCGCGGAACCGGGATCGCCCGGCTGCGGCTCCAGCAGGCCCGTCCGGCGGGCCCAGGCCACCGACTCCTCGCGCGCGTGAGCCAGATGAGGGCTCAGGCGAAGCGGATGGGGCATGTAGATCTCCGGGATCACGGAGGGCCCGGTGCGCTCGAAGGGGACGTGGGTGAAGGAGCGGCGGCGCAGCTCCAGCGAGCGCCGGGTGAACACGGACCGCAGGTCGAGGGCGCTGGTGCCCGGCCCGGACGGCATGAAGGGCAGGGTGAGCGGGGCGGTGGCCCTGGCCTCCTTGTTCATGTAGCGGCTGGAGACCATGTGCCATTCGTGGCCGCCGGACTGCCAGTCCTGCAGGCCCTTGGTGTAAGCGAGGACGGCCGCGATCTCGGCGGGCTCCAGGGCGAAGTCGGCGAAGAGTTGCGGGAGTTCGCACAGGGCGGTCTGCTCGAACTGCTGGAGGCGGGAGGTCAGCAGGTCGTTTGAGACCTCCGCGGCCTCCTGGGTGGTGCAGCCGAGGAACGTCTCCAGGACCAGGACCGCGTTGGAGAGTTCACCCTCGTCCGTGACCTCCCGTTCGTAGGAGAAGAGGTCGTTCCTGATGTGGACCGCGTCCGAGAAGGCGTCCCGCAGCACGCCGAGCGGGCGCGCGTGCGCGACGCGCGCGGGGACCTCGGCGGCCACGTACTCGACCAGGCCGGCGGACCAGGGGGCACCGCCCACCTTGCGGCGCATCTCGATGTATTCGAGGGGGTTGGCCACCCGCCCGATGTCGATGTTGGCGAGCTCCCACATCGACTCGTCGAGGAGGTTCTTCGTGGACAAGGAGAAGCGTTCCCGCCAGTTGGCGGACATCGAGGGAACGGTTCGCCGCCACAGGTCGGCGAGGCCGGCTTCCACGGGGTTGGTGGGCTCGGGGAAGCCGCGGGCCAGGTCCATCGGCATGAAGGCGGCCAGCCGGTCGAGGTAGGCCTTGGCGCCGTCGCGGTCCTGCGAGCGCTTGAAGGTCTCCAGGAAGTGGTCGTCGAAGAAGAACACCCACACGTACCAGTCGGTGACCAGCGACAACGCCTCGGCGTCGCAGTCGGGGTGGGTGTACGAGCACAGCAGCGCGTAGTCGTGCGAGTCGAGGTCGCTCTCCTCCCAGACGCCGGAACCCTCCAGCATCGCGAAGTCGCGGGCCCACTGCTTGCTGTGCGTCCTCGCCTCCTCCAGGTGGGGGTTCAGTCGCGCCGGATACGGCACGTAGAAGTCCGGCAGTTGGAACGGCTGCGTCACGGCGGTACAGGCCCTTCGTCAAAGGTGCGGGGGCCGGTGACCCGGCCCCCGCAAGAGATCAGCAGTGCGCTACCCGCGGTGTCAGCGGGATAAGGGGGAGTTCACCGCATCAGGTGACGGAGGTGTCGGTGGGCGACGCGCCGGTCTGGCGGGGGATGGGGGAGGGGGCGGACCGGCGGGGCCGGAGGTGGGGACCGGGGCCGGGCTGCGGCTCGGGCTGGGGCTCGGGCTGCGGCTGGGGCTCGGGCTGCGGCTGGGGCTGCGGCTGGGGGTGCGGCTGGGGGTGCTGGGCGAACTGCTCGGCCTGCATCCGGAACATCGACGCGTACCGGCCGCCGAGCGCCAGCAGTTCCTCGTGGCCGCCCTGTTCGACGAGCCGCCCCTCGTGCAGCACGTAGATGACGTCGGCGTACCGCACGCCGGACATCCGGTGCGTGACGAGGACGACGGCGCGCTGCGGCCCGGCGAGCCCCCGGATGCTGTCGAAGGCGGCGATCTCGGCCTCCGGGTCCAGCGCGGAGGTGGGCTCGTCGACGACGATGACCCGGGCGTCCCGGTAGCGCGTACGGGCCAGCCCGAACTTCTGCCACTGGCCCCCGGAGAGCTCCGAGGCACCCCTGAACACCCGTGCCAGGAGGGTCTCGTAGCCGTTCGGGAGCTTCTCGACCACGCGGTCGGCCCCCGCGTACCGGGCCGCGGCGACCACGTCCGCCGCCCGCTCCACCGCCTCCTCGGCCCCGTCCTGCCCGGGCCGGCCGATGGCGATGTTGGTGCGAGCGGTCACCGGCCACCGCTCGAAGTCCTGGGTGAGGAGCGCGACCCGGTCGAAGACCTGCTCCCGGTCGGCGTCCCGTACATCGACGCCGTCCCAGGTCAGCGAGCCGGAGTCGGGCAGGTGCAGGCCTGCGAGCAGTTTGACCAGGGTGCTCTTGCCGGAGCCGTTCTCGCCGACCAGCGCGACGACGGTACCCGCCCCGATGGTGAGGGAGACCCCGTCGAGCGCGGGCTCGCCCCGGTCCGGATAGCTGAAGCGGACGTCCTCCAGCCGCAGCGTTCCCAGCCGCTCGGGCAGTGGCAGCCCGCCGCCGGGGATGGCCCGCCGACCGGCCTCGGCGACGAACCGTTCCAGGTCCCGTACGTAGAGGGACTCCTCGTGCAGGGTGTTGGTGGTGGCCACCAGCGCGCCGAGACTCGCCGACCCGGTGCGCACCGCGATCACGGCGGTGCCGGCGACCGCGAGGTCCATCCGCCCGGTGACGATGAGCACGATCATCGCCCCGTACGTGATCAGCGCCGCGGCGCCGGAGAGCGCGGCGGCGAGCAACTCGGTGGCCGCCTTGTCCTTGGCCAGGCGGGTGGCCTCGGTCTCGGCGACCTCGGCCATGTTGCGGTAGTGGCCCAGCAGGTAGCGGCCGACGCCGTGCACCCGCACCTCGGGGGCCGACGTACGGGAGATCAGCAGCTGGCCGATGAGCCGGGCGGCCCGTACGTGCTCGACCCAGGTGATGACCGACAGGTAGCGGCGCTGCGCCACGCGCATCGCGCCCCAGCCGCGCGGGGCGGCGATCAGCAGCAGCATGGGCAGCAGCAGCGGGTGCAGCACGGTCAGGACCCCGGCGGTGGCGACGAGGGAGATGATCCCGCCGAGGGTGGCCACGCAGGCGCCGACGGTGCGGCGGGCCGAGGGCGGTCCCCACTGGGCGCTGTCCAGCAGCCGCCGGAACTCCCCGTCCTCGATGGCTTCGAGCTCCACCTCGACGGCGGCCTTCAAGTACTGCTCGTGCGCGGCCCGTTCGATCTTCGGCTCCAGCCGTCCGGCGGCCGCCGTGGACCGGGAGGCCAGTACGGCGCCCAGTACGGCGACCAGTGCCCCGGCGGCCAGGGCGGGCATCGCGGCGTGCAGCCGCTCGGCGGGACTGCCGGCGCCGAGCAGCGTACGGAGCACCTCGCTCAGGACGAGCAGCCCGACGGCGGAGGTGACCCCCTGCCCGGCCTCGGAGGCGGCGACGGTGAGCAGGGCCGGCCGGTCGGTGTCCCACGCCAGGCGCAGGGTCCCGGCGACCATGCGGGGCATGGAGCGCAGGGTGGACAGGAGCCGCCCTTCGAGGCGGGCGTAGTCGTGGTTGGACCAGCCGGCGTCGTAGCGCAGGGGCCCGCCGAAGAGTCGCCGCTCGCTCGCCGAGACGGCGGGCTGGAGGGCCGTGGGCCGCTTGAGGAGCCTCATGCGAGGTCACCTCCGCCCGGTGCCGGGTCGAACACCACATGAACGTGCACGGATCGCAAGATTCCTCCCGAGGCGCTGCGGCTGCGAACTGACGCCGGAAGAACGTGGCTGCTCAGAGCGGCGTCACGGCCCGCGGGGAACGAACGTCCGCACACAGTTGCGACGCCCGCCCGGACCCCAAGGGCCGCGCGGTCACCGGGCGTTCGAACCACCCGGAGGTGTCGATGCCCCCCCTTCGAGGGATTGCGCCCGCCCCGCCGCCCGGATGCCGGGAGGCCGCCCCCCGAGGCGGGGAGACGGCCTCCGTTGTGCGCCGAGGGAGCTACGCGGCGGGTACGGGCAGCGGCGCCGTGCCGAGGACGGGAACGCTCCAGCGCTGCGCGTCGGAACCGCTGCAGTCCCAGAGCCAGAGCTGCCTGCCCGGCGTGGTGTCGGCGTTGCCGAGGTCGAGGCAGCGGCCCGAGACGGGGTTGTAAATGGTCCCGTCCGCGCGCGGGAGGAACTTCTGGCTCGGCGCGCTGCCGTCACAGGCGCGGAGTCCGGGCCGCCTGACCCAGGCGTGGACCGACACCGGTACCACCACGACCGCGCCGCAGCCCAGCGTCCGCGGCATCGGCGGCTGCACCAACAGCGCGGCGCCCGCGGTCGACGGCAGCGGCAAGCCGAGCGTGGGCGGGCCGGCCCCGTACTGGCAGCAGTACGAGTACGACCAGATCGGCAACCGCACCAAGCTGGTGGCCGGCAGGCCGCAACTGGTGCTGCGCAGCTGGGGCGGTCTGCCTGGACTCGGTGCATTGGACGTCGAGTTCCGCGGTGTTCTGGAGATGAGGTTGCCCCCGGTGTGGAGTGGAGGCGAACTGTCCCTCAACGAGGAACCGGACGCCGACCCGGATTCCGGCGCCGATGTGGGCCGAGCCGCCTGTTCGTCCCGTCGGTCGGCAAGGGGCCGCGCGGCTTCGTGCGTTGTCTGTCCGTCAGCCTGTACCGCTCGGAGCCTGACGGAGGATCCGGAACGGGAACGGGACCTCCCGAGGCCTGGGCGCCGTGATGTCGGCGGTGTCTCGTAGGGTTCGGGGGTGAATCGAGACAACTCATCTGAATCCAGCGCCGGGCACGGCGGCGAGAGCGTCGAGGAGTTGCTGCGTGGGGTGCACGCGCGGCTGCTGCCCGTCGGGTTGATCACGCCCGAGGTCGCCGGTGGCATGCGGTACGCCCGGGTCGTGGCCGACGAGCTGGTCTTCGCCTACGCCTACGACGGGCCCACCAGCGTGCGCTCCCTCACCGACAAGGACGTGGAGCGCGTCGGGATCGAGGAGTTGGGGCAGGCGGCGTACTCCAACCTGATGCGGGTACCCGTCACGCACGAGGAGATCTCCCTGGAGGGGCATGCCACGCTGCAGTCCGTCTTCGGCGACTCGCACTTCGTGGCCTCCAAGGCGCTGTACCTCGGGGAGCTGGCGCGGCAGGTCACCGGTGCGTCGCTGCCGTCCGCCGGCGCCCTCGTCGTCCTCCCCACCCGGCACCTGCTGGCCTTCCACCCGATAGCCGACGGCTCGGTGGTGGACGCCCTCAACGACCTGGCCATGTACGCCCTGGGCGCCTACGAGGACGGGCCCGGAAGCCTGTCGCCGCGGGTGTACTGGTGGCACCGGGGCGGCCTGACCTCCCTCACGGTCGTCGACGAGGATACGCGCACGCTGTCGCTGCAGCCGCCGCAGGAGCTGCTCGCCCTGATGAAGGGCCTGGTCCGCCTCGACCGTGCCGGCCGGATCGCCACCCCCGCCGGGGAGCGAGCCGCCCCGGATCCGGTCGCACTGACCGGCGCGACCGTCGAGTCGGTGGCGCGGGTCGCGCAGGATCCGTCGGGGCTGGGGGACGCCTTCGCCTCTGCCCTTGCGCTCGCCCATGTGCGCTGCATCGCCGATCCGCACGTGTCCGAGCTCGTCACGTGGGACGCCTGGGAGACGGCCGTGCGGCTCGGCTCCGCGCTGTTCACCGGATCCGAGTCGGAGCAGTGGTACCTGGGCGAGGAGAACACCCTCCGGTTGCCCGCCGCGCCCGCCGCCCCGCCCGCCGATGCCCGTGCCTGGCTCGACGCCGTCTACCTCGCGCTCGCCTGCCGCGCGCACGACCGGGTGGCCCGGCTGTGCCAGGTCCCGCTGGAGACGCTGCGGCAGGACGACACCGTCGACGCCTACGTCCTGCACTGGGTCGACACCCTGCGGACCTACCTCTCCGGCGGCGCCGGCGACGCGGTCGTGGAGAAGCTGCTCGCCACCATGCAGGCGTCCCTCCCCGAGACGCTCACCCACTCCCCGGACGGGTTCGTGAACCGCGTCGACTACCAGCCGGTCGCGCTCTTCCACCGCCTCTTCACCCGGGACCACGAGGCCTTCGGCGCGGCGCTCACCGAGGCCCTCGCGGAACACGGCGGCTACTGGGGGGAGTCCGGGGCGCCCCGCGCCCGGGTGGCGCTCGGCGTGCTCGCCATGGCCTGCCTCGCCCACGACCTCGGCTTCCCCCTCGACCCCGAGCTGCCCTACCTGCCCCGGTACCTCGTCGACGGCAAGCGGGTCGAGCACATCTCCTGACACACCGGCGGCGTGCCGCAGCGCGGGGTGATTGTCCGATTGAGTTAGGTTTGCCCGCGTACGAGGTGCCGATGTGCCGATGTTCCCGGAGGGACTTTCATGGCGATCGATCTGGACAAGGTGCTCGACAAGGCGTGGGCCGACAAGCCGCTGGCCGATGTGCTGGCAGCGCCCGTGGCCGCGCTCAAGGGCGTCAGCGAGAAGGACGGCGAACTGCTCCACGAGGCGTTCGGCGTCAAGACCGTCGCCGATTTCGGGCAGCTGAAGTACGTGCGCTGGGCGCAGGCCCTCGTCGCGCTGAACCAGACCGTCAGGGTGTAGCCGGCCGGCGGTGCGCGTACTCGGGGTACGCGGGTCCGACGGCGAGAAGGCCGTCCTCCCCACCCGCTGACGGGTGAGGAGGACGGCCTTCGTCGTGCGGCCGGCGAGCGGCGGACCTACTCCGCCTCACCCTCCAGGTTGCCCTCGGTGTCCAGGTACACCTGGCGCAGCGCTTCGAGGATCTGCGCGTCCGGCTTCTCCCACATGCCGCGCGACTCGGCTTCGAGGAGGCGTTCCGCGATGCCGTGCAGGGCCCACGGGTTGGCCTCCTCCAGGAAGGCGCGGTTGACCGGGTCCAGGACGTACGTCTCGGTCAGCTTGTCGTACATCCAGTCCGCGACCACGCCCGTCGTGGCGTCGTAGCCGAAGAGGTAGTCCACCGTGGCCGCCAGCTCGAAGGCGCCCTTGTAGCCGTGGCGGCGCATCGCCTCGATCCACTTCGGGTTCACGACGCGGGCGCGGAAGACGCGGCTGGTCTCCTCGACCAGGGTGCGGGTCTTGACCGTCTCCGGGCGGGTGGAGTCGCCGATGTACGCCTCCGGGGCCGTGCCGCGCAGCGCGCGGACCGTGGCCACCATGCCGCCGTGGTACTGGAAGTAGTCGTCCGAGTCCGCGATGTCGTGCTCGCGCGTGTCGGTGTTCTTCGCCGCGACCGTGATCCGCTTGTAGGCCGTCTCCATCTCGTCCCGGGCGGGGCGTCCTTCGAGGCCGCGGCCGTAGGCGTAGCCGCCCCACACCGTGTAGACCTCCGCCAGGTCGGCGTCCGTGCGCCAGTCGCGGGAGTCGATCAGCTGCAGGATGCCCGCCCCGTACGTACCCGGGCGCGATCCGAAGATACGGGTCGTCGCGCGGCGCTCGTCACCGTGCAGGGCCAGGTCCGCCTGGGCGTGCGCGCGGACGTAGTTCTCGGACTCCGGCTCGTCCAGCGAGGCCGCGAGCCGCACCGCGTCGTCCAGCAGGCCGATCACGTGCGGGAACGCGTCGCGGAAGAAGCCCGAGATGCGCAGCGTCACGTCGATGCGCGGCCGGCCCAGCTCCACGAGCGGGATCGGCTCCAGCCCGGTCACACGGCGCGAGGCCTCGTCCCAGACCGGTCGGACGCCGAGCAGCGCGAGGGCCTCGGCGACGTCGTCGCCCGCCGTGCGCATCGCGCTCGTGCCCCACAGGGACAGGCCGACCGAGGCCGGCCACTCGCCGTTGTCGGTGCGGTAGCGCGTCAGCAGGGAGTCGGCCAGGGCCTGGCCCGTCTCCCACGCGAGCCGGGACGGAACGGCCTTGGGGTCGACCGAGTAGAAGTTGCGGCCCGTCGGCAGGACGTTGACCAGGCCGCGCAGCGGCGAGCCCGAGGGGCCGGCCGGGACGAACCGGCCGTCCAGGGCCGCGACCACGTGGGCGATCTCGTCCGTGGTGCCCGCGAGCCGGGGCACGACCTCGTTCGCGGCGAACGTCAGGACCGCCGCCACCTCCGCGGAATGGTCCGCGGCGACCGCGGAGACCGCTGCGGGGTCCCAGTGCGCGTCCTCCATCGCCTGCACCAGGGCGCGGGCCGTCTCCTCGACGGCGTCCGCCGAGGTACGGGTGGCCGCGGACTCGTCCAGGCCGAGCGCCTCGCGCAGACCCGGAAGGGCCGCGGTGCCGCCCCAGATCTGCCGGGCGCGCAGGATGGCGAGGACCAGGTTGACCCGGGCCTCACCCGTCGGCGCGCCGCCCAGCACGTGCAGGCCGTCGCGGATCTGGGCGTCCTTGACCTCGCACAGCCAGCCGTCGACGTGCAGCAGGAAGTCGTCGAAGCCGTCGTCGTCCGGACGCTCCTGCAGACCCAGGTCGTGGTCGAGCTTCGCCGCCTGGATCAGCGTCCAGATCTGCGCGCGGATGGCCGGCAGCTTCGCCGGGTCCATCGCGGAGATCTGGGCGTACTCGTCCAGGTGCTGCTCCAGCCGCGCGATGTCGCCGTACGACTCCGCGCGCGCCATCGGCGGCACCAGGTGGTCGACCAGGGTGGCGTGCACGCGGCGCTTGGCCTGGGTGCCCTCGCCCGGGTCGTTGACCAGGAACGGGTAGACGAGGGGCAGGTCGCCGAGGGCGGCGTCCGGGGCGCAGGCCGCGGACAGGCCCGCGTTCTTGCCGGGCAGCCACTCCAGGTTGCCGTGCTTGCCCAGGTGGATCATCGCGTCGGCGCCGAAGCCGCCGTCCTCCGCGCGCGCCTGGATCCACCGGTACGCGGCCAGGTAGTGGTGCGACGGCGGCAGGTCGGGGTCGTGGTAGATCGCGATCGGGTTCTCGCCGAAGCCGCGCGGCGGCTGGATGAGGATGAGGAGGTTCCCGCGGCGCAGGGCGGCCAGGACGATGTCGCCCTCGGGGTTCGCGGAGCGGTCCACGAACATGTTGCCCGGGGCCTCGCCCCAGTGCTCCTCGACGCTCTCCCGCAGCTCGGCCGGGAGCTCGGCGAACCAGCGCCTGTAGTCGGCGGCGGGGATGCGGACCGGGTTGCGGGCCAGCTGCTCCTCGGTGAGCCAGTCCTGGTCGTGGCCGCCGGCCTCGATCAGGGCGCGGATCAGCTCGTCGCCGTCGCCCGAGACCAGACCGGGGATCTCGGGGACCGGGCCGAAGTCGTAGCCCTCGGCGATCAGGGTGCGCAGCAGCTCCACCGCGCTGGCCGGGGTGTCCAGGCCGACCGCGTTGCCGATGCGGGAGTGCTTGGTCGGGTACGCCGAGAGGACGAGGGCGATCTTCTTGTCGCGGCGCTCGATGTGCCGCAGCCGGGCGTGGCGTACGGCGATGCCCGCGACCCGGGCGGCCCGCTCGGGGTCGGCCACGTAGGCGGGCAGGCCGTCCTCGTCGAACTCCTTGAAGGAGAACGGGACGGTGATCAGGCGGCCGTCGAACTCGGGCACGGCGACCTGGGTCGCGGCGTCCAGCGGCGAGAGGCCCTCGTCGTTCTCCTCCCAGGCGGCGCGGGAGCCGGTCAGGCACAGGGCCTGGAGGATCGGCACGCCGAGCGCGGCGAGCGCGCCCGCGTCCCAGGACTCGTCGTCCCCGCCCGCGGAGGCGGTGGCGGGCTTGGTGCCGCCGGCCGCGAGGACGGTGGTGACGACCGCGTCCGCGGACCCCAGGGCTTCGACGAGCCCCGGCTCCGGGCTGCGCAGGGAGGAGACGTAGAGGGGGACCGGCCGGGCGCCGTGGGCCTCGATGGCCTCGCAGAGGGTGTGCACGAAGCCGGTGTTGCCGCTCATCTGGTGGGCGCGGTAGTAGAGCACGGCCACCTCGGGGCCGTCGGTGCGCTGCGCGGTGCGCTCCAGGGGGCCCCAGGTGGGGGCGGCGGCGGGCGGCTCGAAGCCGTGACCGGTGAGCAGGACGGTGTCGGAGAGGAACCGGGCCAGCTGCCCGAGGTTGGCCGGGCCGCCGTGCGCGAGGTAGGCGTGCGCCTCGGCCGCGATGCCGATCGGGACCGTGGAGGCCTCCATCAGCTGGGCGTCCGGGGCCTGTTCGCCGGTCAGGACCACGACCGGGCGGGTCTGGCCGGGGGCCAGCAGCAGGTCCAGGCCGTCCTGCCAGGCGCGCAGGCCGCCGAGGAGGCGTACGACGACCAGGTCGGCCCCGTCGAGGAGGCCGGGGAGGTCGTCGAGGGGAAGGCGGGAGGGGTTCGCGAACCGGTACGGGACGGGGGCGTCCGCCGTGTTCGCTGCGCGAGCGCTGAGCAGATCGGTGTCGGACGTCGACAGCAGCAGGATCATGCGGCGGCAGGCCTTCCTCGGGGTTTCCGCGCCCCGGGCAGTGAGGACAGCGGGAGTTCCTGACTCACCCGGCCGTGTGGCTCTGCCGGGTTCACAGTGGCGGGACCGCGCCGGATTCGCACCGGGCTTCCTCCCATGTCGCCGTCCTCGGCGACGGCGGACCGTGCGGGCCGCCGGTGGTCATCCTAGGTGGCGTTTGCGGTGGTCGGGAGTGGGGGTGGCCGGTGGCCCCGCCGGCTGGGGCGGGGTGGTCGTGTCGGGTGCGGTGGGCTCCGCCGGCTGGAGCGGCTGCGGTGTACCGGTGCGGCGCCGCTGCGGGGGCTCTGCCCCCGGACCCCCGCGCCTCAAACGCCGGCGGGGCTGGAAGTGCGCGCGGGCTCTGCCTCCGGGCTCCGCGCGGGCAGGGAAGTGCGCGGGCTCTGCCTGCGGGCTCCGCGCCTCAAACGCCGGCGGGGCTGGAAGTGTGCGGCGGGGCCGGGATGGCGCTGGGAGTGCGGCGGGTGACGGAGGGTGGCGGTGGACACAGTTCCGGGGAGGGGAATCGTGGGTATGCTCGCCGCCATGCCCCAGCCCCCCTCCGCCGTACCGCGGGACGAACCCGTCATACGGGACCGCGGTGACGCCTGCCCCGGTGCACTCCGGCTGCACGCGGCGGACGACGGGTACCTCGCACGCGTCCGGATCCCCGGCGGGGCGCTGACAGCGCACCAGGCCTCGCTCCTCGCGTCGGCCGCCGACCGGTTCGGCGACGGGCACCTGGAGCTCACCTCCCGCGGCAACGTCCAGCTGCGCGGCCTCGCCGACGGCTGCGGCGCCGGCCTCGCGGAGCTGCTCGACACCGCCGGGCTGCTGCCCGCGCCCGCCCACGAACGCGTACGCAACATCGTGGCCACCCCGACCTCGCAGGACGTCCTGCCCTGGGTGCGCGAACTGGACCGGCTGCTGTGCGCGAACACCCGCGTCACCGCGCTGTCCGGCCGCTTCCTCTTCGCCCTCGACGACGGGCGCGGGGACGTGGCCGCCCTGGAACCCGACGTCACCGTGCTCGGGCGGCCCGGCGAAGGGGCCCTGGTGCGCCTCGGGGCCGCCGCCGGCGCGGTGGCCGTCGCCGCGCGGGAGGCCCCGCGGGCCGCGCTGCTCGCCGCCGAGCACTTCCTCGACGCCGCGGACGCGGCCGGCACCCGCGCCTGGCGGGTCGCCGAACTCCCCGCCGGACACGCCCTGGACGACGGGGAGTTCGCGGCCCGGCTGACCGCCGCCGGCATCGACGCGGTGCGCGTGCCCGCCGTGGACTGGCCGTACTGCGCCCCGCCCCTGCCCGGCCCGCACGATCCCCTGTGCGTGCTGCCCCCGTTCGGCCGGCTGAGCACCGACCAGTGGCGGATCCTCGTACAAGTGGCCGAACGCGGGGACGGGTTGCGCATCACCCCGTGGCGCACCGTCGTCCTGCCGGGCGCACCGGACCCGGCCCTGCCGGCCGACGCCGGGCTCGTCGTCTCCCCGGACAGCCCCTGGCTGTCCGTCACCGCCTGTACGGGGCGCCCCGGTTGTGCCAAGTCCGTCACAGACGTACGCGCCGACGCGCGCGCCCTGGTGGACCGGGCGCGGGGGCCGCTGCCCGTGCACTGGTCCGGCTGCGAGCGCCGGTGCGGCCACCCGAGGGGCACGCAGTGGGTGGACGCGCTCGCCACCGCGGACGGATACCGGCTCTCCGTGGACGGGCGCACCCTGCCGAACCGGCCAGACCTGGCGGCCGCCCTCACGGCCGCACGCGAGAACACCTCATCACCCCAGAGTCCGAAGACGCAGTGAAGAAATGAGCGAGTACACCGTGTTTGAGTACGAGAAGGACGGCGCCGCGATCTACCGCCAGTCCTTTGCCACGATCCGCGCCGAGGCGGACCTCTCCGGGCTGCCCGCCTCGGTCGCCCAGGTCGCGGTGCGCATGATTCACGCCTGCGGGATGACCGACCTCCCGCAGGACCTGGGGTACACCCCCGAGGTGGTGCTGCGCGCCCGCGCCGCGCTGGAGGCGGGCGCGCCGATCCTGTGCGACGTCCAGATGGTCGCCAGCGGCGTCACCCGCAAGCGGCTGCCCGCCGACAACGACGTGATCTGCACGCTCTCCGACCCGGCCGTCCCGGACCTGGCCGCGAAGATGGGCACCACGCGCAGCGCCGCCGCCCTCGAAGTGTGGCGCGACCGCGGCCTGTTGGAGGGTTCGGTGGTCGCCGTCGGCAACGCCCCGACCGCGCTGTTCCGGCTGCTGGAGATGATCGAGGAGGGCGCCCCGCGCCCCGCCGCCGTCATCGGCGTGCCCGTCGGCTTCATCGGCGCCGCCGAGTCCAAGGACGCCCTCGCCGCCCACCCCTCCGGCCTCGACCACCTCGTCGTACGCGGCCGCCGCGGCGGCAGCGCCATCGCCGCGGCCGCCCTCAACGCCATCGCGAGCGTGGCCGAATGAGCGCCGACGCACAGCCCAAGGGCCGCCTCTACGGGGTCGGGCTCGGCCCCGGCGACCCGAACCTGATGACGCTGAGGGCCGTCGAGGTGATCGGCGAGGCTGACGTCGTCGCCTACCACAGCGCCCGCCACGGCCGCTCCATCGCCCGCTCGATCGCCGCGAAACACCTGCGCGAGCGCCACATCGAGGAGCCGCTGGTCTACCCGGTCACCACCGAGACCACCGACCACCCCGGCGGCTACCAGGGCGCCATGGAGGAGTTCTACGAGTCGGCCGCAGCCCGGCTGGCCGCCCACCTGGACGCCGGCCGGACCGTCGCCGTGCTCGCGGAGGGCGACCCGCTCTTCTACAGCTCCTACATGCACATGCACAAGCGGCTCGCGGACCGCTATGACACCGAGGTCGTCCCCGGAGTCACCTCGGTCAGCGCCGCCGCCGCCCGGCTCGGCACCCCGCTCGTGGAGGGCGAGGAGGTCCTGACCATCCTCCCCGGCACGCTGCCGGAGGAGGAGCTCACCGCCCGCCTCGCCGCCACCGACTCGGCGGTCGTGATGAAGCTCGGCCGGACCTTCCCCGCCGTGCGCGGCGCGATGGAGAACAGCGGCCGGCTCGCCGAGGCCCGCTACGTCGAGCGCGCCACGATGGAGGGCGAGCGCACGGGCGTCCTCGCCGACACCGACCCCGGCAGCGTGCCGTACTTCGCCGTCGCCGTGGTGCCCAGCCGGATCGGCAACCCGGGCAGCGTGCCGTCCGGCCCCGGCGAGGTCGTCGTCGTCGGCACCGGCCCGGCCGGCCCGCTGTGGCTCACCCCGCAGACCCGGCGCGCCCTCGCGGACGCCGAGGTGCTCGTCGGGTACACGACGTACCTGGACCGGGTGCCCGTCAAGCCGGGCCAGGTCCGGCACGGCTCCGACAACAAGGTGGAGTCGGAGCGCGCCGAGTTCGCCCTCGACCTCGCCCGCCGCGGCAAGCGGGTGGCCGTGGTGTCCGGCGGCGACCCGGGCGTCTTCGCCATGGCCACCGCCGTCCTGGAGGTCGCCGGGCAGGCGGAGTACAAGGACGTGCCCGTACGGGTCCTGCCGGGCGTGACCGCGGCCAACGCGGCGGCCGCCGCGGCCGGCGCCCCGCTCGGCCACGACTACGCGACGATCTCGCTGTCCGACCGGCTCAAGCCGTGGGAGGTCATCGCGGAGCGGCTGCGCGCCGCCGCCTCGGCCGACCTGGTGCTCGCCCTCTACAACCCCGGCTCCCGCAGCCGGACCTGGCAGGTGGCGCAGGCCCGCGAGCTGCTGCTGGAGCTGCGCTCGCCGCAGACCCCGGTGGTCGTCGCCCGCGACGTGGGCGGCCCCGGGCAGTCGGTACGGATCGTCACGCTCGCCGAACTGGAGCCGTCCGAGGTCGACATGCGCACGATCCTGCTGATCGGCTCCTCGCAGACGCAGGTCACCGAGCGGGCCGACGGCTCGCGGATCACGTGGACGCCGCGCCGCTACCCGTGACGGGCCGGGGCGGAGCGGTACGCGGCGAAGGCCCGGTGCGACGAGCGCACCGGGCCTTCGCCCGTCCGGCGGAACGGCACGTCCGGACGCCGTCGTCCTCGGGCCGGGCCCGGCCCGATCTGCAGGACGCCCCCTCGGCCGTGTCCGCAGAGTCCCCCCCCCCGCGCCGCGGCGCCCGCCCTTCGGGCGGTCGGCGCTACCTTCCGGACACGCCCTGGCGGACCGTGCCCAGCCAGTCCAGGACGACCTCGACCGAGTCCGTCTCCGGTACGCCCTCCGGGACCGCGGGGCGGCGCACCACGAGGACCGGGATGCCGGCCTCGCGGGCCGCCGCGAGCTTGGGGGCGGTGGCCGAACCGCCGCTGTCCTTCGTCACCAGGACGTCGATGCGGTGCCGGGCGATCAGCTCCCGCTCGTCGTCCAGGGTGAACGGGCCCCGGGCGAGCAGGACTTCCAGGTGAGGCGGCACCGGCGCCTGCGGAGGGTCCACCGAACGCACCAGGAACCAGGTGCCGGTGAGGCGCGCGAAGGCGTGCAGGCCCATCCGTCCGGTGGTCAGGAACGCGCGGGAGCCCAGCCCGGGCAGCCGGTCGGCCGCCTCGTCGAGCGAGTCCACGAAGGTCCAGTCGTCGCCCGGCTCCGGCGTCCAGCCGGGGCGCCTCAGCGCCACCAGCGGGACCCCCGTGAGCGCCTGCGCCTCGGCTGCGTGGAAACTCATCCGCTCCGCGAACGGGTGGGTGGCGTCGACGACACGGGTGACGTCGTGGGCGACGATCCAGGCCGCGAGGCCCGCGACACCGCCGAAGCCGCCGATCCGGGTGTCGCCCGGCGGGAGCACGGGCGAGGTGACCCGGCCCGCCAGCGACGTGGTCACGTGGCAGGAGGGGTCGGGGGCCAGCGCCTCCGCGAGACGGCGGGCCTCCGTGGTGCCGCCCAGGATCAGGACGTGGTGGGCCGGGAGGGGCGCCGGTTCAGGTGGGAGGGGCGCCGGTTCAGCCGGGAGGGGCGCCGGTTCAGCAGACATGCCGGTCGCGCTCGGGGGAGTACAGGTGGCTGTCGCGGAACTGCTCGGCGCCCAGGGTGCGGCCCACCACGATGACGGCGGTGCGGACCAGGCCCGCCTCCTTCACCCGGCCGGCGATGTCGGCCAGGGTGCCGCGCAGGATCAGCTCGTCGGGGCGGCTGGCCATCGCCACCACCGCCACCGGGCACTCGGCCCCGTAGTGCGGCAGCAGCTCGTCGACCACCCGGTCCACGTAGCGGGTGGCCAGGTGCAGGACGAGCAGCGCGCCGCTGCGTCCCAGGGTGGCCAGGTCCTCGCCGGGCGGCATCGGGGTCGCCTGCTGGGCGATCCGGGTGAGGATCACGGTCTGCCCGACGGTGGGCACCGTCAGCTCCCGCTTGAGGGCCGCGGCCGCGGCGGCGAAGGCCGGCACGCCCGGGACGACCTCGTAGGGGATGCCTTCCGCGTCCAGCCGTCGCATCTGTTCGGCGACGGCGCTGAAGATCGACGGGTCTCCCGAGTGCAGGCGCGCCACGTCCTGGCCCGCCTCGTGGGCCCGTACGCACTCGGCGACGATCTCGTCCAGGTTCAGCTGCGAGGTGTCCACGAGGCGGGCGTCCGCCGGGCACTCGGCGAGCAGCTCGCGCGGCACGAGGCTGCCCGCGTACAGGCAGACCGGGGCGGCGGCGAGGGTCCGGGCACCGCGCACCGTGATCAGGTCGGCGGCGCCGGGGCCCGCACCGATGAAGTACACGGTCATGTCTGATCCTTCTCCTTGGTGTGCGTGTCCTCGGCGTCCGCCTGCCGGGCGGCCGGCCGCTTCGTCACCGACCACTGGGTGACCGGCATGGCCTGCCGCCAGCCCGTGAAACCGCCGACGGGCACGGCGTGCGCGACCGCCAGTTTCACCAGGTCGCCGCCGTGGCGCCGGTAGCGGTCGGTGAGGACCGCCTCCGACTCCAGGGTGACCGTGTTGACCACCAGCCGGCCGCCCGGGGCCAGCGCGGCCCAGGCCGCGTCCAGCAGGCCCGGCGCGGTCAGTCCGCCGCCGATGAAGACCGCGTCGGGGGCCGGGAGCCCGGCGAGCGCCTCCGGAGCGGCTCCGACGACCACGCGCAGGCCGGGCACGCCGAGCGCCGCCGCGTTACGGGTGATCCGCGCGGCCCGCTCAGGGACGCGCTCCACGGCCACCGCCCGGCACGAGGGGTGCGTGCGCAACCACTCGATGCCGATGGAGCCGGAGCCGCCGCCGATGTCCCACAGCAGCTCGCCGGGGGCCGGGGCGAGCGCGCACAGGGTCGCGGCGCGGACGTGGCGCTTGGTGAGCTGGCCGTCGTGCTCGTAGGCGGCGTCCGGCAGGCCGGGGGTCGCGCCGAGGCGAGGCGCGCCGTGGGCGGGGTCCCGGCGGCAGTCGACGGCCACCACGTTCAGGGGGTCGCCGGGCGCGTGGTCCCAGGTGTCGGCCGTGCCCTCGTACGCGTCCTCGCGCTCGGAGCCGAGCTGTTCCAGGACCCGCATCCGGCTCGGGCCGAAGCCCCGCTCACGCAGCAGAGCGGCGATCTCGCCCGGGGACGCGGCGCCGGCGCTGAGGACGAGCACGCGGCGCCCGTCGTACAGCGCGGCGGCGAGCCGGGCGACCGGGCGGCCCACCACGGTGACCACCTCGGTGTCCTCCACCGGCCAGCCCAGGCGGGCGCAGGCGTAGGACACGGACGAGGGGTGCGGGCGGACCAGCAGGGACCGCGGCCCGAGCTCCTCGGCGAGGGCGCGGCCGATCCCGTAGAACATCGGATCGCCGCTGGCCAGCACCGCGATCCGGCGTCCGGCGTGCTCGGCCATCAGCTTCGGTACCGCCGGCCGCAGCGGGCTCGGCCACGCCACCCGCTGCCCGGGGCACTCGGCGGCGGGCAGCAGGTCCAGCTGGCGCGGCCCGCCGATGAGGACCTCCGCCGAGGACAGCGACGACCGCGCGGCGGCGGTGAGCCCGGCCCACCCGTCGGCGCCGAGGCCGACGACCGTCACGGGTATGGGGGGCGGTGCGGAGCTCACTGCGCTGTACCTCGGGGCCGGAAGGGGAAAGAGGGTGGACCCGCAGCCTACTGGCCTGCGGATGCGACGCCCCGCCCACCCTCGCGAACCCGGGCGGGACCGCCTGGGTCTACCCTCGGTGACCCACCGCGATCGAGGGAGCTGCCATGCCCGGCTGGAACGCCACGCACATTCCCGACCAGAGCGGCCGGACCGCCGTCGTGACCGGAGCCAACAGCGGCATCGGCCACGTCACGGCCCGCGAGCTCGCGCGGCGCGGTGCCTCGGTGGTCCTGGCCTGCCGCAGTGCGGCCCGCGGGCGGGCCGCCGTGGTCCGGCTGCGGGCGGAAGTCCCGCGAGCGGAGGTGGAGTTCATACCGCTCGACCTCGCCGATCTGACCTCGGTGCGGGAGTTCGCCACCGCCTGCGGGGAGCGGCACCCCTCGCTGGACCTGCTGGTCAACAACGCCGGTGTGATGGCGCTGCCGTACGGGCGGACCGCCGACGGGTTCGAGACCCAGTTCGGGGTCAACCACCTCGGGCACTTCGCCCTGACCGGGCTGCTCCTGCCGAGGCTGCGGGCCGCCGGCGCCGGGGCCCGGATCGTCAACGTCTCCAGCGGTTTCCACGTCCTGGGGAAGGTCGGCTTCGGTGTGGACGGCCCCTTGGAGACGGGCGGCTTCGGCGGCCCGGGCGCCGAGCACGGCTACCGCCGCTGGGTCGCCTACGGCCGTTCCAAGACCGCCAACCTGCTCTTCACCCACGAGCTGGGCCGCCGCTTCGCAGCGGCCGGCTCCACGATCACCGCGGCCGCGGCCCACCCGGGCTACGCCGCCAGCAACCTCCACGCCGGAGCGGCCGCGCTGGAGGGCCCCACCCTGATCTCGCGCGCGGCGGCCTTCGGCAACGCGGTCCTCGCACAGCCGACCGCCTCGGGCGCGCTGCCCACCCTGTACGCGGCCACAGCGCCCGGGATCGGGCAGGACGCGTTCATCGGCCCGCGGTTCGGCTGGCGCGGCGCGCCCGCGCCGTCCTGGCGGGCGGGGTGGACCCTCGACGACACCGCGGGCGAACGGCTCTGGGCCGCCTCCGAGAAGCTGACGGGCGTCTCCTACGCGTCCCTGCCGCGCTGATCCGGGGCCTTCACCGGCACCGGGCGGGTCAGAGCGGCGGCATCAGATCGCTCTCGCTGACGGTGTAGGTCAGCGGGGGGTAGCTGAAGTCCGTTTCCTTGTTCTCACGGCGCCGCAGCCGGTAGAACTCGCTCGCCTGTTCTTCGTCGGCCGCCACGAGGCGGGCGCCCTGAGGGAGGTACGCCTGTCCGTCGTGAAACCGGACGAAGGTCTTCGACGTTCGGAACGTCACGCCCAGCCATGTGTTGTCGGCCGCTCCGGCGGGCGTGTCCAGGACGATCCGGTGCCTGAGCCGGCGGTTCGTGTCGACGGAGAACGCGACGACGCCGTGGTGGGCGAGGGGGATCTCGGCCCTCTCGCCACCCGGCTCCTTCGATTCGAAGATCAGCTTTCTCGGCGGCCCCGCGTCGGGATGCTGGTAGCAGGAGAACACGGCGATGAACGACTCGTCGGCCAGGTCGAGGGCCTGGTCGCAGTGACCGCCCATGGTGGTGTAGGCGTTCGTGTAGCGCTCGATGAGGGCGTTGTTGAAGCCGACCGGGAGCGCCGCGCGTTCCCGGACGCGCCGCGCCAGCCGTTCGTGCACCGTCCGGAAACGCTGCGCCGGGCCGCCGTACCGGGTGGTGGTGCGTACGAGGGGCACCCCGCCGGCCTCGTCGGTCCTGACGAGCGTGGCGCCCCGCCGGCCCTTGCCCACCTCTTCCCAGCGGACCGACGCCGACAGCTCCGCGAAGAGGTCCTCGTCGGTCGGCACCTCGCACGAGAGGATCTCATCCAAGATCGTGGACTGCGGGGGCAAGATAATCTCCCGTGTTCATGCTGAAGGGGAACCGGTCGCCGTAGTCGATGAAGGACGAGGTCCTGTTCTCCTCGGCGTACAGCCTGCGCAGCTCGTCCATGCCCGCCGGTGTGGGCTGCTCCAGCGGTGCCGGGTCTCCGGCCGTCTTGAGAAACGTGCGGCCGTTCTTGTGCACGGCTTCGGCGCTCGAACAGCGCACCACGTATCCCAGACGGGTCGGGAGCGACTCGGCGTCCAGCGGCGAGGGCCGGATCGCGTGCGTGTACAGGCGGTTGGTGGACAGCGGCATGAGGAAGACGGAGCCGGGGTGCAGGGTCAGGGTGAACTGCGCCGGCAGCGCGCCCCCGTCGTGCTGTGCGCTCGGCTCCTTGAGGCGGAAGTGGAGCCTGGTCAGCCCGCTGGCACCCTTCACCCCGAAGTCGAAGGCGTCCTCGGCCAGGGGCCGCAGCCCGTCGAGCCGGTCGTAGAAGGTGCAGAAGGCCATGATGCCGTGGGCGGGCATGTCCTTGGTCTTGTCGGCATGGGCCGAGATCTTGGCCTTGGACTGTTTGCGCCCCTCCGTGGCAAGGGTGTTGTGGTAGATCTGGGCGAGTACGTGATTGAGCGGTGCGTGGTTGCGGAAGACGGTGGCGGCCTCCCGGTTCAGAGCCTCGACGATGCGGGTGTCGGTGGGACCGAAGTCCTCCGTCGGCCCCGAGAGATTCGTCGAGCACCGCAGCAGGCGGAAGTGCAGTTCGTCGCCGTGCCGCGTGACGGGCGTCAGATAGATCCCGCTGCGGTGGGCCGTTGCGGGCTTGTCGGACTCCGTCAGGGACTGGAAGGCGTGCTCGGCACTGATCCGGCCGAAGTGATCGGCGCCGGGTTCGAAGAAGCGGCGGTAGTACACGCCGACGCCGTGTACGCGCAGGGGAACGCGGCCGAGGCCGATGAGGTCCCACCGTCCGCCGGCGTCCTCGTCGTAGCCGTGTGACAGCTCCCGTACGACGAACACCCTTGCAGCCGCGTCCGGTCGGCGGCCGCCGGTCCCGCTCCCGGACAGGTCGCCGCACAGGTAGACGGTCTTGCGTGCGAGGTCGGTCGCCCCGGAGGCGAAGTCCTCCGGCGTGATCACGGACCCGAAGAAGTCCCTGACCACGTCGTGGTCCCGCAACGCCGAGGGCGCGACCATGATGGTGTCCGCGTCCTCGATGCGGGCTTCTGCCGGCTCTGCCGTGCTCATCAAGCGGTACCTGTCGTTCGCGTGGCTCGGTGGATCGCTCAGAACAGTAGTGGCCGGTCCCTGTCCGGCGAGGGACCGGGTCAGGAGTGGGTGGAGCGCTCGTAGAGGGCGCGCACGCCGTCGCCGAAGTGGATGCTGTACGAGGTCTCGTCGTCGCCGCCGCCGTCGCGGCCGCCGATCACGCCGATCAGGGTGTGCCCGTCGGTGAGCACCGGGCCGCCGCTGGTGCCGTTGGGCACGTCCGCGCAGTCCAGCCGCAGTTGCGTCGGGCCGGCCGGGCGGGCGGTGGTCCGGCAGTCCAGGGGCTGCTCGGAGAAGTTCGGATAGCCCACGAGCCGTGCGGGCGTGGGCAGTTCGCGCCCGAAGGCGATGGTCTCGGCGCCGGTGACGTCCTCCAGGCGCTGACCCGGGTATCCGGGCCGGCGCAGCCGGAGGAAGGCGATGTCGTGGTCGGGGTCCTGGTCCGCGGTCCAGCGCGGGTCCACGTCGATCCGGGTGGGCACCCAGACGCCGTACGGTGCGATCCCGTCCCGGTACCCCGGCGCGAAGGCGAGGTTGGTGCGGAAGCCGCCGCCGTACACGCAGTGGGCGGCCGTGGCGACGAGGTCACCGGCGGGGGAGTGGACCACGACGCCCGAGCAGTGGTGGTCGGGGTCGCCGTCGTTGCCGGGGGAGAAGAGCGCGCCGATCGCCGGTTCGGCGGGGGCGGGTCTGGCCTCCAGCGGGTCGGAGGGCTCCCATCCGCCGGAGCGCCAGTTCACCGCGCCGCCGTCGGCGAAGGCCTTGCCGTCGGTCGGCGGGTCCGGGTCCTCGCGGACGATCCCGTCGAGCACGGCCGACGCCGTCCGGTCGGCACGTTCGGGGTCCTGCTGGTAGACGCCCCGGGCCGGATCGCCGTCCGCCCGGTTGGCGGCGATGCCGCGCAGCTCCCAGGCGACGTACCCGGCCCCCGCGAGGACCAGGGTGCACAGCAGGCCGACGGCCACGGAACCCCGCGCCGCGGTCCGTCCCCGCTCCCGCCCCTGAACCCTGCTGGACATGTGGCCCCCTCCCGCCCGCGTACGCGTCCGACTCTCGGTTCGATGGGGGGAGGGCGGGCCGGGTTCCGAGGTCGGGACGTGTCCGTTCTCACAGCCGGGCTTATCGTCGTGCGCATGCCATGCATGGGCCTTCCGGTCGTCACCCGACCGCCCTACGCTCCAGCCGACTTGAGCCGCACGCGAAGCGACGGGAGCCTGCCATGGGACTGCGGAGCCGGACGGGGGCCGCGGTGTGCGCCGCACTCGCCGCCACGACCCTCGCGCTGGGCGCGACACCGGCCGGCGCGTCCGGCGCCGCACCCGCGCCCCGGTCCACCGACGGCCTGCCGTACGCGGGTTCCACCGGCGTCGGTGTGCACAACGCCTACGAGAAGGCCAAGTACCCCTACTTCGCCGACGCGTTGGACTCCGGCGCCGCCATGCTCGAACTCGACGTGTGGACCAACTTCTTCGGCAGCTCGTGGCGGGTGGCCCACAGCAACCCCTTCGGCAACGACAACAACTGCGAGAACGCCACCACCCCGGGCCAGCTGCGCACCAAGGCGCGCAACCAGCCCCTGGCCGGCTGCCTCGCCGACATCCGCAGCTGGCACGACGCCCACCCGGGCCACCGGCCGGTCGTCCTGAAGCTGGAACTCAAGGACGGCTTCGCCGCGAACCTCGGACGCGGCCCCGCCGAACTGGACGCGCTGCTGACCGGCGCCCTCGGCGACGCCGTCTACCGCCCCGGCCTGCTGGCCGCCGGGCACCCCGACCTCGACACCGCCGCCCGCGCCGGAGCCTGGCCCGACCGGGCCGCCCTCGCCGGAAAGTTCATCGTCGAGCTGATCCCCGGCACCCTGGAGGAGGGCAACAGCTCCGACACCCTGTGGACCGACCGGGAGTACGCCGTCCACCTGCGCTCCCTCGCCGCCCAGGGCCTGCTCGACCGGGCCGCGGCCTTCCCCGCCGTGCACCGGGCCGAGCCGGGCGACCCGCGCACCCGCTACGCCGACGCATCCCTGCGGCCCTGGTTCGTGATCTTCGACGGGGACGCGAGCGCCTACGCCGGCGGCTCCATCGACACCGGCTGGTACGACCGCAACCACTACCTCCTGATCGCCACGGACGCCCATGCCGTCGCCCCGGCCATCGACTCCACCCGCCCCACCGAAACCCAGGCCCGCGACCGCCTCGCACTCCTCGCCGGCCGCCACGCCACCGTCGTCTCCGCCGACTGGTACCCGCTGCCCCAGGTCCTGGCCACCGTCGTCCCGCGCGGCCGGTGACCGGACCCGCCCCGAAACCGGATGCGGGAACCGCGTCCGGTTGAAAGGGTGAGGCAATGGACGACCTCGAACACGACACGGCCCCCCACGGCGCACCCGGCTGGATCACCACGCCCGTCGGGCCGGAACTCCTGCGCGGCGCACTGGAGGCGGAACGCACCGCCCGCGGCGTCCTGCCCCACCGGCTGCCCGCCTGGGCCCGCCGCCAGGCCCCCGGCGACCTCGCGGAGGTCGAGGCCCAGCCCGCCGGCGTGCGGCTGGCCTTCCGCACCCGGGCCACCGCCGTCGAACTGGACGTCCTCGCCACGACGACCGTCTACCGCGGCGCGCCCACGCCCCCGGACGCCGTCTACGACCTCGTGGTCGACGGCCGCCCGGCCGGCCGGGCCACCGCCGACGGCGGAAACGTCCGTACGGTCGACACCACCACCTGGGCCGCGGTCCTCACCCCCGGCCCGCCCGGCACCGTCCGGTTCGCCGGACTGGCCGACGGGACCAAGGACGTCGAGATCTGGCTGCCGTACCGGGGGATCCACGAACTCATCGCCCTGCGCACCGACGCCCCCGTGGAACCGGCGCCCGACCCCGGCCGCCGCGTCTGGCTGCACCACGGCAGTTCGATCAGCCACGGCTCGACCGCAGACGGCCCGACCGGGACCTGGCCCGCGCTGGCAGCCGCCGGCGCCGGCGTGGAACTGGTCAACCTCGGCTTCAGCGGCAACGCCCTGCTCGACCCGTTCACCGCACGGACCATGCGCGACACCCCCGCCGACCTGATCAGCCTCAAGATCGGCATCAACCTCGTCAACCACGACGTGATGCGCCTGCGCGCCTTCACCGCCGCCGTCCACGGCTTCCTCGACACCCTCCGCGAAGGACACCCCACCACCCCCGTCCTGGTCGTCTCCCCCCTCTACTGCCCGATCCACGAGGACACCCCGGGCCCGGCCGCGGCCGACCTCGGCGACGGCCGGCTGCGCTTCCGCGCCCTCGGCGACCCGGCGGAGGCCGCCCAGGGGAAGCTGACCCTGCGCGTCGTGCGCGACGAACTCGCCCGCATCACCGCGGCGCGCGCCACCGACGACCCCCACCTGCACCACCTCGACGGCCGCGCCCTGTACGGGGAGGCCGACTTCGCCGAGTTCCCGCTGCCCGACGACCTCCACCCCGATGCCGCCGGGCACCGCCGCATCGGCGAGCGCTTCACCGAGCACGCCTTCGGCTCCGCCTGGGCCCGCTGACGCACACGGGTGTCCGGCGGACCACGGCCGCGCCCGGGCCGTCCGACACCGATCTGCCGGACACCCCCCGAACCGGGCGTTCCCTACCCCCTGCCGGGCGGTCGGCGCTACTTTGACGACACGACCCAGGGGCGAACGGTACGAGGGGGGCGGGGCCGCGATGCGTTTTCTCTTTGTCCACGGCACGGGAGTACGGCGTGAGCGGCACGACCGGCTCTTCGCCCTGGTGCGCGGGCGGCTGACGGCCAGATTCCCCGAAGCCCGCGTGGACTCCTGCTACTGGGGCGACCGGTTCGGCGCGACCCTCGGCGCCGGAGGCCGGTCCGTGCCCGGGCTGCGGCCCGCGGCCGGAGCCGCACCGGACGCCGTCGACGAGGAGACCGCCGAGTGGGCCCTGCTGCTCGCCGACCCGCTGTGCGAACTCCGGGTCCTCGCCGAGGCCGGCTGGGCCGACGGCGGCCCGGACCCGGACGGACCCGGGGGCGGGGACGACGACGCCTTCGCGATGCCCGGCGTCCAGCCCGCCGGGGTCCGGGTGCTCGCGCTGCTGGCCGGCTTACCGCCCGCGCCGCCCCACCCCGGGGACGAACTCGGCGCCCTCCTGCACGGCACCGGGCTCGCCGCCGGCTTCCCCGCCGCCCTGACCGGCGCCGCCGACTCCGCCGAGGCGGCCCGCGCCGCGGACCGGGCCACCGGCGAACCACAGGCACGGGAGCTGGCCACCGCCCTCGCCCGGGCCGTGACCGCCGGCGCGCTCGCCGCCGCCGGAGCCGACGCCGACTGCACCGGCGCCGAACGGGACCGCCTCGTCGAACTGCTCACCACCCGCCTCGGCGGCGACGCCCGCGTCCCCGGCGCCCGCGCGGCCGCCGTCCTCGGCCGCCTCGCGATGCGGGTCACCACCCAGCCCCTGCTCAACGCCTGGCGCGGTTCCCTCACCGTCGGCGCCACCCCCGCGCTCGGCGACATCCTGCGCTACCAGGCCCGCGGCCATGACCTGCGGGAATTCCTGCACGCCCGGATCGCCGCCGCCCCGGGGCCGACCGTACTCATCGGCCACAGCCTCGGCGGGATCGCGCTCGTGGACCTCCTCGCCCTCGCCGCCGCCCGCGGCGAGGCCGTCCCCGGCACGGAACTGCTCGTCACCGTCGGATCCCAGGCGCCCTTCCTCTACGAGCTCGGCGCCCTGACCGCGCTCGAACCGGGCGCGAAGCTCCCGTACGGCTTCCCGCGCTGGCTCAACGTCTATGACCGCCAGGACGTGCTGTCCTACCTCGCCGGGCCCGTCTTCCCCGGCGACCCGCGCATCACCGACCACGAGATCGGCAGCCGCCAGCCCTTCCCCGCCTGCCACAGCGCCTACTGGAAACAGGACTCCCTCTACGAACGGATCGAACAGGCGGTGGCCGAAGCGGAGATCGGGTGATCCCCACCGACTTCCTGCCCCCGGCCCTCGGCCCGCAGCGCACCTTCGCGCTCGTCGCCGGTGTCGAGCGCTACGACATCAGCCACCGCTGGAACCTGCGCGGCCCGGCCCGAGACGCCCTGCGCTTCGCGCACTGGCTGACCGGCCCCGCCCAGGTGCCACCCGGCAACCTCCGGCTCCTGCTGTCCCCGCTCGACGAACCCGAAGCCCTCGAATGGCCGGACTCCCCGGCCATGGCCGCCCTGCGCACGGCGTACCGGCCGGCGACCGAGGAGAACGTGAAGGCGGCGCTGCTCGACGAACTCCCGCAGTGCGACGGCGACCTGCTGTGGATCTTCTGGGCCGGACACGGCTACCTCGGGCCCCGCCAGGAGCTCATGCTGCCCTGCGCCGACGCCCGCCCCAGCCAGATCCGCCACCTCAACCTCGATTCGGCACTCCGCTGGTGGCGCACCGACCTGGTCAAACAGCGCAGCTTCCCGCTCCAGGCCGCACTCGTCGACTCCTGCCGCGTCGACGCGCCCCGCGACGCCCGCTGGAACTTCGGCAGCACCGACTACGGCGGCGGCAGCTCGGTGCCGGGACGCCGCCAGTTCCGCCTCTACGCCTCCCGCGAGGGCGAGGCCGCGCAGAACGACGCCGAGCGCGGCGCCGGCCGCTTCACCGAGGCCCTCCTCACGGAACTCGGCGGACGCTCCGTACGCGAAAGCGTCAGCGGGCTCCCCGGCGCCGCCCGCAGCATCCACCGCACCTTCCGGGAGCTGCGCGAACGCGGCGAGGGCTGGCAGCTCCCGCAGTTCCTCGTGGACCGGGACTGGGACGCCTGCTCCTTCCTCGACGACGACCTGACCGCGGTCGCGCTGCCCCGGGCCGCCCGGCTCGACCAGCAGGCCTGGGACGGACTCGGCGCGCTCTTCGAGGGCCGCGCACTGCCGCGCTGCGCCTACGAGGCCTACGCCTGGGCGTTCAAGACGGCCGGCTGCACCACCCCGGTCGGCGGCGGACTGCCGGGCGACTGCCTCCTGGACGTGGTCCAGGACCTGGACGAACGCCAGGGCGGACGCGGCGGGATGCCACTGGCCGTGCCCTTCGTGCGGTTCCTCGCGGACCGGGCCGCCGGGGCGGGCGACACGGCATGGGCGGGACTGCTGAAGGACTGGGTGGACACCACCCGCGAGCGGCTCGCCCTGCCGGTGCTGCCCCCGCCGCCGCCCCCCGCGCGCACCACCGTCGTACACGTGGGGCTGGAACCGCCGCCGGACGGCGGGCCGGGCTTCCGCGCCCGGATGTGGCTGCGCGGCGAACGCACCGAGCACATATGGGAGTCGCAGGGCCCGCCCGTCCGGCTGGACACCGTACGGGAGGAACTCCTGCGGCAGCTCGCCCTCATCGGCGCGGCGCCGGCGGACGGCGGCGGGACCGGGCCGCAGGCCCCGGGCGGCGTCGACCGCATCGAGTTCCACGTGCCGTACGAGCTGCTCGACGCCGACTTCGACCAGTGGCCGGTGCCGCGCGGTCCGGCCGGCCGGCCCCGCGCCCTCGGCCTGCTCCACCAGGTCGTGGTGCGCTGCCCGCAGGAGCGCGGGGACACCCGGGCCGAGTGGCACACCAGCTGGCGCTGGCTGTGCACCCGGGGCGGCCGGCACCCCGAGGCGGTCCGGGTGGTGGAGGAGGCCGAGGTCACGGACGTGCTGGGGATGGAACTGGCCGAGCGGCCGGCACCCGCGTGCGTCCTGGCGCACACCACCTCCGCCCCGCACACCGGGCTGCTGGAAGCCGTACTCGAAGGAGGTGTCCCGGTCGCGGTGTGGCGGCGCGGCGGCGGCACGCCGGCGCCCCCGCTGCTCGACCTGCTCGCACCGGCCGGCCCCGACGGCTGCCCGGACCCCGGCGCACTGGACGTACTGGCCCTGCCCGCACGCGTGCGGGAGGTGCGCCGGGCGGCCGCCGGCGCAGCCGCGGGAGCCGCGCGCGCCGCTCCGGGGGGCGGCCAACGGCCCTCAGGGGCAGACCAGTTGGTGCTCTTGTGGGACGATCCCGACGACATACCGGGCTCCCGGTCCCTGGCCTGACCCCGACCACTGACAGACGGCGACACGACGATGGAGGCAGAGGCAGTGGTGAAGGACTGGTGGCTGTACCACGGGACCGGTGAGGGCGCGGACCGGCGCGCCCGCCTGGAAACCGGATCCCCGCCGCCCTGGCGGGACTTCACCGGCAGCCCCGACCCGGGGTACGCGCCCCCCGGCTGCGAGGGGCCCGCCTGGGAGCGCACCCGCCGGCGCGGCGAGGGCTACGTCCCCGACGAGCAGGAGATGGACGTCGTCAACACGGCCCTGCACCTGCGCCGGCCGCTGCTGATCACCGGGAAGCCCGGCGTCGGGAAGTCCACCCTGGCCTACAGCATCGCCTCGGACCTGGGCCTGGGACCCGTACTGCACTGGCCCATCACCAGCCGGACGGTGCTGCGCGACGGGCTCTACCTGTACGACGCCATCGGCCGGCTCCAGGAGGCCGGCCTGGAGCAACTGCGCCGGCCGGCCGGCCCGACGGGCCCCGCGGCACCGGCCACCGTGACCGCCGGCACGGCCGAAACCGCGGCCGGAACCGCCGCCCGACCCGCGGCCGCACCAGATCCCGACACCGAAGCCGCCCACGCGCCCTCGATCTCCCGCTACCTGCGCCTCGGGCCGCTCGGCACCGCCCTGCTGCCGCAGGACCGGCCCCGCGTCCTGCTCGTGGACGAGATCGACAAGAGCGACATCGACCTCCCCGGCGACCTCCTCACCGTCTTCGAGGACGGCGGCTTCGTCGTCCCCGAACTCGCCCGCCTCGCCAAGGAGGACCCCACCGTCGCCATCGGCACCGACGACGACCCCGACGCCTCCGTCCACATCTCACAAGGCCGCGTGCAGTGCCGGTACTTCCCCGTCGTCGTCCTCACCAGCAACGGCGAACGCGACTTCCCGCCCGCCTTCCTGCGCCGCTGCGTCCGCCTGCACCTGGAGCCGCCCGGCCCGGAGAAGCTCGCCCGCATCGTGCGCCGCCGGCTCGGCGTCGACGTCGAGGCGGGCGGCGAGTACCAGGAACTCGTCCAGGACTTCATCGACCGTTCCGGGGACGGTGACCTCGCCACCGACCAGCTCCTCAACGCCATCCAGCTCCGCCTCGCCGGAGCCTGGTCCGCCCCCGCGGACCGCGACCGCTTCCTCAAGACCGTCATGCAGCACCTGACCGGGCCCACGGCGTGATCGAGGACCTGCTCGCGGCCCTCGCCGACGGCGCCCGGGACGCGGGCCCGCGTCCCGGCATCGGGGCGGAGGAGATCGCCGACATCCTGTGGCTGGCCGCCCGCGTGGACCCCGCCGGGCTCCGCCCGCCCCCGGTGCCGCCCGGCGACGCCGAAGCCGGGCCGCCACCGGTCGCCGACCCGCCGGCACCCGAGGCCGCGGCGGTCTCCGGCGGCCCGGCCGACGGGCAGCCGGCCGTCAAGCTCCTGCCCGCCTCCGTGGCCGCCCCCGCCGGGAAACCGGCCGACGACGGCGCGGGCCGCCGGGGCTCGCCCGTGCGGCTGCCCCGGGCCGCCTCCCTCGACGACCCGCTCGCCCTGATGCGGGCCCTGCGCCCCGTCGGGCGGCGCTCCATCGGCGGCCCCGGGGAGGAACTGGACGAGCAGCTCACCGTCGAGCGCAGCATCGAGCGGATGGTGCCCACGCCCGTCCTGCGGCCGGCCGAGAGCCGCTGGCTGGACCTGGCGCTGGTCGTCGACACGCACCACTCGATGCTGCTCTGGGCGGACCTCGTGGACGAACTGCGCCGCGTGCTGACCCGCAGCGGCGTCTTCCGCGACGTACGCACCTGGCAGCTGACCGGCACCGGCTCCGGCGCCACCCCGATGCTCACCCGCGGCCGCTCCGGCGCGCCCCGCAACCCGCTGGAACTGGCCGACCCCGCCGGCCGCAGACTGATCCTCGTACTCTCCGACACCGTGGCGGGAGGCTGGCGCGAGGCCTCCGTGCAGGGCGTGCTCCGGCACTGGTGCACGCACAACGCCGTGGCCGTGCTCAACGTCCTGCCCGAACGGCTCTGGACGCGCGGCGCCGTGCGGCCCGTGCCCTTCGCCGTCCGCGCCGACCGTCCGGCCGCCGCCACCCGCTCCTGGCAGCGGGCCGCGACCGCCCGCCGCTCCCGCGCCGGGCGTCTGCGCACCGCCGATGTCGTCCCCGTCGTCGGTGTCGCCCCGGGCAGCCTGGCCCGGCTGGTGCGGGTGGTCTCCGGGGACGGCCGCTGGCGGCGCCTCGCCTGTCTGCGGCTGGACGCGGAGCCGGAGAGCGCGGGCGGCCGCGAAGCCCCGGCCGGCGGCGTGCGCAGCGCGCTGGAGGTGGTGGAACGCTTCCGCGCGAGCGCCTCCCCGACCGCCCAGCAGCTCGCCGCCCACCTGGCCGCCGTACCGCTGACCCTGCCCGTCATGAACCTGGTCCGGCGCTCCCTGCTGCGCGATTCCGAGCACGGACACCTCGCGGAGGTCGCCCTCGGCGGGCTGTTCGCGCCGTGGGACCACGAACGGGACGCCGAGGAGGTGGAGTTCGAGTTCCTGCCGGGCGTACGGGAGGCGCTGCTCGGCTCGCAACTGCGCGGGGAGGTGGCCGCCGTACGGGAACTGGTCCGCCGGCGCGTGTGGGAGTACATGTCCCGCAACCGCGGCACCGGGCCGGACTTCTCCGCGACCCGGGTCACCGACGGGCGCGAGGGCCGCCGACCGGTGGCGGAGGGGACCCTGCCGTTCGCGACGCAGCCGCCCCAGGAGCGGGGGCTCACGGACCGGATCGTCCGCGTTCGCTACGACCCGATGCCGGAGCCGCAGGAGGTGGGCACCCTGCTGACGCCGCGCCTCGTTCTCACGGTCGGTGACGCACCGCTGCCCGCCGGGACGGCCGCCTGGGTGCGGGCCGGCGACCGGGAGGTCGCGTGCCGTGCGGTGTGGGCGGACGAAGCGCTGCCCCGGGTGTTCCTCCTGCTGGCCCACGAGGACCTGGTGGACCCGGCCCGCTGGCCGGGTGCGACGCCCCTGCCCTGGGCGGAGGCGGAACCCCAGGTGCTCCGGGTCCGGGTCGACGGCGCGACGGACCAGGGCCACCGCGTCGCGCTGACGGGGGAGGCGCTCCCGTGCGAGGGCGACCGCAACGGCGAGCTCGTCCGGCTCTCCCCGGAACCGGAGGCCTGGACCCACTTCCGGGGCGGCCCCGTCTCCCACGAGGGCGCGCTGCTGGGCGTCGTCCACGGCGTCTGGCCGGACCGCATGGTGTTCCTCTCGGGCCGCGCCCTGATGGAACAGCCGGGCTTCCGGGCGGCGATGGCCGAGCACGGACAGGTCAGTTCTGCGGGAGGCACCGTGTGCCTGGCCGTGCGGTTCGGTGACGACTGCGTCCACCCCACCGGAAGTTCGCCGGGTGCGGAGGTGGTCAATCTCCTGATGAACCTCATGGCGGACACGGACGTCGCCATGAGGCTGGCCGGGGGTGTGCAGGACCAGCAGCCCGTGCAGGTGGTGCTGCTGGAGGATCCCGGGGCCCTGCGCAAGGCGGGCCGGCTGCTGTCCGAACTCCCCCGTACAGCCGCACTGTTCGCGGACCGGAGAATGGGGGACGGACCCTTCTCGCTCGACGTCGCCGTGGCGGCGGGGCCCGTGGAATCGCTCCCGGAGAGGCGCGGCGTCACCGGGCAGGCCGCGTCCGAGGCCGGCCGGCTGCTCCGGCATCCCGGGACGGTGAACCGGAGCCGCTCGTCTCCGGGGTCGCTCGCCGTGGCCCTGGCCCACCCCGTGTACGAGGAACTCGGCGCGCTGGTCGGTCCCACGGCGCTGCGCACGCTCGTGCCGCTCGGCGGTGACACGGAAGGCTGGTTGTGCACCGGGGACTGCGCCGAGCTGGGCCTGGCCCTGACGGAGGCCGCCGACCTCCGGGGCGTGGGCGTCGACTGGCCGACGTGCGGCCGTCGTTCCGCCGAGCCCCCGCGCGCCCCGTGCACGGGGGCTCGGCTGCCGGGCCACGACCGGTGCCTCGCCCATCTCGAGCCCGACGAGGAGCACGCGTACCTGCGGACCCTCAGGCCCGGCTCCCCGCTGGACCTCCGGGGCACCACCTTCAAGGAGGGACTGCTCCAGCGGCTCCTGGACGCCCTGCGGGCATCGCGCTCGCAGCCCGTCACCCTGGGCGAGGCCGCTTTCGACCGCGCGACCTTCGTGGACGACTGGAACGAGGGCGGCATCGAGTTCCTGGCCGGTGCCTCGTTCACCCGGGCCGTCTTCGCCGGACGGGCCAGGCTCGGGAAGTCCACCTTCGCCGGACCGGTGTCCTTCGACGGGGCGGTGTTCCTCGGCGTCGGCGACTTCGACCACAGCCGGTTCCACGGGGAGGCCGATTTCCGCCGTGCGCAGTTCCGGGGCCTGGCGGGCTTCTCGGACAGTGCCTTCCTGGACGACGTGTCCTTCGCCCGGGCCGTGCTGGAGGCCTCGGCGGACCTGAACGGGATGCGGGTGGCCGCGGCGGCGGACTTCTCGCGCGCGGTGTTCTGCGGCCTGACCGGGCTGAGCGGGGCTTCCTTCGCGGGAGCGGTCTCCTTCGCCTCCACGACGTGGGAACTGGGACTGGTGTCCACCGGTGCCGTGTTCGAAGGACCGGTGAACTTCGGCGGAGCCACGTTCCGGGGCCGGGTCCGGCTGGAGCAGCTGCGCCTCCAGGAGCCGCCCGGGTCCGCCTTCGCGGACCGGTCCGGGCGCTGGGCCGTCCACCAGCGCCCGGACGGCACCTGGGACATCCGACTTCCGGGCATCGGGGACCAGTGAACCGGCGGCGCCCGCCGTTCAGGATCCGCTGCGGGAGGTCTCCAGGTGGCGTGCGGGGCGGCCGTCCGGGGCGGGCAGGCTCGCCTCGATCTCGTCCAGGGCGCGGCGTGCCGTCGCGATGCGGTCGCGGACGTCCGGGTCGGGGCCCGCGGCCGGCGGCGGCCCCGGCTGCTTGCGGTCGCGGTTGGCCGCGTCCTCGATCTCGCGTGCCTCGTCGAGGGAGTTGAGCACCACCCCGATCAGGACGTTGACCAGGACGAAGGAGGCGAGCAGCGCGTAGGAGGCGTAGTAGACGATGCTGAGACGGGAGATCTGCAGTCCCGCGCGGACGGCGTCGGTCAGCCCGTCCAGGGTGGTCAGCAGGAACAGCGTGAGCATCGCGCGGCCCACGGAGCCGTAGTGCCCCGGGTCCGACTCGGCGAAGCAGACCCAGCCGACCATGGCGTACACGTACAGCACCAGCCCGCCCACGAACAGGAAGCTGGCGGTGCCGGGCAGGCTGCGGCCGACCGCGATCAGCAGGATGCGCAGGTGCGGGAGGAAACGGGCGGTGCGCAGCACCCGGGCCAGCCGCAGCAGCCGCAGCAGGGTGGTGTTCTCACGGACGAACGGGACGAAGGCCGAGGCGACGACCGCGAGGTCGAAGAGGTTCCACGGGTCGCGGAAGAATGCTTTCGGCCGGTCCGCGAAGGCGCCGGCGCGCAGCAGCATCTCCAGGCTGAACAGGGCCAGGCAGCACTGCTCGGCGGTCCGCAGCAGTCGCTGGTACTCCGCGGCGAGCCCGCTGTACGTCTCGACACCCATCAGCGCGGCGTTGAGCAGGATGACGCAGAAGACGACCATGCCGAAGGCGGGCGCCTCGGTGGCCACCCGGCACCGGGCAGCCAGTTTCATCCGGCCGCGTCCGGCGGGCCTGGGGTCTGTCATCGTGCTCCTCGTACTCTCGCGTGCACCACGGGCGAACGGCGGCCCACCTTCCCTAACGCCCCAAAGCCGATCGGGTTTCACCACTGCGCGCGCCCCAACGCGCCGACGCGCGCGCCCCCACCCTCCGAATGGCGGTGGGGACGGACGGCCCTACGACAGTTGCCGTCGCACCAGGTCGTTCACCTCGGCGGCGTGCTGGTTGAGGTAGAAGTGGCCGCCGGTGAAGCGGTGGAGGGCGAAGGGGCCCTCGGTGTGGTCGGCCCAGCCCGCGGCCTCCTCCGCCGTCACCGCCGGGTCGGCGTCCCCGGTGAGGACCGTGATCGGGCAGGTCAGGGCGGGCCCCGGCCGGTAGCGGTAGGTCTCGGCGGCCTTGTAGTCGCCGCGGATCGCCGGGAGAACCGACCGCAGCAGCTCGTCGTCGGCCAGGACCGCCGGGTCGGTGCCGCTGAGCCCCTTGATCTCGGCGAGCAGCTGCTCGTCGGGGGCGAGATGGACCAGCTGGTTCTCACGGTGGTGCGAGGGGGCCCGGCGGCCCGAGGCGAACAGGGCCACGGGAGCCGGTTCGCCGGCCTCCTGGAGCCGCAGCGCCACCTCGAAGGCCAGGGACGCGCCCAGGCTGTGCCCGAACAGCGCCACCGGCCGGTCGCACCGGGGCAGCAGCTCGCGGGTGACCCGGTCCGCGAGCTCCATCAGGTCGTCGACGCACCTCTCGCCCCGGCGGTCCTGGCGGCCCGGGTACTGCACGGGCACCACGTCGGCGTACGGGGACAGGGCCCGGGACATCGGGAAGTAGTAGCTGGCCGCGCCGCCCGCGTGCGGGAAGCAGAACAGCCGTACGGGGGCGTCGTCGGCGGGGTGGAAACGGCGCAGCCAGTCGCCGGCCGCGGGCGGGGCGAAGGCGGGGGCGGGGGTCGTACGGATCATCGTCGGTCGGTGTCCTTTCGGTGGGGCGGTGCCGCTCACGGAGCGGTCCAGGAGCCCGGCGGCCGCCAGCCGTGCGCGGGACGCCAGCGGGCGCGGGGAGCCGGCGCGGCGTCCTCGCCGGCGTCGTCCGGCTGCCCGGCCACGGTGAGGAGGGCGAGGAGGGCGGCCGCCAGTTCCGTGCTGTCCGGGTCGCCGCGCACGATCTTCAGGGGCGGGGGAGTGGGGGGCACGGTCAGAACGGCGGGTTGCCGTGCTTGCGTTCGGGCAGCGCCACGTGCTTGGCCCGCAGCACCTCCAGCGCGTCCACCAGCACCTGCCGGGTACCGGCCGGGTCGATGACGTCGTCCACCAGGCCGCGTTCGGCGGCGTAGTAGGGGTGCATGAGTTCCTGGCGGTACTGCTTGACGCGCTGCGCCCGTGCCGCATCCGGGTCGTCCGAGGCGGCGATCTCCCGGCGGAAGACCACGTTCGCCGCGCCCTCGGCGCCCATGACGGCGATCTCGTTGGTGGGCCAGGCGAAGGACAGGTCCGCGCCGATCGACCGGGAGTCCATCACGATGTAGGCCCCGCCGTACGCCTTGCGCAGGATCACCTGCACCCGGGGCACGGTGGCCGCGCAGTACGCGTACAGCAGTTTCGCGCCGTGCCGGATGACACCGTCGTGCTCCTGGCCGCTGCCCGGCAGGAAGCCCGGCACGTCCACCAGCGTCACCAGCGGGATGCTGAAGGCGTCGCAGGTCTGCACGAACCGGGCCGCCTTCTCCGAGGCGTTGATGTCGAGCACCCCGGCGAGCGAGGCGGGCTGGTTCGCGACGATCCCGACCACGTGGCCGTCCAGCCGGCCCAGACCGCAGATGATGTTGGTCGCCCAGTGGGCGTGGACCTCGAACAGGTCGCCGTCGTCGACGATCTCCTCGATCACGGCGTGCATGTCGTACGAGCGGGCCGGGTCGGCGGGGACCAGCTCGGACAGCGCCGCGGTGCGCCGGCCGGCCGGGTCCGAGGGGACGACCGCGGGCGGCAGCTCGCGGTTGTTGGACGGCAGGAGCGACAGCAGGTGCCGCACCTCCTCCAGGCACTCCTCCTCGGTGTCGTACAGGAAGGCGCTGGCACCGGAGACCGTGGAGTGGACCTGCGCGCCGCCCAGGTCGTCGTGGCTGATCCGCTCGCCCGTCACCGCCTGCACCACGTCGGGGCCGGTGATGTACATCTGCGCGATGTCGCGCACCATGAAGACGTAGTCCGTCAGCGCGGGCGAGTACGCCGCCCCGCCGGCGCACGGCCCGAGCATCACGCTGATCTGCGGGATCACCCCGGACGCCGCGACGTTGCGGCGGAAGATGCCGCCGTAGCCGGCGAGCGCGGTGACGCCCTCCTGGATCCGGGCGCCCGCGCCGTCGCTGAGCGACACCAGCGGGGCTCCGGCCGCCAGCGCGAGGTCCATCACCTTGTGGATCTTCTGGGCGTGGGCCTCGCCGAGCGAACCGCCGAAGATGCGGAAGTCGTGCGCGTACACGAACACCCTGCGGCCGTCCACCTTGCCCCAGCCGGTCACGACACCGTCCGTGTGCGGCCGGCGGTCCTCCAGGCCGAAGCCCGTGGCCCGGTGCCGGCGCAACTGCTCGATCTCACGGAAGGTACCCGGATCGAACAACAGGTCCAGCCGCTCGCGCACGGTCAGCTTGCCGCGGGAGTGCTGCGCCTCGGAGGCGCCCGGCGACGGCCCCAGCTCGACGGACTCCTTGATCGCTCTCAGTTCGGCCACTCGGACACCGACATCGGCACCTGTCATGCTCCACCCGTTTCCTCGGCCGTCGGGGGGCGCCCGCGGCGGCCCTGGACAGTGCCTGCCATTGAAGGCACCGGCGGCGCGCGCCGAGAACAGCGACCACCCCCTGACCGGGATAGGGGTCACGGGGTGACCCGCCGGCCGCGCCGGCCGCGCCGGCCGCGCCGGGCGGGCGGGCGCAAGCGCCCCTTAAGCAGACGCCCGCATGATCCGGGGAATCGAGGTCCGCCACTCCACGGGCCCGCAGACCCGAGGGGACGCCGCGGATGTCAGAGCCACGCTTCGCCACCTTCACCGAACTCCTCCGGGCCAGGGCGGCCGAACTCGCCGACGGGGACGTGCACGTCCTCCTCCGCGAGGCGGCGGACGGGGTGGAGGCCGAACACCTCACCTACGGGGCACTGGACCGCGAGGCGAGACGCATCGCCGCCTGCCTCCAGGAGTACGGGGCGGCCGGCCGGCCCGTACTGCTCGCCTACTCCTCGACCGTCGAGTTCCTCAAGGCCTTCGCGGGCTGCCTCTACGCCGGAGCGGTCGCGGTACCCGTACCGATGCCCGGCGAGGCCGGCCGGGACAAGCGGCTCAACCGCACCACCGCGGTCCTGGCGGACACCGGCGCGAGCCTCGTGCTCACCGAGACGGCCGCCGCCCCCGAGGTCGCGCTGTGGCTCGCCCGCAACTCCCGCCCCGACGCCGCCTGCCTGGTCACCGACGTGCCCGAGGTGGGCGACGCCGAAGCGTGGCAGCCCGTCACCGCCCGCCCGGACGACCTGGTGTTCCTCCAGTACACCTCCGGCTCCGTCAGCGAACCGCGCGGCGTGACCGTCTCGCACCGCAACCTCCTCGCCAACCAGGCCGCCCTGCAGAAGGTGCTGCGCACCACCCGCGAGGACCGCTTCGGCAGCTGGCTGCCCTACTTCCACGACATGGGACTGGTGGCCCACCTGCTGCACCCGGTCTGGCTCGGCAGCCACTGCGTCCAGGTCACCCCGCTGTCCTTCGTCAAACGGCCGCTGCGCTGGCTCCAGGCCGTCGACCGCTACGGCGTCACCGTGGGCGGCGGCCCCAACTTCAGCTACGACCTGTGCGTACGCCGCGTCAAGGACGAGCAGATCGCCGAACTCGACCTGTCCCGCTGGCGCCTGGCCCTCAACGGCGCCGAACCCGTACGGCCCGGGAGCCTCGACGAGTTCGCCCGCCGCTTCGCCCCCGCCGGGTTCCGCCCCGAGGCCCTCTACCCCTGCTACGGACTGGCCGAGGCCACCCTGGTGGTCTCCGGCGGCGTCCCCGGCACCCCTCACGTCCGCAAGGACTTCGACCGGACCGCCCTGGAACGCGACCAGGTGCTCCGCGCGGCGGCGGACGGCCGCGCGCAGACGCTGGTCGGCTGCGGCACCCCGGTCGACGTGGAGGTCCGCGTCGTCGACCCGCTGACCCACCACGAACTCCCGGCGGGCGCCGTCGGCGAGATCTGGCTGCGCGGCCACAGCGTGGCCCGCGGCTACTGGCGCCGACCCACCGAGACCGCCCACACCTTCCGCGCCAGCCTCAACGACGAGGAGAGCAACTTCCTGCGCACCGGCGACCTGGGCATGCTGGAGGACGGCGAGCTGTTCGTCACCGGCCGGCTCAAGGAAGTCGTCATCGTCAACGGCCGCAACGTCTACCCGCAGGACGTCGAATGGGCCGCCCGCACGGTCAGCCCCGCGCTGACCTTCGGCGCGGGCGCCGCGTTCTCCGTGGACGCCGGGGGCGAGCAGCTCGTCCTCGTCCAGGAGGTCCGCGGTGCGAGCGGCGCCGAGCTGCGCACGGTAGCCCAGCGCATCCAGGCCCTGATCGGCAAGGAGTTCGAGATCCCCGCCGGCAACGTGCTGCTCGTGCGCCCCGGCACCGTACGCCGCACCAGCAGCGGCAAGGTCCAGCGCACCCTGATGCGCGGGCTGTTCCTCGACGGCGTGCTGCGCGGCGACTACGAGGTCCTCACCCCGGACGTACGGGCGCTGGCACGGCCGCAGGACGTGCTGTTCGGCGAGGACCTGCTGCGTCCGGAGGGAGCCGACGGAGGAAGACGGTGGTGACGTCGCTCCTCGGCGAGCGGGCGGCCGCGACGCAGCAGCGCGAGCACGCCGTCCGGGCCCGGGTGGCCGAGCTGGAGGCACGGTTCGGCGACCCCACCGACCCGGCCAACCCGGTCGGCTACACCGCCCTGCTGGAGGCCGACCGGGCCGCGGTGCCCTTCGCCGCGGGCGAGGCACTGCTCGACGACTTCCGGATCGCCGACGAATACGTGCCGCACGCCCTCGGCGGGCGGCTGGACGGGATGGACACCCTGGTCAGGATCATGCGCCCGGTCTTCCGCCGGGACGTGGGACTGGCCATGGGCCACGGCATGACCACCTTCATGGCGGCCTCCGACGTCTGGACCGCAGGCAGCTCCCGGCAGCGCCACTGGCTCGCCCGGCTGCTGCGCGACGGCGGCAAGGCGGCCATCGCCCAGCACGAGACCGCCCACAGCAACGACTTCGTCCGCAGCCAGGTCACCGCCCGCCGCAGCGGCGGCGGCTACCTGATCAGCGGCGGCAAGCCGATGGTCAACAACCTGGAGCGGGCCGGCGCACTGGTCCTGTTCTGCCGTACCGATCCCGCCCCGGGCAGCGGCAGCCACTCGGTGCTGCTGCTGGAGCCCGGCCAGCTGACCGGCGCCCGGGCGGCGGTGACCGCCCGCCGGACCCCCGTCGGGCTGCGCGGCTGCCGGTTCGCCGGGGTGGAGTTCGACGACTGCCCCGTGCCCGGCTCGGCCCTGCTGGGGCCGCAGGGCAGCGGGATCACGACCGCCCTGCGGTCCTTCCAGATCAGCCGGACCGTGATCGCCGCGACAGCCGTCGCGGCCCTCGACACCAGCCTGCGCACCGCCGTCCGCTTCGACCGGGAGCGCTCCGGCGGATGGCAGACCGGCGGCCGGGACGGCGGCCGCACCGGCGCGGCGCTCACCAACGCCTTCGTCAACCTGCTGCTGTACGACGCCCTCGCCGTCGTCGCGACCCGCGCCCTGCACCTGCTGCCCGCCGAGACCAGCGTGTACTCGGCGGCCCTCAAGTACCTGCTGCCCCGCGTGCTGACCGAGACCATGTACGACCTGTCCATCGTGCTGGGCTCCGGCCTCTACACCCGCGAGGGCACCCTGGGCATCTTCCAGAAACACGTCAGGGACGTACCGGTCCTCAGCCTCGGCCATGCCGGGACGGTCGCCTGCCAGGCCACGGTCATCCCGCAGATGCCGCGCCTGGCCCGGTCCTCCTGGTTCGTGGAGGACGAGGCGCCCGCAGGCCTGTTCCGGCTGCACGGCGACCTGCCGCCGCTGCGGACCGAACGGCTCAGCCTCGCCTGCGGACGCGACTCCCTCAGCGCGACCATGCTCGCCGTCGCCGCGGGCATCGACGGCGCCGGCCCCGTCGAGCGGGCCCTGCGCACGCTCGCCGACGGGCTCGTCGAGGAGCTGCGCGACGTACGCCGCCGGGTGCTCGCACTGGAGGCGGCGGGTGCGGCCGGTACCGCCCGACCCGCGAGGTTCGCCCTCATGGACCGGTACGCGCTGCTCCTCGCCGCCGCCGCCGTGCTCGGCCTGTGGGACCAGGCCCGCTACGGCCCCGACCCGTTCCTCGCCGACCCGTCCTGGGCGGCCGCGGCACTGCACCGCATCGCCCGCCGGCTGGGCACGCGCGTCGCCGATCTGCCGGCGGAGTGCGAGACCCGGATCCGGCACGAGGTCCAGCTCCGCTTCAGCACGCAGATCAGCTACGACCTCTACTCCACTCCCATCCCCGGCTGACCGGCACCCGGCCGGCCGGCGGATGCGCCGCACGCACCGAAGGAGCCCCACGATGACCGTTCACACCGGCCGGCCCGCCACCGCCGACGGCGTCCTGCCGCACGAGTGGCTGTACGCCCGGCTCTCGCTGTACCTGCGGCGCGCACCCGGGACCATCGACCCCACCGTGCCCTTCGCCGAGTACGGCATGGACTCGGTGGCGGCCCTGAGCCTGTGCGGCGACCTCGAGGACGAGTTCGGCCTGGAGGTGGAACCGACGCTGCTGTGGGACCACCCCACCGTCGAGAGTCTCCTCGCCCACCTCGCCTCGGTGCTCCCGGCCGCCGCCCCGGCCCACGCGCGGGACGGGCACTGATGGGGGACGTCGCCATCGTCGGGATCGACTGCGCGTTCCCCGGGGCGGCGGGCGTGCAGGCCTACTGGGACCTGCTCATGCGCGGCGGCGACGGTATCGCCCCGGTCCCCGCGCAGCGCTGGGCGGCCCGGGACTTCCCCGCCGTCGGCGGCAGCGGCGGCTTCATCGACGACGCCGACGTCTTCGACAGCGACTTCTTCTCCGTCACCCCCCGCGAGGCCGCCGCGATGGACCCGCACCACCGGCTCCTGCTGCCCTGCGCCTGGCGGGCCCTGGAGGACTCCGGCCGGGCCCCCGGCGACCTCGCGGGCACCGAGACCGGGGTGTTCGTCGGGGTGATGGGCGGCGAGTGGGGCCGCCTCACGATGAGCGACCCCGCGCGCACCACCGCGCTGCTCGGCTCCGGCAGCAGCACCGGCATGGCGGCCAACCGGATCTCCTACCACTTCAACTTCACCGGACCGAGCCTCGCCGTCGACACGGCCTGCTCGTCCTCGCTCGTCGCCGTCCACCTCGCGGCGGGCTCCCTGCTGGCCGAGGAGTGCGACACCGCCCTGGCCGGCGGCGTCAACGTCGTGCTCTCGCCGTCGCTGGGCATGGTCTACGGACAGCTCGGCCTGGCCGCCGCCGACGGGCGCTGCAAGCCCTTCAGCGCGGACGCCGACGGGATCGGCCGCAGCGACGGCGTCGGCCTGGTCGTGCTGCGCCGGCTGGCGGACGCCCTCGCCGACGGCCAGCGGATCTACGCCGTGCTGCGCGGCAGCGCCGTCAACCAGGACGGCCGCAGCAACGGCGTGATCGCCCCCAACCGGTGGTCGCAGCAGCGCGTCCTGAACTCCGCCTACCGGCGCGCCGGGGTGGCCCCGGACCGGGTCGCGTTCGTGGAGGCGCACGGCACCGGGACCGTACTGGGCGACGCCATCGAGTGCGCGGCGCTCGGCGCGGTCCACGCGGTCCCCCGCGACACCCCGTGCGCCATCGGCTCCGTCAAGGGCAACCTCGGCCACACCGAAGGCGCGGCGGGCATCGCCGGCCTCATCAAGACCGCACTGGCCCTGCACCACCGCATCGTCCCCGCCAGCCTCTTCGCCGACCGGGAGAACCCGCAGCTGCGGCTCGGCGAGCGGGGCCTGCGGCTGCTGAAGGCGCCGATGCGGCTGCCCCGCGGGGAGACCCTCGCCGGGGTCAGCAGCTTCGGCATGGGTGGGACGAACGCCCACGCCGTCCTCGGCTCGGCGCCGCGGACCCCGCGCGGCGCGGGAACCGACGGCGCCCGCAGCCGCCCCGCACGCGACGCCGTCGGCGTCTTCACCGTCAGCGCCGACACCCCCGAGGCCTTGCGCCGCAACCTCGCCGCACAGGCCGACGCGGTCGCCGGACGGCCGCGCGGCGCGGCGGCGGCCCTGTGCCGGAGCAGCAACCTCGTCAAGACCGGGCTGCCGCACCGCTTCGCGGCCGCCGTGCGCGACACCGGCGAACTCGTCGACGCCCTGCGCCGGGCGGCGGCGCCCACGGACACGGCCGCCGAGCAGGGACGTCCGTGGGGCCGGCCCGTCGTGGCCTTCCTCTTCACCGGCCAGGGCAGCGAGTACCCGGGCATGACGGCGGGCCTGCACCGCGAGTCCCCGCTCTACCGCCGCCACCTCGCCGAGGCCGACGAGGCGCTCGCCCCGCACCTCGGCGAGTCGGTGCGCGACCTCGTCCTCGGCGGCGACGAGCGGGTGCACCGGCCGCGGTTCGCGCAACCCGCCCTGTTCGCCGTCGGATACGCCCTGGCGCGCACGCTCACCTCGCTCGGCGTCGGCCCGGCCGCCGTCCTCGGACACAGCCTGGGCGAGTACGCCGCGGCCGTCACCGCCGGCGCCCTCGGCCTGGAGGAGGCCGCCCGGCTCGTCGCCCGCCGCGGCGCGCTGACGGCCGAACTGCCGGCCGGAGGCGGCATGATCGCCACGGGCGCCGGCCCCGGGGAACTCGCCGGTCTCCTGGCGGCCGAGCCGGGCACGGCCGTGGCGGCCCTCAACGGCCCCTCGGACACCGTGGTCTCCGGCCCCCTGGACGCCCTGGAACGGATCACGCGGCAGCTCACCGGCCGCGGCGTACGGGTCGCACGGCTGCCCGTCACCCACGCCTTCCACTCGCCCCTGATGGCCCCGGCCGCCGCCGGCCTGCGCACCGGGACGGTGCGGTGCGCCCCGCCCGCCGTGCCGCTCGCCTCGACCCGGCACGGCCGGGTGCTGCGCCACGACCTCATGGACGCCGGCTACTGGGCCGGCCAGATCGAGGAGCCGGTCCTCATGGACGGCGCGCTGGCGGCGCTCGTCGCCGAGGTCGCCCCCACCCATCTGATCGAGATCGGCCCGCGCGGCGTGCTCCTGCAGATCGCCGCCCGGGGCGGGCGGGCGCCCGGCGTGGAGTACCTGCACCCGGCGCCGGGCCCCGCTTCCACCGGCCTGGAGCTCGCCGAGGCCGTCGCGGCCCTGTACCGCGCCGGGCTCGACCCGCGGTGGGAGGAGCTGTACGCGCCCGGGCACCGCGGCGTCGAGCCGCTGGCCCCGTACGTCTTCTCGTCGGCGCGGCGCTCCTGGGACCGGGAGTCCTTCGTACAGCCGGCCCGGCCGGCCACCGCGACCGTCCCCGACGCCCCCCGCCCCGGCCGCGGCGCGGGGGACGGCCGCGACGGCGACGACCCGGTGCTGCACGCGGTGGTGCAGGCCGTCGCCGAGGTCGGCGGCCACCCGCCGGAACGCGTCGTGCGCGAGGCCCGCTTCTACGAGGACCTCGGCTTCGACTCGGTGATGATCATGCAGCTCAAGAACCAGGTGGAGGCCCGGCTGCCCCGGGTCGGAGAGGTGTCCGTGCAGCAGATGCTGCCCGCACTGCGGTCCGTCGGGGCGCTGGCCGATTTCCTCTCGGACGTGCTCATGGCGAGGTCCTCGTGACACGGGCGCCCGCCGCGGGCGACCGCGGAGCGGTGTACCTCGCCTCGACCGGTACGGCACTGCCCGGCGACCCGGTGGACAACACCGCGCTCGGCAGGCTGCTCGGCGTCAGCGAGGAGTGGATCGACCTCTTCGTCGGCACGCGGACCCGGCACTTCGGCTGGGACCCCGTCACGGGCGAGGTCCGCGGCTCGCTCGCCGACCTGTGCGCCGAGGCCGGGGCCCGGGCCATGGACGCCGCCGGACTCGGCTCCGCCGACGTCGAGTTCGTGGTCCTGGCGACCGCGACCCCCGACACCCTGCTGCCCACCACCGCGAGCGAGGTGGCCGACCGGCTCGGCCTCGACCACCTGCCGGTCTACCAGATCCAGGCCGGCTGCTCCGGCGCCGTCCAGGCCCTCGACCTCGGCCGCACCCTGGTCCTCGGGGGCCGGCGGGCCGGCCTGGTCCTCGGCGGGGACGTCACCCACCGGTTCCTGTCGCCGCGCCGGGACACCGCCCGGATGCCCACCGAGGAACTGGTCAACCACGTCCTGTTCGGGGACGGGGCCGGCGCCGCCGTCCTCACGGACGAACCCGAGGGCGAGCGGATCGCCCTGCGCTCGGTACTCAACTCCTGGGCGGGGCGCGGCCGTCCGCCCGGCCAGCTCCTCGACTGGTACGGCACCACCGACCGGGACTCGCCGCGGCGGATGCTGGCCGAGGACTACAAGGCCATCGAGGAGCACGTGCCCGCGATCTCCGTGGAGATCCTCTGGGAGCTGCTCGGCGGGCTCGGGTGGAGCCTGGACGACCTCGCCTTCCTGCTGCCGCCGCAGCTGTCCGAGCGGATGACCGCCCGCATCGTCGAGCGGCTGCCGGCCGGACCCGCCCGGGAGATCTCCTGCGTCTCCGAGACCGGCAACACGGGCAACGCCCTGCCCTTCCTGCAAGTCGACCGCCTGCTTCCGGAGTTCGCCCCCGGGGACCGGGCGCTGGCCCTGTGCGTGGAGTCCAGCCGGTGGATCAGGGCCGGGTTCGCCCTGGAGAAGGTGTGAGGAACCCGATGACGAAGGGACCGGACCGCTTGCGCGCACTGCGCGGGCGAGGACTGCTGGAGAAGGCCTACGACCAGGTGCCGGCACTGCTCGCCGAGGAGGACGGACCCGGCGCCGCGGCGGCGGGCCGGATGCTCGCCGGCCTCGACCACGACGCCGTACTGGAGCACCACCCGCACACCCCCGTGGTGACGGTGGCGGTCACCGGCCAGTCCACCGTCGGCCACGTCGTCGACCCCCTCAGGGGCGAACTGGCCCGCCACGGAATGCTGCTGCGCCCGGTGCTCGGGGAGCACGGCACCTACCTGCGCGACCTCACCGACCCGGCCGGCGAGCTGCGGACGGCCGCACCGGACCTCACCCTGTGCCTGCTGGACGCCGAAACCCTCTTCTCCCAGGTACCCGCGGTGTGGGGACCCGAGGACGTCGAGCGTGCGGGAGAGGAGGCGCTGGGCCGGTGCGCCGCCCTCGCGGCCGAGGTCCCCGGGACCCTGGTCCTCAACACCGTCCCGCTGCCCCGCTCCTGCAGCCACCAGCTCGTCGACCACCGCTCGCGGGCCCGACTGGGAGCCGTGTGGCGGGAGTTCAACGCCCGGCTGCTGCGGCTGACCGAGTCCGCCCCCCGGCTCGTGGTGATCGACCTGGAACCGCTGATCACCGAGGGCGGGCCGGTCACCGACCCCCGGCTGGCCCGCCACGCCAACGTCCAGCTCGGCGGCGGACTCCTCGCCGCCTACGCCCGCGAGATCGGACACCTGGCCCGCGCCCTGCGCGGCCGGGTCCGCAAATGCCTCGTGCTGGACCTCGACAACACCCTGTGGGACGGGGTGCTCGGCGAGGACGGGCCCGACGGGATCGCGGCGGCCGGCACGCTGCGCGGGGAGGCGTTCGGAGCCTTCCAGAAGTGCGTCAAACAGCTCGCCTCCCAGGGCGTGCTCCTCGCCGTGAGCAGCAAGAACGACGAGGGCCCCGTACGGGAGGCGCTCGCCTCCCACCCCGACCTCGTCCTGCGCGAGCCGGACTTCGCCGCGGTCAACGCCAACTGGCAGCCCAAGGACCGCAATCTCGCCGACATCGCCCGCACCCTGGACCTCGCCCCCGACGCCCTCGTCTTCGCCGACGACTCCCCGGCCGAGCGCGCCCAGGTCCGGCTCGGCGCGCCCGAGGTCGCCGTCGTGGCGCTCGACGGGGAACCCGCGCTGCACGTCACCCGGCTGCTCGCCGACGGCTGGTTCGACACCCTGCGGCTGACCGACGAGGACCGTGCCCGGGCCGGCGAGTACCGCAGGCGGCGCGAGCGCGGCGCGCTGCGGGCGGGCTCGGGCTCGTACGAGGAGTTCCTGCGGGCCCTGGAGGTGAGCGTGGGGCTCGGCCCGCCCCGCCGTCACGAATTCGCCCGCGTGTCCCAATTGACCCTGCGGACCAACCAGTTCAACCTGACCGGCGGAGGCCACACGGAGGACGAGCTGGCCCTGCAGGCGGCCGCTCCGGGGCGGCTCCTGCTCGTGGCGCGCAGCGCGGACCGGTTCGGTGACAACGGCCTGGTCGGCGCGGTGCTCGCAACCATCACCGAGGGGGTGCTCCGGCTGGACGGCATGTGGCTCAGCTGCCGGGTGCTCGGCCGCGGCGTGGAACAGGCCTGCCTCGCGGTGCTGCTGGCCCGGGCGCGGGAGCTCGGGCTGACCTCGGTGAGCGCCCGGTACGTGCCCACCGCCCGCAACCACCGCGCCCGGGACTTCTACCCGTCCTGCGGGTTCACCCGGGCGGAACCCGGCGGAGGCGACGGCTCCGCCGACGGTCCGGTGGTGTTCCACCACGACCTGGTACGGCTGCCGGAGGTCCCCGCGCACGTGCGCGTCACCGAAACCCCGGGGGGAGGGCGGGCCGATGGGCCTCGATAGCCTCGACGTGTTCCTGCGGACGGTCCGTGACGACCTCGGCCTGGACATCGCGATCCCCGAGGGCGCGGACACCGCCCTGGGAGACCTGCCGGGCTGGGACTCGCTGAACCTGCTCCGACTGGTGGCGCTCCTGGAGGAGTCCGGCCACCGGGTACCGGTGCACCGCCTGCTGGGGGCACGCAGTCTCCGGGAGGTCCACACTCTCGTGAAGGAGTACGGATGACTGCCCCGGGCAGCCCCTCGCTCGGCCCGCCGCTCGGTGAGCCCGTCGCCGTGGTACCGGGAGGTGACTCGTGGGACCGGGTGCGGGACGACCTGGCCACCCACGGCACCGCCCTGGTCTACGCGTGGCTGAGGGACCTGGAGCCGGTCGTGCCCTTCGGCGACGGGCTGCGCGAGCTGCTCGGCCGCGACTGGACGCGCTACCTCGACCTGACGCACGCCGACGTACGGGGCCGCTACATCGCCTCCCGGATGCTCCTCAAACAGGCGGCGAGCGCGGTGCTCGACAGCGATCCCGCCGACCTGGAACTGGCCTACGGGCCGACCGGCCGCCCGTACCTGCGCGGCTGCGACCAGATCGACATCAGCCTCAGCCACACCGACGACCTGCTGCTGGTGGGCCTGACGACCTGCGGGCTGATCGGAGTGGACGCCGAGCGCGCCGACCGCGAGATGCACGGCAGCGGACTCGGCCGGCACATCTGCACCCCGTACGAATCGGTGCTGCTGTCGGGGATGCCGGAACCGCAGCGCAACGACGCCCTCGTACGGCTGTGGACGCTCAAGGAGGCCTACAGCAAGGCGATCGGGCAGGGCATGCAGTTCCGCTTCACCGAGTTCGGCTTCGGCCCCGACGGCCGGGCCGTGCGGGTCCAGCGGCCCGACGGCACCGCGGGGACCGGGGACGAGTGGATCTTCCGTACGTTCCCGGTCGCCGACGGCTACGTGGTCAGTGCCGCGGTCTACGACGCGGGCTTCGGCCGGCTCCAGGACGCCCACGTGACGACGATGCTCGACCAGGACTGCGTCGACGCCATCACCGAGGCCCTGGGCGAGGACCCGGACACCCCCTAGGAGGGCACCGACCCCCCGGCGAGCATCTCCTGCCGGGCGGCGTTGTAGCCGGCCTGGAAGCGGCTGGTGGCCTCCAGCTCCTCGGTGATCTCCGCGATGTGGCGGCGGCAGGTGCGCACGGACATGCCGAGCCGCCGGGCCACCATCTCGTCCTTGTAGCCCTTGGTCATCAACCGGATGATCGACCACTTCAGCTCGTCGGAGGAGGCGGGGGAGCGCTGGGACTCCACCACGTAGGGGCTGGCCCCGTCCCACAGGTACTCGAAGACCGAGCACAGGAACGCCACCAGGGTGGGCTCGCGCACGATCGCCGCGCCGGGCGTGCGGTCGCCGGCGGAGCGCTCCGGGAGGAAAGCCACCTCCCGGTCGTAGATGATCAGCCGGTCGATGACTTCGTCGGCGGTCCGGATCTCCGCGCCCTGCTCGCTCACCTCGCGCACGTAGCTGCGGGTCGGCAGGTCGTTGCGGGCGGTGTGCTGGTAGATGGTGCGGATCCGGACCCCGCGCGCGAGGGTCGTCAGCGCGGACTCCCGGGCCTGCGCCAGCGCGTAGGCGGGACGCGCGCCGCCGGGCTGGACGGTGAGCATCTCGCTCTGGCAGCTCTGGGTGAGGTGGTTGAGCATCGACTGGATGCGGGAGACGTCGGTGATGACGTCGAAGGCCTCCAGCCGGTTGCGGACCCGGCGGCCCTCGAAGTACAGGGGCGTCAGGGACAGCAGCTTGGCCCGGACGTCCGTGACCGCCTGCTGGAGGTCGCGTATGTGCCGCTCGGCGGGCGCCACCAGGGACGCGGCCGCGACGTCGGGCGTGACGGGGGTCAGTTCGGCGGGGTTTCCCGGCATCGCCTGTAAGAGGCGGACACCGCTCAGCACCTGTTCCACCCGGGAGATCTCCTCGGGGGTCAGCGACAGCTGTTCGGCGATCCGTTCGCGCTCGAAGCGGCCGTACTCGACGGCCAGGCCGTAAGCCGCGGCACTGACGTCGTCCAGCTCGGCGAACCCCGAATCCGAGCCCTCCCCTGCAAACATGTCAGCCCCCGCTGATTGATGTATTTGCTGCCACGTAACTTTACGCCAACGTACCGCCCTTGGCGGGATTGATCGAGAGCCAGCACTCTGTTCCCATCAACCGGGCCGCTGAGCCGGAAGTGGTGAGCGGTTCGGATGAGTAGATCTCGATCTTCGACTGGGGGAAGTCGTGAGAACAGTTTCCGTTAAGGTCTTCTCGATTTGCTTGACTGCGGTGGCCGGTGTGGTAATGGCGGTGGGGGTTCAGGGCGTGTCAGGACCGGTCGTGTCCGGCGCCGCCGCCGAGTCCTCCGCCACCGCCCGGCTGACCGACGTCGACGCCGGCACCGGTACCGACGTCGCCGCCAAGCCCGAGGACGACCAGTGGACGTGATCTGACGTCACGTCCGGCGGTTCACGAAGCGCTCCCCGCACGGCAGATGCGGGGAGCGCTTCCGCGTACCGGGGCGCCGACGGCGGCGAGCCGGGAAGCCGGCACCGCTATCGCGCTCAGCAGTACGCCCCGCTCCGCCGACCAGCGACCGTCGAAGGCGGTCGGCCCGGCCGGGGAGAGGGTCTCGGGGTCCGGCAGCAGCCGGGCGTGGAAGGTGCCCCGCCCCGGGTCCACGCTCACCAGGGCGTCGGTGAAGTCGAGTTCCTGGCCGGTCAGCGGGAACCAGGTCTTGTAGACGGCCTCCTTGATGCTGAAGAGCAGCCGGTCCCACGCCACACCCGGCGCGGTCCGCTCCAGCCCGGCGACGAGGTCGAGCTCCCGGGGCAGCGCGATCGAGTCGAGGACCCCCTCCGGCATGGGGGCGTTGGGTTCCGCGTCCACCCCGACCGAGACGTACTCGGCGGAGCGGGCGAGCGCCACGCCCCGGAAGCCGACGCAGTGGGTCATGGATCCGACGACCGAGGGCGCCCACTGCGGGACGCCGCGCCGGCCCGGCACCACGGGAGCCGGGGGCAGCCCCAGCTCCTCCATGGCACGGCGGGCGCACCACCTGACGGTGCCGAACTCCAGACGCCGCTTGGGTACGGCGTTGCGGACGAGGTGCTCCTCCTCGGGGTAGAGGAAGACGTCGGCGGGGTCGGTGGTGGCTTCGGCAGTCGCGACGTTCGCGGGCAGGAGCTTTGTGAGCACGGTGTTCCCTCGGGTCGCTGTTCCGGTCGGACAGCTCCCACGTTCACGCCGCCGCACCACCCCGGCCAGCGGCGAAGGCGCAGGTCAACCGGACGCACCCGGGTGCTGCCCGGTTCTCTGCCAGACCGCTGCCATCCGCCGGTGCGCCGGCCCCGCGCCTGCCGGTCCGCAGGCAGCCGGCCGCCCCCGCATTGCCATCCCCCTGCCATGCCTCCGGACAAGGGTGCGCCGGCGTCAATTGAGGGGTGGTTAAGGGGTGTTCGCGGGCCCGCCGACCGGGCACACTCGCGTAATGCCGCACGGAAACCTCATGGGTATCAGCGACCTCCATGTCGGATTCCCGGAGAACCGCCGGATCGTCGAGGACCTCTATCCCGACAGTCCCGCCGACTGGCTCATCGTGGCCGGCGACGTGAGCGAGTCACTCGACGATCTCCGGTGGGTGCTCGACCTCCTCACCCGGCGCTACGCCACCGTGGTGTGGGCGCCCGGAAACCACGAACTGTGGACCGTCCGGGACGACCCCGAACCCCTGCGCGGGGAGGCCCGCTACCGGCGCCTGGTCGAGATCTGCCGGTCCTTCGGCGTCCACACCCCGGAGGACCCCTACCCCGTCTGGGCGGGGCCGGGCGGCCCGCTCGTCGTGGCCCCGCTCTTCCTGCTGTACGACTACAGCTTCCGCACGCCCACCGCCGCCACCAGGCAACAGGCCCTGGAACAGGCCTACGAGGCCGGGGTGGTGTGCTCCGACGAGTTCATGCTGCACCCCGACCCCTACGCCTCCCGGCAGGACTGGTGCCGGGCCCGCGTCGCCGCCACCGAACAGCGGCTCGCCGCGTGCGGCCCCGACCTGCGCACGGTCCTCGTCAACCACTTCCCGCTGGTCCGCGCCCCGACGGACGTACTGCGCCACCCCGAGTTCGCCCAGTGGTGCGGCACCGAGCTGACCGCCGACTGGCACATCCGCTTCCGCGCCGCCGCCGTCGTCTACGGCCACCTGCACATCCCTCGCACCACCTGGTACGACGGCGTGCGCTTCGAGGAGGTCTCCGTCGGCTATCCCCGCGAGTGGCAGCGGCCCGGACACCCGCGGAATATCCCCCGCCGGATCTTCCCCGTCGCCCGTCGCGGGGATTGATGCCAGGCAGCTTCCGGACACCGGCGGGTACGGATCCGGCCCCTAGACTGAGCGGGAATTCTCACTCGCTCCACGCTCGAACACCCCCGTTCGGTATTCATGTTCCCCTTTCGAATGCTTTGAGTGCTTCGAATGTCTCGGATATGCGGAACGGGCATCCTGGGGGATTTTCATGCTGCCGTTCCGCCGTGCCGAGGAAATGTCCGTATCAGCAGCTCTGCTCGAAGGCTGCGCCGAAGGAAAAGCCGGATTGCTTCTCGTCGAGGGGGCGGTCGGCTGCGGAAAGAGCGAATTCCTCGAAACGACCGCCGCGCACGCGGAGGACCGCGGGGCCCTCGTCCTGCGGGCCGGCGGCGCCGCCACCGAACGCGGCCGCCGGCTCGGGGTCCTGCGCCGGCTGGCCGCCGACGCCCCGCCCGGAGCCCTGCCCCTGCCCGCGTCCCCGGACGACGCCGAAGACGCTCTGGCCTTGCGGGACTTCGCGGTCGCCGTCCGCGAACTGAGCGCCACCGCACCCGTGGTGATCTGCGTGGACGACCTGCACCACGTGGACGAGCCCTCCGGCCGCCATCTGCTCCACCTCGCGCGCGAGACCCGCCGCGCCCCCGTCCTGCTGGTCCTGACGGCCTCCCCGCACGAACACGACAGCGACCCGCTGCTGCGCACCGAACTGCTCCGCCTGCCCCACTTCGTCCGCCTGCGGCTCGGGCGGCTCACCCCCGACGCCGTCCACGCCCTGCTGCCCGGCCGCACCGGGGCGGAGGCGGCCCTGCTCCACGAGGCCAGCGGCGGCAACCCGCTGCTCCTGCGGGCCCTCCTCCAGGACCCGGAGGGACGGCCCGCAGACGCCTACGCCCGGGCCGTCCTCACCTGCCTGCACCGCTGCGGACCCGCCACCCCCCGACTCGGCGCGGCGATCGCCGTACTCGACGGCCGGGCCACGCCCGCACACCTCGCACGGCTGAGCGGCACCGACGAGGCCACCGCCGTACGCGCCCTCGCGGCCCTGGAGGAGGCCGGACTGCTCGCCCCCGACGGCCCGCACGGACGGCGCGGACACCACGGACTGCGCCACCCGGCCGCCCGGGCCGCCGTACTGGACCGCCTCGACCCCGCCGACCGGTCCGCCCTGCACACGGAGGCCGCCCTGCTGGCGCGCGCGTCGGGCGCGCCCGACACCGAGGTCGCCGGACAGCTCCTCGCCGCACGCGACACCCGCCCGGACTGGGCCCTGCCCGTCCTGCGCTCCGCCGCCGACCAGCACGTGGCGGAGGGCGACCCCGACCGGGCCGTGGCACTTCTGCGGCTCGCCCACGAGGCCTGCCCGGACGCCACGTCCCGCGCCGAAGTGGACATCAGGCTCGGTGTCGTCCTGGGCCGCACAGACCCGGCGGCCGCCGAACACCGCCTCGCGGCCCCGCTGGCCGCCGCAGGCGCCGGACAGCTCGGTCCGCAGGCCCTCGCCCCCCTGGCCCGGGCGCTGGCCGCGCAGGGCCGCATCGACGAGTCCGCCGGCGTACTGGAGCGACTGGCGGCCGACGGCACCCGAGCCGGCGGCGCCCGACTCGGCGGCATCCCCGGAGGCGACCCGCTGGACGGCCTGTCGGCGTTCCCCCGGTGGGCCGCCGGCCGGCGGAGCGTCCCGGCCGAGTCCGGCACCGACCCCGCCGTCCGCTCCGCCGGGACCACCGTCCACCCGGCGGCCCTGTGGGCGCTCCCCGTGGAGGCGGAAGAGGGCGTCGCCGCCCGGTCGGCAGAGCTGTTCCTGCGCGGCGCCACCCTCGCCGAGGGCACAGTCGAACCGGTGGCGCAGGCCCTGCGCACCCTGCTGTACCTGGACGGCGCGGCCCGGGCCCTGCCCTGGTGCGAGGAGTTCGCCCACCAGGCGGCCCGGCGCGGGGCCCCCGGCTGGCTGGCCGTGTTCGCGGGACTCACCGCCGAGGCCAGGCTGCGCCTGGGCGACCTGACGGGCGCGGCGGAAACCGCCGGGGAGGCCCTGCGGGCGGCGCCGGCCCGCGGCACCAGCGTGCTGCTGGGCGCGCTGGCGGGCACCCGGGCGCGGGCCCTCACCGCGATGGGCCGGCTGGAGGAGGCGGCGGCCGCCCTGCCCCGGCCCGCCCCCGCCGGGCACACCGGCGGCGTGCACGCCCTGGCGCACCTGCGCGCCAGGGGCCACCACGCCCTGGCCACGAGCTGCTTCCACGCGGCCCTGGGCGACTTCCTGGACATCGGCCGGCAGGCGAAGCGCTGGGGCCTGGACCGGCCCCGTGTCCTGCCCTGGCGCACGGACGCGGCCGAGGCCCTGCTCCGGCTGGGCGAGGCCCACCAGGCGGAGCGCTTCCTCGCGGACCAGCTCACCACCCGCGACGCCGCCGACCCGTGGGTGCGCGGCACCTCCCTGCGGCTGCGGGCGTCCCTGCGCGAGCCCAGGGAACGCCAGACGATGCTGGCCAAGGCCGTCGACGACCTCCAGCGCTCGGGGGACAAGTACGAACTGGCCCGTGCCATGGCGGACTTCGGGCAGGCGTTGCGCGAGGCGGGCGAACCGGCACGGGCCGCCATGGTCAACCGCAAGGCCTGGCACCTCGCGAAGACCTGCGGGGCCGACACCCTGCGCGAGCGGATCCTGCCCGGCCACACCGAGGACGACACCGGCGAGGGGGGCCGGGCCGGCGCCCCGGACGCCGCACTGGTGGCGGCCCTCAGCGAGTCGGAGCGGCGGGTGGCGCTGCTCGCGGTGCACGGCCACACCAACCGGGAGATCGCCAAGAGGCTCTACATCACGGTCAGTACGGTGGAACAGCACCTCACCCGGGTCTACCGCAAGCTGGACATCCCCGGCCGGCAGGCCCTGCCGGTCGACCTCGACCCGGCCGCCGCCGGGGTACCGGTCTGAGGCGGGCGGCGGGCGGCGGACGGCGGGCGGCGCCCCCACGGCAAGGCCGTGGTCTGTCGGGCATGGCAAGGCCATGGCAAGCCCGGTCCGGCGGGCCCTCCCGTGGCAGGCTCCTGGCAGGGATCGGGACCGCCGCACCCCCCGGTTACCGCCTCCGAACGCCGAACGGGTGGCTTCCGCGCGCCCCGTCCGGGACAGTCGGTCATGAGCCGTAGCCCGCAGGGAGGGCACCATGACCACAGCACACGACCAGCCGTGGCGCACCGCGTCGCCCGGAGAGGTCCGCGACGCCATGCTCGACCGGGTCGAGGAGGAGCTCGCGCGGCTCCTCGCGCAGGAGCACCGGGGCCGGCGCACCTCCGACCCGCGCAGCGCCGTCCTGGTGATGGGCGTGGCCGAACTGATCCAGGCCGGCGGTGAACGGGCCCGCCCCGCCATCTGCCTCACCGGGTACCTCGCCGCCGGCGGCGACCCCGACGACGGCGAAGCCGTGGCGGCCGCCGCGGCCCTCGAACTGCTCGACACCTGCTGGGTGATCCGCGCGGACGTACGGGACAACGCCCCGCTGCGCCGCGGCATCCCGACCCTGCACATCAGCCACGCCGCCGAACACGAGCGCAACGGCTGGCGCGGCGAGCCGCGCCGGTTCGGCGAGGGCACGGCCGTGCTCGCGGGGGACCTCGCCCTCGCCTACGGAGACCGGCTCGCCGCCGGACTGCCCCAGCAGGCACGCCTGTTGTGGGACGACCTGCGCGTCGAGCGGGCGATCGGCGCGCACATGGAGGCCGCCGCGGCCACCGAGTACCTCGACGACGCCTGGCCCGGCCAGTGCCTCGACGGCTGCGCCACCGGCTGCGGCGCCGGCTGGTACGGGCTGCGCCACGCCCTGCTGATCGGCGCCGCGCTCGCGGGCCGCGACGACCTCCGCGAGGCCTACGAGGAGTACGCCCGCGCCCTGCACGCCGCCTGGCGGATCCGCGGGTTCCTCGGCGGCGGCCCGGGCTTCGACGGCGACGCCCAGTTCCTGCGCGACGTGTTCTTCGACGACCGGGCGCGGGACCGCGCCGAGGAGACCATCGCCGCGCTCGTGGTCCGCGCCGACAAGGCCGTGGCCGGAGCCCGGATCACCCCCGCGTGGCGCGAGGAACTCGGCGCCCTCGCCCGCGAGATCGCCGGCTGACGCTGTCCTGCCGTCCGGACGCTGTCCTGTCGTCCGGGACGGACACCGGGCCGACACCACCCGGTCCAGGCCCCTGCCCCGGCCCCCGTCCAGGCCCCGCCCCGGCACCCGTACCGGCCCCCGTACCGGCCCCGCCCCGGTCCGGGCCTCAGGCGGGTGCCGGCCGGGGGCCGCCCGGCCGCAGCCGCGCCAGCCAGCTCCGCAGGGCCTCCCGCCGCACCTGGCCCCGCTCGTCGCGCGGCAGCGCCCCGACGATCTCCAGCCGGGTGGGCAGGAAGGCCTCCGCCACGCCCAGGGAGGCGAGGTGCTCGCGGAGCTCGGCCGGCCCCGGCGGCCCGTCCTCGGCGGCCGGGACCACGACGGCGCAGGGCAGCTCCCCGTGTTCCGGGTCGGTGTAGGCCACCACCGCCGCCTCCCGTACCCGGGGGTGGGCCAGCAGCCGCTCCTCCACCTCGGAGACCGGCACCATGAAGATGGCGCCGGTCCGCGTGCCGGCCCTGGACAGGAGCCGTAGCCCGCCCTGCGCGTCGGCCGCCGCCAGGTCCCCCGTGTCCAGCCAGCCGTCCCCGTGCTCCCACGTCGCCACCGGCGCCGGCGTACCGTGCCGCCAGGTCGCCAGGCAGACCGACGGGCCGCGCACCTCCAGCGCCGAACCCGCCGGCCCGGCCGACACCTCCAGCCCGCCCAGCGGGCGGACCCCGTCACCGCCGCCGGGCGCGTCCCCGGAGAGCGCGCCCATGCCCAGCTCGGGCGCCCCCCACACGGAGAGCACGGGTACCCCGAACACCTCCCGCAGCTCATCGGCGAGCGGCGCCGGCGTACTGGTGCGGCCCCCCGACAGAACAAGCCGCAGCCGCCGCGCCGCCCGCGGCCGGCGGCGCTGCGCCGTCACCAGCTCGGAGAGGTAGGCCGGCTCCGCGTACAGCTGGTCGACCCCGGCGGTGGCCATCAGGTCCAGGCAGCGGCCGGGGTCCCACACGTCCTGGCAGACCCCGGTCCCGCCGACGGCCAGCGGCCAGCACACGGTGTAGATCAGGGAGGCCAGCGAGGTGAGCGGCAGGGTGCTGAGGAAGACCTCGCCCGGTCGCCGTCCGGGCCCGTCGGGCGCGCTCTGCGCGGAGATGTTGGCGTACAGGGTGTTGGGGGAGTGCAGCACCGAGGTGTAGGCGTCCCGCAGCCCCATGACGCTGATCAGCAGGGCGGGCCGGTCGGCCCGCCCGCCCCGCGGTCTGCTCCGCCGGCCCGCCGCCGTGCGCTCGTGCGCGGTCCGCAGGAAGTGCGCGGTGAAGTCCACCGCGCCGGTGGCCGCCGCGTCGCCCACGACGACCCGGTGGCGCAGCCACGGCAGCCGGCCGGCCAGGTCCGCCAGGGCCTCGGCGTGGGCGAAGCCCTCCCAGACGTCGGGCACCACGCAGACCCGGGCCCGGGTGGCGTCCAGGATCCGGTGCAGGCCGTGGGCCCGTACGGTCGGCAGCACCGGCACCGCGACCGCGCCGACCCGTAGGCAGGCCAGGGTGAGCGCCGCGGTCTCCCACCAGTTCGGCAGCTGGTAGGCGACCGGGTCGCCCGCCACGACACCCAGGGACGACAGGGCGCCGGCGAACCGGTCCACGTACGCTGCGAGCTGGGCGTAGGAGACGGTCACCAGGCGCCGTCCGGCGGGCCGGTGGGCCCGGTCGGAGACGATCGCGGGGCGCTGGGGGGTACGGGCGGCCGTCCGGTACAGGTCGTCGAGGAAGGTCTCCCCGCGCCACCGGCCGGCGGCCCGGAACCGCTCCGCGACCTCGGCGGGCGGCGCCAGGTCCAGCGGCCGGGCGGGCTGGTACCAGGAGCGGCCCGCCGTGCGGACGGCGCCCGCCGGGGCCGTCGCACGCGTCGGGCCCGTCGAGCCCGTCCTCGTCAGGCCCATCTGCCCACCGCACCCGCGACCTGCACCCGGGAGGAGCACCCCAGGCGGCGCATGACCTGCCGCACGTGGTTGACCACCGTCCACTCGGAAATGTCCAGCCTGGACGCTATCTGACGATTCGTCATGCCTTGCGAGACCAGCAGCGCCACCTGGACCTGGCGCGGTGTCAGCGACTGGTCCTCGGGGGCCGGCCCGGCCGACGGGCGGCGCGTCGGCGCGGGCGCCGACAGGGCCTCCGCCACCGCCTCGGACGCGGTCATCCGTACGCCCTCCGCCCAGGCCAGCGCGAAGTCCGTCCAGTCCAGGCGGGCGCCCAGATCCGTCCGGGCCCGCTCGGCCGCCGACCGCCACTCGTCCGGCACCGCGGCCCCGGTCGCGGCGCGCAAGGTGTCGGCCGCCGCCAGCAGCCGCACCGTCCGCGGTCGCTGGGCGGGTGCCGTGCGCATCAGCAGCAGCGAGAACTCCTCCAGCAGTCCCGGCAGTCCGGTCCGCTCGCCGACCGATCCGTAGAGCCGCAGGGCCTCGCGCAGCGCCCGGTCGGCCCGGGCCGGCTCGTCGCCGTCCAGGGCCAGCGCGGCCTCCTTGCGCAGGGCACCCGCGAGGCCCCGTCCGTCCCGGCTCCGCCTCAGCGCCTCCACCGCCCGGTCCAGCAGCTCCTGGGCCCGCCTCCGGTCGCCCTCGGCGCGCAGGACGCCGGCCAGCGAGGCGGCCGCTCCGGCGGCGCCGCCGGTGACGCCCATCGCCTCCAGCGCGCTGTGCGCGGTCACCAGCACGGCCCGCGCCCCCGGCGGATCGCCGGCCTCCAGCAGGGCCGCGCCGAGGTGGGCGGAGACCAGAGCGTTCTGCCGGCGGTCACCGACGCCCTTGCCCAGGGCGAGCGCGTGCCGGTGGCGGCGGACCGCCTCCTGCGGATCGCCCAGGGCGAGCGCGAAGACACCGGACTGGTCGGCGAGGCGGGCCCGCACGGCGTCCGGCAGCGCCGGACCGCCCTCCCCGCCGAGCTCGTCGCACCACTCCAGGCCCTCCCGCAACCGCCCCTGGACCAGCCAGGGCAGACGGCAGCCGAGCACCGTGGCGGCGGCCGCCTCGGCGTCACCCCGTTCGCGTAGCCGCCGCAGGGCCGCGGTCACGTTGGCCGCCTCGGCGGCCAGCTCCCGCAGGAGATGGTCCTGTGCCGTGCCCCGCAGCCCGGCCTGCGCGGAGCCCACCAGCGTCCGGTAGCGCTCGGCGTGCGCGTCCCGGGCCGCGTCCTCGCCGCCCGCCTCCGCCAGGGCGTCGCGCGCGGCGGAGCGCACGGGCTCGGAGACGGCCAGCCGCAACTCCCCCCGCTCCTCACCCACCACGACGAGCAGGCCGCGGTCCATCAGCGTGTCGACGGCCGGCTCGGCCGACAGCCCCGCCGCCGACAGGCCGAAGCCCGGCTCGTACACCGAGAGCCGGCCCAGCAGCGCGCGGGCCGGGGCGTCCAGGCCGCGGCAGCTCCACTCGGCGAGGGCGGCGAGCGAGCGGTGCCGCTCGGGCGCGTTCGCCGGCCCGCCGGACAGGACGGTCGTACGGTCCCGCAGCCGTACCGGCAGCAGGTGCGGGGGCAGCAGCCGCAGCCGGCGCGCGGCGAGTTCGACGGCGAGCGGCAGCCCGTCCAGCAGCGTGCAGATCTCCGCGACGGCCCCGGCGTTCTCCGGGGTGAGCGCGAAGGCCGGGTCGGCGGCCCGGGCCCGCCGCACGAACAGCGCCACCGACGCCACCTCCTGGAGCTCGTGCGGATCGGCCGCGGCCGCGGCGCCGCCGGCCGGACCGCGCACCGGGCCCGGCACCGCCAGCGGGTTCAGCGGCAACAGCAGCTCCCCGTACACCCCGAGCGGTTCCACGGCCGTGGCCAGCACCACGACCCGCGGATCGCCGGTGAGCGCCTCCAGCGCCCCCGCGGCGCCCGGGCGCGCCTCGTGGTCGCAGCCGTCGAGCAGCAGCAGGACCCGGCCGCACTCCTGCTGCCGCTCGACGGGTGCCGGCCGGGCGGGCAGGTCGGCCAGGGCGGGCGGCGCGGCCAGGCCGGCCAGGGCCGACGGCGTGTCCGGCGCCCCGGCGTCCCGGACCTCCACCCGGCCGAACTCCCCGCCGATCTCCCGTACGACCTCCAGCGCCAGCCGGCTCTTGCCCACCCCGGCCCGTCCGGTGACCGTCACCAGCCGTACCAGCGGGTCCCGCAGCCGCTCGCGCAGCATGGCCGCCTCCAGCTCCCGGCCGACGAGCTCCGTCACCGGGCCGAGCGCTGCCGGCAGGGTGCCCATCGTGCTCATGGTGCTCCTTTCACAGGGGGTCGCGGGAACCGTCGGGACCGGCCGGGCCGGCCCGTTCACGTGGGGACACCGGCCGGGTGGATGCGCCACAGGCCGGGGCGGATCTCCACGGCGCGCGCAGCCGGACCGGAGCCGCCCTCCGGCGGCAGGCTCAGCGCCCGCAGCGAGCGCAGCGCGTACACCTCCAGTCGCTGGTCGCGCAGTGCCCCCGCCAGTTCCAGGCATTCGCCGAACCACGCCCGTGCGCTCTCCGGCCCCTCGTGCGCCAGCGCCAGCAGCCCCCGCGCGCGGCTCGCCTCGTACCGGCCGCGGGTGCGGCCCGGCGCCGACAGGGCAGCGAGGGCGGGCTCCAGCAGCGCGGCGGCAGCCGCCCACTCCCCGGCGTCCAGGCGCAGTTCGGCCAGGCCCACCTGGGCGCGCGCGGCCTCCTCCTCGTCGCCGGCCTCCCGGGCCAGTTCCAGAGCGCCCGAGAACAGCTCGTGCGCCCGCTCCACCCGCCGGTACTGCCAGGCGAGTTCACCCAGCGAGCGCCGCATCCGGGCCTGCGCCGACCGGTCGGCGCAGCGCCGCGCGGCGTCCAGCGCCAGCGCGTACACGGCCTCCCCGTCGTCCGGCACCCACCCGCCCAGGGCGTCCGTCAGCCGTACGGCCAGCGCCCACAGCCCCGCCCCGTACGCGGTCCGGGCCAGGCGTACGAGCCCGCGCGCGCCGGAGTCCGACATCCGGCCCGGCTGCGCCGCGGCGGCGGCCGCGTACGCCCGGCACACGCGCTCCGCCGCCGCCCGGACCACCTCGGGCGGGTCCTCCAGCGCCAGCCGCTCCACCGCGAGCAGCCGCAGCAGCTCCGGGAGGTGGCAGCCGTCACGGTCCACGGCCACCAGCCGTTCGTCGGCCAGCGACTCCAGGGCCGCCGAGGCCCGTGCCTCGGTCAGGTCGAGGGCGGCCGCGGCCTGCCGGGCGCCGAACCGGCCGGGCGGCAGCAGGGACAGCAGCCGGAAGGCCCGCCGCTGCGGTTCGGGGCAGGCCGCGTAGGCGTCCAGGAGGCGGGCCCGGACGTCCACGTCACCCGTGCGCAGCACGTCCAGGCGCCCGCCCTCGTCCCGCAGCCGGTCCGCCAGGACGGCGGCCGTCCAGTGCGGACGGGCGGCGAGCTGCGCCGCTGCGGTCCGCACGGCGAGCGGGAGCCGCCCGCACAGCTCGGCGACCTCGGCGACCGTGTCGGGGCCGAGGCCCGGCCCTGCGTCCAGCGCGGCCGCGGCGCCGAGCGTCCCCGGGCGGGTCCCCGCGCGACCGGTGAACAGCCCGACGAGCCGCTGCGCCTCGTCGGGCCGCCACGGTCCGAGGAGCACCGACCGCAGCCCGGGGAGCCCGGCGGGCACCCGGCGCGCCACGAGCAGCACCACGGCGCCCCGCAGCGCGGGCAGCAGGGGCCGTACCTGGGTCTCCGAGCCGACCCCGTCCAGGACCAACAGGACCCGGGGGGCCTGCGGAGCACCGTCGGCGGGAGCCGCGCCGGGCCCGGCGGAGGCGGGCAGCAGCCGTTCCAGGACGGATCCCGCGTCCGAGGGCAGGCCGGTTCCGGCGCCGTCCCGCAGGTCCAGGTAGAGCCGCCCGTCGGGGAAGGCGTCGGCGACCCGGTGCGCGGCCTCGACGGCCAGCGCGGTCTTGCCGGCACCCGGCATGCCCGTCACGGCGACGCAGCCGCCGGCCGGGGCGCTGCGCACCATTCGCTCCAGCCGGTCCAGTTCCTCGGTGCGGCCGGTGAAACACGGGTCGGCGGCGGGCAGCGCGCCGGACTCCGCCGACCAGCCCGGGGCGCCCGCGCCCGCTCCGGTGCCGGCTGCGGCTGCGGCTGCGGGCGGCCCGTCGTGACCGGGGGACCGGCCCGTCCCGCCCGGCGTGCCCGCCGTCGCCGCGGTCGCCGCGGTCTTTGCCGCTGTCGTTCCCGTGCCCGCGCCCCGGACGGCGCCCCGGCCGCCGGCGCGCGTCAGCGCCGGGTCGCCCTCCAGGATGCGCCGCTGCAGCCGGGTCGACGCCGGGCCCGGCTCGATCCCGAGCTCCTCCACGAGGGTCTGCCGCAGCGTCGTGAACACCCGCAGGGCCTCCGCCTGCCGCCCGCACCGGTACAGCGCCACCATCAGGTGGGTGTGGAACTCCTCGTGCATCCGGTGCTCGGCGACCAGCTCCTGGAGCTCGGCGACCAGTTCCCGGTGCAGCCCGAGGTGCAGCTCGGCCCGGATCCGCTCGTCCAGGGCGCTGGTGCGCGCCTCGGCCAGCCGTACGGCTGCGCCCTCCAGCACCGGCCCGTGCGGGGTGTCCGACAGCAGCGGCCCCCGCCACAGCGCCAGCGCCCGCCGGTGCAGATCGGCGGCGGCGGCGAAGTCCGAAGCCTGCAGGGCCTGGTGGCCCCGCCGGGACAGGTCCTCGAACGCGAGCGCGTCGACGGCGTCCGCGCCGACCCGCAGCAGGTACCCCGGGCGCCGGGTGACCAGGGCCTCGCGCCCGTTGTCCGGGTCGGCGCTCTGGAGGGTCTTGCGCAGGTGGGACACGTACACCTGGAGGGTGGTCGTCGCGGTGCGCGGCGGCGCGTCCGGCCAGAGCTCGTCGATGAGGCTCTCCACCGACACGACCTCGTTCGCGCGGATCAGGAGCGTGCCGAGGACCACCCGCAGCTTGGCGGCCTGCGGAGCGTACGAGGGCTCCCGGCCGCCGTCCGTGGGGGCCGCGGCGCCGGTGACCTCCAGCGGGCCCAGGATCCCGAAGCGCATGGTGCTCAGTGGTCCTGCACCACGGTGGTACGGGCCTCGGCCACCGCGCGCCGCCGCTGGGTCAGGGTGAGCGTGACCGCGACGGACGGCCGGCCCTCGTCGTCCCGCCCGAGCGGTCCGGCCACCGCGACGCAGCGCAACGGCAGTTCGCGCTCCGCGGGCCCGCGGAAGTGGATCTGGCAGGCGCCGAGCGTGCTGTGCGCGGAGCTCAGCCCGTGCGTGCGGCCCGCGGCGAGCAGCGAGGTCTGGCGCAGCGCCTCCAGTAGGTGCAGGCCGGAGTACTGGCCGTCCGCGCCGGTGAACACCGGGCTGACGGGGGTCGGGAGCAGCCAGGTGCTCAGCCGGCCGCGCGAGACGTCGGTGGGTTCGCTGATCACGATGTTCTCGGGCGCGTAGCGGCCCGCCTCGGCGGAGTCGGCCGGGCGCAGCGGACCGTCCGGCGCGTCGTCGATCTCCGGCGCGGCCTGCAGGGCCCGCCGCGAGTGCTCCACGTGCTTGCGGTACAGCTTCGGCATGAGGAAGACCAGCCCGGCCGCTCCCGTCGCGCACGGGCGGCCGTCGATGGTCACCCGGAGGTCGAAGTCGAGCCCGCGCGGTACCTCGGCCACCACGTTCGCCGGACGGGCCCGGATGTGGGTGGCCAGGGGCACGGGACGGGGGCCGCCCGGGTCCGTGCGCCAGGCGGAGAGGTCGGTGAAGTCGAGGGAGAAGCGGTAGAACAGGCCGGGCCGATCGTCGGGGACGCCGAAGTAGCGGTGGCCGACGAACTCGCCGATCTCGCGGACCGTCTCGGTGGCGATCTGCAGGTCGTGGAAACGGCCCGGGCCGTCGTTGAAGAGCGGGTGGGTGACGGGAGTCGCGCCGACGAGGGTGAAGTTCTCCTCACCCAGGCTGGGTGCGTCGAGGGCGTAGTACGCCCGCGAGGGCGGACGGTGGATCAGGTGCTGGGTGCCCGCGGTCGCATGTCCATGGATGGTGGGGGGCGAGGTCGTGCCGTTGTCGACTGTCATGTCCCTCTCCTTCTCTGCAGCCATGGTGGGGCCGCCGCGGAGCGGGCAGCCAGCCGGAGCCGGTGTCAGCAAAGTGCATGGCAGGAACTCGTCCGGCCCGCCGGCCGGTCCGCAGGGCCGGGGCTTTAGCGACGTCCATGCCGCCTGCCGGAGTGTGGGTACCGGAGAGCCTCCGTCAAGTCCCGCACAGCTATGGGGACTTCACGGCCCGAGCCAAGGCCCCGCCCCCTCGGGGCATCCCCCACCCTTCGGGCGCGGGGCCTTGGCACCCCTGACCCGCCCCCGTCCCCCCCCCGTCCCCCCCGTCCGCCCGTTCGCCCGTTCACCCCGCTCTCCCCGATCCCGGAAGGGAGCCCCCGATGGCCACCACAGGGACCGCGCGCACGCGAGGCGTGCCCCCGCCCGCGCCCGCGCCCCCGCCCGCGCCCGCGCCCGGGCCGGCGGCCGGCCCGCCGGCCCGGCTGCGGTTCGGCTACGCCTCGGGATCCCTCGTCACCGCGACCTTCACCACCCTCCCGGGCCTGCTGCTGCTCCCGTACCTCACCGACACCCTCGGCGTGGGCGCGGCGCTGGCGGGCCTCGTCGTGTTCGTGCCCAAGGCCTGGGACGCCCTGCTCAACCCGCTCGTCGGCCGCGCCAGCGACCGTACCCGCACCCGCTGGGGCGCCCGCCGCCCGTACGTCCTGTGGGGCGGGCTCGCCATGGCCGCGGCCTTCGCGCTGACGTTCGCGGGCCCGCTTCCGGGCACCGCGGGCGCCTGGTTCACGGCGGCCGGATACCTGCTCACCGCCACCGCCTTCGCCTTCTTCCAAGTGCCGTACGTGGCCATGCCCGCGGAGCTCGCCACCCGCGACGAGGACCGCATGCGCCTGGTCGGCGGGCGGGTCGCGGTCATCGGGGTGGCCGCCCTCGTCACCGGAGCCGCCGCCCCCGCCCTGATCGACGCAGGGGGCGGCGGCCTCGCGGGGCACCGCTGGGCCGGCGTGTTCGGCGCCGTGGTCATCGCCCTCGGCGCGCTCTGGGTCTTCGCCGGCACCTCCGGCTCCGGTCCGCCGGTGCGGGTCCGGGCCGCCGACAGCGAGCCCGGCCTGCACCGCCAGTTCGCCGCGGCCCGCGCCAACCCCTCCTTCGCGGCGCTGCTGCGGTGCGCGGTCGTCCAGTCCGCGGCCACCGGCGTCCTGCTCGCGGGCGCCCCGTACTTCGCCGACCACGTGCTGCGGGACTCCGCCGGGGTGGGCCCCCTCGTCGTCGCGTTCGTCGCCCCCAACCTGCTGACCGTCCCGCTCTGGTCGCGGCTGCGCGGCCGCCGCGGCCACGCCCTCGCGTCCGCGCTGTTCGCCGCCGGCTGCCTGCTCCTCCTCGCGGCCCCCGTGCTGCCCGACGCCGCGGTGCTGGCCGTCATGGCCCTCGCCGGCACCGGCCACGCCGGCCAACTGCTGTTCCTGTACGCCATGCTGGCGCAGTGCACCGCCCGCAGCGAGCAGCGCAGGGCGGGCGCCCTGTCCGGGCTGTTCACCACCGGCGAGGGCCTCGGGGTCGCCGCCGGGCCCTTCGTCTACGGACTGGTCCTCCAGCTCTCCGGCTACGTCTCCTCCGGCACCGGCCGCGCCGCCGAGCAGGGCGCGACCGCCGAACTGGGCCTGCTGGCCGGCTTCGCGGCCCTGCCCGCCCTCGCCACCGCGGCCGCCGTCGTACTGCTGCGCGGGTACGACCGCCCGCCCGCCCCTACCGACCCCTGATCCGCCGTCGTACGGGTGGCACGGGTATGCGGCGCCCCGTAGCCGCAGGATGATGGGGCGATCGTGAATCGGGCGCATCGGGGGATGGCGTGACGTACGCACAAGGATGGGACGCGGCCCAGGTCGGCTTCGGCCCGGGCGTGCGCGCCCTGGTCGAGGAGGAGCTCCTCCCCGACCGCGGCGTCGTCGTCCGCACCGGGACGTACGTCGTCGATCCGCCCTTCTTCGGCAACGGCGACATCGGCCGCGTGGCCGTCTGCGGCGCCGTCAACGAACTGGCCGTCACCGGCGCCGAACCCCGCCACATCGCCCTCGGCATCGTGCTGGAGGCCGGGCTCCCGCTGGAGCTGGTCCACCGGCTGACCGCGTCGGTGCGCAGCGCCGCCGCCGAGGCCGGGGTCGCCATCGCCGCGGTCGACACCCAGGTCGTCCGCGCGGGCGAGGCCGACCGGGTCTTCGTCACCACGACCGCGTTCGGGGTGGCGGCGGACGGCTCCCCACCGGAACTCCACTCGGTCCGGCCGGGGGACCGCATCGTCGTCACCGGGCCGCTCGGCAGCCACGCCGCCCACCTGGTGTCGCTGCGCGACGGCCTGGGCTACGAGCACCACGTACCCAGCGACTGCGCCCCCCTGGGCGGCCTGCTGCGGACGGTGGTCGCCGACGTCCGCCACGCCCGGACCGTGGTCGCGGGCGGTCTGGCCGAGGTGCTGCGCCAGAGCGCGGCGGGCCGCGGCCTGACGCTGCGCGTCGACGAGTCCGCCCTGCCCGTACGCCACGCGGCCCGGGTGGCCCTCGGCGCCCGCGGCATCGCGCCGCTGGACGCGGCGTGCGCCGGGTGCCTGTGCCTGTTCGTCCCGCCCGGGCGCACCGGCCGGGTCCTGGCCGCGCTGCACGCCCACCCCCACGGCCGACGGGCCGCCGTCGTCGGCGAGGTCACGGCCGACCCCATGGGCGACGTCGAGTTCCTTTCCCCCGACGGGCGCCTGCGCACGCGCACCGTCCCCGCCGGCTCCGTTCCCGAACGCCTCCTCTGACTCCTCCCAAGTGCGTTGGGTGAACAGTCGGTTGATCCGAGGGTGGAGCGGCCCGCGGGCGCATATGCTCGGCGCGTACTTCCGTACACCTGAGCACCGGAACGCCTGAACACCCGCACGCCCGTGCATACGCACGCCCGTGCGCAGCACGTCTCACGAACCGTAAGGGGACCGCGCCGTGAGTGTCCGCATTCAACCCACCTCGCAGGTCGACGAGAGCGCCGAGCTCGGCGAGGGGACCACGATCTGGGATCTGGCGCAGATACGCGAGGAGGCCCGGCTCGGGCGCGGGTGCATCGTGGGGCGCGGCGCGTACGTCGGGCCGGGCGTGCGGATCGGCGACCACGTGAAGCTCCAGAACTACGCCCTCGTGTACGAGCCGGCCGAGCTCGGCGACGGGGTGTTCATCGGCCCGGCCGCGGTCCTCACCAACGACTTCTACCCGCGCGCGGTCGACCCCGACGGCACCCTCAAGCGCGACGGCGACTGGGAGGCCGCCGGGGTCGTCGTGGCCGAGGGCGCCTCGCTGGGGGCCCGGTCGGTGTGCGTGGCGGGGGTGCGCGTCGGGCGCTGGGCCCTCGTCGCGGCCGGTGCGGTGGTCTCCAAGGACGTGCCGGACTTCGCCCTCGTGGCGGGGGTGCCGGCCCGCCGGATCGGCTGGGTGGGCCGGGCCGGAGTCCGCCTCGTGGCGCGCGACGGTGAGCCGGGCACGTGGGAGTGTCCGCGCACCGGGGCGCTGCACGACGAGAAGGACGGCACGCTCGTCGAGCGAAACTGACGGAATGTCGGCAATTTAGGCCACAAGCATTTCCTCAAAACCACAATCAATGAACATCCGTGGGCATAACGTGTCCCTGCACACGGGATCTGAGCAGGCAACAGGCCTTGTTCAGTGGGGGGTTGTGTACGACGAGGGCACCGCGGGCAGCGCCCGGCGGAGCGTGGTTCCACCGCGCCCGCCGACACTGCCGTGCGCGCGTGTCCCGGTCCGAGGCATCGCTGGGGGGATCCAGACGGCAGCCTTCGGACGGCTCGTGCCCGCGGCGTCGCAACGCCGCGGCCACGGGCGCCGTCACGCGCAGTCCCCCTCCGCGGAATGACGACCGCCAGGTCCGTCCGAGGAGCGATCAGAGGGGGTAGGTGTGTTGGAGCCGAGGAGCTCGGACATGCGGGGTGCGAGCGGCACCCGGGGAGTCGGGGTGGGGACCCGATGACCATCACACGATTAGCAGCACTGGCCGAAGAGGACCCGAAGCTGCACGCGCTGGCGCAGCGGCTGCTCGGGCTGGCCGAGGCGGGTCTGCCCGCCATGTATCTGCCCGAGGCCGAGACCTTCGCCTTCACCAGGGCCGCGGCGGTCTCGCCCGAGGGTGCCCGCCGCCTGGAACTGCGGGGCACCAGCACCCGGTACGCGGCCATCACCGCGCTGGGCGCCCGGTTCCTGCCCGAGGGCCGCCAGCGCGCCCTGTTCGGCGGACGCTCCGCCGAGGAGTTCACCGGGCTGCTGGTGGAACGGCTGCCCGGGGTGGTCAACCTCGGCGACGCGGCGCTCATCGCCTGGGCCGCCGCCGAGACCGGCCACCCGAAACTGTCCGACGCACTCGACCGGGTCGCCGCCCTGGACCTGCCCGGCCGGCCCCAGTACACGGTCGAGGCGGCCTGGGTGCTCTCCGCCCTCGCGGCCGCGCGCGCCGTGGTGGACGTGGAGGACCGCCTCGCGGCCGCCCGCGCCCGCCTGCTGACGGCCAGGACGGGCAGCGGCCCGCTGTTCGCGCACGCCACCGGCCCGGGACTGGTGCCCGGCTACCGCTCGCACGTGGCCTGCTTCGCCGACCAGACCTATCCGCTGCAGGCACTGGCCCGGCTGCACGCGAGCGGCGACGACCCGGAGGCACTCGCGGCCGCCGACGCGTGCGCCACCCGCATCGTCGACCTCCAGGGCGACGGCGGACAGTGGTGGTGGCACTACGACGCCCGCGAGGGCGGCGTGATCGAGGGCTACCCCGTCTACAGCGTCCACCAGCACGCGATGGCCCCGACCGCCCTGTTCGACCTGGCCGAAGCGGGCGGCACGGACTTCGCCGCGGCGGTCCGCCGGGGACTGCGCTGGATGACGGCAGTGCCCGAACTCACCGGGCCCGCCGCGACCCCGCGCGAGCCGATGATCCGCGAGGACCTCGGCGTCACCTGGCGCAAGGTCTACCGCGGCGACCCCAGGAAGGCCGTCCGGGCCGCCCGCGGGCTCACCACCCGCCTCGCCCCGCACGCCCGGCTCGCACCCCTGGACGCACTCTTCCGCCCCCGGTGGGTGGACCGGGAGTGCCGCCCGTACGAGTTCGGCTGGATGCTGTTCGCCTGGCTCGGGGGGCCGCAGAGATGAGCCGTAGCACCCTCTTCGGGATCACGCTCGACCCCCTGACCATGGACGAGACCGTCCAGCGCTGCCTCGACGCCGTACGGCGCGGGGAGCAGATCGAGATCGGCATGGTCAACGCCGCGAAGCTGGTCAACATGCGGCGCGACCCGGCCCTCGCCGAGGCGGTGTCCGGCTGCGACCTCGTCCTGGCCGACGGCCAGGCCGTCGTCTGGGCCGGCCGCGTCCTGGGCGTCCGGCTGCCCGAACGCGTCGCGGGCATCGACCTGTTCATGCGCCTGCTCGCCGCCGCCGAGGTCGCGGACATCCCCGTCTACCTCCTCGGCGCCCAGCAGCAGGTGCTGGAGATGATGCTCGCCCAGATCTCCGAACGCTTCCCGGAACTGCGGGTCGCGGGCAGCCGCAACGGCTACTTCGGCGACGCCGAGCAGGAGGGGATCGCCGACGCCGTCGCCGACAGCGGCGCACGACTGCTGTTCCTCGGCATGACCTCGCCCAAGAAGGAGATCTTCACCGCCGGCTACGGCAAGCGCACCGGCGCCCACGTCGTCCACGGCGTCGGAGGCTCCTTCGACATCCTCGCCGGCATCACCAAGCGGGCCCCCCTGGCATGGCAGCGGATGGGCCTCGAATGGTTCTACCGCACCCTCCAGGAGCCGCGCCGCCTCGGCAGGCGCTACCTCACCACCAATGCCGCCTTCCTCGTCATGACGGTCCGGGAGCTCATCCACCGCACCCCGTCTGCAGGTTCCGCGAACAGGAGTCACTGCTGATGCGCGTCGTCGTCGTGGGACAGGGATACGTCGGCCTTCCCCTGGCCATCCGGGCCGCCGAAGTCGGCCACCAGGTGATCGGCTACGACGTCGACGCGCGGCGGGTCAAGAGCCTCGCCGCCGGAGAGTCGTACGTCGAGGACGTCAGCTCCGAACGCCTCGCCCGCGCCCTGGAGCGCGGCGCCTACCGGCCCAGCGAACTCGCCCGGGACTGCGGCGGATTCGACGTCGCCGTCGTCACCGTCCCCACCCCCTTACAGGACGGGGCGCCCGACCTGCGCTACATCGAGGAGTCGGCCCACACCCTGGCCCGCTTCCTGCGCCCGGGCGCGACCGTGGTCCTCGAGTCCACCACCTACCCGGGCACCACCGAGGAGCTGTTCGCCCCGATCCTGGAGGACGGCTCCGGCCTCACCGCCGGCGCCGACTTCCACCTGGGCTACAGCCCCGAGCGCATCGACCCGGGCAACACCGTCTGGGGCTTCCAGCAGACGCCCAAGGTCGTCTCCGGGGTCGACGCCGCCTCCCTGAAGGCCGTCGAGGCCTTCTACGGGCAGCTCGTCGACACCACCGTGCCCGTGCGCTCGCCCAAGGAGGCCGAGCTGGCGAAACTGCTGGAGAACACCTTCCGGCACGTGAACATCGCCCTCGTCAACGAGATCGCCATGTTCGCCCGCCACCTCGACATCGACGTCTGGCAGTCCATCGAGGCCGCGTCCAGCAAGCCCTTCGGCTTCATGAAGTTCACCCCGGGACCGGGTGTCGGCGGACACTGCCTGCCCATCGACCCCTCGTACCTGAACTGGCGCGTCCAGCGCGAACTCGGCCAGAACTTCCGCTTCGTCGAACTCGCCAACGACATCAACAACCACATGCCCGAATACGTCACCCGCCGCGTGATCGACGCCCTCAACACCAAGCGCCGGTCCGTCAACGGCTCCCGGGTCCTGCTGCTCGGCCTCGCGTACAAGAAGAACACCGGCGACGCACGCGAGTCGCCCGCCGTACGCATCGCCGAGCTGCTCCTCGACATGGGCGCCAAGGTCCGCGCGGTCGACCCGCACGTGGTGGAGAGCGTCAAGGTCGACGCACGCCTCGCCCGCGTCGAGGCGACCCGCAAGGAACTGGCGGCCGCCGACGTCGTCGTCCTGCTCACCGACCACGACTCCTTCGACTACCAGATGATCAGCGAGCACGCCACCTACGTCCTCGACACCCGCAACCGCATGACCGGCCCGAAGGTGGAGGTGCTCTGAACCCATGACCAGGATCGTCTGCGTCGCCGGGGCGCGCCCCAACTACATGAAGATCAAACCGGTGATGGACGCCCTGGAGCGCCGCGGCGCCGAGGTGGTCCTCGTCCACACCGGACAGCACTACGACGAGTCCATGAACGACGTCTTCTTCCGCGACCTCGGCATCCGGCCGCCCGACCGGTACCTGGGCGCCGGATCGGGCAGTCACGCCCAGCAGACCGGCCGGGTGATGGCCGCCTTCGAGCCGCTCGTCGAAGAACTGGCCCCGGACGCCGTGGTGGTGGTCGGGGACATCAACTCCACCCTCGCCTGCGCCCTGGTGACCGCGAAGGCCGGCCCGCTGCTGGCCCACGTGGAAGCGGGCCTGCGCAGCCGCGACTGGAGCATGCCCGAGGAGGTCAACCGGGTCGCCACCGACCGGGTCAGCGACTACCTGCTGGCCCCCTCGCCGGACGCCGCGGCGAACCTGCGCGCGGAGGGCTACCGCGAGGACCAGATCCACCTCGTCGGCAACGTCATGATCGACACCCTCCTCGCCAACCTCGACCGGGCCCGGCAGTCCGACGTCCTGGACCGCCACGGCCTCACCCGCGGCGGATACGGCCTGGTCACCCTGCACCGGCCGGCCAACGTGGACGACCCCGGAGCGCTGCGCGGCCTGCTCAAGGCCCTCGGCGAGATCGCCGGCCGATGCCCGCTGCTGCTGCCCGTGCATCCGCGGGCCGCCCAGCGCCTGGCCGAACTGGGCGTACCCGACGGCATCCGGCTCGTACCGGCCGCCGGGTACCTCGACTTCATCGCCCTGCAGGACTCCGCCCGGCTGGTGCTCACCGACTCCGGGGGCGTCCAGGAGGAGACCACCGCGCTGGGCGTGCCCTGCGTGACCCTGCGGGAGAACACCGAGCGCCCCGTCACCGTGGCGGAGGGCACCAACGTCCTGGCCGGCACGGATCCCGACCGGATCGTCGCCACCGTGGACAAGGTGCTCGACGACCCGCCCGCACCGCGCTGCCCCGCCCTGTGGGACGGCCGCGCCAGCGAGCGCATCGCCGCCGTCCTCCTGGACGGCGGACCCGCCCGTACCCGGCCCAGACCCACCGACCTCGTGCCGGCCGCCGGGCACGGACCGCAGTAACCGGAACATCCGCAACAAGGGGGAAGACCATGGATCTCGCCGAGATATGGCGGGTCATGCGCAGGCGCTGGTACGTGCTGCTGCCCGGACTGCTGCTGACAGCGGCACTGACCACCGCCGTGCACCTGCTGATCCCGGTGGAATACCAGTCTCAGAGCACCGTGACGCTGCTCAACTCGTCGAAGGCCACCGAGGCCTTCGACGGCAACCCCTTCCTCAGCACGCAGGCCTCGCTCACCGGCATGGCCGACGGCCTCGCCCGCAACCTCAACTCGGACGGCGCCAAAGCCGACCTCAAGGCCCTCGGCGTCACCGGCAAGCACGAGGTGAAGATCGCCGACAACGCCCAGGGCCCCTTCATGTGGCTGACCGTCACCGGCACCGACCCGGCAGCCGTCCTCAAGTCCGACGAACTCCTCGCCTCCTACGCCGACAAGAGGCTCAAGGAGTTCCAGACCCAGCAGTCCGTCGCCCCCGCGGCCATGATCCGGATGGCGACCATCGTGCCCCCGCAGAAACCGCAGGCGCAGACCAAGACCCGGCTCCAGTACATCGTGATGGTGGGCGCGCTCGGCTTCGTCCTCAGCCTCGTCGCCACCTTCTTCGTCGAGGCCCGGCGGCGCACCCCGCGCGGGAAGGACCGCCCGGCCCCGGCCGGGACGCCGGCCGTGCCCGCCACCGCCGGACCCGGCGCCGCGACGCCCGCCGCGACCGACGAGACCATGGCACTGCGCACGGTCGGCTCCGGCGGGGCGGGTTCACCGTGACCGACACCGGTACCAGCACGCAGACCACCCCGGCGGCGCCCTCCCTGGGACGCAAGGTCGGCTCCGCGGCCAAGTGGAGCCTGGTCAACACCGTCGTCATGCGCCTCGGCAACTTCGCTACCGGCATCGTCCTCGCCCGCTACTTCCTCGGGCCCGAGGCCTGGGGCGTGTACGGGATCGCCCAGACCGTCCTGCTCGTCCTGCTCTCCGCGAACGAACTCGGCGTCTCCCTCGCCATCGTCCGCTGGGAGGGCGACCCGCGCCGCTTCGCCCCCACCGTCCTCACCCTCAGCGCCGCCTCCAGCTGCCTGCTGTACGCCGTGCTGTTCGCGACCGCCCCGGCCGTCGCCGACGTCCTCGGCTCGCCGGAGGCGTCCGGAGTCCTGCGGGTCATGTGCCTGTGCGTGGTCCTCGACGGCCTCTCCCAGGTCCCGGCCGGTTTCCTCACCCGGGAGTTCGCGCAGGGCCGGCGGATGGCCGTCGACGCGCTCAACTTCGTCCTCAGCACCGCGGTCACCCTGCTGCTGGCCGTCCAGGGCTGGGGCGCCATGAGCTTCGCCTGGGGTTCCGTCGTCGGCAACGTCGCCGCCCTCATCGGCTGCTGCCTCGCCGCGCCCGGCACCCTGAAGTTCGGCTGGGACAGGGAACAGGCCCGCGCACTGCTGAAGTTCGGCCTCCCGCTCGCCGGAGCCAGCATGCTCGCCCTCGGCGTGGTCAACGTCGACACCATGGTGGTGGGCTCCACCCTGGACCCCCTCGCCCTCGGCTTCTACGTACTCGCCTTCAACATCTCCGGCTGGCCCGTCCGCATCATCTCCGAAGCCGCCCGCCGCGTCTCCTTCGCCGGCTTCTCCCGGCTGGCCGACTCACCACAGGCACTGGCCGCCGGCTTCGCCCGCGCCCTCGGCGTGGTGACGGCGGCCACCGTCCCGCTCTGCGTCCTGCTCGCCGCCCTCGCCGCACCCGTCATCGGGCTCGTCTACGGCGAACGCTGGCTGCCCGCGGCCGGCGCCCTGCCCTGGCTCATGGCCCTGGGCCTGGTCCGCATCGGCTGCGAACTCGCCTACGACTGCCTGCTCGCCATCGGCCGGCGCCGCTCCCTCATCGGGGTCCAGGGCCTGTGGCTGCTCATCCTGATCCCGGCCCTCGTGATCGGCGCCCGCGGCGGCGGGATCGTCGGCGTGGCACAGGGGCACGTCGTCGTCGCCTGCGCCGTCGTGGTCCCGGTCTTCCTGCTCGCGCTGCACCGCGGCGGCATCCGCCTGCCTACCCTCGTACGGGCCTGCGCCTGGCCGCTGCTCGGCGGCGCCGTGATGACCGCCGTGCTCCTCCTGCTGGAACGCTCCCTCGGCGACTCCGTGCCCGCGCTCCTCGCGACCGCGACCGCCGGCACCCTGTGCTACGCCGTATGCCTCCTGCCCGCCCGAAAAACGCTCCGAGGATAGGCGACCGGCCATGACACGCAACCGCAGGCGCCTCGTGGCGTGGCTGCTCGCCGGAGTGGTGCTCGCCGTCGTCCTCACCCTGTACGACGCCGACCGCACCGGGGTGAGCGACCCGAAGGCCGCCCCCTCCGCGACACCGTCGGCCGCCCTGCCCGGGACGGCGATGCCCGCCCCCACCGCCACGCCGAGCCCCTCGGCCACACCCTCCCCGGCGGCCCCGCCGGGATCGGGCGACCCGTCGCCCGCCCCCTCACCCACCGCCTGCACCTCACCCGGGGCCTGCGGATACCCCGACGCGAACAGCACCGGCCCGCGGATCGCCCTGGAGCGGCACGACACCGGCAACATGTCGGTCAAGAAGGACGGCACGGTCATCAAGGGCTGGGACATCCGCGGCTCGCTCGACGTCTACGCCAACGACGTCACCGTCATCGACAGCAGGATCACCTCCACCAACTGGTGGGGGATCAACCTGCGCCCCGGCTTCAGCGGGCTGAAGGTCCTGCACACCACCATCACCGCCGTACCGGGCAAGGGCCCCGACAACGGAGGCGTCAACTACGCCGTGTCCAACATGGGCGGCAGCTCCATCGAGGTCGGCTGGTGCGACATCTCGGTGTTCGGCAACGCCCTGTCCATGGGCCAGGGCGACCTGCACGACAACTACGTGCACGACCTCGTCGCCTTCCGCAACCAGGGCGGCGAATGGCAGCACACCGACGCCGTCATCAGCGGCGGCGGCAACAAGGGCCGGCTGACCGTCCGGCACAACACCCTGCTCAACGCCACCCCCGTCGACAAGGGCGCCACCGCCGCGGTGGGCCTCTTCGCCGACACCGGAGTCGTCTCCTCCGTCCTCGTCGAGGACAACTGGCTCGCCGGCGGCGCGTACGCGCTCTACGGCGGCGGCCCGGGCGCCACCGGTATCCGGGTCACCGGCAACGTCTTCTCCACCCAGTACCACCCGGCCAGTGGAGCCTACGGCCCCGTCACCGCCTGGAACGCGGGCGGCGCCGGGAACGTGTGGAAGGACAACCGCATGTCCGACGGCCGCCCGGTGGAACCCGCCCCCTGACACCCCACCCCACCACGGAGATTCCACGATGCGCCGTATCGCCCGGGCCCCCTGGGAACTGCTCAAGCGGGCCTTCGGCTGGCTGGTGCTCTTCGAGGCCCGCAACAAGCTCCTGCTCCTGCCCTCCGCCGTACGGCTGCGGCGTTTCGAGGACACCGAGACCACCCGCCTCGCAGCCCTCCTGGGCCGGCCGCCGTACGCCCGGGTCGCCACCGTGATCGCCACCCACCGGCGCCCCGACGCGCTGCGCGCGGCCGTCCGCTCCGCCCTGGCCCAGACCGTCGCCGACCAGGTGGTCATCGTCGTCGACGACGGCGCCGGACTGCCCGAACTGCCCACGGACCCGCGCCTTTTCGCGGTCTCCCTGGCCCGCAACACGGCGACCGCAGGAGTCGTGCGCAACGTGGGCATCCGGCTCACCCGCTCCCGGTACGTGGCCTTCCTCGACGACGACAACCTGTGGGAGCCCGACCACCTGGAGCAGGCCCTGACCGCACTGGACGCGGCCGGCGGACCCGACGCCGTCTACACCGCGCTGCGCAGGGTGCTGCCGGACGGCACCGAGCGCGACGTCCTGTCGGTGCCGTTCGACCGCCGCCGCGCCGCCCACGAGGCATTCCTGGACACCAACGCCTTCGTGGCCCGCCGCAGCAGGGCCCTGCACTTCAGCCGGCTGCGGCGCACCCCCCAGGTGCTGCCCCGCGAGGACTGGGAGCTCATCCGACGCTACGCCCGCCGCCACGAGGTACGCCACCTGCCCCGCCCCACCGTCCGCTACCTGGTCAACCCCGGCAGCTTCTACACCGCCTGGGACGGCCCGGCCGGCTGAGGGCCGGGCACGGCGCGCAGGGCCGACGGGCCCGCCAGGGCGCGGGCGGCCGCCAGGCTCGCCGGGCGGCCGAGGGCCGCCCGGGAGGACTCCCGCAGCAGCACGGCCGCCCGGAAGGCGGTGGTGGCCGCGACGCCGTGGCGGCGCCGGTAGAGCCGGACCCGGTTGACCGTCAGCAGCGTCCACAGCCGCGGCGACACCTGGGAGTCCCCGCCCAGGTGGGTGGCCGAGGCCGACGGCTCCAGCCTCGTCACGAAACCGAGGTCCCGGGCCCGCAGGCAGTACTCGGTCTCCTCCGAGTACAGGAAGAACGACTCGTCCCACGGCCCGCACGCGGCCAGGCACTCCCCGGACAGCGCCATCAGCGCCCCCGTCGCCCAGTCCGCAACCGTCCGCCGCCCGTAAGCGGCCGGGTCCGTGACCAGCTCGCTCCAGCGCGGGAAGCGGCCCGCCCGGCGGTTGCCGACCACCGCCTCGCCGAGCGCCCGGGTCACGCTGGACTCGCGGCGCAGCGAGTGCAGCAGCGTCCGGCCGTCCTCCTCGTACAGCAGCGGGACGCTGATCCCGACCCGGCCGCCGCCGGGGCCCGCCTCGCCCAGCGCGTCGACGAGCAGCTTCGCGCAGCCCTGCCGCATCCGGACGTCCGGATTGCACACCAGGGCGGCCCGGAAGCCGCCCTCCCACCCGGCGGCGGCCGCCAGCGCGGCGTTCACCCCGGCCGCGTAGCCGGCGTTGCGCCCGGTCTGGACGACCGTCGCGTCCGGAGCCAACGAGCGCACCACCTCCACCGTGGCGTCGGCGGAGTCGTTGTCGGCGACGACGAGGCGCCAGTCGAGCCCGGCCATGCCCTCCGGCAGCGAGGCGAGGAACTCCGGCAGGACCTCCGCACTGTTCCAGGTGACGACGAGGACCGCTACCGGACCGGAGCCGGAGGAGCCGGGGAGGGACTCGGGAGATGCTGATCGGCGGGAAGACATGGGAACTCCACGGATCGGGGCTTCGGCGCCGCGCGCCGGATGAAGCCGAGGTAACTGCCTCCGGCGGCGATCGTCAGGAAGAACATCCCGGCGAACATCGGGAAGCTGAGTGCGTCGAACGTGGCACTGACGACCAGGGCGACGACCGCGGAGGCGAAGAACGCCTGCCCCAGCTCCCGGTCGGACTCGCCGACGGCCAGCCGGCGGATCGCCCCGCCCTGGTGGATACCGGTGAGGAAGAGGAACACGAGCGCGAGCAGCCCCAGGAACCCCATCTCGGCGAGGGTCAGCATGTACTGGTTGTCGGTGAAGAAGTAGAGCTCGGGAATGAAGGTGCCCAGACCCCGCCCGAACAGCGGGCGCTCGTCCAGGTACGGGACGATCGCGCTGTACTTCACGGTACGGGCCTGGGTACTGCTGTCGGAGTTGGACAGGAAGGACGCGAACAGGGCGGTGATGGTGCCGATCAGCCCCGGGATGATCACTTTGAAGCAGGCGACCGCGCCCGCCAGCACACCGATCGCGGTCCACCGCCGCTGCGGCTTCCATCGCGGCACCATCACCAGGATCACGATCAGCGCCCCGATGATCGAGGTGCGCGACACCGTCAGCGGCAGCGCCCCGCCCATCAGCGCCACCGGCCCCCAGCGGCGCCAGGCCTTCAGGTGGCGGCGTACCGGATCGAAGGCCTGCTGCACGGCGAAGGGCAGCAGCAGCGCCAGCATCCCGCCGAACTCCAGCGGCTGCGCCGTCGTGGACCGGGGCCGGGTGAACGCCCCGCGGTCCAGGGTCGTGATCTGGGGGACGCCCGACGTCAGCCCCGGGATGCTGATGCTGTCGGCGATGTTGGTCGCGGTGAAGAAGTCGTAGAACCCGACGGCCGCCACGATCGTGCCCATCACCACGGCCCGGCGCATCAGGACGTCCAGGCGCGTACGGTCCTGGATCCCGGCGGAGACCAGCACCACCAGCGACACCCACACCAGCAGGGCGATCAGGCCGCGGTCCGCGCCGAGCAGCTCCTTGCGCACGCTCCCGCGGCCCGCGTTCGCGATGTAGGAGGCCAGCACCGACACGGCCAGCAGCCACATCGCCACCCGCGGCAGCCGGGTCCCGGCCGCCGGCCTGATCCGGCCGGCGAGCCAGGTCGCCAGATACCAGAACAGGGCCAGCAGGGCGAACACGTTGGCCGGGGTCCCCACCCCGCCCAGGCCCGGCAGCGTCAGGTTCGACGGGATGAAGAACGCCAGCGCCAGATACCCGGTGAGCAGCGCGGTGGCGTCCACATGGCGGCCCCGCGACCTGCGGCGGGCGGCCCGGCCCGGCGTGCCGGCGGCCTCGGCGGCCCTCTCGCGCCTGCGCCGGCGGGCCGCCGCCAGCGCGTCCGCCACGAAGGAGAGGACGAACCCGCCGCCGACACCGAGGATGAGGACCCCCAGAACCTGCTGGTAGCGGCTCTTGAGCTGCGGCACCGGGGTCTGCGGCAGCACCACCGGCGCGGTCTGCACCATGTACGCCGGCTGCACCTTGGCCGCCGCCTGCAGCGCGTTGAGCTGCTCCCCGGCGAAACCCGTCAGGAGGTTGGTCTCCTCCAGCACCTTCTCCCGGTCGGTGCCCGTGACCGTCAGCGTCAGCAGCGGCCCCGATGTGTTCGCGGCGAACCCGACGGTGTAGGGATCGGTCACGCCCAGGCTGTGCAGTTCACGGGCGGCGTCCGCCCCCGACAGCGTCCTGATCAGCACGTCCGCGGTCACCACCAGGGCGCCGCCCGCGTTGGAGATGGGATTGCCGAAGGCGGGCGGCAGCTTGGCCGCCGCCGAGGAGTCCAGCAGCGCCACCGAACTCTGCGACTGGTACGCCACCGGCACCGACCGGTACAGGTGCAGCGCCGCCAGCAGGCTGAGCACGATCGCCGGCACGATCACGTACCACCGCCGGCGCAGCACCGCGCCCATTTCACGAATGCTCACGAACACCCCTGCCGGGTAACGGATTTGATGGCGGACCTACCCGGGTCCTGCAAAGATCGGACATGAAGGAAAGGATCCCCGTGTCGCCTGGTGAGTTGGTCCGAGCGCTGCGCCGGCGCTGGTACGTCCTGGTCGTGGCGGTGCTGCTCGCGGCCGCCGGAGCGGCGGCGGTGCTGCGGCCCCAGCCGGTCCACCTCAGCTCCGCGATCGTGGTGCTCAAGCCGCCGGTGACCAGCCGGCAGCCCAACCAGCTCGCGAACCTCCAGCCGCCGCTCGCCGCCGTCTCCTACGCGGTGGTGCAGCAGCTGGACTCGCCCGCGGGAGCGGCCGAACTCACAGCGGGCGGAGTCGCCGGCACCTACCGGATGACACCGCGCAACAGCGGCACCAGCGTCACCCCGCGCCACCTGATCCCCTCGCTGCAGATCCAGGTCGAGCACTCCGACCCCGACGTGGCCGACGCCTCCGTACGGAAGATCATCGAGATCTACACCCGGCACCTGACCGACCTCCAGACGCAGCAGGGCATCCCGGACGCGGCGCGGATGAGCGTGGACCTGCTGGTGCAGCCGCACGCCGTCGCACGGACCGGCGACCGGATGCGGGCCCTGGCCGGAGTGGCCCTGGTGGCCGCGGTCGTCGGCGTGGCCGCGACCCTGTGGACCGACCGGCTCCTGACAGGCCGGAACCGGCGCCGGCGCGAGAGCGCCGACGCCGGTCCGCAGGACCCGCCGGTGGAACCGGTGGAGACGGGACATCAGATCCCTCGGCGCTTCCAGGACCGCCACCACAGCCACTCGCGCCCCCGGTCGGCGACGGCCGACAGCACCAGCGGCTGAAGGTAGGGCATCACGCGCGGACCGATCCGCCGGCGCCTGAGCAGCGCCCGGTACTCGGCCAGCGACGTGTAGCCGTCGGGCAGGCACTCGGCCGCGAACCGCACGAGCTCGTCGACCGGCACCACGGCGGTCCGCCCCCGGTCGTAGGCCCGGTAGGCGCGCCGCAGCGCGTACCGGGCGAGCCGGGTGCGCGCCGCGACCGCCAGCCGGTCGGACCCCGGGAGCAGATCGCCGCACTTGTCGAGCACCGAGTCGAAGGCGACCAGGCGCTGGCGCAGGTCGTCGAGCTGCCCGCCGAAGTCCGTGGTGGACATGTTGTCGCCGTGGACGCGGTAGAAGGCCTGGTCGGCTCCCTGGACGTAGCCCACGTCGGCGTGCGCCGCGAGCCGCATCCACATCTCGATGTCACCGGCGTGCGGCAGCTCCGGATCGTACCCGCCGACCTTGCGCTGGAGACTGGTACGGACCACCACCTCGGGCGAGGTGATGCAGCCGGTGCCCTCCCGGAACCGCCGGTCCAGCCACCACCGCCCGGGGTAGACCACCGACCCGGTGGACCGGGTGCGGGCCGCGGGCAGCGGACCGCCGTGCCGGAAGCGCAGCGGCCTGCCGTAGGCGAAGCCGGCCTCCGGATGGGCGTCGAGCAGGGCGGCGGCGCGCACCAGGGCCCCCGGGACCAGCCGGTCGTCGGCCGAGAGCAGCGCGACGTAGTCGCCGTCGGCCCACTCCAGCAGACCCTCGTTGTAGGTCGCGATGTGCCCCCGGTTGCGCTCGTGGACCCGTACCTCGATCCGGGGGTCGGCCGCCGCCAGCGCGCGCGCCACGTCCGCGGAGTCGTCGGGCGAGGCGTCGTCGATGATCAGCACCCGCACGTCGACGCCCTCCTGCTCGTCCAGGACGCTCTTGACGCAGTCGGCCAGGAAGTGGCCGTACTTGTAGCAGGGGATCACCACGCTGACCGTGCTCACTGGCCGGACACCTCCGTGGAACCGTCCGTGGACTGCAGGGAGTTCGGCGGGGTCGTGGTGAAGACGGGACCGACCCAGTAGTTCACCGAACCGTAGGTGTTCGACGGGAAGACGGTGGCGGAGCCGTACTTGTAGAGCCCGTTGGCGCTCCCCGGCGCGTCGGCCGGGGCCACCAGCGGGTAGGAGCGGTGGGCGCCGAAGAAGTAGCCCCCGTCGACGGAGTAGTTGCCGTTCGGTGCGTGGTAGGAGGCCACGTACGTGGTGCCCGCCGTGATCGGCACGGGCGTCGCGAACTGCAGCTGCTGCCAGCCGGACAGGGTCTCGCTGCCGAAGGTCCCGGTGGCCAGCAGGGTGCCGGAGGCGGACCACAGGCTGCCCGTGTGGGTGCCGGTGTTACCGGGGCCCTTGTAGAAGGTGACACCGGTGATGTAGCCGTTCACCGCCGACTGGAAGCGGGTGCCCAGCTCCACCGAGTTGGCGTCGTCGCCCACGTTGGCGGTGCTCGGCGTCGCCGTGCCGTTCCACAGGGTGCACGGGCAGTTCACCGCCGGAGGGCTCGCGCTGGTCGTGAAGTTCCACGCGACCGGCGCGGTCATGGCGTTGCCCCACAGGTCGGAGACCTGGACGGACGCCGTGTACGTGGTGTTCAGGGCCAGCTCGGAGGACGGGGTGAAGGTGGCGCTGTTCGACGCGCCGAGGACCTTGGTGCCCGGGACGGTGGCGCCGCCCGCGTCCTTCACGGTGAAGGTGAGCGTCTCCGCGTCGACGGCGGTGCTGAAGGTGGCCGTCACCGCCGCCGTGATCTGGGTGCCGGTCGCGGCCGACTGCGGGGAGGTACCGGTGACGGTGGGCGGGGTCGTGCTGGCGCCGGAGGTGTCCAGCACCGCGTCCACCCAGTAGTTGCTGCCGGTCGAGGCCTTGTTCGGGAACCCGCCCGTGCCGCTGTAGCGGTAGACGCCGTTGCCGCCGTCGGTTCCGTTCTTCAGGGCCGTGAGCGGGGCCAGGCCCGCGTCGGCGGTGGCGAAGGTGTTGTCGAAGGAGTAGCCGCCGTTCGGGGCGAAGTAGGAGGCGACGTAGGTGGTGTTCGGCTTGATCGGCACCGGGCTGGAGAAGTTCAGCTGCTGCCAGCCGGACGCCGTCTCGTTGGTGAAGGTGCCCGTGGCCAGGCGCTGGCCGGTGCTGCTCCACAGGCTGCCGGTGTGGGTACCGGTGTTGGCGGGGGACTTGTAGAACCGGACGCCGGTGATCGAGCCGGCCACCGAGGAACGGATCTTCACGCCGAGTTCGACGGCGCTGCCGTCACCGGCGTTGACGGTGCCGGGCACGGCCGCGGCGGGCCACACGGTGCAGGGGCACTGCTGCGGCCCGACGGTCAGCGGGACCGTGGTGGTCGCGCCGATGTTGACGCTGTCGTCGACCGCGCGCACCTTGATCTGCACGGGACCCGGGGTGGTCGGCGTCCACGTGTAGCTCCAGCTCGCCAGGCCGGTGGTCGCCTTCCAGGTGGTGCCGCCGTCGGTGGACACCTCGACGCGGGCCACCACGCCGCCGCCGGTGTCGGTCGCCGTACCGGTGACGGTCACCGGCCGCAGGGCCGGCACGGTGGCGTTCGCCGCCGGGCTGGTCACGCTGATGCCGGGGCCCACCGCGTCCGTGGAGGCGGTCGAGGCGACCAGGTCGCTCTGCAGGGACTTGGGCTGGACGCCCATGTCGGCGAACACGTTCACCGTGGCCTGCTGCATCCGCTTGTCGGCGGTGACCACGGTGTCGTCCGGGTTGGAGGTGGGCATGTTGGTCAGGCCCCAGGACCACTGCACCGTGCCCGCGCCGAACACCAGCGCGTGCGAGGTCTGGTCGCGGAACGCCACCAGGCTGTGCTTCGCGGTGCCGTTGCCGTAGGTGTTGCCGTAGTCCTTCAGCAGCTTGCCGTCCTCGATGTCGACCGTCGTGGACGACATCTGGATCTGCCCGGCCGGACGGCTGGCGTTCTCCACGTCGCTGTCCCACTCGTAGCCGAGCGTGCCCTGCGGGAACGTGGCGGTCTGCGAGGGGGTGAGGTTCGCGACGGAGGTGTTGCGCCACAGCCGCTGCTTGGCGAAGGTGCCCGGCACGGTGATCGCGTCGCTGCGGTAGCCGTTGACGCTGAACATCGAGCCGGTCAGCTGGTTCTGCGGCTGGAAGGGCCGGCCGTTCGTGGCGCCGGCCGGGTCCATGAAGGTCCCCGTCCAGATCCCGCTCGGGTCGGGGATGCCGTTGGGCTGGGGGAAGGACAGCTTGGTCTCCTTGTACGAGACCAGCGTCCGGTTGGCGGTGTTCGCGCCGTCGATGCTCGGGGCGAGCCGGGTCTTCCAGAAGATCTCGTTGCCCGCGAAGTACGTCTGGTGCTGCCCGGCCCGGCGCGCGTTGAGGGCGTTGGTGAACTGGTCCTGGGTCCAGTACTCGTCGTGCCCGGAGGACATGAAGACCTTGTGGTTCGGCATCAGGGTCGCGCCGCGCACCGACATGTCGATCCCCGACATGTAGCTCACGTCGTAGCCGTTGCGCTCCAGCCACGCCACCATCTGGAACTCGGAACCGTAGATCCCGTTGTCCCCGCCGATGTCCATGGGCCGGTTGTAACTGACCTCGTACGCCCGCCCGTCGGGCGCGGGCCCACCACCGTCGTAGAGGTCCTGGCCGCCGTAGTTGTTGTACGCCTGCCAGGTCTGGTCGCTGGTCTGCACGACGATGTCGGAGTGGCTGGAGTCCTTGCGGACGACGAACGGGTACGGCATCACGCCGTTGCCGTCCGCCTGGTCGAAGTTGGCGACGTAGAGGCCGGAGACGGCGTCGGCCGGCACGGACCACGTCGCGGTGACGGGCCAGTTGCCGCAGTCGACCAGGCCGGTGGAGGCCTTGGTGGTGCAGGCGGCCGGGTTCCCGCCGGGCGCGAAGTTCGCCGGGTACGTCTGGGCGGCCTGCGCCGCGGTCGACATCAGCCGGGCCCCGGTGCCGCCGTAGTGGCCGAGGCGGTACACCGACACCTTGTACGGCGTCGGCGACTGGATCTTGAACTGCAGGGTGTCGCCGGCCTGGACGCTCGTCTGGGCCGGGAATCCCTTGATGTCGCCGTACGCGCTCGGCGCGAACCACTCCTCCATCGGGGTGCCCGGCTTGGAGTTCTCGCAGACGATCGCGTTCGTCGTGGGACCGCAGGGATCGGCCGCCGCGGCCACGGAGGCCGGAGGCAGGGCCGTGGCCATCAGGGCCGCCACCACGGTGAAGAGACCGTAACGGAGCAACTTTGTCCGTTTGTTCATCTGGACCTCATTGTGTACGTCGGCACGTGGTCAGCGCAGGGCGCCGGAGAGCGTGTCCACGACCCGCTCCTGCTGGGCGGCGGTGATCTGCGGGAAGAGGGGCAGGGAGAGCATCACGTCCGCTGCCCGCTCGGCGTGCGGGAAGGCCCCGCGCCCGTGACCGAGGTGGGCGAAGGCCGGAGTGAGGTGGACCGGGGCCGGATAGTGCACGCCCGCGCCGATCCCCTCCGCGTTGAGCTTGCCGACCACGGTGTCGCGGTCGGCTCCGCTGACCCGTACGACGTACAGGTGCCAGACGTGGACGTTGCCGGCCCCGGTGACCGGCAGGATGACCCGGCCGGCGGCGGCTAGCTCGCCCAGCAGTCCGTCGTAGCGGGCGGCGGCGGCCCGGCGGGCCGCGTTCCCCTCCGCCAGCCGGGCCAGCTTCGCCCGCAGGACCACGGCCTGCAGACCGTCCAGCCGGCTGTTGAAACCGGCCACGTCGTGACGGTACTTGGCGACACCGCCGTGGTTGGCGAGCGCCCGGACCAGGTCGGCGCTCTCCTGGTCGTCGGTCACCACCGCGCCCGCGTCCCCGTACGCCCCGAGGTTCTTGCCCGGGTAGAAGCTGGTCGCGGCGATGCCCCCGCTGCCGGGGGAGCGGCCGTCCCGGGTCGCGCCCTGGCTCTGCGCCGCGTCCTCGACGACCTTCACGTGCGACGGAAGCCGGCCCGCCAGCTCCGCGGCGTCCGCGCACTGCCCGTACAGGTGGACGGGCACCACCGCGCGGGTGGCAGGACCGACCGCGTCCAGCGCGGCCTGCGGATCCATCAGGAGGGTGTCGGGCAGGCAGTCGACCAGCACCGGCCGGGCACCGATCCGGGCGACGGCGCCCGCGGTGGCGATGAAGGTGTTGGCGGGCAGCACCACCTCGTCGCCCACGCCGACCCCGCTCGCGCGCAGCGCCAGTTCGAGGGCGTCGGTGCCGTTGGCGACCCCCACGCAGTGCCGGACCCCGGCGAAGTCGGCGTACTCGCTCTCGAAGGCGCGGACCTCGGCGCCCCCGATGAAGGCCGTGTCGGCGAGCACCCGGTCGAAACCGGCCCTTAATTCCTCGGCGACCTCGGCGTGCGCGGCCTTCAGGTCGACGAGCGGTATCTGGTTCATACGACGGGACTCTCCATCCGTGTCTGAGGCCGCGGGCCGTCCGGGCCGGTGCCCTCTTGCGTGCCGTGCGCCGCCGCCTGGGCGGGCACCGGCGCGTCCTGCGCGGGTCCGCCGGCGGCGGACCCACCGGGTACCCCCGCCGCGCGGGCCAGTTCGGCGAGGGCCGTGGCCCCCGCCGGCCGCAGCGGGCGGGCCGGGCTGCCGGCCCACACCTCCCCGGCGGGAACGTCCGCGAGGACCGTGCTGCCCATGCCGGTCAGCGACCAGGCGCCGATCGTGGCGTACTCCCGGACCAGCGCCCCGGCCCCCACGTACGCGCCGCGCCCCACCCGCACCCCGCCGCCCAGGCGGACGCCCGAGGCGAGCGTGGCGAAGTCCTCGACCGTGTCGTCGTGCGTGAGGACCACCTGCGGCATGACCGCCACGTGGGACCCGACCCGGACGGCGGCCGTCAGCACGCAGTGCGCGAGCAGCACCGAACCCGCGCCGAGCACCGAGGACGCCGACACCGCCGCCGTCGGGTGCACCACCGTCGCGTACCGGTCCACCGGCAGCCCCAGGCGCCGCACCAGGCGGGCCCGTACGGCGTAGTCGCGCGGACTGCCCACGCAGACCACCACCCGGGCGGCCGGCAGCTCGTGGACCAGCTCGCAGCCGCCCAGCACCGGGACCCCGTCGACCTCCCGGCCGTGCAGCGCCGGATCGTCGTCGAGGTGCCCGGCCGGCCGCCACCGGGCAGGACGGCCGCGCGCCACGTCGGCCGCGGCCACGTCCCGTACGGCCTGCGCGGTCTCCCGCGCGAACCCGCCCGCGCCGACGATCAGCAGGTCCTCGGTCACCGGAGCGCTCATCCGCCCGCCCGTTCCCGCAGCACGGCCACCACCCGGTCCTGCTGGGCCTCGGTCATGGTGTGGAACAGCGGGAGGATCAGCGAGTCGCGGCTGATCCGCTCGGTCACCGGCAGCGCGTCCGCGCCGTGGCCCTCGTACGCCGGCTCCAGGTGCGAGGCCATGATCCCGCGCCGGGCCGAGATCCCGGCCTCGGAGAGCACCGCGAGCAGCTCGTCCCGCCCGACGGGGAAGTCCTCGGCCAGCAGCACCCAGTACGACTGGAAGTTGCCCTGCCCGTGGGCGGGATCGCGGACCGGGCGCACGCCCGGGACCTCCCGCAGCAGCTGCGCGTACCGGGCGGCGAGCGCGCGCCGCCGGGCGACGATCTCGTCCAGCCTGCCGAGCTGCACCAGGCCGACCGCGGCCTGGATGTCGGTCATCCGGTAGTTGTAGCCGACCTCCAGGTAGCTCTCGGCGATCGGCTTGCTGCTCGCGTGACGCTGCGCGGCGGACACGTTCATGCCGTGCTCGCGCAGCCGGCGCAGCCGCTGCGCCCACTGCGCGTCGTCCGTCGTCACCATGCCGCCCTCGCCGGTGGTGATCACCTTGCGGGGGTGGAAGGACCAGGCGGCGAGGAGCGCCCCGTGGCCGACGGACTTCCCGCCGACCGTCGCGCCGATGCCGCACGCGGCGTCCTCCACCAGCGCGACGTCCCACCCGGCGCACGCCGCGCGCAGCGCGTGCACGTCCGCGGGCACCCCGCCCTGGTGGACGGCGAGCACCGCCTTCGTCCGGGGGGTGCGGACCGCGTCCACGGTGGCCGGGGTCAGATTGCCGGTGGCCTCCTCGACGTCGGCGAACACCGGCCGCGCGCCGACGTAGCGCACGGCGTTGGCGGTGGCGATGAACGACAGGGACGGGACGATCACCTCGTCCCCCGGACCGAGGTCCAGCGCGACGAGGGCCAGGTGCAGGGCGGTGGTGCACGAACTGACGGCGATGCCGTGCTCGGCCCCCACCCGCTCCGCGAAGGCCCGTTCGAACTCGGCGACCCGGGGGCCCTGGGCGACCCAGCCGGAGAGCACCGCGTCGGCCGCGGCCTTCGCCTCCTCCTCGCCCAGCCAGGGCACCATCACGGGGATCCGGGCCGGTGCGGCGGCCGGGTCGGGGGCGGTCATCGGCCCGCCTCCGCGGCCGCGTCGGCGGCGCGCTCGGCGCGCCACCAGTCCACCAGGTCCCGCAGGCCGGTGCGCAGGTCGATCCCGGCGGTGAAGCCGAGGCCCTCCGAGGCCCGCGCGGTGTCCGCGAGGCGGCGGGTCACTCCGTTCACGGCGCGGGCCGGGCCGTGCTCGGGCACCAGGCCGTCCGCGCCCATGGCCTCCAGCAGGCCGTTCGCCAGCTCCAGCAGGCTCGTCTCGGTCCCGCTCGCGACGTTGAACACCTCGTCGGTCAGGTCCGATTCGGCGGCCAGCAGGTTGGCGCGGGCGATGTCGCGCACGTCGACGAAGTCCATGGTCTGCAGGCCGTCGCCGAGGATCAGCGGCGGCTCGCCCGAGGCTATGCGCTCCATCCAGCGGATGAGCACCTCGGTGTAGAGCCCGTGGATGTCCATGCGCGGCCCGTACACGTTGAAGTAGCGCAGGGCGACGTAGTCGAGCCCGTACATCGAGTGGAAGCTGCGCAGCATCCCCTCGTTGAAGGCCTTCGCCGCACCGTAGAACGTGTCGTTGTTGTACGGGTGGTGGCGCTCGGTCGTCGGGAACTGCTCGGCCAGCCCGTAGACCGAGGCCGAGGACGAGGCGATCACCTTGCCCACTCCGGCGGCGGCCGCCGCCTCCAGCACGTTGAACGTGCCGTCCACCATCACCTCGTTCGCCAGCCGCGGCTCCTCCGCGCACTGGGTGATCCGGATGGCGGCCAGGTGGAAGACCAGGTCGGCGCCCTCCGTCACCTTGCGCACCGCCGCCACGTCGCGGATGTCGCCCTCGACGACCTCGACGACGCCGCTCGGCAGGGCGCGGGCCAGGTTGGCGGTCCGCCCCCGCACGAAGTTGTCGAGCACCACGATCTCGCGTGCCCCGTTGTCCACCAGCTGGTCCACCACGTGCGAGCCGATGGTGCCCGCTCCGCCGGTGACCAGAATCTTCTTGCCTCGTACGCTGCTGCTCAACGCCCTGCTCCCACTGGATCGGTCGTGGTCCTGCGTGTGACGGAATGCGAAAGGTCCGGATGAGGACCGGGATCGGACCGCGAGCGGTCAGCGCCCGGTGCGCAGTCCGACGACCGCACCCCGGAACTCCAGGCTCCTGGAGGCCGCTTCGAGGATGTCCAGCACCTTCAGGCCCGCCCGGCCGTCGGTCAGCGGCGGCCGCCCCGTCCTGATGGCGTCGGCGAACTCCTCGACCATGCTGCGCAGCGCTTCCTTCTCGCCGATCGCGGGCGCCACCATGTCACCCGACCGGTAGGAGACGAGCATGTCGCGGCGCTCGTCGGCGCCGATCTCCTGCGGGGCGCTCAGCTCCACGCCCCGGTCGAACACCGAGACGCGCTGGGTGGGGTTGAGGTCGTCCCAGACCAGGGTGCGCTTGGAGCCGCCGACCATGGTGGTGCGGACCTTCGTCGGGGAGAGCCAGTTGACGTGCACGTGCGCGATGGCGCCGGTGTTCAGCTGGAGGGTCAGGTAGGCCACGCAGGACTGGCCGGCCCCGATCGGGTCGGCGCCGGTCGCGGCCACGGCCACCGGCTGCACGTGGTCGGGGAGGATGAAGTCGAGGACCGACAGGTCGTGGGGGGCGAGGTCCCACAGGACGTCGACGTCCTTCTGGACGAGCCCCAGGTTGATGCGTACCGAGTCGACGAAGTGGATCTCGCCCAGTTCGCCGGAGCGGACCATCTCCCGGATCCGGCGCACCGCCGGGGTGTAGCAGTAGGTGTGGTCGCACATCAGGGTGAGACCGCGCTTCTCGGCCTCCGCGACCAGCCGCATCCCGTCCTCGTACGTGGCGGCGAGCGGCTTCTCCACGAGGACGTGCTTGCCGGCGCGCAGGGCGGCCAGTGCGACGTCCAGGTGCGTCCCGGCCGGGGTGGCCACGGCGACCGCCTGCACGGACGGGTCGGCGAGGACCGCCGCGTAGTCGGAGGTCGGCTGCACCGTCGAGTAACGGCCGAGCACCTGCCGGGCCCGGTCGAGGTCCAGGTCGCAGAGGTACCGCAGCCGGTACTGCGGACTGGACTGGAAGTTGCGGACGAGATTGGGGCCCCAGTAGCCCGCTCCGACCACCGCGATGCCTAAGGGCGCCGCGGACCCCCGGCCGGAGATTGCGGCGCTCTGCCCGACGGTCCGTTCGGCGCTCTGCGCGCCGTCCTTGGAGGTGTCCTTCACAGCGTTCCCTTCCTTCCGCGCACGCCGACTGGCGTGTCGACAACCCATGGCCGGGACGCGTGTGGTGGAGGAGAACGCCGTCGCCGAGGGGCACGCCGGACGCCTGCGCGTCCCGTGCGTGACCTGCTCGACGGTGATGGCCCCCCACAACCGATGTTCTGCGTGAATCGCGTATGCCGCCCCCCGGCCCGACCGCCTGTTCCCCACAAGCAGCCGAACCCGTACCACCCTTGCCGGTTCCGGATCGTGCCGGCCGCGCCGAAGCGCGCCGAATCCGGTCGGCGCCGCTCAATCTAGTCCACCGGGCGTACCCCCGGGCAGAGTTGGCGGAATCGCCGGGAGCTGGTGTTCGAGCGTGCATACTGCCCGGGTGACCAGCATCGTGATACCGGCGCACAACGAGGGCCGGGTCATCGGCCGGCTCCTCGACGCGCTCCTGGCCGACCCCTCGGCGTCCGGGCCCGACATCGTCGTGGTGTGCAACGGCTGTACCGACGACACCGCCCGGGTGGCGGGCGCGCGCGGCGACCGCGTACGCGTCGTGGAGATCCCGACCCCCTCCAAACACACGGCACTCCGGGTCGGCGACGAGCACGCACGCGGCTTCCCCCGGCTGTACGTGGACGCCGACGTCGTGGTCGGGGCCGCGGACGTACGGGCCCTCGCGGGCGCGCTCGCCGGGGACCCGGGCCTGCTCGCCGCCGCCCCCGGCCGGGACATCCCGCTGGCCGGCTGCGCCTGGCCGGTTCGGGCCTACTACCGGGTGTGGCAGCTGCTCCCGGCCGTCCGCGAGGGCCTGTTCGGCCGGGGCGTCATCGCCGTGACCGAGGAGGGGCACGAGCGGATCGCCGCCCTGCCCCCGCTGATGGCCGACGACCTGGCCGCGTCCCTCGCCTTCGGCCCCGGGGAGCGGCGCGTGGTCGAGGCGGCCCGGGTCGTCGTGCGCCCGCCGCGCACCTGGTCCGACCTGATCCGGCGCAAGGTCCGCGCCGCGACGTCCTCCGCCGAGTTCGAACGCTTCCAGGCCACGCGGGAGACGCAGGGCGCAGCCGCGCCGTCGGCCCGCACGCGCACGGGGGACCTGCGCGCCCTGCTGCGCGCCCGGCCGGCGCTGCTGCCCGGGGTCGTGGTGTTCGCGGCGGCCGCCCTCGCCGCCCGCCGGGGTTCCCGCAGGGCCATCCGCGACCGGGACTTCTCCACCTGGCTGCGGGACGAGAGCAGCCGGCAGTGACGAAGCGTTGCGTCCGCACGAAGCGGCGCATCCGCACGAAGCGGCGCGTACTGCCGAATCCCGTCGTACGCACCACAGTTGGCCCGTACAAGCACTAGGGTGCCACTCGCACGTTCGAGTGACTCAGACCGTCTGCACCGGGAGCTCCAGAGCATGTACCTCGCGGACCGCTCCGCGCCCGCGGGCGCGAAGACCGCGCCGGGCCGGGGGTCCGGCAGGGGGCCGGCGGTCGCCCCGACCGTCCTCGCCCTGGGCACGGTCAGCCTGATCACCGACATCTCCTCCGAGATGGTCACCGCCGTCCTGCCCCTCTACCTGATCGCCGGGCTGGGCCTGAGCCCGCTCGGGTTCGGCGCGCTCGACGGCGTCTACAACGGCGTCAGCGCCCTGGTGCAGCTCACCGGCGGCCACCTCGCCGACCGGGTCCGCAACCACAAGCTGGTCGCCGGCATCGGCTACGGCCTGTCCGCCCTGTGCAAACCCCTGCTGCTGCTCGTCCACAGCCTCGGCCCGATCAGCGTGATCCTCGCGCTGGAACGCACCGGCAAGGGCCTGCGCACCGCCCCGCGCGACGCGCTGATCTCCCTCTCCACACCGGACGAGTTACAGGGCCGGGCCTTCGGCGTGCACCGGGCCATGGACACCACCGGGGCGCTGCTCGGCCCGCTCGCCGCCTTCCTCATCCTCGGCGTGGCCGTCGACGGCTACGACGCCGTCTTCGGTGTCAGCGCCTGCGTCGCAGCCCTCGGCGTCGTCGTGCTGGTGCTGTTCGTCCCCTCCGGCGCGGGCGACACCCCGCCCCGCCCCCGGCCGGCCGCCGCGCCCGCCGCGCCACCCGCTCCCGCGCGCCCGGACCCGGTACGGCTGCGCGACGCCGTGGCCCTGCTGCGCCTGCCGCGGCTGCGGGCCCTGGCGATCTGCGCGGTCCTGCTCGGCCTCACCACCGTCAGCGACGCCTTCGTCTACCTGCTGCTCCAGCGCCGGACGGGCATCGACGACCAGTGGTTCCCGCTGCTGCCGCTGGGCACCGCCGCCGTGTTCCTGCTGCTGGCCGTCCCGGCCGGAGCCCTCGCCGACCGGATCGGGCGCCGCACCGTCTTCCTGACCGGCCACGCCCTCCTCCTCGCCGCCTACGGGCTGCTGCTGTGGGCCCCCGACTGGCCGGCGCTGCCCTACCTGGTCCTCGCCCTGCACGGCATGTTCTACGCCGCCACCGACGGGGTGCTGCCCGCCGCCGTCGCCGCCACCGTGCCCGAGTCGCTGCGCGCCTCCGGCCTGGCCCTGGTCGGCACCGGCCAGGCGCTGGCCCGCTTCGGCTGCTCGCTGGCCTTCGGCGGGGCGTGGACCCTCTGGGGCACCGGCCCGGCCCTCGCCGCCGCCGCGGCCGGCCTGCTCTGCTGCGCGGCCGTCGCCGGCCACGTGCTGCGGCCGGCCCCGCCCGCGCCCGGCGCACCTCCCGCCCCCGCACCGCCCGACCCGGCCCGACGCCCGTGAGGAACCCGATGACCCGCTCCCGCCGCCTGCTCGTCCTCGCGGTGGCGGTGCTGCTGCTCGGGGGCGTCGGCGCCACCCTGGTGCAGCGCGCCGCCTCCCGCGCCGACCGGCCCCGTACGGGTGGACCGGAGGCGACCGCGGGGTCCGTCACGCTGACGGCCGGACGGGACACGCTGGCCTTCCTGGGCAGCGGGCAGGGCCCGCACCGCGGGGCCCTCGCCTCCGTCCCGGCCGACGCGCCCGACGGCCCGCGCACCGTGTCCGACCTGACCTGCCAGCGCTTCTACGCCGCCGCGGGAACGGGCGTCTGCCTGCGCTCCAGCCCGGGCGCGCTCGCCCAGGACAACAAGGCGGTCATCGTCGACGCCGCATTGCGCCCGGTGCGCAGCTTCCCTCTGGCGGGCACGCCCAGCCGGGCCCGCGTCTCGCCCAGCGGCCGCTTCGCCGCCTGGACGGTGTTCGTCTCGGGCGAGTCCTACGGCGCCGCGTTCTTCTCCACGCGCACGGCGATCCTGGACACCAGGACCTGGAAGCTCGACGCCAGCCTGGAGGAGTTCGCGATCACCATGGACGGGCGCGACTACCGCGCCCAGGACGTGAACTTCTGGGGCGTGACCTTCGCCAAGGACGACGACACCTTCTACGCCACCCTCTCCACGGCCGGCGAGACGCACCTGGTGAAGGGGTCGGTCTCGCGACGCTCCGTCACCACCCTCGCCAAGAACGTCGAATGCCCGTCCCTGTCGCCGGACGAGACGCGCATCGCGTACAAGAAGCGGGTGCGGGCGGGCGCCTCGCTGTGGCGCGAACACGTCATGGATCTGCGGACGTTGAGCGACCATCCGCTCGCGGAGAAGCGCAGCGTCGACGACCAGGCCGCCTGGCTCGACGACGGCACGCTGGCCTACGCCCTGCCCGCCGACGGCGCCGCCGACCGTACGGACCTGTGGACCGTGCCCGCCGACGGCTCCGGCCGTCCCGAACCGCTGACCTCCGGGGCCTCCTCCCCGGCCCGTCTGGGCTGACGGGCCGGGGAGGGGCACCGGGGGAGGGGCATCAGCCCTGGTCCACGAAGCTCCGTACCCGTTCGACGAGCGCGGCGCTGTCCCGGATCCAGGCGTAGTGCCGGCTGCCCTTGGCGCCCTCGCCGAGCGCGAGCTCCCAGTACGTCACGCGGGCGCTCGTGAGCTTGTCGGCGAGCCCGCGCACGCCGCCGGGCGGTGCCATCGCGTCGCCCTTGACGGCGACCGCCAGCACCGGCAGGTCCAGCTTCGCCAGAGCCGGCTCGAAGTCCACCCCGGAGGACGGCACCTGGTAGCGGCCCGTCCTGACCTGGGTGGCCATGTCCCTGAGGACCTGCGCGGAGTCGTTGCCCAGGACCCCGATGCGGCGGCCGGGGAAGTACCCGTACACCGCGGCGAACGCCGCCGCGAACTGGAAGGCGGCGAGCATCCCCAGGCTCTGCGGGAAGGGCCAGCCGCGGTAGTGGCAGGAGGGGGCACCGACCAGGACCGCGCCCGAGGCCATGTGCGGCTCCTGGCTGAGGTAGAGGGCGCCGAGCTGCCCCCCGAGGCTGTGCCCCAGGAGGTGGCGCGGGGCCGCCGGGAAGGCCGCCTCCACCGCGCGGAAGAGCGCCGGGTAGTCGTAGGCCACCATCTCGTGATAGCCGTAGCGCACCCCCCGCCCCACGCGCACGGAACTCGTGCCCTGCCCGCGCAGTTCGCCCACGGCCACCTGGAAGCCGGCCCCGGCGAGGGCGTCCGCCAGCGGGGCGTAGGCGGCGGCCCTGGTGCCCATGGCGGGCATGCACACCAGGACCGGTGCCGACGGATCGCCGGGCCTGCGGTGCAGCCGGACGTCTGCCGTGGCGCCGTCCTCGGCGCGCACGGTCTCGGTGGTCACTTCGACGGACGGAATCAGAGACCTCCCTCGCTCGTGGCCATCCTGCGCATTTCGCGGAACACGTTCAACAGCTGGATCTCGCTGGAACCCTCGAAGATGGTCAGGGCGCGAGCGTCCCGCCAGCGCTTCTCGACACCGTGGTCGGCGGCGATGCCGCGCCACCCGTACAGCTGGAGGATCTCGTTCGAGGCGCGGACGGCGAGTTCGGTGGCGTAGTACTTCGCCATGGAGCTCTCCTTGCCGAAGGGCAGTCCCTGGTCGGCCAGGGCCGTCGCCTCGTCCAGCAGCTTGCGGGCGGCGCACAGTTCGACGTACAGCCGGCCCAGCGTCAGCTGGACGTGGCTGAGGGTGTCCATGCGGTCGTCGGGGTAGACGCGGCGCTCACCGACCCAGGTGAGCGCGTCCTTCAGCATGGCGGCGACGATGCCCGTGCCGCAGGCGGCGCCGCCGATGCGGATGGTCGCGAGGAGTTCGTTCAGCAGCATCTCCCCGTCGCCGGCCCGTCCGATCAGGCTGATCGGTTCCAGGGCGACGTCCCGGAAGGTGACCGAGGGCGTGGGCAGACAGCGGAACGCCGCCTTGTCGATGTCCTCGCTCACGGTCACGCCCGGAGCGTCGCGCGGTACGGCGAAGAAGGACAGGCCGCGTTTGCGGTTGTCCATCACCGTGTTGGCCAGGACGATGAACACGTCGGCGACGGTGCCGTTCCCGGACATGCACTTGCCGCCGTTGAGCAGCCAGCCCGAATCCGTCCGCACGGCGCGGGTGGTGGCCGCCAGCAGGTTGGAGCCGTTCTCGGGCTCGGTGAGCCCGAGGGCCGCGTAGCCGTTGTCCTTCAGGAGCCGGGTGACGAACAGCTCCTTCTGCTCCGGGGTGCCGGCGGCGACCACCGGGTGCAGCGCGCCCCGGTTGAACACCAGCGTCCACGTCATCCCCGGGCAGACCGCGGACAGCTCGCCGATCACCTGGCCGAACTCCGTGTAGGACAGCCCGGCGCCGCCCAGCTCCTGCGGGAAGGCCGCGTTGAGGATGCCCTCGGCGGCGGCCCTCTCGTGGATCGCGACGGGGAAGGCCCGCTCCTCGTCGTAGCGGCGTACGTGCGGGGCCATCACCTCATCGGCAAACGTGCGGAATTTCTGCTTCCACTCTGATCGACTGCGAGATTCTTCCACGACCATCCTAAGAAACGGTGATGACGAACTTGCCGATGTTGGCCCGGTTGCGCAGCTGCGTGATCGCCTGCGGGGCGTCCTCGAAGGCGAAGACCCCGCCCACCGAGGGACGGAGCACGCCCGCGTCGATCAGCTCGACGAGGCGGTCCATCAGCGGCCGCAGCCGGGACGGATCACGGGCCAGCGCACCGACGTTGACGGTGCAGAAGGAGCGGCTGCTCATGAACAGGTCGCGTCCGTCCACGGCCAGGTCGAGCACACCCGCCGCACCGATCTCGATGAAGCGGCCGCCCGCCCGCAGCAGCTCCAGGCCGCGGCCCACCGCGTCGCCGGAGAGCGAGTCCACTACGAGGTCGAGCCCCTGGTCGGGGGAGAGCTCCCGTACCGCGTCGGCGAAGTCCGCCTCCGCGTAGTTGATCGGGTACTGCACCCCCAGGGCCCGCAGGTGGTCCAGCTTGGCCCCCGTGCTCGCCGTACCGAACACCGTGGCGCCGTGGTGCAGCGCCAGCTGCACGCAGGCCGTACCGGTCGCGCCGGCCGCGGCCTGGACGAGCACCCGGTCACCCGGGTGGACGCGCGCCTCCCGCTCCAGGCACGCGATGGCCGTGAGACCGCTGATCAGCACGGAGACCGCGTCGACGGCACTCACACCCTCGGGCAGCGGAGCCACCGTGTACGCGGCCGTCGTCACGCGGGCCGCGTAACCGCCGTCCGGGGTCAGCGCGATGACCGCGTCACCGGGCCGCACGTGCTCGACGCCCTCGCCCACCGCGTGGACGACGCCGGCCACCTCGTGCCCGGGGACGAACGGGGGCGCCGACAGGAACGGATGGAAACCGGTGGTCGCCAGGACGTCGATGAAGTTGACGCCGACGGCCTGCACGTCGACGACCACCTCGCCCGGTCCGGCCTTGCGCACCGGAACGTCCCGCAGCCGCATGTCGAGCCCGGACGGGCCCGCGACGATCGTGTAACCGGGGACGGTGCTGTGCAGCTCCGCCTCGTCCAGCGTGATCTCCTGCGCGCTCTGCGCGGGCAGCTCGGGCAGTGCGTCCGCCCCCTCGGGCTCCGCCGGCCCCAGCAGCCCCTCCAGGTGGAGCCCCACGGCGTCCACCGTCCGGTGGTTGAACATGAACGTCGCCGGCAGCTCCAGCCCGAAGTGGGCGCCGATCCGGCGGGTGAGGGAAACGGCCAGCAGCGAATCGACCCCCAGGCGGTCGAAGCGCGCCGAGGTGTCGATCTCGGCGGGGGACCGGCGCAGCGCCCGGGCCAGCTCCGCCCGGACGAAGTCCGCCGCCGAGCCGTCCGCGCCCTCCGGACGCACCGCGCGCCCCCGGGCCGCCGCCGCGGCCTGCCCGTGCCCGCGGTTGAACCGGGCCACCAGACCGTCGGCGACCTCGTCGCCCACGTCCAGGACCGCCAGCTGCAGGTGGGAGCTGCCCAGGGTCCGCAGGAACGCCGCGGCGCCCGCCTCCGGCGACATCGGGTGCAGCCCCGACTCCAGCAGCTGGGCCTGGTACTTGGGGTCGGCGACCATCCCCAGCTCGGCCCAGGGGCCCCAGTTGACCGTCCGCACGGGCGTGCGCCGGCTGCGCACCGTACCGGTCAGCGCGTCGAGCGTGGCGTTGCCCGCCGCGTACGCCCCCTGGCCGGGCGTCACGAACAGGCTGGCCATGGACGAGAACAGCACGATGAAGTCCAGGTCCTCCGACGCCACCGCGTCGATGAGGATCCGGGCCCCCTGCTCCTTCGGCCCGATGATCGTGTTCATGCGCTCGGCCGACGTCGACTCGACGAGCGCGTCGTCGAGGATCCCCGCGGTGTGGATCACACCGTGCAGGGCCCCGAAGCGGCGCAGCGTCTCGTCCAGGGCGCGCCGCACCGCGGCCGCGTCGGTCACGTCCGCCTGGAGGTACAGCAGCCGCCCGCCGGCCGCGTCGACCGCCTCCTCCAGGTGCGGGTCGACCTCGGCGCGGCGCCCGGTGAGCACCACCCGCGCGCCCGCCTCGCGGGCCAGCGCGACCGCGAGCGTGGAACCGAGGCCGCCCTGCCCGCCAGTGATCCAGTAGACGCCGCCGGGCCGGAGGTCGGCCTCGCCGGAGGCCGGCTCGACCGGGGTCAGCGACGGGACGGTGCGCTCCCCGTGCCGGTAGCGGACGCAGAACGCGGCGGGCGCCGTCGCGAGCTCCGCGGCGATGTCCCGGGCGAGTTCCCGCGTGGCCAGCTCCTCCGGCTCGACCCGGACGGCCCGCCCCGACCAGCTCACGGTCTCCTGTTCCAGGGCGCGCAGCAGCGGGGGCAGCGCGACGTCGCCGGTCACCAGCGCCAGCTCGCGGCGCGCGGCGGACCCGGTGCGCGCGGCGGTCCGCAGGAACGACAGGAACGCCTCGCGCTCCGGCTCCACGACGACGAGGCGCGCCCGCTGCGGCAGCGACTCCAGGAACGCCGCCGCGTCCTCTTCCCCGGGCAGCGGGGCGACCGAGCACTCGGCGCCGCCCCGGCCCAGCTCCTCCACCAGCGCCGCACACCGGCCGGCGTCCGCGGTGAGGAGGACGACGGGGGTGGCGGCTGCGGTCGGGTCCGTCCCGGCGGGCCGCGGCTGCGGCCTCGCGTCCACGGCGAAGAAGCGCATGGCGTGCCCGGTGCGCATCCGCTTGAGCGACACGCCCGTGAACCGTACGAGGACCCGCCCGTCGGGATCGAGGACGTCCACGTCGCAGTCGAAGGTGTCGGCGTCCGCCTGGAGTTCCCCGTGCAGCCGCACGTGGGCGAAGGCCGGACCCGACCAGGGCGCGAAGACGTCGACCCGTCCGTAGCCGAACCCCACGAACGTCCCGTCGGCGCCGCCGTCGACGGACAGTCCGGCGATGGACTGCATGGCACCGTCCGCGACGTCCGCCGGCAGCGGCCGGTCCGCGGTCCGCCGGGACGGGGGAGCGAGCTGCGTCAGCAGCTCCTTCTCGCCCAGCCACATCCCGGTCACCATCCGCATGCTCTCCCCGTACGAGAGCCCCGACTCCGCCAGGTGCTCGTACAGGGCGTCGGGCTCGACGCGCCGCGGGCACCGCAGGCGGATCGCGGACAGGTCCGCCGCGTCCGGGGCCGGCGGGGTCTCGGACCACGTGGCGGAGACGTGCTCCTCCCACGCCGAGCCCCGCTCGCCGGCCGCCCGGCTCTCCACGGACAGGTAGGGCTCGTCGCCCGCGCGCACCCGCCGCGAGACCCGCACGTGCCGGGCCTCCCCCTCGGCGACCGCAAGGGAGTTCGTCACCAGTACGTCGCTCAGGCCGTACCCGCCGACCCGGTCCGGATTGAGTTCCTTCAGCGCCGCGTCGAGCATCCACGCGGCGGGCGCGATCGCCCGTTCCCGCACCCGGTGGTCCCGGATGACCGGCAGCGCCCCGGTGACCAGCGTGCCCTCCGCGCGCGGGCCCCCGGGCTCGACCCAGTGCTCCTGGCGCTGCCAGGGGTAGGAGGGCAGCCGCGTGCCCGCCCGGGGCCGGCCGCCGAAGAAGGCGGCCCAGTCGATCTCGCACCCGGCCTCGAACAGCGCGGCGACCGCCTCGTAGGGCGCCCGGCCGTCCGAGCGCCGCATCGCCGGGACGGCGGCCACGGCGCGGTCGTCGTCCTCCAGGCACTCGGTCACCGACACCGACAGCAGCGGGTGCGGGCTCATCTCCAGGAACACCCGGTGACCGGCCGCCCCGGCCGAGCGGACCGCGTCGGCGAACAGCACCGGCTCGCGCAGGTTGCGCCACCAGTAGTCCGCGTCCAGCGCTTGCGCGTCGAGGTGCTCCCCGGCCAGGGAGGAGTAGAAGGCGGCGGTCGCGGGGCGCGGCGACAGCCCGGACAGCTCGGCGCGGAGGTCCTCGCGCAGGTCCTCCAGCAGCGCGCAGTGCGAGGCCACGTCCACCTTGACCCGCCGGCAGAAGACGCCCTCGGCGTCCATGGCGGCCACGAACGCTTCGACGGCCGCGGTCTCCCCGGACACCACCGTCGTGCTCGGCCCGTTGTGCGCGGCGAGCGAGAGCCGGTCCCCGTAGGGCTCCAGCGCCTTGCGCACGTCCGACACGGGGAGCGAGACCAGCGCCATGGCGCCCCGGCCCCGGTGACGCATCATCAGGGCGCTGCGCCGGCAGATGATCCGCGCCGCGTCCTCCAGCCGCAGCGCGCCCGCGACGTGGGCCGCCGCCACCTCGCCCATGCTGTGCCCGACGACACCGGCGGGCCGCACGCCCCAGGACCGGAAGAGCGCCGCCAGCGCGACCTGCATCGCGAAGAGCGCCGGCTGGACGACGTCGATGCGCTCCAGCAGCGGGGCGGCGTCCTCCTCGGTCAGGACCTCGCGCAGCGACCAGTCGACGTACGGGGCGAAGGCCTGCTCGCAGCGCGAGACGGCCAGATCGAAGGCGGGCTCCGAATCCAGCAGGGCCCGGCCCATCCCGAGCCACTGCGCGCCCTGTCCGGGGAACACGAAGACGACGCCCGCCTCGTCCGCCCCGCCCCGGGCGGCCGTGAACGGCTCCCGCAGCCGGCCGAGGAGCTCCTCCTTGTCCGCGAAGGCGAAGGCGGCACGGAACTCGCGCCCCCGCGGCCCGCCGCGTCCCCGCAGCAGCGTCGCCGCGGCCGTGTCCCGGCCCAGCTCCCGCTCGTCCACCCCGGCGGCCCACGCCGCGTGACCGGCGGCCTGCGCGCGCAGGGCCGCCTCGGTGGCGGCCGACAGGGCCAGGAGCCGTACGGGGTGCGCGTCGCCCGCGGGCGCCTGCGCCCCGGCGTCCGATTCGGCGGCGGGGGCGGGGCCGAGCACCGCGTGCGCGTTCGTGCCGCCGAAACCGAAGGAGCTCACTCCGGCCAGACCGAGCTCCCCGGGGGACTCCCAGCGGCGCAGCGACGTCTGCACGCGCAGCCCGAGCCCGTCGAAGTCGATGTCCGGGTTCGGCTCCGCGCAGTGCAGGGACGGCGGGAGGGCACCGTGCTCGAAGGAGAGGGCCAGCTTGATCAGGCCGGCGATGCCCGCGGCCGCTTCCAGGTGCCCGACGTTCGTCTTCACCGAGCCGATCGCGCACGGCCGGTCCTCGGCGCGGCCCTGGTTCAGTACGGTGCCCAGCGCGGCGGCCTCGATCTGGTCGCCGATCGCGGTGCCCGTCCCGTGGGCCTCGACGTAGCCGACCTCCGACGGCCGGGCGCCCGCGCCGGCGAGCGCGAGGCGCACCACGTCCTCCTGCGCCCTGCGGCTGGGCGCCAGCAGGCCGTTGGTCCGCCCGTCCGAGGTCACCGCGGAGCCGCGGATCACCGCCGAGACGCGGTCCCCGTCGCGCAGTGCCTCGCTCAGCGGCTTGAGGACGACCGCACCGGCGCCCTCGCTGCGCACGTAGCCGTCGGCCCGCGCCGAGAAGGCCTTGCAGCGGCCGTCGGGTGCCATGACGCCCGAGTTGTCGAACGCCTCGGTGATCGCCGGGGTGAGGATCACGTTCACGCCGCCGACGACGGCGAGGCCGCACTCGCCGCGGCGGATCGCGTCGCACGCGAGGTGGACGGCGACGAGGGACGAGGAGCAGGCCGTGTCGACGGACAGGCTCGGGCCGCGCAGGTCGAGCACGTAGGAGAGCCGGTTGGCGGCGACGCTGGACGCCCCGCCGAGCAGCGAATAGGCGTCCGCCGAGGGCGAGTTCGCCAGGACGTCGCGGTAGTCCGAGCTGGAGATGCCCACGAAGACGCCGGTGGCCGAACCGGCCAGGCCGTACGGGTCGATCCCCGCGTCCTCGACGGCCTCCCAGGCGACCTCCAGCATGAGCCGCTGCTGCGGGTCGATCTTGGCGGCCTCGTGCTCGCTGATGCCGAAGAAGTCGAGGTCCAGTCCGCCGACGCCGCCGAGGAACCCTCCGACGCCTGCGCGGTCGGTGCCGCCGTCGCCGCGGCCCCAGCGGGCGAACCTGTCGTCGGGCACCCGGCCGACGGCGTCCACGCCCTGTTCGAGCAGTTCCCAGAAGGCCTCGGGGCCGTCGGCCCCGGGGAACCGGCACCCCATGCCGATGATCGCGATCGGCTCGTCGTGCGCCGTGCCGGCGGTGGCGGTGCGGCGAGGTGCGGTGAGGCCGCCCCGGGCGGGCCGCCCGCCCTGGAGGTGGTCCAGGATCTCCCTCAGCGTGGGAAATTCGTACGCGACCGTCGGCGAGACCTTCCGGCCCAGCAGGGCGCCGAGTTCACCGGCCAGCGCCACCGCGTCGATCGAGGACAGGCCGTAGGCGGCCAGTGGCTCGTGGGCCGATATCTCGTCTCCCGAACTCATGCGGGCCAGCTCGGCGATGCGCCGGCGCAGCCAGGTTTCCAGCTCGGTGTCCTTCATGTGCTCCCCCTGTGTCGTGCTGTTCCGCTGTTCTGTGGTGGTGCGGTTCAGTGCTGCGCGTTCCACGGCGCCCGGCCGGCCAGGTACTCCTTGCGGGTCTCGCGGCGCTGGAGCTTTCCGCTCGACGTCTTGGGCAGGGTCCCGGCGGGCAGCAGGACGACCTCGCGCACGGTCAGCCGGTGCTCCTGGGCCACCGCGCGCAGCACGGCGTTCACGACGCCCTCCTGGGCCTCGCGGTCCGACCCGTCACCGGCCTCGCGGCGCAGCTCGGCGGCGACCACCACCTGCTCCACGCCGTCCGTGGTCACACCGAAGGCGGCGACGCAGCCGGGGCGGACCGCGGGGTGCGCGCTCTCGGCGGTGCGCTCGATGTCGTGGGGGTAGTGGTTGCGCCCGCCCACGATGATGACGTCCTTGATGCGCCCGCAGACGAACAGACCGTCCTGCGTCTGGAAGCCCAGGTCGCCCGTGCGCATGTACGGGCCCTGGTCGTCGCCGTCGGCGAGCGTGGCCTCGAAGGCCTCGCGGCTGAGGTCGGGACGCTGCCAGTAGCCGACCGCGACGCTGTCGCCCGCGACCCAGATCTCCCCGACCTGCCCCGGCCGGCACCGGGTACGCGCCTGCGGGTCGACGACGACCACGTCCAGGGACCGGCTGACGCCGCAGCTGACCAGGACGCGGGCGTCCGGGCTGTCGTCGGGCACGGCCACCGCGGCCCCGCGTTCGAGTTCGTTCTCGTCGAAGGACCGGAACACCCAGGGCCGTTCGATCGGAGCCCCGCTCACCAGCAGTGTGCTCTCCGCGAGCCCGTATACCGGAACGATGGTTTCCGGGCGGAATCCGGTGGAGGCGAATGCCTCGGAGAACCGCTGCATCGACTCGGCGCGAATGGGCTCGGCGCCATTCGTCGCGACCAGCCAGGACGAAAGGTCCAGGGTCGCGCGGTCCTCGTCGGTCACTTTTCGGGTGCACAGGTCGAACGCGAAGTTGGGGGCCGCGGAAAGCGTTCCCCGGTACGTCGAAATCGCGCGCAGCCAGCGCACCGGACTCTGCAGGAACGCCACGGTCGGCATGGAAACGGAATGGATTCCCATCGCCGCCGGAACGATGATCATCGAGATCAGACCCATGTCGTGATAGGGCGGCAGCCACCCCACGACGACCGTGGACCCGTCCATTCCGAGGGACGTGCGGATGAGGTCGGTGTTGTGGGTGAGGTTGCCGTGGGTGACCATCACCCCCTTCGGGCGGCCGGTCGAGCCGGAGGTGTACTGCAGGAAGGCGACCGACTTCGGTTCCGGGGACGGCGCGGACCAGCCCGCTCCGGTCCCTTCCTCGATCGTGTCGACCGCCAGCCAGGCCGTTTCCTGGACCTCGGGGATCGTGCGCGCCGTCGTCTCGATGGCCGCCCGGATCCCGGCGGTGGTCAGCACGGCCGCGGGCTGCGCGTCCTCGGCGATTCCGGCCAGCCGCAGCAGCCCGCGGGCGCGCTGCGCGGGGTGGGGGAGGTACGCGGGCACGGCGACGACGCCCGCGTACAGACAACCGAAGAACGCGACGACGAAGTCCTGGCCGGGCTGGAACAGCAGGAGCGCACGGGAGCCGGGCTCCACGTGCGCGGCCTGCAGGCTCGCGGCGACGGCCCGCGCCTTGGCGTCGAGCGCCGCGAAGGTGAGCGAGGGCTCGGCCTCCTCGCCGTCGGGGAGGAAGGTGAACAGGGGGTGGTCCGGTATGCGCGCGGCATGCGCGCGCAGGGCGTCGACCACCGTCTCGTGGTGGATCTGGTCCAGGGCAGCGTCAAGCATTCTCAGCCTCATTCAATGCCGGATCGGATGTTCGCACCGGGTGCGGGCCGGCAGGCGGACGGCGAACGTGACGCGCGGCGCCGGGAGGGCTGCCGCGCGGGGTTCCCCCTCTTCGGGGTGCCGGAGCTCCGGGGCTCACGGGGCCGGTGTTCTCCGCGGTACCACGGATTCGGGGACGAGGATGCGCGGCGCTCTCCGGGGCGATCGACCCGAGGTCACGCAACCGGCGTCCATCGCATCCTGATCCGCGAACATCGGCCTTGATTCATTCCCTGCAACGTGGGATTGGCGGAGTGGAGCACGAAAACAGCCAAAGCTGGAATAGGAGTACTGGTCAGTACTGGTCCAAACCTTAGGTTGACCCTTGCTGTGAGGTCAACTCGCTTTGAATGGCCGGAAGTTGGCTGCAATTCCGATGGGCCCGAGCGGTTTCGGCCATCCTCGGCCGGGGCGGGAGCGGCCGAGGGGCGGGGTGGGGGTATCCCGAGCGGGGGTGACGGAGGCGGGCGCCGGATGATCGTGTTTGAAACTTACTGAGCGAAAATGATCGTTTGGCGCGGAGTCATCTGGCCAATCTGGCGCAATATCTTCTCGGCGGTACCGTGCGGGGTATGGGCCGTTCGGCCCGGCCGCGACACCTTCGGGCACAAGCGGCCGAACCGGGTGGTTCGGGGTGCCCGGAGCGGGCAGGCGTGGAACATGACCTTTGAGCACCCCGCGGAGAAGGGCGACGACAACGGGCTCGGGCGGTTCGAGAAGCTCGCGGAACTGGCGTCCAACCTCACCAGCTCCGCTGCCTTCTCCGTGTTCTGCGTCCTGCTGGTAGCTGCCTTCCTGGTCGTCCACTTCCTCCACCTGGACACGAGCTGGCAGCACCTGGTCGGCGACGCGATGGGCGCGGTCGCCCTGCTCCTGCTGGCCCTGCTGAAGAACTCCGAACGCCGGGCGGAACACGCCATCCAGGTCAAACTGGACGCCATCGCCGCGGCGCTGCTGGAACAGCAGGAGGGCGAATGGGGGCAGGCCCACAAGGACCTGCAGAAGGCGATCGGCCTGGAACACCACGAGTAGCCTCCCGCCGGGGTGGCCGGCTCCGGCCGGTGTTCTGGGGCGCTGCCCCAGACCCCGCGCCTCGATCGCCGGCGGGGCTGGGTGGTGCGGGGTGGCTCCCGCTGGGGGTGGCGACTCCGGTCGGCCGGTGGTGCTGGGGCTCTGCCCCAGACCCCGCGCCTCAACCGCCGGCGGGGCTCGGTGGTGCGGGGTGGCTCCCGCCGGGGGTGCCGACTCCGGTCGGCCGGTGGTGCTGGGGCGCTGCCCCAGGCCCCGCGCCTCAATCGCCGGCGGGGCTGGGTGGTGTGGGGCGGTGCCCCGCCGGAGTGTCTCCTCGGCTCGCGCGGTGCTG